>JAYQSQ010000010.1:0-549820 GCA_038146985.1 Alphaproteobacteria bacterium
TCACCACCTTCATATCCTGAACGGTCTATTTTGGGAATATGGAGGAGATTTTTTTTCAAAATCGGTTCAGAAATGAAATTTACAATTCATTTACTTTTAAAAAATCATCCAATTTTCATAATGATATCAATAACATAAGAGAGATAAAATTATTAGGAATCTGTCGCTCTATCCTACTGAGCTACGGGGTCGCTTGGCGTCACTGATACCCGAAGCGACCGCCCATGTGAAGACGCGCCGGTAGCGCGGCCGCGGGCGACGGTTTCCCTTGCCGCCCCCGCCCGACGCCCGGCACACTTCGCCCGACCTTTTCACCTGCCGCCGGAGAAACCGATGACCACCATCACCAAGGTCGAGACCATTCGCGTCTCCTTGCCGTTCGAGACCGGAGGGCCGCGTCACGGGATGCGCCCGGCGCTCTCGGCATGGCTGAAGATGGAGAGCGTGATGATCCGCATCGAGACCTCGGACGGGCTCGAAGGCTGGGGCGAGGCTTTTGGCCACGCCATGGCGCCCGGGTCGCTCGCGGTGCTGAACGAGGTGCTGGGGCCGATGCTGATCGGCAAGGATCCGCGGTCGATCGCCAAGCTGATGGACCAGTTGGAGCGGCCGTTGCACGGGCTCGGCCGGGCGGGGCCGATGATGTATGCGCTCTCGGCGGTGGATATTGCGCTCTGGGACCTGGCCGGCAAGAGGGCCGGGATGCCGCTGTTCCGGCTGCTCGGCGGCGACAGCGGGGAGTTGACGCGCTATGCCAGCATGATGCGCTATGGCGGGGACTGCGATGCGGTGGCGGCGAATGTCGCCCGCGCGCGGGGCTATGGTTTCACGACGATCAAACTGCATGAAACGACGGTTCCGGCCTTTCGCGCGGCGCGGAAGGCGGTGGAGCCGGCGGACCGGATCTGCCTTGATGTGAACTGTCCCTGGACCATCGGCGAGGCCAAGGCGATCGCCCGGGAAATTCTCGATGACGATTTCGGCTGGCTCGAGGAGCCCGTCTGGCCGCCGGAGGCTTACCACGCCATCGCGGAGGTCCGGGCCGTCGGCGTGCCGATCTCCGCAGGCGAGAACATGACGACCCTGCATGACTTCAAGGCCGCGTTCGAGGCCGGCGCGGTGGATAACATTCAGCCCAGCGTCATCAAATGCGGCGGAATCTCCGGAATGCGGCGGATTTTCGCCCTGGCTCAAGCCTATCCGGTGCGGGTGGTGCCGCACTGCTTCTATTGGGGGCCGGGCTACCATGCGACGGCGCATCTCGCCGCCTCGCGGGCCGAGCCCACCTTGGTCGAAACCGCGTTCATTGATTTCGCGGTCCGGCCGCATGCGCTCTTCGACTCCACCAACCCGACATTGCAATTGGGCGAGGCGCCGGGACTAGGCTTCGAAGCTGACTGGGACGGGCTCGCCGGATACGTGGTCTCCCGTCACACGGTGTCGGCTTGAGCGGACGGTTCAGCGGCCGTCGGTGACGCCGTTGAATTTCGAGCGGTACTGTTCCAGGAACTCGTCGCGCGTTTCGGGATCGTTCGCTGCCGCGACAAGGCGGTCGCGCATCGCGTCGAGATAGGCGCCGAGGTCGGTGTCGCCGGACGCCGGATCCAGCCTCGGCACATACTCGCGTGTGGCGGGTTCCGCGATCAGGCGCTGCATGACCAGATCCAGAAAATCGAGCCCGGTCGGGCGCCGGATGCCGAAGGAAAGATGGATCGAAGTCTCCCGGCTCGCGGTCGCCCGGTGAAACAGGCCCCGGGGCAGATACAGCAGGTCGCCGGCCTTCATCTCAAGCGTGCGAAAGCTATCATTCTCGATCGCATCGGCCCGAAGAACCTCGTGGCTGACCTTGAAGAACCGGGAGCTTGCGACACCTCTGGCGACGCGGGTGCCGAGGGTCCAGTGCTTCTCCCCATGAAGCTGCAGGACGATGACGTCATGATCGTCGAAATGCAGGTCCAAGGCGTCCTTTCGGAACGGCGAGATATAAGCGTTAACCCCGACAAAGGCCGTCAATCCCCGGGCGATGCCGCCGGCGATCGCGTCGACGGTCGGGTTTAGCTTGTTGATGGAGCCAACGATCAGCGGGCCGCCCTGGTCGAGCAACGCCTCAAGCTCACCGGAAACCGGCTGACCGTCACCGACGGCCGGGTCGATTTCCACACGCCCGCGATGTCCTTCGCGGCGCACGGCCTGTCCGGCCAGGACTTTCTTCCAGTCCGACAGGCTTTCGAGCCCGGTAGCGGGTGTGAAGCAGCCCTTCAGGTGCAGCGGCTGTTTTCCGAAATAGTCGGTTTCGAACCGGCCGGCGCCGATTTCCCCGATCAGGTCTTGCCATTCGAATGCAGGTGTCACCGTCGCTCCGGGGTTCATAAGGCTGCTCGCAGGTTATCTAGCACAAAGCCGGACCAGCGGCGGTGCCGGATTTGCGGTTTTACCGGTCGACCTCGGCGCGCCGGATGCCTACTCTCGCAAGGGTGAGGGCCGGATAGGGTCCCCACCATGGAACCGATGCAATGACTGACGGCATGGAAAACGAAGATCGGCCGCCCGAGGCGCCGGCCGCGCCCAGACCCGGGGATTTCGGGCTTTCCGAGACCGAGCTGAAACGGCCGACCCTGCGCGACATTCTTCTGGCCGAAGGGTTGGCATCCGTGATCATGGTGCTGGTCACGGTCCTGGCGATCTGGAAGTACTGGCTGTGGGGCATCGCCGTCGCCTGCGCGGCGCTGGGGGTTCTGTACGTCGTCCGGCGTGCGATCGACGCCCTGGTCATGGGACGCGTCGACCGCGCGCGCGCCGCGTTCAAGGAAGCGGAGGAAGACTACACAAGGGCCCGGCGCGCCTATGACGATGCGATGGACGCCTGGGAAGCCGGGCGCGAGGCCGGACGATAGCAGGTCCGGTTCACGCCGCTTTCTTGGATGACTGCCACGCCTCCAGCGCCGCATGGGCGTTTTCGGCCTTTTCCGCCATGACCTCGGGCCCCGCCGTCTTGGCGGTCAGTTCGATGACATAGCCGTTCGGGTCGCGGAAATAGATCGAGTCAATGAATCCGTGGTTGGCGATTCCCCGGGTCTCGATGCCCGCCGCCTTGCCCTTGGCGAACATCGCTTCCAGTTCGGTGTATTCGACTTCCAGCGCGATATGCAGGTCGAAATCGTGCTGGTCCTTGAACTCGAAAGGCCGGTCGGGCGCTTCGAAGAAGGCGAGGAAGGAGCCGTCGCCCATTTCGTAGAAGGAGTGCAGCACGCCGGTCTGCCGTCCGGTCTTCGTGGTCTTGATCTCGAACGCCTCGGCCAGCTTCAGGCCCAGGAAATCCTCGTAAAAGGCCCGGGTCTCTTCGGAATCGCGGCAGCGGTAGGCGTTGTGATGCAATCCCTTGATCATGGTCTCGGCTCTCCAAATCGTTTTGTCGGTCCGGGCTCCATGTAGGGGCATCCGCAGCACGCGCCAGACCTGGACGCAGAAAAAGACTGTTTCCCGTTCATCCGGCCGGAGCGGATTGAGCCCGGCGCTGTCCAGAAAAATCTAGAACGGCCGGTCACCCAGGATGGTGCAGCGGCGCATGACCCTTTTCTGGCCCGCCGTATCGTATCCCGTCGCGCGGTGCAGCAGCGAGCGGTTGTCCCAGACGACACATTGTCCTGGCTCCCACTTATGCCGGTAGACCAGGTGATCCGGCGTTGCCGCGACGTTCAACTCCTCGATCAGCGCGCGTCCCTCATCGTAGTCCATGCCTTCGATATACTCCGCATGGTCTCCGAGGAAGATTGCGGTTCGCCCGGTCTCCGGATGCGTGCGCAGGATCGGGTGGGCGACAGGCGGAACCTTGGCCTTTTGTTCCTCGGTCATTGGATCCTCGCCATGCCGCCTTGTGCGGGAGAAAGCGAGATTGTGGACCGCCTTCATTCCCTGGAGCCGTTCCCGCCAGGCGTCGCCGAGCCAGTCGACCGCGCGGTACATGTCGCAGAAATGCGTCTCACCGCCGCTATCCGGGACGGTTTCCGCATACATCATGGTGGCCAGACCGGTCCGGTCGCGCCAAGACCCGTCGGTGTGCCAATGCATCGTCCCCTTGTCCGGGTGCGCGCCGCTGGGATTGCCGTTCTTGTCCAGGTTGGTCAGCAGGTAGATTTCCGGGTGCCCATAGCCGTGATACTGGTCCATCACGTGGGTCTGAACGTCGCCGAACGCGTAGGCGAACCTGACCTGGGTTTCCGGCGGCAGATCCTCGTCGCGGAAAAAGATCAGCTGGTGCTTGAGGAACGCCTGATAGATCGACGGGAAGATCTCCGGCGCGACCGCATCGGCCAGTTTCACGCCGAGGATCTCGACCCCCATTACGTCGGATAGCGGGCGCGTCTTGAACGGCCAGTTCTTCGGGTCGGCATCGGCGGCAAACGCTGTATCCGGCATCGTGCACATCCTTCCAAAGTCAGTCGGTTCCAGCGCTCATCCCGCGATCGCGCCGGTCGAGGGTGTCAGTGCCAGGCCCGTCCGAAATCACCCACGGCAAAATCGTTCCCGGCATTGCGGTTCGCGCCGCGTACGACTTCGACGGGCATTGTGGTCCAATCGACCGACGCATTCGGCAAATTGCGGTGAATATGCGCCGTCGCCGGGATGTAGCGGATCGCGAGACCGGCGCGCCGGCGTGTCGAAACATTCGCCGACGATCCGTGAATCAGACCGATGTCGTGCAGCGAGACCTGACCCGCCTCAAGCTCTATGGCCACCGCCGAGTTCAGTTCCGATTCCGTCAGGTCGATCTCGCGGTTGAGGCTGAGCTTCGGATTGTCGATTAGATGATGGTCGCGGTAGGTGCCCCGGTGCGAGCCGGGGATCACCCGCATGGCGCCGTTGCTCTCGTCGACCTTGTCTATGGCCACCCAGACCGTGCAGGAGACCATCGGTTCGATCGGCCAGTACGGGCCGTCCTGGTGCCAGGGAACCGCGCGCTGTCCTCCGGGCGGTTTGCAAAACAGGTGGGTCAGCATGAGGATCACGTCCGGTCCGAGCAGCGCTTCCGCCATGTCCAGAATGCGCGGATCATGCGCGATGTCGTAAAACGCCTTCTGGCCCCGCACGTGGTACGGCGCGGCGCCGTCGAGATGCGGATTCGAGAGCCGGTCGGGAAGGATGTCCGGATTGTCCGTCTGGACCTTGTCCATTGCGGCCTGCAGCGCGGCGATTTCCGATTCCTTAAGCCGGAAGCCCCTCGGAACCACCCAGCCGTCTTGCCGATAGGTTCGGATTTCGTCTTGGGTCAGCATGGCCATCTCCCGATCCGACGAAAACGTGTTGCGACGGAAAAAAGATTATGGAGGCCGGTTCGTGCCGTCAATCGCGGCTGCCTTGTGCGGCACGGCCACCGGCGAATCAACCCGAAGGGTGATGGCCCCTGGCGCCGGATTCGGTGTAGGTTTCGTCCATCTGCAGGGGAGAGCCGCATGACCACCGCGAATCGCATCGACCGTATCGCACGCTACCTGTTCCAGGCGCATGCGGACCGGGCACGTTTCGAAAATCTCTCCGGCGAAAACGCGGTCGCCTCGATTGACGATGCCTATCGGGTCCAACTGGCGCTGAACCGACTCTGGGAGGACGGCGACCGGGGCCCGATCGCCGGCTACAAGATCGCGCTCACCTCGCAGGCCATTCGCGATCTCGTCGGCGTGAACGATCCCTGCGGTGGAGCGATCTTCTTTTCGACCGTCCATCAGTCGCCTTCCAACATTCGGCTTTCCGATTTCGTCAGGCTGGGGCTCGAGTTCGAGCTCGCCTTCCGGATGGGCAAGGACGTGCCGGCGGGCGGCGTCTACGATGGTGAAAGCATCACGCCCTATGTCGACACCGCGATGCCGGCTTTCGAATTGATCGAGGACCGCAATGCCGACTATTCCAACCTCGATGCGGCCAGTCTGGTGGCGGACAATGCCTGGTCCGGCGGCATGGTCCTCGGACAGCCGCCGGCAGCGTGGAAGAAACTGGATCTCGCGACCACGCCGGTCACCCTCTCATACAACGGCAATACGGAAACCGCGGTGACTGGGGCGGCGATGGGGAACCCCCTGAATTCGCTTGCCTATCTCGCGACGCTTCTAGCGGCTCAGGGGCGTTCCCTGCGCGCCGGGGATGTGGTCATGAGCGGCTCCACCTTGGCGACACGCTTCGCCGAGGCGGGCGACCACGCGGTTTACACGGTCGACGGTCTGGGTTCCGTCGAAATGCGCGTCGTCTAGCCGCCCGCGCGTTTCCGGAGACCCGTGCCGCTTCCGGATCAGACAGGGAGACGCCGATGATCGTCGATCGGCGGGGCTTTTTATCGATGGCCGCCGGCGCCTGGACGGCCGGTCTCGCCGCCTGCGCCGGGCGGCCGAGTGACACGTCCGGCGGCGCGCCGCCGTTGGACGGATTGTGGCAGCGCCATGTCCCGGGCTCGATGCGGGAGGTTGATCATTCGGCACTGGCGTTCTTGTTGGAACGCTATGTCCTGAAACGCTCCGATGGCGTCCATCTGTTCGCCTATGGGGATCTGGATGCGGAGGACCGAACGGCGCTGGATGACTATATCCGGACCTTGTCAGGCTTCGCGATCGACAGCCTCGACCGGCGCGAGCAATACGCCTACTGGCTGAACCTCTATAACGCGCTTGTTCTGCGCCTCGTGATCAGCCGCTATCTGGTTCTGTCGATCCGGGATATCACCTTCGGCCTCGGCCCATTCGGCGACGGGCCTTTCGAACGTCCCCTGGTCGCGGTCCTGGGTCAACCCGTCAGCCTATCCGATATCCGCAGCCGGATCCTGTGGCCGATCTTCAAGGACCCGAGGCTGCATTACGGGCTCTGCGACGCGGCGGTCGGCTCGCCGAATCTTCAGCCTCGGGTGTTTACCGGCGAGCGGGTCGACCGCATGCTGGATGGCGCGGCTTTGGACTACGTCAATCATCCGCGCGGCGTGCGCTTGGACGGCCAGGATCTGGTGCTTTCGGATCTTTACCGGCGATACGCGCCGCATTTCGGCGGAGATTTCAGCCAAGTGGCCGCGCATTTGCGGCTCTATGGCGGGATCTCCCTGCTGCCGTCCCTGCGCGCCGGAAAAACCGTGCGTTACGCCTTCGACTGGGCCTTGAACGACGGGACCGGATTGAGAAATTAGCGCGATCCAACGCTTCGTTGTTACGTGCTCATCCGGGGTGCTAACATCCAGATCAGCCGTGGCCGAACCTGGTCGCGGGCGTGGCGAGACCGTGGATGGGAGGCCGATATGAAACAGATTCTTCTTCCCTTTGGGTCGGATTCCGCCAGTGACGCTCCGATAGCCGCCGCCGCCGTCCTGGCGGCGCGTCATGAAGGGCATGTCACGGCGATGTTCTATCCACGATTACCGGATCCCGTGATCGTCGACCCGATGAGTGGCGGCGTGGTGTCCTACGACGGTCTCGACGAGGAGATCGAAGCGCAGAAGACGAGCGCCGCCGAACGCATCCGCGAACGCGCGGCCAAATGCGAGCCGAGCCTGTCCGCCGACCATCTAAGCGTCGACATGACCGGTCTTTCGAATTGGCGTCAGGTCGGTGAGGTCTGCCGGGTACACGACATCGCCATGGTTGCACGGTCGCCCGACAATCCGCACTGGCAGACGCTCTTCGAAATGGCGCTTTTCGAGGGCGGCCGTTCGGTCATGTTGGTCCCGGAACATTGGAGCAAGCCGTTCGGCGACACGGTCGGCATCGCCTGGAACCACGCGACCGAAACAGCACGCGTCGTGGCGATGGCCATGCCGATGATCTCTCAGGCGAAGAAAGTCGTCGTGATCGGGGTCGACGGCTGGGTCCATGCCGGGCCGGACACGGCAGCCTTGCAGAAGTATCTCGCAGGGCACGGCATCGAAACCGAGCTTCGCACGGGAGCATCTGGGGGCAATCCCGGCGACCGGGCGATGGAGGTCGCGGCGTCCGCCAATGTCGATCTGATGATCAAGGGCGCCTATACCCAAAGCCGGCTGACGCAGATGATCTTCGGCGGTGCCACCCGCGCGATCCTCGATCGGGCGCAGATCCCGGTGGTCTTCGCGAACTGAGCGTCGAGGATCGCGGGTCTCGTCGATCACATCGACGATGCCGTCGGCTCCCTGCTGCCCGCGGCAATTCTCGGGTGATAGATTGTCGGGTGAACGTGGCAATCGCGTGGTGGGAGCACGGACATGGCAAGGCTTGAAGGCAAGGTGGCGCTGATCACCGGGGCTGGCGGTGGAATCGGCAGGGCGACGGCGATCCGTTTCGCCGAAGAGGGCGCCAAGGTCGTCGTCACCGACATCGACAGCACGCGCGGCCCCGAATCCGCCCGTCTCGCCAAGGCGGCGGCCGGCAATGGCGGCGGCGACGCGATATTCATCGAGACCGATGTGACCAGCCATGAGAGCGTCAAGGAGGCGGTGGCGGAAACCGTGGCCCAGTTCGGCGGGCTGCACATTCTGCATAACAATGCCGGCGGCTCGACGATGCAGGACGGCCCGGTGACCGAGGCGCCGGACGAGGAGTTCTGGCGGGTCATCAAACTCGATCTCTACGGCACCTTTGTCTCCTCCAAGCACGGCATTCCGGCGATCAAGGCCTCGGGCGGCGGATCGGTGATCAACATGGCCTCGAACGTGGCCCTGATGGCCTTGCCGGGGCGGGACTGTTATACGGCGGCCAAGGGAGGCGTCGCCTCGATGACCCGCTCCATGGCGGTGGAATACGCGCCCGACAAGATCCGGGTGAACGCGATCGCGCCGTCGGTCACCCTGTCGGACCGGGTCAAGAAGCTGGTGGAACAGTCGCCTGACATCAAGAAGCTGTCGGAACAGCATCTGCTGGGCTTCGGCCAGCCGCTGCATATCGCCAACATGGCGGTCTATCTTGCATCGGACGAGTCCGAGATCACGACCGGGCAGATCCTGTCGGTCGACAGCGGCGTCACCATTTACTGAGCACCCAAGAGCCGAGGAGGCGATCATGGCCCTGACAATCCGCGCGCTGAAGCCCGGTTCCGGTTTCGCCGCCGAAGTGACCGGTATCGATTTGCGCCAACCCTTGAGTGACGCCGATTTCGGGGAGATCCAGGACGCCTTCCATCGCTACGGCGTGCTGGTACTGCGTGATCAGGACATCAACGACGAACAGCAGGTGGCGTTCTCCAGCCGTTTTGGGAACCTCGAGACCTCGCTCGGCTTCGACCAGTATGGCGGGGTCATCCTGCCGCAGATCGCGCGGATCTCGAATGTCGGCGAGAACAACGAAATCCGCCCGCATGATCACGAGAAATCCCGCTATCACCGGGGCAACAGCCTCTGGCACTCCGACAGCTCGTTCAAGCCGGTCCCCGCCAACGCCTCGCATCTTTCGGGCCGCGAGGTGCCGCCGATCGGCGGGGAGACCGAGTTCGCCGATGTCCGGGCCGCCTATGACGCCTGGCCCGGCTCGCCGACGGGCATAACCAAGGCGGATCTTGAAGGCCTTGTCTGCCAGCATTGGATCGTGTTCTCGCGCACTCTGATCGTCGGGGACATCTTCACCGACGAGGACAAGGAACGCCTCAAGCCGGTGCGGCAATCGCTGATCCGCACCCATCCCGTGACCGGCCGCAAGGTGTTCTATGTCGGCAGTCACTGCCAGTTCATCGAGGGCTGGGATTTCCCCAAGAGCCGGGCGCTGATCAACGAGTTGACCTCCTGGATCACTCGACCGGAGTTCGTCTATGCCCATAAATGGCGCCAGAAGGATCTCGTGATGTGGGACAACCGCGTGGTCCTGCATCGCGGTAATCCCTGGCCCGACGAGGCCTATCGCCGGGTCATGCACCGCACCACCGTCGCCGGCGACGGGCCGACTGTCGTGGATGCCGCGGAGTGAGGCGGGCGAGGGGGAGCCGATTGAGATCTGTTCCGCGCCGGTTGGTTTGGCGGGATGCACGGCAACGCACGGAACGACTGTTAGACTGAAGCTCGTCGGATCCGGATGACGCCCTCGGCGGGTTCAGTTACTTCCGGCATGGTTTCGTCGCCGAGATAGGCGCTCATCTTGGCGACGGCGTTTCGAGCGCGATCCAGCGAGACTGTGTATTTCTCCCGCTGCCAATCCAGCAATCCGGTTCTGCCGCCGCGCCAAGTCCCCTCGATTGAACGATCGGCGTCGTCCAGTCTTCCTTTCGCCAAGCCCTGTAGCGCGTCGACGACGCGAGTGGCGGACGATGCCGTATCGTCGTGCTCCAGATAGGCGGAGTAGTCGAGGCGCTTCATCTCGTCCAGCAGCGATGCCGAATGGCCCTCAAGATGACCGACGATGCGGGCTAAAGCATCGTCGAGAACCCGCGCGGTAGGATTGGCGAAATTCGAAACCGCCGAGCCGTGCCAAGGGTTGTCGTCGGGGATGAGGCTGAGGACCGGCTTGTCCAGGAGCGCCGCTTCGAGGCCCGTCGTGCAGCCGGTGTGCACCATGACCGAACTCGCCAGGGTCCAGGGAAGATGGCCGCCGTCCCTGATGACCTCGACCGGCGGATTAGGCCCGAGGAAGCGATGCCAGCGCTCCAGGCTCTCGGCGGGGTGGGGCCGCAGGATGATTTTGGTCTGCGGCTTGGCCGTTCGCAACGCTTTGGCGAAGGCAATGAGCATACGGGCATTCTCTTGTTCCCAGCGCATGCGGTCGACGAATCTTGCCTGGTCTTGCGGTTGCCCAGGGTCGACCATCCCAACCTGGCAACTGCGATTGTAGAAAGTGAGGCAATCCCCGTGTGACGGATTGATGCCGCCGAAATTAGTGTTAAGAAGGACGAATTCCCCGTGGCGTTCACGCAGGCTGGCGGCCTGGGTGCACAGTGTGTCGCGGAACGGCTTGCGCATCAGATCAACACGCGGATTGCCGACGATCTGATAGCGAGCGGTCACGCCACAAAAATGCCGGTGCAGGCACTCGGCCTGAAACTTGCCCTGGACCAGGAACAAATCGCATTGTCCTTGAACGCCGTCCGCGTAGTGGTGACGGATTTCGGTCTCGTCCGCGAGGCCCAGAACTTCCTCCTCAATGGAAGCGGTGGTGTGACCCGCGTGCCTGACCCGGGCCATGTTCGTCGCTTGAACACGATTGTTTCCCTTGAACAGCATCACACCCGGGGGAAGTGTCTTGGCGTGCTGCCAGATCGTCCATTGAGGGGCAATCAGCACGTCCATGCCGCGCCGCGCCGCTTCCACGGCGATCAGGCTGCGCGAGTCGAATTCCCTGTCGGCTTCCTCGATCAGCAGGTAGAGCCTTCGGCGCTGGTCCTTGACCGGGGACATCAAAGAGCCTTTCGAAGGAACGGGATGGTAGGATACACAGTGCGGCGGGACGCCGGTCGCTGATACGAGAGTTCTGAACTGGTTAGCATGGTCCTTGACGGAGTGTCGATGACCGAGCGCAGCGAGACCCGCCGGACGGGAGCCGGTTCGAAAGACATTGCCAGCCAGCGCCAAGATACCGGGAAATGGAGAACGACTGATGGAATGGCCCGTTACGCTTCCCGATGAGGTGAAACGCGCCTTTCTGGCCAACCCCTTGGATCCCAGAATCTGGTTCAATCTCGGCGCGTTGGCGCATAACGACGGTGACGGACCCGCGGCCATGCGCGGCTTTCGCCGGGCGCTGATCTGCGAGCCGGCATTCGCTCCGGCGCACGGGCACCTTACCGTCCTGGTGGCGAAAAGCGCCGGGCCCGTGGCGGCGCTGAACCTTGCCGGACGACTGGCCAAGGCGGCGCCTGTGTCGGCTCAGAACCGGGCATTGGTGACACAGTATCTGTTCGAGATCGGCGAGGATGCACGGGTCGGGACCGCCGGCAGGGCGTCTCTCGTGCTTGATCCGACCCCAGCCGGACTTTACAGGCTCATGGCTTTGAGCGCTTCCCGTTTGCAGGAGATGTCTGAGGCCGCCCGTTTTCTGCGCCGCGCGCTGATGCTGCGGCCGGACTGGACAGCCGCGCGCCTCGCACTTGCCGGGGCATGGTTCGCGCTGGAGGATTTCCAGGCGGTCCTGCGCGAGCTTGATGCCGCGTTGCGCCATGAGGCGGATACGGCTGAGGCGGCGTTGCTGCGCGGCCGGGCGTTGGTGGCGCTGGACCGTAGGGACGATGCCGAACAAAGCTTCAATACGGCCATTCGCATTGATCCGGACCGCCGTTTCGAGGTTGAGATGGCGCGGCGGACCATGGATGCAAGTTTGTTCGGCTGACTGGTAACTAGCCGCTCGATGCGGTGCGGTAACGCTATCCGGGCCGGGTTACGCTCCGGTACCAGTCCACGACCTGCTCGCCTCGCCAGAGCGCAACGCCGTCATGGCTGCGGATATGCTCCAGGAGCCGTTCCAGATAGCCGATGCGGTGGGGAACGCCGGTAATGTAGGGATGGAGGCTGATCGACATCACCCGGGTAATGTCGGCGCTTTCCTGGTAGAGCCGGTTGAACTGGTCCCGGCCGCGCCGGAACATCTCCTCCGACGGATGGTGTTGGAGCAGCATCATCGGGATGTCGTTGGTCTCGACGGTGTAGGGGATCGACAGCAGCGGTCCGTTTGACGTCGCGAGCTCCACCGGCTGATCGTCGAGCACCCAGTCGGCGACGTACTCGATGCCCGCCGCGGTCAGGTGGTCGGCGGTGTTCTCGGTTTCCGTCAGGCCCGGGCTTTCCCAGCCGCGTGGCGCCTTGCCGGTGAAACTCCGAATCTTTTCGATGGTCCGGGCGATGGCCGCCGGCTGGTCCTCCACCTTGTGCATGGGTATCTGCTCGAAACCGTGGCCCATGAACTCCCAACCTGCGTCGAGCGCGGCTTCGGCGACCCGGGGGTAGGTCTCGCAGACGAGACCGTTGATCGCCAGGGTCACGCCCACCTCGAAGCGCTTCAGAACCTCGAGCAGCCGCCAGAACCCGACCCGCATGCCGTATTCGTGCCAGGCCCAGTTCGGAACATCGGGCTGTAACGGCTGGCCCATCGGCGGTGAGAGAACGCCGCGCGGCATCGGCCTTTCGATGCTCCAAACCTCGACGTTGACGATGGTCCAGATCGCCATGCGCTTGCCGTCGGGAAGGGGATAGTGCGGGCGGTCGACGATCGCGGAATAGGATATCCGGTCCCTGGGTAGCATTACCGGTCTCTCCAAAGCATCGGCCGATGACGGTTGTCCGTCAGGCGCCCAGATAGTAGCGCTTGACCAGATCGTTGTTCTTCAAGGCGTCGGCGCTTTCGCCTTCGAAGGCGATCTCACCATGGACGATGATGTAGCCTCGGTCGGCGATCTTGATCGCCTGGTTGAAGTTCTGCTCGGCCATCAGGACGGTGAGGCCACGCTGATCGTGCAGTTCCTTGATCTTGGCGATCATCCGGCTGACCAGGATCGGGGCGAGGCCGACCGAGGGTTCGTCGACGAGCAGCACCGAGGGTTCGGACATCATCGCCCGGGCGAGCGCCACCATCTGCTGTTCGCCGCCGCTCATCGAGCCAGCGAGCTGGTTGCGCCGCTCCGCCAGCCTCGGGAAGGCTTCAAAGCAGAATTCCAGATTGGCCGTGATGTTCCGCCGGGCAGCGTCCCGGAAGGCGCCGAGTTCTAAATTCTCGCTGACGGTCAGTTTCGGGAACAGCCGCCGCCCCTCGGGCACCAGCGCGACGCCCAGATTGACGATCTCCTGAGGAGTCCGGCCGGCCAGTTCGAGCCGCTCGCCGTCGCGCTCCAGATATACCGATCCGCCGCTGGGCTCGAGCATGCCCATCAGGCATTTGATCAGCGTGCTCTTGCCGTTGCCGTTGGTCCCGAGCAGCACCACGGTCTCGCCGGCTTCCACCTGCATCGAGACGCCGTGCAGAACCCGGACCGACCCGTAGCCGGCGTTGAGATTATCGACGACGATTCTACTCGCCAAGGTACGCTCGCTCCACGTCCGGGTTGTTCATGATGGCATCGGGTGCACCGTCGGCGATCTTGCGCCCGGCGTCCAGTACCGCGATCCGCTCCGAGAAGCCCATGACCGCCCGCATGATGTGCTCGATCATGATGATGGCGACGCCCCGTTCGTTCACCCGAAGCAGAATCTCGAGAATTTCGTCGACCTCATTGCCGGACAGGCCGGCCATCGCCTCGTCGGAAATCAGCAGTTTTGGGTGGCAGGCCATCGCGCGCGCGAGTTCCAGCTTGCGCAGTTCGATCTGGGTAAGCGCGCCGGCGGCCGTCGCCGCCAGCTTGTCCAGGCCCATGAGGGTCAGGATCTCGTGCGCCTCATCGGCAAGGTCTCGGTCGCTTGAGGCTCGGCGTTCCGTGTATTCCAGGGGAATCGCGACATTTTCCGAGACGGTCATACTTTTGAAGGGACGCGGTATCTGAAAGCTTCGCGCAATACCGGACCTGGTCCTCTGATGCGCGGCAAGAGTGGTGATGTCGGCGTCTTCGAAACGAACGGCCCCGCCATCGGCGATCAACGCGCCGGAAATGCAGTTGATCAGCGTGGTCTTTCCCGATCCGTTCGGGCCGATCAGCCCTAGCCGCTCGCCCGGGGCGACGTCAAGATCGATGCCGTCGAGCGCGGTGAAGCCGCCGAACCGCTTGACCACCGCGTCGACCCGAAGGATGGGGGCGGCCGCCGTCACTTCGGGCCTCGCTGGCAGAGCTTGCGCACCAGGCCGACGATTCCCTGGGGCGCCACGATCACGAAGACCACCAGCATCACCCCGACGATCAGCAGGTTGAGTTCCGAGGAAATCGTCACCGTCGCCCATTGCTGCATCGTGCCGAGCAGCAGTGCGCCGATCACCGGGCCGAACCAAGTCGTGGTGCCGCCAATCATCGGCATGGCGATCGAGTTCACTGCGTAGGTCAGGTTGAAGGCCGAGGACGGCTCGACATAGGTCACGTAGAACGGGAACGGCGCGCCGGCAACGCCCATTAGAGCGCCGCTCAGGGTGGTCGAGATAAGCTTCAGCTTCAGGGTCGGGACGCCCATGCATTCGGCCGCCGTTTCATCGTCCCGGATCGCGGCCAGGCCCCGGCCGATCTTCGAGATCGATATGTACCTGGCGACCGCGACCGCAAGCACCGCCAGCAGAAGCATCAGGCTGAACAGCGCCTCGATGATGTCATCAAAGAAAAATACCTCTTGCGGGGGGATGACGATCGATCCCGACGCGCCGCCTACGTAGTCCCAGTTCGTCACCAAGGTCTCGAGCACCACCGCCAGGGCAAGTGTCGCGATGGCGAAGAACACGCCGCGCAGTCGAAGCGTCAGATATCCCGCCCCGAGCCCGATCAGGCCGCAGATCATGCCGGCGACCACGATCAGCACCGGCAGCGGCAGGCCGATCGCCTTGTCCAGGGCGATCGAGGTATAGGCGCCGACGGCGAAAAAGGCGGCGCTGCCGAAATTAACGTATCCGGTGAAGCCGCCGAGAATGTTCCAGGCGGTGGCCAGCACCACGAACTGCAAAATCACATAGCTCGCATAGAAGACGAAGCGGTTGTCCACGAGCTTGGTCACCAGAACCCCGGCGATCAGGATGGCAAACGCTATTATCCAGAACCAGCTGATCCGCACGGCCTATCTCCCGAACAGGCCGGCGGGACGCACGGCAAGCGTGATCAGCAGGAAGCCGAAGGCCACCGCTGGGGCCCAGGAGGGGCCGTAGAAGGTCGCGACCAGGCTTTCGACCACGCCCAGGATGATCGCCGCGACCAGGGTCCCGCCGATGCTGCTCATGCCGCCCAGGACGACGATCGCGAATACACGTCCGATATAAAGCCGGCCGACGGAAGGTTCCACCGGGCCCAGCATGACCAGCAGGGCGCCGGCGATCGCGGTGGTCGCGAGCCCGATGCCGAAGGCGATCTGCTTGATACGCACCGGATCCGCGCCCATCAGCTGTAGGGCGAGACGATCCTGAGCCACCGCCAGGATGGCGCGCCCCGTGAAGGTCCGTGACAGATAGAAATAGATGCCGCCCGCCATCGCCAGCGATACCAGGAACGGTACCAGCAGGCGGTACGGCAGCCCCACCACGCCGATATTCAGGCTTTGCCCGATATAGCCGGTTTCCACCAGTCGGTAGTCCACGCCGAAGGTCATGATCAGCAGGACCTCGACGATGAACATGATGCCGAAAAAGAACGCCAGGCCGCGCAGGGATTCATCGCCCCGTTTCTCGAAACTGGCGTAATAGATGCTGTAGACCGCCATGCCGATGGCGAAAAACACGGGCGTCATGAGGACGCCCGCCAGCACCGGGTCGATCCCCAGCTTCTCGTACAGCAGGAAGGTGCAGAACGAGCCCAGCACGATGAAGGCTGGGTGCGCGATGTTGACGATGTCGAGCTGACCGAAACAGATGGTCAGCCCGATCGACACGGCCGCATAGAACCCGCCAAGCAGGATTCCCGCGACGACGGCGTTCATTAATAGATCCATGGACAGTCCCGTCGCCGCGGTAACCTGATGCCGGCGGCGCTACTGCGCGTACGGGTATTTGATGTCCCCGGACTTCCACTCCACCGGGCTCAGCACGACGCGTTTGCCCGCCTTGGTGAACTGATCCAGCCCGCTGTCGTCGATACCCTGGAACTGCACCATCAGCGCGCGGCCGGTCTCCCATTCGCCGTTGGCGCCGAACTTGACCTTGCCGACCACGGTGTCGTGGGCGTTGGCGCGAATGTGATCTCCGATCTTCGCCTGATCCAGCGAGCCCACCGCGTTCACGGCATTGCCCAGGATCTGCAGATAGGCATAGGCATAAGGCGGCAGATAATATCCGAGGGGATCCACGCCCGCGTCCCCGGCCTTCGCCTGATACTTTTTCAGGAATTCCTCGACGCCGGTGAATTTCAGCGTCGGCTCCGGAACCCAGAAATCGTAGTTGACGATGCCGTTCAGCATCGGTCCGAGCTTACCCAGCAGGGCGGCGAATTGCAGACCGACCATGCCGCCACCGAACATCTTGGCCTTGAGACCGATTTCATTGGCCGCGCGCACCATCCCGGCGGAATCCGGCGGGTAGGAGGCAACATAGATGATGTCGGGGTTGGTGGCCTGAATGGCGCGCAGAATCGGCGTGAAATCGGCCGTCGCGGGCGGATAGTTCTTGTCGTACACGATCTTCAGGCCGTGCTTTTCGGCGTTGACGCGCGCACCCTCCTGGGCGTTGCGGGCGAATTCCGCATCGGCTCCGACCAGCGCGATCGTGGTCGGCTTGGGGTTCTGCGCCGCGGCGATGTCAAAGAAGCCGCCGGACCAGTCGGTCTTGGGCGCCGGTCCCGCCGGCATGATCTGGAAGTAGTTCGGATAGTTGAACTTCTCGTTCGCGGCCAGGCCGAAAAGGCTCATGAAGACCATCTTTCGGCTCATGACGATAGGCATCGCCGGCACGATCATGTTGGTCGCGTAGCCGGAAACCACCAGGTCGACATTGTCGAAGTTCAGAAGCTTGGTGTAGATGCCCGGAACGGTCGAGGGGTTGGTCTGGTCGTCGTAATAGACGAACTCCACCGGGCGCCCGAGCAGGCCGCCCGCCTTGTTGATGTCCTCGCGCCAGATCTCCATGGCGATCAGCGCCGCCTTGCCCGCCGCCGCGAGACCGCCGGTCAGCGCCATCGAGAAGCCGATTTTCACCGGTTTCTGGGCCTGAGCCATGGGAACCGCGATCACGGAGCCGAGAATTCCCACCAATAGCGCGGCACCAAGCAGAACCGCCCGCATCCTCATACCAAGCAATCTGGACATCACATGTTTCCCCCTGCAGAGCAGATTTTTTGTTCGCACGTCGGTGCGCTTGAAACTTGATGAATCGCATTTAAGCATGTCTTCTTGACCTCGTGGAAGTGTGATTGAAAGTCAATCTCCCTGGCTGGCGAAATCCCACGAGACCGGAGGCCCCATGAAGCCTGCGCCATTTGAGTATCTGCGTGCAAAGAGCATCGGCGAAACCCTCGCGTTCCTGGGGGCTCACGACGAAGCCGCCATCCTCGCGGGCGGTCAGAGCCTGCTTGCGATGATGAACATGCGGGCGGCCGCGCCGAGCCATCTTGTTGACATCTCAGGGATCGAGGATCTGCGGAAGATCAAGACCGAGAGCGGCGATCTCGTTCTCGGCGCTCTGGTCCGGCATTGCGACCTTGAGACCAGTTCCCTGGTCGCGGATGGACTGCCGCTTCTGGCCGAGGCGGCGTCGCAACTGGCGCATCCGGCCATCCGAAACCGGGGAACGATCGGCGGCAGTCTGGCCCTGGCCGATCCGGCGGCGGAACTCCCGGCCTGCATCCTGGCGCTGGAGGGAACGATCGAGGCGACCGGCGCCGCCGGCACCCGCCGTATCGCGGCCGAGGGTTTCTTTACCGGTGCCTTTGCGACGGCGTTGACGGAGAACGAGGTTCTGACAGCGGTCCGATGCCCGGTACCGGTGAAGAACACCCGTTTCTCGTACGAGAAACTCGCGCGCCGACATGGGGATTATGCCCTGGTCGGACTGGCGGCGCGGGCGGGCCTGCGCAACGGCAGGTTGGAGGCGCCCCGGTTCGCGTTCTTCGCGGCAGCCGATCGGCCGGTCCTGGCGCGTTCCGCCGCCGCCGTCCTGGATGGCGAGGCGCCTGACGCGGAAATCATCGAACGGGCCTGCACGGCGCTGCGGGAGGATCTGGATCCGGTCGGCCAACCGGGATGCTCGGCCGGAACGAAAATGCATCTTGCAGGCGTGCTGTTGCGTCGCGCCGTCGCGCGGCTGATCGGTTGAGGAGGGTCACATGGCGTCGGAAATTGAGATCCGCCTTACGGTCAATGGCGAGCCGGTTGTCGAACGGGTTGAGGCCCGGCTGTCGCTGGTCGACTTCCTGCGGGAGAAGCTGCACCTGACGGGCAGCCATGTGGGCTGCGAGCACGGGGTCTGTGGCGCCTGCACGGTCCTGGTGGACGGCGAGATCGTACGCGGCTGTCTGACCCTGGCGGCTCAGGCGGACGGCTCCTCCGTTACCAGCATCGAGGGAGCGTCCGACAGTGGCGAGATCGCCGACCTCCAGGCCGCTTTTCACGAACGGAACGCCTTGCAATGCGGGTTCTGCACGCCCGCGATGCTGCTGTCGGCGGACGCCTTGCTCAAACGCAATCCGGCGCCGTCGCGCGAGGATATCCGCCTGTGGCTGTCCGGTAACTACTGCCGCTGCACCGGTTATCACGCCATCGTCGATGCCGTGGCCTCCGTCGCCGAGGTGCGGCGGAACAACAGCATCTAAGGGGAGAGCGATCATGAACGAGACATCCCCGCTTTCCGTCCTCGACCGTCCAAACAGCTATATCGGCCGCAGCGTTCCCCGTCCGAACGCGAAACGCCTACTCCAGGGGCGCGGCACTTTCATCGACGACAAGAAGCTGCCGCGCATGGCCCATGTCGTCTTTGCCCGCTCTCCGCACGCTCATGCCGAGATCCTGTCCATCGGAACCGATGCGGCCAAGGCGAGCGCGGGGGTCATCGCGGTCGTCAACGGCGAGGAGATGAAAGCCGTCTGCACGCCCTGGGTCGGGGTTCTGAGCCACCTGCAGGGTTTGAAGTCGCAACCGCAATACCCGCTCGCCGTCGGGAAAGCCTGCTGGCAGGGCGAGCCGGTGGTGGCCGTGGTCGCCACCAGCCGCGCCGCGGCCGAAGACGCCGCCGACAAGCTGGAAATCGACTGGCGGGAGCTGGAGCCGGTCACTGATATGGAGACCGCGCTCTCTGCCAAAACCCCGGTGATCCATGCGGATCTCGGTGACAATCTCGCCTGGAAGCGGGAATTCAATGCCGGTGATGTCGACGCGGCCTTCGCCGCCTCCGGCGCCACTTTGGTCGAGGAGGCCTTCCTGTTCGGGCGGCATACCGGCGTGACCCTGGAGCCGCGCGCCATCCTTTCGGATTATGACCCGGCGGAGGAGCAGCTTACCGTTTATCACGCTCACCAGGCGCCGCACATGATGCAGGGCATCTTCGCCAGCCATTTCGGCATCGAGGAGCACAAGGTCCGGGTCATCTGCGAGGATGTCGGCGGCTCATTCGGGATCAAGGTGCATACCTACCCGGACGAAATGGCCACGGTTGCCCTTTCAATCATGCTGCGCCGGCCGATCAAGTTCATCGCCGACCGGCTGGAATCCTTCACCACCGACATTCACGCCCGCGATCACAGGATCACGGCCCGGATGGCGGTAGATGGCGACGGCCGGATCCTGGGTATCGAGATGGATGATCTGACCGGCATCGGCCCCTTCTCTGTCTATCCGAGGACCAGCGGCATCGAGGCGAACCAGGTCGTCAACCTGACCGGCGCGCAATACACCAACCAGAACTACCGTGCCCGCGCGACGGTGGTGTTCCAGAACAAGACACCCATGTGCCAGTACCGGGCTGTCGGGCATCCGATCGCGACGGCGGTTACCGAAGGCTTGCTGGACAGCGCGGCCGCCGCAATCGGCATGGATGCCGTGGAAATCCGGCGCCGAAATCTGGTCGCCGACGACGCTTATCCGTGCAAGGCGCCCTCGGGCCTCTCTTTCGAGAAACTGTCGCACCACGCCTCGCTGAACCGGCTTGTCGAGATGATGGGCTACGACGGGCTGCGCCGCGAGCAGGCGCGCCTCAGGGGCGAGGGCGTTCACCGTGGCATCGGGATCGCCACCTTCGTCGAGCTTACCAACCCGAGCGCCATGTTCTATGGCGTCGGCGGCGCCCGGATCTCCGCGCAGGACGGCTGCACCCTGCGCCTGGATGCGCGCGGCAATGTCTTTTGTTCCACCGGGGTTACCGAACAAGGCCAGGGCGCCGAAGCGGTGATCGCCCAGGTGGCGGCAACCGCCCTTGGTGTGCCGCTCGAGCGGATCAAGATGATCACCGGCGACACCGACACTGTTCCCTATGGTGGCGGCACCTGGGCATCGCGCGGCGCAGGTATCGGTGGCGAGGCGGCGGCTCAGGCCGGCCATGCCCTGCGCCGGAACATTCTCGAGGTCGCGGGCGTGATCCTGCAGGCGCGGCCGGAAACTCTGGATGTGCGGGGCGGCGCGGTGGTCGACATGGCGGATGGGCGCGAGCGGATCGGCCTCGACGAGATTGGGCGCATCGCCTATTTCCGGGCGGACACCCTGCCGAAGGACTTCCAGAGCGAGCTCATGGTGACCCGTCATTATGTGCCGAAGGAATATCCCTTCGCCTTCACCAACGGCGTCCAGGCGTCCCTGGTCGAGGTCGATACCGACACCGGGTTCGTCACCCTCCTCAAGCATTGGGCGGTGGAGGATTGCGGGACCGTCATCAACCCACAGCTGGTCGATGAACAGATCCGAGGCGGTATCGTCCAGGGTATCGGCGCCGCCTTGTTCGAGCATTGCCTCTACGACGAGCGTGGCCAGCTTTTGAACGGCACCATGGCGGACTACCTTGTGCCGATGTCCGCCGAGATGCCGGATATCGAGGTCGCCCACATGGAAAGCCCGACCCGGGACAGCGAGCTTGGCGCCAAGGGCGCGGGCGAGGCCGGGACGGCGGGCGCGCCGGCGGCGGTCCTGAATGCCATCAACGACGCCCTGCGGCCGCTCGGCGCCACCGTCAACGCGCATCCGGCGACCCCGGAGGTGATCCTTAAGGCGCTGGGGAAGGTTTGAGGGCCGTTGGGCTTCAATGGTCGTCTCATCCGGTAGACAGGCCCCTTCGAGACGGGTGCTCCCGCACCCTCCTCAGGGTGAGTGAGAAGGTGTGGAGCTCACCCTGAGGGTGAGCGTAGCGAGCGTCTCGAAGGGGCCAGTCGATCACGATTCATCAAAAGGCGGCCCATTGTTGATGGGGATCGACGGGCCTTGTCAGGATGCTTTTGAGTGCGGGGGAGCGGCTACTTCCCGATCGCGGCGTTGACCCGGGGCATCACCTCGTTGGCCATCAGCTCCATGGAGCGGCGGGCCAGTGCCGGGTCCTTCCAGTCGTGACCGGCGTAGAGCAAGGTGCCGAAATCGCCGATCGTCTCGCGAAAGGCGAGTATCTGGTCCACGACCTGATCGACGGTGCCCCGCAGGACCAACTGGTCGACGATGGTCTCCACGCTCAGGCTGTCGTCGGGCTGGTCGCGGTCGGTCTTGAACAGGGCGGCGCGGCCGTTCGCCTTCAGCTTGGTGAACAGGGAGTAATAGTAGAAATGGTAGGGCCCGCCGGGGTCGGTCGCATAGCGCTCGGCGACGTCGGCGTCATCCGCGACGAAGACCGATTTCGCGACCCGCCAGTTCGCCGGTTCGGCGGGACGTCCCACCGCCTCGCATCCCTCGACATATTTCGGCCAATGGGACTTGACCCATTGCGGCTGCAGGAAATTCGCCGAGATCGGATCCCAGCCGCGCTTGGCGGCCTCGGCCACGCCCTTGGAGAAGGGGGTGACGGCCGTGACGACGATGGGCGGGTGCGGACGCCGGTAGGGCTTTGGCATCACCCCCTGGGCCAGATCCGGCAAATAGGTGCGCTCGGTCGTGACGTTCCAGAATGCGCCCGTGATGTTGTAGGGCGGATCTCTCTCCCAAATCTCCAGGATCTGATTAATCGATTCGAGAAACATGGCGGCCCGGTCGCGGTCCAGGTTGCCGATCGCCTCAGCATCCGAGCGCAGCCCGCCTGGGCTGATCCCGAAGATGAAACGTCCCTCCGCCATGTGATCCACCATGGCGACTTCGGCGGCAACCACCGCCGGGTGATGGTTCGGCAGGTTCACCGTGCCCGTGCCGAGCTTGATGTTCCTGGTCTCGCGCAGCAGCCAGGCGATGAAGATGAGGCCCGAGGTGATGGTCTCGGCCCCGTCCGTCAGATGTTCGCCCACATAGCCTTCGGTGAAGCCCAACCGGTCGGCGAGCAGGAAGAGCTCGCGGTCTTCCTTCAGGGTCTCGGTGAAGTTCCGACTCGGCGGATGAATCGGCATGGTGAAAAGGCCGAGGTCCATACGGGCAACTCCCGGTTGCGGGTGGTTTCAGACTGGTGAACCGCGTGTTTCAGCCAGCGCGGGCGAGCACGAAATCCATGCTGATCACGTTGTAGGGCTTCTTGATCTTCGGGAACCGCGCTTCCTCCTCCGCCGTCGGTTCGCGGTCGAAGGGGATCGCCAGATCGGCGCGCACCCCGAACACCGCGTCCTCGTCGATATAGGGATCAGCATGGTTGAAGATCTGGCTGATATGCCGCTTGTGATCGTCGGCCGTGATCATCAGATGGATATGCGCCGGGCGCCAGCAATGCCGACCCGCCGCGCGGACGAGTTCTCCGCCGACGCCGTCCTCCGGGATCGTGTAGGGAATCGGCTTGACGGTCGCAAAGCAGTAGCGCCCGTCCTGGTCCGCGTGCAGCGTACAGCGCAGATTGTCGTCCGGTTGCCCCGGATCCTGAACCGTGTAGAGCCCGTTCGGCCCGTTCTGCCAAACCTCGATCGTGGCGCCGGGCAGCGGCCCGCCATTGGCGCTGCGGATCTGTCCTTGGACGACGACCCGCTCGCCGTCATTGTCCTGGATCAGGTCGGCGCCGAATTCGCGCTCCGGCTGGCCTGGAACATAGAACGGCCCCATCAGCGTGGTGATCGACGCCCCTTCGTCCTCATGCCCGTCCAGCAGATCCACCAGCGCCGACACGCCGAGCAGATCGGACAGCAGGATGAACTCGTTGCGCTGCTCGTTCGTCGTCTTGGTGGCGCGCAGCAGGAACTCCATCGCCGCTTCCCACTCCGCCGGCGTCAGCTTGATGTCGCGGACGAAATCGTGCAGGCGCGGTATCAGCATATTGAGAATTTCGCGAAGCCTTTCGTCCGAAGTGCCTGCATAGGCCTTCACCACCGTGTCGGTGATATTGTCGTAGTTGATGTTCCGCATCCGATCCTCCCGCCCCGCCCCGCCCCGCGCCGCGCCGGGGACTAAACGAATTTTCCAGATCCTAACAAACTGATCGTCACCCTGAACAGCGAAAGCAGTGCTCCGTCAGGCGCAGGTCACCTGGAACCTCTGGTCCTCGTCGCGGGCCATCTGGTTGACGAGTTCGAGTTCCCAGGCGAGATAGCGGCGCATGGCGGCTTCGCGGTCCTGGTTCTGTTCGCGGGCCCGAAGACGAATGTCGTCGGCGGCGCTCGCCATGTTGGTGGCGCCGCTCTCGAGCGGATAGCCGGTCGTCGCCCAGGCCGCGGTTCCGCCCTTGAGGATCTTGACCGGTATCGCGGTCGCATCCGCCAGCTCCGACGCCGCGAGGCGCGCCAATCCTTCATCCGGGGCGGTCACGACGATGAGGCCGCGTTTCGGCAGCTTGCGGTGGTCGGTGGCAAGGCGGGATCTGATCATGAACCAGGCGCCGGGGATGTGCCCCCTCATATAGGCCTTGCTCCAGTCGAGATCGACGACGGTCGCGCCGTCGGCTTCGACGAGGGATTTCAGGTCCTCGGCCGTGATCGAGGATGCGCCGGCACGCTCGGCTCCCAGTGTGCGCGGCACATAGGGGCCGGTTTCCAACGCGCCGCCGGTCTCGTCCATCGCGATGATCGAGACATCCCAGCCCATCTGCTTCAGCCAGAACGCGGTCATGGTCGACCGCACGCCGGTATCGTCGGCTAGGACCACCCGGGCGCCCCAGATGCCGAGATGCCTGTCGGTCTCCTGAACCAACTGGCCGCCCGGAATGTGTTTCACCCCGGCGAGATGTCCGGCTTCGTATTCCTCGCGGGTGCGCACGTCCAGCACGTAGAGGGCATGCCGGTCCGCCTCCTCGCGATAGCGTTCCAGGGTGGCGGCATCGATGCGTTTGATGGCGAAACGCGCTTCGATGCGCCGTGCCGCCGCGACCGCTTGGGCGAGGCCGGCCTCGGAGACCTCGGGGCCGCGGTTCGTCGCGCCTTTCAGCACCTCAAATCCCGCCAGATGCCAGCCCTGGGTGCCGTTGCGCATCGAGACCACACGGTTCGGTACTCCAGCGCTGATCAGTGCTTGGGCGCCGATGATGCTGCGGGTCCGTCCGCCGCAATTGACCACCACGGTGGTCTGCGGAGAGGGCACCAGATCGGCGAAGCGATAGACCAGTTCGGCGCCAGGGACGCAGATCGCGCCGGGGATGCTGTTGTCGTTGTATTCCTCGAAGGTCCGGCTGTCGAAAAGCGCGAAATCGGTGCCGTCATCCATCATCCGCTTCAGTTCCTCGGCGGTGACGTAAGGCGTGCCGGCCTCGTGTTCGATGACTTCGGCGAAGGCCTTGCTCGGCACGTGCACGCCTTCATAGAGCGTGTATCCCGCCGCCTCCCATGCGGCGATGCCCCCGTCGAGAACCGCGACATCGCCATAGCCGAGATCCGCCATGCGGCGCGCGGCGGTTTCGGCAAGGCCCTCCGCGCCACCGTCGTCGCACCAGACCACGCGTACGCCCCGACGCGGGACAAGGGCATCGACAAGCGCCTCGAGCCGGCTGAGCGGGACGCAGGATGCCATCAGGATATGCCAGCCGTCGAACGGCACCTCCTCGCGGGCATCCAGCAGGGCCACTTCCTTGCCGTCATGCAGAAAGGATTTCAGCGTCTTCACATCGACGCGGCGGATCGGGCTGGCCATGGCGCGGACCTCCGTCAGGAGAGATGGGAGGCCAGCAGCGCGAGCGACCGCTTGAGCGCAAGATCGGCGGCCTCTTGGTGGAAGGGCGGGTATCCGAAACGGTTGAAGCCGTGGTCGGCGCCGGCGTAGTCGTGGATTTGGACATTGCCGCGGCCCTCGAGAGCTTTCTTGACCGCCGCGACGGTCGTCTGGGGCACATGCTCGTCAAGTTCGGCGAAATGCAGCATCAGGGGCCGCGTGATGTTCCGGGCTTCGTCCAGGAACTGGTCCAACTGGACCGCGTAGTAGCCAACCCCGACATCCACCAGATTGCGCGCTACGGCGAGATAGACCAGCTTGCCGCCGAGGCAATAACCGACGGTTCCGACCTTACCGGTGCAATCGGCGCGGCCCGTCAGCGCGTTCGCGTAATCGGCCATGTCGCCCGTGAAGGCATCCAGGTCCATGGCATAGCCGAGGCTGCGGGCGATCTTCTGGTCGTCAGGATTGTAGTTGAGGTAGCGGCCCGGCTCCTGGCGCCAATAGAGGTCAGGCGCCAGGCAGAGATAACCCTGTTCGGCATATCCGTCCGCCACCGCGCGGACCCAGTGGTTCACGTTGTAGACCTCGGACAGGATCACCAGCCCTGGCCACGGCCCATCGCCCTTGGGACGCGCCACATAGGCCTCCACGGCCTCTCCGCCGCGCATGTTGATTTTCGTCATCGCGTCATCGGGCATGAAAAGGGTCTCCAGGTGAAGGCGGGAGGGTATTCTGGCGCAGGCCGCCGGTGGGGTCGAGAACAGTGTTGTCGGGGCATCGGCATTTGGCCCCGCGATCGCGGAGACGGTCCGGATGTCAGTCGTCGTCGATCAGGATGCGGTGGGCCGCGCCCTCGAGATCTTCATATTGCTCGGTTCGAAGCGACCAGAGGAAGGCCGCGAGACCAAGGAGGCCGAGGAACAGGGCGGCCGGGATCAGAAGCAGCAAGTGTCTGCCGTCAGCACTCTTGGGACAGATTAGGTGCTTTTCGTAAGGATTTCTGGCTCATCGTAGTGACCGAAGGAACGCAGATGAGGCAGAAATCTAAGTCCAAAGAGCCCGCCGAGAAGTTGGTGCGGGATATCCGTCGCAGACACGGCGGTAATATTCGTCCGAAGAGAAGATCCGGATCGTTCTGGAAGGGGCTGGGGCGAGGAAAGCATTGCCGGACTTTGCCGTCGCGAAGGTATCGCCGAGGGACTGTATTACAGCTGGTCGAAGGAGTTCCTGGGTGAGGCGCAAGCGCCATTGGTTCGAGCGAAGCGCCGAACGGCAAGAAGCGGTTGGGGTGACACCAGCGCGGCAACAAACAATGAGGTGAAGGACTGCGCCGTGAGATGCAGAGCCTGAAGGAACTGGTCGCCGATCTGAGCCTGGAGAACCGCCTGCTCAAAAAGCATGCTCGGGGCTGGGGACGACGACATATGAGGTACTCCCATTGCCCGGCAGGCGAAGCTGCTCGCCGAGAGGGGCATCCGGAGAAGCTTGAGATCATCCGGTTGGTCGAGAGATCCCATCTGCCGGCACGCCGGACCTTACGGTCCTTGGGCATCCCGAGCACGACCTTTACAGGTGGTACGACCGATACCGGAGCTTTGGCCGTGCCGGTTTGAAGGATCGCACCATGGCCCCAGCCGGGTGTGGAACCGCATCCCCGACGAGGTCCGCCGCCAGATTATAGCGCTGGTTTGGAGTGCCCGGAGCTATCGCCTCGGGAACTGGCCGACTGGCTGGGCGAGCGGGGCATGGGCCATATTCGGGGCACACCTAACTATCCTCAAAACCAGGGTAGTGAGCAGGGATCGTGGCCCCGGTTGGGCCGCGTAAGCCCAGCGAACCGAGCGCTGGCATCAGACCTTGAAGAACCGGATCCTGCTGGAGAACTACTTCCTGCAGGGCGACCTGAGCGGCAGATCGGGGCCTTCGTCTCCTACTACAACAACCACCGGTACCACGAGAGCCCGGTAATCTCACGCCGGCCGACGTCTACCTGCCGAGATCAGCCATCATCGAAGAAGGAGACGCATCAGCAAGACACCATGAAAAACGACGCTTGGCGCATCTGCGCCAAGCGGGCATAGCATCAACAAACAGGAGCCAGAGCATCCATACGAAACCACAGCTCCTGTCCCAAGGGTGCTGACGACGGACACGACCCGGCTGTTCGGGCCGGCGGAGAAGCGGCTGTTGTCGATGAAGGTGACGCTGATGCGGCCGTCGGGGCCGGTCAACAGAATGTCGCTCGCTTCGAGGGCGAGACCGATCGCCGCCTCTATCGCGACTCCGCCTCGCTCCACCGTGGCGGCGCCCTTTGACCGCTTGATCCGACCGATATCCGCCTCGGCGAAGCCCGGCACCACGATCAGGAGAACAGCGAGTGCGATGAGGCGTTTAAGCATCTGCCTAACTTTTTGGATGTTAATCCGATCGCATGGATTATTTATAGCCAATGCCCCCAGGCCATGAAACAGAAACCGCCATGTATCTCCGGGACTCGGTTCCGGCGGACCTTTCGGGCGTGTCCCGGGCTTTGACGGCGGCCCGCGATTTTGCCGAGAAGGCCGTCCCTCGCCGGGTCGACCGGGTCCGTCTGGCGATGATCATTGAAGAAGTTTTGCTGAATGTCGTTATCCACGGCAGCCCGTCCGCGCGGAGCCGGATCGAATTAGAATGCGGCTCGCGGGACGGCAGGATCGAGATCCATATCGCCGACGCCGGTATCCCCTTCGATCCGCGATACGATGTTCCCGTATCGTCGCGAGAGGATGCCGTTGCCGATGAGATTGAGGGCGGCGCCGGCTGGCCGATGATCCTGGAATGGTGCGACATCGAGGGCTATGAGCGCGCCGATGACCAAAACCGCCTCTGGCTGTCGCTGTCGCTGTCGGGGTCCGCCGGTGAATAGGTGACGGCGGCGCGGCGTCGTTGTAAAACCCCTAGCCCGCCGTTCTCGGTATCCATGGAGCGTCCGCATGACCCTCGAAGCTGACTCGCGTCTGACCCCGACCGCCACCCACTGGGGGACTTATTTCGCCGAGGTCGAGAACGGTAAACTGAAGGCGGTCCACGATTATGAACGGGATCCCTCGCCGGCGATCATCGGCCCCGGCATCGTCGATGCGGTGGACGACCGGGTGCGGGTGCGCCGCCCCATGGTGCGCAAGAGCTTTCTGGAAAAGGGCATCGCCGCCGATCCCGCTGGTCGCGGCGCCGAGCCTTTCGTGGCGGTGGACTGGGATACCGCCCTCGATCTGGCGGCGGCGCAGATCGAGCGGGTGCGAAGCGAGCATGGCAACGGCTCGATCTTCGCCGGGTCATACGGCTGGGGTTCGTCCGGTCGGTTCCATCATGCCCAGAGCCAGGTGCACCGTTTCATGAACTGCGCCGGCGGCTATGTGCGGCACCAGAACACCTACAGCAACGCCGCTTATGAGGTGACGATCAAGCATATCTGCGCCGATATGCGCGACGTCATGCTGGATCAGGCGACCCAGTGGCCCGATATCGCATCCGATTGCGAGCTTCTGGTGCTGTTCGGCGGGCTGCCGCACAAGAACGCCCAGGTGACCTCCGGCGGCGTCGGGCGCCACACTCTGCACGAAGGACTGCAGGCCTGCTTCGACGCCGGTGTCGAGTTCGTCAATATCAGCCCGCTGCGCACCGATGTCGCCGCCATGTTCGAGCCGGAATGGATCGCCGTGCGCCCGAATACGGATGCCGCGCTCATGCTGGCGATCGCCCATACGCTGGTCGCCGAGGATCTCTACGACAAGGACTTCGTCACCCGCTACACGGTCGGCCTGGACCGTTTCCGCCCCTACCTGATGGGCGAGAGCGACGGCCAGCCGAAGGATGCCGTCTGGGCCGAAAAGATCACCGGCGTACGCGCGGCGACGATCCTGGATCTCGCCCGCCGGATGGCGGATTGCCGGACCATGATCATGACCGCCTGGGGATTGCAGCGCGGCGACCATGGCGAGCAGCCGGTCTGGCTGACCGTGGTGCTGGCTGCGCTGCTGGGACAGATCGGCCTGCCCGGCGGCGGTTTCGGTATCGGTTACGGCTCCGAGAACGGCATCGGCAATCCGGTGAAGCTGTTCAAGTGGCCGGCCCTGCCGCAGGGCAAGAACCAGGTCAATGATTTCATTCCCGTCGCCCGCATCGCCGACCTGCTGCTGAAGCCCGGCGAGGCCTATGATTACGACGGTCAGAAAAGGACCTATGCCGATATCCGTCTGGTTTATTGGGCCGGCGGCAACCCGTTCCACCATCATCAGGACATCAACCGTCTGCTCCAGGCGATCCGGCGCCCGGAATGCATCATCGTCAACGAGATCCATTGGACGGCGATGGCGCGGCACGCCGACATCGTCTTCCCGGCGACCACGGCCCTGGAACGCAACGATCTGATGATGAGCCACTGGGAGCCGACGATCTCGCCCATGCACAAGGCGATCGAGCCGATCGGCGAGAGCCGCAACGACTACGACATTTTCGCCGGCCTCGCCCTGCGGCTTGGTTGCCACGATGCCTATACCGAGGGGCGGGACGAGGAGGCCTGGCTGCGTCACCTCTGGGATCAGGCGCGTCAGCGGGCCGGCGGTGCCGGGTTCGAACTGCCCGATTTCGACACCTTCTGGGAGGAAGGCCCCCGCGAGGTCTTGCAGCCGGAAAAGCCGATGATCGTGCTGGAGGATTTCCGCAAGGACCCGGACGCCCACCCGCTTACCACGCCGTCGGGCAGGATTGAGATCTTTTCCCGGACCATAGAGGGATTCGGTTATGACGACTGCCCGGGCCACCCGTCCTGGCAGGAGCCATACGAGTGGCTGGGCGCGCCCGAGGCGAAAATCTACCCGCTGCACATGATCTCGAACCAGCCGAGCACAAGGCTCCATAGTCAGCTCGACAGCGGCGCGGTTAGCCGGGGCTCCAAGATCCAGGACCGCGAGCCGATGACCATGCATCCGACCGATGCGACCGCCCGCGGCATCCGGAGTGGCGACGTGGTGCGGGTCTTCAATGGCCGCGGCGCCTGTCTCGCCGGTGTCATCGTCAGCGATTCCGTGATGCCCGGCGTGATCCAGCTTTCTACCGGCGCCTGGTACGATCCGCAGGAGCCGGGCAAGATCGGCTCGCTCTGCAAGCACGGCAATCCGAACGTGCTGACCCGCGACAGCGGGACCTCGCGGCTGGCCCAGGCCTCCTCCGCCCATACGGCGCTGGTCGAGGTCGAGAAGTTCGTCGGCGAACCGCCGGCGGTGACCGCCCATCAGCCGCCGGTCATCATCGAACAGGGAGCGTGATCCATGAGCGGCATCGATTTCACCGGCAAGGGCGTGCTGATCACCGGCGGTGCCAGTGGCATCGGCCGGGCCAGCGCGTCGCTTTTCGCCGCTCAGGGTGCATCCGTCGCGGTCTCGGACATTGACGAGGACAAGACCCGGGCGGCGGCGCTGGAACTCGGCAACCAGCATGTGGCGGCGCCGGGCGACGTGTCGGACGAGGCCTCGGTCGCCGGCATCATCGAAGCGGCCCGGGGCGGTCTCGGCAAGATCGACGTGCTGGTGAATTGCGCCGGCGTGTCCGACACCTTCGCGCCGACCCTGGAGCAATCGATGGCGCATTGGCAGCGGATCATCGATATCAACCTGACCGGCACATACCTCACTTGCCGCGCCGTGGCGGGAGATATGCTGGAGCGGGGCGAGGGCGCGATTGTCAATATCAGCTCCATCGCCGGCCTCGTCGGGCTGCCTTACCGCAACGCCTATACCGCCTCGAAGCACGGGGTGGCCGGTGTCACCAAGTCGCTGGCCAGCGAGTGGGGGCATCGCGGTGTCCGGGTCAACGCGGTCTCGCCGGGCTACGTCGCGACCCCGATGGTGCAGAACCTGATCGCCCAGGGCCGGGTCGATGAGAAGGCGATCCGGCGGCGCACCCCGATGGGACGGCTTGCGACGCCCGAGGAGATCGGCAACGTCATGATGTTCCTGGCCTCGCCGCTGGCCAGCTACATCAACGGGGCGGTGATCCCGATCGACGGAGGCTATGTCGGCTACGGAGCCGCGGGACCGGCGGTCGACATTGACTGACGGCGCGCCGGGGATCCCGGCAAAAGCATGGTGGCGCGAGCGGGCCGGCGAACTCGGCTCCGCCCTGTCTCTCGAAGCACGCCTGCTGCGCCGCGAGGACAGCCCCTATCAGACGATCGAGATCCTGGAACATGACGCCTTCGGGCGGTTTCTGGTGCTGGACGGCTACATCCAGGCCTGCCAGGCGGACGAGTTCATCTATCACGAGATGGCGGTGCATGTGCCGCTGCTGGGCCGCGAGCGGAAAGACGCGTCTGTGCTGATCATCGGCGGCGGCGACGGCGGCATCCTGCGCGAGACCCTGGTGCATGATTTCGTCACTTCGGTGACCATGGTCGAGATCGACCGACGGGTGATCGAGCTGTCCAACGACTATCTCGGCGTGCAGGGCGATTACGACGACCCCCGGGTGACTTTGGCGGTCGAGGACGCGGCGGGTTTCGTGACGCGGGCCCGTCAGGCCGGCGCGCGCTACGATCTCGTGGTGCTGGATCTGACCGAGCCGGTCGGGCCGTCGGCGGTGCTGTTCACCGAGGATTTCTTCACCGAACTGGTCGATATCGTCTCGCCGGAAGGCGTTATCCTCGATTCCGACAGCGTCTTCCTCTCGGTCGGCGGCGGTCACTTTCTGCAGGAGGAGAGCTCGGGCGGCGAGAACCTTGTCTCGGTCATGCGCCGCACCAAACTGTTGCCGCATATCGAAATCTACCGGGCCAATGTGCCGTTCTATCCCGGCGCGGATTTCGGCTTCTTTCTCTACGGCCGCGATGGCGTTTCGCTTCGCGAGCCGGTCCTGGACTATTTCGGCCGGCACTATGATCCGGATATCCACCGCGCCTCCTTCGTATTGCCGCGCTGGCAGCGCACCTGGCTTGAGGGTTAGCGGCGTCGCCTTCAGATGTGTGCTGATCGTGATCGGACTGCTGGTCTCGTTTGACGCCGCCCGGCGCCTGTTGGATGGTGGGCCGGGTCAAGCAGGGCAGGGCGGAATCCCGTGAAAAAACAAGACGGCACCGGAGCTGAGAGTCCGATCCAGGTCTTCCCGGACCGGACCGCGACGCGGAGCCGTGACTATCAGGAGCGCAAGCTGCGGGCCTGCGGGGTCGAGCCTGCGCTTTACGGCGATAGGCTGGAGACCGGCCTGTTCGGCCAGGATTGTTTCAAGGCGATGACCGCCAGCGGGGTGGTGCTGGACGGCATGGTCCATATGGCCCAGCGGTTTGAGTTGCGCCACGCCGCTCGGCTCGGCGAGAGCCTGAATCAGCGCGGTTGGGTCGCTTCCGACGAGGCGCACCCTAGGGGCAGACGGATCGTTCAGGTCTTCGAGTTTCTCAACCGCCAGGGTGAGGTCGCGGCGCGCGCGGAAATGTTCCGCCTCAAACCCGATCCCGAGAAAATGGGGGCCAAGGCCGGCGTCTCCCGTCCGCCAGAGGATCCGCGCGCCGGCATGGTTCAGATAGCCGAAAAGACCATGCGCCCACGCGATGTGACGGCATTTTCGGAGGATGTCGGGAACCTCATCCATTTCGATCCGGATTTCGCCGGGCGCTTCGGCTATCGCGCGCCGATCGCGCAGGGCATCCAGACCATGGTTTGGATGATGGGTGCCCTGGCGGCGAAGGCCTGCCCGGTCCGCCTCGACGTTACAGCGCGCTTTGTGCGCCCGGTCCATTGGGACGATCCGGTGAGCCTCTGGCGGGACGGTGGGGAAGCGGCGCCGGCCTTGCTGCGTGCCGTGAATGCCGAGGGCAAGCTGGCGGCCGACCTGCGCGTCGACCTCATCGAGTATTGAACGGACACGGCCATGCAGACCATCACCGAGCTTCTCCAGGATACCGCGCGCGTTGCCGGCGATACGGTCATCCGCTGTCCGGACGGTGATTTGAGCTACAGCGAACTTGAGGCGGAGACGCGCCGGGTGGCGAGGGGGCTGCGCGCGCTTGGGGTCGGTCCGGGTGACCGGGTCGGATTCTGGCTGCCGAACCTCAGGGCCTATCTCGGACTGCTCGGCGCCTGCGCGCGTCTCGGCGCGATCGCCATGGCCATGAACACGAGGTTCCGCCGCGCCGAGATCGAGGATGTCCTGCGCCGTGCCCAACCCAAGGTCTTCGCCTTCGTGCCGACACTGGGCCGCGCCGACCATATGGAGATCCTCGCCGGCATCGACCGCGGATTGCTGTCCTGTGTCGCCGGCGCTATCCAGTGCGGCGGCGCCCCGGTCACGTTACCGGGACTGGACGTGGTTCCCTATGCGGATCTGGCAAGCCGGGAGCCGATGGACGAGGAACTCGGCGGGCCGGACAGCGGCTGCGCGATCTTCACCACGTCGGGCACCACAAGCCTGCCGAAATTCGTCCTCCACAATCAGCGGCAGGTGGTGAGCCATGCGACCGACGTCGCCCGGGTTCTGGAGCTCGAGGCTCCGGGGACCATGGTGCTCCAGTCCCTGCCGTTCTGCGGCGTCTTCGGCTATGTCTATCTCCTTGCCACCTTGCGGGCCGGCGCGCCGACGGTCATGCCCCAGGTGTTCGACGCGACGGAATGCGCCGAGCTGATGCTGCGCCACCGGGCGACCCACGTCGCGGGCGGTGACGACATGTTCGTGCGCCTGATGGCCGAGGGGGAGCGCCTGACGAACGGCGCGGAAATCCTGTTCCCGGATCTTCGCTACTGTCCCTACGCCACCTTCAACTCGGCGCTGGCCGATCTGCCTAAGATCGCCTACCGCAAGGGCATTCCGCTGGTCGGACCCTTTGGGATGAGCGAGGTTTTCTCGTTCTTCTCGCTCAGACGTCATACCGACCCCGAGGAGATCCGAACCGAGGGTGGCGGGATGATGGTGAATGGCCAGGCGCAGGTCCGCGTCCGCGATCCGGAAACCGGCGCTATCCTCGGTCATGGGGAACAGGGGGAACTGGAGATCTGGTCACCCAATCTCTTCGTCGGCTATTTCGGCAATGAGGAAGCGACGCGAAAGGCCTTTACCGAGGACGGCTACTTCAAGACCGGCGATCTCGGCACGACGCAGCCGGACGGAACCTTCACCTATCTCGGCCGCATGGGCGATGTGCTCCGCCTCGGCGGTTTTCTGGTCAATCCGCTGGAGATCGAGACCCATCTGTGCGCCCATCCCAGCGTCGCCGACGCCCAGACGATCGCCGTGACCACGGAGCGCGGCAACCGGCCGGTGGCCTTCGTTATTCCCGAAGCCGGGGTAGAGATCGACGAAGCCGGCCTGATCCACCATTGCAAGGGCCAGCTTGCCGCCTTCAAGGTGCCGATCCGGTTTTTCGCGATCGACGCGTTCCCAAGCACGCCGAGCCCGAACGGCACCAAAATCCAGAAGGGCCAATTGCGCCGCATGGCGGAGGAACTGATCGCGGCCCAGCGCGCCGGCGCCGATTAGGAGATCGCGCCGCCGGACGATACCCGGATGTCTTCGAGCAGCCGGGTGAACCGGGTGCCGGTGCCGCGTAACGGATCTATCCCGGGTTCGAACTCCGCCATCAGGCCATCCAAATCGATCGCGGGGAGATGCCGGCGCGCCAGTTTGAACACGCCGACATTCTCGCTCAGCATGTGGTCCCTGTAGGTCTGGACGAAGGTCCGTCCGGCGGCGAGCAGGGTCTCGCGCATCACCGCTTCGCCGGCGACCACGTCGCGCAGGGTGGCGGCGAAGCTGCGCGTCAGATCGGCGAGCGTCACATGATCCTGCTCCAGATCGTCGAGACTGTCGCGGACCTCGGGAAACTTCCGCAGCAGGATCTGGTAGATCAGATCCTCCTTGGGATGGTGGATCTGGTCGGGATACGTCAGGAGATAGTCGAGAACGAGCGACATCAGCGGATAGTCGGGTTCCTCGACCGCCGCGATGCTATCGAGTTCGCCCTCGAGGATCTTGAGGAGCCCGGCGAAGGTGCGGTGGTCGGCTTCAAGGTGATCGAGGATCGTGGCCATGAGGTTTTCCCTCCAGACGCGCTCGGTTGCCGCACGTATCCAGCACAGAGTATCCGTCATCCAAGGGCCGGGAACTTGCGCTAGATCAAATTGTCCCGGAATTCGATCGGATGGCGGGTCGACAGCGGCGCCGGGTCATGCTCGACTCTCCGCACGGATCCCGCCGCCTGCTCGAGTGCCGACATGAAACCCGTCAAGAACATCCTGTTCATCATGTGTGATCAGCTAAGGGCGGATTACCTGTCCTGTTACGGCCACCCGCACCTGCACACGCCGCATATCGACGCATTGGCGGAGCGGGGCGTCCGCTTCACGCGGGCCTATTGCCAGTCGCCGATCTGCGGGCCGTCGCGGATGTCGTTCTACACGGGTCGGTACATGTTTTCGCACGGCGCGTCCTGGAACAATTATCCGCTCAGGGTGGACGAGCGGACCATGGGCGATTACCTGCGCCCGCTTGGCAGGCGCGTGGTGCTGGTCGGCAAGACCCATATGGCGGCGGACCGGGAAGGCATGGCCAGGCTTGGTCTCGACCCGGTCTCAGAGCTCGGCGTGCTGGTGTCCGAATGCGGTTTCGAGCCGTTCGAACGGGATGATGGCCTGCATCCCGACGCCTCGGTGAAGCCGGATCTCGCCTACAACGACTACCTGCGCGCCCGGGGGCATAACGCGCCCAATCCCTGGCATAGCTCGGCAAACTCGATCGAAGGCGAGGGCGGCGAGACCCTCAGCGGCTGGTACTGGGGTCATTCCAGGGGCGCGGCGAAGGTCGCGGAGGAGGATTCCGAAACCGCCTACATGACCGACCGGGCGATGCAGTTCGTCACCGAGGCGGGAGAGGCGCCCTGGGTCATGCATCTCAGCTACATCAAGCCGCATTGGCCCTATGTGGTGCCGGAACCCTATGCCTCGATGTATGGCGCCGGCGATATCGTGCCGGTGGTGCGCAGCGAAGCCGAAAAGCGCGATCCGCATCCCGTCTACGCAGCCTTCATGCGGCATCGCGACAGCGCCGTGTTCAACCGCCCGGAGGCGCGGGAGACGATCATCCCCGCCTATATGGGCCTGGTGAAGCAGATCGACGACCATATCGGACGGCTGATGCGCTTTCTTGAGGATCGCGGGGCGCTTGATGACACGATGATCGTGTTCACCTCGGACCATGGCGACTATCTGGGGGACCATTGGCTGGGCGAGAAGGACTTGTTCCATGAGCCTTCCATCCGCTTGCCGATGATCGTCGTCGATCCCCGGTCCGGGGCGGACGCGACACGCGGGACCGTCGATGGCCGCTTCGTCGAGTCCATCGATCTGGTCCCGACCTTCGTCGAGGCCGCGGGCGGCGCCGTCCAGGCGCACCGCATGGAAGGCCGATCCCTGCTGCCGTTGCTGCACGGCTCGGCGGGCGCTTGGCGGGAATATGCAATCTGCGAGAGCGACTATTCCGGCCGGCCGGCCCGGGCGGATCTCGGGATCGAGCCTTGGGACGCCCGATCCTTCATGATCCGCACCGAGCGGTGGAAGTACGTTCTTCACCAGAAGTACCGCCCGCAGTTGTTCGATCTGGAGGCGGATCCGGATGAATTCATCGACCTTGGCGACGCGCCGGAACACGCGCGGGTTCGCTCGGACCTGCATGAGGCGCTGTTCACATGGATGCGCGATCGCCGGTTGCGGGTGACCATGTCCGAGGAGCGCATCCGCGCCAACCCGACCGACGCCAGCGTGCGCGGCATCTATATCGGGCACTGGAGGCCCGATGATGTTTAGGGACAGCTTGAACGTGTTCGACAGGACCCTTCGAGACGATCGTTGCGCGATCCCTCAGGGTGAGAGCTGAAAAAGCAAACCTACCGCTCACCCAGAGGAGCGGGCTTTTGCCCGCGTCTCGAAGGGGCATGTGGACAGTGGACTAAACTCACAAATTCTCGCGCGCCCAGACATCCTGGGGCGGGGTGTTCGCCGGGTCGTCCGCCCGGAGCGCGTAGTAGTCCATATAGGGCGCATACCCCGCATGGACGCGCCGCAACTCGGTGATCGCGTCATCGTGCAGATCGACCCTCAGGTTCATGTCGCGGGTGATATCGCGGCCCATGATGATAAGCGCGGCCGATCGTTCGGGCAGGGGCGTGCCATCCGCCGCCGCCTGACCGCCCGCGGCGCGGCCGGCTTCCAGGGCCTGCAACAACCGCTCGTCGAGCGTCTTGCCGGCGCTCCTTCGATAGGCATCGGCGATGGCCGCGACGACGGCCGGGCCCGCGAGCACATTGCCGAAGGCGGCAAATCCTTCATCCACCTTATGACCGGCCCAATTCCGGCACGACGGCCCGGTGTGCATAGCGGACCGCCCGTCCGAACCGAGGATACTTACCTGGCGATATGCGAATCCCGGGTCTGCCGATCGCAGTTGCTCCAGCGTTTCCGCCGGGCCGGCTCCGCCTTCGAGCGCCGCCATGGCCAGGGGACCGAGCCGGGGATTGGCGAAGGCCTGGGTCGACAGCACCGCTTTGCCGCGCACGAAAAACGGGCAATAGCCGCCGACGCCCAAGGAATAGGTGGCGATGCCGGCTCCGAGCCGCCCGGTCTCGGGACAGTGCGCGAGGATGGTATAGGTCATGGCGGCGCTCCCTCAGATACGGTCTTCAGTCTACCGGGAAACGCCGCCGCCGCCACTCCGGCACGCCGGCTTTCAGGCAGTCAAAGAGCGCCGGGCCAGCGGCCGACCAGGGGGGCGTCGGCCAAAAGCCGTCTTGGGCGAGGCAGGGAAAGACGCGGCAGCCGGCCCCGCCAGAGCAACAGGGCGACGATCGCCATGTTGATGAGATTCCAAACGAAACCGTTCAGGAAGGCCGCCGTGTAGGAAAGGGTCAGGTCGAAGATCTCGCCGGATATCCAACCGCCGAGAGCCATGCCGGCCATCGTCGCCGACAGTACGAGACCGACCCGGGTGCCGGCCTGGGAGGCGGGAAAATACTCCCGGATGATCACCGCGTAGGTCGGCACGATTCCGCCCTGGAAGAGCCCGAACAGCGCCGAGACCAGATACAGCGAATAGAGCCCGTCCGCCGGCACGTAGAGCAACAGGGACAACGCCTGAAGGGAGGAACTCAGCAGCAATGTCCAGAGGGCGCCGATCCTGTCCATCAGCATGCCGAAGCCGATCCGGCTGACGACGCCCAAGCCCAGCATGATGGAGAGCATCTCGGCGCCGCGCGCCTTGCCGAGGTCAAGGTCGACGCAATAGGCCACGATATGCACCTGCGGCATCGACATGGCGATACAGCAGGCGATGCCGGCAAGGAAAAGCAGCGCCTGTAGCACCGGAAGGGAGACCGGCGCGGGCCTGCGTCCGCTGCCCGCCGCCTGGTCCGTGGCCTCCATCGTCTCGCGCGGCGGCTTGCGGCGCAGGGCCAGGGTGAAGGGCGGGATGGTGACGACACAGATTGCCGCGATGATCAGATGCGTGTCGCGCCACCCCAGCGTTTCCATCATGGCCTCGACGACCGGCGGCCAGATCGTGCCGGCGATGTAGCTGCCGCTGGCCACCAGGGCGACGGCGATCCCCCGGCGCCGGATGAACCAATGGGAGATCGCGGCGATCAGCGGGCCGAAGGTGGAACTGGTCCCGAGCCCGCCGATCAGTACGCCCTGAAAGAACAGCAGCAGCCACAGATTCGTCGTAAAGGCCGCGCCGGCATAGCCGACCCCCATGGCGATTGATCCGATGAGCACCGGCGTGATCACGCCAAACCGGTCGGCCAGGCGGCCCATCAGGACGTTGCCCAGCATGATCCCGATCATCACCGACGTATAGGGAAGGGAGGCGGCGCTCCGGTCGACGTCGAACTGGCTTTCCACCTCCGGCAGCAGCACCACCGACGACCACAGGCCCACCCCGCCGATACTGCCCATCATGATCGAGGCGACCAGACGCCACCACGCGTAGACGCTGTCCGCCTCGCTTGGCTTTTCCGGCCGTGCGGCCGTATCGACGGGGTTCGCCATGGGATGGGTATCCGAGAGAATCGGGCAGGGGTGATTTGCGCGGTTTGACGCGCTACGCAACCGCTACAGCCAAATCGCCCAGTTTGCAATTAACCGTTTGGAGCGACGCGGCCAAGGACATCTGAAATGGGGTGGAAGAATGCGCGGGCCGTGCCTGTTCCGTCGCCCTCCTTCGCCCGGCGGTTTCTGCTGTGGTAGGGTGGTTCCCTCTCGTGCCCTGGCAAGGATCTTAGGGAATGTACGTTGCCCCGTTGGACCGCGCGCAGCTTCTGAGCTTCCTTCCGGAGGGCGGCGTCGTCGCCGAGATCGGTGTCGCGCTTGGGGACTTTTCCGAGCGGATCCTGCGCGAGGGACGGGCCCGGGAACTGCATTTGATCGATCCCTGGATCCATCAGGACCGCGAGGACTATCTCGTCGACGACAACAATGTTCCGGCGGACCAGCAGGAACAGCGGTACCTCGATATCCAGACCCGTTTCGCCGCCGAAATCACCGACGGCCGGGTGCATGTGCACCGCGCGTTTTCCCAAGACAAGATGCCAGAGTTCGAGGACGCTTCCCTCGACTGGGTCTATGTGGACGGGATGCACACCTATGACGCGGTGACGCGGGACCTCTCCCTATCCTGGGACAAGATCAAGGATGACGGGTTCATCCTCGGCCATGACTTCACCAACGGACCGCTGGGGCAGAAGCAGAATTTCGGCGTGGTCGAAGCGGTCAACCAATTCGTGGTCGAGCGCAAGGGCATCTTCGTCGCGATGACCATGGAGGTCTATCCGACCTATATGCTGGCCAAAAGCGTCACGCCGCGGCTCGCGACGTTCCTGGAGGAGTTCCTCTACCACACTGCCTTTGTGACCGAGATCCGCGGCATTCCCCACCGGTTCGAGCACAAGAAGATCCGGGTCAAGGACAAGGGCATCCACTATTTCTCCTACTGAACCGGCGACCGGTTACCGGGCCGCGCTTCAGCCTGCCGGCGCAAAGGCGTCCAGCGCCTTCGGATCGGCGCCGGTGCCGCCATCCGGCTTGAAAGCCTGAAGGACCACCTGATCCGCGCCCGCCGCCCGGTGCGCCTCAATGCAGTCCCGGATCTGCTTCTCGCCGCCCCAGACCACCATCGCGTCGAGGAAGCGGGGGGCGCCCTCGCCGGTGACCTCGTCCTCGCTGAAGCCAAGCCGGAACCAGTTGTTGCGGTAGTTCGGCAGCGCCATGTAGCGGGTCATCTGCTGCTGGGCGACGGCGCGGGCCGTGCTCTGGTCCGAGGTAAGGCAGATCTTCTGCTCGACGCAGAGCCAGGCGTCGGGACCCAGGATCTGACGCGCCTCGGCGGTGTGCTCCGGCGTCACGCAATAGGGCAGCGCTCCCTTGGCGGCATCCCGGGAAAGGGCCAGCATGTTCGGGCGCAAGGCAGCCAGGACGACATTGCGGTCGTCGATTTTGATCGTCGGATCGATATTGGCCGCCGCCATGGCGTCGAGATAGGCGCGCATGGTGGTGACCGGCTTGCCGTAATCGTGGCCTCGGGCGCCCTGGACCAGTGGAATGTGGGAGACACCCAGACCGAGAATGAAACGGCCGCCATGCAGCCGGTTGAGGCTGTCATGTCCCTGGGCCGAGGTCACCGCGTCGCGGGCGTAGATGTTCGCGATGCCGCTGGCGACGGTGAGCCGGCTGGTCTTGGACAGCAGGAAGCCGCCCAGCGCCAGGCATTCGTAGGAGAGACTCTCCGGATACCAGAGCGTGTCGTAGCCACGCCGCTCCACGCCCGTCGCCAGCTCGGCGATGCCTGCCTGGTCCAGAACATTGGTGGAGCACCAGATGCCGAGGCCGGATGGTTTCTTCATGTCTTGTCTCCGATGAAAAGCTGTGACCGGTTTGTCTTTGGATGCCCCTAGGCCGGGACCGTGACCTTGCGATCCGCGATATCCGCAACCCGCCGGGCCGGCTCGCGGGAGGCCGGTTCGCCATGACCGCCGCCACCGGCAGTCTCGACGATGACCCGGTCGCCCGGACCCAGCCGGCCGACGGTCTTGGAATGGATGATCTCGTCGCCGCCGGCCGCCCGCCGGATCGTTGAGACGGCGCGAGCCCCGGCTCCGCCGCCGAGACGGCCCTTGGCGGGATGGACATGGCGCTCGCCGCGATGGGTGAAGACCACGTCGCCGGCCAGGATCTCGTATTCCCGCACCAGGCCGAGCCCGCCGCGAAAGGCGCCGTCGCCACCGGAATCGGCGCGCAGCTCGGTACGGTGCACCCGGATCGGCGCGTCCATCTCCAGTGCTTCCACCGGCAGGTTCATGCAGTTTGTGCCGTCGGTCTCGATCACGTCGACCCCGTCCATCCCCTGCGAAGCGCCGCTGCCCGAGGCGATCAGCTCGCCGATGACATAGCGGCTGCCGTCGGGCCGGGCGCCGCCGAAGGCCAGCAGCAGCATTTCTCCCGCCGCGTCGGCGGGGGCCCGCTCGGGCATCGCCTGGGCCAGCGCGCCGACGATGCAGCCGGAGATCCGTTTGATCGTCGAGGTTCGCGCATTCACCGGCGCCGGCTCGCGCGGATTGACGAGGGAACCTTCCGGCAGACGCAGCGTAATCGGACGGAAGCAGCCGCCGTTGGTCGGAATCTCCGGATCGGTCATCGCATGGACGGCGAAATAGGCCGCGGCATGGGAGCCCGACGGCATGCAGTTGAAGGGCCCGCGCACCTGGGCGGCGGTGCCGGCGAAATCGACCTCGACGGTGTCGTCGGCCACCGTCACCGCGACTTCGATCCGGATCGGGCTGTCCATGTCGATCCCGTCATTGTCGAGGAAATCGTGATAGCGGTAGACGCCGTCGGGAATGGCCCGGATCGCGGCGCGAGTCATGTGCTCGGAGCGGGCGAGGAGGTCGGCAAAGATCGCGCCCAATGTCGCCGCGCCATGGCGTTCGGCCAGCTCGCGCAACCGGCGCCGGCCGATCTCGCAGGCCGCGACCTGGGCGTTGAGATCGCCCGTGAAACTGTCGGGCATCCGCACGTTGAGGCGCAGCATCTTCATCAGGGTCTCGTTGACCACGCCGCTTTCCATGAACTTCAGCGGCGGAATCCGGATGCCTTCCTGATAGATCTCGGTCGCGTTGGTCGGAACCGAGCCCGGCGACATGCCGCCGACATCCTGGTGATGGGTCATCGCGGCGCTGAAGGCGACCGGCCGGCCCTCGGCGAAGATCGGCATGACCAGCGCGATGTCCGGCAGATGCGTGCCCCCGAGGTAGGGGTCGTTCATCACGTAGATATCACCGTCCGCCATGGCCTCGACGGGGAATTCCTTGAGGATCGTGCGCACGACCGGGATCAGGGTGGCAAGATGGATCGGGATCGCGATCGCCTGGGCCAGGGTCTCGCCTTCCAGGGTGAACAGGCTGGCGGACGCGTCGAGCCCTTCCTTGACGATGGGGGAGAAGGAACTGCGGAACAGGGTCGACTGCATCTCGTTGGCGATGCCGTCCAGCTTGTTCCGCACCACCTCGACGGTGATCGGGTCGAGCCGGTTCTTCACATCTGCGCTCATGTCTCGTCTCCGGTGCGTTCCAGCAGCAGAAGCAGCGTGTCCAGGACCACACCGCGCCAGCCGGGGGGGATCCAGGTGGTGGTGTCGTCCTGTTCGACGACGGACGGTCCCGACAAGACTGCGCCCGCCGGCAGCCGCGTTCGATCGTGGACCTGGGCGGTCAGGACGCCGGTGCCGTCGGCGGCCAAAACCCGGCGGGTCCCTTTGAGCGCGGCGCCCGTCTCGACCGAAAGATCCGGCGGGATCGGGTCGACCGCTGTCCGGTGAACGGTGCGCAGGTTGACGATCCGCGCCGCACCCTCGACGGCGTGACCATAGATCCGGTCGTGCAAAACCAGAAAATCCCGGTACAGTTTCTCCAGCGGGCGCTCGGTGCCGAGATCCAAAGGCACCTCAAGGTGGTAGCCCTGGCCGACGTAGCAGACATCGGCGCTATAGGTGACGGCCGTCGAGACCTTCCCGAGCCGCTCGTCCGCCATCAGCGCCGCCGCCTCGCGGTCGAGTGCGGCCAGTCCTTGCGTCACCTCGGCGATGCTCAGACCGGCAAGGGCGCGCGGGAACGAGGCGGAAACCTCATGCTCGACCGGCGCGCCGAGCAGCCCCGCCGCCGACAGCACGCCCGGGTGACGCGGGACCAGCACCCGGCGCATCGACAATTCCTCGGCGAGGGCGCAGGCATGCAACGGTCCGCCACCGCCGAGGCCCAGGAGGGCGAAATCCCGGGGATCGAAGCCCTGCTTGATCGATACCAGGCGGATACCCTCGGCCATCTGGGCGTTGAGGACCCGGTGAATGCCCGCCGCCGCCGCCTCGACGGAAAGCGAGAGGGGACCCGCGATCTTCTCGTCGATCACCGCATGGGCGCGCGCCGGGTCCAGCGCCAGAGTGCCGCCGGCGAAATAGTTCGGGTTGATCAGGCCCAGCACCAGCGAGGCGTCGGTCACCGTGGCTTCCGTGCCGCCGCGGCCATAGCAGGCGGGCCCGGGATCCGATCCCGCCGATTGGGGCCCAACCTTCAGCCCGCCGGCGCTATCGATCCAAGCGATGCTGCCGCCGCCGGAGCCGATGGCGTTCACGTCGACCATGGGCACCCGAACCGTGAAACCGTCGATCACGCCTTCCTGGCGGACCAGCGGCTTTGCGCCGCTGATCAATGCGATGTCGCAGCTTGTGCCGCCGATATCGACCGAGATCAGATCCGGCGCGCCGTTCGCTTTGCCCTCTGACAGGGCGCCGATCACGCCGCCCGCCGGTCCCGACAGGAACAGCCGAACCGGCCGCCGCCGGGCAATCGCGGCCCCGGCAAGGCCGCCGCGTGATTGCATCACCCGGAGCGGGGCCGAAACCCGTTCGCCCTGAAGCGCGGTTGAAAGACTGGCGAGATAGGCGTCGACGGTCGGCTTGATATAGGCATCGAAGGCGGTGACGACGGTGCGCTCATATTCGCGGAACACCGGGTCGATCTCGCTCGACAGGGATATCGGCAGGTCCGGCCATCGCGCGGCGGCGATCTCGCGGATCCGGCGCTCATGGGACGGATTGGCGAAGGAGAACAACAACGCGACGGCGAGCGATGTCGCCCCTTGCGCGCGCACCGCCTCGATGGCTTGGATGACGCTTTCCTCGTCCAGCGGCGTGATCACCGCCCCGTCGGGACCGATGCGCTCGCGCACGCCCACCCGGCGCCGTCCGGGAGCAAGGAAGACCGGCGTTTCCGGCATCAGCCGGACACTGTACATCTGCCGGCGCATCTGGCGACCGATCTCCAGCACGTCGCGGAAGCCCTCGGTGGTCACGAGGCCGACCACGGCGCCCTTGCGTTCCAGCACGGCGTTGGTGGCCACCGTGGTGCCGTGCGAGAACACCGAGATCCCTTCGGCCGGCACCCCATGATCATTGATCAGGACCCGCAGACCCTCGATGACAGCCCGGCTCGGATCGGCGGGCGTGCTCGGCACCTTAAAGGCAAGATGCGCGCCGCCCGCGAGGACACAGGCAAAGTCGGTGAACGTGCCGCCGACATCGACGCCAACCAATGCTCCGGAATGCGCCACGCCGTCTCCCTCGCTCCTTCAGGCTGGACCGACTTTAACACCGCCTCCAGGGTCCGCGTCACTGGCTTTGGAGCCTCCCGGGACGCCGGTATCCGCCATGCGATCGTGGATCGGCGGCTCGCCCGTTGTTGCCGGCGCGGCGGGGTGGCATTCTCGGCACAAGGCGCCGCGCCGCGAAGGTCGGACGCCAACCGGGAGGAGCCAGCCATGAAGTTCAAGCGCGTGGAACATGTCGCGATCGCGGTCAAGAGCATGGCGAAGATGCGGGACATCTTCGAGAACAAGCTCGGCATCGAGATGGAATACGAGGAGGACCTGCCGCACTACAACACCAAGCTCGCCATGTATCCGATCGGCGAGACCTACCTGGAGGTCCTCGAGTCCAGCAGCCCGGATACCGAAACCTCGAAATGGATCGAGCAGCACGGCGAGGGCCTGTTCCATATCTGCCTTGAGGTCGACGATATCGACGGCGCGCTGGTCGAGCTGAAGGACAAAGGGGTCAGGCTGATTGATGAGACCCCGCGTATCGGCCATGGCGGCGCGCGTATCGCCTTCCTGCATCCCGAGGCGACCGGAAATCTCCTGATCGAGCTTGCCGAGATTCCCGCCGACGCCCATCACTGAATTCCAGCCAGTTTTCCCATCCAAGCTCGCGTAGAAGGACCGGATCAATGCGCATACTCATCACCGACCGCCACACCAAGGGCGACGAACATATCGAACAGGACGCGGTTGGTCCGGATGTCGAGCTTGAGTTCTTCGATCACCATGACGAGGTAACGGATGATGCCTGGGCCAGGGCTGACGGCATCGTCACCTACCGAGGGACGGCGGCGGTGATGGCGGCGCTGCCGAAGCTGCAAAAGGCGCGGATCGTGGTGCGTGGCGGCGTCGGTTTCGACGGCCTGGATCTGAAATCCCTCGGCGAGCGCGGGATCGCGGTTTGCACCGTGCCGGATTACGGGACCACAGAGGTCGCCGACCATGCGGTCGGTCTCATGCTGGCCATGCGCCGGGGGCTCGACCGGTATGACGGACGCATGCGCCAGGATCCGAAAGGGCTGTGGCGTTATCTCGAAAGCCCGTGCATCGACCGCCTGCGGGGCCGCACCTTCGGGGTATTCGGCCTCGGGCGCATCGGTCTTGCGGCGGCGCGGCGGGCCAGCGGCTTCGACATGAATATCGTGTTCTACGACCCGCATCTGCCGGACGGGGTGGATCTCTCGACCGGGTACAAGCGCATGAAATCGGCGGAGGAGCTGTTTGAGACCGCCGATACGGTCAGCATCCACTCCCCGCATACCGACGAGACTCGCGGCGCGATCAACGCCAACCTGCTGGGCCGGATGAAGCCCGGCGCCCTGGTGATCAACACCGCGCGCGGCCCGATCGTGAACCTGGACGACCTCTATGCCGCGCTGAAGGCCGGAACGCCGGCGGGCGCCGCGCTGGACGTGCTGCCGGTGGAGCCGGCGGATACCGCGCATCCGCTGGTGAAGGCCTATATGAACCGCGAGGAATGGTTGGACGGTCGGCTGATGATCACCCCGCATGCCGCCTTCTACAGCCCGCCGGGCCTGCATGACCTGCGCTCCAAGTCGGTGGCGACGGCGGCCCAACGGCTGCGCGACGGTTCCACACGAAACTGCCAGAATCTCGACTATCTGGTGGATTGACGGCACCGGCCGGGTTAGGAAAGCCGCCAACCCGGCGATATCCAGGCACAAAGACGTGGAGGGCGGCCCATGGCCACCATGCGCAGCTATCAGATCTCCGAATTCGGCGGCGCGGTTTCCGAGGTCATCCAGGACATCCCGGAGCCTGCTGGTACCGAGGTTCTGCTCAGGGTGACCCATGCCGGCGTCTGTCATTCTGACCTGCATATCGCCGACGGCTATTACGATATCGGCGGTGGCGCGCGCCTGACCCTTGGCGACCGGGGAATCAAGCTGCCGCACACCATGGGGCATGAGGTGATGGGCACCGTAGTCAAGGCCGGGCCGGATGCGGCGGACACGCCGGTCGGCGCCTCCCGGCTGATCCATCCCTGGATAGGCTGCATGCAGTGCTCTGAATGCAAGCGCGGGCGCGAAAATCACTGTGCGAAGCCGCAGTCGCTGGGCGTGTTCCGCGCTGGTGGCTATGCCGAGTACATCCTGGTGCCGCACCCGAAGTTCCTGGTCGATGCCGAGGGCATCGATCCCGCCGTCGCCACGCCCTATGCCTGTTCCGGCGTCACGGTCTACAGCGCGCTGAAGAAGGCGCTGCCGGTCGGGGACGATGAATGGCTTGTGGTCATGGGTTGCGGCGGCCTTGGTCTCGGCGCGGTGACCATCGCCAAGGCATTGGGCGTGAAGAATGTGGTCTCCTGCGACATCGACGACGCAAAACTCGCGGCGGCCGAACAGAGCGGCGCTTCGGCCACGGTGAACCTGAAATCGGATGGTGCTGGCGAACAGCTTCGCGAGGTCACCGGCGGCGGGTCGAGGGCGGTGGTGGATACCGTCGGTGCCGAGGCGACCTCGTCCTTCGGCATCGCCTCGCTGGTCAAGGGCGGGCGCTATGTGATCGTCGGGCTATTCGGCGGCGAGTTGCGGGTGCCGTTGCCGTCGCTGCCGCTGCGCGCGGTCTCGATCCTCGGCTCCTATACCGGCAGTCTGGCGGAACTGAAGGAGCTGATCGAACTGGTCAAGGACGGCAAGGTAAAGCCGATCCCGGTCGCCACCCGCCCCCTGGCCGAGGTCAACGCGACCTTGAACGATCTTCGCGCGGGTAAAATCGTTGGGCGCGTGGTGCTAACGAACTGACGGGCGTAGTGGTGGTGAAGCTTGGAACGTTTTCACCGTCGCCCTGGCGCACGGCAGGGCCAAGCTTCGGCGGATCGGCGTGACGGAACCGCTTTGGATGGTTGAAGGCGGGAACAGGCGGACGGCTCCGGTGCTCGGTCCTGCGTTACGCCAGGACGACGGTCAGGGTCGGAGAAAGCGGCAAGCGATTCCATGGCGGTGATCACACCCACCCTCTACCTGCCGATCGAGGACGCGGCCCGGGAACTGGATTCCAAGATCCTGATCGCCGGCGCTGCGGTCGCTCGGGGGCTGAGCGTAGTGATCGGCCAGCAATGGCTGCTGGTGAACAATCACGCGGCGGTGCCGCTGGGCCTGATGATGTTCAAGGGCATGAACGCGCGTCAGGCCAACGCCATGCGCGTCGCCTCGCGCACCGGTCATCTGACGGCGGCGAGCGATGAGGAGGCGATGGGGCTGGCGGATATTCCCTATATCCAGCGGGACATTGACGCGGATATCGCCGGATACTGCCAGCTGTTTTTCGCCCAGGGGCCGCTGCACGCGCGGGCGATCGCGGGCAAGACGGGGGCCGGGGCCGACGCGATCCGGACCGTCGGCAACGCCCGTATCGATCTGCTGCGGCGGCCCTTCACCGGCCTGTTCGAGCGCGAGGCAGAGGCGCTGCGCCGCCGTCACGGTGACTTCATCTTGCTCAACACCAATATCGGCGGCGTCAACAGCGCTTTCGGCGGGATCGAGCGCTACCGCGAGGTGGTGATCCGCATCGGCTGGATGGACCCGGACAAGCCCGAGGATGTGGCGCTGTTCGAAACCATCGTCGCGTTTGACCACGCCAATCTGGCGCTAAGCCGGGACGTGGCGGAAAAGCTGGCGGCGGCCTTTCCGGGGCACAAGGTCATCATCCGCCCGCACGGCTCGGAACGGCTCGACACCTGGCTCGACTTCGCTGGAGACAAGGCGAATATCGAGGTTATCCGCGAGGGACGGCACGCGTCCTGGATCCTCGCCTCGCGTGCTGTCGTCCATACCTGCTGCACGACCGGGCTGGAATCCGAGATCCTGCGCCGCGCGGCCGTTAATTTGCGCCCGGAGCATCACGAGCGGTCCCTGCACCGGGTCTATATCGCGAACGTCGCCAATATCAGTGCCTCGGACAGCGGGGCTGTGACCGGTCTGCTGGCGCCGGTACTAGACGGAGATACGAGCGGCTTTGACGCGGGCCGGGTCGGTCGCATGACGGATCTGGCGGATCATATCGCGGGCCTGGACGGAGCCTTCGCCTACCAGCGGATCGCCGATGCTGCTGCGGACCTGCTCGCGCAAAAGGGCGGCCGGCCCGGGGATTTCCGCTGGCAGCCGACCGATCCGGCCAGTTATCTCGGCGCCGTACGCCGCACGGACTACCAGCGCGAAAAGATTAGTCTGTCCCAAAACGCGTTCGAACGCGCCTGGAAGGAATTGAATGATCTCGCCGGGCAAACCGGCGGCGTTGATATACGCCAGATCGGCGATAGCCTGTTCTTGGTGGAACCGCGCGGGAATTGAGCGGCGAGCCGCATTAATCCTCTGTTCGCGATGCGGGAATCGCTCTAAACGGTGACGGACGCCTGCCGGTTTCGGCGGGGCTGGAGAGGATCCGAAACACCGATGGCCACGAACCTTGTTTCCGCCGGTGCCGCCGACGACCGACCGCCGGACCGCCCGGCCCTGGCGATCGTGCTGGTGCTGGTGGCGATGTTCGTGTTCACCTCGATGGACGGTTTCGCCAAGGCCCTGGCGGTGGAGGGGATGCCGCCGGAGCAGATCATCTTCATCCGTTACGTGTTCGCCTCGATCCTGCTGCTGCCGGCTGCCCTCTGGCACTGGCGGCTCAGGCCGGGCCGGACGAGACGTCCGGTGCTCCACGTGCTGCGCGGCATTCTGCTGATCGCGTCGGCGACCCTGTTCGTTTACGGCTTGCGTACGCTTCCCCTGGAAACCGCGACCGCGATCGGGTTCGTCTCGCCGCTCTATGTGACCGCCCTGTCGATCCCGTTTCTGGGCGAGAAGGTCGGCATCCGCCGCTGGTCCGCCGTGGTGGTCGGTTTCCTCGGGGTTCTGGTGATCCTGCGCCCCGGTACCGACAGTTTCGAGCTGGCGATGCTGATCCCGCTGGTCTCCTCGCTGTGTTGGGCCGGCGGTCTCATCATCACCCGATCGATGCGCGGACGCGAAAGCCCGCTGACGATCCTGATCTGGACCACCGTGACCGGCCTCGTGGTCATCGCGCCCCTGGGGCTGGCGGATTGGGAGACGCCGAGCAACCGGGCGCTCGGCCTCTTGGGTGTGATCGCGCTGTGCCATACCGCCGGACAGTATCTGACGATCCGAGCCTTCATGATGGCCTCGGCCTCAATCCTGGCGCCCTTCTCGTACAGCACGATCATCTGGGCGATCCTGATCGGCGGGGTGTTCTTCGGCTCGCTGCCGGATCTCGCGACCGTCGCCGGTACCGTTACCCTGGCCTGTGCCGGCCTTTATGTCTGGCATCGTGAGCGTGTGGTCACCGGAAAGCCGACGGTGCCCGGCGGTTCGATCTCCGAGGCCGCCCAGGATCCGCCATGAGAGATGTTCCCTTCCCGCCGCCGCGTTAGGCGGTCAGGGACGGGCCGATGACCACGATCGAGGCGACGCTGGCCAGCGCGATCACCCAGGCGAGCAGGATATCGGGGCTCCAGATCTGTTTCTCATTCCAGAGGTTAATGGCTTTCAGCCGCTTGCGTAACATTCGAAATCTCCAGGCGAAACGCGTTCGTTCGTTGGACCGGGATCTGGGTCCTGCGCTCGGATTCTCAAGGTTTCTGTCGAAAACGTGATCAGAGGCCGCCGGCGCGGCCCTTGGTGACGTTCTCGGGGGAAAAGGTGAGCCGCGGGCCTAGTGGGCCGGGAGCGGCGGGGGATGAAACCCCCGGGCCACGTCCGGCCCGCGACTCATTCAGTGCAACGTGACTCTCGGGAAGACCACGTTCGACGAGACGGAACACCGTTCGGCGCCAGGGAAGGAGACTCGCTTCGAAAGGAGCATGTCGCGCCTCCCGGGTTCCGTTTCGTCTGATCCGGATATAGGAAGACAGGCCGGAATTCGGTGTGTGAATCCGCACGAGGCGAGCGGGCCGATCCAGCGCCCGGATTTCCCATCTGTTGAATGCATCGGAGCGCCAGCCATGGCATTCCGGTTTCCGGTCCTTCTGGTGTATGCTGTTCCTGGGGGGAGAAGCGCGATGACAGTCGATCGCACGCTCTTGGGAACAAAACTCTTGGCATCGGTCCCCAGGGACGGGATCGGCACCCTTGACACGCGCTGCCGGTGGCGGAGCTTCGAGCCGGACGAGGTGATCCTCAATCTCGACGATCAGACCTCGGATGTCTACTTCATCGCCCGTGGCGAGGTGCGGGTCACCGTGTTCTCGCGCACGGGCCGCACCGTGATCATGCGGGACCTGAAAGCCGGCGATCATTTCGGCGAATACTCGGCCATTGACGGAGAGCCGCGCTCGGCCAGCATCGTCGCCCTGACCCGTACCATGGTGGCGCAGATGCCGGCGCGGGGATTCCAGGATCTCCTGGCGGAGTTTCCGACGGTCGCGCTCGCGGTCATGGCCTCGATGGCCGGCGCGATCCGGGCATTGAACGAGCGGGTGGTGGAATTCAGCACGCTGGGGGTCCGCAACCGTATTCACGCGGAGTTGCTGCGCCTCGCCCGGGCCGGGCGCGTCATCGGCGAAACCGGCCGGATTTCTCCGCCGCCGACCCATGCCGAGATCGCCTCGCGCATCAGTACCCACCGCGAGGCGGTGACCCGGGAGCTGAAACAGCTTGAGAATCAGTCCCTGCTGGAACGCACGCGCGGTGCCTTCATCATCAAGGATCTGGCCGAGCTTGAACGCATGGTCGAGGATGCCCGCGCCGGCCGTGGTGAGTAGCGCGGCAAGGTTCAGCATCATGCTGCTGCCGGACCCCAGGGCCACCTGTCCGCTTCACACGCCGGCTTTGGCGCGTTAAACCCGGCGCCAGTCCATTGCCCCCCCCTTTCGGAAAGACCTCCATGCCGATCAAGGTTTTCTACCACGTCAAGGCCCGCCAGGATTTCTACGATCTGATCCGCTCGACCATGCCGGCCGACCGCTACGAGCTTCTGGTCATGGAAGGGGACAGCCAGGAAGAGCGGCTGGCGAAGCTGGCGGAGGCCGAGATGGTGATCGTCGGCGGCCTCCGGCTGTCCGAGGCCGAGATCGAAGCCGCCGGACGGCTCCGTCTGGTGCTGCACCAGGGCGTCGGCTATCACGACACGGTGGCGACGGATGCCTTGATGAAGCGGCAGATCCGGCTTGCGGTGACGCCCCAGGGCACCAGTGAAGGCGTGGCCGAGCACGCGATCATGATGATGCTGGCCACGGGCCGGCGGCTCGCCTATTGCGATGCCGAACTGCGCGAGGGGCGCTGGCACTCGAATACCTTCCGCTCCACCGCGCGCCAGCTTCTCGGTGCCACGGTCGGCATTATCGGTCTCGGCCGCATCGGCAAGCAGGTGGCGAAACGCCTGATCGGCTTCGGGACCCGGACGATCTATACCGACCTGCTGGAGATGGCGCCTGAAATCGAGCGCGACTTACAAGTGACCCGCGCGACCTTCGACGAGATCCTGACGCACTCGGACTTCATCACGCTGCATGTGCCGCTGACCGACTCGACCCACCATATGATCGATACCGCCGCCATCGCCCGCATGCGGCCCGGCACCACGCTGATCAATTGCGCGCGCGGTCCGGTGGCCTCCCAGGAGGCGCTGTTGGAAGGGCTCCGGTCCGGACATCTCGGCGGCGTCGGCCTGGACGTTTTCGAGATCGAGCCGCTGCCGGCGCCCAATCCTTTCGCCGAGTTCCCGAACGTGGTGCTGACCCCGCATCACGCGCCGGGCACCCGAGACACCATGGTGATCAAGTTCTCCGAGATTTTCGCGAACGCCGACCGTTTCTTCTCCGGCGACCGGATGGAGAACGAGATCTCGCTGTCGCGATGACGCGGGGCGCCGCCACATGACTGGCGCGATTTGGCCAGGCGGGGCGCGGCTGGCCCTGTCCATCGTGGTCAATGTCGAGGAAGGCTCGGAGCAGTCCATCGCCGAAGGCGACCGGGGGCCGGAGCCGGTCGACGAACTGGGTGTCGTGCCGCGCAAGCCGATGCGCAACTACGGCAACGAGAGCAACTACCAATACGGCATCAAGCGCGGCGCGCCCCGGATCATGGATCTGCTGGAACGCCATGGCTTGAGCGCCACCTTCACCGCCGCCGCGCTTAGTCTGGAACGGGCGCCGGAACTGACCCGCCGGATTGTCGCCGGTGGACACGAGGTGTGCAGCCATGGCTGGCGCTGGATCCATCAGTTCGCCATGGACGAGGCGGCCGAGCGCGCCTTCATCGCCAAGGCGGCGGACTCGATCGAGCGCACCACGGGTGCCCGTCCGGCAGGCTGGCTCTCGCGCTATCTGCTGACCGAGAATACTCGCCGGCTTTTGGTCGAGGCCGGCTTCACCTACCACATGGACGACTATTCTGACGATATGCCGTTCTGGGACAATGTCGGCGGCAAGCCGATTCTGATCATGCCCTATGCACTCGACAGCAACGACATGAAGATGTGGACCGCGCCCGCCTATACGCCGGAGCAATGGTATCGCTATGCCGTCGATACTTTCGACCAGCTTCACCGCGAGGGAGCCGACGAGCCGAGGATGATGTCGATCGGCCTGCACCTGCGGATCATCGGGCGTCCCGGCCGCTTTATCTGGCTGGAGCGTTTCATCGATCATGTGCTGGCGACGGACGGGGTCTGGATCACGTCCCGGCGCGCGATCGCCGAGCATTGGGCAAAGGTGTACCCACCAGCTTCATAGAAGGTCATTTCGGAGCTTGGGACCGGCTGGTTCAATTGGCCGTCGCGCTCGCGAGAGCAGGGTCCTAGGATCAGGTGCGGCAGGGGGCCTCGCGTTCGCGAGGGCGATGGAAGACAGGGGTTCGCGAGGGGGAGTAAACGGCCATGCAAGACGCGATCGAAGCCTTCGCGGATCACGTGATCGCCACCAAGACCGAGGATATCCCGGATGCCGCGAGACTGGCGGCCAAGACCTACATCCTCGATACCATCGGCGTTGGTCTCGCGGGGTCAGGGGGACCCTACGTGCCGGAACTGCTGAAGGTCCATAGCGGCGATGGCCCGTCCCGGGTGCTTGGCCAGAAGGCGCGCCTGGCGCCTGCCGATGCGGCGCTGTTGAACGGCTATCAGATCCACAACTCGGAATTCGACTGCGTACACGAGAAGGCGGTCATCCACACCATGACGGTGCTGATGGCGGCTCTGCTCGCGGAAGCCGACCGGCGCGGCGGGATTGACGGCGAGAGCCTGATCCGGGCTTCGGTACTGGGGGTGGACGTCGCCTGCAATCTCGGGGTTGCCTGCTCCACCGGGCTTCAGTTCTTTCGGCCCGCAACTGCCGGCGCCTTCGCGGCCATCGCGGCGATGGGCGCGGTCCGCGGCTACGACAAGTATACGCTGCTGAAGGCCTTCGCGCTGGGCTACTCCCAGCTTTGCGGGACCATGCAGGCCCATACCGAAGGCTCGCCGATCCTGGCCCTGCAGATCGGGTTCAACGCGCGCAACGCGCTCAGTGCCTGCGACATGGCGGAGCATGGCCTGCCGGGGCTGAAAGGTGTTCTGGAGGGGCCGTTCGGCTATTTCGGCCTGTTCGAGAAGGCGGGAGACATCCGGTCGGTTCTGCCGACCCTGGGCGAGGTCTGGCGCATTACCGAAGTGGCCCACAAGCCTTTTCCAAGCGGGCGGGCGACCCACGGCATCGTCGACGCGATCCAGGAATTGCGGCGCGAGCACGCAATCGATGCCGGGGCCGTCGCCAGGGTCGAGGCGCGGGTGCCCTCGCTCACCAACCATCTGGTCGGCCGCCCGGTGCATGACGCGATGGAGATCAACTACGCCCGCCTGAACGGCCGGTATGCCGCCGCCGTCATGCTGAGCCGGGGCTTCATCGGCATTGAGGATTTCACGCTGGAGGCGGTGCGGATGCCGGAACGGGTCGCGCTGGCCCGAAAGGTTTCGATCTCCATTGACGGCAACCCCGACCCGAACGCCCTCTCCCCGGTGGAGGTCGACATCCACATGGCCGACGGCCAGGTGCATTCCAAGCGGATCGATACTGTCTACGGCAATCCGGCCAAGCCGATGACCCGGGATGCGCATCTGACGAAGTTCCGCCGCAACTGGGCGGCGGCGGCCTGCGGCTTGAAGCCGGTGGACGCCGAGGTGATGATCAACCGGGTGGACACCTTGGAGACGGTGCCGGACATTCGCGAACTGATCGATCTGGCGACGGTCTAGTACCTCGAATCCGAAGCGTTCATCGACGGCGGCCCGAGTGCTGGTGCGACGCTTGAACCCCCACTACGGCGCGGCTTTTCGGGTCCGACTTGTCATCTAAAATTCAGCAAACCACGACACGGGAGAACGACCATGGCTTCAACGCGGGAGACCGGCCGCAAACTGCTGGCGAAGACAATTGGCGACGACTACATGAAACGCCGCGACGAGAGCACCAACGCCTTCAACGCGCCATTGCGCGAGTTTTCGGAAACCGCCGCCTTCGGCATGGTCTGGAGCCGAGAGGGGCTGGAGCCGAAGTTCCGCAGCATGCTGTGCATGGCCATGCTGACGGCGCTGAACCGCCCGCATGAACTGGGGCTGCACCTGCGCAGCGCGTTGAACAACGGCTGCACGGTCACGGAAATCCGCGAGACCCTGATGCATACCGTGCCCTATTGCGGCATTCCGGCGACCCTCGATGCCTTCGCCGTCGCGGAGAAATTTCTTACCGAGCAGGGTCTCTTGCCGATGGACGAGGACAAGTGATCCGCTGACCGGAACCGGCCCTGCGGTCGCACGTGGGGAAGATTGCGTCTCCCACGGTGCACGGTTTATTGTCCGATGACACTGTTGGAGCCGCTCCAAGATGATTTCTCGTCCCGCCCTCATTGGCGTTGTCGGCGCCATCGTGGTGCTCGCGGCGGTAGTGTTGAACTATTTCATCTCGGATGAAGCGCCGAGCGACAGCGTCGCGGCGCCCCCGGTAGCGACCGCGCCGACGGAACCGCAAGAGCAAGCGTCGGCAGGTGGAACCGAAGGCGAAAAACCGGCGGCCGCCGCGCCGGTCAATCCGGCGCCGCAATCGCCGATCGCGAATGAACGAACGGATGCACCGGTCTTCGACGTCGTCCGGGTCGACCCCGACGGCAATACCGTGATCGCCGGCCGGGCGCGCCCGAATTCCAAGGTCCAGATCCTTGAAGGTGGCCGGGTGATCGGCGAAGTGACCGCCGACGGCCGGGGCGATTGGGTCTTCGTGCCGGAAAAACGCCTGGAACCGGGAAGCCGTATTCTCACCCTCTCCACAACCAACGACAGCGGAGAGAGGTTGGATTCCGAAAATGCGGTGGTCCTGGTGATCCCGGAAGCCGGCAAGAACATCGCCGGCGACGCGGCCTCGGGCGATCGCACGCCCCTGGCGATGGTTGTCCCTCGGGATCAGGCCTCGGCCGCGCCGTCCAGGGTGATCCAGGCGCCGAAGAGCGCGGATGCAACGGCGCGCGAGGAAGGGACGTTCAAGGAGAATGCCCCAGGGTCCGGCGCGCCGGCCGTCCGGTCGTTCCCGGAATCCTCGAATACCCCGGGCACGGCGGAGCAGGTGGCCTCGGGGACCGCAACGGCCGATGCTAAAGGTCCTGTCGCGCTCGATACGGTCGACTATGACGATAAGGGCGAAGTCGTCTTCAGCGGCCGCGCCGCGCCCGGCGACCGGGTCCAGGTCTATGTCGACAACAAGCTGGTCGGCGATGCCGTTGCCGATGCCCAGGGACGCTGGACCTTGACGCCCGACGGCAAGCTCGCGCCGGGCCAGCACGACATCCGCGTCGACAAGGTCGCGGAGACCGGCAAGGTCCTGGCTCGGATCGAGCTGCCGTTTGTCCGCGCGAAACCGTTCAGCGGGCTGCCGGCGCAAACCGTGGTCGTCATCCAATCCGGCAACAACCTGTGGCGGATCGCGGCGCGGGTCTATGGCGACGGGATGCGATACACGGATATTTTCCAGGCCAATGCGGATCAGATCCGAAATCCCGATCTGATCTATCCTGGCCAGGTTTTCGGTCTGCCGAAGACCAACTGATCTTCAACTCCGGCGCGAGGGACGGCCGATGGCCCCCAAAAATTCCGATAACGACGGTCTGCTGAGCGGTATTCTGGTGCCGGTTGCCCGGGAGGGTTGGCCCTTCATCGGCATTTTCGCCGGGGCGAGCGTCCTCCTGTTTCTGGTGGCCGAACCGCTCGGTTATGCCGGGGCGGTTTTGACGCTCTGGTGTGTCTATTTTTTTCGCGATCCGCCGAGGGTCACGCCGAGCCGGGACGGCCTCGTGATTACGCCCGCCGACGGGGTGGTGCAGCTGATCGTCGACAAGGCCCCGCCGCAACAGTTGGAAATGGGGAACGAGCCGGTCACCCGCATCAGCGTCTTCATGAATGTCTTCGATTGCCACGTGAACCGAATCCCCTGTGACGGCCGGATCGGGAAACTTTCCTATATTCCAGGGCGTTTCGTGAACGCCGCCCTTGATAAGGCGAGTGAGGAGAATGAGAGGCAGATGCTGCGGATCGACCGGCCGGACGGCAAACAGGTGGCGGCGGTACAGATCGCGGGGCTGGTGGCTCGGCGCATCGTTTGCTATCTGCGGGACGATCAGACGGTTCTCGCCGGAGAGCGGTTCGGCCTGATCCGCTTCGGCAGCCGGGTCGACGTCTACCTGCCGCCGGGGGTTTCGGCCCAGGTGGCGGTCGGCCAGCGCTGCATCGCCGGCGAGACGGTCCTTGCCGACTTGCTGTCAGGCGAGCCGTCGCGCGCCGGCGAAGTGCGCTAGAAGAGACCGCGAGGCGAGGAGACACATGCTGCAAACCGGTCAGAAGCGCCGCTTCAAGGTTATCTCCCTCGGCACGCTGATCCCGAACATGATCACCGTCATGGCGCTGTGTTCGGGGCTCACCGGCATCCGTTTCGCGCTTCAGGAGCGCTGGGAGTTCGCCGTCGGCGCGATTGCCGTGGCGGCGGTGCTGGATACCCTGGACGGCCGGATGGCCCGGCTGCTCAACGGCCAGAGCAAGTTCGGCGCGGAGCTTGATTCACTGGCCGATTTCATCAGCTTCGGCGTTTCACCGGCGGTCATTCTGTTCCTGTGGACGACCCAGGATGTGCGCGGTTTCGGCTGGATGTGCGCGCTGTTCTTCGCGACCTGCATGGCGCTGCGCCTGGCCCGGTTCAACACCAAGCTCGATGATGTCGACCCGCCGCCCTTCGCCAAGCGGTTTTTCACCGGGGTGCCGGCGCCGGCGGCGGCGGGGCTCGGATGCCTGCCGCTGATCCTGAGCTTCGTGTTCGGCGATGGAGTAATCTCCCAACCGGCCTTCGTCGCGGTATGGATGGTGATCGTCGGCCTGCTGATGGTCAGCAGCATTCCGACCTATTCCTTCAAGGGCACCCGGCTGCCGCAGAAACTCATGCTGCCCATCGTGCTGGCGGCTGGGGTCGCGATCGCGGGGTTCCTCAGCGAGCCGTGGATGACCCTGGGCGGCATCATCATCCTCTATCTCGGGACGATCCCGCTCAGCTACCGGTCGTACCGCCGGCTCTCAGCGTTGCATCTCGCGGCCGTGGGCGAGCAACCCGCAGCGGACCAAGCCGACAACCCCTGATCCTGAGGCCTATTCGGCCGGAGCGGGAGCCGGCGCGGCTTTGCGGGCCCGGCGGTCGAGCCGCCACGCCTTGACGTTCTCGCGGACCATCAGGGCGCAGGGGGTGACCACGAGGGTCAGGATGCTGGCGAATCCAAGGCCGAAGACGATCGCGGTGGCGAGCGAGACCCACCACTGGGTCGACGGCGCGCCGACACTGACTTCGCGGGTGACGAAGTCGATGCTGACCTGAAAGACCATCGGCAGCAGGCCCAGGATCGTCGTCACCGTGGTCAGCAGGACCGGCCGCAGACGCTGGGCCCCGGTCCGCAGAACCGCGTCCAGCGCATCCGCCGACCGGCTCTTCATATGGTCGAAAGTGTCGATCAGCACGATGTTGTTGTTGACCACGATGCCGGCCAGCGCGATCACCCCGACGCCGGTCATCACGATTCCGAACGGCTTGCCGGTGATCAGGAGGCCGAGCATGACGCCGATGGTCGACATGATCACCGCCGAGAGGATCAGGAAGGCGCTGTAGAAGCTGTTGAACTGGGTGATCAGGATGATCGCCATGATGAACAGCGCGACACCGAACGCCTTTACCAGGAACGCCTGGGCCTCGGCCTGTTCCTGGTCCTCGCCCTTGAAGACCACCTCGACGGTTTCCGGAAGCTCGACCGTGGCCAGCCATTGCCGCAGTTCCCGGGTCTTTTCGTCGGGCAGCACGCCGGGCAGCACGTCCGCCTTGACGTTCATCACCCGGCTGGCGTCGACGCGCTTGATGGTGCCGACCTTGGGTTCGGGGCTCCAGTCGATGAAACCGGCGATCGGGATCAGGCCCTTATCCGTCAGGATCCGGATGCGCTGAAGCTGATCGAGCTTGCGGTAGGCCTCGGGGTAGCGCACGACGACGTCGATCTCTTCGTCGCTGTCGTCCGGGCGGTACTCGGTGATCTTCAGACCTTTTGTCACGAGCTGCACATAGTTGCCGACCAGCGCCACGTCGGTGCCGAACTTCGCGGCTTGGGCCCGGTCGACCTTGAGCCGCCATTCGATGCCCGGGATATCGCGGTCATCCTCGATATTGGTCAGCCCCTGCATCCCGTCGAAGCACTCGCGGATCAGGCTGACGGTCCGGACCAGATCCTCGGGATTGTCGGAGCGGACCTGAAGCTGCACCGGCTTGCCGGTCGGCGGGCCGGCCTCCTCCTTCGCGGGCTCGACGACGATGCCGGCATAGGCCGAGGCGCGCCGCACGATCTCGTCCAGGGTCTCCTGGGCCGGCCGGCGCTCCCGCCAGTCCTTGAACTCGAGCAGGATCGAGCCGATGACGTCCTCGGCGATGTCCTGACCGCCGGAATCGGGCTTGCCGACGAAGGTGTAGACGGATTTGAACTGGTCGAGGGCGAGGATTTCGCGTTCCACGTCGAGGACGAGATCGGCTTTCTCTTCCGTCGACAGATTTCCCCGGGCATGGACATAGATCTTGGCGTTGTCGGGCTCGACATCGGGGAAGAACTCGACCCCGTGACCGGCAAAGGCGTAGAACCACTGCACGCCGATCAGCATGGCGACGGCACCCGCCAGGACCTTCGCGGGATGCCGTAGTGCCCCGCGCAGAATCCGGAGATAGACCCCGGTTCCACCCGAAATCTGCGCAAGATCCCCGGTTTCGGCAAGCGCGAGGTTGCGCGCCGATGCCGGGTCCTGGGCGCCTGGCTTGCCAAACCGGGCGCCCAAGGCGGGGATGAACAGCAGCGCCATCAGCAGCGAGGCCGTCAGTGTCGCGCCCAGGGTGATCGGCAGGAACTTCATGAACTCGCCAACGATCCCGGGCCAGAAGATCAGCGGCATGAAGGCGGCCAGGGTCGTCGCCGTCGAGGCGGTGATCGGCCAGGCCATGCGCTTGGCGGCGTCGCCATAGGCCTGGAGGCGCGGCGCGCCCTCGGCCATGCGCCGGTCCGCGAATTCGGTTACCACGATGGCGCCGTCAACCAGCCTGCCGCCCGCGAGAATAAGGCTGAACAGCACCACGATGTTGATCGTCAGGCCGAGCAGAGAGAGCACGAGGATGCCGAGCAGGAACGACCCGGGGATCGCCACGCCGACCAGCACGCCGGAGCGCCAGCCCAGCGCGCCGACGATCACCACCATGACCAGGACAACGGCGCTCAGCACGTTGTTCTGCAGATCGGTCAGCATCCGGCGGATATTGGTCGACTGATCCTGGGAAAAGGTCGCCTGGACACCCGCCGGCCATTCCTCGGCGGCCTCGCCGACCACGGAGCGCACCTTTTCGATGGTCTCGATGATGTTCTCGCCGGTCCGTTTGGAGACCTCGAGGCCGATCGATGGATTGCCGGATAAGCGGGCGATTGAGTCGCGGTCCTTGAAGGTCCGGCGCACCTGGGCGATGTCGCCGATCGTCACCACGGCGTCGCCGTCGACCTTGATCGGCTGGGTCAGGATATCGCGAAGATTCTCATACAGGCCCGGCACCTTGATCGGGAACCGTCCGTTTCCGGTATCCATGGTGCCGGCAGCGACCAGCATGTTGGACCGCGCCACGGTCTGCAGTACGGCGATGGAATCGATGCCGTAGCTGTCCATCCGCAGGGGATCGACCACGATTTCGATCAGCTCCTCGCGATTGCCGGTCAGTTTGGCTTCCAGAACCGTCGAGATGCCTTCGATCCGGTCGCGCAGGTTGCGCGCCAGATGCAGGAGCCGGTCTTCCGGAATATCGCCGGATAGCGTGACCACCAGAACCGGAAACAGGCTGATATTGACCTCGTGCACGGTCGGCTCGTCGGTGTCGTCGGGCAGGTCCGGCTTGGCGAGATCCACCTTCTCGCGCACATCCGTCAGCGCCTTGTCGGCATCGAATCCGGCGTCGAACTCCAGCACCACGCTGGCGCCGCTCTCATAGCTGTCGGCGCGCATCTCCTTGACGCCCTCGATGCCGCGCAACTCGGTCTCCATGGGCCGAAGCAGCAGCCGTTCGGCATCCTCGGGTGAGATGCCGTCATGGTGCATCCGCACATAGATGATCGGGATGTTGACGTCGGGGTCGGATTCCTTGGGGATATCGATATAGGCGATGGTCCCGGCGATCAGAATCAGCAGCAGGGCGGAAAGCGTGGTGCGGGATCGCGCCAGCGCGGCGTCGATGATTGCATTCACGAGGAGGCTCCTGGCACATCCTTCTCCGGAACCGGGGCGACCTTTTCGCCGTCGACGACAAAGTCCTGGCCGACGGTGATGACATTGGCCACGGATGGCAGGCCGGTGACAAAGACTTCACGGTCGGTGCCGCCGACGACGCGGACAGGCACGAAGACCACGGTGTCCGTCTCATCCACCGTCTTCAACCCGAGACGCCCGGTGGAATCAAGGGTGAACAGAGCCGCCGAAAGCCGGTGCGCCGGGATCGGCGGAAGGGGCAAGGCCAGTTCGGCGGTCACGCCCGCGACCAGGGCGGCTTCGGGATTCGGAATCTCCAGTTCGACCCTGAAGGTCCGGGTGTTCGGGTCGGCGGCGGAGGAAATGTAGCGCACCACGCCGGGGTATTCGGTTCCGTCGGCAAGCCGCGCCCGCGCCGGCTGGCCATGCTGCAGGTTCAGGTAATCACGCTCGGAAACATGGGCGGTCACCAGAATTGGATCGAGGTCGATCAGTTCGGCGATCGGGTCGCCTTGGCGCAGCACATCACCGATTTCCACATGCCGGTCGTTCAACACACTGTCAAAGGGGGCGAAGATCACGGTGTTTTCGAGGTCGGTGGCCATGCGGGTCTGCAGGGTCTTGGCGGCTTGGAGATTGGCGAAGGCTTCAGCCAGCTTGGTTTCGGCCTGAAAACCCTTGCTCGCCAGTTGCTGGGCGGCGCGGTGTTCCATTTCCCGCTGCTTGACCCGCGCCTCGGCCTCCGCGAGACGGGCGGGCCAGTCTTCCTCGTCAAAGGCCATCAGCATCTGGCCGCGCTTGACCGCCTGGCCTTTTTCGGGGCCGACCTTGGCCACGCGACCGTCCAATTGCGAGCGGATGGTGATCTCACGCGAGGCCTGAGTCTGGCCGGTGACGAGGACGACGGAGGCATAGTCCTCGGCGGTGATCCGCCGGGTCCGCACGCTGGTCAGGGGGCGGGGTTTTCTGGACGGCACGCTGAAGGAGTTCTTCTTGGCCTCCGCGGCCTGGGTCGGCGGCGATTCCCCGAACTGTCCGGACAGGATCCAGCCTCCGACCGCCAAGGCCAGCACCCCCGCCGTTATGATCGAACCTCTAATCTTCATTGCTTCAGCCTCGGAATTCTGGGGTCAGACATGATGCCGGGTCATTCGGCGGCATGGCGGTGTTGGTCGGATACCTTGGCGATCAGGCTCGCCCGGTTCGCCTCAAGATAATCGGCTGCGGCCTGATAGACAGAACGGCCGAAGCCGCGCACAAACTCGAAACCGATGCCGCACGGCCCTTGGGCGGCCGATTCATCCATCCGCGCGATCGCGTCCCGGAAAAACCCGATCCGCGCATCGATCAGCTTGCCGATCCGATGGGGCGGCAGATGCTCGGCGAAGAACAGCAGGAACAGGAGGTCGGAACGGATCTGGTCGGGTCCGGGCGAGATTTCCAGGGTCGCCAGCAAGGCATCCCGACCGCCGGGTGTCAGGCGGTACATCTTCTTGTCCGGTTTGCCGTCCTGGGGATGTTCGGTGAGGGTCACCATGCCCTCTTCGGTCAGCCGCGCCAGGGCAGGATAGATCGCGCCGAAGGAAGCGGATTGGAAATGTGCGAACGGTCCTTCCTCAAAGGCCTTCTTGATTTGATACCCGCTCGCCTCGCCCTTTGAGAGGACCGCGAGGCACAATGTTTTGACGTCCATGGCGGGCTCCGTCGCCGAAAATTATATCTCACGCCTATATATGCCGGTTCGATATAGATGGGAAGATCGGCGTTTCAGACAAGAGTGGCCTGGAAAATGGATCTTTTGTCTTTGGACGATGCCTGCGGATCCGCCTGGCGTCCGAGGTTTGACTGACGCCACGCTCCATGATCTGCTCCGCGACGGGCTGGTGATAAAACAGCGGACGATGAAAATGAATCTTCGAACTCGCGCGATCCGTTTCTTAGTTTTGCTTGCTGTTCTGGCCGTTTTGCCGGGTGCGGTTCACGCCCAATCCAAGGACGAGACCTATTCGCCCGATGAGATCGCCGCCAAGGCCGAAGGCTTTTTCGGCGATACCACCGAGGGGCTCGCAAAGGCGATCGAGAAGGTGTTCAACGATCTCGGGCGCCCGAACGGCTATATCGCCGGCGAGGAGGTGAGCGGAGCGATCGGAATCGGCCTGCGGTACGGCAAGGGAGATCTGAACCGCAAGACCGCCGGAGCGCGGAAGGTCTATTGGCAGGGGCCGTCCATCGGCTGGGATCTGGGCGGCAACGCCTCGAAGGTCTTCACCCTGGTCTACCGCTTGCAGGGCGATGAGCAACTGTTCCAGCGCTTTCCCGCCGTCGAGGGCAGCTTCTATTTCGTCGCCGGTCTCGGCGTCAGCTATCAGCAATCCGGAGACGTGATCCTCGCCCCGATCCGCACCGGCGTCGGCCTCAGGACCGGCGCCAATATCGGCTACCTGCACTATGGACCGGAACACTCCTGGCTGCCGTTCTGACGGGCTTTCCCGTGGCGAGACCCGGTTTGGAGCACCCCAGCTCCCAGTTTTGAAGCGTGCGTGCGTTGACACCGTGTCGTGCCGCGTCTTGTACCTGGCTTAGCCGGGTCGCCCGTTGGGCTGGGCGAATTCGACGCTCAAGCGTGATCGGACACGACGAAATCACGCCAAGACACGTGAAAATCCTCTAGGCGGTCTCCAGAGCACGGGCGACCGCATCGGGTTCGCGATCAATCACCCGAAGCAATGTGTGAACCGCGGCGGAAGGGATCTTGCGGCCCTGCTCCCAGTCCTGGATTTGGCGCAGGGAAAGTCCATACCGCTTGGCGAACGCGGCTTGAGAAAGCCTCTCGCGCCGACGCAGAGCGGTGATCCGTTCCGGCGTGAACGGCCGAGTCGCTTTGTCGAAATCTTCGGGGTGCCAAGCCGGATTTTCCTGGTCTCTTGCCGCATCGGCGTCGATTCTCTCTTCGGAAAGAGTGTCCAGCCGCCGTTGCTGCTCAGGGGTCAACCGGGGCGGGTTGTGCGGATCGAGGGTTGCGGTTCTGGTATTCTTGGCGCTCATAACGGTTGGCCCTTCGTGCGGAGATAATGCGGATAACATCGGCGCGGATTGTGTACACAACGGCGAAAACTCTGCCCTCAATCGCTCCGATGGTGCGGAAACGCACCTCACTATAGTCAAATCGATCGTCGATAATCTCGAAGCGGTCGGGATCGAACAAAACGCGGGCTGCATACGCAAAGCCAAAACCGCGCTGCTGCTCGTTCGTGCTGCTTTTCGTGTCGTCGAACTCGATTTTCACTGCTTTGATACTATACGTCTAAAGCGTATATAAAAGACAAGTGAAAAAACCTCTTGAGCGTATCGCCGTTCGATGAATTTTTTGAGCGGGCTCGAAACGATACTCTTCGTGGATTGAAGCGTCTTTATTCATCCAACCGATAATACGAACGGTCTCCTTATCCCCTAGAACGTCTCCTTCCAGGGTCGGACCTCGATTTCCCAGGCCCAGGAGCTGCGGTGCTGGCGGTGCAGGTGCATGTAGGTTTCGGCGATCGCGTCCGGGTCCAGCATGGCATCGGTGCCGTCGTCGTGACGTTCCGGGCGGTGCTCGGCGCGGATGCCGCCGTCGATGACGAAATGGCCGATATGGATACCCTGCGGGTGTAGCTCGCGGGCCAGCGACTGACAGAGACCGCGCAGGCCGAACTTGCCCATGGCGAAGACGGAGGAGCGGGGATAGCCCTTCACGCCGGCGGAGGCGCCGCTGAAGAAGATGCTGCCGCTGCCGCGCTTCAGCATGCGCGTGGCGGCCTGCTGAGCGACCAGGAAGGCGCCGAAGCAGGTGATGTTGATGGCGTCACGGGTGGCGGCGGGGTCCAGTTCCGTGATCGCGCCGCGCACCCTGGCGGACGGGTTGTAGACCACGAGGTTCGGGGTGCCGATGGTCTTATCGGTCGCTTGGAAAAGCGCCGCGACGCTGTCGATATCGCCGGCATCGCACTGATGCACCTCGGCGCCGGTTTCGGCGGCCAGACCGGCCAGCTTGTCGGTGGTTCGCGCCGCGATCGCTACCTTCATGCCGTCCTTGGCGCAAAGCCGGGCGAGGGAGGCGCTGAGGCCGAGGCCGGCGCCGACGATAAGGGCTGTTTCACTCATGTCATCATCCTTTCGTGCCGTCGCGCGGCGTCTACTCACGCTCCCCACAGGGCGGGCTGCCGCCATGGCCTGGGAACAGTCATTCTGCCTTCGGGCCGGGCGTCTTCCTGGCTTACGCTAATCGATTGCCACGCCGTGCGCCATTCCTCGGGCAGCGGGTAGGGTGGCGTGATGCTCTGGTCCGCGTGGAAGCCGAAACGGCCATAGTATGCCGGATCGCCGAGGACGAAGACCCGCGCGACTTTCTGTTCCGACATCCGGCGCAAGCCGTCGCGCACCAGCGCCCCGCCGATCCCTCTTGCCTGGCGCGCCGGCAGGACGGCCAGCGGGCCAAGCAGCGCCACCTTGACCGCAGAGCTCTCGGTCCCGCATGCCGTGATGACGCAATGGCCGATCACCGCGCCGCCATCGTTTGCGACCAGCGACGTCACGCCGGAGGGCTCGGCCAGGAGTTCGCGCACCAGAGGCAGAAGGTCTTCGTCCGGGAACGCGGCGGGGTACAACGCCTCAATTGCACTGAGGTCATCCGCCCGGCTTTCCCGGACTGTGTTGCCGTCCGCCATTTTCCGGCGCTGGTCGTTTCGCGGTCCGAGCCTTTCCTACCCCTTCTTTCCCCGGGTCGCCGGCGGGCGGATCAGGTCGAAGGGTTCCGGGAAGACGCCGACCGGAACCTCGATGATAGTGGGTCGATTGGCGGAGAATCCGGTTTCCAGCGCTTTCTTCAAGCCGTCGGGCGTATCGGTGCGCAATCCGAGCGCGCCGAAGCTTTCGGCTAGCTTTACGAAGTCCGGGTTGGTGAACTCGGACCCGATCACCCGGTTGTCGTGCAATTCCCGCTGCATGCGGAGCACGTTGCCGTAGGCGCCGTCGGCGAAGACCACCGCGACGAGGTTGATGTTGTGATGCACGGCGGTGGCAATCTCGTTCATGGTGAACATGAAGCCGCCGTCGCCGTTGATCGACAGCACCGGTTTGTCTGCATGGGCCACCTTGACGCCGAGCGAGGTCGCGTAGCCGTAGCCGAGCGTGCCCTGATAGCCGGGGGTGACGATGTGCCGGGGCTTGTAGACCGGGAAACCGACACGGGAGACATAGCCGACCTGGGTGAACTCGTCGACGAACAGGCCGTCTTCGGGCAACACGTCGCGCATCGCCCTGAGCCAGGTCATCTGCGGGCCGGCCTTCTCCTCGATCAGCTTGGCGGCCTGGGCCTTGACGCCCAGCATTTCCTCCTCGCGCGAGGACCGCTTCATGTTGTGCTTGCCGACCGCATCGATCAGCAGCGCCGTCGCCTCTGCGGCATCGGCGACAATGCCCACGTCGGGGCGCATCACCCGGTTGATCTCGGTCGGGTCGATGTCGATATGCACCACCTTGATGTTGTCATCCATGCCCCAGGTCATGCGCTCGCCCTGCAGGCGTGAGCCGATGGCGATCGCCACATCGCAGGTCCGCCATAGCATCGCGCCACCCGGCGTGGTGTGGGCGAGATAGTGCCGTTCATCCAGGATGCCGCGGCCGTTCTGATAGGCGACGACAGGGGCCTGAATCATCTCGGCAAGCGCCTTGACCTCGGCGCAGGCATGGTAGGCGCCGCTACCGACGAAGATCATCGGCTGCTTGGCGTTGCCGATCAGCTTGGCGGCCTTTTCGATCGCGTCCGGATCGGGCTCGGGCGGGGTGTCGGCGGGCGTCTGGCCGCGCATTTCTACCATCGCCTTCTGCCACATCACGTCCATCGCCATGAACAAGCCCACCGGACGCGGGCGGCCTGAGCGCAGGTTGCGGAAGGCTTCGCTGACGGTTGCCGGCGCCTGGGTCGGATGATCGATGCGGGCGGCGTACTTCGTCAGGCCCCGCAGCACCTCAAGCTGGTGCGGGATTTCGTGCAGCATGCCGTGTCCGCGCCCGATGGAGCCGGACGGGATCTCACCGGTCAGGGCCAGCACCGGCGTGTTGGTGCTGTAGGCGGTGGATAGAGCCGCCGTGGTGTTCAGCAGGCCGGGGCCCGGAACGACGGCATAGGCGCCGATCTTGCCCGTCGAGACAGCATAGCCATAGGCCATATAGGCCGTGCCCTGCTCGTGTCTGGCATTGACCACACGGATCGCGTTTCCGGCGTCGTGCAGGGCGTTGAACATCGGGTCGAGCTGAATGCCCGGCAGGCCGAAGACGGTATCAATGCCCTCGGCAATGAGCGAGCGGACCAGCGCCTCGCCGCCGGTCAGTTTTTCAGTCGCGCCTCGCGCCATGCTTGGTCTCCTTGGGTTGGACTTTTCGGGTCGGTTCTTGGTGATGAATGCGTCAGGCCTTTGACGACTGCAGCGCCCGCCAGACTTTCTCCGGCGTGAGCGGCATGTCGAGATGTGATACCCCGAAAGGCGCCAGCGCGTCATGCACGGCATTGCTGATCGGGCCGGGGCCGCCGATCGAGGAGAGCTCGCCGACGCCCTTGACACCGAGCAGGCTGTTCGGGCTCTCGGTCGGCGCCCAGGAAAGGTTAAAGAACGGCAGGTCGTCGGCCCTCGGCACCGGATAGTCCATCATCGAGCCGGACAGCGGCTGGCCGTGTCCGTCGAAGACCATGCCTTCCATCAGCACCTCGCCGGCCGCTTGGGCAAGGCCGCCCATGATCTGACCGGTGGCGCTCTCGGGATGGATGATCCGGCCGAGATCATCGACCCCGGTAAGCCGCGCGATCGCTACCTGTCCGGTCTCCGGGTCGACCTCGACCTCGACCACATAGGCGCCGTTCGGAAAAGTCGTGTGCTTGCCCTCGAAGCTCAACTCCCCGACGCAGCCGGATGGTTGCTCAGCCCCCACCGGAGTGTCCGATGTGTCCGGCAGACCCGCGACCAGTTCGGCCAGCGAGATCGACCGGTCGGTTCCGGCGACACGCAACGTCCCAGATTGATACTCGATATCCTGGACGGCAGCTTCCAGGGCGTTGGCCGCCATCGACTTGGCGGTCTCGACCATCGCCAGGGCGGAGCGGTGGGCGGTATTGGCGCTGACCGGCAGCAGGTTGGAACCGCCGGTCGAGCCGCCGTTCAGCAGGCTATCGCTGTCGCCCTGCTCGACGATGACCCGCTCCGGCGCGATGCCGAGGGAGTCGGCCACCACCCGGGCCAGGGTCTCCTGATGGGCCTGGCCGCTGTCTTGGGCACTGGTGCGCACCCGGATGGTGCCGTCGGGGAGCGCCTTGACCTGGGTACGCTCGGCCACCGATCCGCCGGTCGCGTGAAAATGCACCCCGGCGGCCCGGCCTCGCAGCTTGCCCGCCCTCTCGCTTTCAGCTCGCCGAGGCGCATAGCCGTCCCAGTCCGCCGCCGCCAGGGCCTTGTCGAGGATTCCGGGAAAGTCGCCGGCGTCGATTTCCTCCCCCATCGGAGTAGAGTAGGGAATCTCGTCGGGCCGGATCAGGTTGCGGCGGCGCAGCTCGACCGGGTCCAAATTGAGCTTACGGGCCGCGTAGTCCAGCAACCGCTCGAGCGTGCCGACACTTTCCGGCTTGCCGGCGCCCCGGTAGGCATCGGTGGGCGGGGCGTTGGTGAACAGGCCCCGGACCCGATAGTGCAGCGCCGGGATGCGGTAATTGTGCCCAAAGGTCCGGCAGGCGCCGCCGGTAAAGATCGACGGTGCCACCGCGTTGAGAAATGCCCCGAGATCGCCGTCGGCCTCGATCGTATAGGCGAGGATGTTGCCCGCGTCGTCGAGCGCCAAAGTGGCATGGTCGGTGCGCCCGCGGCCCTGGGCGTCACAAAGCGTGCTCTCCGACCGGCTGGCGACCCATTTCACCGGCCGCCCCAGATGCCGTGCCGCGAACAGGCAGAGCACGTGTTCCGGGTAAGGCCAGATCTTGACCGCGAAACTGCCGCCGACATCGTGGGTGAGGACCCTGACCAAACTTTCGTCCACCCCCAGGGATTCCGCCATGGCGGCCCGCAGACCGACGGTTCCCTGGCTGGGCGTCGTCAGGGTAAAGCGGCCGGAGGCGCTGTCGAATTCGCCGATGGCGCCGCGCGGCTCGACCGGCGCGATGACCAGACGGGGGTGGCGGACCGTCAGCGTGACCACATGTTGCGCGCGGGCGATCGCTTCTCGCGCGGCCTCGCCATTGCCGAGTTCCCAGTTGAAGCTCGTATTGTCCGGCATGTCGTCCCATATCGCCGGACCCGCTTCGGCCTTGGCGGCATCGGTGCCGATCACCGCCGGCAGTTCCTCATACTCGGCCTCGATCGCCTCGGCGCCGGCGGCGGCGGCCTGGGGCGTTTCAGCGACCACGAAGGCGACCGGGTGGCCGGCGTATTTGACCGCATCGCGGGCCAGGACCGGGCGCTCCGGTTCCGCCATGGGCGTGCCGTCCGTGCTTGTGACCGATACCCGGGCCCGCAGAGGGCCGACCTGTTTGGCATCGAGATCGCCTTGAGTGTAGACCGCCAGAACCCCCGGCTCGGCAAGGGCCGCGCGGGTGTCGAGCGACAGGATGCGCCCATGGGCAATCGGCGCGCGGTACACCGCGGCATGCGCAACCGCCGCTGGAAGCAGATCGTCGACAAAACGTCCCCGACCCGTCAGCAGACGGGCATCTTCTCGCCTGGACATATCGGCTGTGCCGCCACTATCGGAAAGTTGCCAAAAACAGAGAGTGGCACGGAGAAGCGGGCGCTTGCCAGTGCTTATTGGCGGCTCGGCACGTTATATGATGAAGCGAAAGCAGGATTGGGCGTCGCAGGGGCCTTCTTCGAAAGATGAGCGAAACCAACGATACCGTCGCGAATACCAGCGAGCTGCCGAAAGAGATCGTGGTCATGCAGGACCGCGCCAGAAACTCTGGCGATCTGGTCGATCGCTTGCGCAGTTTCTCGACCCTGATTGCCGCTGCGAACGGTCTGATCACGCGGATCAAGCGCATCACCAGGGAGCATGAGAAGAACCTCAAGCAGGTCGAGGCGGAGATCGAGTTCCTGGCCCGTCACAAGGCCAAGGAGGATCTGGCCTTCCGTACGTTGCGGAACACCTATAGCGCGCCCGAAAAGGCCCTGGAAACCTTCAACACGCTTTGCCGGACCTATGCACCTGATTATGTGATGGAGGTTGTGAAGCTGGGCAGTCACCGGCTCGGCGCCGCCATCGGCATGAATTTGCGGGGCATGCGTATGGCGGGCCGGAACGAAGCGGATGTGAATTACGAGAAGGCGGTCATTCCGGCCCTTGCCAATATCGTCGCCGACCAGCGAGCCTATCTCGAATTAAAGGGAACCAGCCTCCAGGACGAGCATGAGGAAGTGCCTAAATTCGTTTCGACCATCGCGGATCAGCGTCTGGCCCTGGAAGCAGCGGTCCGGGAATATGAGCGCGAGCGCAAGGACGCGGCGATTTCCATGGAGGCGCGCGACATCAAGCGTCTGGATACCGACGAGTTCAAGCTGCGCCTCGCCCTGTTGCCGCCGAAGCAGCGCAATGCCGAGATGGAAGCCCTGCGCGAGCGCTAAGTCTCGCCGCTACGTCTCGGGGTGCAGCATCAGGGCCGGCGGAACGGAGACCGGCATTCCGAGCAGCAGATAGGACAGGGTCTTGCCGTGCTGGTCGATGTTCAGCGCGGCGTTCACCCCGCCTTCCAGGGCATCATCGATCACGAAATTGAGCGCCGGCAGGTTCGGCAGCTCATAACGCGTGACCTTGGTCGCGCCCTTATGCGCGAACAGGGCGAGCACGCGCGCCTCGGTCACCTGCTCCAGGAGGTAGGGATAGGTGTCGGCCTTATACGGGATCAGACTGATGTTCGAGCGGTTGCCCTTGTCGCCCGCCCGGGCATGGGCGACCTCGTGCAGGCGGGTCTCACGGCGCTCGCTCATGCCGAGGCCTCCAGCAGGCTGACCCGGGGCGCGACGACATTCCGGTCGACCAGGATCGAGGCGGTCTGCACCTGATCGGTCAGGTGCTGACGGAATCCGCCGCCCGCCGCGGGGCCGCTGCAATAGAGGCTCAACATCTCCTGATTGATGCGCTCGATTGCGGCCTTGTCGTGGCCGCGCGACGCCACCCGGATCCGGTAGTCCCCATCGTCCGGCCAGGCTCCCCGACGGGACGCGCCGCCGCCGTCGCCGTCATGGACGCTGACGGTGCCGAGAATGTCGAAGCGCACCGGGCAGTTGGTGCCGATGTCGCGGCACCGCTGCTTCAGGACATCGACCGCGAGTTGCGCGCGTTTCAAGGCGTTTGGCCCGGCGTAGCTCATTTCCGCCTCGCCCATCCAGCCGCCGTCGATGCTGACCGTCGCCTTCAGAGTCTCGGGACGCGGCTTGCCCCGCGCGCCGCTGAGCCTGACCCGGTCCGGGCCGATCTCCTCGACTTTGACTTGCGTGATGTCGAGGATCACGTCGGCGGTGAAATAATTCGCCGGGTCGTGAATCTCGTACAGCAGCTGTTCCTTGACGGTCTGCGCCGAGACCAGGCCACCGGTATCGTCGGCCTTGGTGACGACAAGCGCGCCGTCCGCGCCGACTTCGGCGATCGGGAAGCCGACACGGGCGAGATCGGGGACATCCTTGTAGCCCGGATCGGCGAAATAGGCGCCGGTGACCTGGCCGCCGCATTCCAGGAGGTGCCCGGCCATGGTGCCGGCGGCGAGCCGCTCCCAGTCATCCTCGGCCCAGCCGAATTCATGCACCAGGGGTCCCAGCACCAGCGCCGGATCGGTGCAGCGCCCGACAACCACCACGTCCGCGCCCTCGGCCAGCGCCTGGGCAATCGGCCGGGCGCCGAGATAGGCATTGGCGGCGACGACCTCGTTATCACCGATCTCCAGACCTTCGATGGTCGGGATGCCACGGATATCTCCCTCCGAGAGCACCCGCAACAGATCGTCGCCCTCGACGATCGCGATCTTTAGCGACGGGCAGCCGAGTTCCCGGGCGATCTCGGCGATCTTGCGGGCGCCGCCGGAGGGGTTGGCGGCCCCGAAATTTGAAACGATGCGGATTCCGGCGTCGTGACAGCTTTTCAGGATCGGCCGGATATAGGCTTCGAGGAATGGTGAGTAGCCGTGCTGCGGGTCCTTGCGGCGGTGTTTCTGAGCCAGTGCCAGGGTGCGTTCGGCCAGGGTCTCGAAGATCAGATAGCGCGGGCCGTCGCGCTTAGCCAAACTCGCCACGACCGGGATTGATGCATCCACCCGATCGCCGGAGAATCCGGCGCCACATCCGATATGAACGATCTTGCCCGCCATGATGAGACCTCCTCCGCGATCAACTGCTCCTTATTCAGCCGCCGACGCTTTGGGCGCACCGTAGGATTCGTCGGGACGGTCCATCGCATAGACCTCGGTGACCGTCGTGTAGTCCATGTAGCCGAGCCGGGCGACCGGCTGATACAGGGTCACGTCGACCAGGCCGTCGCGGATGATCGCCTGTCCACATGCACGCCGACCACCTGGCCGAAGATCACCCAGTTTTCGGTGCCGCGCCGCAGATGACGGCATCTGCACGCTCTGCAGATACTTGCATTCCAGGTGAACCGGCGCGCCTTTGACCCGCAAGGAGGCTTGACCAGAGTCGACGGCAGGCCCTCGAGGCCGGCATCGGGCATTTCATCCTCGCCGTAGGGAAGGTGGATCGAGGTCCGGTTCATCGCCTCGCGTTGTGCATGGCCGACGATGGAACAGACGAACTCGCCGGTGGTCTCGGCATTGATCTGGCTGTCCTTCTTGCCGCCGTGATGCGGATGAGCACCCGAGGCGAACATCACGCAGGGCGGATCACCCGCCACGCCGTTGAAGAAGCTGTGGGCGCGGGGTTGCTGACGCCTTGCGCGTTCACCGTCGAGATCCAGCCGATGGGCCTCGGCGAAACGAAAGCCTTGAAGGGATCGTGGCGAAAGCCCGTGCTGTCTGTGGGTGCCGATCTCATAGAACATCGAAATCTTCCTTTGGTTTCGACGGTGCTGATTAAGCCTGCTTCTCCGATCGCACAAGGCGGCCGCGTTGCAAGTCACCCGCCATGCACGCTCACGCGGCAAATCGTTGACGAAGCTGGCTTTCCGTCGGGCTGGCCAGCTTTGCATTGGGTCTGCTAAGACCCAAAGGGCTCTCGATCTTGGGATAAGCGGCATGACAATCTGGCACGAGAAGTCGCATACCGGCGTGGTTCACCCCTGGCTCTGCGATCGGTTTCGGACATCTGAACGTCCGTCAATATGCCAATCTGTTCAACGAGCGATGTTCATGCCTATGCCCGGACCGGGATGAGCCACGGCACGGTGATGAAGACCGGCGCCCATGGTGTGGCCTCGATCGTGCGCACCACCTTCCTCCAGGAACTGCCGGTTAGCAGCCTGGTGACCACCGAAGCCGCCCTGATCCGCTCGAGCAACAAGACGCTGACCTTCCTGTTGCGGATGCGCAATACCGAGACCGGGGATGTCCACGCGACTTTGGAGACCCTTGAGGTTTTCTTCGATCCCAAGACCCGAAGCTCGACCCCGATCCCGAGGCTTTGAGGCCAGCCATCCAGACGCAGCTTGACGGTCCGGAGCCGGTTCAGACCTGCCGGAGATGCCACGCGAGGCGCCGAAGGTGGCGCGCTGGCACGAGCTTTACAGGGCGTGTGCTTCCCCTGGCATTTGCGATCAGTACGGCCATATGAACGTGCGCTGGTACGCGCATTTCCTGGACGACGCGATCTTCCACATCTGGTCGAAATTCGGCACCGGCTGGAAAGAGATGGAGGCCCATGGCGTCCATACCGTGACCGCCAGCACCACCACGCATTTCCGCAAGGAGATCAAATCCGCCGACCTCTTCGTCGTCGAAAGCGGCGTTGCGCGCTGCGGCTCCAAAAGCGTCACCTTTCGCCAGCATTTCAAGAGCGTGGAGACCGGCGAGACCCACGGCTATCAGGACGTGGTCGAGGTCTTCTTCGACCCGAAGACCCGCAAATCCACCGCCATGCCCGCCCAGTCCGCGCGGCGCTGGAGGGGAGTCGGCGAAGGGGTAAGGGCGCGCGGCGACCTCGGGCTCCGGCCCAAACTGTCGCCCTGGCGTACGGCAGGGCCATGAAGCGATCCTGTCCGCATCCCAAGCACTTCCACCGACAGGGAGCGCTCGGTCTTGGTGTGCTTTCGCCAGGGCGACGGCAAGGTCCGATCGACGCGCCGCGCTGGAGGGGATCACTCACCCTGAGGAAGCGCAAAGCGCTGTCTCGAAGGGTCCTTTCCGCCGTCTTTCATCGCAAGAGTGATTGCGACGCTATAGTCCTGGGCTTGGCGCCGGTTCCGGCCGTGTTGTTAACTCGGTGCCAAGCGGCGCCAACCAGCGCGCCGCGTGACTGGCCGGGAGGGACGGGCATGACGCCAGACCCCATCGCGCGACGCGCTTGAGGCCTGCCTCGCGGCGATCACGGCGCATGAGGACAAGATCCACGCGATGATCACGGTGACCGCGGGATGAAGCGCGCCGCCAGGCTGATTTCGCGGACAAGGCCGCTTCCGAGGGCCGTTGGCTCGGTCTGCTGCACGGGGTGCCGGTGGCGATCAAGGACAATATCGCGACGGCGGGCGTGCGGACCACGTCGGGCTCGGTCTTTTTCACCGATCACGTGCCGAATGAGAATGCCCCGGTGGTGGACCGGCTGGCTCGGGCCGGCGCGGTGATGGTGGGCAAGGCGACGATGCATGAATTCGCCTTTGGCATCCGCTCCGACAACACGGTCTCGCCGCCGTGCGTAATCCCTGGGACCGTGAGCGGGTGCCCGGCGGCTCCAGCGGCGGCTCCGGCGCGGCGGTGGCGGTCGGGATGTGCGTCGGCGCGCTCGGCTCCGACACCGGCGGCTCGGTGCGCCTTCCCCGCCTCGATCCAACGGATCAGCGGGCTGCGGCCTCCATGCCCGGGTGCCCAACCACGGCTCGACCCCGGTCAGCGCCAGTTTCGACACAATCGGCCCGATGGCCCGCTCGGTCGCCGATGTCGCGCGGATCTTTCGCGGTGATCGCCGGTCACGACGCGCGCGACCCGCACTCGATAAAACCGGCCGCTGGAGAACTTCCTGCCCTCTCTGAATGACGGGATCGAGGGCGTGCGGATCGGCATGCCGCGGAACTTCTATCTCGAAAACCTGCACCCGGATATCGAGGCGGCGATGCAGGCGGCGGCGCGGGAGCTTGAGGATCTGGGTGCGCATCTGGTCGAGGTCGATGTTCCTGGTGCCGCCGACATGCAGCATTGGGCAACGATCATGATCTTCTCCGATGCCTGCGCCTTCCATGAGGAACGCCTGAAGACCCACCCGGAAAAGTTCTCGAAACCGGTCTATGAGCGGATGATCAACGGTCTGAATTTCAGCGCTGTGGACTATGCCAAGGCGCTGCGGGCGCGCGAAGCCTGGAAGAGCGATCTGGCTCGGCTGTTCAGCGGTATCGACGTGCTGCTGTCGCCGACCCTGCCGACCTTGGTGCCGCCGATCGCGGAAGACAAATCCCTGCTGGAAGCGACCCGGGACGCCACCCGCAACACCTATGCCGGCGCCTTCGGCCAGCTCCCCGGGCTGTCGGTACCCTGTGGGTTCAGTTCCGACGGCTTGCCGATCGGATTGCAATTGGAGGCCGCCTGGTGGAACGACCCGCTCCTGCTCCGGGTCGGCCATGCCTACCAGGGCCGCACCGACTGGCACCTCCGCCGTCCGCCGCTTTGAGTGCCACCGCGTTCGAGGCCGCATGGGCAGGCTCACCGGCCTTCGCGGGAAACAAGAGCGGCTAAATCGCGACGACCGTGAGCAATATGCACCACCTGTACGGCTTCCCCGAAGATACGATAGAGAACCAGATAGTCTCCCTTCGGAAAGCTCCGCAGGCTTTCATGAAGGTCCGGACGGGGACGGCCAGCGTGGGGGTTTTCGCTCAAGAATCGGCAAACCTCTTCGAGAACACCGATCATCTCCGTGGCGGCGACTTCATTATGCTCGGCGAGATAAGAGAAGATTCCCAGCAGATCGTCGCGAGCGCCTGGATGGAAGCCGAGCTTCACGCTTTGCCGAATCTTGCAGCCTGAATCGCGCGTAGCTCCGCGAAAACCTCACTCGCGTCGATGGATCTGCTGTCGTCTTTCAGGCGCCGTGCAATCTCGACGCGCAGGTCGGTTCGGCGAGCTTCGACCAGAGACCAGTCGGCGCGTGTCAACATATCGACGATTTCGGTATCCGTTCGCCCTGTCGCCGTCCGGAGATGATCCAGGATTTCGGCGGCATCGTCGGATATTTCGATGACCTTGGACATGGTTCCTCCAGCCTATCGATAACGGTTCGAAAGGTCGAGGGCCGACGCCGAGAGACCAACGCCTCGGGAGCTTTCCGTCGGATATCATATCGACCACAATTGCTCATATTGCAACGACCGGGTGGAGCAGACGATGACCGAAATCGATCGCATAGAGTTGCTTGAACGACGGCTGCGGCTGCTGGAGGACAAGGAGGAGATCCGCCGGCTGCGTGACGACTATCACGGCTGCATCAATGACGGCCGGTTCGGCGAGATCGTCGGCCTGTTCACCGACGATGCCCATGTCGAGCTTGGGTATCTCGCGACCTATACGGGCCGGGATGCCATCGACATGGGGTTCCGCGGGATGGGAGAGCGGGAGCGCTTCTACATCAAGCAGTTCATCCACAGCCACCGGATCGATGTCGACGGCGATACGGGAACCGGCGTCAGCTATCTTGAGGCGCGTTATGGCCGCTACGGCACCTCCTACCTGGTGAGCGGGCGCTACGATGACATCTACCGCCGGGTGGACGGGAGATGGAAGTTTGCATCGATGATTGCCGAGTTCTATTACACGATCCCGGACGGCGTCGGCTGGACCGGCGACGAGTTGCATTACCTTCGGCCGAGGTGAGGATTGCATCACATATGTGTTAGCGTGACATATCACGGGCATTCCAAAAAAGGTCGCATTGACTGACCCATTTTGCGGTGCAATATGTGGGACAGCATTTCTTACCTTCTGGACATTGTCCCATGATGAGTGCAGCGCGGAACCTGGCCATGGTCGCCCTGATGGCCGTCCCCTTTATCTGGGCCATGTCCCGCCTGTGCTGGAACTGCTGACGGATCTCCAGCCTCCCTGTTGATTGACGGCTTTCGGCTTGCGGAAGCGGCTTTCGGGGGCGACACTCGCCCCAGGTGAAACCGCAGGATCGCCGGTGCCTCGGCCCCGGCACGAAAGGCCGGACCATGCCGCTGGACCAGGATTCGACACCCCCGAAACGTGATTTCAAGATCGTCGGCTCGCGCCCGGTGCGCCCGGACGGCGTGGACAAGGTGACGGGACGCGCCAAATACGGCGCCGATCTCTTCGCGCCCGGAATGCTGATCGGGCGCATTCTGCGCAGCCCTCATGCCCATGCCCGGATCCGTGGTATCGATGCTTCGAAGGCCCTCGCCGCGCCCGGGGTGAAGGCGGTGGTCACGGCGGCGGATTTCGGCTCCCGTGCGCCGCAGCCTGCGCGACGTGCTCGAAAACTGCATGGCCCAGGGCAAGGCGCTGTATGAGGGTCACGCGGTCGCCGCCGTTGCGGCGAGCGATGCCGAGAGTGCCGAGGCGGCGTTGACGCTGATCAAGGTCGACTACGAGGTTCTGCCGCACGTGACCGATGTCGAGGCGGCGATGGCCGAGAACGCGCCGCTGTTGCGCGAGGACATGATCACCAGCGGCATGGACCCGGCGCCGACCAAGCCTTCCAACATCGCCAAATACATGGAACTCGGCCATGGTGATGTCGCCAAGGGATTTGCGGCCGCCGACATCGTCATTGAGCGCTCGTTCAAGACGGAGGCGACCCACCAGGGGCTATATCGAGCCGCATGCCTGCCTCGCCAGCGTCGCCCAGGACGGCTATGCCGAGCTTTGGTGCTGCACGCAGGGCCATTTTGTGGTTCGCGATACCTGTGCCCAGCTCTGCGGGCTTGATGTCTCTCGGCTCAGGGTCACCGCGTCGGAGATTGGCGGTGGATTCGGGGGCAAGACTACGGTTTTCATCGAACCCGTTGCGCTGATGCTTTCAAAGAAATCCGGACGACCGGTGAAGATCGTCATGGACCGGACCGAGGTCTTCAAGGCGACGGGGCCGACCTCCAGCACTGCCATGAAGGTGCGGATCGGCGCCACCAAGGATGGCCGGATCACCGCCGGCGCGGCGGAACTCTGCTATCAGGGCGGCGCGTTCCCGGGCTCTCCGGTCGAGTTCGGGGCGATGTCGGCCTTTGCCTGCTATGACCTCGAGAACCTGCATGTCTCGGGCTATGACGTGATCGTCAACCGGCCCAAACAGGCGGCCTATCGGGCACCGGGGGCGCCGATGTCGACTTTCGCGGTCGAAAGCGTGATCGACGAGATCGCCGACAAGCTCGGCCTCGATCGTATCGATTTCCGTCTAAAAAACGCGGCGAAAAGCGGCGGCAGATCCGCCTATGGGCCGACCTTCGGAACCATCGGTCTTGCCGAGACGTTGCAGGCCGCCAAGGCGCATCCCCACTATACCGCGCCGCTGAAACCGGGGCAGGGACGGGGAGTTGCCTGCGGGTTCTGGTTCAATTTCGGCGGACAGACCAGCGTCTCGCTCAATGTGCAGATGGACGGGACCATCGGCCTGTCGCTCGGCACGCCGGATATCGGCGGCTCGCGCGCCTCCATGTGCCTGATGGCGGCCGAGGAACTCGGCATTCCCTATGACCGGGTCCGTGCGATCGTGACCGACACCGCCTCGCTGGGATTTAACGATACCTCGGAAGGCAGCCGGGTGACCTTTTCCGCCGGGATGGCGACCATCGCCGCCTCGCGCGATACGGTGGCCAAACTTTGCGAGCGCGCGGCCAAGATGTGGGGTATCCCCGCCGACGCGGTGATCTGGGAAAACGGCGAGGCGAAGCCCTCCGGTTCCAACGCGGGCGATTTCGAACCGCTTTCCCTTGCCGCCATCGCCGCCAAGGCCGGTAATACCGGCGGTCCGATCGCCGGGCATTCCGAAATCACCGCCGACGGCGCCGGTGTCAGCTTCGCGACCCATCTGGTGGATTCCGAGGTCGATCCCGAAACCGGACAGGTGAAGATCCTGCGCTATACGGTAGTCCAGGACGCCGGCAAGGCGATCCACCCTTCCTATGTGGAAGGGCAGTTCCAGGGCGGGGCCGCCCAGGGGATCGGCTGGGCGCTGAACGAGGAGTATGTCTATGGCGAGGACGGCAGGCTCCAGAATGCCGGCTTCCTCGACTACCGGCTGCCGGTCGCTTCGGATCTGCCGATGATCGACACGGTGATCGTCGAGGTCGCCAATCCCGGCCATCCCTATGGGGTGCGCGGGGTCGGCGAGACCTCGATCGTTCCGCCCTTGGCGGCCGTGGCCAACTCGGTTTCGGCGGCGGCGGGGGTCCGGCTCACCCACCTGCCAATGTCGCCGCCTCGGGTCCGCGCAGCCATAGACGCGGCCAGGGAGGCCGGGAAGCAGGCGGCGGAATAGGAGCCTCCCGCCCAGGGGAAGGTGCAGAATGGCGAAAGTGGTGTTGTCCGGCTCCCTCAAGTCCGCCGCCGGCGGTCGCCAGGACATCGAGATCGAGGCTAAGACCATCCGCCAGTTGCTTGCAGCGCTGGAGGTGGAATGCCCCAGTCTCGCCGATCACCTGGAGCAGGGAGTCGCTGTGTCCATCGACGGCCAGATCTTTCGCGACGACTGGTCCCGCGAGATACCGCCCGATGCCGAGGTTTTCGTGCTGCCGCGACTTGCCGCGGGATAGGTATCGGTGAAAGCAGGGATTCGATGGGGGCTTTCTCGCCGGTCTGACGCCGGTTCGGCCGACGGCGCGGGACCTGCGCCCCGCGCCCCGTTCGATCCCTATTCGGCGGCGGCCTTCGCCTTTGAACTCCAGCGATAGACGAAGACATCGTCGTCGAGGTCGATTGCCGGAAATTCGTCCTTCTCACGCCAGTAATCCTGGGTGTGCTGCCATTCCCGGGTCGGCCCGCGCTTCGGCAGGATATCCAGGGCGCGCTGCAGGTATCCGGGATTGAACTCGTCGTCGTCGATCCAGGGCAGTTGCGCCATGTCCCGCTCGGAAGCGCGCAGTTCCGGCCGCACGCTCTTGGCGCCCATCACCTTCATATGGTTGAGAAGCCGGCACACGAAGTCGGCGATCAATTCACTGCGGAGCGTCCAGCTTGCCCGGAAATAGCCGAAGACCCAGGCAAGGTTCGGCACGCCGGTGAACATGGTGCCGCGATAGGTGATGGTCTCGTGAAAATCGAGCGGCGCGCCGTCGATGGAAAAATCGATGTCGCCCATCATGGTCATGTTGAAGCCGGTCGCGGTGACGATCAGGTCGGCTTCCAGAACCTTGCCCGATTTCAGCAGGATTCCGTTCTCTATAAAGCGATCGATCTCATCCGTTACCACCGACGCCTTGCCGGCGACGATGCCCTTGAACAGGTCGCCCTCCGGGACGAAGGCGATGCGCTGCCGCCAGGGGCGATACGACGGCGAGAAATGTTTGTCGACGTCGTAGTCGGGCCCGAGCAGGTCGCGCACCTGATCCAACAGGAGCTTCCTGGCCACCTCCGGCTCGTTGCGGCATTTCTCGGTGAAGGCCGCCTGGTCGAAAAGGATCTGCTTGCGGGTGATCTCATGCACCCAGCTTTCGTCCACATGCAGCTTGCGCAGTTGCTCCGCGATCTCGATGGCATTGCGCCCCACTCGGAAGAAGGTCGGTGAGCGCTGAAGCATGGTGACGTGCCCCGCCGTCTCTGCCATTGCCGGCACGACCGTCGCGGCGGTGGCGCCGGAGCCGATGACGACCACCTTCTTGCCGGCATAGTCGATGTCGTCCGGCCAGTTCTCCGGATGCGCGATGCGTCCCTTGAAGTCCGCCATGCCGTCCCAATCGGGGGTGTAACCCTCGTTGTGACGGTAGTAGCCCTGACACATCCAGAGGAAATTGGCGCTGATCCGCACCGTTTCGCCGGTATCCGCGCGGACCGCATCGACCGTCCAGAGGTTCTCGTCGTTCGACCAGTCCGCCTTCAGAATTCGGTGGTGATAGCGGATGTGGCGCGCCAGATCGTTCTCTTCGATCACCTCGCCCATGTAGGAGAGGATTTCCTCGGCAGTGGCGATCGGCGGGCCGATCCAGGGCTTGAAGCTGTAGCCGAAGGTGTGCAGATCGCTGTCGGACCGGATGCCCGGCGAGCGGTGGGTCCACCATGTGCCGCCGAAGCTGTCCTCGGCCTCGAGAATGACGAAGCTGGTCTCGGGACAGCGTTGCTGCAGATAGTAGGCGCCTGCAACGCCGGATATACCGGCCCCGACGATGAGAACGTCGAAATGTTCGGTCGACGATGCTTGTTCGCTCACGGTGCGGTGCTCCTTATGCGATGCCGTTCCCAAAATTGGATGCGATACGTCATGGGCCGGTGTTCGACATGGCTTTATGCGAACCCGTGGCCGGCGCGGCTTGTCGAGATCACTTTAGATCAATCCGTCGATCACCGGTATCACCGATACGATCCTCCTGCGACCCAGGGTCGCGGCGCGCCGCCGCTTCGCCGTGTCAGAGCTTCTCCCACAGCCTGTCCTCGCGCTCGATTTCCTCTTCCTCGTCCGCCATGAAGTCGCGGCGGGATACGATCCCCAGAAGCCGCTCCCCCTCGCAGATCGGAAGATGGCGGAAACCGCTCTCGTGCATCATCCTCAAGGCGTCGATCGCCAGACTGCCGGGAGACAGGGTGACAGGATTGGCGGTCATCACCGCGCGCAATTCCGTATCGCTGGGATTGAGACCTTTGGCGACGACACGGTCGATGAGGTCGGTGCCGGTGAAGATGCCTTCCAGCCGTTCTCCGGTGACCACCAGGGTCGAGCGGACCTTGTGTTCCGACATCTTGACGGCGGCCTCAAGAACCGTCGCACTCTGCGGCAGCGTCAAGAGATCCTGATCGCTTACGACATCCGGCATCACACGTCGAATCACGGGCGCCTCCCCAGAATTGCTGATCTGGCCCATGGAGGACCGTCTATAAGCGTGAAGCGGGACAGCACAATGTACATTGATCTGGATCAATCGCGCGGATCGTCAACCCGTCGGCGATGAAAGGGCCGGCTCGGACTTTCAGGCCGCGGGAAGTTCTTCCAGATCGAGCGTCGTGACCCGGCGCAGCTCGCGGCGGTGCTTTGCGTCGTCGAACAGGGTCGCCCGGTGCATCGTGCAGCGATTGTCCCAGATCACCAGGTCGCCGTCGCGCCACTGATGGCGATAGACGAATTGCGGCTGAACCGCGTGCTGCATCAGTTCCCACAGCGGCAGTCGTCCTTCCGGCAGGCTCATCTCCATGATCCGCGCGGCGTGTGAGGCGAGGTAGAGGGTCTTGCGTCCGCGCGCGGCAGCGGCGCACCAGCGGGTGGACGGCACCCTTCAGCCTTTCCATCTCTTCGGCGGAGAACTCGAAGCCGAGGTTCTGGCGTGAATGGTGATCGTGTGATGGCAGGTGAGCCCCTCCAGGCGCGCCTTCATTTCGTCGTCGAGGGCGTCATAGGCCGCGCGCAGGTCCGCGAACAGGGTATCCGCGCGGGCCGCCGCAGCACCCGGGCATGCAGCATGGAATACCGTCCCGCCGGGTTCTGGAACGAGGCGTCTGTGTGCCACAGGCGGTTGCCGGGCTGTAGAACGCTTTCGGTTGTCGGCGTCAGGATGGAACCGTCGTCCCCGACATTGGAATATCCGCGATCGCCTCTGATGCCAGCCGGGTTTTGCCGAGGGCCGCCGCGCCGGTCTTGGCGTGCAGCGCCCCGTCGAGCCGCTGCGCGAATGCCATCTGCTCCTCATCGTCGAACGCCTGGTTCCGGAAAACCAGCACGGCGTAACGGTCCATGCTGCCGCGAACCGCCGCCAGCGTTTGCTCGTCGCCAGCGTCCGCAGAAGCTGGCCCGCCTCGGCGGCGAAGAGCAGGTGAAGCGGCGTGAAGGTCAGGGGCATGGCCGGGCTCTCACAAGAAGACGATGCTGTTCAACCCTTTCGATTCAGCGGGGATTGTCGCGCGGTCGGGGTGTCTTGTCGATGCCGAATGGCACGGCAAGACCTGCCGGGTCCCCTGGAGCCGGTACGCGGAGGCTTCTGGAATGCCTTCTGCCGAAATCTTTTGCCGGGGCCGGCTCAATCCATCAGGCCGAGCAGGCGGGCCGCGTTGTTCTTGATGATGTCCGGACGCAACTCGTCCTTGATGGCGATCGTCTCGAAATCCGACAGCCAGCGTTCGGGTGTGATCATAGGCCAGTCGGAACCGAACAAGACCTTCTTCCGCAGAATCGAGTTGCAATACCGCACGAGGATTTCCGGGAAGTACTTCGGCGACCATCCCGAAAGGTCGATATAGACATTGGGCTTGTGCTGGGCGACGGAAAGCGCCTCTTCCTGCCAGGGAAAGGAGGGGTGCGCGAGGATGATCTTCAGGCCGGGGAAGTCGACCGCGACATCGTCCATGGTCATCGGGTTGGGTATTTCAGTCGCATCCCGTTGCCGCCCGGCATGCCGCTGCCGACCCCGGTCTGGCCGGTATGGAACAGCGCGATGCAGCCTTCTTCCTCAAGCACCTCGTAGAGCGGATAAGCCATCCGGTCATTGGCGAAGAAGCCCTGCATGGTGGGATGGAATTTGAAGCCCTTGACCTTGTAGTCACGGATGACCCGCCGCGCCTCGCGGACACCCATCTTGCCCTTCCAGGGATCGATCGAGGCGAATTGGATCAGCACGTCGGCATTCTCGGCGACCTGCTCGGCGACCTCGTCGTTACTGTAGCGGCGATAGCCGGTCTCGCGTTCGGCATCGACGGGAAGATCACGGCCGCGATGTTCTTGGCACGGAAATGCGCGGCGGTTTCGGCGATGGTGGGCGGATGTTGCCACGGCGCGCCGAAGTATTTCGCCATGGTCGACTGGAGTTCGTCATAGCCGTCGTCGGAATGGCAGCCACAGGGTTCCTCGGCATGGGTATGGATGTCGATGGCGCGGATGCTGTCGAGGTTGATCATGGAGTTCCCTTTGAATCGCTCCGGCCCTTGCTGCCCACACTCTCGGCAGGGGTCGGTTGGAGGTATTTGTTATGTGTACAAAATACATAGCGCCATTGTGGAACCGGCACAACAGAGATATGTATACTTATCATTATGGGGTTTGTGGCGCCGGGGTGGAGCCTGATCGTTCTATCGGTTCCAAGACATAAGGGATCAGCGAATGATCACGGAACGGGGCGGCTTTCTCGTAAGGCGCATGCACCAGATCTGGTCAGTCCAGACCCAGAACCGTTTCCGTGAAGCGGGCTACGACATTACCAGCGCCCAGTTCGCCGCCCTCGACATCATCCTGGAAAACGACGGTTTGGATCAAACCGATCTGGCGCTGCGCACTGGGTACGACCGGGCCACGGTCGGGGGCGTCATCGCGCGGCTGGAACGGGCCGGCTATATCACGCGCAAACCCCATCCAAAGGACCGCCGTGCGCGGGTCCTGAAACCGACAGTTCGGGGCAGGCGGGCGGCGGCGGTTCTGGAGGAGATTGCCCAAGATACGGATGCCCGATTGACGGCGCCGCTGACCGGCGCGGAGCGGGAAGCGCTGTTTGCGTCGCTGAAGGTATTGATCGAGGCCGGCAACGCGCTAAATGTCGCGCCGCCTTTCAAAGCGGACGGGCGCGGCGACGGCGCGGCTTGAGGAGGAAAGACGATGCAGTTCTACCAGGACGGGTTCCGCGGCGGCGATCCTGACATCAAGCAAGCCGCACCGTGCCGCCGGGATCGCGGCCCGCATGCGCCTCTGCCGGAAAAGGTGGACGTGCTGATCGTCGGATGCGGTCCCGCTGGCCTCTGTTTGGCGGCGCAGCTTTCCCAATTCCCAGAGATCGACACGATGATCGTCGAGCGCAAGCCCGGGCCTATTGAAAAGGGTCAGGCCGACGGTATCAGCACCCGCACGATGGAAATGTTCCAGGCATTCGGCTTCGGCGAAAAAGTCAAACGCGAGAGCTGTTGGGTGAACCAGACGGCGTTCTGGTCGCCCGACCCGAAAAAGCCCGATCACATTCGGCGTATCGGCCGGGTGCAGGACGTGCCTGACGATTCCTCGGAAATGCCGCATACCTTGATCAATCAGGCGCGCGTGCACGAGTTGTTCCTTGACGTGATGAAGAACGCGCCGTCGCGGCTGGAGCCCTATTACGCCTGGTCGGTCCGGGATCTGACGGTGGGCCAGACCACGGCGGACCACCCGGTAGCCGTAACCCTGGAGAACACCGGCGTGAACGCGGGCGAAACCGTAACGGTTCGGGCGAAATACGTTGTCGGGTGCGATGGCGCCCGATCAAACGTGCGAACCGCCATCGGCGGTACACTGCACGGCGACGCGGCGCATCAGGTGTGGGGCGTGATGGATATTCTCGCCAATACCGATTTTCCCGATGTCCGTCAGAAATGTCTCGTCACGTCGGCCCGCGAAGGTAACATCCTGATCCTGCCGCGCGAAGGCGGCTACCTGTTCCGAATGTATGTGGAATTGGAAAAACTCAATCCCGACGAACGGGTGTCGAACCGCAATTTCTCCGCCGACCACATGATCGCGGCGGCGAACCGGATCATGCGGCCCTATACCATCGACGTGAAAGAGATCGTCTGGTGGTCGATCTATGAGATCGGTCACCGGCTGACCGACCGCTTTGACGACGTTCCGGCCGGCGAGGATCGCGATCCCCGTGTTTTCACCGCCGGCGACGCCTGCCATACCCACAGCCCCAAGGCCGGCCAGGGAATGAACGTCTCGATGCAGGATACGTTCAACCTCGGCTGGAAACTCGCGCACGTGCTGCAGGGCCGGTCCGATGCCAAACTGTTGCGCACCTATTCGGCGGAACGCTGGGTCGAAGCCAAGCGCCTGATCGATACCGACCATGCATGGGCGCGGATCATGTCGGCACCTCCCGGGGAGTCCGAACTGGACGGCTCGCATATGCCGCGAATCCAAACGCAGTTTATCAAAAACCTGGAATTCACCAGTGGACTTGCGGTCAAGTATGACCCGGGCGTCTTGACGGGCTTGCCGACCCATCAAGCTTTGGCCACCGGTCTCGAAATCGGACGGCGCTTCCACTCGGCGCCGGTCGTGCGGGTGGCGGATGCGATGCAGATGCAGCTCGGGCATGTTGCCGGCGCGGACGGCCGGTGGCGGATCTACGCGTTTGCCGGCCGGGCCGACGGTTCGGCGCCCGGCTCGGCGATCCACAGGCTTGCCGATTGGCTGGGAACGGACCGGAACTCGCCGGTGCTGAAATACGCCCGCGAGAACGAGGATCCGGACGGGCTGATCGACCTGCGGGCAATCTTCCAGCAAACCTTCGAGGAACTTGCCTATGAGAGCATGCCCTCGCTGCTTAAGCCTCTCAAGGGACGGTTCGGTTTGCAGGATCACGAGAAAGTCTTCTGCGTGGACCACAAGGGCCTGGGCGATATCTTCGATATGCGCGGCATCGACCGTGAGCGCGGTTGCATGGTGGTGGTGCGTCCGGACCAGTACATCGCCCATGTTCTGCCGCTGGATGCCTACGAGGAACTGGCGAGCTTTTTCGGCGGCTTCTTGAAACCGCCTGCAGCGTAGCCTGTCGCCGTCAGGTCCGGCGGCGTCGCAGCATCCCTACCTTGAGGTCGATCCCGACTTTCAGGATCGCGGCAACCGCCAGCGCGCAGAGCAAGGCCTTGGTGACGATCTCCATCGCGCCTTCTATGAGCATCGTGCACGTCCGGCGGACTGGTGATCCATAAGCCGCCAACATGAAGCACGACCGCGCCGACGAGCAGGCCGCCGGTCACGCGGTGCACCCGGCGTCCCCTGCAATGCCGTCAGGCCTCGCAGGTACCCGGCGGTCAGCAACGGCTGAAAGAGCATCAGCGCCAGCGCGAGGATGCCGGCGAATCCAGCAGCGATGTAGATTGGGTCGCGCCAGGCCAGCAGGGGCTTGCCGCGGCGGCCATGACCGGAACGATGACGGTGGCCGCGATAGCGGCCCAGATCAGGATCGCGCGGGCCACGCCGCCGATACCTTTGGACGGAGGCGAGGTCAAACCGGCTTGAGGACGAAATGGGCCTTCAGGCTGGTGTCGCTTGCGCTCGGCATGACCGGTCTCAGGAACACGGTCTTTAAGTCGCCGCTGTCATAGGCGAGGTGGCCGTATGGCTGGCCGAAGGCCGGAACGATCTGAGGCATCTCGAGACGGAACACGCCGTTTTCGTCGGTCAGGGTGGCGCCGTGACTTTGAGGGTCCCGCTCATATCCCTCGATCGTGTGCGCCCAGATCTGAATGCGTTGACCCGCGAGCGGGGCGCCGTCACCGGCGCGCCCGCTGGCGGTTCGTAATCACATTGAAATAGTTACCAGAGACACTTTGAAATCCATTCCCAAAGTCTATGCCGACAGGTTGAGGCTGAAGCAAGTTATCGTCAACCTGCTGACTAACGGCATCAAATATAATAAACCCGAAGGAAAAGTAGAGATTTACTGGCGACCGGCGTTAGAGAGCCGCTGCCGCCTCATCATCGAAGATACCGGCAAGGGCATCTCGGATGCCGGTCAGAACGAGATCTTTGAACCGTTCAAGCGGCTCTCCGGCGACAACACGATCGAAGGCACCGGGATCGGGCTGACGATTTGCCGGAGGCTGGTTGAGGGCATGGGCGGTCAAATCGGGGTAGAATCCACGCTGCACGAAGGCAGCGAGTTTAGGATAGAACTGGAAACGTCTCGCGGGGACGGCGGTGTGCGTAACAATGCGTATGCGGCACAATCTGGCGAGACCAGGCAGCATCAATCGACGGCATCGCCCGGTCTTGCCCAGCAAGGGAGCGCTGCTGGACCTCTCGGCTGATACGGTTCCAAAGAGAACGAAAAAAGCCGCTTTTCCTTATCGAGCTCTACCGCGTCGTGGCCGCACCGCCGTCAACCGGGATGACCGCGCCGGTGATATAGGACGCCGCGTGGGACGCCAGGAACAGGGCGGTCCCGGCCATGTCGTCGCCGCTTGTCAGCCGCCTCAGGGGAACCTTGGCCGCCATGGTTTCCTCGCCGAGACGGTCGATCGTCCCCTGGGTCATCTTGCTGGGGAAAACCCCGGGCGCGATGACATTGACATTGATGTGCCGGGGCGCGAGCTGGCTTGCCAGATGAATCGAAAGCTGCATCGCCGCAGCCTTCGAGGAGGTGTAGGCATAGATCTCGTGCATCGGGATGTGGAAGGCATCGATCGACCCGATATTGATGATCCGGGCCGGCCGTTCCTTGGCTCCCGCCTCGGCCAATAGCGGCACCAGATCGCGGATCAAGAAGAAAAGCCCCTTCACGTTGAGGTCGAAGACCTTGTCCCAGCCGGACTCGGGATACTCGGCAAGCGGTGCCGCCCAGAGCGCGCCGGCATTGTTGATCAGGATATCGAGCTTCGGCGCGCGCTTGGTGATCTCGGCGACGATCGCGGCGCGGCCCGCCGAGGTGGCCACATCCGCCGGGCAGGCAAGCGCGATGCAGGTTCCGTAAGCCGACAGCCGCGCGGCGGTCTCGGCGCAGACCTCGGGCTTGCGCGAGCAGATATGGACAACGGCGCCGGCCCTCACGAACCCTTCCGCGATGGACTCGCCGATGCCGCGGCCGCCGCCGGTGATCAGAACGGTTTTCCCGGCGACACCGAACAGATGGTTGAGGATTTCCATGACGCCTCCCTATTTCGCCACGCCCGAGGCGATCAGGGCGTCGATCTCCGCCTCGCTCATGCCGGCGAGCGTGCCCAGGACCTCCCGCGTATGCTCTCCCAACGCCGGCGCTCCCGTTGGCGGTACCGGCTCGGTATCATGAAGTCGGGGCGGAGAGACCTGCACCGGGTAGGCGCCCGCATCCCGGTGTCGCACCTCGCGCACCATGCCGCGCGCCGCCACGATTTCGGCGGAAAACGCCTCCTCCACCGTCGCGACGATACCCGCCGGGACACCGACGGCGCGCAGGCGCTCGACCCAGTCCTGTCTCGGTCGCGCGGCGAATACCTCATTCAACAGCCGGGTCAACTCGCTGATATTGGCAAGCCGGTCGGCGGCCTTGATAAACCGTTTATCCGAGATCCAGCCGGGTCGGTCGATCACGTCGCGGCAGAGTTTTTCCCACTGCGCCTGACTGACCGCCGTTACCATGACGGGACCATCCGCCGCTTCATAGACGTTGATCGGCTGGGAAACCTGGTTGGCATTGCCGCTGCGTGTCGGGCTGAGGCCGTTGATCAAATGTACTCCCGCGAAGTTGGCCAGCATGTTCATGCCGGTCTCCAACAAAGAGACTTCGATAAGCCGCCCCGCCCCTCCGGTCGCTGTGTGCCTGAGCGCCGCGGAGATCGCTTGTGCCGCGTATAGCCCGGTGACCAGATCGACGGTCGAGGGACCGGTCCGCATCGGTTGCCCGTCTGCCTCGCCGGTCATCGACATCAAGCCGCTTTCAGCCTGGGCGACCGGGTCATAGCCCGGCACGGTCACATTGGGGCCGGAGCGGCCATAGCCGGAAATCGCGCAGTAGATCAGCGATGGACGCCGTTGTTTCAGCATGTCGTAGCCGAGGCCGAGCCGCTCCATCACGCCGCTGCGAAAGTTCTCGACCACCACATCGGCCCCATCCACCAACTTCAGAAACGCGTCCCGCCCGCCGGGAGCTTTCAAATCCAGCGCGACCGAGCGTTTATTGCGGTTGATCGTGAGGAAATAGCTCGACACGCCCCCGAAACTGGGCGCGGTGAAGGCCCGCGAGTCATCGCCTCCGTCCGGGTTCTCCACCTTGATCACATCGGCGCCCATATCGGCCAGCATCAGCGCGCAGTAGGGACCCGCGAGCACCCGGGAGAGGTCAAGCACGGTAACCCCGGAGAGCGGGAGCGGAAGATCGGTCATGGCGTCTCTCTCTCCACCGCTACCGCAGCATCCGGCGGGCCAGCGCCATGCGGTGCACCTCGGATGGCCCCTCGTAGATCCGCATCACCCGTGCCTTGGCCGCCATGAGTTGGAGCGGCAGTTCCTTGGTCATGGCCATGGCGCCATAGGTCTGGATTGTGTGGTCGATGACCTCTCCAACCATCTCGGTGCAGAAGACCTTGGCCATGGAGGCCGCTTCCCGCACATCCTCGCCCGCATCGAAGCGCGCCGCCGCGTCATGCACCATCAGGCGTGAGGCGTGGATCTTGGTGGCGGCGTCGACGATCCACCATTGCACGGTCTGCCGGTCCGCCAGCGGCGCGCCGAAGGTCACGCGCTGCTTGGCGTGCTCGATCATCATCTCCAGCGCCCGGCGCGCAAGGCCGATGGCCCAGGAGCAGATCTGCAGGCGCCGCATGGTCAGCCGCAGTTGCATCGGAGCGAAACCCTGGCCGACCTCGCCCAGGATCGCGCTTGCGGGCAGGTGTACATCGTCGAAGACGAGCTCGTAGGTGTGCTGGCCGCCGGCCATCGGGATCTCGCGTTCGATCTGGAAGCCGGGCGTGTCCTTGTCGACCAGGAAGGCGGTGATACCCTCGCGGCGGTCACCCTTGCCGACACGCGCCATGACGATGAAGAAATCGGCATCCGGCGCGAAGCTGATCCAGATCTTGCGCCCGTTGATCACCCATTCATTACCGACCAGCTCGGCTCTCGTCTTCATGCCGCCGGGGTCGCCGCCGGCGCCGGGCTCGGAAATCGCCATGGAACTACGGATCTCGCCGCGCGCATAGGGCTCGAGATATTTCTTCTTCTGCTCCTCGGACGCGATTGCCATCAACAGATGCAGGTTCGGGCTGTCTGGTGGCAGGATGAACATGACGACCGAGCGCCACAGTTCCTCGTTCACCGGCATCAGGGCGACGGCGGGCAGGTCCATGCCGCCAAACTCCTTCGGCGCGTCGAGCCCCCAGAGACCAAGTTCCCGGCACTTCGCGAACAGCGGCTCTTCTTCCTCGCGGGTGAGTTTCGGGTATTCGCCGCGCAGCTCCCGTTCAAGGATCTTGGGTTCCAGCGGCATCAGTTCCTCGTCGACGAACCGGGCGACGAGGTCCCGCAGCATCCGGTATTCCTCGGGCAACTCAAAGGACATGTCGCGGCTCCGTCGCTCTCAAACCGGTGGCGCTTGCCACGCAGTCCATTGAACAGGGCGAGGCCGCGCGCGCCTATGGCCCGTTGCGGGAGACAGGATCAAGATCACGGTTACGATCGCGGTTTGATGCCAATGGACCGCGTTCCGCGCCTCCGCTAGCGTTTTAGGTGAGGCAGGACAGTATCGGCCGAACGGAAGCGGGATGGGATTCACGCCATGACTTCAAGCAGGGACACCATACGCGGCAAGGTCGCGGTCATCGGGATCGGTATGTCGCCGACCGGCAAGGTGCCGGGGAAAAGCGCGCTCTGGCTGTCCGCCAACGCAAGCCTGAAGGCAATCAAGGATGCCGGGTTGACCCGGGACGACATTGACGGCGTTCTGTGCAGCCACGCCTTCGCCTCGCCGTTCCACCGGTTCAGCGTCGCGCTCAGCGAGTACATGTCGATCGTGCCGACCTTCTCCAACACACTTCAGGTTTCCGGCGCGACGGCGGCGACCATGTTCAATGTCGGCGCGGCGGCGATCGCCGGCGGCCTCGCCAAGGCGGTGCTCGTGGTCGGCGGCGACAGTCTGATGAGCGGCCTCACCCCCGATCTGGCCTTGCGCTCCATGACCGAGAGCCGGGACCAGCAATACGAGATGCCGTTCGGCATTCCGGTCGCCAATACCTTCGCCATGACCGCGCACCGGCACATGAAGGAATACGGTACCACGCCGGAGCAACTGGCCGAGGTCGCGGTGGTGACCCGCCGTCACGCCTCGCGTACGCCCGGCGCGCAGCAGACCAAGGAAATCACGATCGAGGACGTGCTGACCTCGCCGATGGTCACGACGCCATACCACCGCTACGACTGCTCGCTGATCTCCGATGGCGCGGCGGCATTCGTTCTGGTCTCGGCGGAGCACGCCAAGGAACTGGGGATCGAGAAACCCGTCTACATCCTCGGCGCCGGCGAATGCTACACCCACGAGCATATCTTCCTGATGCCCTCGCTCACCACCACCGGGGCCGTGCAGTCGAGCCAGAAGGCGTATGAGATGGCCGGGTTCGGCCCGCAAGACATGGACACCGCCGGCGTCTATGACTGCTTCACCGGGACCCACATCATGATGCTGGAGGATCTCGGCTTCTGCAGAAAGGGCGAAGGCGGGCCTTTCGTCGCCGACGGCAACACCACCTATGGCGGCCAGGTGCCCGTCAACACCCATGGCGGACTGCTGTCCTTTTGCCACCCAGGCATGCCGGGCGCCCTGTTCCACTTCCACGAGGTCATCCAGCAGCTGCGCGGCGATTGCGGCGAGCGCCAGGTCCAGGACGCGAATGTCGGCCTGGTTCACACCCTCGGCGCCGGTTTCGCCACCAATGCGACGACCATCCTCGGCACGGAGAACGCGCTATGATCACCACCGAAGAGGCTCTGCGCAAACCGCTGCCGTCTCCGGACGGCGACACCATGGATCTCTGGGCTGGCCTGCGCGACGGCAAGCTGCTGCTGCAGCACTGCGGCGACTGCGGCAATATCCAGTACTATCAGCAGCAGATGTGCCGGCGCTGCGCGGGTGAGAATCTGGAGCACCGGCCCGCCAGCGGCAGGGGTACGGTCCACTCCTTCAGCGTGGTCCACCGGGCTCCCGGCCCCGCCTTCAAGGACGACGTGCCCTACGCGGTCCTGCTGGTCGAGTTGGAGGAGGGCCCGCGCATGATCTCCTCCTATACCGGCGGACCGCCGGAGGAGGTCACCTTCGACATGGCGGTCGAACTGGTCTGCGATCCGGTTAGCGAGGAGATCTCCCTGCCGAGGTTTCGCAAGTTGTAAGTGGGATTTCCTAGCTTTTTCGTCGTCCCGCACTTGATGCGGGACCGACGCCTGAACTGGCTCATTGTGACGCGTGGAAGATCACACTTCGCGTTGCCTTAACCATTCTTTCCGTCGATCGCGCACCACGAACCGTCACAGGTTGACGCTTCAGGCTTCGGCCCCGCGTCAAGCGCGGGGCGACAGGGTAGGAATATTAAGACCGTCACCGCCCCTTCCAGACCGGCTTGCGTTTTTCGGCGAAGGCGCGGGGACCTTCGATGGCGTCCTCGCTGGCATAAGCTTCCTTGTGGGCTTCCTTTGCCTTCTCGAATCCCACAACGGCGCCGTGCTCCATCGCCGCGAAGATGCTCGCCTTGGCCGCCTTCACCGAAAGCGGCGCGCCTTCGACGATGGCGCGGGCGAGCGCCATGGACCGCGCGCGCACCTGGTCGGGAGTTTCTTCAAGGTAATTGATGAAGCCGCAATCGTGCAGCCGCTCGATCGGGATGGTCTCGCCGGTCAGCACCAGTTCCATCAGGATCGGCTGCGGCACCATCCACAGCATCGGCACCGCCCAGGGCGAGCCGCGCCCGACCTTGACTTCGGTAATGCCCGCGCGCGCGCCCTTGAGCCCGACCCTCAGATCGCAATTGACCGAGAGCATCATACCGCCTGCCATCAGCGATCCGGTCATCGCCGCGACGATCGGCTTGGTGACGGTGCGCATGGCGGCCTGCATCGGGTCGCGGGCCTTCTGCAGCATGTCCACGCCCTCTTTCGCCTTGAGCTCTGCCGCCTGCTTCAGGTCCATGCCGGCACAGAAAACGCCGCAATCGGCGGATGTCAGGATGATGACGCGCACCGCCGGATCGCTCTCCGCGCGCTCCCAGGCATCGCTCAACCCCTCCATCGCCTGCCAGGAAAGCGCGTTCCGGCGCTCGGGCCGGTCGATCTTCACCGTGGCGATGCCATCGGCGACGTCATATCGGATGGGATTGGTTTCGGACACGGTCTCTCCCGGATGAAACTTGTGCCGCACAAGCCGGCTCGTGAACGGAAACGGGGCGCCCCGGTTGTTCGGAGCGCCCCGCGTCTAAGGCCTTTCAAGTGGCGCCGACAAGCGCCGAGCCGAGGTTACGCGCTCAGGGCTTTCAGCACCTTGGGCGGCGACATCGGCAGTTCATAAAGGCGTTTTCCGGTCGCATCGGCAATCGCGTTGGCGATCGCCGCGAGCGGCGGTACCAGCGAGATTTCTCCGACGCCCTTCACCCCATAGGGGTGGTTCGGGTTCGGGATTTCGACCATCACCGCGTCAATCGACGGCAGGTCGGAGGCAACCGGCATGCGGTAATCGAGGAAGCCGGCGTTCTGCAGCTTGCCGTCCTTGCCGTAGATGTACTCCTCGTTCAGCGCCCAGCCGACACCCTGGGCGACACCGCCCTGGATCTGCCCCTCGACATAAGAGGGATGGATCGCCCGGCCGACATCCTGGGAGGCGGTGTAGCGCAGAATCGTGACCTGTCCGGTTTCCGGATCGACCTCGACATCGACCATATGCGCGCCGACAACGCCCATGTGCCCCACCGTGTTCTTCGACACGGCCGACAGGATCGGACCACCGGTCGCCACCGCCTTCTTCGCCAGCTCCGGCAGGGTGAGCGGGTCGAAGTCACCGGCATTCGCACTGGTCGGATGCGCGGCGCCATCGCGCCAGGTGACGGCTTCCACATCAATGCCCCAGATTTTCGCCGCCCGGGCCTTCAGGATGCTGATGACCTGGTCCGTCGCCTCGTTGACCACGATGCCGGAGGCGAAGGTCACGCGGCTGCCGCCGGTGACGGCGCTGATGCCGACATTGTTGGTGTCGCCGATCTGGGCGCTGACCTTGCGATAGTCGATACCCAGTTTCTCGGCCACGATGTTGACCATCGAGGCGCGGCTGCCGCCGATGTCCGGGTGCCCGGTGATCACCAGGGCGGTGCCGTCCTCGTTGATGTTCAGCTGAGCGCTGGACTCGCCGCCGGCATTGCCCCAATAGCCGATGGCGATGCCACGGCCCTGGTTCGGGCCCAGTTTGGCCTTGGCATTGGGATGCTTGCGGACGGAATCGATGCATTCCTGGATACCGGCATTGCCGATCTTGGCGCCGTAGATCGTCGGCTTGTCGGCCGCAAGGGCGTTGCGAAGGCGCAATTCCCACGGATCCATGCCGAGTTTCTCGGCAATCTCGTCCAGGATCGCTTCGAACACGTAGTTGCCTTGCGGCGCGCCCGGCCCCCGATAGGCGGTGACGTTCGGACGGTTGGAAACGATGTCCAAGCCTTGAACGTGCGCATTCGGGATGTCGTAGCAGGAGAACGAAAAGGTGCAGGCGCGTCCCACCGGCGAGCCGGGATAGCAACCGGCCTGGAAGTTGTAGGCGCCCTCGACGGCCGTCAGCTTGCCGTCCTTGGTGACCCCGACCTTGAGATGCGCGGACATGCCGGCCGCCGGGCCCGTGCTGTGGAACACTTCCTCGCGGGTGTTCTGCATCTTGACCGGCCGGCCGCATTTCCTGGAAAGCACCATCGCCACCGGTTCGAGATAGACGATCGTCTTGCCGCCGAAACCGCCGCCGATCTCGGCCGGAATCGCCTTGATGTCGCCGGTCGCCATCCCGGCGATCGTGGCGGTCAGGCTGCGGACCATGAACTGGCCCTGGCTGCTGCTCCAGATCGTGGATTGGGCATTCGGCTTGTAGCTGACGATGCAGGCTTGCGGCTCGATATAGCCTTGATGCACGGCGGCGGATTTGAAGGCCCGTTCAACCACCAGATCGGCTTCGGCGAAGCCCTTTTTAACATCGCCGGTTTTGACCGTCATGATTTCGGAAATATTGGTCGGCCCATCAATCCCGTCTGTCTTCAGCCAGTCGTGCAGGATCGGCGCGCCGGGCGCCATCGCCTCGTCGACATCGATGACGTGCGGCAGCACCTCGTATTCGACCTCGATCAGTTCCAGCGCCTCTTCGGCGATTTCTTTCGTGGTCGCCGCGACCGCCGCCACCGGATGGCCGGTGTAGAGGATTTTCTCGCGCGCCATGCAGCCGCGGGCGATCCAGCGGATATCGTTCGGGCCCGTCGGCAGCGGCACGTCCAAAGGCAGCAGGGGCAGGTCCTCGCCGGTCATCACCGCGACCACGCCTTTCATTGCCGCCGCCTTCGAGGTATCGATCTTCTTGATCAGGGCGTGGGCGTGCGGGCTCCGCAGCACCTTGCCCCAGGCCATGCCGGGCATGGTGAAATCGGCCGCGTATTGCGCCGAGCCGGTGACTTTTTCAACGCCGTCGGGCCGTGGGGTACGCTGGCCGATCCATTTGTTGTTGAGCGACATCTCGTTCATTTCTTACCGTTCCTTGTCCGCTGAGGTCACCGATAGGGCATCGATAGCCGGAAGGTTGCGCGCCGACAACATTATAGCAGGTTCAAACGGCGCGGTCTGCGCAGGGGCTATGGCAAACGTATTGGATTCATACCCGCGAAGACCACCCGCAGGCAAGGCGCCGGACACGTTTTGGCGGCGATCCGTTGCAAAATGGATACTCTCACGCGAAGCACGGCGTAAGTCCGGTTGAGACCGGGGCCGGTCGATGATTTCGATCTCTTAGGCCGGCTTTCAGTTCTCGCCTACAGTTGTTCAGCATGCTGCCTGGCTAGACCAGAGGTTCGATCTCAGCCTTCGCACCGTTGAAGATCTGTTGACCGAGCGGAGGATCAACGCGAATTACGAGGCGGTTCGTCGGTGGGGTTCTCGGTTTGGAACCGTTTACGCCATACGCCTCCATGTCACGCGCCAACCAATAAATGATTGATGGCACTTGAATGAGCCGTCACCTGCTAACGCCGAAGATGTGGCAATTCCCGTGCGTCCGCAGTTTGCCCCTACGGCATCAATCCGTTCACTTTCTTGGCGATTTCGATAGCAACGGAGCCCATGTCCTTAATTGTTTGACGAAGGTCCGCGATCGCCACGTTCTTGCGGGTCGCTTCGGAGACCACTGCGATCAGTTTGTTGTAGGTTTCCAAGTCTGTGGTGCCCGGGCTGATCGCGTCAATTTCGGCTTTGCTGATGCCGAGTAAGGCATCTAGGTGTTTCTTGTGCCGGCCACGTAGTTCTTCGTCGATTTCCTTGAACCGTTTTTGGACCGAACGTTGAAAAGCGCGTTTCCGAGCAGCTGCGTCTGACATGAGGCCTCCTTACTTCGTTTTTTCTTCCCAAATTTGCCGGATCTCTCTGAGCTTGCCGTCCGGCTCATCAACGCTCGCCGATGCCCGTCGGGCATTTGCCAGAATCTCAGATGCCCGATCGGAGATATCCGCGGTCTTGTCGATGAACTTCTGGCGGATATCTTTGAGGCCCGCGTCAGCCAGGAGATCTTCCTGAGCTTGTTGCACGCGGCGCACCGATGCGAGATGTCCGGTTACAAAGGCTTGAGCGTTCTGAACCTTGGAATAGGCATCGTCGATAGCACGCAGTACCTCCTGTTCACGGGAGTTGATCGGGGCCATCATCTCGACCCGCGTCTGCTCGATGGTGCGAACGGCCTCTTCTACAATAAACTGCATATAGAAAAGCGGATCGGCCCCGTCCTCGCCAGCATTCAATCGTTCAATCTCTGCCCGCAAGATTGGAAGGAACGTCATCTCCGGTTTACCTTCCTCGTAATCATAGGTTTTTTCCGTCAACGCCTTCTGCACAAAGGCAGGACCATACACTTCGTCCACGAAGCGGTTGACGTCATCGCGGCTGCGTTTGAAATAACGAACCGCGAGTTCACGGTGCGAGCGATGGACCTCCTCGAGATCGTTGCCGATGGTTACAGACAGAGTCACCGCTTCTTTGGGAACGTCCGCGCAGGCGGAAAGACCAAAAGCAACACCGACTACCATAGCCGTGGCTAAAATCCGTTGAGCTACGAAGGCTCGGACAATGCAAAAAACCATCCTCATTTTCTAAGCTCCTTTCACTGAACGCTAGTTATAGCGCCTTGCGATCGCGGCGAGCTTGTCCAGATATCTCTCCATGCTGTGATATTTATCGATCCGCTTGGCCTCGCCGTTTCTAATCCTGCCGACCAACCTGATGAATCTTCTCGTGGATGACAGACTATATTCCAAAGTTAGATCGCCCAGCCCCGAGCGTACTTTTTTGAGCAGCGGTTCTCCCGGGCTCAGATCGGCGACCAGTTCCTTCAGGCTCTGCATCTCACGGCGAAGGTCCTTCACCTCGCTGCCGCTGTCATGGCGCTGGGTCTCACCTGCCAACCGCTTCTTGCCGCGTTTTCAGCGCCGCTCGAACCAGCCTGGCGCTGCGCCTCGCGAACTCCTTGACCAGCTGTAATACAGTCCCTCCGGCGTGCCTTCGCGGCCATGATCCGGCAATGCTTCCTCGCCCCGCAACCCTTCCAGAACGATCCGGATCTTACTCTTCAGACGAATATTGCTATGCATGTCCTGCGGCGGATCTCCGCACCACCAGCCTCGGCGGGCTCTTTGGACTTCATGGTTTCTGCCTCATCTGCGTTCCTTCGGTCACTACGATAAGCCAGAAATCCTCCTTACGAAAAGCACCTAATCTATCCGGGCGCTGACGTCAGACAGCGGTTCAGCGCAGGTCACGGAGAGCGCATCCGCGACAGATCGCTGCGTCAAGAAGAAGAGGCATGTGGATGGGTGGTCGGTGCCACTCGGTTACGATCTGCAGGACGCTCGCTGGTCATCAGCGAAGACAGAGGCCGAAGACCGTCAGGCACATCTTCGAACGCTATGTTGAGCCCAGGTCGGTGCGCGACACAGAAGGCCGACTGGATCGCGATGGCTACGTCAGCAGCGCCGGGTAACCGCGGCAGGCCGCGTGAGTGGAAACAAAGCCGTTCAGCCGCGGCGCTCTGTATCTGCTGCTACAAGACCGGCTCTGCAGGAGATCGAGCATAGGGTGCCGTTTGCCCTGGGCTGCATGAGGCGATCATCGACGATGAGCTTTGGGATCAGGTAAGGCGGTGGTCTCCGACAATCAGGAAGATCGTGGACTGGCTCCGGATCGATTGATCCAAGTCTGCTCGCAGGATTACTGTTCGACGAAAATGGCGAACGGCTGAGCCGCCCATGCGAACAAGCGTGGGATGCGGTACCGGTACTACGTCAGTGCGCGTTTGGTCAGGGCAAGCAATTCGAGGCGGGATGGCGGTTGCCGGCCGGCGATCTGGGCGCTAGTCCAAAATCGGGTGACCCAGTTCCTGTCGGACGAGGGTGCTGTGCATGGGACCGTCGCCGATGGCTCTGACCTTGATGCAGGGCGAACCGTTCGAGCAGCCGAGGACCTCGCGTCGCGATGGCGGCTGCTGGCGTTCGAGAAGCGCCGGGTGATCCTGCTTCGCGTTCATATCCCGAATCACGGTCACAGCCGCCGGGATCGAACTCCTCTTTCTGACCAGACACTATCCCGGTCATCACAGATCAGAGTTTGGTCCAGGTAAGGCGCTGATTTCGCATAGCGGAACGGATCAGACAAATCACCTCAGCGTCCCAGTCAGATCGTCGGGCCAGCAAGGGCAATACCTCGTCATTGGGAACGGACGCGAAGGACTGCAAACCGGACCCCGCCCTTGTCAGACTGATCAACGAGCTCATCGGTATCGCTTGATGCTTTTAAAGACGGCGAGACGCAATCAATCAGGCCATGGCGGATCGCGAAGGGGTCAGCCGGCCGTATCTCTCTGCCGTTGTTCGCTTTGGCGTTCCTTGCGCCGGAGATCACCGAAGCGATTGTTCGGGAGAAAAACCCGACGCTCTGACCGCAAGCGCTGCTCCAGTGTGCGGCCCTTCCAAACTCCTGGCCCGAGCAGAAGGCTATGCTAGGAGTTCCCGGCCTAGAGTCGCGCCGCTCTGCTGCGCATCTGGCGGCATCTCAAATTATCAAAAAATGCAATCGTAAGCCCGAAAAAGGCGACGAGGAGACTTTTGGCCCCAAACTGGAAAATACTGCCGCCTAGACGGTGTCTCCAAGCTTACGGTCAGACGTTGCCAGCCATCATAACCTTCAGCGATGCCACAATTTCCCGCTCGCCCGAAGGCGTGCACTGAGGCCGATATGTCGGGAAGAATGGCTGGGAACCTGGATTCGAACCAGGACCGACGGAGTCAGAGTCCGCTGTTCTACCGTTAAACCTGTTCACAGCAGCTGCGTCCTAAATCGTTTAGAATCAAACGGATACGGATTTGCGGGCAGCTACGGCGGGAAAGTAACAGCCTTGGCGGGCCGTGGCAAGGGCGGGGATGGCGGCGGCGCGGTCCGAGTTGTGGGCGAAAAGTGGCCACATTGAGCCATGGCACTTGCCGGGCGAAGCCGGTAGAATGGCCGGGAAACGGTGTCCACGCGGACACGCTTGATTTTGGAAGAGACGATGTCCACCGGCCGGCAGCATCCGTCGGGCCGGTCTCGCCGCCGCGACGGCCACGGGGCCGGGCAGGCGCGGGGTGACCGCGCCGCGCACGCGTCGGCGATGCCGGGACGTGGCCCCCGCGCGCCTCGTGCACGCGGGCAGGACGTGTTGGCGGCACTGGATCTCGGCACGAACAATTGCAGGCTTCTGATCGCGCTCCCGGCGAACGATGCGTTCCGGGTGGTCGATGCCTTTTCGCGCATCGTCCGGCTAGGCCAGGGCATCACCGTCACCGGCGCCTTGTCCGACGAGGCGATGGACCGCACGCTGGACGCCTTGAGGGTCTGTGCCGACAAAATGCGGCGCCGGGACGTGACACTGTCCCGGGTGGTGGCGACCGAGGCCTGCCGCCGCGCCGGGAACGGTGCCGCCTTCATCGATCGTGTACGCTCCGAGACCGGCCTTGTGCTGGAGGTCATCTCGAATCGCGAAGAGGCCGAGCTCGCGCTTGCCGGCTGCCAGCCATTGTTCGATCCGGCGGTTCCCGATGCCATCGTCTTCGATATCGGTGGTGGAAGCACCGAGCTTGCCTGGACCCGGCGTGGCCCCGACGGCCGGCGGCTCTCGCTGGAGGTGATGTCCATGCCGGTCGGTGTGGTCACGCTGACGGAAAAGTACGGCGGCGATCATTTCAAGGGCGGAACCTACCGGGCAATGATCGACGAATGCCTGGTCCGGCTGCGGGCGTTCGACGAGGCGCATGGGATCTCGGCGCGCGTGCGGGAGGGCGGGGTGCAGATGCTCGGGACCTCGGGCACCGTGACGACGCTTGCCGGCCTGCGCCTGAATCTGAAACGTTACGCCCGTGACCGTGTCGACGGGACGTCCCTGGATTTCGGCGATGTGCGGCGCCTCGCGGGCGAGCTGGCGGCTTTGGGATTCGAAGACCGCGCCGCTTTTCCCTGTATCGGGCAGGAGCGCGCGGATCTCGTTGTCGCGGGCTGCGCGATTCTCGAGGCGATTTGCGAGAAATGGCCGGTCGGCCGGCTCCGGGTGGCGGACCGGGGGATCCGCGAGGGAATTCTGTTCGGCCTTTTGAACAAGCTGGACCGGCGCGGCGCACCTCCTGGGAATGGCCGGTGAGCGGGCCGGGCCGCGGCGGCGGACGCAAGCGTGGCAGCGGTTCCCGGACGACGTCGGTGCGTCTCAAGACGGCAAAGGGCCGCACGGTGTCCTCGCAACGCTGGCTGCAGCGGCAGTTGAACGATCCCTTCGTGCAGGAGGCCCAGCGCCTCGGCTTGCGCTCACGCTCGGCGTTCAAGCTTCAGCAGCTGGACGAGAAGTTCCGTTTCCTCGCGCCGGGGCTCCGGGTCGTCGATCTCGGCGCGGCGCCGGGCGGCTGGACCCAGGTCGCGGCCGCCAGGGTCTTGGGCGGCGCAGGTGGGGGCCGGGTCGTCGGCCTCGACATCCTGGAGATGCAGCCGCTGGCCGGCGCCGAGATCATCCAGGCCGATTTCATGACCGAAGAAGGCCTCGCGGCGTTGAGCGGCCTGCTGGGTGGACCGGCGGATCTGGTGCTGAGCGACATGGCGGCGCCGACGACCGGTCATGCGGCGACGGACCATCTGCGGACCGCGGCGCTGTGCGAAGCCGCCTACGACTTTGCCGAGAGCGTGCTGAGCCCCGGCGGAAGCTTCGTCGCCAAGGTTTTCAAGGGCGGAAGCGAGGGCGAGCTGCTGAAGCGCATGAAGCTCGCCTTCCTGTCGGTACGCCACGCAAAGCCGCCGGCGAGCCGCCCCGAGTCGCCGGAGACCTATGTGGTGGCGATGGGATTTCGCGGTGACCCGGGCGCCGGCCGGCACGACTGAAACCCAAGGAGGCCAAGGCCGTGGCGCTGCCGTGCGTCGGACGGCGAAATCGCGCTTGGCTAGCGCGCGGCGCGGTGTATAGTCCGGCGCCACCGTCGCTAACGGAGGCACCCCATGCAGATACGTGAAGCCCTCACCTTCGACGACGTGCTTCTTGAGCCGGCGCGGTCCGCCGTGCTGCCGGCAAGCGTGGATACCTCCACCCACCTGACCAAGCAGATCAAGCTCGGAATTCCCGTCCTTTCGGCGGCGATGGATACGGTTACCGAAAGCCGGCTCGCCATCGCCATGGCACAGCTCGGCGCGCTCGGTGTGGTGCACAAGAACATGGATGTCGACCGTCAGGCCGCCGAGGTCCGAGCGGTCAAGAAGTTCGAAGCCGGCATGGTCGTCAATCCGCTGACGATCCATCCCGACCAATCGCTGGCCGAGGCGCTGGATTTGATGGATCGCCATAAGATCAGCGGCATCCCCGTGGTCCGCCGGCGCACCGATCGGCTGGCCGGGATCCTGACCAACCGGGATGTGCGCTTCGCGACCGACCGTAGCCAGAAGGTCAGCGAACTGATGACCAAGCGGGTGATCACGGTGACCGAGGACGTCACCCCCAGCGAGGCGCGCCGGCTGCTTCACAAGCATCGCATCGAAAAACTGATCGTGGTTGACGGCGAACAGAAATGCGTCGGCCTGATCACGGTCAAGGATATCGAAAAGTCCGAGAACCATCCGAACGCCTGCAAGGACGAGCATGGACGGCTGCGGGTCGCGGCGGCGACCGGGATCGGCGATGAGGGCCTGGCGCGGGCCGAGGCGCTGTTCGATGCCGAGGTCGACCTGATCGTGGTCGACACGGCGCACGGTCATTCGGAGAACGTGCTCGCCTCGGTGAACCGGATCCGCAAGCTCTCGAACTATACCCAGATCATCGCCGGTAACGTGGCGACCGGTGACGGGGCAAAGGCGTTGCTTGATGCCGGGGCGGATGCGATCAAGGTCGGCATCGGCCCAGGCTCGATCTGCACCACCCGCATGGTTGCGGGGGTCGGCGTTCCGCAGCTGACCGCCGTCGTTGACGCGGTCGAGGTTTGCGCCAAGGCGGGAATACCGGTGATCTCGGACGGCGGTATCAAGTATTCCGGCGATCTCGCCAAGGCGATCGCGGCCGGCGCGAACTGCGCGATGATCGGATCGCTGTTCGCCGGGACCGACGAAAGCCCGGGCGAGGTCTATCTTTATCAGGGCCGGTCCTACAAATCCTATCGCGGGATGGGATCGCTCGGGGCGATGGCCAGGGGGTCGGCGGACCGGTACTTCCAGGAGGAGGTCTCAGACCACCTGAAACTCGTGCCCGAGGGGATCGAGGGGCAGGTGCCTTACAAGGGCCCGATCGCGACGGTGGTGCACCAGCTTATCGGCGGCCTGAAGGCCGCGATGGGCTACACCGGAAACGGCACGATCAAGGATCTGCAAGCCAATAGCCGGTTCCTCAGGATCACCAATTCCGGGCTCCGGGAAAGCCACGTGCATGACGTGTCGATCACCCGCGAGGCTCCGAATTACAGGCCGAATCTGTGATACCGGCCGCCCGTGTCGCGGCGGCGATCGAGGTTCTGGAGGCGGCCGAACGGGACGGCGCCCCCGCCGATCGCGTTCTCGCCGATTTCTTTCGCCATCGCCGGTATGCCGGCTCCAAGGACCGCGCGGCGATCAACGATCGGGTCTATGGCGCCGTGCGGCGCCGGATGCGTCTGGACTGGTGGTTGACGCGTCTCGAGGTTGAGCCGGCTCCAAGGGTTCGGGTTTTGGCCGATCTTGCCTTGTCGGACGGTCTGTCTCTGGATGAGGCGGCGAGCCTCTTCGACGGATCGCAACACGGGCCCGCGGTTCTGGACGATGCCGAACGCGTCCTTCTCGGAAAACTTCAGGGGCAGCCTCTGGATCATCCGGACATGCCTCAATGGGTGCGTTTGGAATGTCCGGAATGGATCGCCGCCGGGTTGGCGCCGGCATTGGGCGAGCGGTTTGAAAGCTGTCTCGTGGCGCTGGCCGAGGAAGCGGCCTTCGACCTGCGGGTAAACCCGATCGTCACCAGTGACCGGGACTCGGTTCGTGCCGCGCTCGCCAAGGCCGGGCTGGAGACCGAGCCGACGCCCTATTCGCCCTATGGGCTGCGTGCGTCGGTGCGGCGGCGGATCGACGGCATGAAGCCTTTCAAGAACGGGGTGATCGAGGTTCAGGACGAGGGCGCGCAGCTCGCGGCGTTGCTTGTCGGGGCGGCACCGGGAATGCAGGTCGCCGATTTTTGCGCCGGCGCGGGCGGCAAGACCTTGCTGATGGCGGCGGCGATGCAGAACAAGGGGCGGGTTCTGGCGATGGATGTCGCCGCAGACCGGTTGGAACGCGCCGCGCCTCGAATCGCGCGGGCCGGCTTGCACAATGTGGAACGCCGGGTGCTGAAGAGCGAGGAGGACCGGTTCCTCAAACGCTGGACCCGGCGGTTCGACCGGGTGCTGGTGGACGCGCCCTGCACTGGCGTCGGTACCTGGCGCCGGACGCCGGAGGCGCGGCTGCGCTACGGCGAAGCGGATCTGGCCCCGATGACCGATCTTCAGGACCGGATTCTCGCCAGCGCGGCCCGTCTGACCAAGCCCGGCGGACGCCTGATCTATGGCACCTGCTCGCTTTTGCCGCAGGAGAACGAGGAACGGGTCGCGGCGCTGCTGTCGCGGCGCCAGGACTATCGGGTGGTTCCGGTGGCCGAGGTTTGGAATGCCACGATCTCGGCCCTCGGAGGCGGAGAATGCCCGGAATCCGGGAATTTTTTACGCCTTACACCGGATGCGCACGGGACCGACGGATTTTTCGTCGCGATTCTGGAGCGTCTCGAAGACCCGGCCGGGGAGACGTAACGGTCCACCCTTGCGGTCGCGCGGCCGCCGAACCACGGAAAAATCGTTTGCGGGTCATGGACAGCCCCGGTTTTACCCCGGTAGTCTATGATTCTGCGAAATTGAGGGCGGAGCAGAACGTGTCCGGCTCGTTCACGGTAGATATACGACCAGCGGTAACGGCGGACGCCGCCGGGATCGCGAAGGTGCAGGTGGACTCCTGGCGAGACGCCTATGTCGGATTGCTGCCCGACCAGGCCTTGATCGATATGAACGCGACCAAGGCGGCGCCCCGCTGGATGCGGATCATCGTTCAAATGGGCGATCCGCGTCAGTTCTGTGTCGCGGTTTTTGACGGAAAGATTATCGGTTTCTGCCATGGCGGCGCCCAGCGCCGGGCGTTGGACCCCATGCGCCGCCGGCGTCCCGGTGTCGCGGAGGTCTATACGCTTTACGTCGACCCGAGTTTCCAGGGATGCGGCATCGGCTCGGCGTTGATGATGCGGGTGTCCCAGCATCTCCGCGATGCCGGCTACACGTCGCTTACCCTGTCGATGTTGAGCGGCAACCGGATCGCCCGCCGCTTCTACGAGCATCTGGGCGGCGAGCAGGGCGAGGAATCGCCGAGTGTCGTGATGGGCACGCCGACCACCGAGGTGCTGTATCGCTGGGACGACATCACCTCGCTGCTTGAACGTCTCGACGCGGTGATGGGCTAGCCCCAAAACGGCGGCGGCGGCTTACGGCCCCGAGAAGATCTTCAATCCCATGGCCTTGGGCACCCCGTCATTGACCGGCGCGCCCTCGCGCGGACAGGCCGAGACGCCGGCCAGGATATCCATCTCCGCCAGCAGGTCGATGTAGTCGCCCTTGTCGGCTGTCGGCGGGTGGATCGTGAATCCGCCGTCGCCATGCACCTCGACATTCATGAACACGTTGAAGCAATCGCCGATGTCGTCGCCGGTGATCCCCCAAGGCGCCAGCGCCTCCTCCAGATTGCCCTGGCAGTGGCGGTGGTCGCTCAACCCGTCGCGCCGCTTGTAGAGCCCGCCGCTGCACCGCCCGCCGCAGGAGCCGAAATGATTCCCGCAGGTATCTTCCAGAACCGTGAACATCACGTTGTCCCGGGGCGGCTTGGAATAGAAGTATTTGAATTTCTTGGCGGTTCCGTGCCCCAGCATGACGTTCGTCGCCCAGGTCTGGCCGACATGGAACCATTCGCGGAAGTCATGAAGGTTGAAGAAGGCGCAGTCGCCGACCTGCTTGCCCTCGGTCAACTCAATCCGCAGCACCTGGCCTTTTCGCACTTCCACCGCGCGGCCGTGACAGGCCGGTATCGAGATGTCCGTCAACAGATCGCGTGGCATTCGCATCCTCCGGGAACCTTTCGCGCAACCGCCGCATTGCGACGTTTTTCACGCACCACGTCAATCCGCTTGGCGAAAACCGGCGCCGCGCCCTTTCTTCCCCAGAGGCGGATGGTTGACCAGACCGGCGGTTATCGGCTTAATGCCCTCGCCTAGGGGAGCCCATCTTGGCTGAGAAATTCCGGCGACGTGCCGGGATGACCCTTCGAACCTGATCCGGGTAATGCCGGCGCAGGGAGTGGAACACGGCGGAAGCCGTCATCGTCATGCCACGCCCATGCCCGGTTACCCGACCCCTTTTGTCGAGGAAAGCCGCCGCGCCATGACGTTTTCATTTCGAACCTTTGCTCTCGCCGCACTGCTCTCGGTATCGGCCCTTTGCCAACCCGCCTCGGCGCAGACCAAGCTGACGGTGATGCTGGACTGGTTCGTCAATCCGGATCACGCGACCCTCGTGGTTGCGGAAAAGCTCGGCCTGTTCAAGCAGGCAGGATTGGACGTCACCATGGTTGAGCCGGCCGACCCGAACGACCCTCCCAAGCTGGTCGCCGCCGGCAAGGCGGATATCGCCATCTCCTATCAGCCGCAGCTGCATCTGCAGAACGCCGAAGGATTGCCGTTGACCCGTATCGGCACCCTGGTGGCGACGCCGCTCACCACGTTGCTGGTGCTGGCGGACGGGCCGGTCAAGACGATCGCCGATCTGAAGGGGCGCAAGGTCGGGTTCTCGGTCGGCGGCTTTGAGGATGCGATCCTGGCTGCCATGCTGGAGTGCCACGGCCTTTCAACGAAGGATATCGAGCTGGTCAACGTGAACTTCTCGTTGAGCCCGTCGCTGATCTCGGGCCAGGTCGACGCGGTGATCGGCGCTTACCGGAATTTCGAGCTGAACCAAATGGACATCGTCGGCCGTCCGGGCCGGGCCTTCTATGTCGAGGAGGAAGGGGTGCCGGGTTATGACGAGCTGATCGTGCTGGCCAACCGCGAGGCGCTCGGCCGACCGGAACTTGCCGCCTTCATCGGCGCGCTGGAGGGGGCGGTACAGTTTCTGGTGAACCATCCCGAAGAAGCGTGGGCCATGTTCAAGGGATACAAGAAGGGCCTCGACGACGAGCTTAACAAGCGCGCCTTTCGCGATACCCTGCCGAGATTCGCGTTGCGTCCGGGAGCGCTCGACACGGGCCGCTATGAGCGGTTCGCCGCGTTTCTGGTGAAGCAGGGACTGATCAAGGCGCCGGGCTCCGTGTCCGACTACGCGGTCGAGTTGAAACGCTGATGGACGAGGGTTTCGATCCGCCGGGGGGACGGTTCACCGACTGGCTGCGTGATTCTTCGGGTCCGCTCTGGGACCGTGCTACCGGTCATGCCTTCACCCAGGAACTCGCCGCCGACACCCTGGCCGACGATGTCTATCGCCGCTACCTGATCCAGGATTACGTGTTCATCGAGACCTTGGTGACGGTACTCGGCCATGCCGTGGCCTTGGCGCCGGGCATGCCGGCCAAGAAACGGTGGGCGGGCTTTCTCGCCGCGATCACGTCGGAGGAGAACGACTATTTCCTGAGGTCCTTTGATGCGCTGGGCGTACCGCAGGCGGAACGGGAAACCACGCCCTTGCTGCCGCCGATCCAGGCCTTTGCCGACCTGATGCTGGAGGCGGCCCGCAGCGGGACCTATGAGGAGGTGCTGGCGGTCATCGTGCCGGCGGAGTGGGTCTACCTCACCTGGGCTCAGGCGGCGCCGAAGCCCTATCCCGGCCGTTTCTATCTCTCGGAATGGATCGAGTTGCACGACAACCCGGTCTTCGAGGAAATCGTCGGCTGGATGCGCGGTGAGCTGGACCGGATCGGTCCGGACCTGACACCGGCCCGCCGGAAGGTCGTGGCCGAGCGCTTCCGGCGGCTGGTAGAACTGAAGCCGCGTTCTTCGACGCGGCTTATGGGTGAGCCGGGGCGGCGATGCGGTTTCTACCGTTCCGCCCCGGACGATGGCGGTTCAGGCGGCTTTGGCGCGGTCGCGATTCTGGTTATGTTCGAATCTAGAGCCGCGTTGCCGATCTCCTGTGACTTCACCGAATAGCCCAGCCTGTGGACCCCCAGCATGTGCCAGAACAGGTAAACCAACGCGGCGGACGCGGCGACGGACCCAACGATCAACCGAGGCGCGCGGCGAGGTCAAACGCGAAGGCGCCGTTCACGACCGCGATGATACCGCCACCGTTCAAACCGGTGAGCAAGACGCAGACCAGACTGACAATGAGGACATCTTCATTGTTGACCTCGTGCGGCCGGCGTTCGAAGCGGGCGTAGGCTGCGATTCCCAGAGCGCCCGCCGCCAACATTACGAAGCCGGCGATGATCAATTCGATGCTGTATTCCACGGTGTTTCTCCCGCGAGGCCGACGCCGGCTCGTTCCGGTCAGCGGCCATCGCCATCTGAATCCGATGCTCGACGACAGCCGTCGCCGTTGCGGAAACCTTCGTGTCAATCATCTGGGGAGGCCATGCACCGTCGCGCATGTTGACGGCACGCAGGCGGATCGCCGCTAGACGACGACTCCTCCCGCTTCAGGTCGATTGGGCCATGATCGTGTTCGGATACGCGCCGGTGGATAAATCGCGCGCCGGCACGCTTGCCGGATAGAATGATCCGATTTTGGATTTCGTCAATCCATCCGGAAAAATTTTCAGCACGATACCGTTGTGACTATGTCGTCAACCGGACGTTTCGGTTCTAGGTGAGGCGCGCCCTGCGCAGCCCGAGGCGCGTTGGGCAAAGCCTTCGTATTTCGACCAGTCGAGCGGGTGTTCCTCCACCGTGTCCGGATCCCACATCTGACGCTCGACGCCGAGGACGTTAGCGCCGTAGACATGCAGGCCCAAAGCCGGGGTGTCGCTGGTGCACTCGGCCACATGGACGGCCCTGGCGGGCATGAAGAAGACTGAGCCGGCCTCAGGTCCACTGATCGTTCAAAAGTGAGGGAGCCGTCGGCGTTGCGGGTATAGAGCGAGTTTTCTCCGAGCCCGACAGCACCAGGATCGCGGCCCAGGTTCCGTGATTATGCGGCGGCGTGCGGCGGCCATTGGGAAAACGGACCTTCAGGAGGCTGAGATTGGGGCCCGGTAGAAAGATTGCAGCGCGTTTCCGCCGGTGCCCTGGATATAGGAAAGCGCCTCTTCAACCCCGGCAAGTCTTCCTTCAACTCGTTCATGACCTGGACGGCGGCCTTATGGGCATATTCCTCCGGCTGGTCGGCGACGGCGGCGGCAAATCAGGTGACGATATCTGCGACGTTCACGGCGGGACCCCTCGGCTCGTTGGTGGGCCCCAAAACTACACGGTTCGCCGCGCCATCGGGCATGGGAATCTGCCTGGCGGTCCAAGATATCGCGTGACCGCTGGAACCGCGCCGGATTCCGGTCGGCTACATCCAGTCGACGTTCTGCGGAAAATACTGCGCCACGAACTGGTAGGTGGTCAGCACGATCTGGCGGTTGTATTTCGACTTGTCGTCGATCGTGAATTCCACTTTTCGATCAGTTCGTCCCAGATCAGCATTCTTTGATGCAGATGATCACGAGTCTGGCGAATGAAGGTGATTTGACTGTCCACGGTCTTCAAGACGTCCGCAACCTGCTTCATGCGGGTATCGACGTCTTGAAAGGCGGTGCGGAATTCCCTCACCGGTGGCCCCATCAGAACCTTGCACCGCTGGATCTCATCGACGAAATGTCGCTCTGAAGCATGGAACTTCGCGACCTGGTCGAGTTTGTCGACAATGTGCGAGGCATCGAGATAACGTTCGCGCAGACCCTCAATATAGGCGAGTTCACGCATGATCCGGTCGGCGTATTGCGCCACGGTGGGCGCGCGTCCTTCGCCGAGGCCGATTTTCTTGCCGATTTCCTCAAGGCCGCTCTGTACCCACATCTTGCCCTTCGCGCTGTCGAGAAAGGCGCCGACATCCTTCCGAGCGACTGCAGGTCCTTGCTGCTCCGGCCAAAGATCGCGACCCTGAACATAATCGCGGCGCGGGCGCGGTCTCTGTGTTTATCGTCGACGGACCAACTCGCCGACCCGTCCAGCAGTTCCCGGGAATAGTATCGCCTGGGCGAATGTCCTGACGTATTTCAGGCCTTCGGCAACCAGGTCCAGCAGTTTTGAATCGGCACCTTCCGGGTCCAGGTTGAATTCCCGCCGTAGAGCATCGAAGGCAATCGCCGCCTCATGCTCGCCGACATCCGCGAGGAGCACCGGCTGGTGATCCGAAGCGGAAAGTGCGAAGCGATTTCGTGGAACCTGGAAGATCTTATGGGCGAAGTTGAAGTATTCAACAGACTGGTCGCCGGTCAAGGTAGTACCTTTCTGCCGCGCGCGCAACTTTCCTTGCACCGGATACGCGAAATCGAACCGCGCATATGGACAGCGCAAGATTCCAAATCCTCGACCCAAGATCAACCCACCAATTGACGAACCGCGTGAGACGCAGGTCTTTATCAACCGCCAGTTTAATTTCGAGACTTTATAGAATGGCATGGGCGATTCTACTCAGGGAAAGTACGTATTGCTGTTGGCGCAAATCTGAGATTTGCTGTTAGAATGTACGACGAATAGCCACATTGCCGCCACAATCAGACCATCGCCGTGTGGCCGGCGGCCTGTTGGGGGCACCTTTCATTCGAGGGACAGGATGGCGAACTACGCCACGGTGAATGGCGAAAGAATTACCCTGTCGGAAGTGCGGGTCCGCCGGCGCTGAGGCAAGCGATTCCCGACCATCTTCGTTATATCGAAGGTCGCCCCAATGGCAAGCGCCGCACCCTCAAGGGCCAGAAGCTCTCGGAATCGGTTCTGGACGGCCTGAATTTGACTCGTGCGATTCTGCCGGGCTGTAAATTCGTCCGCGCGCGCGCCAATTGCACGACGTTCATCGAGACCGATCTTTTCGGATCTGATTTCGCGACCGCGACCTGCACGGGCGCGATCTTCGAGCTCGCGGATCTGCGGGGCGTGAATTTCGAGCTGACAAATCTGAAATATGCGCGGTTCAAAGGCGCCGACATGCGTCGGTCAGATCGCCGACTGGGGGGCGAGGAAGAACGCGCGGTGAACTTGAACAAGGCGAATATCGAGGGCGCCGACTTCACCGAAGCCAATCTCACTTCGGCGAATCTCGCCGTAGCGAACGCCCAGAAGGCGAAGTTCGGGGACACCGAGATGTTTGCAGTGAACCTCGCGGGCGCCAATCTGGCTGGGGCGGATCTGTCGGGCTGCAATCTGAAGAACGCCAATCTCACAGGGGCCAATCTCGATGGAGCGAACCTCGCGGGCGCCAAGCTTGTCGACGCGAATCTCCGCAATGTCGACCTTTCCAAATGCGACATCTCGTCGGCCGACCTTTCAGGGCGATACATCGGGACTCTCTGAACCCCCTGCCGGAAGCCATTGAGGAAATGATCAACGCCACAGTGAGTGGATCGCCTCGAACGGCGAATTGGGTGTTCGGGCGGACTTTTCGGGCCAGGATCTGAAGGGACTCGACTTTTCAAGTTGCGACATTCGCGGCGTGAGTTTCGATGACTGCAACCTCTCCGGCGCGATGTTCGTCAAATCGGAACTGTTCCTGACCTCGTTCAAGAACGCGAATTTGGACGGAGCCGATTTCTCGTTTGCCCGGGCCCATGGAACGATCTTCAGGAACGCGCGGCTGCGCGGCGCCCGGTTCCTGAAGGCGTCGATCGAAAAAGCCGAGATCATATCGGCGGATGGGCAAAAACCGGCCGGATGTTCGCGACGAGTCTGCACGGCGCCAAGCTCGAAGACGCGAATTTCGCCGGCGCCCGCCTGGAAGGGGTCGACTTCACCAACAGCACCATCGATCCCAAGCAACTGGAACTCGCGACCGTCAAACACGACGGTCGGCGGCGTGGATTTCGTCTCCTAACGGGTGATCCGCCAATCGCCGTTGTGGAAAGCGGAGCCCCCGACCAGGAGGGCTCCAAGCGATCCTTAAACCTATTCGGCGGCTTCGCTTGCGCGACCTGTCCGCCCGCCGCGTCCTCGCCGTTGATCAGCAGGACGCCGTCCCGACCGAGACCTGGACCATGTCGCCTTCTGCGATGCTGCCTTCCAGGATCTTGTTGGCCAGCGGGTTCTGCAGCGCGCGCTGGATGACCCGCTTCAGCGGCCTCGCGCCGTAGACCGGATCGTAGCCCGCATCGGCCAGCCATTGCAGGGCCGCATCGTCGAGTTCGATCGAGATGTTGCGGTCCTCCAGCAACTTGCGGAGCCGCGCGAGCTGGATCGTGACGACATCAGCCATGTCGGCCCGGTCGAGACGGCTGAACAGCAGTACTTCGTCGAGACGGTTGAGGAATTCCGGCCGCAACGCTTGGCGCACCACGTTCATCACCTGCTCGCGCACCTCCTCGACAGGAGCACCGTCGGTCTGTGCCGCGAGGAACTCGGCGCCGAGGTTGGAGGTCATGATGATCAGGGTGTTGCGGAAGTCCACGACCGTCCCTGGCCGTCGGTCAGCCGTCCGTCGTCCAGCACCTGAAGGAGCACGTTGAACACGTCGGGATGAGCCTTTTCCATCTCGTCGAACAACACCACCTGGTAGGGCCGGCGACGGACCGCCTCGGTGAGCGCGCCGCCCTCGTCATAGCCCACATAGCCGGGAGGAGCGCCGATCAGCCGCGCGACGGAGTGCTTCTCCATGTATTCCGACATGTCCATGCGGACCATCGCGCTTTCGTCATCGAACAGGAACTCGGCCAAAGCCTTGGTAAGCTCCGGTCTTGCCGACGCCGGTGGGGCCCAGGAACAGGAAGGATCCCATGGGCCGGTTCGGGTCCTGAAGGCCGGCGCGGGCTCGGCGCACCGCGTTCGATACCGACGCGATCGCCTCGTGCTGGCCGATCACGCGGCCATGCAGCCGGCTTCCATGTCCAGCAGTTTTCGCGCTCGCCCTCCATCATCTTGTCGACAGGGATGCCGGTCAGCGCGAGACGACGGATGCGATGTCCTCGGGCGTGACCTCCTCCATGACCATCTGCCGGTTGGGGCGTTCTCGGCGGCGTGGATGGATTTCTCCAGCTCCGGGATGATCGAGTACATCAACTCTCCGGCGCGCTCGTAGTTGCTTTCGCGCTGAGCGACCTCTAGCTCATGCCGGGCCTCATCGAGTTTTCCTGCGCCTTCTGGGTGTCGGACACGCTGTCCTTCTCGGCTTTCCAGCGCGGTCAACTCCGAGGAACGCTCCTCCAACTCGAACAACTCGTCCTGCAACTTGTCGAGGCGGTCTGGCTGGCGGCGTCGGTCTCCTTGATCAGCGCCTGTTCCTCAATGCGCAGCTGAATGATCTTGCGGTCGAGCTCGTCGATCTCTTCCGGCTTGGAATCGATTTCCATGCGCCGGCGCGAGGCGCCTCGTCGACCAGATCGATCGCCTTGTCGGGGAGGAAGCGGTCGGTGATGTAGCGGTTCGAGATTGGCGGCGGCGACCAGGGCGCTGTCGGTGATCCGCACGCCGTGATGCAGCTCGTACTTTTCCTTCAGGCCGCGCAGGATCGAAACCGACTCGACCACGCCCGGCTCGCTGACGAGAACCGGCTGGAAGCGCCGCGCCAGGGCGGCGTCCTTTTCGATGTGCTTGCGGTATTCGTCCAGCGTGGTCGCGCCGATGCAGTGCAGCATGCCGCGGGCCAGGGCCGGCTTCAGCATGTTGGAAGCGTCCATCGCGCCTTCCGCCGCGCCGGCGCCGACCAGGGTGTGCAACTCGTCGATGAACAGCACCACGTCGCCTTCGGAATGCGAGATCTCCTGAAGCAGGGCTTTAAGCCGCTCCTCGAACTCGCCCCGGAACTTGGCGCCGGCGATCAGCGAGCCCAGATCCAGGCTCAACAGCCGCTTTTCCTTCAGGCTCTCGGGCACGTCGCCGTTGACGATCCTGAGCGCCATGCCCTCGGCGATGGCGGTCTTGCCGACCCCGGGCTCGCCGATCAGGACCGGATTGTTCTTGGTGCGCCGTGAGAGCACCTGGATCGTGCGGCGGATTTCCTCGTCCCGGCCGATCACCGGGTCGAGCTTTCCGTCCCGTGCCATCTTGGTAAGGTCGCGGGTGTATTTGTAGAGCGCGTCATAGCCCGCCTCTGCCGTGGCGCTGTCGGCGTTGCGGCCCTTGCGGATCTCGTTGATTGCCGCGTTGAGCGCCTGGGGCATCAACCCGTTATCCTTCAGAATCCGGCCGGCCGGAATGTCGGGCATCATCGCCAGGGCCAGCAGCAGCCGCTCGACCGTGACGAAACTATCCTTGGCTTTTTCCGAAAGAGTCTGGGCCTGCTGCATCAGCCGGGTGAAGTCGCCGGATGCGAAAACCTGTCCCGCTCCCGATCCCTCGACCTTGGGAATTTTGCCGAGTTCCGCATCGACCCCGAGAAGCGCGTTGGCGTGGTCACCGCCCGCCTGGGTGATCAGACGCGCGCACATGCCCTCCTTGTCCTCCAGGAGGACCTTGAGAAGATGTTCGGGCGTCAGACGCTGATGATTGCTGTTGGCGGCGAGGGTGTGCGCGCTTTGCAGAAATCCGCGTGACCGCTCGGAAAATTTCTCGAATTCCACTGTCCTTACTCCCGTGCCCACCGCGAGGTCCGCCGATGGGTGTGACGGCGTCCCTTGAGCCGGCGACGCCAGGAACGACCTCTCGCCCGATCATGATATCCCGGATGGGCGACAAAGTCCTGGTAGCCGCGCCGCGGACCCACTAGGTGGCATCCGGGACGGCATGAGCGAGATATGGTGTGGTATATTCGCAACACAAGGGTTCCGAATGCAATTTCAAGCGGATGCGGCGCTTTCGGCGTCGTCATGACGCACCGGGCCAGGTTGACACCATTGGGACGAGGATTCAGTTTACCGAATCATGTCAGCAAGAATTCGGGCCCTGTATCGCTATCCCGTCAAGGGACTGTCGGCGGAACCACTTGATCGGGTGGAGTTGCGCGCCGGCGAAGCCGTGCCGCACGACCGCCGGTTTGCGATCGCCCATGGCGCCGCGCGGCGGCTGGATCCGGCGAACCCGGAATGGATGCCCAAGGGGTTTTTTCTGCAACTCATGGCGAATGAGAAGCTGGCGACCCTGCAGACCCGTTTCGATCCGGAAAGCGGATTGTTGACGATCGCCCGCAACGGCCGCCAGGTCTGCCGCGGCAACATCACCGAGCCGACCGGTCGCGCGGTGGTCGAGCAGTTCATGGCGGCCTATATGGGCAGCCAGGCGCGCGGCCAGCCCCGATTGGTTGAATGCCGTGGTCAGCCCTTTTCCGATACCCGGTCGCCGTTCGTTTCACTCATAAACGAGGCCTCGGCGGCGGATCTCGGCCGGGTCGTCGGTCGGCCGGTGGACCCGATGCGGTTTCGCGGCAATATCCTGATTGAAGGCGTTGCGGCCTGGAATGAGCTGGATTGGGTGGGCCGGACCTTGCGGATCGGCGAGGCGGCGCTGCGCGTGGAGGAGCGTACCGGACGGTGCGCCGCGACCAACGTGGACCCCGAAACCGGGATTCGGGATATGACGCTTCCACGCAGCATGCACCATGCCTTCGGCCACGAAGACTGCGGCGTCTACGCCCGGGTGGTCGAAAGCGGCGCGGTAGCACCCGGAGATCCGATCACGATCACCTGACTTAGCGGGATCGCTGAACCGTCCGTGATGCTTTCTAATCCCCGGGGTTTTCCTCGGGCTGGTTAGGCTCCACCGCCGGGCGTGGGCGCCGTCGCGGCCGTTGCGGTAGTTGAGTTTCCTCGCCATCCGCGACTGGAGCGCCGACGACCGTGACCGTCACGCCGGGCGTTACCGGCGGACCATCCGCGCCCGATCGTTCGGTGCGGTCCGCGTCTCGTTGTTCCTCGGAGCCGTCCGAGCCATTGCGGCGGCGGCGAAGCGACAACGGCCGGCGGCCGGGATGACCCGGCGCGTCGTCGTCGGCCATCTCGGCGGGCATCGGCTCGGATGCCTCGACCTCTGCACCGCGATCCGGCTCCACGGCCGACTGTATCGGCCGACCGGCGTTCTCATCGCGAACGGACGCGCCGGATTGCCCGTTGGATGCGCCCGGCGCGCCGAGGTTGAACTCGGGTTGCGGGTCGTCGTCGTGGAACTGATTGCCCTGGGCATCGTCGTTCATGCCATGCTGGAAACCGTTACCGCGATTGCGGTTCGGGTCACCACCGGCTTCCTCGGCAAAAGCGCTCAGGATCCGATAATAGTGCTCGGCGTGCTGGAAATAGCTTTCGGCGAGAACCCTGTCACCATTCTGCGCCGCATCGCGCGCGAGATTGAGATACTTCTCGTGCACCTGGTTGGCGTTTCCACGGATCCGGACGTCGGGGCCGTTACTGTCGAAAGTCTGGTTGCGGTTCGGAGTTCCGGAGCGCCGATTGTTATTGCCGCCGCGACCCCGCCCACGTTTGTTGTGTGGACCTTGTCTCATCTGTAACCGTTCAAGTTGTTACGTTGTCCAAGCAAAGAGCCGTTCTTTGCCGTGCCACCGTCCGGGTGCCTGGCGCCAGCCGATGGCACCAATGCTAGTCTTCCGAGTGGAAATCTGGCCCGTCCCGTAAGGGAATTACCCCAAGCGCCAGTAACAACAGAATAATCCGCTTCATCCACCAATCCAAGCCCAAAGTAAAGCTGTGCCCTAGGCACCGCAACGAATGATCAAGCAGCGATCGCGGCCACCGAGATCCTGGCGCACCGTTGCCGTGACGAGGGCGTTCTCCGCCATGATCCGGGTCACGTCAGCGTGTTGGTCATGGCCGATCTCGAGGAAAATATGGCCGTTTTCCGACAATCTCCGTGGGAAACGGGCCGCAAGTTCCCGGTAGCAGTCCAATCCGTCCGGACCGCCGTCCAAGGCACCGCGCGGCTCGTGATCACGGACTTCCGGAGCCAGATCGGCGATCGTTGCGGTTGGTATATAGGGTGGATTGCACATGATCACATCGAAGATGGTGTGCAATCCCTCGTCCCAATGTCCGATCTGGAAGCTCGCTCGCTCGGCGAGCCCGTTGGCTGCCGCGTTGCGAATCGCCAGGGAAACGCAATCGGGCGAGATATCGATGCCGAGCCCTGTTGCCTCTGGATACTCCGCCAGGACCGATAGCAGAAGGCATCCTGTCCCGGTTCCCAGATCCAGAACCCGAATCGGCGTCTCGCGTGGGCCGGCATGAGCTAGAACCGCCTCGATCAGCGTCTCACTATCCGGACGGGGGTCCAGCGCCGCCGCAGTCAACTCCAGGTCCAGGCTCCAGAAACCTCGAGAGCCGATGATTCGGGATACGGGCTCCCGATTGAGGCGCCGCGATATTGCGGTTTCAAAATCGTCGCGAACGGTCACGCCGATGTCTTGTTCCTCCTGCCCGTACAGACCGTTCCCGGGCATGCCCAGTGCGTGTGCCAGGAGAATCCGCGCGTCCAGGCGCGGCTGGTCGATGCCGGCGGCTGTCAGGCGCCGCGCCGCGTCGGCAAGCACCGCCCCGATAGTTGCAGGGTCCACCGGCTTGTCCGTCGGGAAAGCGGCGAGGCGGGCTCGCTGATCCTGGCTCACGACATCGTCGCCAGGCGGGCGGCCTCGTCCTCGGCGGTCAGCGCGTCGATGATCTCATCCAGCGCTTCTCCAGTCAGGACCTTGTCGATCTTGTGCAGGGTGAGGTTGATGCGGTGGTCGGTCACGCGCCCCTGCGGGAAATTGTAGGTCCGGATGCGTTCCGAGCGGTCACCGGTGCCGACCTGGCCCCGGCGTTCCTCGGCGCGCTCGCTGTCGACGCGGCTGCGCTCGTGGTCGTAAAGCCGGGCGCGCAGGATCCGCATGGCTTTCGCCCGGTTCTTGTGCTGCGATTTCTCGTCCTGCTGGGAGACGACGATCCCGGTCGGCAGATGAGTGATCCGCACGGCGCTGTCCGTGGTGTTCACCGATTGGCCGCCGGGTCCACTGGAGCGGAAAATATCGATCCTGAGGTCCTTGTCGGCGATCTGAATGTCGACCTCCTCGGCCTCCGGCAGCACCGCGACGGTCGCGGCGGAGGTGTGGATGCGGCCACCGGACTCGGTAACTGGGATGCGCTGCACCCGGTGCGCGCCGGATTCAAACTTGAGACGCGCGAATACCGAATGGCCGGTGACCGAGGCGATGGCTTCGCGGTAACCGCCGATGGCGTTTTCGGAGACCTCCATCACCTCGAATTTCCAGCCGTGCAGCTGGGCGTATTTCTGGTACATGGCGAACAGGTCGGCGGCAAACAGGGCGGCCTCATCGCCGCCGGTACCGGCCCGGACCTCCAGGATCGCGTTCTTCTCGTCGGCCTCGTCGCGAGGAAGCAGCAGGCGCTCGACCTCACGGGCGATGTCGGGAAGCCGTTCCGACAGGCTGGCGGCTTCGGTTTTGGCCATGGCCCTGAGTTCGGCGTCCTCGCCCTTGTCTGACGCCATGGCCAGGGCTTCGTCGAGTTCGTCCTGCAGTGCGCGCAGTTCGGCGATCTTGGCGGCGATCGGCGCCAGTTCCGCGAGTTCCTTGGAGACCTGGGCGATGTTGCTGGACGACATGCCGGCGGCGTCGGACAGCATCGCTTCGAGCTCGCGATGGCGCGCCACGACCCGTTCAAGGTTCGCCTCAAAACTCACCGGACTCTCCTTCGCCAGGATCGGGGGGAAGCAGCAATGCGCGGACCAGCGCTTGCGTGCCCGGATCCAATTTGGCGCCGGATGCGAGTTCCCGCAAGGCCTCGCTCGGCCGGTGCAGCAGACGCTGCGCGAGCAGCCGGGTCGCCTCCTCGGCGTCCGCCGAGGGCCGGTCGCGCAGCACCTCGCGGCGCATAAGTTCGACCGCTTCGCGCAGATCGACAATCAGCGGATCGGCATCCCGGCCGGCCAGGCTCCCGAGGAAGTCCGCCACGGCGCCCTCAACGATTCGCTCGGCCTCCGTGATCGCCGACTGGCGGCTGGAACGTCCCTCGGTGGCGAGCCGCTCGAGATCCTCAAGATCGTACAGGAAGGCGTCGTCGATCCGTTCCACGGCCGGATCGACATCGGCGGGGACCGCGAGATCAATGATGAAGATCGGCTTGCGCCGGCGGCTGCGAAGCGCTGAGCCGACCATCTCCTCGTCGATGGCATAGCGGCCGTCGCCGGTCGCGCACAGCACGATGTCCGCGCCGGCGAGGGTTTTACCCCGGGTGGCGATATCGGCGACATGCGCCTTGAGATCCCGCGCGGCGGCCTCGGCCCGGCGCGGCACCCGGTCGGCGATGACGATGTCGGCGAGGCCGGCTTCCCGAAACTGCGCGGCGAGCATCAGAGCAATGTCGTCGATGCCCAGAACTGCAAGCCGGCAGGGTGTCAGGTCGCCGTGGATGCTGCGGGCTACCCGGATGGCGGCGGCAGCAAGCGATGTCGGCCCCTCGGCGATCGCGGTTTCGGATCGTACGCGTCCAGCGGCCGCATAGGAGGCGTGCAGCAGCGGATCGAGACGGTCCGCGACCATGCCGTGACTTGCCGCCAGGCGATGGCTCGCCCGAACCTGGCCGAGCACCTGCGGCTCGCCCACGACCTGGCTTTCCAGCGAGGCTGAAACCCGGAACAGGTGCGTGAGCGCCGCGGTCCCGGTGTGGTGATAGAGCGCGGGAAGGATCCGCGCCGGCGCAAGCGCCGTGGGAGCGGCCAAGGCCTCGGCGATCTTGAGGGCGGGGTCTCCGGCGGCGCCGTGGAACGCCCGGACCTCGACCCGGTCGCAGGTCGACATCACCATGGCTTCGGCAAATCCGGCCCGGCGGAGCGCCTCCAGAAACCCGGGCAACTCCTCGTCGGCGACGAACAGTGCCTCGCGGATCGGATCGGGACAGGTGCGGTGATCGAGCCCGATGACGTGGAAGTCGTCGAGCGGCACCGCGTTTCCGTCCCTGGCGTCGGATGTCATGAAGCCGCGGCGGCGCTCTTCGCCGGTTGCGCATCGCGGCCGGAATCGGCATCGCTGTTCCGGCGCGCGGCCTCGATCTCCTCGGCTTTCTTCTCGACCATCTCGACCAGGTGGTCGACGACGCTCTTGTCGCGCAGCCGGTGGTGCGGGATGCCGGCGACATAGACCTGATGAACACCCTTGCCGCCTCCGGTGAGGCCGATGTCGGTTTCGCGGGCCTCGCCCGGGCCGTTGACGACACAGCCGATGACCGAGAGGGTCATGGGCGTGGTGATGTGTGCGAGCCTTTCCTCAAGCGCCTGGACCGTCTCGATGACATTGAACTGCTGGCGCGCACAGGATGGGCACGAGATCACGTTGACGCCGCGATGGCGCAGGTTGAGCGATTTCAGGATGTCGAAGCCGACCTTGACCTCGTCGACGGGATCCGAGGAAAGCGAGACCCGGATGGTATCGCCGATCCCGCTCCAGAGCAGCATGCCCATGCCGATGGAGGACTTCACGGTTCCGGCGCGGAAGCCTCCAGCCTCGGTGATTCCCAGATGCAGGGGATGGTCGGTGGCGTCCGCCAGGCCTTGATAGGCCGCGACCGCAAGAAAGACATCCGAGGCCTTCACGCTGATCTTGAAATCATGGAAATCGTTGTCCTGCAGAATCCGTGCGTGTTCCAGCGCGCTTTCGACCATCGCCTCGGGACAGGGCTCGCCGTATTTCTCAAGCAGGTGACGCTCGAGACTGCCGGCGTTGACGCCGATCCGCATGGAGCAGCCGTGGTCGCGGGCCGCCTGGACGACCTCGCGGACCTTTTCCGCTTTGCCGATATTGCCCGGGTTGATGCGCAGGCACGCGGCCCCCGCCTCGGCCGCCTCGATTGCGCGACGGTAGTGGAAATGAATATCGGCGACGATCGGTACCGGCGAGGCCTGGACGATCTCCTTCAGGGCCGCGGTCGACTCGGTGTCCGGGCAGGATACCCGAACGATATCCGCGCCCGCTTCGACGCAGGCTTCGATCTGGCGGATCGTCGCCTTGGGATCCGAGGTGAGCGTATTGGTCATCGTCTGCACGCTGATCGGCGCGCCGCCGCCGACCGGGACGTTTCCGACATGCACCTGCCGGGATTTGCGGCGAAGGATGTCGCGGTAGGGACGAATGCTCATCTTTCGGCTTCCGACTTTGTCCGAGGGCCTCGCGAGTCACGGCCCTATATACCGCGATCCCGCGCCGAGGCGAACAGTCGTGTCGCTGTTTATGGAATTCGGCGGCTGGATCAAAGCCCGCGCGTCGCGGGACGGCGAATGCACGCTAGTTGATCTGCTTTTCCAGAACTTCCGGCGTCAGATCAATGTTGCGTGCGACCTGTCCGGACTCGCCGATGCGAGGCACCGGTTTGCCGTCGATCAGGATCGTCAAGGCCCCGGCATTGCCGGTGAAAAGCTTGAGACCGGCACGTTCCGGGACCTCATACTCGTCGCCGGCCCGCATGACTTTGGTCATCACTGTGGTGGAATCCGCGGCACGCACCTGCACCCAACTCGCGGCATTCGCTCGAATGAGAACCCGCGACCGCGCGGTTCCGGAGGTTGTGGTGGCTGCGCGTTCGACGGATGGCGTGCTTTCGGTGGACACCAACGGCGCGCTCGGGATCGCATTCTCCGGGGCGCTGACAAGCGGCGTTGGCGCTGCCGTCGGCGTCTCCACGACCGGCTCCGTTTCGATCGGGTTCGCGGTATCGCTTGAATATGCCGGTTCGGCGTCGACGACCGGTTCGGTCGGTAGAGCCGCCATTTGCATTGGCGTCTCCGGTTCGCGATCGGCCTCGTGCCCTACCAGGGGCATGCTTTCGGCTGTCTCGGTTTCTTGGACCGACGCGGCAGGCGTTTCGCTGACGCGAACGCTGGTTGCCTCGAGCTGTGGAAGCTCCACCGGCAATTCGACGCTTGGCGTAACGGCCGCGATCACGGTATCGGCCTCGGTTTCGCCGACGGCACGCGAAACGGTGTCACCGACCATGTTCAAGGAGGCCTCGGCGTCCTCGGGCCGACTATCCAGGCTCGAGGCGATCGCTGCGGTGGTGAAACCTTCCGAAGTGCCACCGCCGGATTTCTCGTCCAGCCAGGACTGAAGGGCTTGCGGCACTTCCAGCGTATAGCCGGCGACCGCGTTTCCTGAGTCGGAGATGTGGTACCAGCCGGCATAGGCGAAAACCGCGAGCAACGCGGCCACGAACATCAGCGCGCGGCCCGGAACCTTGCCTTCCGGAGCCGGCGAGGGAAACACAAGCTGGCGCGGACCGCTAAGGTCCCTGGCCTCGGCCTTGAACAGGGCGACCGAACGCTCCACGTCGAGACCGAGAAGCTGGGCATAGCTGCGGACATAGCCGATCGCATAAGTCATGCCCGGAAGCGCCTCAAAGTCGCCGTTTTCAAGCGCGCTCAGATATTCATGACGAATCCGCAGGTCGCGAGCCGCCTCGCGAATGTCCTGCCCGGAGGCTTCCCGAGCGGCGCGAAGCATCGCGCCGATTTCGGTTCCGGCGTCATTCCCCTCGGGGCGATCGTCATTCACGGTCGATACCGTATTGGCGATGACGGCCTTTTGGCCGAACGCCGACGCCAGCCTTTGACGCGCGAAGTCACGCGCCTGACTCGGCTCGATATCGATCAGCTTGAGCTTCGATTTACCGCTCGCCAATCCCATGATTCCCGTCCGGCAGTCGTATTGGATCTACTATCCAATAGGAGGGCAAAAAACATCCTCGTTAGTCCGTGCTCAGAAAGAACTATAATCTATTTTCGCATAAAAAACAACGGTCTAATGATAGACTCGGAGGTCGCGGATCAGGTCGGGATTTGATGATCGCGGGCGTATCCGGTTAGAGCGCCTCGAGCGTGGTTTTGATTATTTATCAATATGTTATCAACGAAATCCGTGATTCCATGGCAATTCGTCGACATTATCGCTTCTTTTACTGGGCCAATCGAGGCCGCCGTCATCGAAAGTTGTCGATATCCCAAACCGACCAGCGCCAGCGCCTCCAATGGACGTCCGGCCATCTCTCCGCAGATGGTTACCGGTACGCCGGCGTCGGCACAGGATCGGGCGATCCGTTTGAGGACCCGCAGGAACGCCGGCGAGAGCATGTCATACCGCCGTGTGACCCGGTCGCTATCCCGGTCGACGGCGAAAATGAACTGGAAAAGATCGTTCGTTCCGATGGACAAAAAATCGACCCGGCTCAGCAGATGCTCCAACTGCCACAGCAGCGCCGGCACCTCGATCATGGCGCCGAGGAGCAGTTTGGAGGGCGGTTTGCCGTCGCGTTCGGCGGCTCGGGCGATCTCGCGCTCGACGATGCCTTTCGCCCGGTCGAACTCCGCCACATCCGTGACCATGGGGAACATCAGCCGCAGCTCACGCTCGGCGCTGGCCCGGACGAGCGCGCGGATCTGCTGGCGCAGAATGCTCGGACGGTCCAGAAGAATGCGCATGGAGCGCCACCCCATCGCCGGATTGAGCTCGGCCTCGGTGGCGAAGGATTGCAGATGCTTGTCGCCGCCGACATCCAGGGCCCGAAAGGTCACCGGATGCCCATCCGCGCCGGCGATGATCGCCTGGTAGAGCTCGGTCTGCGCATCCACATCGGGAAAGTCGCGCCGGGCCATGAACGGGATCTCGGTGCGGAAAAGTCCGACGCCGTCGGCCCCTGTCGCGGCCACCTGGGGCATATCCACGAGCAGTCCGGCGTTCAAGTACAGCGAGACCGGGACGCCGTCGCGGGTGACGCAGGGGACGTCCTTCAGGCCGGCGAAACGTGCCCGCGCCGCGACCCTGGCCTCGACACTGCGGGCAAACTGCTCCTGGACCTCGTCCGCCGGGCGCAGAAACACCTGGGCGTGATCGCCGTCAACGATGATCGAGTCGCCCGGCTCAACCTCATTCAGGATGCCCTCGACCTTTCCGATAAGCGGGATGTCGAGCGCCCTGGCCACGATCGCGACATGGGCCGTGGCCGAGCCTTCCTCCAGCACCACGCCGCGTAGATTGTTGCGGTCATACGCCAGGATGTCCGCCGGTCCCATGTTGCGGGCGACGAGCACGGCATTCTCAGGCGGGGCGGCGCGTCCCACCGGCGCACCGTCGCCCGGAGCGGCGCCGTCCGCCAGGTCGCCCATCAACTCGTCGGCCAGCGCCTCGAAATCGTGCAGGCGTTCGCGAAGATAGGGGTCGGCAATCCGATCCATGCGCGCCCTGGTGTCGTTCAGGCCGTGCTGCACGGCGGCCTCGGCGGTGAGGCCGTTGGCGATCGCGTCGCGCATCCGCGAGAGCCAACCCCGGTCGCGGGCGAACATTCGATAGGCCTGCAAGACCTCGGCATGCTCGCCGATCTCCGAGAGTGGCGCTCCTTCCATAAGGTCGTCCAGGCGCTGGTGAAGTGCCGCCAATGCCGCGTTCAGGCGGGACAGTTCCACATCCGGGTCCTCGGCGACGGCCCGTCTGATCACAAGGGGCTGGCGGTGCAGATGGACCCGACCGAACGAGATGCCCGGCACGATCGCAAGCCCGGTCAGCCGCGCCGGTGCGGTGCGGCCCCCCGCGCCGTCCTCGCCGCCGAAGATCCGGTTCGACGACAAAAGATCCGCGAGCGCCATGGCGAAGGTTTCGAGTGTCTCGATCTCCTCGTCGGCATAGCGCCGCCGGGTTCGGTTCTGAACGACAATCACGCCGAGCACCCGCTCGGACCGCAACACGGGAACGCCCATCAGCGATTGGTAGATCTCTTCTCCGGTCTCGGGGCGGTAGGCGAATTTGGGATGGGACTGGGCATCCGAGAGAGCGTGTGGACGCGCCCGGGCGGCTATGTCGCCGACCAGGCCTTCGCCGACGCGCAGCCGGGTACGGTGCACGGCTTCGGGATTGAGACCCTCGGTCGCACAAAGCTCGAGAATGTTGTCGGTGCGGCGGACATAGATCGAACAGACCTCTGTTCCCATGTCGGCGGCGATAATGCGGACGATCTGGTCGAGGCGCTCCTGGTCCGTTCCCGACTGCGCCATGACATCACGCAGCTGGCGGAGCATCCGCCGGGAATCCCCGCCGAACCCGTTCTGGTCCTGTTTGCGCTGGTCAGGTCCAGTCTGGTTGGGGGTGTCGTTCACGGCGCTACGGCGCCGGGTCGGCGTCCAGGCCGAAGGCGGTGTGCAGCGCGCGGACCGCGAGCTCGGTATAATCCGAGGCGATCAGCACGCTCACCTTGATCTCCGATGTGGAGATGACCTGGATGTTGATGCTTCGGTCGGCCAGGGTCTGGAACATGGTCTTGGCGACGCCCGGCTGGCTGCGCATGCCGACACCGACGACCGAAACCTTGGCGACCGTCGGATCGGCGATCATGTCGGTGAAACCGATCTCCTGCTTGATCCCGTCGAGCACCTTGGCGGCGCGGTCCAGATCCGTGCGGCCGACGGTAAAGGTCAGGTCGGTGGTCTCGCCGTCCTCGGAGACGTTCTGCACGATCATGTCGACATTGATCGCCGAGTCGGCAAGCGACCCGAATATGCCGGCAGCCACGCCGGGCCGGTCCTGCACGCGCCGCAGGGTGATCTTGGCTTCCTCTGGGCTGTAGGCGATGCCTGTAACAATACGCTGTTCCACGATCTCATCCTCGTCCACCACCAGCGTGCCGGGCACGTCGGCGAAGCTTGAAAGCACTTGCAGGCGCACATTGTGGCTCATCGCCAGGGCAACGGACCGCGTGTGCAATACCTTGGCGCCCTGTGACGCCATTTCCAACATTTCCTCGTAGGTGATCCTGTCGATCTTGTGGGCGCCGGCGACGATCCGGGGATCCGTCGTGTATACGCCGTCCACGTCCGTGTAGATGTCGCAGCGGTCCGCGCCGAGCGCCGCCGCGAGCGCCACGGCCGAGGTATCGGACCCGCCGCGCCCCAAGGTGGTGGTCCGGTTGTCCCGGCCGATGCCTTGAAAGCCGGCGATGACCGCCACCTGTCCGCGGCAGAACCGTTCGATCATCTCGCGGGTCTCGATCTCTTCGATCCGCGCATTGCCGTGCATGTTGTCGGTCCGGAAAGGAATCTGCCAGCCCTGCCAGGACCGCGCGTCGATGCCCAGATCCTGCAATGCCAGCGCCAGCAGGCCGCTGGTGACCTGCTCGCCGGTGGCCACGACGGTATCGTACTCCCGGGCATCGTGCAGGCGGCTGATTTCGGTGGTCCATTTGACCAGCTGGTTGGTGACGCCGGCCATCGCCGAGACCACGACGGCGACATCGTTACCGAGATCGACCTCGCGCTTGACGCGCTGGGCGACATTGCGGATGCGGTCAATGTCCGCGACGGACGTGCCGCCGAATTTCTGGACAATGCGGGCCATGTCCACTCGCTGGTTCGGTGCTCAAGGGGCGCCGCTCGGAAAACCCGTGGTCGAAGAGAATCCAAGGCTTGCCCGGGCGCGGCGCGCGTATACATACTCGCGCCGGTGGACGGCGGCAAGACCGGGTTGGCGTCGGGCACCAGGCCCGGTCCGGCGCCGGCCGATTTGGAGGAGACCGTAAGGTGCAAGGACCGGCGACGAGCATCGACCTTGGGGAAATCGAACGCTTCTCGGCGCTCTCTGGCGAGTGGTGGGATCCCCAGGGCGCCTTCGCGCCGTTGCATCGGATGTCCCATGCCCGCATGGCGTTCATCCGCGAGGCGCTGGATCCGTTCGTGCCGGCTGAAGCGTCTCCGCGTCGGCCATACAAGGATCTGAAAGTGCTGGACGTCGGTTGCGGCGGCGGCTTGCTGTGCGAGCCTCTGGCGCGGCTCGGGGCAGTCGTAACGGGCATCGATGCCTCGGCCGAGGCCATCGACGCGGCGCGGGCACATGCGGCAATGTCCGGTCTCAAGATCGACTTTGAATGCGCCGCCGCCGAGGATCTGCTGGCCCGGGCCGGTCGTTACGATGCGGTCATCGCATCCGAAGTGATCGAGCATGTCGCCGACCCCGCCGGCTTCCTGAATACCCTGGCGGGGCTGCTGAAGCCCGGCGGCGTCGTGGTGTTGACGACGTTGAACCGGTCAGCCAGATCAATGGTCGTTGCCAAGGTGCTGGCGGAATACGTGCTGCGGGTGATCCCGGCGGGTACCCATGACTGGCGGAAGTTTCTCACTCCCGAGGAACTCTCCGGCCTGATGGCCGATGCGGGGTTCCGGATGACTCTGCGGCGGGGGATCACCTACAGCGTTGCCCGAGACCGGTTCGAACTCGGTGACGATCTTTCGGTGAACTACGCGATGGCGGGTGCTGTGCCGGGAGAACAGCCAGCAGGTATTTAAGTTCGGCGCCGTCCTCACTTCTGCGACGATCCCCAGGCGAAAGCCAGGGCGCATGCCGTCGGCGGTACCTCGGGCTGGATTGGAAGGAATTCTGATTGCCGGGCTGATCAAGCCGGCAATCATTGGTGATTTTTTAAAGGCTTGCGGAATAGGCCTGGGTTTGCGCCAGGGATATGACTACTTGAAGCATCGACTCAAACGTCACGCATTTTCCTTCGGCAGCCAGGGAACCGAGCCGAACTCGATGCCTTCGTCCTTCAGCGCCTTGGCCTCGTCCGCGCTGGTCTCGCCGTAGATCCCCTTGGGGTCGGTTTCGCCGTAGTGAATCTTGCGCGCCTCTTCGGCGAAACGCGGGCCGACATAGTCGCAGGATTCCTCGATCTTCGATCGCAGCTCAAGAAGCTGCCGGCGAAGCGCGGCCGCTTCCGGCGAGGCCTGCACCTGCTTTGCGCCCGCCTTGGCCGGTACCGGATCCGATTGAGCGTTCTGGCGCGTGCCGGCGATGCGGGGCGCCATCAGAGATTTGGTGATTTTCGACGAGCCGCAGGCCGGGCAGGACAGCAATCCGCGCTCCGCCTGTTCGTCATAGGCGGCGCTGTTGCGGAACCAAGCCTCGAAGCCGTGCTCGGCTTCACATTGAAGTTGGTAGAGAATCATCCGGTAACCTCGTGTCCTGCTTCCGTTATATAATGTCGATTCGCCGGTTCGTCCAACGCGCCGGCGCAGAATGATCGGGGAGGCGAGGATCGACGACGCCGACAAGGATCTGCGGGGCCTCGACGCCGCGCATCATCTGCATCCCTTCACCGACAACAAACGCCTGCGTGACGAAGGCGGCCCGACCGTCATGGAACGGGGCAGGGGCTGTTATCTGTGGGACGAGAACGGCCATCGCTATCTCGACGCCATGGCCGGGCTCTGGTGCGTCAATGTCGGATACGGCCGTCCCGAACTGGCCGAGGCGGCGCGCGCGCAGATCGAAAAGCTCTCCTATTACAATACCTTCTTCAAGACCACGACGGCGCCGACGGCGGAACTCGCGGCCCGGCTCGCCGAGATCGCGCCGGACGGGCTGGAGCATGTGGTGTTCACCAATTCGGGCTCGGAAGCGGTGGACTCGGCCCTGCGTTTCGCGCGCCAGTTCTGGTCGCTCGAAGGCAAGCCGGAAAAGCGGATCATCATCGGCCGCGAGGAGGGCTACCACGGCAGCACACTCGCCGCCGCCAGCGCCGGCGGCATCCGCGCGATGCACGAGCAGGCCGGTCTACCGCTGCCGGATTTCGCCCATATCGGCGCGCCCTACGGCTTTCGCGACGCGGGAAGCGCGCCGGCGGCGGTGTTCGCGAAACGAGCGGCGCGGCTGCTTGAGGAGAAGATCCGCGAGCTGGGGCCGGAGCGGGTCGCCGCCTTCATCGCCGAGCCGATCCAGGGCGCCGGCGGGGTGATCATCCCGCCGGCCGGCTATCTGCGCGAGGTCCAGGCGATCTGCCGCGCCCATGATGTGCTGCTGATCATCGACGAGGTGATCTGCGCGTTCGGCCGGCTCGGGTCCTGGACCGCGAGCGAGCATTTCGGCCTGACGCCGGACCTGATGACCATGGCCAAGGGACTGTCCTCCGGTTATCAGCCGATCGCCGCGGTGCTGATCGGCGAGCGGGTCGCCCGGACGATCATCGAGAAGGGCGGCGACCTTGCCCATGGCTTCACCTATGCCGGTCACCCGGTGGCGGCAGCGGTAGCGCTGGAGAACCTCGCGATCATCAAGCGCGAAGGGCTGGTTGAGCGGGTGCGCGACGATCTCGGCCCCTATTTCGCCGAACGGCTGACAAGCCTCAGGAACCATCCGATGGTCGGCGAGACCCGCAGCCTCGGCCTGATCGGGGCGGTGGAACTGGTGCGTGACCGGACGAGCCGCGAGCGTTTCGAGCCGCTGGGCGTGGTCGCGGCGGTATGTCGGGAGCGGATGCAGCAGCGCGGCGTCATCGTGCGCGCGGTGCGCGACACCCTGGTCAGCGCCCTGCCGCTGGTCGCCGGCCACGCGGAGATCGACCGTCTGGTGAACGTGATGCGGGCGGTTCTCGACGAGGTCGGCCGCGAGATCAACGCCATGGCGGACGACCGGTCGATCGAGGCGGAGATCGCAGCGGCCGACAAGCCGCTGGCGGGCAGAGTGGCGCTGGTCACCGGTGCTTCGCGCGGGATCGGGCGGGCGGTGGCCGAACGCTATGCCCGCGAGGGCGCGAAGGTCCTGCTTCTGGCGCGCGATGGTAATGCGCTCAGCCAGGTGGCGGCGGCGATTCGCGGCGCCGGCGGCAGCGCCCACGTTCTGGTCCGCGACATCGGGGCTCCGGGCGGGATTGCCGGTTTGGCGGGCGAAATCAAGGCCCTGGTCGGAGGCCTCGACATCCTGGTTCTCAACGCCGGGGTGCTTGGAGAAATCGCGGCGCTTCCCATGTATACTGATGCCGCGTGGGATGAGGTCATGGCCGTGAACCTGTCGTCCAATTTCCGTCTGATCCATGAGTTGCATTCGCTGATCGCCGGGTCGGATGCCGGGCGGGTGTTGCTGGTCACATCGGGTGCCGCGCGGATCGCGCCCCGGCTGTGGAGCGCCTATGCCGCCAGCAAGGCCGGCCTTGAGGCGTTGATGCGGGTCTATGCGGCGGAGAACCGGAAAGGGAGCATCCGGGCCAATGTCATCGATCCGGGCGAGGTGCGAACCGATATGCGGGCCGCCGCCTTTCCCGCCGAGGACCCGGACCGGCTGCCGCCTCCCGACGCGGTTACCGATGCTTTCGTGCGTCTCGCTTCGGCCAGGAGCACGGTGACGGGGGCCGTGATCCCGGCCCTGGGGGACTAGTCCATGCCGATGGCCGCCGATATCCGGAAAATTCAGACCCCGCCCTCGCCCTGGGTCACGCGGTTTGCGCATCTGATCCCGAAAGGCGGTCTGATCCTCGACCTTGCCTGCGGCAGCGGGCGGCATTCGCGGTATTTCCTTTCCCTTGGTTATCGGGTGGTTTGCCTGGATCGGGACATCACCCTGGTCGCGGATCTTGCCGCCGACGAGCATGTCGAGCTGATTGCCTGCAATCTGGAGGACGGCCGCCCGTGGCCGCTTGGCGACCGGGTCTTCGACGGCATCGTGGTCACCAATTACCTGCATCGCCCGCTGATGCCGCATCTGGTGCGCGCGGTGGCGCCCGGCGGGGCCTTGCTCTACGAAACCTTCGCGGACGGCAATCAGGCGTTCGGGCGTCCGCAAAATCCGGATTTTCTGCTCCGCCGCGAAGAACTGCTGGACGTCGCCCGTCCCGAACTGCGGGTCGTGGCGTTCGAGGACATTCTGGTTACCGAACCCCGGCCCGCCGCGATCCAGCACATCGCCGCGCTGCGCGAATAGGCGCCCGCACACATCACCCCCGACGCCTGCAAAAAAACGTCCCTGGCCCGTCCATAACCCCCACAGAGGGACATATGGACCGGGAGGCCAGAATGATCGTGCGGTTGCCGAGGACGCTTGCGAGTTCACCCGACTTGATCGCCGATCGGTCGCTGAAGCGACTGGACGCGTATTGGAACCGGCTGCGCGGGCCGGCCCTGGCGCCGGGAGCGGATGTTTTGTATCTGTCCGATCTGGCTGCGGAAATCCCCCACGTCCTGCTATGTTTCCGAGACGGCGAGGCGTACCGGATCGAGTTCGCCGGCGCCGAGGCTCAGGATTTACTGGGGTTCGACCCGACCGGAGAGATCTTGAAGCATGATGACCCGGAACAGATTCTCGCCGGCCTGTCGCGCGTCGCCGACATTGTCGCACGATCGAAAAGCCCCGACTGGCCACGGGGCGACGGCTGGGCGGCGATTGTGCTGCCGTTTGTCGAGGCGGGGCAGGAGGTCACGGTTCTTCTGGCCGGGCTGATGCCGGTGCCGCCCTCGGTTCCCGAAACGACGGCCGAGGTTTTGCCGTTCAAGCCGAAATAGGCGCGTGGACCTTTCTCAGCCGAAGCGTCCGTGGCAGTGCTTGAATTTCTTGCCGGAGCCGCATGGACAGGCTGAGTTGCGAGCGACCTTGCCCCAGGTGGACGGGTCTTCGGGATTGACGACGGCCGAGGCCCGGTTGACCACCGGCCGCTGACGCCGCTCGTCGCCCGCCGCGGATTGAGGCGCCTCGCCGTCCGGCGCGGCCATCGCCGGGTCGACGCGGCCTTCATGGGTTTCCTGGTTCAACCGTTCGGCGGCCATCCGGGCTTCCATCTCCTCGGGCGTGGACTGGGCCTGGACCTCGAGATGGGCAAGCACGCCGGTGACGGTCTGTCTCAGATCCCCGAGCATGGCCTCGAATAGGTTGAAGGCCTCGCGCTTGTACTCGTTCAGCGGGTCCCGCTGGGCATAGGCGCGCAGGTTGATCCCCTGGCGAAGATGGTCGAGCGCGAGAAGATGCTCCTTCCAGTGCTGGTCCAGGATCTGCAGCAGCAGGCTCTTCTCCGCCATGCGCATCAGCTCGCGGCCTAGATTGGCGACTTTCTCGGCCATGCGCTGGTTCGAAGCCTTGGTCAGGCGCTCCCGGATTTCCTGATCCGCGATGCCCTCCTCGGCGGCCCATTCCGCCACCGGCACCGTCAGCCCGAGGACGTTCCTGGTCTCCGTGGCGAGAGTATCCAGGTCCCACTGTTCCTTGTAGGTGCCTTCCGGGATCGCCCGGGCAACCATGTCCTCGATCACCTGATGGCGCATGTCGGCGACGGTCGCGCCCACCTCGTCGGCCCGCATGATGTCCTTGCGCTGGTCGTAGATGACCTTGCGCTGGTCGTTCATGACATCGTCGTATTTCAGAAGCTGCTTGCGGATCTGAAGTTGCGGGCTTCGACCTTTCCTGAGCCTTTCAGCGCCTTGTTGATCCAGGGTGAACGATCGCCTCGCCGTCCTCCAGACCGAGCTTGCGCAGCATCCCGTCCATCCGCTCGGACCCGAAGATCCGCATCAGATCGTCTTCCAGGGACAGGAAGAACTTGGAGGTTCCCGGGTCCCCCTGGCGTCCGGAGCGTCCGCGAAGCTGGTTGTCGATACGCCGGCTCTCGTGGCGTTCGGTGCCGATCACATAGAGCCCATTGGCGCCGATCACGGCGGCTTTCTTGGCCCGGATGTCCTCGGCGATCTTTTCGATCTTGGCCGGGTCGCCGGCGACACCATCCGTGGCGACGCGCATATCAAGGTTGCCGCCAAGCTGAATGTCGGTGCCGCGGCCGGCCATGTTGGTGGCGATGGTCACCGCGCCGGGCTCGCCGGCCTGGGCGATGATCTGTGCTTCCTGCTCGTGGAAACGGGCGTTCAGAACCGATGCGGATGTTCCGTTTCTTGAGCAGCTCGGAAAGATGCTCGACTTTTCGATCGACACGGTGCCGACCAGGGCGGGCTGGCCCGTTCCCGGCAATCCTCGATCAGCTCGATGATCGCGTCCCATTTCTCGCGCTGGGTTCGATAGACCTCGTCGTCGTGGTCCTCGCGGTTGACCTTCACGTTGGTCGGAATTTCGACGACCTCGAGATTGTAGATTTCCGCGAATTCCGCCACTTCGGTCATCGCCGTGCCGGTCATACCGGCCAGTTTCGGATAGAGCCGGAAATAGTTCTGGAAGGTGATCGACGCCAGGGTCTGGTTCTCGTTCTGGATGGTCACGCCCTCGCGCGCCTCAAGCGCCTGATGCAGCCCCTCGGAATAGCGCCGGCCCTCCATGGCGCGCCCGGTGAACTCGTCGATGATGACGACCATGTCGTCCCGTACCATGTAGTCCACGTCGCGGGAGAAGAGCTTGTGGGCGCGCAGGGCCTGATTCACGTGGTGTACGGCGGAAATGTTCTGAACGTCGTACATTCCGCCCTCGGTGATCACGCCATGCTCCTGCAACAGCGTCTCGATATGTTCGGTGCCAGCCTCGGTCAGGGTGACGGAACGCTGTTTTTCGTCCTTCTCGTAGTCTTCCTCGGTCAGGTGCGGGATCAAGGCATTGACTTGCCGGTACAATTCCGAGCTGTCCTCGGCCGGGCCGGAGATGATCAGCGGGGTGCGGGCCTCGTCGATCAAGATCGAGTCGACCTCGTCGACGATGGCGAATTCGAAGTCCCGCTGGCTCATGTCCTCGAGCCGGAACTTCATATTGTCCCTTAGGTAGTCAAAGCCGAATTCGTTGTTCGTGCCGTAGGTCACGTCGGCGGCGTAGGCGGTCTGGCGCTCCTCGTCGGTGAGGCCGTGGATAATCACCCCGACCGACAATCCTAGAAAATTATAGATCGCGCCCATCCAGGCGGCGTCGCGCTGGGCCAGATAATCGTTGACGGTGACCACGTGGACGCCGCGGCCGCGCAGCGCGTTCAGGTAGACCGGCAAAGTGGCGACAAGGGTCTTGCCTTCGCCGGTCTTCATCTCGGCGATCTTGCCGTCATGCAGCACCATGCCGCCCAGAAGCTGCACGTCGAAATGCCGCTGTCCGAGGGTACGCTTGGCGGCCTCGCGGACGGTTGCGAAGGCATCCTCCAGCAGATCTTCCAGATCTTCGCCGCCCTTGAGCCGTTCCTTGAACCACCGGGTGCGTTCGGCGAGTTCCTCGTCGCTGAGGTTTTCGAGCTGCGGCTCAAGCGCGTTTATCGCGTCGACCCGCTTCTGCATCTGTTTCAGGACGCGGTCGTTCTCGGAACCGAACAATGCCTTGGCGATGGCGCCGAACATGGGGGCTCCTCTTGGGTGACAGACGGCTTTCGCGCGATCTTATTGCGGGCGGAAGCGCCCGTCGAATAACGGTTGTGAGACATAGGATCAACACCGGTCGGTGTCAATGCGGGGGCGGCGCCGGAGGCGCGATTCCTCGGAAAACCGCCGCCTATGCGGTTGTCGTTGAATTCCGATTAAATTGCGTTTAAAATAAGGTTTGCTTCGGCTTGCGATGTCCAACCCAGAATGGGTGGGAGCGATGGTTGAAAGAATTTCAACGCCGGGGCTGAGCGGCGTCAAGGGCGTCCGTTCAAGTACCCCGAGTTCGGTTTCGGTCCGTGATGGACAGCGGAAACCTGCCTCGGATATTGCCCGCGAGCGGCGCAAGAACAATCCCTATTCCCAAGCGACCCAGGAAGATGCGGTGCTTGTCGGCCGGTACAGCCAGGCCGGCACCGGCAGGGCGTCGAGCCAGGACGCGGACGTTTCCATCGCGCGCTCGACCGCGATGCTGCTCGCCGATGATCTCGGTGCGTTGATCCGTCGCGCCGGCGTCAACATCCAGATGCTGGCAACCAGTGTGCTCGGGGTTGCTGAGCCCCGGGCGGCGGAACTGGCGCGGGACTTTGCTGAACGCTGCCTCGACGAGGTGCGGTTGGCGATCCTGCTTTATGTTCGCCAGCGCCAGTCCGACAAGGCCGTGCCGGCCGGGTTGGTGTTCTCGCGGATGACGATGCGGGTCGACCGCGAGACGGGACAGCCGGCCATCAAACTCGGTGACGCCCTGTTCGTCGACAGGATTGATCTTCGGGCGACCGGCGTGGTGTTCGACATTCGCGGAGCCGGCGCGGTGCACAAGCCCGAACCTGGAATTTTCGTCGATATCGGCAGCCACGGCGCGGGGATGGCGAATGTCCTGATCGAGACGATCCGCCGGGACGTGCCGAGATTCGATGCGGGTGTGAAGACCGAGGGCGTGATCGTCGTGATCCGCGCCGACCGCTCGGATTATTCCGGGGGCAAGCGAACCGAAGAGGCGCTCGGCTTCGACATGATCATCCCGTTCGCGACGCGCAAATAGCGCCGGATTCGAAGCGCCGCCGGAACACGGTGCCTCGACCCCGATCATCTTTTCGCGATATGCCGGTTGGCGGCGGCTGTGGCAGCGAACATCGCTTGTCGGCTTGCCCGGCTTCTGATACCGCTCCCTCTCCCGGATTTCTCGCGGCCCCGCGCCGCCCGGTCAAAACGATGGTGCGCAATGCGCCGAACCTTGGAAGGATGAACCCATGTTCTCGTACCTCCCTGGCCCCGGGCGCGTTACCCTCGCGGCTGCCGCGATCTCGGCGAGCATCGTGTTCGGTGCGACCGCCATTGCCCAGACCGGTGGCCAACCCTCCGCCGTGCCGGCCCAGTTGCCGGATCCGACCAAGACCGTGGTCGCCCGGATCGCCGGCGAGGAGATCTTTCTGATCGAGATCCTGCGCATGGCCGAGCGGTTGCCCGACCAATACAAGCAGCTTCCCCTGCCGGCGGTTTATCCGACGCTGCTGCAGCGTTCGATCGACGCTCGGCTCGTTGCGGCCGCCGGACGGGCCGCCGGCTATGCCGACAATGCCGAGGTCAAGAAGCGCCTGCGGGATGCCGAAAGCCAGATCATCTCCGAGATCTATCTGACCGAGGCGGTGACCGGCAAGGTGACCGAGGATGCCCTGCGCGCCGAATACGAGAAGCGCAAGGAGGCGCTCGCCGGCGGCGAGCAGGTGAAGGCCCGCCATATTCTGCTGGAGAGCGAAGCCGACGCCCGCGCCGTCATCGAGGCGCTCGACAAGGGCGGTGATTTCGCGACGCTCGCCTCGGAGAAGTCGACCGGCCCCTCGGCCTCGTCCGGCGGTGACCTCGGCTGGTTCGCCAAGGGACAGATGGTGCCCGAGTTCTCCGACGCGGCCTTTGCGCTCGATCCCGGCACCTACACCAAGGAACCGGTGAAAACCCAGTTCGGCTGGCATGTCATCCTGACGGAGGACCGCAAGGCCGGTGAGGCGCCGCCGTTCGAGCAGGCCCGCCAGCAGCTTTCCTCCGAACTTTCCGGCCAGATCTTGCAGGATATGCTGGCGGATCTGCGGACCAAGACCAAGGTCGAGCGCTTCAATTTCGACGGCGGTCCGATGCCGGCGCCTCAGCCGAAAAACTAGCTTCAACCGAGTTTGCCTTCCTGGGTGGGCCCAAGCGATGGATCTTAAAGTCTCTCCTCTCGCGCCGGAGCGGTTTCCGGAGATGCCGGCGGTCGCCGGTATGCGTGTCGCGGTGGCCGAATCCGGCCTGAAGTACAAAGGTCGCCCGGACCTGTTGCTGGCCGAGTTCGCGCCCGGCACGGCGGTTGCCGGCGTGCTTACCCGCTCCACCGCGCCAGGGGCGCCGGTTCAATGGTGCCGCGAACATCTGGGCGCGGGGAAGGCGCGCGGCCTGGTCGTCAATGCCGGCAACGCCAATGTCTTCACCGGCGCCAAGGGTCGCACCGCCGTCGAGGCGATGACGGGCGCGGCGGCGGCGGCGCTGGGTTGTAAGCCCGCCGAGGTGATGATCGCGTCCACCGGGGTGATCGGCGAGCCGTTGCCGCATGAGAGGATCACGCTCGAGATCGCCAAGCTTCCGGCGCGGTTCGGGCTCAATGACTGGGAGCGCGCGGCAAAGGCGATCAGTACCACCGACACCTTCACCAAGGGCGCGTGCGTTACCGCGGAGATCGGCGGCGTTCCGGTGACAATCGTCGGCATCGCCAAGGGCTCCGGCATGATCGCACCTGACATGGCGACGATGCTGTCCTTCGTCTTCACCGATGCCAAGCTCGATGCCTCGGTGCTGCAGCCGATGCTGAAGCGCAATGCCGATACCACTTTCAACTCGATCACCGTCGACGGTGACACCTCGACCAGCGACACGCTGCTGATGTTCGCCACCGGCCAGGCCGGCGCGCATCCTAGGCCGCGTGATCACCGGGACCCGGTTTTGCGGGGCTTCGAGAAGGCCTTGCACGCGGTTCTCAAGGACTTGGCGATCCAGATCGCGCGCGACGGCGAGGGCGCTCAAAAGCTCATCCAGGTCAACGTCAAGGGCGCGGCATCCAGCCGGGCGGCCCGCAAGATCGGCCTTGCGATCGCCAACTCGCCGCTGGTGAAGACCGCGATTGCCGGCGAGGACGCGAACTGGGGCCGCATCGTCATGGCCGTCGGAAAGTCCGGCGAGAAGGCCGACCGCGACCGCATGTCGGTCGCCTTCGGCGGCATCGCCATCGCCCGGGACGGTGCCCGGGTCGAGAACTACGACGAGGCGCCGGTGACCGCCCATATGAAGGGCCGCGAGGTGCTGATCGAGACCGATGTCGGAGTGGGCAAGGGCAAGGCCACGGTCTGGACCTGCGATCTCACCCACGGGTATATCGAGATCAACGCCGATTACCGCAGTTGATGTCGGATGGGCGGTTTCGTTCTCGAAGGCGAACGATTGCGCCTCCGTCCGTTTGAACCGTGGGATGCCGACCAACTATTCAATTTGATCAACGACTTCGACATCGTCCAAAACCTGTCCGCCGTGCCGTGGCCGTACGAGCGTCGGATGGCCGAGCAATTCATACGGGCGTCAATAGATCTGGAAACCGAGGGTCGGGATTTTCGCAGAGCAATCGAGCTTCGCGGCCGTGCGGGACTTGTCGGGGGACTGGACTTGCGCCTGGAGGACTCGGAGAGGGATTCCTTCGGGTATTGGCTCGGCAAGACGTATTGGGGAATGGGCTATATGACCGAGGCGCTTGGCTTGATGGTGGATCACGCTTTTGCCGTCCTCAAGATGGAGGTGGTAACCGCCAGCGCGCTCTTTGGAAACTCGGGCTCGCTCGCAGTGATGCGTAAGAACGGATTCGTGCCCGTGGATCAGCACGATTTCGATCGACCCACGTTTGGGGACCGAGTTCGGATGCAGCGGATGCGGCTGACCCGCGTCGATTGGGAGGCGCCGCGATGAGCGTTGTGTGCACCCTTGCTGCAGGCCAGACCCTTCGAGACGAGGCTCAAAAGCCTCTCCTCAGGGTGAGTGCCCTCCAAAACGCTGATTTGATTGTCAAATTTAATCACCTCACCCTGAGGAGCGGTCCTTGGACCGCGTCTCGAAGGGTCCTGTAGGGCAAAGAGCCCAGACCCGGCAACACAGAGGCCCGCTCCAAATGACCTCTTCCAAACCTTTACCCACCCTCCTCGTGGTCGCGGTCGCGCTGATTGATGTGGATGGACGGGTGCTGATCGCCCAGCGGCCCGAGGGCAAGAAGATGGCGGGTCTGTGGGAGTTTCCCGGCGGCAAGGTCGATCCCGGCGAGCCCCCCGAAGCCGCGCTGATTCGTGAACTAAAAGAAGAGCTTGGCATCGATACCAAGGAATCGTGCCTCGCTCCCTTCACCTTCGCGAGCCACTGCTACGACGACTTTCACCTGCTGATGCCGCTCTATCTCTGCCGGCGCTGGTGGGGAAGCGTGGTGCCGCGCGAGGGCCAGGCGGTCAAATGGGTCCGCCCGGTCCGTCTCGGCGACTACCCGATGCCGCCGGCGGACAAGCCCCTGGTGGCGATGCTGCGGGATTTCCTCTGAATCCGGATCCTGCCGGACAGGGATGCATTATAGTGCAGCTTTTTTCAGCTATTTTTCCTCGATGATCGCCACCGCGCGGGTGAAACCGGCGGATGCACCCTTAATTTTCCACGGAAAGCACGCGATCGTGTAGCCGCTGTCCGGCAACTGGTCCAAGTTCGAGAGCTTCTCGATATGGCAGTAGCCGATCTCGATGCTCGCCCGGTGCCCCTCCCAGATGATGCTGGCATCGCCGTCGGCGGCATAGCGCTTGGCGGTGTGCACGAACGGGGCGTCCCAACTCCAGGCGTCGGTGCCGGTGACCCTGACCCCGCGCTCCAGCAGATAGAGCGTCGCCTCGCGGCCCATGCCGCAGCCGGTGGAGAGATAGTCGTCCTCGCCATACCGCGCTCCGGCGGCGGTGTTGACCACCACGATGTCGAGGGGCTGGAGCTCGTGCCCGATGCGTTTCAGCTCCGCCGCCACATCGGCTGCCGTTGCCACATAGCCGTCCGCCATGTGCCGGAAGTCGAGCTTCACCCCCGGATTGAAGCACCAGTCCAGCGGCACCTCGTCGATGGTCAGCGCCCGCTCCCCGTTATTCATGGTCGAGTGGAAGTGATAGGGCGCGTCGAGATGGGTCCCGTTATGGGTCGAGATGGTAAGCGTCTCCACTGCCCAGCCCTCGCCGCCTGGAAGCTGATCCTTGGTGAGGCCCGGAAAATAGGCCGCCATCTTCTCCGCCGTGTTCTCGTGGTCGTGATACTCGATCTGGGGGAGCATCTGCGGCGGGTCCGAGGCGATCCCGGCCTCAAGAGCCACGGAAAGATCGATGATGCGTCGCTTGGCCATGATGTGATCCCGCTGATGATTCCGCCGCGCCGGCCTTTTCGGCCCGGGTCTCAAAAGGTAGCATCGCCGGGGAAACCAAGTCTCCCCTCAAACTCCGGAAAGGCCCCCCATGTCCGATACCGTGTTGCTCGACATCAAGGACGGCGTCGCCACCGTCACCCTGAACCAGCCCGAGGTGCGCAACGCCCTGACGCCGGAGCTCCGGGTGGCGTTCCGCGAGATCATCGGCTCGCTGGAGTTCGAGGATGCCGTGCGCTGCGTGGTGATCACTGGGGCCGGCGACCATTTCATGGCCGGCGGGGATATCCGCAACATGGTCGAGCGCCTCACGATGAAGGAGGGCGACCGGCGCAAGATGATCCTCGAGGGCATCCACCTCTTGCACCTGCCGCTGTTCGCGATCCGCCGCATGGGCAAGCCGGTGATCGCCAGCATCAAGGGCGCCGCCGCCGGGTTCGGGGTCGGCCTTGTCGCGGCCTGCGACCTCGCGATCGCCGCCGACGACGCCTTCTTCACGCTGGCCTATTGCCATATCGGCGCCAGCCCCGACGGCGGCTCCTCCTACTTCGTCGGCCGCACCCTCGGCATGAAGCACCAGATGGAGCTCGCCCTGCTGGGCGACCGCTTCGGCGCCGAGCGGGCCAAGGAGCTTGGCCTGATCAACTGGCACGTGCCCAAGGCCGAGCTTGAGGCCGAGACCCTGAAACTCGCCACCCGTCTCGCCAACGGCCCGACCGTCGCCTATGCCAATGCCAAGGCGCTGTTCAATTCGGTGCACCACCTCTCGATGGAAAGCCAGCTCCAGATGGAGGCCGAACGCATGGCCGACAGCATGCTGACCGAAGACCACGCCGAGGGCATCACCGCCTTCATGGAAAAGCGCAAGCCCGTCTTCAAGGGGCGCTGAGCAAGGCCCCCCGCACCGGCCGTATCCCCGGCGCAGGCCGGGGCCGACGCCTGAAGCAGTGGCGGCCTCTGCGCTGGCGGAGCATTTCGGGAGATCCCGGCTCGTGATCGGCTACCCGTCACGCGGCAAGGCTTCAGGCGTCGGCCCCGACCTGCGCCGGGGATACGGGAGAGAGCTTGGCCTGCCGCGTCGTTCTGGTGGATGCTGCATCGACTGCCGACCCGCTGCCACCGCCTCAGCCGTATCCCCGCCACCACCTCAATCGTATCCCGGCGCAGGCCGGGGCCGACGCCTGAAATGGTGGCGGCCTCGCGCTGGTGGAGCATTTCGGAGATCTCGGTCGTGATCGGATATCCGTCACGCGGCAAGGCTTCAGGCGTCGGTCGACTCGTCGGGATACGGGAAAGCTGGGCTTGGTCTGACCCGTTTGGCCGCGTCGTTCCGGTGGATGCTGCTTCGGCAGATGCCCGCTGTCGCGTCGCGAGCCACGCCGAATGGTGGCGGCCTGCGCGGAGATTTCAGATCGGTCGATCGGCTACCGCCGCGGCTGTCGCGACCGCGGGGGGACCGGCCGCCGCGTCGAGAGCATCAACCGCGCCGCCTCGCTATTCGCCACCGCTCAACATCCCGGCGCAGGCCGGGGCCGACGCCTGAAATGGTGGCGGCCCCGCGCTGGTGGAGCATTTCAGGAGATCTCGGTTGTGATCGGCTACCCGTCACGCGGCAAGGCCTCAGGCGTCGGCCCCGACCTTCGTCGGGGATACGGGAGAGGGCCGGGCCGGCCGCGTTGTTCTGGAGGATGCTGCATCGACTGCCGACCCGCTGCCACCGCCTCAGCCGTATCCCCGCCACCCCCTCAATCGAATCCCCGCCGCAGGCCGGGGCCGACGCCTGAAATGGTGGCGGCCTCGCGCTGGTGGAGCATTTCGGGAGATCCCGGCTCGTGATCGGCTACCCGTCACGCGGCAAGGCCTCAGGCGTCGGCCCCGACCTGCGTCAGGGATACGGAAAAAGAGACCTCTTCCAACCGCGTCGTGCCCATGTGGCGGCGGATGGCGGCTGCCTATATCTGTTTAATTTGTTACACGGATGGCAATTGGATAGACTTACGGCATCTCGCCGCCTGATCCGCGATTACGGGCGGTTCCGATAAAACGGGCCGGGAATTGACCGGGCCGGGCAATTGAAGACAAACCGGTGATGAAGACGACGGTCCCTGGCTATACCGATGGCCGCGAGGTCGATGAGGTCTCGCGGATTCGTGAGCCTTTTCTGAAGGATCTCCTGGCGCTGTGGACCGCGCGGCGCGGCGGGCGGCGGATGCCGGCGCGGAGCGATTTCGACGCCATCGAGTTGATGCGGTTCGGCGGGCGCATCGCCCTGATCGATGTGGAGCATGATCCGAGACGGTACCGCTTCCGGCTGATCGGCTCGCGCATCACCGAAATCCTCGGCCGGGACTCGACGGGCTGTTATGTCGACGAATTGTACGAACCCTCGTTCCGCCAGCTCGCGGTGGAGCCTTACGAACGGATCCTAAGAGACCTGGAGCCAGTGACCTCGCGCGGCAACATGAAGCGCATGGGCAAGGAGTTTCTGCGCTTCCAGTCGCTCGACCTGCCGCTGTCGCGGGACGGCGAGGTGGTGGACATGATCATGAAGGGAACCCAGTTCGAGCCGCTGTGACGGCACGCGGTGCCGGGTTTTCAGGCTTCCTCGATCGGTTCGACCTTGATCGCCCATTTTACCCCGAAATAGTCCCGGGCGAGCGCTTCGGCGCGGCTGCGGATCTGGGCCTCGGTGCGCGGGACCAGACGGGTCGAGCCGCGGCCGATCGGGGCGTGGGAACTGACCGCGATGATCGCCGAGCGGGTTTCGGGGCCAGCCGAAATCCGGAACCGCCGCAAGGTCGGCTCGCCGATGGCTTGCGGCGGCGGGGGGGCTTGGGTGTCGATCACCGGGGCCTCCGGCGTTACAGGGCAAGGTCCAGGATAGCGCCAAAACCCTTGAGACGGAACGTCGCCGGCAGACTCTCCAGCGGCGCCCGGGCATAGCCGTAGGGCACCAGCGCGAAGCGCACGCCGGCGGCGCGGGCGGTCTCGGCGTCGTTCTCGTTGTCGCCGACCATCAGCGCGCCGCCCGGCGCCACGTTCAGTTCGTCCAAAACCCCCAGCAGATGGCCCGGATCGGGCTTGCGTACCGGATAGCGGTCGCCGGCGCCGACCAGGTCGAAGAACCGGGCCAGATCAAGGTCGCGCAACAGATTGTCGCTGGCCGTCTGCGGCTTGTTGGTGCACACGGCCATCCGGTGGCCCCGAGTCCGCAAAGCCTCGAGCGTCTCCACCACCTCCGGATAGGGCCGGGTGAGGGCGGCGGCATTGGCCTCGTAGTCGGCGATGAAGTCGGTGGTGATCGCCGCGAGGCCGGCCGCGTCCACCGGCGGGCCCGACGCCTCGACCGCCCGCTCGACGAAGCGCGGCACGCCGTCGCCGATGAAGCGGCGGGTCTGGGCGAGGCTGATCTCATCGCGACCGGCCCGCGCCAGGGTGCGGTTGGCGGCGGCGTGCATGTCCGGGGCGCTGTCGACCAGGGTGCCGTCGAGATCGAAGACGAGGGTGGTGGGCGTGGTCATGGAAAGGCTCTGAGGCAACGATGGGAGACTCACTCTCGCAGATGCCGGCCGGATCGTCACCCGGGGATGGGCGGTCGGGGCGAGGGAGATCGGCCCCCGCTGTCATCTTTGGTAGCAATTGTTGATTTCCGCGATGTTCCGGCCTGTGGCATTTTCCGCGCGACTCACCGAAAATCCCGAATACCGCAAATCGACCGAGCTTGTTCCGAACCCATGTCCCGTCCCCTCGCCACCATCGTGCTCGCCGCCGGCAAGGGCACGCGCCTGAAGTCGGACAAGCCGAAGGTGCTGCACCGGATCGCCGGGCGCAGCCTGATCGGCCATGTCCTGGCAGCGCTGGCGCCGCTCAAGCCGGAACGTCAGGTTGTGGTGATCTCGCCCGGTCAGGACGACGTTGCGGCGGAAGCGGGAGAGGCCGAAATCGCGGTGCAGGTCGAGCCGCGCGGCACCGGGGACGCGGTGCGGGCGGCGCTCGGGGCGCTGGGGGGCTTTACCGGCACGGTGCTGGTGGCCTTCGGCGGCGACCCGATGACCACGACCGCGACCCTGCGCGAACTCGCCTCGGCCCGCGATGGCGACAATCCGCCGGATGTGGTGGTGCTGGGTTTCGAGACCGGCAATCCGGACCGCTATGGCCGGCTGGTCCAGGATTCGGGTGGCCGGCTGGAGCGTATCGTCGAGTTCTCCGAGGCGGATGGCATCGACCGTCCGGTCCGCCTCTACAACGCCGGGATCATGGCGATCGACGGCGCCAAGCTGGCGGATCTGCTGGCCGGGCTGACCACGAACAATGCCAAGGGCGAGTTTTACCTGACCGACATCGTCGCGCTTGCGCGGGCGCGCGGCGGCTATGTGAGCGTCGTCGAAGCGCCGGAGGAGGAGACGCTGGGCGTCGATTCACGGGCCGATCTCGCCCGGGCCGAGGCGCTGATGCAGGCGCGGCTGCGGACGGCGGCGCTGGAGGCCGGGGTGACCCTGGTGGCGCCGGAGACGGTATTCTTCTCCCATGACACGGTGATCGGCCGCGATACCGTCGTGCATCCGAACGTGACCTTCGGACCCGGCGTCGCCATCGGTGCCGGGGTCGAGATCAAGAGCTTCTGCCATCTGGAGCAGGCGCGCGTGGCCGACGGCGCGGTCATCGGACCCTATGCGCGGCTCAGGCCCGGGGCCGAGATCGGGACCGGTGCCCATATCGGCAATTTCGTCGAGGTCAAGGCGGCGACCATCGGGCCGGGGGCCAAGGCCAATCATCTCTCCTATATCGGCGATGCCTCGGTCGGGGCCGGGGCGAATATCGGGGCCGGGACCATCACCTGCAACTATGACGGCTTCGGCAAGTTACGGACCGAGATCGGCGCCGGTGCCTTTATCGGCTCCAACACCGCGCTGGTGGCGCCGGTGAGCATCGGCGACGGCGCCATAGTCGGGGCCGGCAGCACGGTGACCAAATCGGTTCCCGCCGACGCGCTGGCGGTGGTGCGCGGCGAGGCCAAGCTGCTGCCCGGCGGCGCGGAACGGTTCCGCTCCAGGCGCAAGAAAGACAAGGCGAAGGGCTGATCCATGTGCGGCATCGTCGGCATCATCGGCAAAAGCGACGTCGCGCGGACCATGGTCGACGCGCTGAAGCGGCTGGAATATCGGGGCTATGACTCCGCCGGCGTGGCGACGCTCAGCGGCGGTACGCTGGCCCGGCGCCGGGCCAAGGGCAAGCTGTTCAATCTGGAGAAGGATCTCGACGACGACCCGCTCGCCGGGGCCACCGGGATCGGCCATACCCGCTGGGCGACCCACGGCCCGCCGACCGTCGGCAACGCTCATCCGCATACCGCCGGGCGGGTCGCGGTCGTGCATAACGGGATCATAGAGAACCATCAGGAGATCCGCGACGAGCTGACCGCCGCCGGCGCGGTGATCGAAAGCGATACCGATACCGAGGTGGTGGCGCATCTGATGGAGCGGCACCTGGCAAGCGGCCTTGACCCGGTCGCGGCCATGCGGGCTGTGGTGGCGCGGGTGACCGGGGCCTTTGCCTTCGTGGTGATGGTGGCCGGCTACCCGGACATGCTGCTGGCGGCGCGGCGGGCCTCGCCGCTGGCCATCGGGCATGGTGAGGGCGAGATGTTCCTCGGCTCGGACGCGCTGGCTCTAGCGCCGATGACCCGGCGGATCACGTATCTCAAGGACGGTGACTGGGCGGTGGTGCGCCGGGACGGGGCCGAAATCTTCGATGCCGCCGGCAACAAGGTCGACCGTGGCATCTCGCTGACCGAGGTCTCCGGCGCGCTGATCGGCAAGGGCAACTACCGGCACTTCATGGAGAAGGAGATCCACGAGCAGCCGGAGGTGATCGGCTACACGCTGCACCGCTATTACGACCCGGTCAGTGGCACCCTGGCCTTCCCGGATCTGCCGTTCGAGCCGGCCACCCTCCCGAAACTGACCATCGTCGCCGCCGGGACCAGCTATTACGCGGCCATGGTGGCGAAATACTGGTTCGAGGGCCTGGCCCGCGTGCCGGTCGAGGTCGATATCGCCTCCGAGTTCCGCTACCGCAACACCGTGCTGCCCGAGGGCGGGGCGGCGCTGTTCATCTCCCAGTCCGGCGAGAGCCTGGACACGCTGATGGCGCTGCACCATGCCCGCGAGGAGGGCCAGCATATCCTGAGCCTGGTCAATGTTCCCGAGAGCACGATCGAGCGCGAATCCGACGTGGTGATCCGCACCCTGGCGGGCCCGGAGATCTGTGTCGCCTCGACCAAGGCCTTCACCACCCAGCTTGTGGCGCTGGCGGCGCTGGCGGTGGATTGGGGACGGGCGCGGGGCACCCTGGCGGCGGAGCGGGCCGGAGAGATCCTCACCGCGCTCGGCCATCTGCCGGCGGCCATGGCGGCGGTGCTGGAGGATGAGTCGCGCTGGATCGCCTGCGCCCATGAGCTGGCCCAGGCCCGGGACGTGATCTATCTAGGCCGCGGCTCCAACTATCCGATCGCGCTGGAAGGCGCGCTGAAGCTGAAGGAATTGAGCTATATCCACGCCGAGCGCTATGCCGCCGGCGAGATGAAGCACGGCCCGATCGCCTTGCTGGAGGAGGGGGTGCCGGTGGTCATGGTCGCCCCCCATGACGACTGGTTCGAGAAGACCGCCAGCAATCTGAAGGAGGCGCTGGCCCGGGGCGCGCGCGTGGTGCTGCTCTCGGACAAGACCGGCATTGCCAAGCTCGGCGCCGAAGCCAACTGGGCCTTCGAGCTTCCCGAGGTCGATCCCGCCGTCGCCCCGGTGCTGTACACGGTCCCGGTCCAGCTCCTCGCCTATCACACGGCGGTGGAGAAAGGCACCGACGTCGACCAGCCGCGCAACCTGGCGAAGAGCGTGACGGTGGAGTAGGACCGCCCCAACAACCCCATCGACCCGTCCTGCAAGATATGTAACGGTTGATCCCGGTGCTTTTCCGCGCCGCCATCCTCCGTTCCGGCTTTCGGCCGGGGCTCCCACCTGCCGGGGTTTCATCATGCGTATCGAGAATGTCGAGAGTTTCCTCGTTCGGATTCCGCTTGGGCGTGACGAGGCGCTGAAGACCTGGCGCGGGGGCGGGCGGCTGGATTACGTGCTGGTGCGGATCGATACCGACGCCGGAATCTCAGGCTGGGGTGACGTCTTCGGCTACGGCGCGGCACGGGCCAGCAAGGCGGCGCTGGATCACATGATCGGGCCGGCGCTGATCGGCCAAGACGCGCGGGATATCGCTGGGATTTCCCATCGGTTGCAGCTCTCGAACCATATCTGGGGCCGCTATGGCGCGACCATGTTCGCCATCGGCGGGGTCGATATCGCGCTCTGGGATCTCGCCGGCAAGGCGGCGGGTAAGCCGTTGCACGAACTGCTCGGCGGCAAGCTGCGCGATGCCATCCCGGCCTATGCCAGCCTGCCGAAATACCAGGACCCGGAGATCGTCGCCGAGCGCACGGCCTATGCAGTCGGCCAGGGCTATCGCCATGTAAAGCTGCACGAGACGACGGTGCCGGAAGTCGCCGCGTCGCGCGAGGCGGGCGGGCCGGATTTCGGGCTGATGATCGATACCAACTGCCCCTGGAACCCGCGCGAGGCGGACGAGATGGCGGCCAAGTTCAAGCCCTACGACCCGTTCTGGCTGGAGGAACCGCTGTTCCCGCCGGAGAATTTCGCGGGCCTGGCGGCGCTCGGCCAGGCCTCCGGCATCCCCATCGCGGCGGGTGAAAACGCCTGCACGTCGTGGGAGTTCCAGAAGATGTTCGAGGCCGGCGCCGTCAGCTATGCCCAGCCCAGCGTCACCAAGGTCGGCGGGATCACCGAGTTCCGCAAGGTCGCGACCCTGGCCGAGGCCGCCAATGTCACGATGGCGCCGCATTCGCCCTATTTCGGCCCGGGCTTCCTTGCCACCCTGCACCTCCTGGCGGCGATGCCGAACGCGTTCCTGATCGAGCAGATGTTTCTGCGGTTGGAGGCCTATATCCACGGGCCCTGGAACCACCCCAAGGGCAACGCCTTCGCGGTCCCCGACGGACCGGGCCTCGGCTCGGACCCGGACCCCGATGTCATGAAGGACTACACCGATCCCAACGCCTAACCTACTCTCAAGGAAGACGCCATGAGCAACGGCACTCTCGCGGTCTGGTCCGGCATCGATGCCGATACCGAGGACGACTACAACGCCTGGTACGAGCGCGAGCACATGTTCGAGCGGATCGAGGTGCCGGGCATCCGGCGCGCTTTACCACCGCTTCGAGGCGTCGACCCGGCCTGCGCCGGGATACGGGAGCGGACCTGGAATCAATTTTAACTCAAGGATCTCAACGTCAAGGAAAGCATCATGAGCAACGGCACTCTCGCGGTCTGGTCCGGCATCGATGCCGATACCGAGGACGACTACAACGCCTGGTACGAGCGCGAGCACATGTTCGAGCGCATCGAGGTGCCGGGCATCCGGCGCGCCCGGCATTACCGCACGGTCTCGGGTCGCCCGCGTTTCTTCACCTATTTCGAGCTTGCGGATCCCAGTGTGGTGGCGAGCGGTGTCTATTTTGCCCAGACCAACAATCCCTCGCCCTGGACCCAGCGTATTCTGCCGCATTTCCGCGAGGTGAACCGCACCGCCAGCCGGGTGATCCGGCGCGTTGGCAAGGGCTTCGGCGCGGCGGCGATGACGGTACGCCTGGCGCTGGAGGGCGGCGAGGACAAGGCGCTGGCGGCCTGGCTGGCGGATACCTACCTGCCCGAGGTCGTCACCCGGCCCGGCGTGATCGCGGGCCAGCTCTGGCAGGCCGATATCGGCGCCAGCAGCCAGCCCGGCCAGGACCGGAACCTCCGGCCCGAGGAGGATTCAATCTCGGATCTCACCCTTTTCGTCGAGGCGACCGAGACCGGGCGCCTGGAGGAATTGTCACGCGAGCCGCAACTGGTGGAGGCCCTGGCCCGCGCCCGGACGATCTCCGCGCCTCTGGTGGCGGTTCATCAGCTTCTGAACGGTGCCGAAACCGACGAGGCACCGACCATTTGAGCCCCCGTCGCCCTGGCGCAAGGCAGGGCCGTATCTTGTGCCCCCGCGTGACAGGTTAGGATTTAGCGCTCGCTGGTAAGCCGGACCTGTCCGGTACACGGCCCTGCCTTGCGCCAGGGCGACGGCGAATAGAGAGACGGACCAGACCACGAGAGTCGTATGATTCTTGGCCCGGACTAGGAGACCCGCATGCCCTACAGCACATTCGGTTTCACCGAGGAACAGGTCCTGATGCGCGACGCGGTGCTCGGCCTTCTGGGGCGGGTGCTGCCATCGGAACGGATCGCCGAGATCGACCGCGACCGTGTCTTCCCCCGTGACGCCTACCGGGCGCTGGCGGCGGACGGCTGGCTGAAGCTCGCCTATGACGAGGCGCATGGCGGCACCGGGGCCAGCCACAAGGACCTCGCGGTGTTCATCGAGGCGCTGGGCTATCACCATCCCGGCATTCGTGTCGGCTTCATGTCCACCGCGATCTACGGCGCGCGCTATCTCCAGCATCTGGGCAGCGATTCCCTGAAAGCCGAAATGCTTTCCGGGATGCAGGACGGCTCGATCCGCACCGCCATCGCCTTTTCCGAGCCCGACAGCGGGTCCGATGCGGCGGGCATCCGAACCCGCGCGGTCCGGGACGGCGACGACTGGGTGATCTCGGGCCAGAAAGTCTACGTCACCAACGCCCACGAGGCGGATTATCTCATCACCTCGGTCAAGACCGATCCCGATGCCGGGCGGCGGGGGCTGAGCCTGTTCTGGGTCGACACCGCGCGGGCCGGCTTCGAGGCCCGGCCGATGGACCCGCTGGGCAGCCGCTCGACTCTGCTGAACGAGGTGTTCTTCGACGAGGTGCGCATCCCCGCCAAGCGTCTGTTGGGCGAGGTGAACGGCGGCTGGCACGGCCTCATGCGGGTCTCAACCTGGAGCGCGTGCTGATCGCGGCGGCGGCGGCGGGCGGCTGCATCAAATGCATCGAGGTGGCGCAGAACTTCGCCCGGGACCGCAAGGCCTTCGGCCAGCCGATCGGCGAGTTCCAGGCGATCTCTCAGGTTTGCCGATATGCGGATGATGATGGAAACCGCCAGGCTGGTCACCTATCACACCGCCGACATGCTGGACGCCGGCGCCGACGCGGTGACCGAAACCGCCGTCGCGAAGGTCGTCGCCACCGAGAATAACTTCAAGGTCGCCGATCTCGGCATGCAGATCATGGGCGCCGCCGGCTATGTCAGGGCGACATGCAGCGCCTGTTCCGCGAGGCCCGCATGGGCATGATCGGCGGCACCAGCGAAATCCTGCGCAACGTCATCGCCAAAAGGATGGAGTCTAGGTTCCCAACCCGTCGCCCTCGCGGACGCGAGCCTCGGCGAACCTAGTCAAAACGCGCATGGTTTTCCGCCATTTCGAGGTCCCCGCCTGCGCGCAGTGCTGTCGGGAAAATCGCTACGATCGGAGAAATACAACCAGTATCTCTAATGCTCGGCTGTCCGCAGGAGTTCGGACTTGATTTCTGTCTCGCCAAACTCCGCCGTCCTCGCGGATGCGGGGCCTCTGCGGACTGGTCAAAAGTACGCGGTATTCAGGCATTTCGAGGTCCCCGCTTTCGCGAGGACGACGAAAAAATGAATCTTTGAGTGGGTCAGAGATTTTCCCGGACAGCACTTCACCTGCACGGAGACGACGAAAAAGGCTAGATTTTCGCTACTCCAGCCCTATCGCTCTTTCGCTTGATCCTTTACGGATCCACCCGCGCCGTTGCACTGCCGGTGATGACCGTCATGCCGTCCTGGTTCACCGTCTCGAGGGCGAGCTCGACCACCTTGTCACCGTCCTCGTCGCGGATTTCCACCACCTTGGCGGTCGAGGTGAGGGTATCGCCCGGCCAGACCTGGTTGGTGAAGCGGACACCGAACTTCTTCAGCCTTCCGTCGCCCACATAGTTGGTCAGCATCTTGCCGGTCAGTCCCATGGACAGCATGCCGTGCGCGAAAACGCCGGGATAGCCCGCCACCTCGCGGGTGTAGACATCGTCGGTGTGCAGCGGGTTGTAGTCGCCGGAGGTGCCGGCATACATCACAAGCTGGGTGCGGGTGAGATCGTCGACCACCACTTCGCTGTGGGTATCTCCGACAGAAAGCGCGCTTGCCTTGAGTGCCATGATCGTCTCTCCCCTCAGCTCTGCTCGACCGGACGCTCGGTCTTCACGCCGACCGAGCGGGCGGTGACCACAGTTCGCCACTCTGGTCGCGGAATTCCTGGATGGTTTCGGTGAACATGAGCTTGCCGGCCCGCTTGCTCTCCTTTTCCCACTTCTTGCCCTCGTGGGTGGTGACGGTCAGCACATCGCCGGCCTTGGGATGACGGTGATACTCGAAATGCATCTCGGCATGCAGGCCGCCGGTGCTTTCGCGGGCTCTGTCAGGCCGGTCGGGTTCTTGCCGGAGCCGAACCACTTCACCCGTTCTTGGGCCGCAGGTGATAGTTCGGGTCGAACTGGGCAACGGCGCGTGGAAAAGTGGGCGGCGCGATCACATGGCCGACCTCGGTTTTGGCGGCGGCCTCGGCGTTCTGGTAGACCGGGTTGTCGTCGCCGATGGAGCGCGCGAACATCATGATGTGCGTCGCCTCGACCGGCATGGTGATGCTGTCTGCCACGGATATCCCTCTCTTACGTCGGTTCGATTGTCGGTTCGGCGGGGATTGTAAGCGCGCCGGCAAAGTACCGGCAATCCTGGGGGAGACAAACTCAGCCGAATCCCTGGATCAAGTCCAGGGATTCGGTGAGGCATGGGGCCGCCGCTTCTTGCTCCGAACCGCCGCCCGTGCCAAACCTGCGGGCCTCAACGCCGTCCGGGAGCCTCGTCATGGTTGATCTGCTGCAAGTCGCGCAAGTGCCGCCGTTTCTGATCGAACGGCTGCGCAAGGAATTCACGGTTCACGACTTCACCGATCCGGCCGATCCCGACGCGCTGCTGGAGGAGATCGGCCCGCGCGTCCGGGGGATCATCGCCAGCGGCATCAAGGGGCCGAACGCCAATCTGATCAACCGGCTGGAAAATCTCGAGATCATCTCGTCCTTCAGCGTCGGCTTCGATGCGACCGACGTGGTGGCGGCCCAGAAGCGCGGCGTTATCGTGACCCATACGCCCGAGGTGCTGACCGGCGATGTCGCGGATCTCGCGATGACCTTCATCCTGATGCTGCCCCGGCGGATCGGCGAGTCCGAACGCTTCCTGCGAGACGGCAAGTGGCTCAAAAGGCGGATGGATCTCGGGACCACCCTGCGCGGCAAGCGGCTCGGCATCCTGGGCCTCGGACGGATCGGCAAGGCGGGGGCCCGGCGGGCCGAGGTGTTCGGCCTGCAGATCTGCTATCACGACATCAAGCCCTTGGGAGACATGACCTACCGCTCGTATCCGAGCCTTCTGGATCTTGCCGAGGCGAGCGACATCCTGCTGGTGACCTGCGAGGGCGGTGAGGCGAACCGGGGGCTGGTCGATGCCGCGGTGCTTGACGCGCTCGGCCCCAAGGGCTTCATCGTCAATACCGCGCGCGGTCCGATCATCGACCAGGACGCCCTGGTCAAGGCTCTGCTGGACGAGCGGATTGCCGGTGCCGCACTGGATGTCTTCGACGGCGAGCCGGCGGTGCCGGCCGAGCTGATCGGCATGGAAAACGTGGTCCTGACCCCGCATATCGCCAGCTCCACCCACGAGACCCGGCGCGCCATGGGCGATCTGGTCTACGACAACCTGCGCGCCCATTTCGACGGCAAGCCGGTCCTCACCCCGGTCCCGCCGCAGATCTAGACACCCATCCGCATGTGCCGTCGCTCCCGCGCTAGCAGGAGCTTGAGGTCGGGCGGTTTTCGCGTGCGAGAAGCCCCAGCGTCTGCTGGGGCGGCGGCGGGGTGGAGCGCGCTTTTCTTCGTCGCTCCTGCGCAAGCAGGAGCTCAAGGCAGGGCCGCGCTCGGCATAAGTGACGCTCCAGCTTGTGCTGGAGCGACGGGAGGTTTGTGATATTCGTTGTACAGAAATCACGCCCGTCGATCCGGGCTGATTTCGGAGCAGGTTCATACGACGAGAAGCCCCGTGACCCTCAAACCCGCGATTACCGGCCTGGAGACCAATGACGAGACCGTTGATGTTCGCACCGGCGAGGCGATGGATTGGACGCGGCTCATCGACTATCTGCGCGGGCACCTGCCGGACATGCCCGGGACGGTGGAGATCCGCCAGTTTCCCGGCGGCCATGCCAATCTGACCTATCTCTTGAGCGCGGGCGCAAAAGAATGGGTGCTGCGCCGCCCGCCGCTCGGTCCCCTGCCCAAGAACGCCCATGACATGGGCCGGGAGTACCGGGTGCTCTCGCGCCTGAATCGGGCCTATGACCGGGCGCCGCTGGCCTATCACCTTTGCGAGGATGCCGAGGTGATCGGCGCGCCCTTCCTGGTGATGGAGCGGCGGCGTGGTGTGGTGCTGCGCCGCGACTGGCCGGCGAATTTCCGCGTCCTGGACAATCTCGAGGAGCGGATCGCGGGCGCGCTGATCGACGCGCTGGCGGATCTGCATCTGGTCGACGCGGAAGCGATCGGCCTCGGCGATCTCGGCCGGCCCAAGGGGTTCGCCGCTCGCCAGGTCAAGGGCTGGGGAGAGCGCTGGCACGCCGCCAAGGACAAGGAACTGCCGGTCTTCGAGGAGGTGCATGCCGAGCTTACCCGCCGGGTACCGGACAGCCCGGTCGTCTCGGTGCTGCACAACGACTTCAAGCTCGACAATTGCATGGTAGCGGACGGCAATCCGGACCGGATCACCGCTGTCTTCGACTGGGACATGGCGACCTTGGGCGACCCGCTGATCGATCTCGGCACCTTTCTCAACTATTGGCCAACCGAGGATCACAGCTTCAGTTGGGACAAGATGCCGCCCTTCGTCGCGCGGCCCTATCCGCGCCGCGCGGCGCTGATCGCCCGTTATGCCGAACGGACCGGTTTCGATGTCGCCGACATGAACTGGTACGAGGCCTTCGCGCGCTGGAAGACGGCGGTGGTGGTGCAGCAGATCTATATCCGCTACGCCCGGGGCCAGACCGACGATCCCCGCTTCGCGCCCTATGGCGATTATGCCGAACCCCTGTTCGAGGCGGCGCGGGATCTGCTGGCGCGATAGGGTCGCATTAATTCCTACAAAGGCCGAATCCCTGGCGAAAGCTAGGGATTCGATGAATGAAAAGGAGAAATCAGGCGTGACCTGGCTGAACTTCGAGGACAAGACAGTGCTGGTGGTCGGCGGGTCCAGCGGTATCGGCAACGGCATCGCCCACGGCTTTCGCGAGCTTGGCGCCGATGTGCATGTCTGGGGCACGCGGGCCGGCGCGGCCGACTATGACGGCGAAGAAGGCTCGGACATGACCGGGCTGACCTACACACAGGTCGATGTCTCGGACGATGCCCAGGTCGCGGACACGCCGGTGGGGTTCGAGAAGCTGGACGTGCTGGTGCTCTCGCAGGGCCTGGTGCTTTACAAGCGCCAGGAGTTTTCCATCGAGGGTTTCCGCAAGGTCGTGGATGTCAATTTGAACAGCGTCATGGCCTGCTGCGCCCGGTTCCACGACATGCTCAAAGCCTCAAGCGGGTCGGTGACGGTGGTGAGTTCCGTCGCCGCTTTCGCCGCCACCATCGGCAATCCCGCCTATAACGCGTCTAAGACCGGCACCCTGGGTCTGGTGCGCACGCTGGCCCAGGCCTGGGCGCGCGACGGCATCCGGGTGAACGGTCTCGCGCCGGGGCTGGTGGATACCAAGATGACCAAGATCACCACGGCAAACCCGGAGCGCCTTGCCGAGCGGCTGAAAGGCATACCGGCAGGTCGCCTTGGCACGCCCCGTGACATGGCCGGTGTCGCCCTTTTCCTCGCCTCGCCCATGGCTGGCTATGTCACCGGCCACACCATCGCGGTGGATGGTGGGCGGACGCTTTAAAGCGTTTCCGACATCCGAAAAAAATGGGCTGTCCGAGGACAGCCCAAGTTTATGGGGAGGGAGAGAACCGCCAAGGTGGCGGCAGGGTGGAATTCTTGGTTGAGGGCTCAGTGCAGGGTCACCGCCGTAGGCCGGATACGCGAGAGATAGGCGCGGGCCATCGCTTGGTGATGCTCGTGAACACTGTCGAGATAGCAGCGGGCCTGATGCGGGTCCTGCATCGGGCTGCCGTCGTCCAGTTGCTCAAGAATGCAGGTGGTGCCGATATCCGAGAGGCTCTCGTATTCCTCGTCGGTCAGGTTCGGCACCGTCGCCAGGAAGTTGTCGGCGAAGCTGCCGGCGAAGCGCTGGATCGCCCGGCGGCGGAGATTCCAGGGCAAGGTACGCAGATGGTCCGCCCACTCCCGGATCGCGCCCTGAATTTCCAGGGGAAGCTGAACCGTCATGCGGACATGCATCTCGGTGACGTTGGCGTTGGCCGCCTTGGGAAGCTGTTCGGTGTACTCCGCGCCGTTCCAGCGGATCTCGCGCGACGACGTCCAGTCATCCCGGTTCAGCGGATCGGTGCCGGCCTGGCGGGTCGTTTCGTAGGTATCGAATTCCGACATTTTCTCTTCTCCCAGTGTGCCGTCAGTTGATCGGCCGGCTTCGCTGAGAGGAAGTGCAAGGCCGATGCCAAGCGTGCCGGCTCTCGGAACCCGGCCGGGCGGCAAGCATCGGATCGATTCTTAATTTATTGAAATTTTTATATAATTTTTCGAAACCCGCTTGTTTTCGCGGGAAAATACCACGTCACCCGGGACCGTGCGCCGGGGACACCGGCAGGACTTGCCCGGCATCGACCCGGCAGGAATTTCTGACCCGGGGGAAAACGCCGACGGGCCGAACCCACTGATTCCGCGAGTGCGAAAAATCCAGGCGAAAAAAAGGGGCCGCACGATGGCGGCCCGAGTTAAGGGAGGAAACGCCCATGGAATCAGCAATATGGCCTGGGCAGATCCATATTGCATTGCACAATATAGTGCAGTTTCGGAGATGAACAAGCCCTATTCGTCGGCGGGTGTGCGGAAACGCACGCCGGATCTTGCCGATCAGCCTGTGGATCGGCACAGTGCCCTCATGTCTTCCCCCGCCAATCCGCTGACAATCCGGGAACTCGCCGCTTTTTCCCGCAAGTCCGATGGGCCGGGCCTGCGGCGTTTTGGCGCGCATTTCGGTCTTCTGGCGTGCACCGGATGGCTGATCCTGACGCTTGAGAACCCGGCCGCGCTGGCGGCGGCGGTCCTGGCCCATGGGGTGGCGATGACCTTCCTGTTCGCGCCGCTGCACGAGAGCGTGCACCGCACGGCCTTCCGCACCCGGTGGCTGAACCGGCTCGCCGGATGGATCGGCGGCGCGGTGCTGATCCTGCCGCCGCGCTATTTCAGCCATTTCCATCGCGCCCACCACCGCCATACCCAGGACCCGGAACGCGACCCGGAACTGCTGACGGCCAAGCCGGTCACCTGGGCCGGGTATTTCTGGCTGCTAAGCGGCCTGGAATACTGGAGCCGCGCGATCGGCGGCCTCATCAATCGGGCGCGCGGCCGCATCCCCCCGGCCCTGGTGCCGGCCGGCCAGCGCGGCCGCGTGGTTCGCGAATCCCGTGCGTATCTCGCCGCCTATCTCGCGGCGATCGGATTGTCGGCATTGGCCGGTGTCGATTGGATCCTCTGGCTCTGGGTTATACCAGCGCTGGCCGGCCAGCCGTTCCTACGCGCCTATCTACTGGCCGAGCACTGGGGCTGCCCGGCGGTGCCGGACATGTGGCGCAATACCCGCACGACAATCTCCAACCCGCTGGTCCGCTTCCTCGCCTGGAACATGCCCTATCATGCCGAGCATCACGCCCATGCCGGGGTGCCGTTCCACGCCCTGCCGGCGCTGGCGCGGCGGCTGGCCGGGGCGCGCCAGGCCGAGGCACCGGGCTACGCGGCATTTCACCTTCGCGAGGCGCCGGACCTCATACGCGAGGGCACGGGCCTCTGAACGGCCCCATACCGCATTGTCGTGGAGCTGATCCGACGACGGGATCAAGGCATGCCTCGGCGAGTTGAAAGGTGCGATTAGGGCTGGATCGCCAAGGCCCGCCATCCGGGTTCCCGACGCAACCATGATACCCGGCGCCGCCTCGCCGAGCGTGTTTGACCGCCCGAGGGGCCTGTGCAAAGTTCGGCGCAAAGACGCATGAACCGTGCCGTTCGCGGCATCTGAGGGATCTCCAGGGAGGATGACATGACCCAAGCTTATGTGTGTGACGCGGTGCGCACCCCCATCGGACGCTATGCCGGCGGGCTCTCGCCGGTCCGGGCCGACGATCTCGCCGCCATTCCCATGGCCGAGCTGATGCGCCGCAACACCAACATGGACTGGAGCAAGATCGACGACGTCTACTGGCTGCGTCAATCAGGCCGGCGAGGACAACCGCAATGTCGCGCATGGCGCTGCTGCTGGCAGGGATCTTGCCGAAGTGCCGGGCGCCACGGTCAACCGGCTCTGCGCGTCGGGCATGGAGGCGGTCAATGCCGCCGCCCGGGCGATCCGCTCTAACGAAGGCTCGCTCTATATCGCCGGCGGGGTCGAGAGCATGAGCCGCGCGCCTTTCGTGATGGCCAAGGCGGAGACCGCCTTCGCCCGCACCTCGGAGATCTACGACACCACCATCGGCTGGCGCTTCATCAACCCGAAGATGGAGGCCCAGTACGGTTCCGACTCGATGCCGGAAACCGGCGAGAACGTCGCCGAACAGTATCAGGTCCGGCGCGAGGATCAGGACGCCTTCGCGCTGCGCAGCCAGCAGAAGGCCGGCAAGGCGATCGCCAGCGGCCGCATGGCCAAGGAGATCGTCGCCGTCGAGATCAAGGGCCGGCGCGGCGCGGTGACGGTGGTCGACACCGACGAGCATCCGCGCCCCGAAACCACGATGGAGGGCCTTGCCAAGCTGCCGACCCCGTTCCGCAAGGAAGGCGGCAGCGTGACCGCCGGCAATGCCAGCGGCGTCAATGACGGCTCGGCGGCGATGATCATCGCCAGCGAGGAAGCCGCCAAGGCGCATGGCCTGAATATTCGGGCCCGGATCGTCGCCTGCGCCACCGCCGGTGTTGAGCCGCGGGTCATGGGGATCGGCCCGGCGCCTGCCTCCGAGAAGGTCCTGGCCCGCGCCGGCCTCACCATCGCGGACATGGACGTGATCGAGCTCAACGAGGCTTTCGCCAGCCAGGCGCTCGCCACCATGCGCGAGCTCGGCCTCGCCGATGACGATCCGCGGGTGAACCCGAACGGCGGTGCCATCGCCTTCGGCCATCCGCTCGGCGCTTCGGGCGCGCGGCTGATCCTGACCGCAGCCCAGGAGCTGGAGGAGACCGGCGGCCGCTATGCGCTCTGCACCATGTGCATCGGCGTCGGCCAGGGCATGGCGACCATCATCGAACGGGTCTGAGGCATGGGTTTCGACGCGGGGCGCGACGACCTGATCGTCGGCGTCATCGGTGCCGGCGCCATGGGCCAGGGCATCGTCCAGGTTTCGCTGCAGGGCGGCATGTCGGTGGTGCTGTACGACGCCAAGCCCGGCGGCGGAAAGGCGGGGGCGGAACAGGTCTTCCAGCATCTCGACCGATCGGTGGAGCGCGGGCGCCTGGATGCCGGCGCGGTTGCCGGGATGAAGGCCAAGCTGACGGTCGTGGACGATCTCTCGGGCTTCGCGCCCTGCCACGCGGTTGTCGAGGCGGTGTTCGAGGATCTCGACATCAAGCACGCCGTCTATGCCGAGCTTGAAAAGCACGTCGCGCCGGACTGCATCATTGCGTCGAACACCTCTTCCCTGCCGATCAGTTCGCTTGGCCGCCCTTGCAAGCATCAGAACCGGTTCGCCGGGTTCCATTTCTTCAACCCGGTGCCGCTCATGCGCCTGGTCGAGGTGATCCGCGGCTCCTCCACCGAGGATTGGGTGATCGAGGGGCTGGTGAAGCTTGGCGAACGCATGGGCCGCACGCCCGTCGTGGTGCGCGACCATCCCGGCTTCCTGGTCAATACCGGCGGACGGGCCTTCACCACCGAAGCGCTGCACATCCTGCACGAGGGTGTCGCGGTGCAGGCCCAGGTCGACGCGGTGATGCGGGACTGCGCGCATTTCCGCATGGGGCCGTTCGAGCTGATGGATCTGACCGGCGTCGATGTGAACTATCCGGCCTCGCTGATCATGCATCAGCAGAACTCCTACGATCCACGTATCCGTACCGTACCGTTCCACAAATCGCTGCACGATGCCGGGCGGTTCGGGCGCAAGACCGGCCAGGGCAACTACCGCTACGGTTCCGACGGCAAGATGATCGATCCGCCGAACCCGGACCACGTCACCGATGCCAAGCCGGCGGAGCGGGTGTTTGTCGCCGAGGGGGCGGAGATCTTCCCGGACCTGCTGGCCGGCGCCGCTTTGGCGGAAACCGATGACGGCGAGAGCCCGATCGTCGCCGCGCTCTACGGCGAGGACTGCTCGACCTTCGCGGCGCGGCGGCGCCTCGATCACACGCGGCTGGTGGCGATCGATCCGACCGGCGATCTCTCCAAGCGGGCGACCATCATGACTCCGCCCGGCGCCGACCCGGCGGCCCGCGACGCGGTGGCGGCGCGGCTGAACGCCAATGGCCGCGCGGCGGTGGCGATCAAAGACTCGCCCGGCTTCATCGCCCAGCGCATGCGCGCGATGATCGGCAATCTGGGGTGCGAGATGGCGCAGATCCAGCTCGCGACGCCGGACGATATCGACCTCGCCATGCGGCTCGGCCTCAACTACCCGCTCGGGCCGCTGGAGATCATCGACGATTTCGGCACCGCGCTGGCCTATAAGATCATGTCGACCATGCAGGAGATCACCGGCGACGACCGCTACCGGCCGAGCCCGTGGCTGCGCCGCCGGGCGCTTCTGGGGTTAAGCGCCAAAGTGCCTTCCTGACTCCGGCGGCCGGCCGGCCTTGCACCGCCGCCGCTCAGCGCCTTAAATCGGCGGGTCGCCATCCTTCGTTCCGGAGTCCGCATGCCCCTCCTCGGTCCCGAAGATCCCGCGCCCTATGTCGAGCGCAATCCCGAGGGCACGGCGCCGGTCCTGTTCACCAGCGACCATAACGGCGTCGCGGTGCCGGCGGGCCTCAAGGGCCTCGGCGTTCCCGTTCACGAGATGCGCCGGCACGCCGCCTACGACATCGGGATCGACGCGGTGGCCCGGGTCCTCTCGGACCGTTTCGACGCGCCGCTCGTAGCCTCGAGCTATTCCCGGCTGGTGATCGACTGCAACCGGCACCCGGGCGCGGCGGGCTCGATCCCGCCGGCCTCGGACGGGACGGTGGTTCCGGGCAATGCCGGAATCACGGCCGCGGACCGGGCGGCACGGGAGAACGAGATCTTCCACCCCTATCACAACGCGATCGGCGCCCGGATCCGGGCCATGCGGACGCGCGACGGCGGGCGGGGGCCGATCATCGTCGCGCTGCACAGTTTCACGCCGGTGATCGGCGGCGCGTTCCGGCCCTGGGACATCGGCATCCTGTGGAAGGACGACCAGCGACTGGCCCGCCCGATCATCAAGGCGCTGGAGGCGGACGCCTCGATGCATGTAGGGGACAACAAGCCTTATTCCGGCAGTGATCCCGCCGGCTATACCGTCGACCACCACGTGGCCCCGCTGCGGCTGATCTCGATCGGGGTTGAGTTCCGCCAGGACCGGATCGAATTCCAGGCCGGCGCCGAAGACTGGGCCGGGCGTTTCGGCGACGCGCTGGAACGCGTGCTCGCGGCCCGCCCCTGGGAGGACCGCCGGGTCGCCTGACAAGGAGCTGTAATGGCCGAACCGCGGAACTTTACCGTCGGGATCGAGGAGGAATACCTTCTCGTGGACCGTGTCAGCCGGGACCTGATCCGCGAGGCGCCGGCGGCGATGCTGACCCGCTGCCAGGACCAGCTCGGCGATCAGGTCACCACCGAGTTTCTGCAATCCCAGATCGAGATCGGCACCAAAGTCTGCGGCTCGATCGCCGAGGCGCGGGCGGATCTCGGCCGCCTGCGGAGCACCGTCGCGAGGGCGGCGGAGGAAGACGGGATGGGGCTGATCGCCGCCTCCACCCACCCTTTCGCCCTTTGGAGCGATCAGAAGACCACCGAGAAGGACCGCTACCAGGAGCTTGCCCGCGACATGCAGGCGGTGGTGCGCCGCATGGTGATCTGCGGCATGCATGTCCATGTCTGCATCGCCGACGCGGACGAGCGGATCGATCTGATGAACCAGGTCGCCTATTTCCTGCCCCACCTGCTGGCGCTCAGCACGTCGAGCCCGTTCTGGGGCGGCGAGGATACCGGGCTCGCCTCCTATCGCCTGGCGATCTTCGATAACATGCCGCGCACCGGCCTTCCCGGCACCTTCGACAGCTGGGCCGAGTACCAGCGGCATGTCGGCGTGCTGGTCAAGACCGGCGTCATTGAGGATACCAGCAAGATCTGGTGGGATATCCGCCCGTCCGCGCGGTTCCCGACGCTGGAGATGCGGATCTGTGATGTGTGCACGCGCCTCGACCATGCGGTGGCGATCGCGGCGCTGTCCCAGTGTCTGTTGCACATGCTGCATCGCCTGCGCCGGATGAATCAACGCTGGCGGACCTATGTCGGGATGCTGGTCGCGGAGAACCGGTGGCGGGCCCAGCGCTACGGTACCGATGACGGCCTGATCGATTTCGGCAAGGCCAAGATGGTTCCCTATGCGGATCTGCTGGACGAGATCATCGAGCTGACCCTGCCAGATGCCGAGGCATTGGGTTGTACGGACGAGGTGCTGAAGGCGCGGGACATCCTTACCCAGGGCACCAGCGCCCATGGCCAGCGCCGCGCCTATGCCGCGGCCCTGGCCAAGGGCGCGAGCCCCGAGGAGGCGATGCGGGCGGTGGTCGACATGCTGATCGAGGAGACGGCGGCCGGGCTCTGACGCCGCCGCCGGCCGCCGGACCCGAAAGTCCGAGCGATGACGGTTTACTTTCCCGTGCCGCGATCCAAAATAGAGCAGGAACACAACCCACCCCGTGGAGCCCGATCATGAGCAACCCCGCCGAAAAGTTCGACGATCAGACCCGTCTTGAGCTGGAAGCCGCCGCGTTTCGCCGGCTGGTGGCGCATCTGGACGAGCGCAAGGACGTTCAGAACATCGATCTGATGAACCTCGCCGGATTCTGCCGCAACTGCCTGTCGAAATGGTACCGGGCCGCCGCCGAGGACAAGGGCAAGGAACTCGACTACGAGGAGGCCCGGGAAATCGTCTACGGCATGCCCTATTCGGAGTGGAAGGAAAAATACCAGACCGAGGCGAATGCCGCGCAGAAGGCCGCCTTCGAGGTCAGCCACAAGGGTCACTGAGTCACCGCCACGCCGGCCCATGCACAAGGAGCGGCCATGATCAAATCGACGGTGGCAGGCAGCCTGCCCAAACCCGCCTGGCTGGCCCAGCCGGAGATGATCTGGGCACCCTGGCGGCTCGATGAGGCCTTGCTGCGGGAAGGCCAGGAGGACGCGGCACTCGGCTGGCTGAAGGTTCAAGAGGAAGCCGGCATCGATATCGTCAGCGATGGTGAGCAGTTCCGAAAGCACTTCGTGCACGGGTTTCTGGAATCCATCGACGGCATCGACTGGAACCTGATGACCACCATGGGCATCCGCAACCACCGCTATGACGCCCAGGTGCCGACGGTGACCGGCGCGGTCCGCCGCAAGGGCTCGGTGCACGGCGCCGATGCCCGTTTCTGCCGCGCCCACACGGACCGGACGCTCAAGTTTACCCTGCCCGGGCCGATGACCATCTGCGCCACCATCGCCGACGCCCATTACGGCAGCCGCCCGGAGATGGCCATGGCCTTCGCCGAGCTTTTGAACCAGGAAGCGCTGGAGCTCGAAGCCCTGGGCGTCGACGTGATCCAGTTCGATGAGCCGGCCTTCAACGCGTTTCTCGACGAGGCTCGGGACTGGGGCGTCGAGGCCCTGCACCGGGCGATCCAGGGCCTCACATGCAAGACCGCGGTGCATATCTGCTACGGTTACGGCATCAAGGCGAATATCGACTGGAAGCAGACCCTGGGGGGCGAGTGGCGCCAGTACGAGGCGTTTTTCCCGGCGCTGAACGCCAGCCGGATCGATCAGGTCTCGCTGGAATGCGCCGCCTCGCGGGTGCCGTTCGAACTCATGGGGCTGCTGAAGGACAAGGAGGTGCTGGTCGGCGCGATCGACGTTGCGACCAATGAGGTCGAAACGCCCGAGCAGGTCGCCGCTGTTCTCAAGGACGCCGCAAAATTCGTCGATCCCGAACGCATCATCGCTTGTACCAATTGCGGCATGGCGCCGCTGCCCCGCCCCGTCGCCGCCGCCAAGCTGCACGCGCTCGGCGCGGGGACGGAACGCGCCCGTCGCGATCTGGGATAGCGTCTCTTTCCTCCGTCGCCCCAGCGGAAGCTGAGCTTGTGGTGTCGAGCTCCTGCTTGCGCAGGAGCGACGGTGGGGGTTGCCCCAGCGGAAGCTGGGCTTGCGGCAGGTGGTGTCGAGCTTATGCTCGCGCAGAACGACGGTGGGGCTCCTTCGCCCAGCGGAAGCTGGGGCTTGTGGCAGGCAGTGTCGAGCTCCTGCTTACGCAGGAGCGACGGGAATGGCGCACATCCCCGCGTCGTACCAATCCTATTTGTCCATGCGGATCACCACCTTGCCGATGACCTCCCGATCGCGCAGCATCTGGAAGCCGGCAAGCGCTTCCTTGAGCGGTAGTTCGGCGTGCACCCTGGGCCGCAGGCGGCCGCTGTCCGCAAGCTCCCAGATCGCCTGGCGGTTCTCGCGCCCGCGTTCCGGGAAATGCCGGCCGTACTCACCCGCCCGCACCCCGACGATGGAATAGCCCTTGATCAGCGCATGGTTGGTCCGCGCCGTCGCGAAGCGCCCCGAGGTGAAGCCGACCACCAGCAGACGGCCGTCGAAGGCGATGCAGCGGGTCGACTCGTCGAACACGTCGCCGCCGACCGGATCGTAGATCACATCGGCCCCGCGCCCGTCGGTCAGCGCCTTCACCTCGCCGGCAAAACCACCGGTCACGTTGATCAGATGCTCGGCGCCATAGGCCGCCAACGCACCGAGCTTGGCCTCACTGGCCGAGGTCGCGATTACCCGGGCGCCGAGAATCTTCGCCAGATCCACCGTGGCGAGCCCGGTTCCGCCGCTGGCCCCATGCACCAGCACCGTCTCACCCGCCTGGAGCCGGGCGCGGCGCACCAGCGAGACATAGGCGGTCAGATACGCCGAGGGATAGGCGGCGGCCTCGGCGAGGCTGAGGGCTTGAGGCATTGGCTGCAGGCTTGCCGCGTCGGCCACCGCGAACTCGGCGAAGCCGCCATGCCGGATCGCGGCCACCACCCGGCTGCCGATCGCGGGTGCCGCCGTCTCCTCGCCCAGCACCGCGACCGTGCCCACGAGATTAAGCCCCGGCGTGAACGGCGGCTCCAGCTTCAGTTGGTATTTGCCCTGGCACAGCAGGATATCGACGAAGTTGACGCTCGCCGCCTCGACCCGGATCAGCGCCTGACCCGGCCCGGGCGCCGGGACCGGAACGGACCGAACGCCGACGCCCGAGAGATCCTCGGTGATCGCCTCGCAGACCAGGGCGCGCATGGTGGTCATCAGGGTCGCTCCAAGTGTCCGAACCCGCCGCCGATCCGGGCAAAGCCGGCGCAATTCCAGGCCCCGGTTTGCACCGGCGTGATCCGGACCGCAAGGGCGCCGTTGCCGACGCGCTTCACGGAGATGATGTTTCCCGGCAAAAACGGCGAGAAAGCTGGATATTTTCGCGGGCCTGCCCGATGCTGACAATTCGAGCGCATATTCGTTCCGCGACCCGCCGAAGGAGAGAGCCATGCCCGACGCATCCACCACAGAGAACCGCGCCAAGGCCAAACCCGATTACGACGTCATCATCGTCGGCGGCGGTCTCGCGGGGCTGTACGCGATCTGGCGGCTGCGCAAGCAGGGGCTCAAGATCCGCGTCTACGAGGCCGGCGACGGGGTCGGCGGAACCTGGTTCTGGAACCGCTATCCGGGCTGCCGCTGCGACGTGGAGAGCATGGAATACTCCTATTCCTTCGATCCGGATCTGGAGCAGGAATGGAAATGGCCGGAGCGTTACGGCACCCAGCCGGCGATCCTGGAATACGTCAACCATGTCGCCGAGCGCCATGACCTGATGCGCGACGTGCAGCTCAACACCCGGATCAAGAAGGCGGTGTTCAGCGAGGCGACGGGCCTGTGGACCGTCACCACCGAGCACGGCGAGACCGTCACCGCGCCGGCCTGCATCATGGCCACCGGCAACCTCTCGACACCGCGCACGCCGGACTTCAAGGGGCTCGAGAACTTCAAGGGCAAGTGGTACCACACCGGCCTCTGGCCGAAGGAAGGCGTCGATTTCACCGGCCTCAGGGTCGGTGTGATCGGCACCGGCTCTTCCGGGGTGCAGTCGATCCCGCATATCGCGGCCCAGGCGAAGCAGCTGACGGTGTTCCAGCGGACCGCGAATTTCAGCCTGCCGGCCCGCAACGCGCCGCTCGACCCGGCGAAGGAGGCCCAGCACAAGCGCGAGTATCGCGAGCGCCGGGCGGCCGCCTTCGACACGCCGTTCGGGATCGCCGGCTATCCGGCGCCGACCAAGAACGCGCTGGAAGCCGGCGAGGCGGAGCGCCGCGCCCAGTACGAGGCCAAATGGGGTGAGGGGGGATCGATCAGCTATCTCTTCTCCTACAAGGACCTGCTGCTGGACGAGGCGGCGAACGAGACGGCGTCCGAATTCGTGCGCGAGAAGATCCGCGCGACGGTCAAGGACCCCAAGACGGCTGAGCTTCTCTGCCCGAACAACCACCCGATCGGCACCAAGCGGCTGATCCTCGATACCAACTATTACGAGACCTACAACCTGCCGCATGTCTCGCTGGTCGATGTGCGCTCGAACCCGATCCAGGAGATTACGCCCGACGGCCTCAAAACCACCGAGGGCACGTACGAGCTTGACGCCATCGTCTTCGCCACCGGCTTCGATGCCATGACCGGGGCGATGCGCGAGATTGATATCCATACCGAGGGCGGCACGACCCTGGAGGACCAGTGGCAGGGCGGCCCGCGCACCTATCTCGGCATCATGGTCGCCGGATTGCCCAACCTTTTCATGGTGACCGGCCCCCAGAGCCCCGGCGTGAAGAGCCAGATGATCCTGTCGATCCAGTGGCATGTGGACTGGATCGCGGATTGCCTGGAGCATATGCGCAAGACCGGTGCGACCCGGATCGAGGCGAGTGAGGAGGCCCAGGACGAATGGGTGCGCCATACCAAGGAGGTGGCGGACTCGACCCTCTATCCGCTGGCGAATTCCTGGTACATGGGCGTCAACATCCCCGGCAAGCCGGCGGTCTTCATGCCCTATGTGGGCGGCGTGCAGGCCTATACCGCGAAATGCAACGAGGTCGTCGCCAAGGGCTATGAAGGCTTCGTGCTGAGCGGCGACAAGGTAAAGGCCGAGGCTGCTGAATAGAGAGCGGGGCCGGTCCGATCCAGGAAAGGGACCGGCGTTGAACATCGAACGCGCCCGGGAGATCGCTGAACAGGACGATCGGGGTCTCGAGGAATTCCTCGGCCTTGCGCCAGCGCTGTCGCGCGAGAAGGCCGTCCGGTCGGCTCGATCTTGAGCCCCTCGACCGCAAGGTGGGAGCGGCTGCGTATCTGGCGCGGCACGGCTTTGCGATAAGATTTGACGAACGTTTCGCCCGCTATTGCCGGAGCACTGGTTACAGCCGGCAGGTCCATGCAACGAATGTGGAACTGTCCCTGCTGCAGGAATGCTTGGGGATGGGGGGCGGGCCGATCGACGCCCGACGCGTTGCCCCGGACATTGCCGAGTTTCACGACGTGCTGATCCGTTAGAGCCCGCTGCTCCAGGATGCGATTTCCGCGACCTTGCATCGGCTTCCGGCGAAGAACTTCATTCATGTCGGCGCCAATGACCTGGGCGGCGCCGACGATGAAGGCCATTCCTGGATCATCGGTGACCCGGAATGGCGCTCCGTCCTGGTCGAGCCCCAACCGCGGGCCATGGATCGATTGCGCCGGAACATCGGCGGCGCGCGGAACGTCACCCTCGTCAATGCGGCAATCGCGGATCATGACGGCACAGCGGAACTGACGGTCTACCGCCGCGACAGATGGTCTTCCATGGCGCCCCGGACCCACGAGATGCGGGATCGCTTCAATGAGCCGAAGCACCTGGTGCAGGTGGCGTGCATGACGGCGGCAAGTTTGCTTCGCCAAACCGGGATTGACGCGCCAGGCTTCCTGATTATCGACACAGAGGGGTTGGACAAGGAGATCCTCGACCAGTTCCTCGACATCGGCCGGCCGGCGATGATCATCTGCGAGATTGCGCATGTCCCGCCGGACGGCCAGACCGCCGTCCTAAAGCGCTTTGCGGATGAGGGCTACGTCTATTGTGTGCTCAAGGGCGTGCGCGATGTCCTGGCCCTTCGTGCGGATCTCGCTGGCCGTACATAGCAAGGCCGCACGTATCCAAGCGCTATTCCGCCGCTTCGGCCGCGCGCTTGCGCAGGATGAACTCCGGCAGGCTCTGGCCCATGGAATGCTCGTACATCAGGGCCGGGCGGCTCGGGTTGAAGGGGATGTTCAAGGCCGCGCGGACCTCTTTTTCCAACTCGTCCCGCAAAGCGACGATCTCGTCGCCGCTCAAATGGTCGGTATAGACGAAGGAGCGGTAGCCTTCCTCGGGAATGCCCTTGTAGTAGTCCGCCGTCGTCGAATAATCGACCTCGCGGGCGTGCAGCCGGTCGCCGGTCTGGGGCTGGGTATAGGTCCACACCCCCTCGGCCTCCGGGTTCGGCACCGCCAGATCGTGATAGGGCGTGCCGGGATAGGGCGTGATGACGGTGCAGTCGAAGTCGTCGACCCTCATCTCGATCAGCCAGTCCCGGATCGCCCGGATCGACTCCCGCGATTCCCCCGGATGTCCGCAGGACATTAGCGCCTTGATCTTCATCCCGTATTTGCGGGCGATCTCGACCGCGCGGGTATTGTCCTCGCGGCTCGCGCGTTTCTGGATGTTCGTCAGAATGCGCGGGTCCGCCGCCTCGAAACCGCAGAGCAGCCAGCGGAAGCCGGCCCGGTACATGGCTTCGGCCTGCTCCTCGGTGAACAACTCGGCCTTGATGAAGCCGCGCAGCCGGAACGCGACGCCGCGCTGTTCCTGCAACTCGGCGAGCCCGTTCATCAGCGCCACGATCTGCGGGTTCACGTTCAATTCGTCGTCGTAGAACATGAAGCCGGTGAAGCCGTACCGGTCATGCAGATCGGCGACTTCGCGGACGATAGACTCATGGCTGCGGGTCCGGATGATGCGCAGGCTGCGGCTGAACCGGCCGCCGCAGAACCCGCAGGCGAACGGGCAGCCGAGCTGGGCGATCAGGCTGGTCGCCGGGAAACCCTCGATGCTGTACTTGTAGGTCGACAGATCGATCAGATGCCGCGCCGGCGGCGGCGTGATCTCGTAGAGCTCGTCGGTCAGGAACAGCTCGCTTTTGTGGTCGTCGCCGTCGATGTATTTCGGCGCGTCGTCGCGCAGGGCCGCGAAGATCGCGACCTCGCCGTCGCCCGCGCAAAGCACATCGAAGTTTTCTTCCAGTTTCCGCACCGCCCGGCTGGCGCGGCCGCCGATACGGTTGGACTTGATCTCCTGAGCCCGGCCGGAATAGGCGAGCGCCACATGCGCGCCGCCGAGAATGAGCTTGAGGGCCGGCCGCAATTCCCGGATACGGTCGCGGATCTTGAAGACGCTGGGCAATTGCGGCGTGGTGACGGTAATCCCGACCGCGTCGTACTCGGCTTCGGCGATGGCATGGCCGACCACGTCCAGATAATTCGCGATGCCCGACAGGTCGAGCACCTCGACCTGGTGACCGGCCTTCTCCAGGACGGCGGCGATCTTCAGAACCCCGAGGCTCGGGAACACCCGGTCGTCCAGCAGGAATTCCGACGGCGGAATGACCAGGCAGACCTTGCGGGTATCGGCGGCCCGGTTCATCCAAGGCGCATGATCGGGTGAAAGGCGGCGGCGCGCGCGGGAAACGGTCGTGTCTGCCATCTAGTCTCGATCTGGTCGCGGCGGGGCGGAAAGAAACACCTCTTACCAGGAATACTCGATTTTTTCCATGATGTTCGCTATTCCAGAGGTCCGGCGCGCCTGCGATTGAGAGATCTCCCGATGAATGCCAATGCCTTGAACCCGGCGGCCCTGCACGAAACGCCGGAACGGGTGCGGGAATGCGCGCCGGTCCTGCGGGCCTTGCGCACCTACGCGACGGTCCAGGTCGAAACGGTGCAAGGCTGGCTGCGGGCCGGGCCGAGGGCCGCGATCTGGGCGCTGCTGGATATTCAGGTTCTGGATGGTGTGCAGGGGCACGTCATGGAAATCGGGGTGTTTCACGGCCGGACCTTCGGCCTTCTTGCCGCCTCTCTCGGGCCCGGCGAGCGGGCGGTGGCGATCGACCCGTTCGGGTCCGAAGAGCGGCGGGACCAGTTCCTGGGGAATATGCAGCGGCTGGGATTCACGGCGCGGACAGACCTTCACGTCGTGATGTCGGAAACCTTCGCGACGAGCCGGGAAGCGGCTGAACTGGAAGGAAAAATCCGCTTCCTCAGCCTGGACGGCGCGCATGACCAGGAATCGGTGGCGAAGGATCTGGACCTCGCCGAAGCCATGCTAGGCGAGGACGGGATCGTCGCCTTCGACGATTTCTTCAATCCCTGGTATCCCGAGGTGACCGCCGCTCTGTTCGACCATCTTACGGGACGGTCGGGGCTCGTGCCCTTTGCGATCGCGGTGAATTTCGGCCCTCCGTCACGCGGCGCCAATAAGCTGTTTCTCAGCCGGGCCGGGGCGGTGGAGCGCTATCGGACGCGCTTGCGCCAGGCCTTGCCCAAGAACCTGCGCAAGGGTCGGCGGTGGCAGGGCGCCGAGGTTGATGTCTTCGACTTCGAAAACGGCGTGTTCAAACGCGATCCCTTGCTCGCGATCGAACCCGCCGGCACGTGATGCCGGCCAAGGCGCCGACGGTCGGGGAGGTTCTCGACACCGCCGAGGCGGCGATCGCGCGCGGCGAGGCTGGCCGCGCCGCCGCTTGGCTGGCCCGGGTGCGCGAGGCCGCGCCTCTGCACCCCCGCGTCCACCATCTCGAAGCGCTGGTCCACCGGGCCGAGGGCCGGCCCCAGAAGGCGATGGAGGCGTTGCGGCGAAGCCTTGTGCTGCTGCCGCGAAATCCGGCCGCAGTAAGCCAGTCCGGGGTGATTTCACGAGCCCTGGGCGAGTGGTCGGCGGCACTGGCGGCGCATCGAAGAGCGGCCCGGCTTGATCCGGACAATCCGGACCTGCTGTACAATCTCGCGAACATCCTGAACGACACGGCGCGTTTGCGGGAAGCCGAGACGGTGCTGGCGCGGGCGCTGGCGCTCTCGCCTCTCGATCCGGATGGTCACCGTCTGATGGCCCGCATCCGATTGGCCGTTGGTGCCGGTTCGAGAGCCGCGTTCTCGGCCCGCCGTGCGATCATCACGGCACCGGAACGTTGTGACGCTTATCTCACCGCGTCCGCGCTGGCTCGGGAGGACAACCAACAGGACCGCGCGTGGCGCCTGCTGACGCGCGCGGGGATGATCGCGCCGCTGGCTCCCGGCGCGCTCTTCAACCGGATCCGTCTGGCTCTTGAACAGGGGCGGGTGGCGGAAGCGGCCGCCGCATCCCGGCGCGCGGTACTGGCTACGCCGGAGGAGCTCGGCCCCGCCCTTGATCACGGCGGCGCGGTGCTGGCGGAGGGCGGCGGGCTTACCGGGATCTGGCGGTGGGTGTCCTGCCTTGCCGGTCTGCCTCCGCGTGTCGCCGAGACCTTCGTTGCGGCCCGGGTCGTCCCCGGCGACGCACTGCTCGATCCGGACACGCGCCCCGGATCGATCTCGCTTCAGTATCCGCCCGGGCACGCGCCGGAGGACGACCCCGGGGGCGACGCGGTTGTGCTGACGATCCGGAACGCGACCATCCTGACCGCTTCGCAAAGCCTTTTGAGCGCCGACGGGCTGTTACTCCATGAAGGTATTTCGCCGCTGCTGGCCCCGGCCGATGCCCGGACCGGCGCCGGCGTGCTCTATCGCGGCATGGACGGGACGGCGGTGGTGCGGCCGGTCGAACCGGTGGTCCGGCTGCTCGAGGCGACGCTGCTGGGCACCGGCGGCGGCGGCAATTACTATCACTGGCTGATCGATTTTCTGCCCCGGCTCTATACCCTGTCTCGGCATCCGGAATCGCCGGCGGCGACCGCGCCGCTGCTGATATCCGATGATTGCCCGCCCGCGATCCGCGATCTCCTGGCTCTGCTCGGCCTAGGCAAGGACAGGCTGGCCGTGGTGGCGCGCGCCGGCCCGGTCGCCGCCGAGATGCTGCATGTGCCGGCCATGCCGTCCCTGGCCCCCACGCTCTTCGCCGACGCGCTGTGCTGGTTGCGGGAGCGCGTCGCGAATCTTCCGGCGCCGGAGTCCGGCGGGGCCCGCGTGTATCTTGACCGCGGAGGCGCGGCGACGCGGCGCCTGCTGAATGCCGCCGAGGTTGAAGACCTGCTCTCCCGCCATGGATTCAAGGTCGTTACGCCTGATCCCGGATCCATCCAGCAGCAGATCGCCGCCGTTTCCTCGGCGCGCGTCATGGTTTCGGTCCATGGCGCCGCCCTGGCGAACATGCTCTTCGCGCCGCCGGGTTGCCAAATCGTCGAGCTTTCCTATCCGGGGGCGCCGGATCATCTTCCGCTTCTGGCGCGGGCGCTGGGCCACCGCCATCACGCGGTGATCTGCGAGGCCCGGCCGGATGCGGCGCTTCGCCCGGGCCGCTGGGACCTGCGCGCGCCCTTGGCCGAGCTTTCGGCGATGCTGGACAGCCTCTCCATGCTTTGACGCTCAAGGGAAATCATGAAAATGCGCCTTGGGCCTCTGGACCTGATCCGTATTTTCGGCCGATAAACGTCCTCCGGAAAATCATGGCGGCTATCGAGGAAGCGAGATGACGGCACCGAGTGGAATGGACGCGCTAAGCGGCCTGTGGCGACAGGCGGGCGGTGAGGCCGAGGCGTTGAACGACATCACGCTGACCGGCGAGGACCCGGCGCTGCCGTCGATCTTCCGGGTCGGCACGGCGGCCCAGGCGACGATCGGCGCCGCCTCGCTGGCGGCCGCCGAGGTCTGGCGGGCGCGGACCGGCCGCCGGCAGAAGGTCGCGCTGGATATGCGCGCCGCCGCCGTCGCGTTCCGCAGCGAGCTCTACACCCATGTCGTCGGCAAACCCCGCGAGGAGCATTGGGCCGATGTTTCGGGCTACTATCGCACCCGCGACGACCGCTGGATCCAGCTGCATTGCCAGTATCCGCATCTGCGCGCCGGGGTCCTGAAGGTGCTTGGCGTCGAGGATGACAGGGCCCAGGTGACCGCGGCGGTGGCCGAATGGGACGGCCTGGCGCTGGAAACCCGGTGCCGCGAGGACAAGCTCTGTGTCGCCCTGATCCGCTCGCCCGAGGAATGGGCCGCCCATCCCCAGGCCCAGGCGGTGGCCACGCTGCCGGTTTTCGAGATCACCAAGATCGGCGAGGCGCCGCCCGAGCCGCTTCCGGCGGGGGCCGACCGGCCGCTTTCCGGTATCAAGGTTCTGGATCTCACCAAGGTGCTGGCGGGCCCGGTCTGCGGGCGCACCCTGGCCTCGCACGGCGCCCAAGTGCTGCGGATCGGTGCGCGGCATCTGCCGGTGCTGGTGCCCCTGGCCATGGATACCGGTCTCGGCAAGCGCTCGGCCTTCATCGATCTGCGTGCGGAGACGGACCGCGCGACCTTGCGCGAGCTGGCCCTGAGCGCCGATGTCTTCGCCCAGGGCTACCGGCCGGGCACGATTTCCGGCTTCGGCTTCGGGCCCGAGGAACTGGCGGCGCTGCGGCCGGGCATCGTCTATGTCACCCTCTCGGCCTATGGCCACGAGGGCCCGTGGCGCACCTGGCGCGGCTTCGACAGTCTGACCCAGAGCGCCAGCGGCATCTGTCACGAGGGAATGATGGCCGCCGGCACCGGACAGCCGCATCCGCTGCCCTGTCAGGCTCTGGACCACGGCACCGGCTATCTCGCGGCCTTCGGTGCGATGATGGCCCTGAAGCGCCGAGCCGAAGAGGGCGGGTCCTGGATGGTGCGGGTCTCGCTGGCCCAGACCGGCCGCTGGATCGACGGTCTCGGCCGCATGGAGGGTCTGCACCTCGCCAAGCCCAAGGAGAACGAAATCGCCGATCTCCTGGAGGTGCACGACTCGCCCTACGGCAAGGTTTCCCACGTTAAACCGCCGGAAACCCTGTCCGAAACGCCGGCGCGCTGGGACAGCGGCCCGGTGCCGGTCGGGCACAACGAGGCGGCCTGGGTCTAGGATCAGGCGGCTCAATACTCCCAGCGGCGTTGAATGCCGAGGGTGCTTTCGCTGCTCGAGCCGACCGTGCCCTCCACGGTGATTTTCGGAGTGAGGTTCCATTCCACGACGGAGCGCGTGCTGCCGGCGGCGGTTCCCTGCTCGACCCCGACGAAAAGGTCGTCGCGGACGTATTTCCCGGCCTTCAGTCGCCCGAGTTCGTTCTCGGAGGCGCCCGGCGCGAAGGTCAGCACATCGACGCCGAGGGCGCCGCGTATCTTGTCCAGGGCGCCCGGCTCTCCGCTGAGGAGCGTGCGCGTCGACTGCGCGAGCTGCAGCGCCTCCGTCGCGGTGAGGCGGGCGGTGAATTTGCCGAACAGAATCTTCGCGAGGATCTCATCCTCCGGATAGGGCGGATCGCTGGTAAGCTCGATCTCCGGCTGGGAGGCGCTGCCGGTGATCCGCGCAACGGCGGTGAAGTCGGCGCCCCGGTGAATGGCCGACAGGTTCAGCGCCGGCTCGATGGTCTCGCCGCCGGAAAAGCCGATCCCGCCTTCGCCAAGCTCGAAGCGCCGTCCGGCGAACTCGAAGCCGCCACGGACCGGATCGATGGACCCCAGCAGTCTCGGCGCGGCGACGGTGCCCGAAATCTCGACCTCGCCGCCCCATTCGGAATCAAGGCCCCGCCCGCGCACGAAGATCTTTCCGGGCGCGGTGAATTTGAGATCCAGATCCACCGGCGGGGCCTCGGTGGGCGGCGCCGAGGCCTCCTCGTCCTTGGGAACCGGCTTGCCGTCCCGCACCTCCTCGACCGCGAGTTCCTCGACCCCCGCCGGCAGGGCGCCGACGAGCTGGATTTCCGTCTTGTGATTGGTGATCTCGCCGGATACCAAAATGCGCTCGCCCTTGGAGTTCACGGCAATCCGCGCGTCGAGCTGAACATTCGCGTCGTCCCGCCGCGCCACCGTCATTTCCCGCAAGACCGCCTCAAGCGCCAGCTTGGGCCGTGACGGTTCCGCCAGATCCACGGCGCCGGAAATCCGGGCGGTCCCGCCGCCCGTATCGCCCGCCTCGAAGGACTGGATGACCAGCCGGGTCCCATCCAGCGTGACCGACGCGCTGAGCGGATCCAGGATCGCGCCGGAAAGGAAATTCTCGACCCGCCCGTCGCGCAGAAGGATACGACCGGAGGTCCGGTCCGGCATGACGGACCCGTCACTTGTATCGAGGCCGCCCGCGAAGGCGAGGTCGATCTCGGCATCCCCCCGGATCAGGTTGCCGTCAAGCGGCAGGGCAGCGGCGAGGTTGCCGAGACTACCGCGCCATTGCAATCCGGCTTCCAGCGGCACGACCGGATCACCGTCGGGCAAGCGGGTCGCGAGGCGCGCCTCGAAGGGAACCTCTCCTATCCCGGACAAGGACGCCCGCGCATCCAGGGCGCCTTCGTCCAGGCGCGCCGTCACGGCCAAGGTCACCGGCGGCAAACCTGCATCCGCCGATCCGAAACCGCTGACGTCCTTCAGGGCTAGGTCAAGCTTGCCGTTGGGCGTCGCCAGAGGTCCAGAGAGGTCTCCCGAGGCGTTCAGCGTCCCGGCGGTCAAGGTGGCGCCGAAAAGCGTGGCGACAGCCGGCAGCGAGACGTTCTCGACCGCCAGTTGCCCGGCCACGCGCCCGTCCTTGACGCTGCCGGCAGCCTCGAGCTTTCCGCCGAACAGCGCCAGCGACAGCGGCTCCAGAACCCCGCCGTCACCCTGGAGCGTGGCGCCGCCTGGCCGCAGCAGGCGGATCATCGGCTCGCGCCCGGCAAGCTCAAACCGGCTCAGCGCGAGGCGCGGCGCATCCCCCAAGGCGATTGACCCGGCCGCCGCGCCGCGCAACGGGATTCCCGACGCCGCGCCGGATGCCTGAAGCTCGAATGCCGGCGCGTCCAGGGCGCCGTGGGCGCTAAGGTCAATCCGCTCGGCGCGCACTTGCCCCCGCGCGGCACCGGTAACGGTTACGGTCGCGTTGAGTCTCGGGTCGCCGAAAGCGTCGTCGAGGGTGCCGGAGACATCCACCCGATCGACCGTGGTCGGTTCCTTGCCGGCGATACGCGCCCGCGACGCGACGTCCCAGCCGAGGCGCTGTTTGCCACCGGCTTCAGAGGCTTCGAGGCGGGCCGTCGCGCCACCGTCGATGACGACGCCCGCGAGTTTCCCCCAATCGGCAAGGGACGCGATGGCGACATCCAGCGCGCCGGTCACCGCCAGCGGCGACGGCATGAGGGAAAGCGCGCCCCCGACCGTATCGCCGCCGCGCCGGACCGTGATGTCCGTGAACGCCAATCTCCGCCCGTCCCACGCCAAACCTGTCCGGGCCTCGGCGGGTCCAAGGGGTGTTTCCGCGCTGATCGCCGCATCGCCCCGTGCCGCCAAGCCCTCGGCGTGCAACGATCCTTTGGCCGCAACACGCGGGATCTCGTATCCCCGGGCGGCAAGGCCCGTCGCCGAAAGCTCCCAGGTCATCTCCGCTGTCTCGAGGCCGCCCTTGATGGCCGCGCCGAGACGCGCCGCGCCGGCCTCCAGCGTTCCCGAGGGATCGAGGCGCGCGAGATCATCCATCTGGATTTCGGCGGTGACGTCGCCGGTAAGCGCGGCCTGATCCACCAGTCCCGAGGCGCTGATCCGGGCGCCAGGGTTGTCGATCTCGGCGCTGGACAGCTCCCAGAGCGTGGCCGATTGCTGCCGGGCCGAGACCCAGAGAGCGGTTTCCCCCGCCAGCACCCGATCAAGCCCCGGATCGCCGGTGCCGAGGTTCCGCGCGCTTCCGCCGAGCTGGAGGGTAAGCAGCGCACCGTCGAACTGGCCGTGCAGATCGGCTTCGAGACGGCCGGATTTCAAGCCCGGGACCACAGCGGCGAGCGCGTCGTGCGTCGCCATGGCCGAGAAATCGACGGTCCCGGTGCCGGTGTTCACCGATGCGTCCCCCCGTATCGCGGCGGGACCTGAGGCCGCCCGGAAGCCGGACAAGATCAACATTCCATCCGAGAAGCCGAACTGTGTATCGGCGGTGAGGTCTCCTCCGATCGCGCCCGCCGGCATGCCCGGTATCGCGAGCCCGGAAACCGTTAGCGACCCGGTTCCTTCGGCCGACACGGCTCTGCCCGCCGCAAACTCCGCTTCGACGCGGCCTTCCAGGCGCGCCGCCCCGTTCCCTGCGTAAGCCGGCCCGTCTGCGTGAAAGCCGGCCTTTACCATCGGTTTCAGCAGCGGCCCCGACAGGGCAACCCGAAGGCCCGCCGCCGCGAGGCTGAGGCCGGGCACCAGATCGCCGGGCAAGGATGTGTTGCGCAGATCGGCGGCCAGATCCGCCTCGAGCGTTCCCGCCGCGAGGTCGAGGCTTGCTGAGCCGGATGCCGAAGCCTCCGCCGCGTCGATCTTGAGGGCGGTCACCGTTACCTGGGTCATATCCGGGTCCAGCGATGCGGCGAGTGCATAGCTGAAAGACCCGGAGAGGGCCGGGCGCAGGTCCTGTGGGACCAGGGCCGAAACCGTGGCCGTGCCCTCGACGTTCAGCGCCAGCGGCTGGAGTGAGGAAAGCCGGATGACGCCTTGCGCGCCGAGAGTCTCCCCCGCCGTTATCCCGAAGCGGGCCTCGAAACCGGCCACCGGTCCGTCTCCGTCCAGGGTCACCGTGATTCCCGGATATCCCGGCAGTCCCAGCAACTTCGAGATCCAGCCACCCTCGGCGCTTTCGCCCTTGATCGACGCGCTGAGCCGCGACAGGGCCGCGTCGCTGGCCAGACGGCCCTCGATGGTGCCGTCGCCGTCGAGGCGGGCGATGCTGAAACCGGCATCGATCCCGGTTTCGGGATGCACCGAGGACTTCGCGGTAACCGCCAGCGACACTGTTTCCCCTGCCAGCGCCGGCTCGAGAACCAAAGGCATCACCGACAACGCGCGGACCGAAATGGGAATGCCGGGGAGCATCGAGGACGGCGACGCGTCCGGTTTGGGGGCCGCGTCCGCCGCCGAGGCCGGGGTTTCCGGAGCGCGCAGGACCCGCACGTCTTCCAGCGCGATGGTCTCGAACGCCAGGCGCCGGTCCAGCAACGCTCCCGCATCAAGGTTCAAGCGGGCCCGGCCAAGACGCAGGAACGCGCCGTTTGCATCGCCGACGGACACATCCTCCACCATCACCTCGAAAGGCAGCTTGCCGGACAGCCGTCCGATGGAGAGCGCCCAGCCTTGGGAATCGGCGGCGGTCACGGCGGCGCGGACGAGCAGCGAGCGGCCGCTGTCGGTGCGCAGCAGGCCCATCAGCCCGGCCGCGATCACCAGGATCAGGGCCAGGAGCGTCCCCGCGATCCATATGGATTTGCGCGCCATCGCTAGAAGGCCTGCCCGATGGAGATATAGAACTGGAAACGGTCGTCGATCCCGTCGCGCCGGTCGAGGGGAAAGGCCACGTCCAGGCGGATCGGTCCGATCGGCGTGACGTAGCGCAGGCCCAAGCCCGCGGCCCAGCGCAGATCCTCATCGAAGCCCGGCAGGGTCGTCTTGTAGACCTGTCCGCCGTCGACGAACGGGACGACGCCGATGGTCTCGGTCACCAACAGGCGGATTTCCGCGCCGACCTCCGCAACCGAGCGGCCGCCGGTCGGGTCTCCGTTGGAATCGAGCGGGCCGACCCGGCGAAACTCGTACCCCCGGATCGAGGAACCACCGCCCGCATAGAAGCGCTTGTTGGCCGGGACATCCCGCAGATCATCCGCGAGGATGGAGCCGAACCGCACCCGCGCCGCCGCGACGGCACGCGGCGTGCCCAACATCTGATAGGCGGCGGCGCTCACCTCGCCGACCACGAAACCGGAAGAGGATTCCGAAAGGCTCGCCCAGGGGGTCGTCGTCGCCGTGAAGCGGGTACCGGTCGTCGCGTCCAGGGGCGAGTCCCTGGTATCACGGATGAAGCCCAGCGGCACGCCCAGAAGCGCGAAGTAGGAATCGTCCCGGCTGTCCGACAGCGATGAGAGCTCTCCGGCGAGGCCGACGCTGGTCGTGTAGATATCGGCGCTTTGACGCTCCAGGGCGACCAGTCCGGAAAGCGAGCTTTCCTCGAAGGCGTCGCTGTCCTCGTGCCGGGCGGTGGTGGAGGCGGCGAATGTCTGTCCCCGCTTCAAGAACTCCGGCTTGCGAAAACTCAGGACCGCTTCCTGTTTCAGGCTGGAAACCGTGGTCTCCGCCTTGACGGTTTCGCCGCCGCCGAAGAAGTTACGGTGCTGCCAGCCGGCATTGGCCGAGAGGAACTCGTCCGAACTGGTGACCCGCAGCCCCAGCGCCACGGTCCGCCGGTCCCGCTCCTCCACCTTCAGGGTGACCGGCAGGCGGCCTGTCTCGTCTGGAACATCACCGGCATCGACAAGCACCGTCGAGAACACGCCTGTCTCATTCATTTTGGTCTTCAGATCCTTCAGGACATCCGGATCATAGGGACGGTCGACCCGCCAATCGGCAAGAACGCGGACATAGGATTCCCGCACCTGATCAAGCCCTTCGATCGACAGGGCGCCGAAGGTCGCCGGTTGGCCGGGCTCCAGAAGGAGTTGCGTTGAAAGCGTGGTCCGGTCGTGATCGACGGTGTGCCGCGCCTCGGCGATACGGGGAGCCGGATAACCGGCGCGCCGGGCGATGGCCAGGATCGCGTCCTCCGCCGCCTTGAGCCGGGAGGCCTCGGCCGGCATGCCGATCTCGATGCCGATATCCGCCAGGGCGACCGCGATGGCCGGGTCGCCCGCCGCTCCGGTTCGCTCGATCGCGAACGCCTCGATCAGATAGACCGGCCCCGTCTCGACGGTGAGAACCGCCGCCACCGGGGCAGCAGCCTCGTCAACTTGCCCTTCAACGGCGGCGTCGTAGAATCCGCGCGAGCGCAGGGCCTTCAGCAAACGATCGCGGTCGTCTTGCAAGCGGCGGCGCAGCATGGCGAGGCTTGCCACCTCGCGATCCTGGAACTGTCGGGTTTGCGAAACCTCCTCCAGCAACGCGCGCAGATCCTCCGGCATCTGGCCGTCAATCCGGGTGACGTAGTGCAACGGCGCGGTTGACTGGGCCGCCGCGGAACCGGCGCCGATCGCCGGGGCCAGTGAAACGGCAATCAGGACCAGCCAAATGAGGTGCCGTGAAATCAAGGGGTTTCCGCCTATGAACCGACTCTCGGGCCCGATTAACCGATGACCATCCGATGCGTGGCCGGGTCCGATATCACTTGTCCTTTACGGCCGGCTCGGTAAGAGGGTCGAGCGTCGCGACGGTTTGAGCAATGACGATCGATTCCGCGAACGGCGCGCGCTCCTCCTCCGGCCTGCGCTCGCGCCGTCCCAGACGGTAGACAGCGAATCCGGCCATCGAGATATGGGTAACGGCGGTGAAGAAGTAAAGCCCTTCCGGCCCCACAAGGCGCATCGCCGCCGACGCGATCAGCGGGCCGACGATCGCGCCGGCGGCATAAAGCAGCAAAAGGCCGCTCGACGCTTCGACGAAGCCGCCGGCTTCCACCGAGTCGTTCATATGCGCCGCGCAGATCGCATAGAGCGGGAAGGCGAACAGTCCGAACAGGAACGAGAAAATATAGGCCCCGTTGTCCCATTGCTGGCCGAAGAAACTCATTCCGAGGCCCATGGCTGCCGAGCCGATGCAAATGATGACGATGACCTTGCGGCGGTCGATCTTGTCCGAGAGATGGCCGAAGGGCCATTGTCCCAGCGCGCCGGCGATGACGGCGATGCTCATGAAGATGGCCACCCCGGAGGCGCCGCCCAGCGTGCTGTTGCTCTGCGCGAAAACCGGCGCCAGGGACCAGAAGGACCCGTTGGCGAGCCCGACCACCAGCGCGCCGATGAAACCGACCGGCGAGGAGCGGTAGAGATGGCCAATCCGTATCGCCACCGACGCGATCGGCGCTGGTGCCGGCGCGGTGGTCAGGGCGACCGGCAGGGCGGCGAGCGAGACCAGGATCGAGGAAATCGCGAATAGCGGAAAACCCTTGGGGTCGGCCAGGGTCATCATCATCTGGCCGATCGTCAGCATGATCAGATTGATGATCGTGTAGACCGAGAACACCAGCCCCCGGGTTTCATTGGTGGATTTCTCGTTCAGCCAGCTCTCGATCACCATGTAGAGCACGGCGAAACAGAAGCCGGTGATCGCCCGGATCGGCCACCACAGGGCCGGCACCAGCACCAGCGCGTGTACCAGCGCCACGGTGGACGCCAGCGAGACCATGGCGGCAAAGGCCCGGATATGGCCCACCCGGCGCACCACATAGGGACCGAAATAGCAGCCGGCCGCAAATCCCGTGAAATAGAACGACCCGAGGATGCCGATATCGGTGGTCGAGAACAGCTCCAGCTGGGCGCGCACCGGAAGCAGCGTGCCTTGCAGGCCGTTGCCCATGAGCAGGAAAACCACGCTGAGCAGCAACGCGGAAACGGGGGCGAGCATGGCAATCATGAAGTCGTCGGCCCAGCGGTGAGGATCAGGTCAACCTATCACAAAACTCGGGCGCGTTGCCGGGCAGGCGGTGCCCTGGACTTGCGCGATCGGGCGGGTTTATGTCACGTCGGTCGGGTGAAAAACAGAAAAACCGCGATCTGGCGCCGCTGCGGCGCGTAAGGAGAAGACATGGCCGGTCAGGGATTGGAAACGCTCCCCTTCATCAGCGAGGCGCGGATCGCCGGCGTGCTCGAGTGGACCCCACTGATCGACGCCGTCGAACGGGCGATGATCGATTTCTCCGCGGGCAGGGTCGAACAGCCGGTCCGCCAGATGGTGCCGGTGCCCGGCCATGACGCGATCATCGCCGCCATGCCGGCGGTCGGCGAGGCGATGGCGGTCAAGGTCGTCACCCTCTACCACGACAACGCCCGCAAGGGCATCCCGACCCATCAGGCGGTGATCCTGGTCTTCGACAAGGAGAACGGCGCGCCGCTGGCGGTTCTCGACGGCCGTCTGATCACCGAAATGCGCACCGCCGCAGGATCCGCCGCGGCCGCGCGCGCCCTGGCGCCAGCCGAGCCGGGAGCCGTCACCATCATGGGAAGCGGCCACCAGGCCCGCGCCCACGCCGCCGCCCTCGCCACGGTTCGGCCGATCGGCGAGCTGAGGCTCTGGGCCCGGGACCGGGCGGCGGGACGCGCGCTGGCCGAGGAGATCGGTGCCACCTTCTTCGCCGACCCGGAGCAGGCGGCGCGGGATGCCGGTATCATCGCCTGCACGACCTCGGCCAAGCAGCCGATCCTCGATGGCGCCTGGATCAGGCCCGGCGCCTTCGTGACCGCCGTGGGCTGGAACGGCCATGACGGGCGCGAGCTCGACGACGCGGCGATGGCGAATACCGTCATTGTCGAATCGACTGCCGCCGCGAAGGATCAGGCCGGCAATATCCGTGGATCGGGCTGCGCGATCTTCGCGGAAATCGGCGAGATCTACGCCGGCACCAAGTCCGTCCCCAAGGGCGCGACCATCGTCTACGATTCGGTCGGTATCGCGATCATGGATGTCGCCGCCGCGAAGCTCGCCTATGATCTGGTCCAGCGCGCCGACGCGGCCGGCTAAATGCTCCGGAAGCCACCGTCGGCCATGACGATGCCGCCGGTCACATAGGCGGCGAGATCCGAGGCCAGGAAGATCGCGGGGCCGACGATGTCGCTCGGCTTGCCGGCGCGGCCCAACGGCGTGTGCTCCAGCACCTTCTGCACCATGTCGGGATTGGCGTCCCGCGCCGCCTTGTTGAGCGGCGTCTCGATCAGGCCAGGGCCGATGGCGTTGACCCGCACGCCGTCGCGCCCGAGTTCCGCCGCCAGGGCCCGGGTCATGCCGAGGACCCCGTGCTTGGAGGTGGTATAGGCCGCCGAATTTGGCCACCGGACATGCACGAAGGACTGGATCGAGCCGATATTGATGACCCGGCCCCTGGTCTCGCGAAGCTGCTCGACGAAGGCATGGGTGACGTTGAAGACGCCCTTGAGGTTCACTTCGAGAATGTCGTCCCAGTCCTTGGCGACCTGCGCCTTATCGCCAACGAAGGGCGTGCGGCGATTGATCCCGGCGTTGTTGACCAGGATCGAGACCTTGCCGAGCGCGCCCGCGACCTCTCCCGCCGCCGCATCGCAGGCCGCGCGGTCCGTCACATCCATCTTGACGCTAATCGCCTTGCCGCCCTTGGCGGTAATCGCTTTGGCGGTGGCCGCGCCCGCCGCGTCGTTCACATCCACGACCGCGACCGATGCGCCCTGTTCGGCATAGCCGAGCGCGATCGCCTCGCCGATGCCCGACCCGCCGCCGGTGACGACCGCCACATGGCCTTCCAGTAGTCCGCTCACGTCGGTATTCCTTCCCTGTTCATCCGGTTTCAGCCGCCCTTGGCGAGTTTCGCGAGGTCGGGGCCGGCATGCGGGCCGAGCGCCGCCGCCACGCCGACCTTGGTGTCCTTCAGCGCCGCCGCGGCACGCGGGTTCTCCATGATCTTGTTCAGGATGCCCTGCTGCGCCTGGGCGAAGCTTTCCCGATGCGCGATGACATGTTCGCGGGACTCCCGATACGCGTCGAGCAGGCCGTTCATCTCCGGCGCGACATAGCGCATCACCAGATCCCAGCTTCGCAGCGTGTTCTCCCGGCTCGCCCAGTCATGCACGAAGCCGATGGTCACGCCGAACCCGCCGGTAAGCGCAACTAGGTCGCGCAGCCTCTTGACCAGATCGTCCGGGGTGCCGATCACCACGGTCGCGCCTTCCGAGAAGGCGACCCGGTCGACACCCTCGTTCGGGGTCTTGAAGGCGGTGACACCGGGCCGCTGCAAGGTCGCGACATTGTATTCGTTGTGCCAGTGGAAAAGCCCGTCCTTGCACTGGGCGATGGCTTCCTCGCGGGTTTCCGCCAGATGCCATTGCAGGACGATCCGCCAGTTCCGGCGGTCGACGGCGTTGCCGTGCTTGGTTCCGGATTCCTCGGCGAAGGACCATTGGGTCGGCAGGGCGTTCAGACCCTCGGTGGACATCGAGCCGATCGAGAGCACGCCGGTATCGTACTTGCCGGCCAGCGTCATGCCGGAAGGGCTGACCATCGAGGCGACGACGAAGGGCATATCCTCCTGGAGCGGCAGAAGATGCAGGCGTGCGTCGTTCAGCGTGAACCAGTCGGACTTGTGGCTGAACCGCTCGTCGCCCCGCAGCAGGCGGCGGATCACACCGAGCGCCTCGTCCTGGCGGTCGCGCTGGGTGGTCGGGTCGATCCCGAGCACATAGGCATCCGAGGGCAGCGCGCCGGGCCCGGAGCCGAAGATCGCCCGGCCGCCGGTCATGTGGTCGAGCTGCACCATGCGCTGGGCCACGATGAAGGGGTGATGGTAGGGCAGCGAGACCACGCCGGTGCCGAGCTTGATCCGGTGGGTGCGCTCGCCGGCGGCGGCCAGGAACATGTCGGGCGACGCGATGGTCTCCCAGCCCGTCGAATGATGCTCGCCGCACCAGAATTCGTCGAAGCCCAGCTTGTCCAGCCGTTCCACGAAATCCAGATCGGACCGGAATTGCAGCATCGGGTGTTCGCCGATCGGGTGGTGGGGCGCCAGGAACGCGCCAAATTTCATACGGGTCACGGATCTCTCCAGATTTTCGGTAAGGGGCGCAGAGGGGTGATGGTCCAAGTTAGTCCGATAGCGCTGCCACGGATAGCCGGAACTGAAGCGCGACCGCGTGGACCAGGCGCAAATCACGGTTATCGAATTCTTAACCCTTGCGGGCGATTTTGATCGGTCACGGGGTAACGGATTTCGTTGGAATGGGTGGAGTACTCCATTTGGACGGCGTGGCACGGCAGCCATACGAAGGGTCGGCGGGAGTGCCCGTGCCCGAGGCTGCGGCCGTCCCACGCACTGAAGCGGCATCGCCGGAGCATCTGCTTGGCCAGTTGTTCGAGCATGCGCCGGTCCCGACCGTGATGGTCGACAGGGACATGCGCTACATCGCGATGAGCCGGAGCTGGCGGAGGATCTTCGGCATTGGCGACGCCGACGTGATCGGCCGCTCGCATTACGAGGTCACGCCCTCGATCCCGGAGAAATGGAAGCAGGAACATCAGGCCTGCCTCGCCGGGGCCATCGTCGATAAACACAGAGACCGGATGATTTGGATTGACGGGCGCGAGATCTGGATCCGTCGCCGGCTGCATCCCTGGCGCGATCCAGAGGGCGAAATCGGCGGCCTTATTATTACCAACGAGATCATTACCGACCAGATCGCGGCAAGCATGGAGCTTGAACACAACCAGCGGTTCTTGGAAGCGGTGCTCGCCAATGTGGACGACGCCATTCTGGCGAAGGACGCGGACGGACGTCTGACCCTGTTCAATGAGGCGGCAAAACGGTGGTTCGGCGTCGACAAAGGCGAGTTCACCGTCGCGAAACCCGGCAACCGTTTGAATTTCTATCGACCCGGTGACGCCGAACCGCTGGATCGCGAAGCGCGTCCGCTCGCCCGAGCCTTGCGCGGCGAACATGTCCAGGGCGAGGAGCTCATCTTCGCGCTGGCCGGAAAATCGTCCCGGCAAATCGTCGTCACCGCGACGCCGATGCACGACCGGGACGGGAAAAGCCTGGGCGCGGTCGCGACCGCCCGCGACGTCACGTCGGAACGCGAGGCCACGGCTAAGTGGCGCAAGGCGGAGGCCTGGTATCGCGGGATATTCGACCAGAGCTTTCAATCCTGCGCGCTGCTCGATCCCAACGGCACGGTTCTGGAGCTCAATGCCTCGGCGCGGCAGATGACGGGCAATATGGCCGGCTCGCAAGTCGGGCGGGCCATGTGGGACTGCGTTTGGTGGGATACCGGCGCAGATACCCGGGACCGGATCCGCGATGCCGTGGAAAAAGCGATGCTCGGCGAGTTCGTCCGGTCGGAAACCGAGGCCCGGATCAGGGGGGGACGGCTCGCGCCGATCGACTTTTCGCTGAAACCCTGCTTCGACGAGGCAGGCGCGGTTTCCTTCATCATCGCCGAGGCCCGGGACGTCACCAGGCAGCGCGCCATCCAGGAGCGCTATCGCTCGCTCTACAATCACACGCCGGTCATGCTTCATTCCATCGACCGCGACGGTTGCCTGGTCCATGTCAGTGATTATTGGCTGGAGACCCTAGGTTATGCGCGGGAGGAGGTGCTGGGCCGTCCGGTAACGGACTTCATGACATCCGACTCGGCGCGCAAGGCGACCGAGGAAATCTTGCCGGAGTTCATGCGCACGGGGACCTGCAAGGACGTTGAATATCGGTTCCTCACGAAAACCGGCGCGGTGCTGGAAATCCTGCTTTCCGCGACGGCGGAAAGGGACGGGAAAGGCGAAATCCTGCGGTCTCTCGCGGTTCTGATCGATGTCACCGAACGCCGCGAGGTCGAGCAGAAGCTTATCCAGGCCCAGAAGATGGAGTCGGTCGGCCAGCTCACCGGAGGCCTGGCGCACGATTTCAACAACCTGCTGGGCGTTATTCTCGGCAATCTGCAGCTCCTGCGCGGCTCCGTCAGGGGCGAGGAAAAGGCGGAGCGCCGGCTCGGGGCCGCGCTCGGCGCGGTGGAAAGGGCGGCCGAACTGACCCGGCGCCTGCTCGCCTTCGCGCGGCGCCAGGAACTTGAGACACGGACCACGGACCCGAATCTTCTGATCGAGGGGGTTACCGATCTGCTGCATCAGGCGGTCGGGGAGACGATCTCGCTTGAGCTTCACCTGGCCGGCGATGTCCCGAACATCCAGGTCGACCGCTCACAGCTCGAATCCGCAATCCTCAATCTCGCGGTGAATGCCCGAGATGCCATGCCGGAAGGTGGGAGGCTCACCATCGAAACTTCCAGGTTGCGGCTGCAGACCGGAGCCGGGCTCAGCGACGGCGAGATCACGCCCGGCGACTATGTCGTGATCGCGGTCACCGATACGGGAGCCGGAATCGCGCCCGAGACGCTGCGGCATGTGTTCGAGCCGTTCTTCACCACGAAGGATGTCGGCAAGGGCAGCGGCCTCGGCCTCAGCATGGTCTACGGCTTCGTCAAGCAGAGCGGCGGCCACGTGCGGCTCTACAGCGAGCCCGGCGAGGGAACGACGGTACGGATCTACCTGCCGGTGCGAGAGCCTGGCGTCCTGGAAACGGCGCCGGTGCCGGCGGACGACACCGCGGAGCTCCCTAGAGGCTCGGAAACCATCCTCGTCGTCGAGGACAAGCCAGCGATGCGGGAGATCGCCGTGTTGCTGCTGTCGGATCTCGGCTACACGGTCCTGGATGCCGCGAACGGGGCACAGGCTCTGGAAATACTGGGATCGACGCCGCGGATCGATCTGCTGTTCACCGACATCGTCATGCCCGGCGGCATGAACGGCACCGCCCTGGCAAAAGCGGCGCGTCAGGTCAGACCCGGCTTGCCGGTCGTTTTCACCACCGGTTATGCCGAGGCGGCGGTGCTCCGCGAGGGGAAGGTCAGCCGGGAGAACAATCTCGTGACGAAACCCTACAAGCACATGGAACTGGCGCAGATGGTCCGAAGCGCCCTCGACGCGGCGGCTCGCCATGTCTAGGCGAAAGGCCATCCGGGCGCCGGGCCGGCGGCACCGAGCAGACCGGGGCACGCGATGACGATGCCGGGCGGCCGTTTGCTGATTGTCGACGACGAGGCCGAAATCCGTGCCTTCATCCGCGACGTCGCCGAGGAGATGGGCGTCGCGGCCGACGAGGCGTCGACCTTCGAGGAGTTCGCCGAGCGGTATGACGGCGCGGTCCACCGGATGATCATCCTGGACCTCTCGATGCCCGGACGCGACGGGATCGAGTTCCTGCGGGATTTCGCCGACCGCAGATGCGACGCGCGCATCCATCTGAGCAGTGGTCAGGACACTCGCGTGCTGGCCACGGCCCGGCGGCTTGGCCGCGATCTCGGCCTGGACATGGCCGAGGTGATGACCAAGCCGGTCTCCGTCGAGGTGCTGGAAAAGGCCCTGCGCGCGGTATTCGGCGAGCCGACCGCGATCACACCCGAAATCATCGCCGATGGCTTGGACAGGGGCGAATTCGTTGCCTATTACCAACCGCAGGTTTCGCTGGCAGGAGATCAGGCCTACCAGGTCGTCGCCGCCGAGGCGCTGGCGCGCTGGAACCATCCGCGCCTGGGTCTCGTGAGCCCTGCCGCGTTCATTCCAGTGATGGAGCAGGCCGGGCTGATCGGCCGGCTGACCGATATCATGTTCGGTCATGCCGTCGCCCAACTGCGCGAATGGCGGGAGACGGGACGCGCCCTGCCGGTTTCGATCAATGTGGCGCCGATGGTTCTGACCGACCTTGAGTTTCCCGACCGGCTATCCTCGCTTTTGCACCAGGAGTCGCTCGACCCGTCGCTGATCGTTGTGGAGCTGACCGAGAGCACGGCGATGGCCGATGTGCGCAAGTCGATCGATATCCTGACCCGGCTCAGGCTGAAGCATATCAATGTTTCCCTCGACGATTTCGGGTCCGGCTTCTCCTCTCTGGTGGAGATGTACCGGATGCCGCTGAGCGAACTGAAGCTCGACCGCTCGCTCATCGCCGACATGGATCATGACGACGGCGCACTGACCGTCGTGCGCGGAATTCTCGCCCTGGCGCGGGAGCTGAGCATTCCGGTTTGCGCCGAAGGCGTGGAATCCATGAAAAGCGCGGAAATACTGCGCGATCTCGGATGCGCCAAGGCCCAAGGCTATGTGTTCTCGCGCCCCTTGCCGGCGCGGGAGTTCTCGGCCTTCATCATCAACCGGGCCGGCTCGGAACGGTTTCGCGAGGCGCGCTGAACCTCACCGGCGGCCGGGATCGGTGGTATCAGTACTCGAGATCGAGTTTCTGCAAGGCGGCCCGCAGGCGGCGGCTTTGACGGTTTAGCCAGCTGTCCTTGACGCCCTTGCGGCGAACGTCGCGCACTTCCTCCAGATAGTCGTGCAGCGCTTCCAGAAGATCGCGCCGCTCGCCATGCGCCTTGGAGACCAGCGGCTCCACCGAATAATGCTCGATCAGGGCCTCCAGGAGTTTCGGGTCCAGGATCCAGGGCCTTTGAATGAGTTTGTTGAACAGACTGATTTCCCGGTCCAGGTCCGCATCGGTGAAGCTTTGTCGCGCGTCATTCATTGATGAATCCGCCCAAAATCCGCCGCCCTTTTCCCTCGACCGGTGGCGAAGTGGGCGCCAATCGCGGCTTGATCATACCATTCTCGCGGGAAATTCCGTCGACAAACAACTGTGTGAACCGGGCACCGGACCGAGGCGTCGGCGGGGATCGTTACGACGCCGCCGCCGCTTTGCCCCCGGTTTCCTGGCGTCCGTCGACGATGACGCCCCGGTCGAGCATGTCCGCGATATCGGCCTCGCTATAGCCGGCCTCGCGCATGACCTCGACACTGTGCTCGCCGAGCAAGGCCGGCAGGGTCCGGATCTCCGCCGGCGTCTCGGAGAACTTCATCGGCGGGGCGGTGAGCCGGATCCGGCCCTCGGTCGGGTGTTCGACGGTGCGGAAGAAGCCGACCGCCTTCATGTGCGCGTCCTCGGAAAGATCATCCAGCGCGGTCGCTTCCCCATGCGGAATGTCGCCCTCGGCCAGGGCCGCCAGAACATCGGCGGTCTTCCAGGTGCGCACGCAATCGGCGACCATCTCATACAGCTCGCCGATCTTCTCGCTGCGGGTTTTGGGATCGGTCACCCGCGGATCGTCCAGCATCTCGGCGCGGCCCATGATCTTGAAGAACGAGCGCCATTGCTTGGTGTTATAGGGAAGCGCGCAGACATAGCCGTCCAGGGTCGCATAGGGGCGTCGGTACGGGACCATCGAGCGCTCGTAGCCGGCGCCGCCCAGCGGCGGCTCGAAGGCCCGGCCGGAATTGTGCTCCACCAGGTTGAAGCCGACCATGGATTCGAACATCGGCACTTCCACCAACTGCCCCTTGCCGGTCTTCTCGCGGCTGAACAGCGCGGCAAGGGTGGCGTGGGCCGCGACCTGGGAGCAGATCTTGTCGCAGACCGAGGCGTTGACGAAGGTCGGCGGGCCAGACCGGCCACCCTGCATCGCGGCCATGCCGGACACGCCCTGGATGATGTCGTCATAGGCCGGGCGCGCCGCGTAAGGGCCGTCCTGACCGAACCCGACCAGCGCCACATAGACGATCTTCGGATTCACCGCCCGGCAATCCTCGTATCCAAGGCCGAGGCGGTCCATCGCCGCCGGTCGCACCGAGCAGATCACCGCGTCCATCGTCTCGATCAGCTTCAGAAAGGCGTCCCGCCCCCTCTCGGCCTTCAGGTCGAGCACCACGCTCCGCTTGTTGCGGTTGGCCATCAGGAAGAAGTGGCCCATGCCGGGATTGCGGAACGGGGTGATCCCGCGCGTGATGTCACCGTCGCGGGATTCCACCTTCACCACCTCGGCCCCGTAGTCGCCCAGGATCTGGCAGGCATAGGGTCCGTAGCCGACCGTCGTCAGATCGAGTATCCGAATGCCATCAAGAGGACCGGCCATCGTAGAGCTCCGCTGCCGTTTCGCGCCACATCGCCGTTCCTAGCGCATTCACGCCTGCATGACCATCGACGACATGTCTGGCGAGGTGATTGAGATCACAGCGGGTTTTGCACAGTTGTCACTCATCTGACGATTGTGTGCTGGCGGTTGAAATTAGCTTGTAACTGGGAGACCGAGTGTCATTCCAAGAGTTCATGACCTGATTGCACACATCACAAGTCGCACTATCTTTGTCTTTTGTTGGAAAACGCTGAATCGTAACTTCGTATCTTGCTCCACAGTGCGGGCAAGTGAATGTTCCTCCAGGTCCGGATTTCCATGTTTTGACCATTTCGTAGATATGGTGCCTATCATCGACTATTTCCAGATCCATCAACTCCAAACATTGGCTAACGAGACATTACCATCGGCGCGCTTTAACAGTTATGGGAAGAACGATGTGGCCGGCTTACCGCAGCCCCTGGCGTCAGTTCATCCCGGGTTTGCCCTGGAGCGTCCTGTGAGCACCCCGGATGGTGTCGAGGCCGGGGACGATCTCGGAGGCGAGAAATTCCAGGCGGTCGGTCGGCGTGCCGGTCTTGCGGGGAAACCGGGTCCGCCAGCAGATCATCTTGACCGTCAGCCCGCACAGCATGGCGCCCATGCCCACATGCTGGGCCGTCACCGTCGCGCCGAACAGCCGGAAGGTATCGGCGCTGACCTCGTCCCAGAATGAATCGCAAAGCGCGTCGAAGGTCTGGAAGCGCTGCTTCATGGCCCGGGAGAAGCGCGTGAAGTCGTGCTGGATACCGTTCAGCATGTCGGTATTCGCGCCGCTCGACTGAACCAGGCCGGTGTCGCGGATATCCTCCATCCAGCCGAGAAACTCCGGTATCTCCTTCGTGACCTCGCCCAGGCAGTGCCGGTAGTAGGAGATCGAGAGGAACACGTCGCCGTAATGCTTCACATAGGCGGGGATCTCGGAAACCTCGATGCCGAGTTCGCTGGCAAGACGCCTCAGCCGCTTGATCGCCACCCGGCGGTCCGGGTTCTCCAGCAGACGCTTGAGGTCGTGCAGGCTATCGAGTTCGGCGCCGCCGTCGCCGTAGACCCTGGCCAGAAGCGGCCGGGTGAACTTGCTCATGAAGGCGAGCAGCTCGCCCCGTTTGGCGACGGACAGGGCGAGAACACCGTAATCCTCTAGCCCGACATCGATCCGCCGCAGTTCGGTCCGAAGAGAGAAGACGTCGAAGGACTGCAGGCCGCCGACCGCTTGCAGAAGCTCGACATCCCGCTCGAGATTGGTGTCCGCATGCTCGAAGAAGTCGGGGATGTCCTCCGGCCGGACCTGTCCGCTGCCGGTCTCGGCATCGCCGAAAAGCTCGACGACCGATTCCAGCCGGGCGTTCTTGATCATCTTCGCCTTTTTCAGTCCCGTTGATCGGAGCGGCAGAATTGCCAGCGGCAAAATATGCAGGGAATCCATTGCCGACTCGATTTCCGGGTCCGGCGCCGGCCCACCCGCGATCGCTCCCCAGTTTTCTTGACCTTTGTCGAGCGCCCCTGCGCGCTCCTCGGCGAGATACATGATCGGCCTCTCCGTTCTGGTGATTGCCCGCGGCCGGTCGACGCAATATCCGGACCACAGAAAATCCGCCGACGGTGAGATTCCGCACACGCCGATCTAGGCGGTTGTCGGCGCCGGGATTCGCGGCCATGCTGGCCCCGCCGACGGATCCGCCGCCGCGCCGCAATTCGTGGAGAGACTCATGCGCATAGGTGTCAGCCTTAACCTGGAAGGGCCGGAACCGGTTGATGGCGCCGCCTATTCCCAGGGCTTCGCGACGGCGGAACGGGTCGGCTTCGAAAGCATATGGTTCTTCGACTCGCTCGGGCGCGGACGGTTCCGTCCCGACCCGGTCAGCGCGCTATCCGCCGCCTCGGCGGTGACCCGCACCGTCGAGCTCGGCACCTGCATCCTCCAGGTTCCGCTGCGCCATCCGGTCGAACTCGCGCACCGGGTGCTGAGCGCGCATTACCTGAGCGGCGGACGCCTGCGCCTCGGCGTCGGGGCCGGCTCGACCAAGGCGGATTTCGACGCGGTCGACGGCGACTACGAGACTCGGTTCCGGCAACTGAGAGACGCCCTGCCGCTGATGCAGGCGCTGTGGCGCGGCGAAACGGTGGGCGCGGCGGATCTCACGCCCTGGGAGGCAAGCAAGGGCGGCCCGCCGATCCTGATCGGCAGCTGGGCCGGCAGCCGGTGGATCCCGATCGCCGCCAAGCAGTACAGCGGCTGGATCGCGTCGGCGCATTTCACCAATTTCGCGACCCTCAAGCAGGGCGTCGACCGCTACCAAAGCGAAGGCGGCAGACGGGCCGTCGCCACCAACATTCCCGTCGATCTGACCGCCACGTCGAAGCCGCTGTCGGACGAGGACCATCTGGATCTTCGCTGTGGCCCGGATGAGGCCAAGGACCGGCTGAGGAAACTCGCCGATGCCGGTTTCGACGATGCTGTCGTCACCGTCACCGATTTCAGCGAGTCTCACATGGCGGCGGTGCGGCGGCTGTTCGGCGGGTCCTGATCAAGTCACATCCGTGGTTCTCGAACGCCCAACCCCGCTGCCCCGTGGCGCCCCGACTTTCCGGCAGGCTCTGGACCGCCAGACCATCACCGCCGGCGCGGTCGCCATGCTTTTCGCCACCACCGGACCACTGGCGCTGCTGCTCACGGTGGCGCGGGCGGCGGATCTTTCGAATGACGAGGTGATCGGCTGGATCTTCGCCGGCTACGCCTTCGGTGGTGTGCTCAGCATCCTGTTCAGCACGGTCTATCGCCAGCCGATCGGCCTCGCCTGGTCGATCCCCGGAACCGCGATGCTGCTGGCGGCGGTCGACCATCTCTCCTTTGCCGAGATCGTCGGCGCCTATCTGGTCTGCGGCCTGATCATGACCCTGCTGGGTCTGTCGGGCTGGATCGGCTGGCTGACCCAGCGGATCCCGGTGCCCGTGGTCATGGGCATGGTGGCCGGCGTGTTTCTCCCCATCGGGCTCGGCATGGTGACCAGCTTCGCCGACGCGCCCGTCATCGCGGGCGTCACCATCGCCGGCTATGTGGTGGTCGCGGCGCTGCCCGACCTGTCCAAACGCCTGCCACCGATGCTGGGCGCGCTGTTCGCCGGCGCCGGCGCCGTTGTATTCTCCGGCTCGTTTTCCGGCGAGGTGGCCGGCGGAGACTGGATCGCGCGTCCCGAGATCCGCGCGGTCGGATTCAGCCTCGCCGCGATGGTCGAACTGGTGCCGCCGCTGTTGGTCTCGGTGATCGCGATCCAGAACCTCCAGGGCTTCACGATCCTCGGCCAGGCCGGACACAAGCCGCCGATCAACGCGCTGACCGTCGCCTGCGGATACGGAACCCTCGCCATGGGGGCTTTCGGATCGGTTCCGGCATGCGTTACCGGGCCGGTGAACGCGGTTCTGGTCGGCACCAGGCCGCCGGCGGCGCGCTGGGCCGGCGGGGTGGTGTTCGGCATCCTGATCGGCCTGTTCGGCCTCTTTGCGCCGCTCACCACCGCCATCGCTTCGGGTCTGCCGCCGGCCTTCATCGCTGTGCTGGGCGGACTTGCCATGCTGCCGGTGCTGAACAGTTCGTTCTCCTCCGCCTTCGCCGGCAAGGCGCCGATGGGCGCGCTGGTCGCCTTCCTGGTGACGGTAAGCGGCGTTCAGATGTTCAATATCGGCGCTGCCTTCTGGGGCCTCGTCTTCGGCTATGCGGTCACCATGGCGCTGGAGCGGCCGGCGGCAAAGCCAACCTGACGCGCCGACCCATTCGCCGGTTTCCCTGCCCCGCCCGCTTGCCTAGGATAGCAGCCGCGGATCATGAGGAGCCGGGTCATGGAAGCAAGAGACGTCACCACCGCCGCCCAGGGCATGTCGCTGGTCTACGAGCGCAATATCAGCCATGCGAAGGTCGCGGTCACCGATCTCGACGGGGTGCTGCGCGGCAAGTACATGGCCCGGGACAAGCTGAAATCGGCCTTTCAGTCGGGCTTCGGTTTCTGCGACGTGATCCTGGGCTGGGACTCCTACGACCAGCTCTGCGACAATGTCGCCTTCACCGGCTGGCATACCGGCTATCCGGATGCCCAGGTACGGATCGTGCCGGAGACCTGCCGTGACATTCCCGGGGAAGACGCCATGGTCCTGTTCCTGGCGGAGTTTGACGGCCCCGCCGAGGCGCTCTGCCCGCGCGGCACGCTGCGCCGGGTGGCCGAGAAGGCCTCGGCCATGGGCTTCGAGGCCTCGGCGGCGGCGGAATACGAATTTTTCTTGTTCCAGGAAACGCCGGAGAGCGCCCGGGCCAAGAACTATCGCGATTTGAAGACCCTGACCCCGGGGTTTTTCGGCTACTCGATGCTGAGGAACTCCGTTCACGCCGATTTCCACGCCGCCTTCCTGGAAATGTGCGAGCTGATGGATTTCCCGATCGAGGGCTACCATACCGAGACCGGGCCGGGGGTGATGGAAGCGGCGATCCGGGTCGACGACGTGATGGCCGCCGCCGACAAGGCGATTCTGTTCAAGACCTTCACCAAGATCTTCGCCCAGCGCAACGATCTGATGGCGACCTTCATGGCGAAATGGTCGATGGACTGGCCGGGGCAATCCGGGCACCTGCATCTGTCGCTCGCCAATAAGGACGGCGGGTCGGCGTTCCACGACCCCGCCAAGGACCACGCGATGAGCGACGTGATGCGCTGGTTCGTCGGGGGGCAGCAGACGCTGATGCCGGACCTGCTGGCCATGGTGGCGCCGACGGTCAATTCCTATACCCGGCTGATCCCCGGCTTCTGGGCCCCGACCGAGGCCACCTGGGGGGTGGAGAACCGGACCTGCGCGCTGCGCGTGATCCCGGGCTCGGAGAAATCCCAACGCGCCGAGTACCGGATCGCGGCGGCGGACGCGAACCCCTATCTGGCGCTGGCGGCGGCGCTCGGCTCCGGCCTTTGGGGCATCGAGAACAAGGTCGAGCCGACGGCGCCGGTGATCGGCAGCGCCTATGACAAGACCTTCCCGCGCCGCCTGGACCTGCCGCGCACGCTCTGGGACGCGGCGCAGCGCCTGAAGCGCTCGAAGCCCGCGCGGGCGCTGTTCGGTGACGCCTTCGTCGAGCACTACGCCGCCACCCGCGAATGGGAGGAGCGCGAGTTCCGCCGTCACGTGACGGACTGGGAAATGGAGCGCTATTTCGAGATTATCTAGGACGGAGGCAAAACGCGGAACGCGGCGTTGGGAGCAAAAGGGTCACGCGCGCGGGCCCGCCGTGCCGTTCCAGCCCAGGGTCATCCGTGCCATCACCGTGTCCCGCTTGACCTTCCAGTGGAAGAGCGCGGCGGCGGCGTGCAAGGCGATCAGGCCGGCGAGACCCCATCCCACGATGCCGTGCAGGGTATAGAGCAGCTCGCCGAGCGCCGGGTCCTTGGGAATGAATTGTGGCACCGTCCAGGCGAAAAACTCGACCGGGTACTCCGCCGCGTCGGTGGCTGTCCAGCCGAGGATCGGCATCGCGAACAAACAGACATAGAGCGCCTTGTGCACGATGCCGCTGACAAGCGCCTGCATCGGCTCCAGCGGCGGCGTGTAGGGCGGCGCGCCATGGCGCACCCGAAGGATCAGGCGCACCGCCATCGCCGCCAGCACGATCAGCCCGAAGGTCTTGTGGTATTTGTAGATCAGGTCCCGCATCGCGGCACCGAAGGCACTGGTCACGCCGTCGAACCCCATGAGCCCGAGCACGAGCCCACCCGCCAGCACCGCGAGCGCCAGGACCGCGATGGCCCAGTGCACGAGGCGCTGCGGCAAGCTGTATCGTGAAGGGGTCGGGGAGGCGTCGCTCATCATCGGCTCCGCTGGAAATATCGGCCCAAGACTAGCCTCCGGACGGGCGGACGTCATCTCACGTCCGCTCGATGGCCCCGAAGGACCCCATGGGGGACGCTCCATCTTTCGTCGCCCGGGCGAAAGCCGGGGCTTGTAGCGGTCGGTGTTGAGCTCCTGCTTCCGCGGGAGCGACGAGCGAAATCGGCGGCCCCATTCCCGTCGCCCCAGCGAAAGCTGGGGCTATTGGCAAGCGATGTTTGGGCTATGGTCCGGCACCGACGACAGAAGGCTTTCGCGCGGTGGTACCGGCGATATAGGGTTCGCCAGGGACACGGCTTAAAAGGGTCCGAGGATGACGGATGATCTGGCTTTCGAGGGGCTGCGGGTTCTTGATCTCTCGCAGGGGATCGCCGGGCCTTATTGCGGCATGATGCTGGCCCGCAACGGGGCCGATGTGATCAAGCTTGAGCCCACCGGCACCGGGTGTTGGAGCCGGCAGCTCGGCAAGACGGTGGGCGATCAGACGGCGCATTCCCTCATCGTGCATCGCGGCAAGCGCAGCCTGGCGCTGGACCTGAAATCACCCGAGGGGGTTGGGATCGCGCGCCGGCTCGCGGGCGACTGCGACGTGCTGATCCAGAACTACCGGGTCGGCAAGATCGACCGCTTCGGCCTGGATTATGACACCGTCCGCAAGACCAACGAGGCAGTGGTCTATCTTTCGATCACCGGTTTCGGGACCAAGGGACCGAACGCCGATCTACCGGCGACGGACTCGGTGATGCAGGCCTATACCGGGCTGATGTCGATCAACCGGGACGCGAACGGCATGCCCCAGCGCCTCAACATGCTGGCGATCGATCTTGCCTGCGGGCTCTACGGGTTTCAGGCGGTCTCGGCGGCGCTCTACCGCAAGGCGATGAAGGGAAGGGGGGCGCATATCCAGACCAGTCTGCTGGAAGCCTCGCTCGCCTATCAGGAGGCGGCGATGGTTGAATCCGCGTTGCAGGGCGATGTGGTGGAGCCGATCGGCATGCCCGTCGGGACCTTCAAGACCCGGAACGGCCATATGAGCATCAATGCACGCCGCCAGCCGCAGTTCGAGCGTTTCGCCAAGCTGTTGGGCCATGAGGAATGGATCGCCGACCCGCGATTCATCGATCCCCGCACCCGGGTCGCGAACCGCGAGCCTCTGCTGGCGATGCTGCGGCCGATCGTCGAGACCAAGACGACGGAGGAATGGTGCGCCCTGCTCTCCGAAATCGATGTGCTGCATGGCCGCGTCCACACCCACCGCGATCTCTTCGAGGATGCCCAGGTCAAGGCGGTCTCCGCCTTGCGCTGGGTCGATGATCCGGTGCTGGGATCGGTGCCCATGGCGAGCCTTCCGGGCCAACCGGTGCCGGCGACGGGAGACCGTTACTCGCACAGTCCAGGGCTCGGCGAGCACACGCGCGAAATTCTGGCGGAGCTTGGACACGATAGGGCGGCTGTCGCGGCCCTGATCGAGGCCGGCGTCGCGCAGGCGGCCGGCTGACGCCGGCGGAAAGGGAGAGAAACGTGGCGGAATCAGCGTTGTTCGAGGCGGGCGGCTATCGCTATGTGCGGGGTCCGTTCCAGTATTCCGGCGGTGTCCGCGCCGAACCCGGCTATACCATCGAGCGGGTGCGCTTTCGCAAACCGGTCCCCGTGGCCGAGGGGTTCCAACGTATTGAGGCATATTTCGAGTCGATCGGCCGTCCGACCACGGCCTTCTGTGCCTGCGAACTTCGCTCACCGGCGCCGTTCACGGACCAGGGCTTCATCGATTTCAATCGCATCTATGTCGGCACCTTGGAGCGCTGGGGCATCTTCAAGGATGACGAGAACCCGGTCGCCCGCTCCAACGTGTGCCCGGAAATCAGCCCGCCGCCCGAGCCGAGTTTCGAGGCTTTTTGCTATACCGTGCCGACCTCCGCCGATGCCGCCCCGAGCTTCGTGATCGCCGGGTCCGGCGAGGCGAACGAAGGGCCGGGACCCTACCGCGACAAGATCGTGCGCTATGGCGAGACCACGGCGGATGCCATGCGGGACAAGGCGCGGCACGTTCTCGGCGCGATGGAGACCCGCATGGCGGCGCTCGGTGTCGGCTGGGACCTGGCGACCACGACCCAGGTCTACACGGTTCATCCGATCCACCCCTTCCTGGAAGCCGAGATCGTGCGCCGGGGCGCCATCCCCGCCGGCCTTACCTGGTATTACGCCCGCCCGCCGGTCCAGGGGTTGGAATACGAGATGGACCTGCGCTGCGTGCCCCTGGAACGGGTGCTTTAGCGGCACCGGGCGGTCCGGCAAGGCGGAACATGACGTGAGCGAGATCCACACCTTCGACGTCGTGATCGTCGGGTCCGGCGCGGCGGGGCTGAGCGCGGCCCTGGTCGCCGGCGTGCATGGCGCGCGCACGCTGGTTCTGGAGAAGTCGGACCTCATCGGCGGGACCACCGCGATGTCCGGCGGCTGCATCTGGATCCCCAACAATCACCATATGGCGCGGCGCGGCCTGACCGATTCCCGCGAGGCGGCGATGCGCTACATCCGCGCGGTGTCGCCGGACGGCTGGCACAATGCCGAGGAACCGTTGTGGTCCGCCTTCGTTGACCATGGACCCGCCATGCTGAAGTCCCTGGAGGCGCACAGCCCGACCCGTTTCAACCTGAACCGGGACCCCGATCCCTATGCCGAGGCGGCCGGCGGCTTGCCGGAGGGGCGCAACGTCTCCGCCGCGCCGATCCGCATCGGCATCCTCGGGTCCTGGCGCGACAAGATCCGCGCCTCGACCATCGACATGCGGATCAGTTACGAGGAAGTCATCGACCGGTCGTTCTTCGCCAATCCGAAACGGCACATGCCCCGGCTTCTGCCGCGTCTGATGTGGCGCAAGCTGACCGGGTCTTTCACCCGTGGCCGGGCGCTGACCATCGGTCTCCTGAAGGGGTGTCTCGACCATGGGGTGACGGTCTGGCCGTCGACCAGGGCGGGCAAGCTGATCACCCGCGAAGGTCGGGTCACCGGACTTGAGGCGACGCGGGACGGCGAGCCGGTCCGGATCGAGGCCGCGCGCGGGGTTATCCTGGCCAGCGGCGGATTCGAGTGGAATCCGGAGATGATGGCGGAACACTTTCCGGGGCCGGTTGAATGGACCGCCTCTCCCCCGACCAATACCGGCGACGGGCAGCGGATGGCCGCCGAGGTCGGCGCGCAACTCGACCACATGGACCAGGCGCTCATCATGGGGGTGACGCCGGTGATGTACGAGGGACGGCTGATGGGGCAGCCGGCGGCGGACTATTTTCTGCCGCATTCGATGATCGTGAACCGCCATGGCCGCCGCTTTGTCAATGAGAAACAGATGAATATCGGCCTCGCCTTCGCCGAGATGGACCCGGAGACCGGCACGCCGGCGCATCTGCCGGCCTGGCGGATCTACGACGCGCAGTTTGCCGCCCGGTACCCGCACGCCTTGCCGAACGGCGCGATCCCCGGCAACCGCTTCGAAGCGGCGAGCCTCGAGGAATTGGCGGCGCTGATCGATGTCGATGCCGAGGGCCTGGTTGAAACCGCGCGGCGCTTCTCGGAGTTCGCACGGGAGGGCGTGGACCGGGATTTCGGCCGTGGCGCCGCCATCTGGGACCGCAACCGGGGCGGCGACCCGGATCACAAGCCCAACCCGACACTTGGGACCATCGAGGTTCCACCCTTCTACGCCATGCCCTTCACGGCGAGCTTTCTCGGCACCAAGGGCGGGCCGAGGACGAACGAACGGGCCGAGGTCCTGAGCCGGAACGGCGAGGTCATCGCGGGCCTCTATGCCGCCGGCAACGTCATGGCCAATGCGTTCGGCTCCAAGGGCGTCGGCGCCGGAACCACGCTCGGCCCTTGCCTTACATGGGGCTATATCGCCGCCTTGAACGCGCTTGGAAGGGGCGAGGGCTGAATTGTCGCCGTTCCCTCTGGCTGGCGTTCCGCGCTAGTCTTGATCGGGACGCCGCAGGACGATCTTGAAAGGGCCTCGACATGGAGAATGTAGCCTTCACCCTGGTGATGCTGCCGCCGCAGAACGACATTCGGCGCGGATGGGCGGCGCGGGTCGCCGAGGCGGATGTCGGCGTCAGGGTGCTCCAGCCCGAGACCATCGAAGAGGCCAAGCGCGACATCGTCGAGGCCGACGCCGCCTTCGGCGCGCTGCCGCTGGAAGTCCTGAAATGCGCGACCCGGCTGCGCTGGCTCCAGGCGCCGCAGATCGCGCCGCCGGCGGGGTTCTATTATCCGGAACTGGTCGACCATCCGGTCGTGGTCACCAACCAGCGCGAGATCTTCAACGATCATATCGGCGCCCATATCATGGCCTTCGTGCTCGCCTTCGCCCGGGGCCTGCACTACTACCTGCCGCAGCAGTACCGGCGGGAATACAAGCCGCGGCCGAACGATACCGGCGTCGTCCATCTGCCCGAGGCCAGCGCCCTGATTCTCGGGGTCGGCGGGATCGGGGCCGAGGCGGCGCGTCTCTGCAAAGCGTTCGGCATGACGGTGATCGGCGTCGACGGGCGGCGCAAGGATCTGCCGGAGGGCGTTGACGAGATGCATCCGCCGGAGCGGCTGGACGAGCTGCTCGGGCGCGCCGATTTCGTGATCATGACCATTCCCCACACGCCCGAGACCGAGGGCATGATGGACCGGGCCCGGCTGCGGCGCATGAAACCCTCGGGCTTTCTCATCAATATCGGCCGGGGCATGACCGTGCGGCTCGACGATCTGGTCGCGGCGCTGGAGGCAGGCGAGATTGCCGGTGCCGGGTTGGACGTGTACGAGATCGAACCGCTGCCGGCGGATCACGCCCTGTGGTCGGCGCCGAACGTGCTGCTCACCCCACACACCGCCGGCTATGGGCCGTATCTCGACGACCGGCGGCTCGACATTCTGCTCGACAACTGCCGCCGCTTCGCCAAGGACGAGCCGCTGCGCAACGTGGTGGACAAGTCGGTCTGGTTCTAGAAAGCGGGCACGTAACCGATTGCCCGTAGAGGAGTTCCGAGGTCATGCAACAGCTTGCCAATGCCCCCGATGCCGATCAGGCCCGGGCCGATGCCGAGGCGCATTTCTGGCCGCATTCCCAGCAGGCCGGCAACATGGATTCCGCGACCGGCGTTCAGCTCGTCACCCATGGCCATGGCGTCTGGGTCGAGGATCCGGAAGGGCGCCGCTGGTTCGACACCCTGTCGGGTTTGTGGCTGGTGAATGTCGGCCATGGGCGGCGCGAGATCGCGGACGCGGTCTATCGGCAGATGCTGTCCCTCAGCTTCTCGCCGAACGACACCGTCTCGCCGGTGACGGCGGCGCTGTCGGCGCGGCTCGCGCGGCTTTCCGGTGATCCCAGCGCCCGCACCTATTTCGTCAGCGGCGGGTCCGAGGCGAACGAGACGGCGCTGAAGATCGCCAAGAACTATCATCACCTGAAAGGCGAGCCGAACCGCTGGAAGGTGCTGAGCCGGCGCGGCTCCTATCACGGCGCGACCCTGGCCTGCACCAGCCTCGGACGCGGCGGGCCGGGCGGAGGCAGCGTTCCCGCCCAGTTCGGCCCGCTGGTGCCCGGCAACATTCACGTCGCCCAGCCGGCCCCGTACCGTTGTCACGCCTGTTCCCGCGAGGGGAGATGCTCGCTGGATTGCGCCCGCGACGTGGAGCGCGCGATCCTTCATGAAGGCCCGTCCACGGTGGCGGCGCTGATCGCCGAGCCGATCTCGGCGGCGGCCGGTATCCATGTCCCGCATCCGGACTATTGGCCGGCCTTGCGCGAGATCTGCGACCGGCAAGGCGTGCTGCTGATCGCCGACGAGGTGATCACCGGCTTCGGGCGCACCGGCAAGATGTTCGCTACGGAACATTGGGGCGTGCAGCCCGATATCCGCACCGTCGCCAAGGGGCTGACCAGCGGTTACCTGCCGATCGGCGCGGCGATCTGCTCCGCCAAGGTCGCCGACGTCTTCATCGGCGAGGGCGACACGACCTTCCAGCATCTGATCACCTTCGGCGGCAACCCCGCGTCCGCGGCGGCAGCGATGGCGAATCTCGATATCATGGAGAACGAGAACATGGTCGCCCGGTCGGCGGAGATGGGTGCCTATCTTTACGAATGCCTGCAAACCCTGCGCGGCCATCCGATCGTCGGCGACGTGCGTGGCGGCAAGGGGCTGCTCTGCGCCCTGGAACTGGTGAAGGACAAGAAGACCAGGGAGCCGTTCCCGAAAGCGGTAAAGCTGGACAAGCTGGCGGTGCGGGCGATGCGTCAGAACCACATGCTCGGCCGCGCCGGCCCGATCATCCCGATCGCTCCGCCGCTCTGCATCACCCGGGACGAGATCGACGAGGCGGTCGGGCGCCTGGGCACGGTTCTCGACACCCTGGCCGAGCAGCTCGGCGTGTCCTGACGGCGATCCCGCCCATGGGAGACACCGGCACGTCGCCTTGCTCCGGCTAGACCCGGCGCGTATTCTCCACGGCCTTCGAACCGACCTGAGGGGCCCTCCGCGCATGACCGACCGCATCCTGATCCTCGACTTTGGCAGCCAGGTCACCCAGCTGATCGCGCGCCGGGTCCGTGAAAGCGGGGTGTACTGCGAAATCCTGCCCTTCAATACCGAGCCGGGGAGGATCAGGGACTTCGGCGCCAAGGGTATCATCCTGTCCGGCGGGCCGGCCTCGGTATTGGAGATCGACACCCCGAGGGCTCCGGAGATCGTCTTCGAGTCGGGGCTGCCGGTGTTCGGTATCTGCTATGGCCAGCAGACCATGTGTGCCCAGCTCGGCGGACGGGTCGAACGCTCTGACCATCGCGAATTCGGCCGCGCTCAGGTCGAGGTCTCGGAAAACTGCACGCTGTTCAGCGGCGACTCCACCGGTGCCTGGAAGGCCGGCGCGCGCGAGCAGGTCTGGATGAGCCACGGCGACCGGGTGATCGAACTGCCGCCCGGGTTCCGTGTCGTCGGCCGCAGTGGCGGCGCGCCCTTCGCGATCATCGCCGACGATGCGCGCCGGTACTACGGCACCATGTTTCATCCCGAGGTGGTGCACACCACCCGGGGCGCGGCCCTGCTGCGGGCCTTCACCCATGGTGTCGCCGGGTGCGCCGGCGAATGGACCATGGCGGCGTTCCGGGCCCAGGCGGTCCAGGCGATCCGCGATCAGGTCGGCTCCTCCAAGGTGATCTGCGGCCTGTCGGGCGGCGTTGATTCCTCGGTCGCCGCGGTGCTGATCCACGAGGCGATCGGGGACCAGTTGACCTGCGTCTTCGTCGACCACGGCCTGTTGCGCAAGGGCGAGGCGGAGGAGGTGGTCGATCTGTTCCGGGGCCACTACAACATTCCCCTGGTGCACAAGGACGCCAGCGGCACCTTCCTGGAGGCGCTCTCTGGCGTTTCGGACCCGGAGATTAAGCGCAAGACCATCGGCGGCCTGTTCATCGATGTATTCGATGCCGAGGCGAGCCGGATCAAGGGTGTGGAGTTTCTCGCCCAGGGCACGCTTTATCCAGACGTGATCGAAAGCGTCTCGTTCACCGGCGGGCCGAGCGTGACCATCAAGTCGCATCATAATGTCGGCGGCCTGCCCGAGCGCATGAAACTGAAACTGGTGGAGCCTCTGCGCGAGCTGTTCAAGGACGAGGTCCGTGATCTCGGGCGCGAGCTCGGGCTGCCGGAAAGCCTGGTCGGGCGTCATCCGTTTCCGGGGCCGGGCCTGGCGATCCGGATACCGGGCGAGATCACGCGGGAGAAGCTCGACGTTCTGCGCAATGCCGATGCGGTCTATCTCGACGAGATCCGCAAATGGGGCCTTTACGACAAGATCTGGCAGGCCTTTGCGGTCCTGCTTCCGGTCCGCACCGTCGGGGTGATGGGAGATGCGCGCACCTACGACTATGCCTGTGCGCTGCGGGCCGTGACCTCCACCGACGGCATGACGGCGGATTACTATCCATTCCCGCATGAGTTCCTCGGCCATGTCGCGACCCGCATCATCAACGAGGTGCGCGGGATCAACCGGGTGACCTACGACATCACCTCGAAGCCTCCCGGGACGATCGAGTGGGAGTAGGCGGGCCTTCCACCCGGTTCCCAAGGAAGATCCGGCGGGCCTGCGCCGGCGCGGGGCGATGAACGGGAACCGCGGGACATGCGAGTAGCGCGCTTTTTAAGAAAACCCTGGAGCGAGCAAAGGCGCATCGTGAAGACGCGTCTGACGGCGGCATTCGTCGGCGCTATACGGACCCATGTCGAGCGCCTGTACCTCGGCTATATGCCGGATTCCTTCGTCAATCACCGCGAACACCTGGAATTCAGGGAACTATACGTTTCCTTCACTCGGGGAAACCGCAAGAACAACAACGGCGATATCGCCCGGCTGTGGAGCCTGATCCTCAACATCAAGAGCGTCGTCGAGGAGGCGGGTGTCCCCGGCGATTTCGCGGAGCTTGGGGTTTTTCGAGGCAACACGTCCTCGGTGCTGGTGCATTACGGCGCGAGATATGGCCGCAAGACCTATCTGTTCGACACCTTCGAAGGGTTTTCCGAGCAGGATCTCGTGGGCGTCGACGGCGGCAGGCCGTTGGCGTTCTCCGACACCTCGGTCGCGTTCGTGAAGGAGGTCATCGGAGAGCGCAACAAGGACGGAGTCGTCTTTGTGAAGGGGTATTTCCCCGCCTCGATCCCGGCTGAACTCGACGGCACGCAATTCGCCGTGGTCTCGCTGGATGCCATTCTGCATCAGCCGATGAAGGCCGGGCTCGAATGGTTCTATCCACGCATGGCCAAGGGCGCGATCTTTCTTCTGCATGACTATTCCAGCGGTGAATGGGCGGGAACCCGCCAGGCGGTGGACGAGTTTTGCCGCGAGACCGGCGAGCAATGCATCCTGATGCCCGACAAGTCGGGATCGGCGTTCATGCGCATCGCGCGCGCGTCGCCTTCGGGTGAGCCTCAGCCGTCCTGAACCGTTCCGGCCCGGATGCCTCGGAGAAACTCCAGCACGTCGGCGTTGAAGGCTTCCGGCGCCTCCCAATACGGAGCGTGACCGACCGCGCGCAAGGTCGCGAGGGTCGGCTTCGCGAGGTGCCGCGCGATGAGTTCCTGCATCGGCGGCGGCGCGTAGAGATCGGCCTCCCCGGTGAGAAGCAGGACGGGCATGGTGAGCCTCTCCATCCGCGCCCAGGTGACCTCGGCGCCGGTGGGTTGCGCGAAACCGGTCTTGCCGGCGGTCGCCTGGTGCGCAAGGGCGGCGAATGTCGCCACGCCCTCGGGATTGCCGGCGCGATAGGCGGGCCCGAGTTCCAAAAACTCGGTCGGGGCGATCCCATGCAGCGCGGCGATGCCAAGGCGGGCATACAGAGCCCGCCACTCCTCCTCGTCGGGCGCGAAGATGGTGCCGGCCAGGATGAGGCCGGAAACCCGCTCGGGAAACCGGCAGGCGAAACCGAGCGCGGTGATGCCGCCCGCCGCCGCGCCGAGCAGATGGGCGGTTTCGATGCCCAGGAACCGGCACAGGGCGTCGAGATCACCGATCGTCGTGCCCGGCTGGTTCGCCGGACCGGTGTCCGAGGGATGGTGGCCGCGCCGTGAATAGCCGATCACGCGGTAGCCGGCATCTGCGAAGGCGTCGCGCTGGTGCTCCCAGATCAGGGCACCCTGGGAGGCGGGATGGCAGAGGATCAGCGCCGGGCCGTCCCCGCCGGTATCCCAGTACCAGAGCCGCGCTCCGGCAATCTCGGCGTAACCCTCGGTCATCCGCCCCTAGGAATCGTCGGAGACCGGGCAGGCGAGAACCGAGGGCCGCGCGTTGAACCGCTCGTGCCAGGCGGCAAGCCTCGGGCGGCCGCCGCGCCAGTTATCGTCCGCGAACCGGAAGTCGAGATAGCCGAGCGCGGTGCCGATCGCCACATGACCGATATCGAAGGGCCGGGCCTCCAGGGCATCGGCTTCCGCTTCCAGCCGGCTCACCGCTTCCGCGGCCTTGCGCTCGTTCGAGGCGATCACCGCCGCGTTGCGCTGCTCCTCGGGCTTCAGGCGCTCGCCGAGCCGGATCAGGCAGATATCGAGAATGCCGTCGCCCAGCGCCTGATGGCGGAGCGTCTGAAACCGCACCTTGAGATCCGAGGGATACAGTTTGACGCCGTCATGCAGGCTGTCGAAATACTCGCAGATCACCCGGCTGTCGAACAGCGCCGAGCCGTCGTCCAGCACCAGGGTAGGCAGCTTGTTGAGCGGGTTGTCCGCGAACAGCTCCTCGGCGGGCTTGAAGGTCGAGACCACCGTGCGGACGCAGTCCAGCCGGTCGGCGATACCGACCTCGTTGGCGGCGATCATGACCTTGCGCACATAGGGAGAGCGCGGCGACCAGTGCAATTTCATGTTCTTCACCTCTGTGCGAGATCCTGGAGGCGTGTCGGGATCGCCGCTTCCGTTCTTCATCGGCGCGAAACGGCGCGGCTACTCCAGATCGATGTCCAGAATGGTCATGTGGAAATCGTACGAGGTTTCGCCGTCGTCATCGTCCTTGAAGAGCACGCCGATGAACTCGCCATCCAGGGTCACCTCGGCGGAATCGTCCTTGTTCTTTCGCCCTTCGATGGCTATCTCGGTATTGCGGAACTTGCCCCGCAGATAGCGTTCGATCTTGGCGATTTCCATATCGTTCACGAGGCACTCCTTGGCGTTTGGCGGGGGTCCGCGTGCCGGACCATGGGGCCGGAGAATAAGCAGGCACTGGCCAAGTGCAAGCGAAGAAAAACCAAGCCTGCATTGATAGCATGGGAGTGTGAGGCGCGATGAACCAGCCGCTGCCGATTATTATCGACTGTGATCCGGGGATCGATGACGCGATCGCCCTGATGCTGGCCTTCGCGAGCCCCGAGGAGCTTGACGTTCTTGCGGTCACCACTGTCGCCGGGAATGTCGGGTTACATCACACCGAGCCGAATGCCCGGCGGATCCGCGATCTGTGCGGCGCCGGCGCGGTGCCGGTCCTGGCGGGCTGCCCGCGTCCGCTGCTGCGCGCGCCGGTGACGGCCGATGATGTTCACGGCGAAAGCGGTCTTGAAGGCAGCGGCCTGCCGAAGCCGGCTGGGGCGCCGGACCCGCGCCACGCCGTTGATTTCCTCCGCGAGACGGTGAAGGCCCGGCCGGGCGAGATCACCATCATTGCCGTCGGGCCGCTGACCAACCTGGCGCTCGCGCTCGTCCAGCGGCCGGAACTGGCCTCGGAGATCCGCCGGATCGTGATCATGGGCGGCTCCGCCGGGTCGGGGAACGTCACGCCGCATGCCGAGTTCAATTTTCATGTCGACCCGCACGCGGCCCGGATCGTGTTCGAAAGCGGCGCCGCGATTTCGATGTACGGCCTTGATATCACGCGCCAAGTGCGGGCCGAGAGCCAGTGGCTGGAGGCAATCGAGGCGCTCGGAAGCCCGGTCGCCCGTGCGGCGGTGGGCATGCTGGAGCATTACCGCTCCCATGGCGGCTCCCTGCACGATGTGCTCGCGGTCGGCCATCTGCTGCGCCCGCAAGATTTCGTGCTGGAGCCGTGCCGGGTCCGGATCGAGACCGATGATCCGGTCCTGCTCGGCAAAAGCCATGTCGAGCGGGGCGTCGATCCGGCCGATGTGAATGCCGAGGTCGGCTTTCACGCCGACGCGCCGGCGTTTCTGGCGTTCCTCGAATCCCGCCTCGCGCGGTACGCCGTCCGCTACGGTTACCGGAGTTTCGGCCGCGTAACGGGGGCGTCCCGGTCTTCCGTTCGCATGCGTGTCTCGAATAGCCGGACCGGAGACGCGCACGCGGCAATGGTTCCCTCGGCCGAAAAAAGAGGCGGGGGCCGAAACGGCCGCCCGCCATCCTAGGTGGACCTGCTTGAGGGAGGAAGCAGGGAGGGATTGGGTTCCCGCGTCAGCCGATCAGGCCGCCGTCGTCGCGCTGAACCGCAACGATCACGGATCGAGGCAACGCGTTTCCGCCGCCGGGGAAATGGCTGTTACCCTTCTCGCCCGGATGCTGGATGCCGACGAAGACGGTCTTGCGGTCGGGGCTCCAGGTGATGCCGGTAATCTCGCATTCGTTCGGCCCGACCATGAAGCGGTGGATCTCGCCGCTTTCCGGGTCGCCGATCAGCATCTGGTTATTGCCCTGGTTCGCGAAATCGCCCTTGTTCGAATAGCTGCCGTCGGTCTGGATCCACAGCATGCCGGTGGTGTCGAACGCCAGCCCGTCGGGCGAGTTGAAGGTGTTTTCGGCAGTCACGTTCTTGGAGCCGGCATAGGCGTCCTTGTAGACCGTCGGATTGCCCGCGGTCACGAAGAGATCCCAGCCGAAGCCGGTGGCGCTGTGATCGCCGTTGTCGGGCATCCAGCGGACGATCTGGCCGTAGTTGTTGGCCTCGCGCGGGTTCGGACCGTTGACCGGGGTCGCGTCCCCGCCCTTGTTCGGTTTCTTGCCCCGGTCCTTGTTGTTGGTCAGACAGCAATAGGCTTCGGTCCGGTTCGGATTGACCGCGACCCATTCCGGGCGGTCCATGGTGGTCGCGCCGACGGCCGAAGCGGCCTGACGGGTGTGGATGCAGATCTCGGCGGCGCTCTTCATGCCGGTCGTGGCCGGTGTCAGCGCGACCCATTCGCCACGCAGGTTGTCCGCGAACTTGGCGACATAGAGCGTGCCGTCCTCAAGCAGATCGGCATTGTTGCCGCCGACGGCGTAGGTGCCCTTGGAGACAAACTTGTAGAGGAACTCGCCCCTCTCGTCATCGCCGAGATAGACCACGACACGGCCGTTATTGGCGATCACCACGGCAGCGTTCTCGTGCTTGAAGCGGCCCAGCGCCGTACGTTTCTTCGGCGTCGAGGTCGGATCAAGTGGATCGATCTCGACGATATAACCGAAACGGTTCGGCTCGTGCGGATGCTTGGAAATGTCGAAACGCTCGTCGGCGCTGGCCCAGTTGTAGCCCCAATCCTTGACGCCGACGCCGTAGCGGGCGAGCTCGGCGGAAGGCTTGTGGTCGGGGTTACTTGAGGAGAAATAGCCGTTGAAGTTCTCCTCGCAGGTCAGATAGGTACCCCAAGGAGTCTCGCCGTTGCCGCAGTTGTTCCAAGTGCCGAGCGCCTTGGTTCCGGACGGATCGCCGGCGGTCTTCAGCAGGTCGTGGCCCGCCGCCGGGCCGGTGATCGCCATCGGCGTGTCGGCGGTGATCCGGCGGTTGTAGCTGGAATCCTTGACGATGCCCCATTTGCCGCCGCTCCGCGCGATCTCGAACACCGAGACGCCGTGCGCCGCCTTGCCTTTGCGCACATCATCGGCATCGATGGGTTTTTGACCGTCGCGCGCGTGATACATGATCTTCAGGTTCGTATACTCGTTGTTCACCGCCAGGATCGTGCGCCCTTCATGCGCGAACAGCGCCATGCCATCGTTGTTGTCGCCGAACTGGCGTTCCTGGTCGGCCCCGGTGCCGGTGGTGGCCTCATCGAACTCGGGCGCGTTCGACCACAGCGGGTCGCCCCATCGGGCGACGATGTGCCAGGAAAAGCCATCGGGAACGGTGACCGTGTCCAGCGCGTTGGCCGCCACGGGCTTGAAGCCGAAGCGGCCCGCCGCGCGGACGGAAAGCGGGATCAAGGCGGTGGTGCCCATGATGAAGGCGGCGGCTCCCAGGCCGTTACCCCGGCCGAGCACCGCGCGGCGCGACATTGCCCGCAAGACCACGTTCTCAAAGTCGGATATCTCGGGCCGCGGATAGTTGATGTCGTCGAATTCGTCGAAGGAATGTTCCGTCTTCAGGATATCAGTCATCGCTCTTTCTCGCTTGCGGGAAGGAATGGCAGGAGGACAGAACAAGTCACGGCCGCCGGGACAAGCGCGAGTTAAGAGGAGGTTGGTTTCGGCAAGGTTTCGGGATTGTTAAGAATCGGAGACTCTTAACGACTCCGGCGACGCACCGGATCAGCGCTCCGCCATCACCGCCCGCGCCGCCGCCGCGATCTTGTTGCGGTCCGGAAACACCGCGTCCTCCAAGGTCGGGCTGTAGGGGATCGGTACCTGCAGGGCGCAGACCCGCCGGACCGCGGCTTTCAGGCACTTGAAGGTCGCCGGGTCCTCGGTGATCAGCGCCGAGATTTCCGCCGACGCGCCGCAGGTCGGCCCGGCCTCGTCGGCGACCACCACGCGCCCGGTCTTGCGGGCCGAGGCGCGGATCGTCTCGGCATCCATCGGCACCAGGGTGCGCGGGTCGATCACTTCCGCCGAAATGCCTTCCTTATCCAGGGTCTCGGCCGCCGCCAGCGCCTCGTGCACCAGCCAGGCGAGCGCCACGATGGTGACGTCCGAGCCCTCGCGCTTCACGTCCGCGACGCCGAGCGGGATGGTGTATTCCTCCTCCGGCACCTCGCCCTTCAGGGTCAGCAGCCGGGTGGATTCGAAGGAGATCACCGGGTTGTCGTCCCGGATCGCGGTCTTCAGCAGCCCCTTGGTGTCATACGGCGTCGAAGGCAGGATCATCTTCAGCCCCGCCAGGTTCATGAACATGGAATAGGGGCTTTGCGAGTGCTGCGCCGCCATCCGCACCCCGCCACCGACCGTCGCGCGGTAGAGGATCGGGAATTTGGTCTGGCCGCCAAACATGTAGTGGATCTTCGAGGCCTGGTTCACCACCTGATCCATGGCGACGAAGGAGAAGGTGACCATCCGCCAATCGATGATCGGACGAAAGCCGGAGCCGGCGGCCCCGATTCCCATGCCGGTCAGTGCGCCCTCGGCGATCGGGGTGCCGCGCACCCGCGCCTCGCCGAACCGCTGCACCAGCGGCGGCGGTGCGTCGGTCGAAAGGTGGAAGATCTTTTCGTCACGCTGCATTTCCTCGATCAGCGCTTCCATGCCGGCATCGGCGCAGGAGATTTCCCGTGTCATGACCGCTCTCCTCCTCAGGCCGCGAAGACGTCGTCGGTGGCGCGTTCCGGCGCCGGGAAGGGGCTGGCCTTGGCGAAGGCGACGGCGGCCTCGACCTTATCGAGGATCTCGTCATCCATGGCCTTCCATTCCTCTTCGCTCAATTGACCCTGCTGGCCCTTCAGGTGCGCGACCAGCCGGTCGATCGGGTCTTTCTTCATCCAGGCGTCGATCTCTTCCTGGGGCCGGATGTCGGGCTGGGTCGGCCGTTCGGTATGGCGCCGGTGGCGGTAGGTCTTACACTCGATCAGGGTCGGCCCCTCGCCGGCGCGGGCGCGGGCCACCGCCTTGGTTGCCGCTTCGTGCACCGCGAAGATGTCGTTGCCGTCGACAATGACGCCGGGAATGCCGTAGCCGCCGGCCCGCGCCGCCACATCCTGCACGGCGAGTGCCCGCTCCGCGGAGGTGTTGACCGCCCAGAGATTGTTCTCGCAGACATAGATCATCGGCAGCTTCCAGGCCGCCGCGATGTTCAGCGATTCATGGAACGGCCCGGCGCAGGACGCCCCGTCGCCGAAGAACGACACGGCGACCCGGCCCTTGCCCTCAAGCTGGGCGGCCAGGCCCGCGCCGGTGATGATCGAGATCCCGCCGGCGACGATCCCGTTGGAAACAGCAGCGTCAGGATACGCTGAAAATCGGCGATGGCGCACGAGCCGCCTGCCCCTCGCGTACGGTCTCGGCGCCCGTAAAGCCCGGCATCGTCCGGATGATCAGGAGGCCCTTGACATTTTTAATGCATGTGGCTTTGTGGAAGCGATGATCTGGTCGTCCTGCCCGAAGTCGCGGTGATTCCTCGCGACTGCCACCGCCTTCCTCGCCGATATAGCAGTGCACCAGGCAGTAGATATCGCTCATTACATAATCCGTCGATGCTTCCCGCCTTGCGTTGCGGATGGTCTGCACCGGGGCCGCAGCATCTCCCGCCGCTGTTCCGGTGAAATGTCCATGACAAAGGCCTTCCCTGATCATCGCGATGGGGAGAGTGTAACGATTATGCTAGACAAGAAAGGTGACGGGATTAAGGGTGTGATGGCGCCGGCTCTCCAATTCCAGCCGTCGCCCCGGCGCGGTGTGGCGGCAAACAAGCACTGCGGGTGCAAAGGTGATGGATCGCCGTTGAGCTGGGGTTGGCCTGGTGCAGGTCCCGCCTGCGCCAGGGCGACGGAAAAGCGGTGCAGTTCGGCCGCCCGGACGCTGCGGATTGGTGACACTTCCAACCAGGGTCTCACCGGCGTCAGCTTCAGCTTTCGAGTCGGTCAACGTGACGGGTGGTGGAGCACTTTCAGAGATCGCCGGCCATGCTCCGGCAATCCGGGCCTGCGAAGCGTTTTCTTTCAGGCGGCTGTTTGGCCGGTGCCGGGATGGTTTATCACGATCGAGAAAACGTCCCCTAATTCAGCAGCCCGCTGTCGACGCTTCGAAGCTGGCCCTTTAGCGAGCAGGAGTGCGGATCGCCGCCCGCTGGGAGCTGGGGTTGCTCCGGCGGTGTAGGTCTGCCTTGCGCCAGGGCGCATTTGAAAAGTGGTAGTTCGGCTGCCTGACGCGACGTAAGGACAATTTAATCCGTATCCCGACGAAGGTCGGGGACGACGCCTGAGGCCGGTCAATAACGTGACGGGTGGTGGAGCACTTTGAGATCACAACAGGCTCGTAAATCATCGCCAGCTGCCTTTCCTTGAGCGTCGGTTCCGGCCTGCGCCGGAGTATGCGGTTTATCACGATCGAGAAAACGTCCCCTACTCAGCAGCCCGCTGTCGACGCCGATAGCTTGGTCCCTGAAGGAGCGGCGTGATGGGATCGCCACCGCTGTATAGGTTGGTTTTCAGTCATCTGCCTTGCTATGGTGACGGTATGGAGCGGTGGACGGGCAGTCGGTTCCGCGTTTGACGCTTTCTGTCCGTATCCTCGACTAGTTGGTTGGGCACGAGACGTGCCTGATATTAATAACGACGGGTGGTGGAGCACTTTCAAGATCATCGAATTCCTGTTCTCACAGCCGCCTGGGGGCTGCCTTCTCAGGCGTCGGTTCGGGCCTGCGCCGGGGATGATGGGGTGTGGTGCCGAGATAAAATCCGTCCTTCAACAAATATCTCGAAGCCCGCCACACGCTGATGGTTTGGCCGAGACGGTCGCGCCCATGGGGGAGCAGAGGTAGAGATCATGCCGAGATATGGGCTCGCGTGATTGAAGGCGGCGTGCAGCGAGGTGATGGAGACCATCTCTGTCGCGGGTCTGGTTTTCCGAGACCCCGTCGGCCTTGGCCTGGCCTGGATGACCTGGTGATCCGGCCGTCCCACGCCAGCCTGGCTGGATGAGTTGTAGCGGATGAACGGGCCGCTCCTCCGAAGCGCGGTGGTGTGGGTGAGGCCGACGATGGCCCATTTCGAGGCTTATGATAGGGGCTGTGCAGGGAGAAGCCGAACTTGCCCGCCGCCGAGGAGAGATTGACGATGCCGCCGCCGCATTCCTTGATGTGGTGATGGCGCGCTGGGTGCAGTTGCCAGGAAGGCGCTGGTGAGACGGATGGTCACGCAGGCGTTCCAGTCCTCAAGGCTGACTTCGATCGGTGAGGGTCGCTTCGTAAAAGCTGGCATTGTTGATCATGAAGTCGGAGGCCGCCGAGATACGCGCTGGGTGCAACAGGCATCACCAGAGTGTCGATGGCATTGTGGGTCGGAGACGTCGCATACTGGTGTTGCCGGTATTCCTGTTGGCCGAAAGCGTCGTCTCGAGCCCCGCTTCGTTTGATGCCGCAGATGAATACACCTTGCTTCCGCCCGGTGCAACAAAGCTGATCGTGCGCGCCCGGATGCCGCCGCCTGCCGCCGTGATGATTGCCTTCTGCCGCCAAATCTAGTTCGCGTCCGTCTCGCGCCGTTGCTGGTTTCTGGCAAGACTATGTCGGGACGCCGACGGCCTGATCGGTGAACTTCTGATGAATGGCCGGCGAGGTTGACCAGATATGTGACAGGGCTCCCGAGACGGGCGTTGGCTATCTCTCCTCAGGGTGAGGCCGGAAAATGAATGGCTCACCCTGGAGAACGCAAGAAGCGGTGTCTCGAAGGGTCCTGCTTGGATTAAATTAAAGCGGCGTGAAGCCGCATTTACCAGGCTCGTCGATCGCCCGAAGCTTGGCTTCATCCCGGGCGTTCTCCGCCGTAGAGCAGACCGGCGGCGGCAGCGATGGAGAGTCCGAAGGCGGGAGAGGTCGCGCCCATGCCCCAGTACGGGCCGTATTCCCGCTGATTGAATAAGAATGCCGCACTGTAGCAGTCGAAGTTGACAGACGCATGGCGAGCAGCAGGAAGCCCATGCGCACCGCCGAGCCGGTTGGCCGACATGAATTCGCGGAACGCAGCGCTGGTCTCGGCCTCGCGCACCGCCTTGGTGATCTCCTTGCGCGCGGTCTTGGCCCAGTCGCGGTAGTTCATGCCGGTCTTGCCGTCGCCGCGCTCGGGATTGAGGATCATGTCCTTCAGATGATCGACGATCTCCTGGGCCCGCTCCTCGGCGGTGCGCTTCTTCAGACTCGGGAAGATCGGTTCCGGCGTGTCGCGCGGTTCCTCGCCCGGCATCGGTGCGCGCAGCAGGTCAAAGGCGGTGGCCGGCCGGTCGAGCCGATCCCGGCGGTCCGCGGGCATCCGCGGGCCGGACCGGAAACCGCTCGGGGAATCTTGACGGCTCATCGCGATCCGTGTCTGCAAGTTATGCCTGGCCATGGGCCACCCGCTCATTCAGGTAGCGATTCAACGTCGCCCGGGCAAGCATGTCCATACCTTCGAGGCGAATCGACAGGGAGACATCGCTCGGATCGTAGCGTTTCACCTCGGCGGTCGCCCGGAACAGCGCGCCGGGGCCGGCGGTGGGGACCAGGACCCTTACCTCTGTGCGGTCCGGCGGCTGCAGGGCGCCGTAGTAGTTCGCGATCTTCATGCCTTCGACGCTCCAGTTGTCGATCGCATATGGGGTGTTCCCGATCACGATGGTCATCGGCGCGCTGATGCGCCGGCTTCCCCGACGCTCGGTGTTCCTGGCGAGACGGGAGGCTTGAGAATGGGGCATCGTGGTAACCTCATCAGGCTGTCGTCGCCCGTGTTCTGCAATCCCCATGCCAATCTGGAACGGCCGAACTTGCCGGTCCGAAGGTCGGTGTTTCCTCGGGTTTTGTCGGGAATTCCGTGCCGGCGGTCGGGCGTCCGGGCATATTTTGCCGTCGCTGACCGGCTAGCCGTGCCGGGCGATCTGGCCCGGTGAGGGCCAGGCCGGCCGCGTGGCGATATCCTTCGATCCGCAGGACGAGCAGCGCATCCTGGTGCCGATCTCCGGCACCGGGAAGGCCGGCCCGAGCTGCTGAATCAGCATCGCCGTGGCGGCCTCGGCATTGTGGCCGCAGCGGTTGCACCAGCAGAACACGCCGATCCCAGCCTGCTTGAGATCCCCCAGCGAGGCCGCGCGCCGCGCCCGTTCCTCGCGGTCGATCGCGCTTTCCTTCAATCGTCCCATGATCGTCCTCTAATTCCTGGAATGAGAACATATCAAGAACATTCGACTGTCGGCAAGCCGCAAACGGCGATCGGCCGGGAAACCCTGGTCTGTGCGGGCGCGGGGTGGTGGCGGGTTTCGGCTAGCCCTTGACCAACCGGGGAAGCGAGCGGAACCGGTTCATCACCGCCGCCAGCGAGCCGGAGGAGGCAACCGGTTTCGGGCCGTTGAAAAGCGCGAATTCCGGGTCGCTCTGGCCGGGTTTCTGAGTCTTGACGACCGAATAGAGCGGATGCTCGCGGCTGCTTCGGAAGATCGAGAATGTCGCCATGTTGCCGCCGCGGTCAATGGCGTAGTCGCGCCAATCGCCTTTGATGACACCCATGCTGTAGGCGGAGAGGATCTCGCCGAGTTCCCGCTTGCTGAAGAAGACCTCGCGCTTGCCTCGGCGGGCATTGTTCAGTCGAATCAGATTCGCCATCGCTGGATGTTGGATCCCCGTATTACCGCGCAATGATGATAGTGTTCCCGAAAAAGACAGGCTGGTAAAGTGTTTGCAGCCAACCGGCGCGCGACGTTATTGGCATTCCGGCCAAGCCCGACCGAGCGGGTCTGATTTCAGCCTCGCGCCGTTTGATTTCGCGAGCCGGCGGGAGTAGGGTGCGGCGCTTCTGAAGCGCGGTTCCAGGCGGGCCGCGCGCGAACTCGGCGGAGAACGGCGTGGCCGATATCTTTCAGGAAATCGACGAGGAACTTCGCCAGGATCGCGCGGCCAAGCTGTGGGCCCGGTACGGAAATTATGTGATCGCGGCGGCGGTGCTGATCGTGCTCGCGGTGGGCGGCTACAAGTTCTGGACGGCGCAGGAACTGGAGAGCCGGCGGGCGCAATCGGCCGCGTATCAGGATGCCGTCGCGCGCGCGGCGGCGGGAGACGTCGAGGGCGCGATCGACGCGCTCGGCGGCCTGGCGAACAGTGCCGATGGCGGGTACGGCGTGCTCGCCCGGCTGCATCAGGCGGCGCTGGCGGCGAAAAAAGGCGACATAGAGGCGGCCACACTGGCCTATGCGGCGGTTGCGTCAGACGGTTCGGCGCCGGAGATCCTGCGGGATCTGGCCCGGGTGCGCTCGGTGGCGGCGCGTGTCGAGACGGGCGATCCCGCCGAGCTGCGCGCGGCCCTGTCGGGTCTCACGAGCGCCGGAAACCCGTGGCGGCCGATGGCTCTTGAACTGCAAGGCATCCTGGCGATCAGAACCGGCGACGCGGCGGCGGCGCGGGCCGTGTTTTCCGAGCTTGCCGATTCCGCCGAGACGCCCCGCGGCATGCGGGCCCGCGCGGCCGAGGTCCTCAAGGCCTTGGGCAAGTAAAGGGCGGTCCCCTCGGTGACGGGCAGGCGGATACGGAGATCTGGAGTGGCGAGGGGCGCGGCGGTGCTGGCGGCGCTCCTGCTGCTCTCGGGATGCTCGAAGGGGTTTTTCGGCGAAACCAAGTCGGCGCCGCCCTTGCCGGGCGAGCGGATCTCGATCATGGCGCTGGAACGGGCGCTGCAGCCCGATGCGACCCTTTCCGAGGTGCCGGTCGCCCTGCCGCGCCCGTCCGTCAATGATGCGTGGCCGCAGCCGGGGGGCAATGCCAACCATGTGATGGACCATCCCGCGTTCGCCGATCTGCCGGACAAGGCCTGGACGGCCGATATCGGCGCCGGCGCCGACCCGGAGGCGGCCTTGCTGGCCTCGCCGGTGACGTTGGACGGACGGATATACACGCTCGACGCGAAAGGCGTGCTGACCGCCTTCGACGCCAAGACCGGCGCCCGATCATGGCGTCTGGACACGCGATCCCCCAATGAGGAGGACGTCGTCTACAGCGGCGCGATCACCACCGGTGACGGCAAGGTCTTCGCCGCGACCGGCGTCGGCGAGGTGATCGCCGTGGCCCAGGACAGCGGCAAGGAACTGTGGCGGGTGAACGCGCAGGGACCGATACGCGGCGCGCCGACCTTCAGCGACGGACGGGTGTTCGTTACCACCATCGACAACCAGGCGCTCGCCCTGTCCGCCGAGACTGGGGAGCGGGCTTGGGTTCATTCCGGGATCTCCGAAAACGCGGCCCTGCTGGGCGGCGCCAGTCCCGCGGTCAAGGACAGCGTTGTCGTCATTCCGTATTCCTCGGGCGAGCTGTTTGCGCTGAAGGCCGAGACCGGACGGGTCTTCTGGGTCGACAATCTGAGCGAGGTGCGCCGCGCGAACGCGGTGACCAGCCTGGCCGATATTCGCGGCAACCCGGTCATCGACGACGACATCGTCATCGCGATGAGCCATTCCGGCCGGATCAGCGCGCTCGACTTCAAGTCCGGCGCGCGGATCTGGGACCGCCGCATCGGCGGTACGCATACGCCGTGGGTCGCGGGCGAGTTCATCTTCGTGCTGTCGAATTCGGCGGAGGTGATCGCGCTGACGCGCCGGGACGGGCGGGTACGCTGGATCACCCAGCTTCCGCAGTTCGAAAGCCCCGAGGATCGCGAGGGTCCGATACAATATGCCGGACCGGTGCTGGCCGGTGACCGGCTGATCGTCGCTTCCTCGCTGGGCGAATTGCGGGCCGTCTCGCCCTATACCGGGAGCCTGCTCGGCATCGTGGATATCGGCGATCCGGTTTACGTCACCCCGATCATCGCCAGCGGTACCCTTTACGTCCTCACCGACAAGGGCCGCCTGATCGCCTATCGCTAGGGCGAGAGGCACGGACCGGAAACCTTCGATGACCATGACCGTCGCCATCATCGGCCGTCCCAATGTCGGCAAGTCGACCCTGTTCAACCGGCTGGTCGGCCGGCGCGAGGCGATCGTCGACGACATTCCCGGTGTGACCCGCGACCGTCGCGAGGGGCGTGGCCGGATCTCCGATCTCGAGTTCCGGGTCTTCGACACCGCCGGTCTCGAGGACGCCGAGGACGCGGCCCTCGAGGGTCGGATGCGGCGCCAGACCGAGGCCGCCGTCGCCGAGGCGGATGTTGTTCTCATGGTGATCGACGCCAAGGCCGGCATCACGCCCCTGGACGAGCATTTCGCGCGCTGGCTGCGGCGGGAACAGGACAAGGTGGTGCTGGTCGCCAATAAATGCGAGGGCCGGGCCGGAACCGGGGGATTGCTGGAGGCTTTCTCGCTGGGTCTCGGCGAGCCGGTGGCGATCTCGGCCGAGCACGGCGAGGGGATGGCCGATCTCTACCAGGCAATGATCCCTTTTGCGCGGGAGGGAGACGGGAGCGAGGGCACTGCCGAGGCGGAGGAGGATGGCGACGACATCATCGATGAATCCCCGACGGCTCGGATATCTGGCGCGACATCAAGGCGCCCAAGGTGCTGCGGCTGGCGATCGTCGGCCGTCCGAATGTCGGCAAATCCACGCTGATGAATGCGCTGCTCGGCGAGAACCGGGTGCTCACCGGCCCGGAAGCCGGGATCACCCGTGACGCGATCCAGGTCGACTGGTCGTGGAAGGACCATCCGATCCAACTGGTCGACACGGCGGGGCTCAGACGAAACGCCAAGGTCTGGGGGCGGCTGGAGCGGGCATCGGGCGCCGATACGCTGAAAGCCATCCAATACGCCCATGTGGTGGTGCTGATGCTGGATGCGACGATGATGCTGGAGCGGCAGGACCTGACCATCGCCCGGACCGTCATCGAGGAGGGAAGGGCGCTGATCCTGGCGGCGAACAAGTGGGATATCGTCGCCGACAAGCCGGCCGCGCTTCGCCAGCTCCGGGACCGGATCGCGACCTCGCTGCCCCAGGTGCGCGACATCCCCTACATCACCGTTTCGGCGCTGCGCGAGCGCAATCTGGACCGGCTTTTCGATAAGGCTCTGGAGGTCTACGACATCTGGAACCGCCGGATATCGACGGCCCGGTTGAACCGCTGGCTCTCCGGCATGGAGGAGCGTCATCCGCCCCCCTTGAACAAGGGCCGGCGGGTCCGGCTGCGCTATATCACCCAGTCCAAGACCCGGCCGCCGACCTTCGCGTGCTTTTGCAGCCAGCCGAACGCGCTGCCGGATGCCTATGTCCGTTATCTGGTGAACGGGCTCAGGGACGATTTTGATCTTCCCGGCGTGCCGATCCGGTTTATGCTTCGGGGCGGTCGAAATCCGTATGTGGACAAGGACGGCTGAATGCAGGTGAACGGGCATGGCGCGGCGGCGCCGGGACGGGAGGCGGGATGAGGGCTCGCCGAAGGACCGACCGGCAGGTGACGGTCGACGACATCGCGAAGTTGTATGACGCGCTCTTGCGGGCCCAGAACAAACGCTACTACCGGCGGTGGGACATGAATACCAGCCATATGGGACGCCGTAAGAACCGCCAGATCGTTCAGGACGACGTGCGTCTGAAGCGGATCAAGGACAGGGCCGAGGGCATCCGTTTCGCGCTGGGCCACGAGGACCTGGCCATGCGCCAGCGCAAGGAGCTGGAGCAGACGCTCCGAAACCTGGAACTCGCCGCCGCGGAAATCGAACGGCAACTCAGGAAATAGCACTCGGCCTGAACAGGTTCAGGCGTCGATGAGATCGCCATGGGTCAGGCAGTCCGGCGACGCCAGTTCCAGGAACAGCGGCACCAGATCCTCCGGCGGCTTGACGCCCGCCGGATCCTCGCCGGGAAACGCTGCCGCGCGCATGCCGGTTCGGGTCGGCCCGGGATTGACCAGATTGATCCGCAGCTTGCTTTTGACGTTCTCGGCGGCATAGCTGCGCACCATCGCTTCCAGGGCGGCCTTGCTGACGGCATAGGCCCCCCAGAACGGCCGGGCGCCATGGGCGGCGGTCGAGGAGACAAAGATCGCCCGGCCCGCGTCGGACAGCCTCAAAAGCGGGTCCATGCTGCGCACGAGGCGCTGGTTGGCGGTGAGGTTGACGGCGATCACCTCTTCCCAGACCGCCGGATCATACTGGTGGATCGGGGTGAGCTGGCCGAGCGCGCCGCCATTGGCGACCAGGATGTCCAGCTTGCCCCAACGCTCGTATATGTTGGCGCCCAGCCGGTCGATGGCGGGGCTGTCCCGCAAATCCATTTCCACCAGCGTGGCCGAGCCGCCGGCGGCGCGGATCGCGTCGTCGACCTCCTCCAGCCCGCCGATGGTCCGCGCGGTCAGGATCACATGCGCGCCTTCGCCCGCGAGGCCCTTGGCGACGGCGGCGCCGATGCCGCGCGACGCGCCCGTGATCAAGGCAATGCGATCTTTCAGCAAGTCACCCACGGCCGTCCGTCCGCGATGGTTTTCAGGAGGCTTCGGCAAGCAGCGAGAGCTGCGCACCGCGCGCGCCGCCGTCGTGGTCGATCAGCCGGATCGGGTAATCCCCGGTCAGGCAGGCATCGCAATAGCGCGGCGCGGCGGGGTCGCGCCCGACCTCGCCCATCGCCCGGTAGAGTCCGTCGAGGGAAACGAAGGCAAGGCTGTCGACGCCGATCAGCTTGGCCATCTCCTCGATCGACATCCGCGCGGCCAGCAGCTTTTCGCGCTCCGGCGTGTCGACCCCGTAAAAGCAGGAATGGGTGGTCGGCGGGCTGGCGATCCGCATGTGCACTTCGCGCGCGCCGGCGGCCCGGACCATTTCGACGATCTTGGTCGAGGTGGTGCCGCGGACGATGGAATCATCCACCAGGATCACCCGATTGCCGGCAAGCTGCGCCCGGTTGGCATTGTGCTTGAGCTTGACCCCGAGATGGCGGACGTGATCGGTTGGTTCGATGAAGGTGCGCCCGACATAATGGTTGCGGATGATGCCGAGCTCGAAGCGGATGCCGGACGCCTCGGCATAGCCGACCGCGGCGGGGACGCCCGAATCCGGCACCGGCACCACCACATCGGCGTCCACGTGGCTTTCCCGCGCCAGCTCGGCGCCGATCGCCTTGCGGGCGTCATAGACGCTCTGACCCTCGACGATGCTGTCGGGACGCGCGAAGTAGATGTATTCGAACACGCAGAAGCGGCCGGGGCGCGGCACGAAAGGCCGGAAGGATTGCACGCCCTTCTCCGAGAGCACGATCATCTCGCCCGGCGCGACGTCACGGACGAAGTCGGCGCCGATGATGTCGAAGGCGCAGGTTTCCGAGGCCAGGATATGGGCGTCACCCAGCCGTCCGAGCACCAGCGGGCGGACCCCATTGGCGTCGCGCACGCCGATCACCGAATCCTGGGTCAGGCAGATCAGCGAGAACGCTCCCTCGATCTGCGTCAGCGCCTCGACCATGCGGTCGGCGAGCGTGGTCGCCTTGCTGCGCGCCATCAGGTGGACAATGGTCTCGGTATCGGTGGTCGACTGGAACAGACAGCCCTGGCGGACCAGTTCCTGGCGCAGTTCGAGCGCATTGGTGAGATTGCCGTTGTGGCATATGGCCAGACCGCCGAGCTCGATCTCGGCGAATAGCGGCTGAACGTTTCGGAGATTGGTGCCGCCGGTGGTGGAATACCGGTTGTGGCCGATCGCCGCGTGGCCGATCAGTTCCCGCATCGCGTCCGAGGAGCTATCGCCGAAATTCTTGCCGACATGGCCGAGGCCGCGCCGGGCGTGGAACTGCCCGCCGTCCCAGGTGACGATCCCCGTCGCCTCCTGCCCCCGGTGCTGCAGCGCGTGCAGTCCGAGCGCGGTATGGGCGCCGGCATCGGGATTTCCGAAAATCCCGAAGACCGCGCATTCCTCGTGCAGATGATCGTCGTCGTGGTGCGAATCGGGATGGGTCACATCGCGCTCCAAGCGACGCTCGCGGGGGCGAAATGTACGTCGATCATGCGCGACTCCAAGGCTAGTCCGGGAAACGTCACTGAAGATCCTTGATGGCGCGGTTCATACCCGCACGTTCATCCGAAGTATAGCCCGATCCGGGTTCCGGCGCACCGGGTTTGACCGGCGGGCTGACCAGGCGTTCCAAGATCATTTCCCGAGCGGCGCCCTGTGCGGCGGAGTCCATCGCCCCGAGACGCGGTCGCAGATGCGCCGGCATGAGCCTGACCAGAAGGTCCGCGCCGGACCGCGCCAGCGGCAGGGATTTGGCGCCGTTCAGCCAGGCCGGGTAGGCACGGTCGCCGAGCGCCCATTGGATCATCAGAAAGGACAGGGAGATCAGCACCGCGCCGCGGACCAGGCCGAACAGAAATCCGAGCGACTTGTCGATGGCGCCGAGCGCCTCCACCCGCATGGCCCGCGCGACATAGTGCGAGAACAGGGACAGCGCGATGACGGTGACAAGGCCGATCACCAGACCCGCGATCCAGGGCACGAGGGCCGGGTCGGGCACCACGCCCGCGAGGCTCGGCGCGAGCAAAGGGAAGCCGTACACGCCCGCGAAGAAGGCCGCGACCCAGGCGCCGATCGACAGGGCCTCGCGGATGAAGCCTCTGAAGAACGCCAGAAAGCCCGAAATCAGAACGACCGCCAGAACGACGAGATCGGTCAGATTGATGGGCAGATCGTTCATCGAGAGCCTCTCCAGGCGCCGGGGTGGGACCAGCAGGGGTCAGCCGACACGGCGACCGGCATTGCTGTCGTCCTGAAACATGGTGACGAGATCCTGAAGTGTCGAGATTTCATCCACGCGCATGGTGGTTTCGCCCCGCGCCTTGCTCTTGCTCTTGCCGGAGGAGGGGATCAGGGCCCGGCTGAAGCCGAGCTTGGCCGCTTCCTTCAGCCGCCCGTCGGTATGGCTGACCGCCCGCACTTCCGCCGACAGGCCGATCTCGCCGAAGATGACGCATGCCGCCGGCGCCGGGATGCCGGAAAGCGAGGAGAGCAGGGCGGCGGCAACCGCCAGATCGGCGGCGGGTTCCGATATCTTCAGCCCGCCAGCGACATTCAGGTACACATCGCTGCCGGCGAAGCTGACGCCGCACCGGGCTTCCAGAACCGCCGTGATCATCGCGAGACGGCCGGAATCCCAGCCGATCACCGCACGCCTTGGGGTGCCGAAAGGCGACGGCGCGACCAGGGCCTGAATCTCGACCAGCAGCGGCCTCGTGCCCTCCATGCCGCCGAAGACGCTGGCGCCGGAGACGTCGTCGTGCCGCTCGCCGAGGAACAGGGCGGAGGGATTGGTGACTTCGTCGAGGCCCCGTTCGGTCATCTCGAAGACGCCGATTTCGTCGGTCGGCCCGAAGCGATTCTTGACCGACCTTAGAATCCGGAACTGATGGCCGCGCTCGCCCTCGAAATACAGCACCGTGTCGACCATGTGCTCCAGCACCCGCGGGCCGGCGATGGTGCCTTCCTTGGTCACATGGCCGACCAGCAGCACCGCCATGCCGCGCTTCTTGGCGACCCGGATCAGCTCCTGGGCCGAGGCCCGGACCTGGGAGACGGTGCCGGGGGAGGAATCCAGCGCGTCCACATACATGGTCTGGATCGAATCGATCACCAGCACCTTGGGGGCATCGGGACCGTCGATGCTGGCCAGGATGTCGCGCACATTGGTGGCCGCGGCAAGCCGGACCGGCGCCTGTTCGACGCCGAGGCGGATCGCCCGCATGCGCACCTGATCCAGCGCTTCCTCGCCAGAGACGTAGACGCAGTCAGCCTGTTCGGCCAGCCGGGCGACGACCTGCAGCAGCATCGTCGACTTGCCGATGCCGGGGTCGCCGCCGATCAGAACCGCCGATCCCGGAACCAGCCCGCCGCCGAGGACCCGGTCGAATTCGGCGATGCCGGTGGCGCTTCTGGGCGACCAGTCGAGGGCGCCGGCAAGCGGCACGAAGGGAATGGTCTTGCCCTTGGAGCCGCCGCGTACGCCGGGCGCCGGCGCATCGGCGGTCTCCTCGATCACCGAGTTCCAGGCTTCGCAGGAATCGCAGCGCCCGCTCCAGCGCGGATGCACCGCGCCGCATTCCTGACAAACATACCGGCGCGCCGGTTTGGCCATGTCGGGGCCGCTCCTTCTGAAAGGTGCTCAGTGCCGCCGGGCGGCGAACGCGATCGGTCCGTCGACCCGGCCATGGACGAACTGGTCCACGTGGTCGTTGCCCGATGCGTCGACCGCGTCCGCCGGTCCTACCCAGATGATCCGGCCATCATAGAGCATGGCGATGCGATCGCCGATCCGCTTGGCGCTTTCCATGTCATGGGTGATGGTCAGCGCCGTGGCGCCGAGCTCTCTCACGCATTTCAGGATCAGCTGGTCGATCACGTCCCCCGCGACCGGATCGAGCCCCGTTGTCGGTTCGTCGAACAGCAGGATATCCGGCTCGGTGGCTATGGTTCTGGCCAGGGCGACGCGCTTTCGCATGCCGCCGGACAGCTCGGCCGGATACATCGAGCCGACGCTCTCATCAAGGCCCACCTGGGCAAGTTTCTCCAAGGCCGTCACCCGCGCTTCGGCGGCGGGCCGGCCCTGCGCGCTGACCAGGCCGAAGGCGACATTGTCCAGGACCGACAGCGAATCGAACAGGGCGCCGTTCTGAAACAGCAGGCCGAAGCGGGCCATCTTGGCCTCGCGCTCGGCTGCCGTGAGCCCGGTGATCGGTTCGCCGTCGAGCTCGATCGTCCCGCTGTCCGGCTCCATCAGGCCGATCAGACATTTGATCAGGACCGATTTGCCGGTTCCAGACCCGCCGATCACCACCACCGACTCGCCGGCGCCGGCTTCGAGATTAAGGTTCCGCAGCACATGGTTCGAGCCGAAGGCCTTGTTGAGGTCGCGGATCAGAATTTTGGGCCGTTCGCCGGAAGCCATTGCGCCCCGCCGCTATTGCGAGAAGAACAGGGTGGTGATCCCGTAATTCGCCACCAGGATCAGAATCGAGGCCGAGACCACGGCATTGGTGGTTGCCGCGCCGACGCCCTGGGCGCCGCGCCCGGACCGGTATCCGTGATAACAGCCCATCAGCGCCACCAGAAAGCCGAAGGCTGCCGCTTTGACGAGGCCGGAGATCACATCAATGGGTTCCAGAAACTCGACGGTGCGCTGCAAATAGGTTCCGGCGTTGAAGCCGAGCTTGTAGACGCCGACGATATAGCCACCGAACACTCCGATGATATCGCCGACCAGGACGAGAAACGGCAGGCTGATCACGCCGGCGAGGATGCGCGGGGCGACCAGGTATTTGTAAGGATTGGTCGAGAGCGTGGTCAGCGCGTCGATCTGCTCGGTCACCCGCATGGTGCCGATTTCCGCCGCCATCGATGCGCCGATGCGCCCAGCGACCATTAGGCCCGCGAGCACCGGCCCGAGCTCGCGGGTGATCGACAGCACGACCACCGTGGCGACGGCGCCCTCGGCCGAGAACCGCGCGAATCCGGTATAGCTTTGCAGTGCCAGCACCATGCCCGAGAACAGCGTGGTCAGCCCCACCACCGGCAGCGAGTAATACCCGATCTCGATAACCTGTTTGAGCAGGATGCGCGGATAGAACGGCGGCCGCACGCAGTGGGAGACCGACAGGGCGGCGAAAATCACCAGACGCCCGATCGCGGCGAGGAAGTTCAGAAAGGCGCGCCCGATCGTGGCGAGTGGATTCATGTCTGGCCCGGGTCCCGTATTCGCGGCGCGCGCCGCCCCCTAGGTCTTCGGCGAAGCCGGCGCGTACACGCGGTGATAGCGCCGGCCGAGGCTGGTGAGAACCTCGTAGGAAATCGTCCCCGCCGCCGCCGCCGCGTCATCGGCCGTGATGCGAGAGCCCAGAAGTTCCAGGAACAGTCCGGGCCGCACGTCTTCCGGCGGAACGCTGGTGACGTCGACGGTGATCGTATCCATCGAGATGCGTCCTATCACGGGCAGGCGGGTCGGGCCAAGACAGACATGCGCTTTACCCGACCCCGACCGCAGATAGCCGTCGGCATATCCCGCCGCCACCGTGGCGACCCGCCCGCCGGCCTTGACCTCATGGGTGCCGCCGTAGCCGACCCTCATGCCCGGCGCGACGTCGCGCACCTGCAAGACCCGGCCGAGCAGACGCACCACCGGGCGCATCGGGTTCGGCACCCTTGTGGAGGGATTGCCGCCATAGAGCGCAATTCCCGGCCGAACCAGGTCGAAATGAAAACGCGAGCCCAGAAACACGCCCGCGGAATTGGCGAGGCTGGCCGGCATGGCGGGCAGGCGGGCCCTGGCGGCTTCGAACCGCGCGAGCTGAGCCTCGCTGGCCGGGTTCTCCGGCTCGTCCGCGCAGGCGAGATGCGAGATGACATGGCTCCAACGCGCGCCCTCGAATAGGGCCGGCGTGGCCGCGACCCGGTCGAGATCCGTTGGGGAAAGACCCAGGCGGTTCATGCCCGTATCCACATGCAGCATCGCCTCAAGCGGCCGGCCGAGACGGCCGCAATGGGCGCGCCACAGCTCGATCTGACCGGGATCGTTGGCGACCGGGATCAGGTGATGCTCCGAGAAGACGTCTTCGGTCCCGGCGAGAACGCCGCCCAGCACCGCAATCCGGATATCGGGGGCGGGCAGCAGTCCGCGTAGCTCGATCGCCTCGTCGATGGTCGCGGTGAAGAAAACCCGGCAGCCTTCTTCGGCCAGCAGCGGCGCCACCCGGGCCACCCCGAGACCATAGGCATCCGCCTTGACCGCCGCGCCGCAATGGGCGGCGGCGAGCCGGGACTTCACGAGACGATAGTTCTCGGCGATCGCGTCAAGATCGATATGGAGCACCGAAGCCGCCGTCGCCGCGCCCGGCCCGGCCGCGCCCGGCATGATCAGAAGCGCTCCGGCAGATGATCCTCGGGAATGAAGTCGGAGAACTTGGTGGTCGGGCCGTGGAAATGCATGGTCACGGTACCGGTCGGGCCATGGCGCTGCTTGCCGATGATCACTTCGGCCTTGCCGTAAGCCTTGTTGCAGCGCTCCTGCCATTGGTCGACGCGCTCGTGGTATTTGTCGTCGTTTTCCTCGGGACGCTGCACAGGTTCCGCCTTGGCGAGATAGTACTCCTCGCGGAAGACAAACATGACCACGTCGGCGTCCTGTTCGATCGACCCGGATTCCCGCAGGTCCGCCAGAACCGGACGCTTGTCCTCGCGCTGCTCGACCGCGCGGGAAAGCTGGGACAGGGCAACCACCGGGACATCGAGTTCCTTGGCGATGGCCTTCAGGCCCTGGGTGATCGAGGAGATCTCCTGGACCCGGTTCTCCGGCCGCTGTCCGGCGGCGGGGCGCATCAGCTGAAGATAGTCGACAACGATAAGGCTCAGCCCGTGCTGGCGCTTCAGGCGGCGCGCGCGGGTTCGCATCGCCGAGATGGTGATCGCCGGCGTGTCGTCAATGAAGAGCGGCGCGGTCTCCAGCTCCTGGCTGGAGCGCACCAGCTTCTGAAAGTCATCGGCGTTGAGCTCGCCCCGGCGGATCTTCTCCGACGCGATCTCCGTGGTCTCGGAAAGAACGCGCGCGGCCAGCTGTTCCGCCGACATCTCCAGCGAGAAGAACGCGACCACCGGTTTGCGGCCTTCCACGACGGGGTGCGAGGTTGCCACATGGAAGGCGATGTTGGTGACCAGCGCCGTCTTGCCCATCGCCGGGCGCCCGGCGAGGATCAGCAGATCCGAGGGGTGCAGCCCGCCGAGCTGGCGGTCCAGATCCTTGAAGCCTGTCGCCACGCCCGCGAGGCCGCCATCGCGCTTGAACGCCGCCTCCGCCATGCGCACGGATTCGGCCAAAGCCTCGCCGAAGGGACGGAAGCCGCCTTCAGAGGAGCCGTTCTCGGCCAACGAGAACAGCTTGCCCTCGGCGATCTCGATCTGTTCGGTCGCCGGAACCTCAAGATCCTGGGTATAGGCGTCGTTGACGATGTCCTCGCCGAGATCGATAAGCTGGCGGCGGATATGCGCGTCGCGGATCGCCCGGCCATAATCCTCGGCATTGATCACGGTGACGACGGAGGCCGCGAGGCGGACCAGATATTGCGCGCCCCCGACCTCCGCCAGCGCCTCGTCCTGGTCGAATAGCGGTTTCAGGGTGACCGGATTGGCGATCTGGCCGCGCTCGATCAGCTTGCCGCAGGCCTCGAAGATGCGGCCATGCGCCGGATCGGCGAAATGCTCCGCCGTCAGATACTCGCCGACCTGCTCGAACGCGCGGTTGTTGACCAGGATCGCGCCCAGCAAACCCTGTTCCGCCTCCAGGTTATGGGGCGGCTCGCGCATCGGGACCGGTCCGACATCACGCAGTCCGAGCGGGGTTATGTTCGTGGGTTCATTCTGTGTCGCCATGGAGCCACCATAACAGGAATTCCCGCCGGAAGCACCGAAATAGAGTCCACAGGTTATAAATTATATAATGAAAACAATGTCTTATTTTGCATTAGCCCTGTGAGTAGCGTGAATATCTTCGCAGGCCCGCGGACCGGGTCCGGCATGAATCAGGCCGCCAACGCAAACGGCGCGCCGAGGCGCGCCGTTCTCAATTTCAACCGGTTTCGGCTTCCGGCGGGGTCAACCGCCATGCGCGCCGCCGGTATTCAGGAGGCGGTGGTTTCTTCGGAGTCGGCCTCCGCCTCGCTCCCGCCGTCCTGTGCGGGAGCTTCGTCGCCGGCCGGTGCCACGAACATCGCCTCGGCTTCGGCCCGCGGATCCTCGTCCTCGTCTTCCTCCATATCGGAGGTGCCGACGGCGTGGCCGAGCCGGAGCTGCTGCTCGGCTTCATCGTCGCTGCGGGCGATGTTCACCGTAACGGTGACAGAGACTTCCGGGTGCAGCACGACGCGGATCGGCTCGAGCCCCAGGGTCTTGAGCGCCCGGTCCAGGACCACCTGCTGGCGCGACACGGTCATACCGGCGGCGGTGACCGCCTCGGAGATGTCGCGGGCGGTGACCGAGCCGTAGAGCTGGCCGCTTTCGCCGGCGGCGCGGATGATCGGCACCGTCAATCCCTCGATCTTCGCCGCGACCTGTTCGGCCTCGGCGCGGCGCGTGAGGTTCTCGGCCTCGAGCTGCGCCTTCTGGGATTCGAAAACCGAGAGATTTTCCTTGGTTTTGCGCAGCGCCTTTTTCTGCGGCAGCAGGTAGTTGCGCGCATAGCCGGCCTTGACGGAGACGACGTCGCCCATCTGGCCGAGTTTTTCGATACGTTCGAGAAGGATGACTTCCATGACCTTCGCTCCTAGGGAGATTCGGGTTGGTTAAAGAGAGGACCGACGGTCCGTTGCAAGTCTTGGCGCCGGCTCATGTCCGTGGCGAGCCGGCGCGAAAACGGGCTTTCAGGCCCGCGAAGTGATCGATCAGCCCGACCGCCGTCATGATCAGCATCATGACGTAGCCGGCGATCATCAGCATGGCGTAGGTCATGAACAGAATGGTGAAGGGCGATTTGGACCGCTCGGCCAAGGTATGCGCCACGCCGAGACCGGAAATGAAGATCGGAAAAGCGAGAATTCCGGCAATGGTGATCGCGAGGAACCCGATGTTTCCCCCAATCAGGAAATAGATCGGGAAACAGACGGCGAACGCGACGATCAGCCATCGCGGCAAGTCGATTTCCGACATCTGCGGTGCCGGCCGGATGTTCTTGGCGAACCGGGTGAGCAGACCCTGCGCGAGCAGAGCGTTGGCCAAGGATGTCAGCATGCTGACCAAAGCGACCGTCACCGGCACGAAATGCACGATAATCGTTTCGATCGCCGCCATCTGCTGGTCTGTCGGCTTGTCTGGTAGCCCCGGCACCGTCTCGCGCGGCGCCGAGCGGATGGCCTCCATGACCGGTTCCATGTACCGGGCCACCAGATCGTGAAAGCCGTCGCCGCTGAGCAGACCGTAGCTGAAGACGAGGACCAGCATGGCGATCGGCGGCGCCGTCAGCCACGCGACCAGCAGGCCCGGCGGATACCAGGTCCGGACCGTTGCTCCCGACGCGTCGGTCGTCTCCTGGAAGATCGCGGCTTTCCAGGAAATCAGCCAGGCCGGCGCCGCATGGGTCATGATGTACACCACCGCGCCGATGCCGCCGCTGACCGCGACCACGATCATCGCCGCCGCCGCCCCGCAGATGCTCGCTGCCCGCTCGCCCAAGGACAGGCCGATGAGATACAGCGGCAGCGGCGCCAGCATGGCGAGCACCAGCGCCCCGATCGACCCGAATTGGGCCGACAGGTACAAACCCGCGCTGACCAGCGAGGCACTCCCCATCAGGAGCCATGCTGATTTCATGCCGCATCGCCGTTCGTTTTCGTCTTCCCGCGCGCCCGATCAGGCGAGCAGATAGGGAATGAGGGCGAGAAACCGGGCCCGCTTGATCGCCTTGGACAGATGCCGCTGCTTCTTCGCTGAAACCGCGGTAATCCGGCTCGGCACGATCTTGCCGCGCTCGGAGATGAAGCGTTGCAGCAGTTTCACGTCCTTGTAGTCGATCTGCGGCGCGTGCTTGCCCGAGAACGGGCAGCACTTCCGGCGCCGCGTGAAGGGGCGGCGGACGGCCGGGCGAGAAATGGATAGCGTGCTCACGTTCGTTCTCCCCTATCAGTCGTCGTCGGAATCGTCGCCGCGCGGTCCGCGCGGGCTGTCGTCGCGGTCGCCCCGGTCCGAGCGTGGCGGACGGTCCGGGCGGTCGCCGCGCCGGCCCCGGTCACCCTGGTCGGATTTCGCTCTGCATCATGATCGACGGTCTCTTCGGGGATCTCCAGGCGGATCGTCAGATGGCGCAGCACGTCCTTTGCTGAGCCCCATATTCCGCTCCATCTCCTTGACCGCGTCCGACGGTCCATCGATGTGGAACATGGTGTAGTGCCCCTTCCGGTTCTTCTTGATCCGGTAGGCGAGGTTCTTGAGGCCCCAATACTGCGGTTCTTCACCTCGGCGCCATTGTTGGAGAGAATCTCCGCCATCTGGTCGGCGAGCTGTTCGGCTTGCGTATTGAAAGTTCCTGGCGTGCGATGAACACGCACTCGTAGTACGACATTGAAGCTCCTTATGGCTCATCGGAACCCGCATCCCGCGGTCCCAAGCCGGCGGCGCCGGCAAGGAGTTATGTAAAATCCCGTTCTCCCAGGCGGATCGCGCAACGCGCACCCGGCCCTGGATTCAGGATCGCGGGACTATACAGATATCGCCGCCCAGCGCAAGGCATGTCTGGGACGTTCCGCCGTGGGTCTTGGCGCCGGGCCGGGCCAGGGCTTGCCGGGCTTGACTTACAGGGAGCCGCGCCGTCTCCTGCGGGCAATGGTCATCAAGAGAAACGGACGGACGTGAATGGCGGGAAAAAGCACGGGGCGGGCGATCGTATTTCCAGGTCAAGGCTCGCAGGCGGTTGGCATGGGCAAGGCCTTGGCGGACGCGTATCCGGTCGCGCGCGAGGTGTTCCAGCAGGTCGATGACGCCCTGGGCGACGGGCTCTCGAAACTGATGTTCGAGGGCCCCGAAGATACGCTCACCCTGACCCGCAATGCCCAGCCGGCGCTGATGGCGGTGAGCGTGGCCGCGCTTCGGGTGCTGGAGAGCGAAAGCGGCGCCTCGCTCGACCAGCTGGCGGATTACGTGGCGGGCCATTCGCTGGGCGAGTATTCCGCGCTGGCGGCGGCGGGAGCGCTCGACCTCGGGGACGCGGCGCGGCTGCTGCGGCTGCGCGGCGAGGCGATGCAGGCCGCGGTTCCGGTCGGCGAGGCTGCCATGGCGGCGCTGCTGGGGCCGAAGTCGAGCTGGCGCGCGAGATTGCCGAGGCGGCATCGGCGCATGGCGTCTGTGACCTTGCCAATGACAACGCGCCGGGCCAGGTGGTTCTGAGTGGCGCCAAGCCCGCCGTCGAGGCGGCGGTCGCGCTGGCTTCGGACAAAGGCATCCGCAAGGCGGTCATGTTGCCGGTAAGCGCGCCGTTCCATTGCGCCCTGATGGCGCCGGCCGCCGAGCGCATGGCGGCGGCATTGGCGGAGGTCACGGTGAACGAACCGGCGGTGCCGCTGGTGGCGAATGTGCTCGCCGCGCCGGTGACCGGCGGCCCGTCGGAGATCCGCGCGCGGCTGGTCGAGCAGGTCACCGCGATGGTGCGGTGGCGGGAATCGGTGCTGTGGATGGCGGCGAACGGCATTACATCGGTCATGGAGGTCGGCGCGGGCAAGGTCCTGACCGGTCTGCACAAGCGGATCGACCGGAGCTTGGAGGCCAGCGCGCTGGGCGGGCCGGACGATGTCGCTGCGGCGGTTGCGGCGGTCACCGCGTAACGCGGCCAGGGAGGAAAAGCATGTTCGACCTTCACGGAAAGTCGGCCCTGGTGACCGGGGCCAGCGGCGGGATCGGCGGCGCCATCGCGCGCAGCCTGCACGCCAGGGGCGCCGAGGTGGTGATCTCCGGTACCCGGGCGGCGGCATTGGAAGAGCTCGCCTCGGCGCTCGGCGAACGGGTTCACGTGCTGACCGCCGATCTCGGCGATGCGGACTCGGTGACCGCCCTGGCGAACGACGCCGAAAAGATCGCCGCCGACGGCATCGATATCCTGGTCAACAATGCCGGGGTTACCCGTGACGGCCTGTTGCTGCGCATGAAGGACGAGGATTGGGACCGGGTGATCGCGGTCAATCTCGGCTCCGGGTTCCGGCTCGCCCGCGCTCTGCTGCGGGGCATGATGAAGCGGCGCTGGGGGCGGATCGTCGGAATCTCCTCCATCGTCGGCGCCACCGGAAACCCTGGGCAGGCGAACTATGCGGCGTCCAAGGCCGGCATGGTCGGGTTTTCCAAGGCGCTCGCGGCCGAGGTGGCGAACCGGGGGATCACCGTGAACGTGGTTGCGCCGGGCTTTATCCAGACCGCGATGACCGACGTGCTGAACGACGACCAGCGCGAGCGCCTGCTTGCCGGGATTCCCGCTGGCCGCCTGGGCCAGCCCGAGGACATCGCGGCTGCCGTCACCTATCTCGCGTCGGAGGAGGCGTCCTATGTGACCGGCGCGACCCTGCACGTGAACGGCGGCATGGCGATGATCTGACGCCGCCGTCCGCATCCGGAACCGCGCGGAGATAAGGGCTATGGGCGACACTGGCGATTCAGGATAAAGTATGTTATTCGCCCGCCCCTATGGAGCGGTGCGACAATCGTGATTGGGCGGAGTGCCGCGAACCACACCATGTGAAACGCGCGATGTGACCGGCGGTACGGACATCGCGCCATAGCAAACGAAATTTGAAAGTCAGGGAAAACCAACATGAGCGAAGTCGCCGATAAGGTTAAGGCCATTGTGTGCGAGCATCTGGGTGTCGAGGCTTCAAAGGTCACCGATACCGCGAGCTTTATTGACGATCTCGGCGCCGACAGCCTGGATACCGTTGAGCTCGTGATGGCGTTCGAAGAAGAGTTCGGCTGTGAGATCCCTGACGACGCGGCGGAAAAGATCGTGACGGTCAAGGACGCGATTTCCTTCATTGAGGTGCCGCCTAGTCGTCGGATTGCGCCCTGCCTTGCGGCCGGGGCTGCCCGGCCGGATCCTCGGAAGTCACAATAAAACCGTCGGTGAACCTTGATGAGACGCGCTGTCATCACGGGGATGGGTCTTGTCACCCCGCTTGGTATCGGTATCGAAGAGAACTGGAGCCGCCTGCTTGCGGGGCGGTCGGGCCTGAAGGCCGTCGACCATTTCGACGTGTCCGACCTTCCGGCGAAGATCGCGGGCGTGGTCCCCGACGGTCCGACCAGCGAGGGGCTGTTCACCGCCGAGGACTGGGTCGAGCCCAAGGAACAGCGCAAGATCGACCGCTTCATTCTGCTCGGCATGGCGGCGGCTGCCCAAGCGGTCGCCGATTCCGGCTGGGTCGCGGAAACCGACGAGCAGAAGAACCGCACCGGCGTAATGATCGGCTCCGGCATCGGCGGGCTGCAGCAGATCTACGAGCACAGCGTCAAGCTGCATGAGGCCGGGCCGCGGCGGATCTCTCCGTTTTTCATCCCGGCCGCGCTCATCAATCTGATTTCGGGACAGGTATCGATCCGGTTCGGCTTCAAGGGCCCCAATCACTCGGTGGTCACCGCGTGTTCGACCGGCGCGCATGCCATCGGTGACGCCGCGCGGCTGATTATGCTGGACGATGCCGATGTCATGATCGCCGGCGGCGCCGAGGCGGCGGTCAACCGGCTCGGGTTCGCGGGCTTCGCCGCCGCGCGGGCGCTGTCGACCTCGTTCAACGACACGCCGGAGAAGGCCTCACGTCCCTGGGACCGCGACCGTGACGGGTTCGTCATGGGCGAGGGATCGGGTGTGGTCGTCATCGAGGAGTACGAGCACGCCAAGAAGCGCGGCGCCACTATCCTGGCCGAGGTCGTCGGTTACGGCCTCTCGGGCGATGCGCACCACATCACCGCGCCGGCGGAAGACGGCAACGGCGGATTCCGGGCGATGAGCAATGCCCTGCGCCGCGCCAAGCTGAATCCAGAGCAGATCGACTACGTGAACGCGCACGGGACGTCGACGCCGCTTGGCGACATGATCGAGCTCGGGGCCGTGCGGCGGCTGTTTGGCAACGCCCTGGACACGATGTCCATGTCTTCCACGAAATCGGCGATCGGCCACCTGCTTGGGGCCGCCGGCAGCGTGGAGGCGATCTTCTCGATTCTCGCGATGCGCGACGGGGTCGCGCCGCCGACCCTGAATCTGGACAACCCGTCCGAGGGATGCGAGGGCGTGGACCTGGTTCCGCATCAGGCGAAGGAGCGCCCGATCAACGCGGCGCTTTCCAATTCCTTCGGATTTGGCGGTACCAACGCGTCCCTGGTCTTCGTCCGTCCCGAGTGACGCCCTGATGGGGCGCCTGCTCGTTGCCGCGTTCTATCTCTGCCTTCTGGTCCTGACCGTCGGTGCCGGGGTGACGGTCTGGGGATATGCCCAGTTCACCCGGCCCGGGCCGCTCGACGTGCCGGTGGTCCTGGTCGTCCCGCGCGGGTCCGGTCTGGAGCGCATTGCCGAAACCCTCGCTTCCCACGGCGTCATCGAGCATCCCGAGGTTTTCGTGCTCGGCGCCAAGCTGTCCGGCGAGGCACGGGACCTGAAGGCCGGGGAGTACCGCTTCCCCGAAGGCGTGAGCCCGCGCGGCGTGATGGAGATCCTCAAGAGTGGAAAGACCGAGGTCCGCCGCTTGACCCTGCCCGAGGGACTAACCGTCTTTCAGGTCGTGGAGAAGCTGAAGGCCAGCGACGGTCTCGCCGGCGAGATCGCGGCGCTGCCGGAGGAAGGCTCCCTGCTGCCGGAAACCTATCATTACTCCTATGGGGACGAGCGCAGCGGGTTGCTCGCCCGCATGGAACAGGACATGTCGGCTCTGCTCGCCGGTCTTTGGCCGGACCGGGCGCCGGATCTGCCGTATGCCACGCCGCGCGAGGCCGTCACGCTGGCCTCCATTGTCGAGCGGGAGACCGGTCTGGAGGATGAGCGCGGGGTGATCGCCGGCGTGTTCGCCAATCGGCTGCGGCTCGGAATGCGGTTGCAGTCCGACCCGACCGTGGCCTATGCCCTCGCGCCGGAGGGGCTCGGCCGGCCGCTGACGCGCGCGGATCTTGAGACGCCGAGCCCGTACAATACCTACACGGTGGCGGGGCTGCCGCCGGGGCCGATCTGCAATCCCGGCGCGTCGTCCCTTCGGGCGGCGCTCAACCCGGCGAAAACCGACTTTCTGTATTTCGTCGCCGATGGAACCGGCGGCCATGCCTTCGCGCGCACCCTGGACGAGCACAACCGGAACGTCGCGAAGTGGCGGCGGGTGCAGCGCGAGAAGTCGGACTGACCGGTGTTCGGGTCAGGCGGCCGCGCCGGCGCCTTTTCGCGGAAGCCTGGCGACGATCGCGTCCGTCAGCGCCACCGGCAGAAGCTGCAAGGTCCAGAGCAGGGCGTACATCCGCCATGGAAAGGCGATGCGCGACCGGTTGCGGGCAAGCCCGGCGCGAATGATCCGGGCCGCCCGGCCGGCGGTCATCAGAAACGGCATCGGAAAGTGGTTCGCGTCCGTCATCGGCGTGCGGACATAGCCCGGACAGATCACCGAGACCTCGATGCCGGTCCCGGCAAGCGTGCCCCGCAATCCCTCACCCAGCACCCGGACCGCCGCCTTGGTCGCGCAATAGGCCGATGCCCCGGCCAGGCCGCGGAAACCGGCCATGGAACTCATCAGCGCGATCTGTCCCCGCCGCCGGGCCCGCATCGGCGCGAGCGCCGGCAGCAGGGTGTTGAGGGTTCCGTCCACATTGACCGCGAACAACCGGCGCGTCCGCGCCTCGTCCTCCGGTGTGTCCGCATCGCCGGTCGATCCAGTGATGCCGGCATTGGCGATCACCAGATCCAGGGGCGTTTCGGCGTCGCTGGCGGCGATCCAGGCCCGCATCGCGGCCGGGTCGGCGACATCGACGGCGGTCTCGTGAGCGCCGGCGCCCCGGGCCCGACACGCGTCCGCGACCTTCGCCAATCGGGCGGCGTCCCGGCCACCGAGAAACAGCGTCACCCCGGGCGCGGCATAGATCTCGGCCAGTGCTGCTCCGATGCCGCTGGAAGCGCCGGTGATCAGGATCGATCTCGGGTCTCGCATCGCGTCCTCCGACTTGTTGGCCGTGCGTACACCAGATATAGTGAGCAGATCTGTTTCACCATTCAAAATGTTGGATTTCAGTGACCGTCCTCAGCATGACCGGATACGCGCGGGTCGACGGGACCTTTACCCTCGACCGCCTGGGGCAGACGTGGTCCTGGGGGTGGGAACTGAAAAGCGTCAACGCCCGGGGCCTGGATCTCAGATGCCGGGTTCCCAGCGGTTCGGAGCGGCTCGACACGGAGGCGCGGAAGGTTCTGGGCGGGGCGCTGACACGGGGGTCGGTTTCGGCGCAATTGACCATGCAATGCCGCGAGACCCGGTCGGCTCCGAGGATCAACCGCGCCTTACTCGACGACATCATGCGGTTGCAGGAACAGCTTGAAGGCGAGGGCGCGGTGTTCCCCTCGCCGCCGCGGCTTGATGTCCTGCTCACCGTGCGCGGCATGGTCGAGGACGGCGAGGCCGAAACCCTGGATGACGAGGAGCGCGCGGCGCTGGATGCCGCCGCGATGACCGGATTGTCGACGGCCCTGGAGCAACTGGTTTCCATGCGGGCGGAGGAGGGGCGCCGGCTGCATCAGGTTCTCTCGGATCAGCTTGCGGGTCTCGAGGATCTGCTGGCGCGGTGCCGGGAGCGCGCGGCGGAGCAGGCCGGTGTCCTGAAGACGCGCCTTGCCGATCAGTTGAGGGAGATTCTCGACGCCGTGCCGCCGGTTCCCGAGGAGCGTCTGGCCCAGGAACTGGCGCTCGTCGCCACCAAGGCCGATATCCGCGAGGAGATCGAGCGCCTGGCGGCGCATATCGATGCCTGCCGCGACCTGCTGGCCTCCGACGGCGCTGTCGGCCGGCGGCTGGATTTTCTCTGTCAGGAGCTGAACCGGGAAGCCAATACCATCTGTTCGAAATCGGCGGATCTCGCGCTCACTTCCATCGGGTTGGAGTTGAAGTCGGTGATCGAACAGTTCCGTGAACAAGTTCAGAATGTCGAATAGGGGGCTGTGGTGGGGGAAACCAATATCCGTCGCCGGGGACTGATGCTGGTGCTTTCCTCGCCGTCGGGGGCGGGCAAGACCAGCATTTCGCGCCGGCTCCTGAAGATCGACAAGGGGCTGGAGATGTCGGTATCGGCGACGACGCGGCCCCGCCGCCCCGGCGAAACCCATGGCATCGACTACTTCTTCGTCGATCCGGGCACATTCCGGGAGATGATCGACGCCGGCGAATTGCTGGAGCACGCGAAGGTCTTCGACCATTACTACGGATCGCCGAAGGCGCCGATCCAGGCGGCGCTCGAACGGGGGCAGGACATCCTCTTCGACATCGACTGGCAAGGCACCCAGCAACTGGCGGAGAGCGCGCGGAGCGATCTCGTGCGGGTGTTCATACTGCCGCCGTCGACGGCGGAACTGGAACGGCGCCTGCGGACCCGCGCGCAAGACCCCGAGCATGTCGTTGCCAGCCGCATGGCCCGCACCATGGACGAGATCAGCCACTATCCGGAATACGACTACATCATTGTGAACGACAATCTCGACGCCAGCGTAGAGAAGGTCCGCTCCATTCTGACCTCCGAGCGTCTACGCCGCGAGCGGCAGTTGGGATTGACGGATTTCGTCAAGCGCCTGCGCGAGAAGCAGTAGTCAGCCGCGCGCGGCACAGATTCGCGCGAGCCGGCAGAAAGCCTCGATATCCAGAGTCTCGGGCCGGGCGGTCGGGTCGATATCGGCTGCCCGCAATAAGGCTTCGCCGCCGAGCCCGCGCAGGCTCGCCCGCAGCATCTTGCGCCGCTGTCCGAAGGCCGCGGCGGTGACTTTTTCCAAAGTCTCACGGTCCGCCGGATACAGCGGTTCGGCGCGCGGTACGATGCGCACCAGCGCCGAGGTCACCTTCGGCGGCGGGGTGAAGGCGCTCGCCGGCACGTCGAAGGCGATGCTGGCCTGGGCCAGCCAGCCGGTGATGATGGACAGGCGGCCGTAGTCCGGCTCTCCGGCGGCGGCGCAGAGCCTGAGGGCGACCTCCTTCTGCACCATGACAGTGATGCTTTCGAAGGCCAGCCGGTTCCGCAGCCAGTCGATGATCAGACGGGTCGCGATGTTGTAGGGAAGGTTGGCGACCAGGCGGCGCGGTGTTTCGCCCAGTTCGTCGGCGCGCAGTTTGAGCGCGTCGCCCTCGATCACAGTCAGCCGGCCGTCGGCGATCTCGGCAAGCTCGCGAAGCGGCGCGATGGCGCGGGCATCGCGCTCGACGGCGATGACGCGCCCGGCCCCCTCGATGAGCAGTGCCCGGGTGAGGCCGCCGGGACCCGGGCCGATCTCGATGGTGGTTCCGTCGGCGATCGGGCCGGCGGCCCGGGCGATCTTGCGGGTGAGATTGAGATCGAGAAGGAAGTTCTGCGCCAGCGCCTTGCGCGCCGAAAGCTGGTTCTCCGCGATTACCTGACGAAGCGGCGGCAGGGCCAGAATCCGCTGCTCTACGCTCCCGGTCATGCCGATGCGCGGGCCCGGCGGTGGCGGGCGATGTCGCGGGCCATGCGGAGCGCGGCAACCAGGCTTTCCTCGTTTGCCTTGCCCGTGCCGGCAAGGTCGAGCGCCGTGCCGTGATCCGGCGAGGTCCGGACAAAGGGCAGGCCGATGGTCACGTTAACCCCGCCCCAGAAATCCAGAGTCTTGATCGGGATCAGCGCCTGATCGTGATACATGCAGAGCGCCGCGTCATAGCGGCGGCGGGCGGCGGCGTGGAACATGCTGTCTGCCGGCAGCGGCCCCTCGACCCGAAGCCCCTCGGCGCGCAGAGCGGAGATCGCCGGTGCGATGACGGCGGCGTCCTCGGCCCCGATGGACCCGTCCTCTCCCGCGTGCGGGTTCAGCCCGGCGATGGCGAGACGCGGCGCGTCGAGGCCGAAATCGCGCCGCAGGGATGCGGCGGTGATCCGCGCGGTCTCGACGATCAGCTCCGCCGTCAGCAGGTCCGGAACCCGGCGGATCGCTTCGTGGATGGTCACCGGCACAACGCGCAGTTCCGGCGAGGCAAGCATCATGACGGATCGCGCGCCGCCGGCGAGGTCGGCGAGGAACTCGGTGTGCCCCGGATGCGGGAACCCGGCCAGGTGCAGCGTATGTTTCTGGATCGGATTGGTGACCACGGCGGCCGCCTCGCCGGTCTTCGCCATCGCGACCGCATCCCGGATGGCGCCGATGACCGCTGGCGCGGTATCCGGGTTAGGGTGCCCCGGCTCGGTTGCGAGCGAGCCCTGGCAGCGCAGTACCGGCAGCCCGCGCAAGGTGGCGGAACCCGTTTCCGCCGGTCCGTCGATTTCCACCACGGGAGAATCCAGGCCCGCGCGCCGGGCCAGGACGCGCACCCGGTCCGGATCATCGATGAGAAAGAACGGCGGCATATCGTGATTGGCCCAGGCCTTGAGCGCGATTTCCGCGCCGACGCCCGCCGGCTCTCCCGGCGTGAGGGCCAGGGGGGCTTCGGCCTCGGGCTGGCGGCCCGCCGGCATGGCGCCCTAGATCCTCGTCTCGATGAAGGCGTCGCGCCGCAGGTCCCTCAGGTACCGGCGCGCCAGGATTTCCAGCTTCTGCGCGCGCAGGCGCGGGCTGATCTCGTCACGCCCGGGAATTTCGGTCTTCGGCTCGGTCCGTTCGCACACCATGATCACCGATAACCCGGTCGGCAGACGCACCGGCTTGCTGGTTTCGCCGGCCTTCAGGTTGACGACCGCCTCGCGCATGTCCGGGGCAAGTTCGCCGATATTGAAGCTGCCGAGATCGGCGCCGGCGGGGGATTTCACTTCCTTGGCAAGGGCGTCCATATCCTCACAGTTCTGCGCCGATGCCGCCACCGCTTCGGCAATGCCGGCCTGGGACTCGACATCGGCTTGCTGGGCATTCGGCGGCAGCGAGAAAAACACGTGCTTCAGGGATACCTTGGCCTGCAGCGGATCACTGGCGCTCAGAATGCGCCGATTCACCAGCTTAATGATGTGGTAGCCGAGCAAGGTGCGGATGGGATCCGAGACATCGCCCGGCTTCAGCTGATCCAGGACTTCCTCAAGCTCGGGCGCGATCTGACCTGGAGAAACCCAGCCGATTTCACCACCCCGCGCGGCACTGGCGCTGGAGGAGAACTGCTGGGCGATCGCGTTGAAATTGCCGCCCCGGCGGATCTCCGCCAACAGCCGTTCGGCCTGCTGGCGGGTGTCGGCCTCGTTGGTCGCATCGTCGACCGGGAGCAGGATCTCGGCAACGAAGAACTGCGGCTTGCCGAGATTGCGCTGAAACTGTTCGATGACCTCGTCGATTTCTTCCTCGGACACCTCGGTGAGGTTGGCGAAACGGCGGTTCACAAGTTTGCTCCACGCGACCGACGCGCGGATCTGCTGCAGCGCGGAGGCGGAATCGATTCCGCTTGCCGACAGAAACTGATCGAAAGTCCCCTTGCGAATACGAAACCGGTTCTCCATCAGCCCCTTTCCGACCTGGAGGTCACGGTCGGTCACATCGATGCTGAGCCGTTCCGCTTCCTGGAGCTGAAGCTGCTCGTCGATCAAGGCCCGCAGAACCTGGGGCCACAAGCGCCGATGCGCTTCCGGAGTGTTGGGAAGTTTGGAAACCGAGACCACGAGTTGTGTGCGGGCGGTAAGGTCACGCACCGAGATGATCTTGTCGTTCACCACCGCGGCGATGCGTTGGATATCCTGTGCGCCCGCGGCCGAGGAGGCGGCCATCAACGGGAAAAGCAGGCAGAGAATCCGTCCTATTCGTCTCCCTAGGAAACTCATCGTCCACCACCGCTACTCACATCTTTGCCTTTGCCTTGCCGGCCACGACGCGCTCCGGATATCCGGCCCGCCGCGAACGCGTATCGGAAGCAACGGGCGGACCCAGCCCGCAAGATGGAGCCCTGGCCGGGGGATCGCAAGTCCGTTTCCGTCATCCTGATCCGTCCACGCTAAAAACTTTCCACCGAGCCCAGATGCTTGAAGTTGATCCGCAAGATGACGCGCTGTTCCGGTTCAATATCGGCATCGCGCAGATTGCGCTGTTCGAACTCGAGCCCGAAGGTGAAGCATTCGTCGGCGTATAGGAAGCCGAGGCTGGCGATCCGGGTCCGGTTGGCGTCGTTCGAGAAATCCTGAACGACCCGGGTCGAGGCCCACCAATTGTCCGTCAGTCGCACGTTCAATCCGAGGTCGACCTGCTCCCGGTTGCCAAAGTTCCGCGTCGAAACCTGCTCGTCCAGCAGAACGTAGTCGAGGTTTACGTTGTAGCCGGGTTGGAAAACACGGAAGCCGAACTCGCTGCGCCGAGGCTTGAAGCTGTCCTTGTCGAGCCGGAAGCGGAACAGGAGATCCAGCCATTCCGCCGGCGAGACCTGCAAGCGGCCGACATAGTCTGAAACGTCCGTGTCCAGGCCCGAGCCGTTGCCGAAGGCGCTGCTGCCCCAGAGTTGGTAGCTTTGGCCCAGGAACACCTGCGAGGCGCCGAGATTGTCATCGAACAACGCGGCTTTCAGGCCATAGTCGACGCGGCCGCCGCTGGTGACCCGGTCGGTGCCTTCGAAACGGTTCATGTCGAAGATGTTGGTGTCGTCGAATTCGAACGCCTGGCTGTCCTCGTTCGGGATTTCCGACGGGTTGCCGCCGTTCGGGCCGGCGACGAAGTTGAGGATCGGCTCGATCGTCTGGCTTGAGGTCTGTGTTGTCCTCACGAAGGGATAGCGCCAATTCAGTCCGATCTGCGGGAACACCCGGCCGGTGGTTTCCTCGTCTCCGGAGGCGAGGCCGCTCGCGGCGCCGGTCGGATTGTTGGCCGAGTAGAAGTCGGTTTGGACCGATGTGGTGAGGGTGTAGACGTCGCCGGCGGGCGCGTAATAGGGCAGGCTCCATCCGCTGACGAGGGATACCTTGCGGCTGTCGGCGCCGGTCTCGCGGGTCAGCGACAATGCGGTGGCATCCACCTGGAAACGCCCGCCATAGGGATCTGGCTCGCCGACGAAACTGTACCGCGTCTCGGGCAGGACCGTCGGCTGCCGCGCGCGGTCGTCGCCGGCGCGCAGCCCTTGGAACTTGTACATGTTGACGACGGCGTGGTTGCGCGAGCGGAACCCCTCGACGAAGGCCCGGCTGGTCAGAACCTCCTCGTTGCCGAGCCGGAAGCGCCGGAGATAGGTGCGCTTGCTGGCCTGCTCGAAATCGAAACCGGTGCGCCAGGTGTTGTTGAGGGAGAACCGGCCCTCGAGGTCGGCGCTTCCCTGGATTCCGCCATCGTCCGAGGTGGAGCTCTGGTTCTCCAGTATCCCGGCGGTCGATTTCAGATCCAGACGGCCGTTGGTGAACGCCTGACGGTAATGGGTCCGCAGGATCAGGCCCTCGCGCGTGTAGACGATCGGCTCGACCTCCAGGTCCCGGTCTTCACTGATGGCGAGAAAGAACGGTTGGCCGTAAATGAAGCCCAGTTCGTCGGAGATGCCGAGGGTCGGCGCCAGCAGGCCGGACCGGCGATCGACGGTCGGGTCGGGATGCACCATGTAGGGGGTATAGAGAACCGGGACGCCCGAGAACTCCAGAACCGCGTCGTGATATTCGATGTCCTTGCGGGCCTCGTCATGGACAACCTGATGCGCCTTGATCTGCCACAGGGGTGGGCGGGTCGGGTCCTCCTTGCAGGGCGCGCAGGGTGAGAAAACCGCCTTGTCCATGGTCTTGCGCTCGCCGGCCGACCGCTCCGCCCGGTTCGCCGCCAGCCTGGAGCCGTCGGTCATGAGGATCCGCAGGTTCTCGATGAAGCCTGTCTTCAGTTCATTCTCGAGAACCGCGTAGTTCGAGAAGATCACCTCTCCGGTCGGCTCGACCAGCGAGACATTGCCGCTCGCGGTCACCGTGTCGGTATTCTGGTCGTAGGAGATCAGATCGGCGACAAGCATCCGTTCGCCCTGGGTCACCTCGACATTGCCGCGGGCGGTGACGACCCCGGTGTTCTCGTCATAGGTGAGGGAATCGGCGTTCATCAGGACCTGGTCGGATGCCGGGTCGGTGCCCTGTGCCCGTGACGGTCCGGCGGCGAATGCGATCAGCAGCGCCAGGAAAATCGGAGCCAGCAGGCTTAGCGCGGCCCGGTCGGTCATCCTGCGGGCCATCGGTTATCCGTCCTCAAGATGCAGCAAGCTCGCGACTCCCAGGAGTGTCGTTACCGTGGCGGGGGTCCAGGCCGCCAGCACTTCCGGTATACGCGAGGACAGTCCGAGGGCGAAAACCAGATCCGACATGAAATACAGGAAAAATCCGAAGAACAGCCCCGCGCAGACCCAGGGCAAGGTACCACCGCGGCGGGTCATGCGTAGCGAGAAAGTCGCCGCGATCAGAACCATGGCGCAGAGCAGGAGCGGTGAGGCGAGCAGCGCATGCCAATGCAGACGGTGCCGCACCGCCGAGAACCCCGCGCTTTCGAGAATCGAGATGAAGCGCGGCAGTTCCCAGAACGACATGGTGTTGGGAGACGCGAAGCTGTCTTGGATATTGTCGACGGTCAGTTCCGTCGCCAGACGATACTCCGGCTGGACGGAGGGGATGCCGTCCTCGCTGATCAGCACGGCCTTGTGCAGGACCCATTGGCCAGGCTGGAGCTGCGCGCTTTCGGCATCGACGCGCGATTTGAAACGGTCCTCGCCCTCGAACAGGAAGACGATGACGTCGTGAAGCGTGTCGCCCTTGCCGACGATTCCCCTGGCGTGCAGGACCGAATGGCCGGTGGCGGTCTTCTCGCGAATCCATAGGCCTTGCGAGGACACCGCGAGCGCGTTGCCGCCGCTCCTCAGAACGCTGTTTTCGAGCGCCTCGAACTTCGCGGTCATGACCGAGGCAACCGGGTTGAGGATGGTGACCCTGAAGACCCCGATAATCAGGGCCGCGACGAGGGCGGGCAGCAGGAACTGCCAGACCGACACGCCGGCGGAGCGGGCGACGACGAGTTCCTGGTTCCGGGTCATGCGCGTGAACGCCATCATCCCGCCGCCGAGGATCGCGAAGGGGAAGACCGCCTGGCCCATCTGCGGCGCCTTCAGGAACGCCATTTCCACGATCGTCCCGATCGAGGCGCCTTCCTTGTCCGAGGCGCGCCGCAGCAGTTCCACGAGGTCGACCAGGAACACAATCCCCATGATTGCCAGGAAGGTTCCGACGACCCAGAAAATGAACTGGCGTCCGAAATACGAGGACAGTGTCGCCGAGAGTTTCACGGGTGCATCCCCTGTCCACGCATGCTCATTTGGACAGTGCCTCGGCCCCCAGGGGCTCGGTGATCGGCCGGCGGATACGCCGCCGCGAGAGCAGCGCCAGGGCGCCGAGCGCGGGCGCCAGGGTCACGATATACATAACTGGGATCGTCCAGGGTTGCTTGGCGGCGAGAAACTTCGCCCCCAGCCCCAGACCTTCCAAAAGCACCGCGGCGGCGATGGCGATCAGGATGCGCCACGGCTGACCGCGCCGCGAGAACTCGCCGCGCAGCAGCAGCGCGAGGCCGAGCAGCGGAAGCGACAGGCCGAGCAGTGGCGTGCTGAGCCGCGAATGCCCCTCGGCAATGTATTCGTCGAAGTTGCGTGGTGCCGTCTCCTCCTCGGTCGGGTTGAGCAGTTCCAGCAGGAACAGTTCGTTCTGATCGCGCCACGCGCGCTGGGCGACGGATTTCGAGCCGCCGAGGTCGACGGTATACCGGTCGAAATACAGCAGGCTGGTCCGGCCCGTCGCGTTGTCCCGGCTCTGGCGGTTGCCGTTTTGCATGAAAACCCGGGGGCCCGCTTCGGTCACGACGAAGGCGCCGCGCTCGGCGATCAGGGTGATCTGCTGGTTCTCGTCGCGGTTGTCGTGGACGATGATGCCGGAAAGCTCGCCGGTCTTCTGCCGGGTCCGCACATAGACGGTGATGTTCTTCGCGATCGTGTTGAAGACGCCTTCGCGGAGCAGAACGTCGGTGTAGTCATGGCGGATCTGGAACTGCAATTCCTTAAAGGCACGATAGGAGAGCGGGATCAGGTAGAGAGTCATGACGTAGCAGAGCAGCGTGATCACCACGGACACGAGCAATGCCGGCCGCGCCAGACGCATCGGGCTGAGCCCGGAGGCTTCCAGAACGACGATTTCCCGATCGCCGGTCATCCGGTTGTAGATGAACAGCACCGCGGCAAATCCCGCGATCGGCAGGACGATCGACAACCAGGTCGGCATCAGCAGCAGTGTCAGATAGACGAAGGTCGCAAGCGGCAAGCCCCGGTTGACGATCATGTCGATGAAGCGCAGCGATTGGCTGAGCCAGATCACGCAGGTCAGCGATATCACGACCACCAGGACGGCGGTGAAAAGTTGCTTGGCGATATAGCTGTTGATGCTCACGCGGTCGATCTTATGCTCGTGGTTCCCTGGGTCCGGCGTCATCCCGCTTGGAAAGACCGGGCGCCCTCGGGCATCATAGTGGCTTCAAGCGGCCATGCCAGCCACATCTACGGTGCGCGCGCGGGTGCTTGTTGACAGGGCATCACAGCGCGTTTACGGCTCGGCTGACCATTTCCAAACGGGAGACCTTTGATGAGAATCGCGTTCGGCAAACCCGCCTTTCCGAAGAAGGGTGCGCTCGTCCTGGGCGTCTCGGAAAACCGCAAGCTTTCCGCGATGGGTCAGGAAGCCGACAAGGCGTCCGGCGGATTGCTCGCAAAGGCGATGGCGGCCAGCCGGTTCACCGGCAAGGCGCATCAGACACTGACCGTGTTCGCGCCATCGGGCCGGATCCTGCTGTATGGGCTCGGCGACGGCGAGGGGATCGACGCGCTGTGGTGCGAAAAGGCCGGCGGTACGATCGCGGCGGCACTGGCCGGGTCCGGCGAGACCGAGGTGTCGGTCGCGGTGGAGGCCCGGGAGGGCGCCGGAACCGCCGATGACGTCAGGGCCGCCCATGTCGGGTACGGGGCGCTGCTGCGCTCCTACCGGTTCGATCTATACCGCACGACCCTCAAGGACGAGGACAAGCCGACGCTTGCCAAGATGACGGTCCTGGCTCCCGGTCATGCCAAGGCGAAAAAGCATTTCGCGGATCTGGAAGCGGTTGCGAACGGTGTCTTCCTGGCCCGGGATCTGGTCTCCGAGCCGCCGAATGTTCTGTATCCCGAGAGTTTTGCCAAACGCCTGCAGGCGCTGAAGGCGGACGGCCTGAAGGTCGAGGTGCTGGGTGAGAAGGAGATGACCAAGCTCGGCATGGGCGCCCTGCTGGGGGTCGGCCAGGGCTCGGCGCGGGAAAGCAAGCTCGTGGTGATGCGCTGGGACGGCGGCAAGCGGGGCGACAAGCCTATCGCCTTCGTCGGCAAGGGCGTGTGCTTCGATACCGGCGGCATCTCGCTCAAGCCGGCGGCGGGCATGGAAGACATGAAGTGGGACATGGGCGGCTCCGCCGTGGTGGCCGGGCTGATGAAGGCGCTGGCCGGCCGCAAGGCGAAGGTCAACGCCGTCGGCGTCGTCGGCCTGGTCGAGAACATGCCGGACGGCAATGCCCAGCGTCCGGGCGACGTGGTCACTTCGATGAGCGGCCAGACCATCGAGATCATCAATACCGACGCGGAAGGCCGGCTGGTCCTGGCCGACGCGCTCTGGTACACGCTGAAGAAGTACAGCCCGAAATTCATGATCGACCTTGCCACCCTGACCGGCGCGATGATGGTGGCGCTCGGCCAGGTGAATTGCGGCTACTTCACCAATGACGATGAATTGGCGACCCGCATGGCCGACGCCGCCAAGGCGGTGGGCGAGGGCGTTTGGCGGATGCCGCTCGGCGAGGAGTACAACAAGATGATGGACTCCGACATCGCCGATATGAAGAACGCCGGGCCCCGGTTCGGCGGCAGCATCACCGCCGCCTGCTTCCTGGAGCGTTTCGTGGAGAAATGCCCGTGGTCGCATATGGATATCGCCGGCATGGCCTGGTCGTCGAAGGACGCGCCGACGGTGCCCAAGGGCGGCACCGGCTGGGGCGTGCGCACGCTTGATGCGCTGGTGAAGAACCACTACGAGGGCTGACGGGGGGCGCCGTGCGCGGTTTCCCGATCGGGGAGCTATGACGGAGATCAGCTTCTATCATCTGACCGTCCGGCCGCTCGAATGGGCGCTTCCGAAGCTGCTGGAGCGCACGCTGGAAACCGGTGAGCGGGCGCTGGTCATGTTATCCAGCGAGGAGCGGGTCGAAGCTCTGAACGCGCATCTGTGGACCTATGACGCGAACTCCTGGTTGCCGCATGGAGCGGAAAAGGACGGCAATGCCGCGGATCAGCCGATCTGGCTGACCACGGGCGCCGAGAACGCCAACGGGGCGGGGTTCCTGTTCCTGGCGGACGGGGCGGTTCATGCCGGCGTCGCCGGTTTCAAGCGCGTCTTCGAACTGTTCGACGGCCGCGACGATGCCGCCGTCGCCGCCGCCCGGGACCGCTGGAAGGCGTACAAGGACGCCGGTCACACGCTGTCCTATTGGCAACAGGACGACCGGGGGCGCTGGAACAAGGCAGGGTAGGGGCAGCGGCGTTCATCGCCCCTTCGCGGGCGGTGACGCGATGGGATTGAGACGCTAAACTTCCCACGCAATCCGACAGCGGAGCCCCCTCGATGCGCTTGCTTCTTCTGCCCGGCGACGGGATCGGTCCGGAGATTTCCGAGGTGACCCGGCGCGTGGTCGAGGCGATCGACCGGCGGTTTTCGCTCGGCATCGAGATCGACCAGCGGGAGATCGGTTTTCCGGCCCTCGAGGCGCTCGGCACGACCCTGCCGATCGAGGTGATGGAGGCGGCATCCGAAGCCGACGGCGTGATCCTGGGGCCGGTCGACAGCGCGGCCTATCCGCGCCCCGAGGAGGGCGGCATCAACCCGTCGGCGGCTTTCCGGCGCAATTTCGATCTCTACGCCAATATCAGGCCGGCCAAGGCACGTCCGGGGATTGAGGCGACGGCGCCGGATATCGACCTCATCCTGGTGCGTGAAAATACCGAGGGATTCTACGCCGACCGGACCATGTTCGCAGGAAGCGGCGAGTTCATGCCGACGCCGGATCTGGCCCTGGCTGTGCGTAAGATCACCCGCGACGGTTCCTACCGGATCGGCCACGCCGCCGCCGAGATCGCGGCCAACCGCCCGAGGCGCAAGCTGACGGTCGTTACCAAGTCGAACGTGCTGACCCTGTCCGACGGCCTGTTCCGGGACTGCTGCCTCGAAGCGGCCGAGGACTATCCGGGCGTCGAGGTCGAAGAGGTCCATGTCGACGCCATGGCCTCGCTGCTGGTGCGCACGCCGGCGGCCTTCGACGTGGTGGTGACGTCGAACATGTTCGGCGACATCCTCTCCAATCTGGCGAATGAGCTGGCCGGCGGTCTCGGGCTCGGCGCCTCGATCAATGCCGGCGACGGCCGGGCGATCGCTCAGGCCTCGCATGGCTCGGCGCCGGATATCGCGGGCAAGGACCGCGCCAATCCCTCGGCGCTGGTCGCCTCAACGGGCATGCTCTTGGACTGGCTCGGCGAGCAGTCGGACAGCAACGTGCTGCGCGAGGCGGCCCGGGTGATCGACGCGACCGTGGATTCCGCGCTCGGCGATCCGGCGACCCGCACCATCGACATGGGCGGCAAGCTCGGGACCAGGGCCTTCGGGGACGCCCTGGTCGCCGCTATCGAAAAAGGTTGAGCCTATGAAGACCATTACCCTTCCCTGCGGCGAGACCGTGCCGGCCATGGGGCTCGGCACCTGGCACATGGGCGAGCGGATCGGCGATCCCGCCGCCGAGGCGAGAGCGCTCTCCCGGGGGCTGGATCTCGGCATCACCGTGATCGACACGGCGGAGATGTACGGGCGCGGCGGGGCGGAACGCGTGGTCGCGAAGGCCATAGAGGGCCGGCGCGAGGAGGTGTTCCTGGTCTCCAAGGTGCTGCCCCACAATGCCAGTGCCAAGGGAACTATTGAGGCCTGCGAGAAAAGCCTGACCCGCATGGGTGTCGAGACCATTGATCTCTACCTGCTGCATTGGCCGGGGCGGTATCCGCTGGCCGACACCGTCGGCGCGTTCCGCGCGCTGCAACGCGACGGCAAGATCCGTCACTGGGGCGTCAGCAATTTCGACGCCGACGAGATGGACGCGCTCTGGAAGGTCCCGGGCGGCGACGGCTGCCAGATCAACCAGGTGCTCTACAATCTTTCCCGGCGCGGGGTCGAATGGGACCTCCTGCCCTGGTCGCGGGAGCATGCCATGCCCATCATGGCCTACTCGCCGCTGGAACAGGGGCGGCTGCTGAACAACAAGACCCTGGCCGAGGTCGCGGCCCGGCACGGGGTGACGCCGGCCCAGGTCGCGCTGGCCTGGACCTTGCGGGAAGACGGGGTGATGACCATTCCCAAGGCGAGTGGCCTAGATCACGTCGCGGAAAACCGGGCGGCCTGGGACCTCGCTTTGGATCCTGCGGACCTGGCGGCGCTCGACAAGGCTTTTCCGCCGCCCACCGGCAAGCGCTCCCTCGCTATTCTCTAGATTTCGCGCTATCATCGGCGCGGGAGAATCGGGAGACTACGCATGCGGTATACTGGACTTGTCCTGGCCGCCGTCTGTCTGTTCGTTCTGAGCTTGGCGAGCGGTCGTACGGCGGTGGCGCAGCAGGAAATTGTCGGGCTCGCCCGCGCGGTATCAGGGGATACCGTCCGGATCAAAAGCATCGACGACGGAAAAACCCACGACATCCGCCTGTTCGGCGTAATGGCCCCGGACCGCCGACAGCATTGCGAGACCCGCAACGGCGAGTCGGTCAATTGCGGCTACGAATCCTTCGACGCGCTGGACACCCTGATCAAGGGCAAGCGGATGACCTGTGTCGATTTCGACAAGGACAAAAGCGGACATGTGACCGGCACCTGCTATCTCGGCGATAAGATCTTGAATTCGATGATCATCCGCGACGGATGGGCGCTGTCCTACGTGGAGGAGAGCCGTGATTTCCTCGGACTGGAGGAACGGGCGAAAGAAAGCGGCAAGGGCATCTGGATCTACCGGTTTCAGAAACCTTGGATCTGGCGTTCCGAACAGGAAAAGGCCCAGAAAGGCAGCTAGCGCAGGTTATTGGGAGAGAAATTAAAGCGAAATTTAGAATCAGTTTTCATTATTAATGTCTTTCTAGATATCCCTTGAAAATTTTCCGCGAATCATCAAATCTGACATGATCGATGCAACCCATCATGGGAGTCACGTCATGTCGGCGACCCTCGAACGGAAATGTCTCGAGATTCTCGGCGAGGCGGTAAATCGAACTGTCGGCAGCGGTTTTGTGCATGCGGCCATCGCCAAGGCGGCGGCGTCGCTTACGATCAAGGATCGCGAAAAAGCCGGCAAGGCCTTCAGGCTCCTCAGTGCCAAGGAAACCCGCAAGGTGCAATCCAGGGCTCTCGAGGATGCGGAGCTTCTGCGGGAACACGGGGAGATTCCCGATCCCATGCTCGGATCGATGGGCAACCCGGCCTATGCCCAGATCCGGCATTCGGCGCGCAAGCTGGGGAACGTCTGAGGTTTCGGGCTGGGCGTCGACTAAGGCTTGCCGCCGAGAATGCCTTCGATCTCGCTCTCGTTCATGCCGGCGTTTCGGGCCGTGTCGACGATATCCGACCAGGCCTCGCCGGCAAGCGGCAGGCCGGAGACGAGCCGGGCGGCCATGACCTGTTTTTCCTTCTCTCCCGGGATCAGCACCTGACCGCCCGGTTCGGTCGGCCGCGAGCTTTTGAGGAAAGCCACATAGGCGCGTACCTCGGAGACGAAACTGTCGTCCGAATGTCCGAACGCTTCCGGTGACAGATAGATCGAAAACATGCCGTTACAAAACCGGCGCTTGGGCTCGTCCAGCGTGCCGGCGCAGCCGGAACCGGTGAGGGCGCCGGCCATCATCTCCATCAGGAAATTGAGGCCCGATCCCTTGTGATCGCCGAAGGCCCGGAGCGCCCCCGGGCCCTTGTTCGGGTCCGGGAACTGGCCCTGCGGAACATCACCGTAAAGCGGGCGCGGATCCCCGGTGATCTCGCCGTCCCCGGTGACGATCGCGTCGTCCGGCAGCGGCTTGCCGCCCTTCAGCGCCACCAGCGCCTTGCCTTCGGCCACCACCGAGGTCGCCATGTCGAGAATGATCGGGTCCTCGCCACCGCTCATCGGAATGCCCGCGCAGAACGGCGAGGTGCTCATCCGCCGCTCGATGCCGCCATAGGGCGCGACGATCAGGCTGCCGCGCACATTCACCATATGGATCGAAACTAGGCCCTGGGCTGCCGCCCGCTCCGCCCAGTCACCGATCCGGCCCAGATGGCCGGCGTTCTGCAGCGCGGTGATCGCGATCCCGGTCTTCGACGCCTTGGCGATGCCGATATCCACCGTCTGCTCGCCGACGGTCTGGCCGAAGCCGTACTTGCCGTCTATGACCGCCAGCATGTCGTTCTCGAGCTTCACGTCGACGGTGACATCCGGAATCTGCCTGCCTTCCTTCAGATAGTCGACATAGCGCGGTACCCGGATGACGCCATGGCTGTCGTGGCCGCGCAGATTGGCGCCCGATAGGCGCATGGCGATGCGGTCTCCCTCGGCCCTTGAGCTGCCGTGGCGGGTGAAGGTCTCGGAGACCAGTGCTTTCAGCGGCTCGACCTGGACCAGGACCGAGCCGTCGGCTTGGCGGTTAACGGCGGGCATGCGGCGTTTCCCGGTGTCAGGACCTGACCTCGGACACCTGACTGGAAACGATCTGAGTCAGGAGCCGAACGTCGTTGGAGAGCGAGGCGAAATCGAAGCCGCAGGCGTACATCTCTTTGATGTAGGCAGGGGTCATGCAATGCAGGCCGGCCTTGATGCCCGCCTTCTTTGCCACCTTCAGGACATGCTGGATCGCGTCATAGACCTTGCCGGGCTTGCGGTCGAGGCCGGGGCCCTCGCCCATGGTGATGGCGAGATCGCTGGGTCCGACATAGATCCCGGTAAGGCCCGGGGTGCTGCAGATCGCCTCGGCATTGGCGACGGCTTCCTCGGTCTCGATCATCGCCAGCGAGACTATCTGCTTGTTCGCCTGGTTGTGATAGTCGGGATAGATGATGCTGGCGCGCACCGGACCGGAACTGCGGTATCCGTCGGGTGAATAGCGGGTAGCGCCGACAAAGGCCTCGGCCTCGGCGCGGCTGTTGATCATCGGGCAGATGATGCCCATGGCGCCGGCATCCAGCAGCTTCATGATGATCCCGGCCTCGAGCCACGGCACGCGGCACAGCATGGTCGCGTCGCCGGCGCTCATCGCCTGCATCATCGGCACGGCGATCGAATAGTCGGTCAGGCCGTGCTGGAGGTCGATGGTGATGGAATCGAAATCCTGCTTGGACATGATCTCGGCCGAGAACGTGCTCGGTATCCCGAGCCAGCCGTTGAGGGCCGTTTGCCGGCGGCCCAGGTCTCGCGAAGGCGGTTCTTCGGGGTTTCTCCCGGAAATTCTAAGTTTTAGGTTTGAGCACGTGGCTATTGACCACGCAGTCCGGATCGGGGCGGCTGTCGAAGACACGCAGCACATTGTCGACGGTTTGCGTCGCCATGCGCTCCATGGACTCCACCGTGACGCCGGGCGATATGCGGGGCCAGGATCAGTTTCTGGGGCGAGATCGTGAACAGCGGATGATCCGCCGAAGAAGGCTCGTCCTCCAGCACGTCGAGGCCGGCGGAGCGGATCTCGCCGGTGGTGAGCGCCTTATAGAGCGCGGTCTCGTCGATGATGCCGCCGCGCGCACAGTTGACGATGATCGCCGAGGATTCATCGCCTTGAACTGGGCGTCGGAGAACATGTTGGTGGTCTCCGCCGCCTCAGCAATGCACCGCCACCGCGTCCATGTCGCCCAGCACGGCATTGTAGTCCGACACCGGCTGAGCCGCCGGCGCGGATGACCGCGCGTCCACATAGGGATCGTAGGCGAAGACCTTCATGTCGAAACCGTTCGCCCGTTTCGCCACCCGGCTGCCGATGCGACCGAAGCCGATGATCAGCAGGTTCTTGCCGTCGAGATCCATGCCACGCACCGGATAGCGCTCGGTCCAATTGTCCTTGCGGGCGATGGGTCGTAGAAATTCACTTCCTTGGCGAGATGCAGCAGGAAGGCCATCGCCTGCTCCGCCACCGAGACCATGTTGGAATGGATGGCGATGCAGAGCGGCACGCCGCGCCGGTTGAGCTCGTTCAGATCGACCGCGTCATAGCCGACGCCGTGGCGCGAGACCACCATCAGGTCCGGTGCCTGGTCCATGATCTTCTTGGTGATCCTGGCGCCGCGCACGGTCATGCCGTGAATGTCCTTGGCGGCGGTCGCGATCTCGGCCTCGTCGAGGGAATTGACCACGACGATCTCCACATCGTCGCGGGCCTCCAGCATCGCCATGCCCGAGGGATGCAGATCCTGGATGACCAGACGCGCTTGTTGGGAGCGGTGTTCATCGGCTTTTCTCAGTGGATCTCGGCCGAGTCGGCCATGGCTTTCTTCAGGATCTCGACATTGAAGCCGGGTGCCCGGGCGACATTGAGGATCACCGCCTCGCGCCGGCCCAGCAGGTCGATGGCATCCGGCAGCCGCTTCACGCAGTCATGCGGCACCACCACGGCGCCGTGCTGGTCGGCATGGATGATGTCGTTCGGCTTTACCGCCATGCCGAAGATGTTCACCTCGCACTCGATCGCCACCAGATGCACCCAGGCGTGGCTCGGCGCGACCTTGCCGCCCAGAAGCTGAAAGCCGGGCGCGCAGGCGTCGATATCCCGGAACGAGCCGTTGGTGACCACGCCAAGGCAGCCGAGGCCCTGTGGATCGCGGTGTTGACCTCGCCCCAGAAGGCGCCGAAGCCGGGGATCGGATCCAGGTCCTGGATCACGCTGATCGACGGTGCCGGGTCGGCGGCGATGGTCTCGTAGTACCGGGCGCGCATGGCACGGATATCCGCGGGCGACCCCTCGGCGGGGGTCATCGCCCGGATCATCGCGGTGCGGGCATAGCCGACGATCGGCTTCAGCGAGGGATCGAAGCAGCGCATGTTCTCGACGGTGAAGCTCTTGACCCGATACTCGGCGCTCAGATGCTCAAGGCCGTTGCAGATGGTCGGCGTGTCCCATTCGGCGAGCTTCTCGAGATCGGCCGGTGTCAGTTTCGCGTCACCCATGGACTGGGTCCCCCTCGGAGTTGGTTGTTTGGCGGTTCCATGCGGAATTGGCGCGACTTTAGCAAGCCCGCCGCCGGAACCGTTAGAGATCTTGCCGAGGCGCTGGTCAAATCACGGCTCCGATGCTTGATTGGCCCTTGCCGATCACGGAGCCGTCCATGTCCCCCGATCCCCTTGATATCGTCTGCCTCGGCGAGCCCATGGTCGAGTTCACCCGGATCGACGATCCCGAGGGCCGTCCGGTCTATTTGCAGGGCTTTGGCGGGGATACCTCGAACTGCGCCATCGCGGCGGCGCGCCAGGGCGCGCGGGTCGGCTATATCACCGCGCTGGGCGCCGACCGGTTCGGCGACATGTACACGGATCTCTGGCGCGCCGAAGGGATCGACGTGTCGGGCGTTGCCCGCGACCCGCAGGCGCCGACGGCGGCCTATTTCATTCAGCCGGTGCCGGAAGGCCGCGACTTCACCTATTACCGCAAGGGTTCGGCGGCGAGCCGGATGACGCCGGAGAGACTACCCACCGGAGTGATCGAACGGGCCAAATATCTGGAGGTCTCGGCGATCAGCCAGGCGATCAGCGCGAGCGCCCGCGCCACCGTTGACCGCGCCATCGACATCGCCAAGGCGGCGGGCGTGATGGTGGCCTACGATACCAACCTGCGCCTCAATCTCTGGGAACTGGAGACCGCGCGGGAGGTGATCCACGCGACGGCCCGGCGCGCGGACATTCTGTTGCCCAGCCTGGACGAGGCGCGTTTGCTCTCGCGGCGCGAGGAGGCCGGCGCGGTCCTGGATTTCTACCGGGAGCTTTGCCCCGGCATTCTGGCGCTCAAATGCGGCGAGGCGGGCGCGGTGATCGATACCGGCGGCGCGCGCCGTAGCTTTTCGCCGCCCGAGGTGGCGGTTGTCGATACCAGCGGCGCCGGCGATACCTTCGTCGGAAGCTTTCTCGCCCGCCTTTCGGCCGGCGACGACCCCTTCGCCGCGGCGGGATACGGCGTCGCGGCGGCGTCGCTGTCAACCCGGGGCTACGGCGCCATCGGCCCGATCCCGAAAGCGGCGGAGGTGCTCTCGGCATTGAAGGGTTGACGCCCGGTCGGCTTGCGCGATGGCGATTGTGCGCCCATCATCCGCACCGGTACGAGGAGGGCAGGGCCATGCGCATTCACAATCTCTACGCCGACGAGAACGGCGAATCCCACTTTCGCGACATCGAGGTCGAATGGGCCGAAGAGCGGCGGACCAGCAAGCTGTCGGCGCGCCTGCCGGCGCATGGGATCATCTTCCGCCAGTCGCCGGCGACTTATGAGCTGGACTGGCACCCGGCGCCGCGCCGGCAATACATCATCAATCTGGACGGCGGCGTACGGATCACCGCCAGTGACGGCGAGGCGCGGGAGATCGGCGCCGGCGAAGTGATCCTGGTCGAGGACACTACCGGTAAGGGACACCTCTCGAAAGCGCTTGAGGGGAAGATCCGCCACTCGATCTTCATCCCGCTCGACCCGGAAGACTGAACACCCGATCAGCGCGGCATCACGCATTTTGGTGGAGGTTTGAGCAATGAAAACCCGCAAGCTCGGCGGCAGTGACCTCAACGTCCCGGTTATCGGCCTCGGCTGCATGGTGATGCCGGGCTTCTACACGCCGGGCTCCGAGGAGGAGGCGATCCAAACCCTGCACCGGGCCGCCGAGATCGGGGTCAACCATCTCGACAGCTCGGACCTTTACGGCGCCGGCAAGAACGAGGAATTGCTGGCCCGGGCGATCAAGGGCAAGCGCGACCGCTACATCATCGCCACCAAGTTCGGCAATGTGCGTGGGCCCGACGGCAAGCCCGCCATCAACGGCAGGCCCGACTATGTCCAGCAGGCCTGCGAGGCCAGCCTGAAGCGCTTGCAGATCGACGTGATCGATCTCTATTACCAGCACCGGGTCGATACCTCGGTGCCGATTGAGGAGACCGTCGGCGCCATGGCCCGCCTGATCGAGCAAGGCAAGGTGCGCCATCTCGGCATGTCCGAGGCGGCGCCCGAGACCCTGCGGCGCGGGCACGCGACCCATCCGATCGCGGCACTACAGACCGAATACTCGCTCTGGTCGCGGGAGGTGGAGGACCACATGCTGCCGCTGACCAAGGAACTCGGCATCGGCTTCGTTGCTTACTCCCCGCTCGGGCGCGGCATGTTCGGCGGCAATGTCACCGGCGCCGACAGCCTGGCCGAAGGTGACCGGCGGCGCGACCATCCGCGCTTCCAGGGGGAGAACCTGGAACGCAATCTGAAGCTGCTGGAACCGGTGCGGGCCCTGGCGGCGAAAAAAAGTGTCTCGCCCGCCCAGATCGCACTCGCCTGGCTGCTCTCCCGCGGCGACCATGTCTTCGCGATCCCGGGTACCCAGCGGGTCAGTCACCTCGAGAGCAACGCGGCCGCCGCCGACATTGTGCTCAGTCCGGAAGAGATTGCCGGCCTCGACGCCGCGATTCCGCCCGGCGCGGCGGAAGGCACGCGCTATCCGGCGGGGCAGATGGCGGTCATCCATCGCTAAAAACGGCGATGGGCCCCGATGAGGACCCCGGATCAGGAAAACGCCATTGCCGGTTGTCTCTTTGACGTCGGCGCGGCTCCCGTTCCGACCCATCGCGGCAGAGATCGACTGCCTGGGTTACGCATGATGGCGAACCCGTTCGGTACGGCGGAAACTGAACGCCTGTGAGCACCCGTGATCCGGCCTACAGACGTTCCTTCGGATCATAGAGCTTGAGAATGGCGCTCCCGTCGATTTCGCCATGACCCTTGGTGACGAGGATGCGGAAAAGCTCCGCCGCCTGCCCGGTCATGGGCGTCGGCGTTTTGAGCCTGTGCGCCAAGTCCTTCACCATATCGAGGTCCTTCAGCGCCTGACGGGCATAGCCGCGCGGTTCGAAATCCCGGGCTGTCATGCGCGGGAACACCGCCTGAAGCAGGGTTGAGCCGGCATGGCCGGTGCCGAGCGCCGCCGGGATCTTGGCCGCATTGACGCCGCCGGCCTCGGCCAGGGCGAGGGCTTCGGCAAGCAGGACATAGCTGTTCAGGACCAGCACCTGGTTGACCATCTTCGTCACCTGGCCGGAGCCGACCGGACCCATATGGGTCAGCACGCCGGCGAGCGCCTTGAGGGCGGGTTCCGCGCGCCGCATGTCGTCGTCGCTTCCGCCGGCCATGATGGCTAGGGTTCCCGCTGCCGCCGCCTCCGGTCCGCCGGAAACCGGCGCGTCGACCCAGCCCATGCCGGATCGTGCCCGCAATTGCTCGGCGAACTCGCGGGTTGCCGGCACTTCGGTCGTCGACAGATCGATCAATACCTTTCCGGCGCCGCCGCTTTCCGCCACGCCGTTCTTGCCGAAGACCGCGGCTCCGACCGCCTCGGTCGTGGTGACGGACAGCATCACGCATTCGCTGCGGGCCGCCAGTTCGGCTGGAGTGGACGCAGCCAGAACGCCATGTCCGGTGGCGGCTTGGATCTTATCCGGGACGATGTCATAGCCGTGGACCTCATGGCCCTGCCCGACCAGCGCACGCGTCGCGGCATGCCCCATGAGACCGAGGCCGATGAAACCGATTTTCATGATGTCCTCCGGAGGCCGGCCCGCTCAGTGCAGCTTGGGGCCCTTGAGCAGGTCGGAGCGCGCGATGGTCGACAGGTTCGCCTGGATGATCTCGCCGTCGCGTCCGAGCGCCAGCGGCATCGTCGATCCCGGCATGGCCGAGCGACCAGACCTGCGGAACATGTCGGCCAGCGACTTCACCGGCTGACCGAGACGGCGAGCACGATGTCGCCCACCTCGACCTCGGCCTGGTCCGCCGGACCGTTCTGGGTAAGCGCCGCGACGACCACGCGGTCCTCGACCTCGGTGCCAGAACAGCCCCATCCAGGGACGCGGCTTCTTGTTGGGACGGCCCAGGTGATCATCTCGTCGTAAATCGGCTCCAGCAGGTCGATCGGCACCACCATGTTGCCGTCCACCGCCTGTCCCCGGCCCCGCCGTGTTGAATGAACAGGAGCCCACTCCCAGCAGCTCCCCTTTGGAGCCGATCAGCCCGGCCCCGCCCCAATTGGGATGCGCCGGTGCCGAGAAGATCGCCTCGTCCAGCAGATACTCCCAGTATCCGGCGAATTCCCGGACCGCGATGACCTCGGCGCTGACCGAACCCGAGCGGCCGCCGAACCCGGCCATGATCACCGGGTCACCCTCGCGCACGCCGGCGGATCGGCCGATCTCGATGGCCTCGACGTCGAGCCTGCCGAGAGCCTGAACCAGACCGAAGCCGGTTTCCTGATCATAGCCCAAAACATGGCCTTGAACGGCCTTGCCGGTATGGTCGGTCAGCCAGATGGTCTCGGCCTCGGTGATCAGGTAGCCAATGGTCAGGACCACGCCCTCGCTGCGAATCACGATGCCGTTGCCGCCGCGTTCAGTGCCCAGGGTCGACGCGGTATGCGCATCCTCCGGGATATGCGAGCGCACGGAGACCATCGAGGCGTAAACCTTGGACAAATCAAAGCTGTAGTCTTCCTGTCGCGGAGCGTTTCTGGTTCTTTCGGCCATGGGTTCCATTCGTTATTCGAGGCCAATTCGACGGACTATAGAGGATCGACGCCCCGCCTTGAAAGGCCTGCGTTGCAAAAACCCCTGCTGGCTGGATGGCGGCGCCGATCGCGCGAAAATCGTAAGAAATTGCATCGATTTTTCGCGGTCCGGGCGGTCCCGTCGTGCTCAGGCCTTGGCTGCCGGCATGACCAGTTGCAGCATGGCGGCGCGGCGCTCCTCGGGGATCGGCGCTGGCTTCTGGCTCGCGCGTTCCACATAGACATGGACGAAATGTCCGGTCGCGGCGGGCTCGTCGTCGCCCTCGCGAAACAGCCCGATTTCATAGCGCACGCTGGTCCGCCCGATATGCGCCACCCTTAGCCCGGCATTGATGGTCATCGGGAACATCAGGGACTTTCTGAACACGCATTTGGTCTCGATCACAAGGCCGATGACCGGGCTGGTATGCGGCTTCAATCCGCCGACCTCGATCAGGTGCGCGGCCACGGCGGTATCGAAATAGGAATAGTATTCGACGTTGTTCACATGGCCGTAGATGTCCACATCCATCCATCGGGTCGGGATGTCGACGAACCAGGCATAGTTCTCCCGGGTTTCCGGCTGCTCGGAGATCTCGGTCATGCCGCTTCTTTCGCGAAAAAATCCGCCAGCGCGTCCAGGGTCTCGTCCGGCTGTTCGGCCATCATCATGTGTCCGGCGCCGGGCAGGACAACGGTTCGGCTGCCGGTGATCGCATCGGCCAGCGGTTTGGCCCCGCGGGCCGGGGTCATCCGGTCGTCGGACCCGAGCAGCAGCAGCGTCGGGCATTTGATGCTTCCGGCTGCCTCAAGGCCGCCGGTCCATTGATGACAGGCGGCAAGGTCATTGCCGAGCACGCCCGGCTCTCCGGCCTCAAGCAGGCGCAGGCTGGTGCCGGCGATCCAGGAGCCGGGCGCCCGGTGTCCGCCCATCTGGGCGCGCCGGCCGACGCCCCAGCCGACGATGCTTTCGTAGGCGGCATGGTCGTTGTTCCGCGCGGCGGAGAGCAGCCCATTGGCGACCTGGATATGCGGCAGCGTTCCGAGCAATGCCAGCTTGCGGACAGCGCTCGTGGGCCGGGCGGCCAGCGCCAGGGCGATCAGCGAGCCCATGGAATGGCCGACCAGATGCACGTCCCGCGCGCCGGCGGCGTCGATCGCTTCGGCCAGCCAGTCGGTATAGCTCTCGATCGTGGCCGGCGCCGGCCCGTCGGAGCGGCCATGGCCGGGTAGGTCCAGGTTCATCACCGAAAATCCGTGATGCGCGAAGTAGCGGGCCTGCATCGACCAGACCGTGTGGTCCATGCCCGCGCCATGCACCAGCACCAGGGCCGGTTTGCCGGCATCGAACGGCCGGCCCCCGGTCGCGACGAAGGCCGGTTTGCCGGCGATGCGGAGCTCCATGATCAGCCTGCCTTGCGCAGGGTGGCGGCACGCAGGGATTGCCGGAGATCCGCGATCAGATCATTCGGGCTCTCAAGACCGACCGACAGGCGGACCAGATCCTCGGAAAGCCCCGCCGCCTTCATGGTCTCGGCATCCATCTGCTGGTGGGTGGTGCTGGCCGGATGGATCACCAGGGACTTGGCGTCCCCGACATTCGCAAGATGCGACCAGACCGCCAGTTTCTCGATGAAGGTCCGGCCGGCCTCGCGTCCACCCTTGATGCCGAAGGCGATCATCGAGCCGGCGCCCTTGGGCAGCAGTTTTGCGGCGAGATCCTTGTCCGGGTGGCTGTCCAGTTCCGGATAGGCGACCCATTCCACCGCATCGGACCCGGCAAGGAAAGTCGCGATGGCGCGGGCATTGGCGACGTGCCGGTCCATGCGCAACGGCAGGGTCTCGACTCCTTGCAGGATGTGGAACGCGGTCGCGGGAGCCATGCAGGCGCCGAAGTCCCGCAAGCCCTCGGCCCGGGCCCGCATGATGAAGGCCTGGGGTCCGAACTCCTCGGCGAAGTCGAGGCCGTGATAGCCGGCATAAGGCTCCGTCAGGGTCGGGAACTTGCCGGACGCCTCCCAGTCGAAATTGCCGCCGTCGACCAGCAGTCCGCCGATCGCCACCCCGTGTCCGCCGAGCCACTTGGTCGCCGAATGCACGATCAGGTCGGCTCCGTGCTCGAAGGGTCGGCAGAGATGCGGGGTCGCGAAGGTCGAGTCGATCATCAGCGGCACGCCCGCCTCGTGGGCGATGGCGGCGATCACCTCCAGGTCCATCACCTCAAGGCCGGGATTGCCGATGGTCTCGCCGAACACCAGGCGGGTCTCTGGCCGAATCGCCTTCCTGAACCCGTCGATGTCGCGGGGATGCACCTTGGTCGTCTCGATCCCGAAGCGCGGCAGGGTGTGGCTGAACAGATTGTGGCTGCCGCCATAGAGCGCGCTGGAGGCGACGATATGTCCGCCCTGGCCCATCAGCGTGAGGATGCCCAGCACCAGGGCCGCGTGCCCGCTAGCCGTCGCCACCGCGCCGACGCCGCCTTCAAGGGCTGCGATGCGCTCCTCAAGGACCGCGACGGTCGGGTTGGAGATGCGCGAGTAGATATGCCCCGCCCGTTCCAGATTGAACAGCGAGGCCGCGTGGTCGACATCCCGAAAGACGTAGGACGTGGTCTGATAGATCGGCACCGCCCTTGCGCCCGTCTCTGGGTCGGGGCGCTGGCCGGCATGCAGGGATAGGGTGTCGAATTCGTAGATGTTTCCGGATGACGACATCGCGAGCCTCCTTGGCGCTTCGATTGGGAGCGGCGCGGCGCACTCTACAAGACGTCGGCGGGCCGGAGAAAGAGCCGTTGTCGCGCTGTCTTGAAGCTGTTCCGCGTCGCGCCTGTGGATCTCCCGGCAAGAGAGCGTGGACCATTTGGCCGCATGGCGGATAGCGGATATAGCCGTTACGCTCGGTCCAGGCTTTGCCTCCACACAACCTGTCATGAAACGGACCGGCTGCTTCGCCGACATCAAAAAGCTCTCCCCAAAAGGACCTGACCCATGCGTTTCTTTTCCCGCGTCACCTCTCTCGCCGTCGCGGCTTTCGCCCTGATCGCCGTGCTGGCGGCCATGCCCGTCTGGGCCGGGCAGGGCAAAGAGATGTCGATCGATGGGGCCTTCGCCCGGGCGACGATCGGTCAGGGCCGGATCGGCGCGGTGTTTCTCATGATCCACAATCCGGGATCTGCTGCCGACAGGCTGATCGGGGCGGCATCATCGGTCGCGGAGCGGGCCGAATTGCACACGCATAAACACGAGAACGGCGTGATGAAGATGCGTCCTGTCGACGCGATCGCGGTGCCGGCGAATGGGATGGCGGCGCTCAAACCCGGCGGCGACCACGTGATGCTGATGGGACTGTCGGCGCCGCTAAAGGAGGGCGACCGTTTCGAGTTGGTGCTGAAGTTCGAGAAAGCCGGCGCCATCCCGGTCATGTTGACGGTCGGCCCCGTCGGGGCCATGGGCGCCGGACACGGCGGGCACAAGCACAAGAACTGATCCGGCGTGGCCGCGCGCCTGTGATTGTCGTCGCCCGGCGCGTCGCCTATAACACCGGAAATTCACCCACGGAGACCGCAGATCATGTCGAAGCTCAAGCTCGCCGTCATTCCCGGAGACGGCATCGGTTGGGAAGTGGTGCCCGAGGGTATCAAGGTGCTGGAGGCGGCGGGCGCCAAATACGGCATCGAGTATGAGTTCACCGAATTCGACTGGGGCTGCGAGCGCTATCACAAGACCGGCAAGCTGATGCCCGATGACGGCATCGAGACCCTGAAGGCATTCGACTCGATATTCCTCGGCGCCTGCGGCTATCCCGGCGTGCCGGACCACGTCTCGCTCTGGGGCCTGCTCATCCCGATCCGGCGCGAGATGAAGCAGTATGTGAACTTGCGCCCGGTGCGGATGCTGAAGGGCATGCCCTGTCCGCTCGCGAACCGGGGACCCGAGGACATCAACTTCTGGGTCGTGCGCGAGAACAACGAAGGCGAGTACTCCGAGATCGGCGGACGGCTGCACCGGGGCACCGAGTACGAGGTCGCCGTCCAGGAATCGGTATTCACCAAGCACGGTACCGACCGGATCATGCGCTACGCCTTCGATCTCTGCCGCCGCCAGGGCCTGAAGAAGGTTACCTCGGCGACCAAGTCCAATGGCATCATCCACACCATGCCCTACTGGGACGAGCGGTTCGCGGCGATCTCCAAGGAGTATCCGGAACTGAAGACCGACCAGTATCACATCGACATTCTGACCGCGAATTTCGTGCTGCATCCCGACTGGTTCGACGTGGTGGTCGGCTCCAACCTCTTCGGCGACATCCTCTCGGACCTTGGCCCCGCCGTTGCCGGCTCGATCGCCATCGCGCCGTCGGCCAATATCAATCCCGACGGCGATCTGCCGTCCATGTTCGAGCCGGTGCACGGCTCGGCCCCGATATCGCCGGCAAGGGCATCGCCAACCCGATCGGCCAGATCTGGTCAGGCGCCATGCTGCTGGAGCATCACGGCTACACCGAGGCTGCCAACGCCATCGTTCGCGCCTGCGAGGAAGTGGTTTCGGGCGGTGGTCCGAAGACGCCAGACCTCGGCGGCCAGGCCAATACCGTCGACCTTGGCGGCGCGATTGCGGCGGCGGTGCGCTGAACTCCATTTGGCGCTTGCGAAAGGTCTGCGGGTTGGTAATCTCGCATTAGTAAGATGACTGGCTCTTGGAGCGGAAGATGCGTGGCAAGACGGCGATTGTAACGGGCTCGACCAGCGGGATCGGCAAAGGTATCGCGGCGGCGCTGGCGGAAGCCGGGGCAAATGTGATGCTGAATGGTTTCGGTGATGCCGCCGCGATTGAGGAACAGCGCGCCGATTTCGAATCCCGCTACAAGACCGGTGCCGCTTATCACGGTGCCGACATGAGCAAGCCGGCGGAAATCCGTGACTTGGTAGCGGAGACGGAGAAGCGGTTCGGTCAGGTCGACATCCTGGTCAACAACGCCGGTATCCAGCACACGGATCTGATCGAGGATTTTCCGGACGCGCTTTGGGACGCGGCGATCGCCATCAACCTGTCCAGCTCGTTCCACACCACCAAGGCGGTGATCGGCGGCATGAAGCGGCGTGGCTGGGGCCGGATCGTTAACATTTCCTCGGTGCACGGCCTGGTAGCCTCGGTCCAGAAGGTTGCCTACATCGCCGCCAAGCACGGCCTGATCGGCATGACCAAGGTGACCGCGCTTGAGGCAGCTGGGACCGGGGTTACCTGCAACGCGATCTGTCCGGGCTGGGTGAAGACACCGCTGGTCATGGCCCAGATTGAGGCGCGGGCGAAGAATGACGGCATCTCCATCGAACAGGCCACGTCGACGTTGCTGGGCGAAAAGCAGCCCTCGGGGCAATTCACCACGATCGAACAGCTGGGCGCCGCGGCGGTCTTTCTTTGCGGCGATGCGGCGGCGAATATGTCCGGCGTGACGATGACCCTGGACGGGGGCTGGACCGCGCAATAGGACCGCGGCACGCGGGGAAGGGGCCGGCATGAAAGGATCGCCGGCACGCAATGTCGTCCTCGTCGTGTTCGACTACATGGGCTACGGCGATATCGAGCCCTTCGGCAAAAGCGAGATCCGCACTCCCAATATCCGCCGTCTGGCCGAACAAGGCCGCTGTTACACGGATTTCTACGCGCCGGCGCCGATCTGCGTGCCGAGCCGGGCGGCGATGCTGACCGGGCGCTATCCGAGGCATCTCGGGATGGAGCGCAACATCAGCCGGGGAGAGGCGGGCCTGCCGGTCACGGAGAAGACCCTCGCCCGGTATTTCAAGGATGCGGGATTTCGAACCGCGTTGTTCGGTAAATGGCACCTCGGGTACGAGGCCGAGGACGGTCCCAACGCCCATGGCTTCGACGAGTTCGTTGGATTCCACGACTGGAACATCGACTACTACTCGCACAAGACACGGACTGGCATAGACGCACTGTACCGGGATACCGAGGTGGTTGAACGGGCCGGCTATACGACGGATCTGTTCACCGATGAATCCGTCGGCTTCATTGAGCGTTGCGGCGACGCCGGGGAGCGGTTCTTTCTCTATCTCGCCTATAACGCGGCGCTGCCGCCTTACACGCCTCCCGGGCGCGAGGCGGATACGGACAGCCACGATACCTGGAAGGACGGTTCCCGGGCCGACTACGCCGCCGCGATCGAGCATCTGGATCTGAGCGTGGGTCGGGTCCTGGATACGCTGGCGCGGTGCGGCCTCTCCGACGACACGATCGTGATGTTGACCTATGACCATGGCGGCGCCGAGATGGCGACCAAGGGACCGTTCTTTCACGGCTTCGGCACGCTGTGGGAAGGCGGTATCCGGGTCCCGATGATCCTGCGCTGGCCGGGCGCGGTGGACGCGGGCGGTGTTTCGTCGGAGCCCGGGGTTCTGATGGACGTGACGCCGACCCTGCTGGCGGCGGCGGGTCTGGTCCCGGATCAAAGCATGGATTGCGTGAACCTTCTGAATCCGGTCCCGGCTGGGGAGCGGACACTGCTCTGGCGCATCGATCTGCCGACGGTCCGGGAGGACTGGCTGGCGAGGGCCCAGCGCGCGGTGCGGCGTGGACGCTGGAAGTACCTTTGGGACGGCGGCTTCGAGTTCCTCTTCGACATCGAAACCGATCCGGGAGAGCGCAATAATCTCGGTTTCAGGAATCCCGAATTGGTCGAGGAGTTCCGAGCGCTCGTCAAAGGGTCCTGGTAGCGGCGCTGGCCCTGGTGGCACAGAGCAGCCCGGCGAGCGCGATAACGGCGGTAAGTCCGTAGGTCGTGGTGTAGACCCCACTCCAGGCGTGCATCGCGACGAACAGGACCGGGCCCAGGAACACACCGGAAAAAGTGATGAACATGCAGGCGCCGGTCGCGCCGCTGACCTTGCCTTCGGGTGCGAGGCGGGCAATTTCGCTTGCATAGACCCCGTTCCAGCCCATGCCGACAAGGCCGAGCGCGAAACACAGAGCGTATACCAGGCCGCTCGGCCAGTCCGGAGTCAGCAGGCAGGTGGCGCCAGCACTGGCCGCCGCGATCAGCGCCACCAGCCCGGCGACGAGCAGCCCGCTGGAAATCCGGTCGGCGAGCCAGCCCCAGGCGACTCGTCCGAAGACACTGGCGAACTGGATTATCGACAGGCCGACACCGGCGGCGACCAAGGTGTAACCCAGGTCCTCCACCAGCATGGTGACGGTATAGGTGGTCAGCGTGGTCTGCACTGCCCCCATGCACAATCCATAGAAGGCGAGCCATTTGAGCGGCGCCAGGGACCAGACCATCCTCATGTCGGCGGCGGGATTCCTGAACAACGGCGCCGAGGGTGAGCGGTCGCCGTCCCAGCGGTTGCGCCACGGCTGCATCGCGAGAGCCAGCAGGGCCGAGAGGGCGATCACTACAAGCACGCTGTGCTGCCAGCCGAAGGTCAGGGCGGCGGGCGGCGCGGCAAGGCCGGCGGCGATGCCACCCAAGGGCACGCCGGTGAAGCGGAACGAGAAGACGAGGTTCCGGTTCACCGGCGTGACGATCTTGTTGAGCAGATGCGAGGCGGCCGGTGTGACCAACCCATAGCCGCAACCAAGCACGACGGAAGCCAGCGCGATCATCGCCACGGACCCGGTCAGGAACAGCGCATGGGCGGCAACGAACAGGAGCAACGCCAGTTGCGAGGCCCGCCATGGCCCGAGTCTGAGCACGAAACCGCCGGCCATCAGGCTGGAGAACATGCCGAAGATGTACTGGACCAGCACCTGATAGCCGATCAGGGCCGGGCTAAGGCCCAGATCCACGCCGATCGCGGGGGCAATGGCTGGCAGCCAGAAACCAGCCAGCGCGCCGGTCGCCTGGACCAGGATCAGGAAGGCGACGACAGCGACCGTATCCATCCGTCCAAGGCTCATGGCGGGCTCGTCCGATGGGTGGTCACTGGCAAGACGCCGGCTCGACGATATCCGGGACATGCCCGAGAATCGCGCGCGAGTGTCACTGCGATCTATCCGTTTTCAACCGGCGAATTGCGGTCGTATTAGCCCGTGTGCATCGCGTCCGTGGCGCCGAGGACCGCCTGGCGGAACCGGTTCTTCAGATACACGCCGTCACGTGGCGGCAGCACCAGGTTCGGCTTCGTCGCCGCGACCTTGACCACCGCGACCAGCGGCAGCGGGCCGGACCTGAGGGCCGCCGCCAGCTTGTCCACCCCGGCATCGTCCGTCGTGACCATGGTGTTGGGAATGCCCGCGCTCTTTGCCATGCCGGCGATGTCGGTCCCGTGCGAGGTGGCGGTAAGCTGCATGCCGGTCTCGCCGTAATGCTCGTTATCCAGCACGATGACCGCCAGGTTGGACGGGCGCTGGGCCGCGACGGTGGCGAAGGAGCCGACACCCATCAGAGCCTCGCCGTCGCCGGTCACCACCCAGACATTGCGCCCGCGCTGGGCCATCGCACAGCCGAGCCCCATGGAAACGGCGCAGCCCATGCCGCCCCAGAGGTAGAAATTCTCCGGCTTGTGATCCGAGGACGCGATATCCCAGACCGGCGAGCCGAGCCCGGCAATGATCAGCGCGTCCCCCCGCGCCGTCATCAGTTTCCGCATCACGTCGGCGCGGTTCAGTTGCGGCTCAGACATGGCTCACCTCCTCGGCGACATCGGCAATGAAGGACTTGGCGCCGATCAGCTTCTGGCCGATCAGCACGGCGACGGCGGCGTTGGAAACGAAAGCCATCTTCAGCCCGTTCTCGATCGCGCCCACCGCGTCCTCCACGGTTTCGACCTCGTAGACCCGCACCCCAAGGCTGCGCAGCACTGGCGCCGTCGCCTGGCCCATGGGAATCTGCCAGGGGTTCGACTCGCCGTACTGGCCGCGCATGGTGACGATCATGAACAGCGGGAACTGGCAGGAGGTGACGATCGAGGCGATGGCATTGATGGTGTTGCCAACGCCGCTGCTCTGCATCAGAACCGCCGCCTTCTCGCCGCCGAGCCAGGCGCCGGAGGAAAGCCCGATGCCCTCCTCTTCGGTGGTCATCACCACCGCCTTGATGTCGTTATCGGCATCGCACGCGTTGATCAGGTCGGTGAGGCCCGCGTCGGGCACATAGCCCACGGTCTTGATCCCATGTTTCTTGAAGAGGCGATGCGCCTCGACGGTCCATGCATCGGCCATGTGGCTCTCCCGGTCGGCTCGCAGGTGAAAGGTCGGCGGCGGTGTAGCACGGAGGGGCGCGGGAGGGTAGGGCCAGGGGATCGGAGATGTGGAGAGTCGAGAGGGGGCGAGAATCTAGCAATGGATTCTATAGGACATTATTTGGTTGCAGCTCTTTGGGTGTTCCAGTCCCAGGGATTGATGGTGCGATCTTTTCATGTGAATGGAAGAGGAGAGCATTATGGGCCAGGTACACGTCACGGGAGCGCCACGACCACGCACGCCGTTAGAGCAACAATACAGCGATCGACAGCTTCGGTCGCGGCGTTGAGCGAACGCTATTCGATTAACGCCAAAACCGTGGCGAAGTGGCGCAACCGCAACTCGGTCGAGAGGATCTCAGGACGGGTCCAAGGACGCCTTGTTCGACAGTGCTCAGCGCGGAGGAAGAGAGGCGGTGATCATTTGCGTCGCTTTTAGGCGTTATACCTTGTTGCCGCTGGACGATTGTCTCTATGCCTTGCAGCCGACCATCCACGTTTGACGCGATCGTCATTGCACCGCTGCCTGCAGCGCCACGGGATCAGCCGGTTGCCGGATATCGATGGCGAGAAACCGGCCAAGAAACGGTTCAAACGGTACCCGATCGGGTTCTTGCATATTGATATCGCCGAGGTCCGGAGTGGTGAGGGCAAACTGTATCTCTTTGTCGCTATCGACCGAACCTCAAGCTGGCTTTCGCCAAGCTTGAGGAGAAGGCGAATCGGCGCACGGCGAGCGCGTTCCTGGAAGCGTTGATCGAGACCGTTTCCTTATAGGATCCACACGGTTTTGACCAGTAGCGGCATCAGTTCACCTTCCCGCCGCGCTATCGCGATGGCGCCGCTCAATACACGACGCACATGTTCGCCATGCGGTTACCAAGAGAACCAGATCGAACACCGCCTCACCAAGCTCAATCATCCTGGACGAACGGGCAAGTCGAACGAATGAACCGAACAATCAAGAGATGCCACGGTCAGCGTTACCACTACGAAACACGCCAACCAATTGAGACAGCATCTGTCCTACTTCTTGGATGCTTACAACTTCGCTCGCAGGCTCAAAACCCTGAACGGTCTCACGCCCTACAGACTACGTCTGCAAAATCTGGACAAACAACCGGCGGATTAAAATCAATCCGACCCATCAATCCCTGGGACTAAAAACCTAGTTTCTGGCGGCTGGCATAAAATCAATGATTTAGGGACGCGCCTTCGTATCATTCTTGATTCTGCCGGGTGGCTAAAGTCCCTCCCCCTACGGGCGATAGCCAGTGATCCCCCTGCCCTGGACGGTGCTAGTTTGCTCTTCTTCGCGGGCGGACGGAAGAACGGGTATGGATAAGGCGGGCGAGATCGCGATCCTGAAGACCTTGCTGGATCCACGTCATGCTCAAGACCACCTCAATGAGCGATGCGCCGTGGCAGAACGAGGTGACGGCCTATACCTGTGCCGAGCGTCATGCCCTTGAGGAACGGTGCTGATCCGTGGCCGGCCGATCGTCATGGGGCTGTCCTGCGACTGGCCCGAGGTCGGTTCTATAAGACTCCGACGACTTTGCCGGGAGTGCCGGTTCTCATCGTGAGGGGGCGCGACGGCGAAGCTTCGGGCCTTCCTCAACGCCTGCCGACATCGCGGTGCCAGATCGTTGACGGCTGCGGCGATCACGCCTTCAGAATTTGCCCCTATCACGGCTGGACCTACGGCAGTGACGGGCTTCTGCGCGGTATCGGAGGAGGAGAGCTCGTTTCCCGGCGTGGAGGGGCGGTCCAGGCCTGAGCGCCGCTGCCGCTGGCCGAGAAATACGGCATGGTCTGGGTGCTGGCGACGCCGGCGGAGGACCAGTCGGGTGATCTCGATATCGATCCCTGGCTCCAGGGCCTCGAAGCGGATCTCCAACACTGGAAGCTCGATACCACCACTTTCACGCCCGCCACGTGCACCACGAGGAGATGAACTGGAAGCTGCTCGTCGACACGTTCTTCGAGGGCTACCATTTCGGCTTCCTGCATCAGGAGACCCTGCAGGACATCCTGTTGCATGTCTGTGATTTCCGCGCCTTCGGGCCGAACCACCGGCTGGTCTATCCGCGCACCAAGATCGCGCCTGAAGAACCAGCCCGAGCCGAATGGGACCTGATGTAGGTCGACCATGGTCTATTCCATGTTCGCCAATACCGTCTTCTCGCCCCAGGGCGACCACATGGAGATCTTCCGGATGTTCCCGGTGGCCGGGCGCCGGACCGCGCGGTGCTGGAAACCTCGCTCTATATTCAAAAGCGGTGCAGACCGCCGACGAGAAGCGCCATTGGGACGCCAATCTGGCGCTTGCGGTCAGAGTCATCACCACCGAAGTTTTCCTGCAGGCCGCACCATGCAGATCGGCTTCGGCTCCGGTGCCCAGAGCCATGTGGTCTATGGCCGGAACGAGCCGGGCCTGGCGCATTACCAGCGATCGATCCGCGAGGCGCTTGGATTGCCCGTGGATGACTCATCCGACCGGTCCCGTGACGCGGCGGATTGATAAGGCAGTAAGGGGCCGCTCGGGCAGGTGTGAGGAGCTGGCCCGCATCACCCCACATATTTCAATGGAGGTGTCCTTCTTGGTGACATAGCCGCCGCGAAACTCCCAGAGGTCGCAGCCGGTATATTCGAAAGGCGCGCCGCCCTTGGGGGTGCCGCGCACCACCCATTCCGAGATCGCCTTGGTCTGGTCGACGATCCAGTGGCGCATTTCTTCCCAGCGCATGTCCGGGATGTCGGCATAGCGCGCCCTCAGAACCGCGCCGATTTCCGCCTTGCCGGTACAGCGCCGGCCTTCCGGTGCGTCCGGACCCCGGGCCATCAGCCAGATGCAATCCTCGGTGAAATGGGAAAGTATGGCGTCGACGTCGTGACGGTTGAAGCCGTCCTGGATCTCATCCAACAGCGCCATCGTTATCTCGCGTGCCATGGGGGCTCCCTTCAAGGCGGACCGCTACTCTCAGCCCGCAAGACTAAGCCGCTTTGCAGACCGCGCAAAGCATGGTCAAGTGAGGCTCTTCGTGTTCCGTTCCGGCTCTCCCTTGTCCCAGACCGCCAAACCCACCGTGTTCTCGCCTTTCGAGGTGAAGAGCTTTCGTTTCCAGTGGCCGGCGGACCTGCTGAATTCCTGGGCCTTTGAGATGGAGACCCTGATTCTCGGCTGGTACATCCTGGTCGAGACCGGCTCGGTGCTGGCGCTGACGATCTATGGTTCGATGCAGTTCATCGGTACCCTGGTGGCGCCGCTTCTGGGAGTGTTCGGTGACCGGCTCGGGCGGCGGACCGTGCTCTGCGCCATGCGGGCCCTGTACACGAGCCTCGCCGCGATCCTGCTCGGCTTCGCCCTTACCGACACTTTGACGCCGACGCATGTCTTCGTCATCGCGTTCTTCGTGGGGCTGATCCGGCCGTCGGACCTGGTGATGCGCAACGGCCTGATCGGCGACACCATGCCCCCGCGCCTGCTGATGAGCGGGATGGGCGTCTCCCGCACGACCATGGACTCGGCCCGCATCGCCGGCGCGCTGATCGGCGCCGGCCTGTTCTCGCAATTCGGGATCGGTCCCGCCTATGTGGTGATCGCGGTGTTTCATCTCTCCAGCTTCCTGCTGACTTTCGGGGTGTCCAGGGTGCGGGGCCAGGGCGCCGGGGAGGCGGGGGACAAGCGCCCGTCGCCGCTCGGGGATTTGAAACGCGGCTTCGGCTATGTCTGGACGACGCCGATGATCCTGGCGGCAATGTGGCTCGCCTTCCTGGTCAACGTGACGGTGTTTCCGATCTCCCACGGCATTCTGCCCTATGTCGCCAAGGAGGTTTATCTCGTCGACGAGAACGGCCTCGCGCATCTGGTGGCGTCCTACGCGACCGGCGCGCTGATCGGCTCGCTGACCATGACCATGTTGGGCGGCTGGCGGCGTCCGGCGCGTTTCATGATCATCAATATCTGGCTGATGCACGTCGCCTTGTTCGGCTTCGGCTTGGTCGAGGACAAGCTGGCCGGCCAGGCCTTTCTGTTCCTGACCGGCTATATCCAAAGCCTGTCGATGATCGCCATGGCGGTCACCCTACTGGCCAGCGCCGAGGTGCGGTACCGGGGATTGGTGATGGGAGTGCGCATGTTCGCCGTCTATGGCCTGCCGCTCGGCCTGCTGGCTGCCGGACCGATCATCCAGAGCGTCGGCTTCCCGGTGACGGTGACGCTTTACAGTGCCTGCGGGCTGCTGGTGAGCCTTGTCATCGCCTTCAAGTGGCGCCGCGAGATCTGGCACGGCATTCGCGATGACGTGTGATAGCGGCCCGACGGCGGAGCTGATAGCCTTTCCCTGACCGGATCGGCGAGGAGGGACGGACCATGGCGGTCATCAAGCTCGACGAGGTTCCCAAGCAGGCATTCCCCAATGGCGCGACCTATCAGACGATTGTCGGCGGCGACGACGGTTCAACGCCGATCCGGATCGGCATCCAGGTCTCGCCGCCGGGCTATTCCACCGGCACCCACTCGCACCCCTATATGGAGGTGGTGAGTGTGCTGGAAGGGACCGGCATCGCCTGGATGGAGGGTGTGGAAGGAACCGTCGAGATCGGCCCCGGCACGACCTTGGCCATGCCGCCGAACGTCAAGCACGGGTTCCGGGCAACTGGAACGGTGCCACTCAAAACCTATGGCGTGCACGCCTCGTCCGAGCGGATCGTCGAGCGGTTTCCGGAGCTGGACGGGTGAATTCGTCGGACAAGACCCTTCGAGACGGCGCTTCAGCGCCCGTCTCGAAGGGTGAGTGGAATAGGTGGGCCTTCACCCTGAGGAGGGCGCTTCAGCGCCCGTCTCGAAGGGTCCTGGGTCCGCCTTTGAGCGCACTCCGGCCTACTCCGCCGCCGAGGCCATGCTGCTTGCCGTTTCCGTCGACGGCGACAGATAGCGCCCCATGCAGCAGCTCGATCTGGATCTGTTTCGCATCGACCGCGCGGGGTTGGATACCCTGGTTCGCGGCGATCGCGGCGGCGACGCCCGCGGCCTGCCCCGTCATCCAGCATTGCGGTACTGCGCAGGAAGGAGTGCGAGCTTGCATCGCAGGCGATATGCCGCCCGGCGCCCAGTACCCCGTCGAGACTGGCCGGAACCAGCACCATAGGGGACCGGAGATGTCTGGAATCGTCGGCGACATCGAGGTCGACACGCCGATTCCTGTCTGGCCCAGGAATCTGGCGGTCGGCCATTGCTCGCGGGTGACCTTGGCCAGACCGGCCACGCGGCCGGCTGTGCCGGACGCCGATCTGCGGCGCGCCGAGCATCAGGAACGCGCCCTCGCCCGGCGCGTGCCGGCGGTAGAAATCCACATGACTGAGCGTCAACTGGCGCGAGCGGATCTCGACATTGGTCAGGTCCCCGACATCGATGTTGTATCCCGAGAGCCGCGGCCCCATGAACAGCGCGATATCGTTGCGCCACGATACCCAGGGCTTGTCGAATGAGCCGACTGCCGCGCCCGGCCTTCATGAATTTCGAGAAGGCTTGCTTGTCGCCGGACTTGAAGGCCAGCCAGCGCTCCATATCCACGCCGCCGATCAGAAGGCCGTGCTGATGCAGTGGTGGATGTCCTTCTCGTCGATATCGGACTCGAACGCCGCGCCCGCCCGGGCCAGGAGGTCGGCGTCGCCCGTCGTGTCGACCACGACCTCGGCGAGGATCGCCTGGCGCCCTTCCTTGCTCTCGAAGATGATACCTTTCATGACGCCGTCCCCGACGATCGGCATCGAGGCCCAGGCGTGGAAGGTCAGGCCGACCTTCTGATCCAGCACCATCTTCATCGACAGCGATTTCAGGCTTCCGATCGATGGTCGGCGACCAGGTGACGATGTGATAGGCGGCATTGCGCTGGCCCAGTATTCCGCCGTCGCCACGTCCTTGCTGCCCCAGTCGGGACGCGACGGGCCCCTGCAGGGCGTCCTTCAGCCTGTCCATGAGCTCGCGTGGGCGATGCCGTTGATCACATGCTTGCCGGTCCAGTCGGACATCCGGTCGATCCAGATCACCAGAGATCGCCGGTGGCGAGTCCGCCGGAGATGGCTTGTGAAGGCCTGACCAGCATCACCCGGCGCCCATGCGTCCGGTGCGATCGCGGCTGCGGTTCCGGGCGGGACCACCACCGACCACGAGAACATCGGTCCCGGCATAGACCGGCACCCGCGCGGCCTCGATCACCGACTTGGCCGGGCGCCGATACGCTTCGCGGGCGGGCCACCGTCCTCGAAGAACTCGATGCCCTGTTCTGCCGATCGTGGTGGTCAGCCAGTTGATGTCTGACATGGCCCCTCCCGGTACCGTCGCCGGCCTCGCAGTGCCAGCGCGGCGCACCGCCCAAGAGCCGGAGGGCGGAAATCAGAGGTGATGGGTCCCATCGCCCTCGCGGAAGCCCGCGACCGCCTCGGAGATCCGCTCCGGCCAGAAAGCGGCGGCGAGCATACCGGTCGGGCCGATACAGGATTCGATCGCGATGCGCGCGGACTGGCGCATGATCGGTCAGGACTGGCTGAAAGACCGCGGTGCCGCTGATCGGCGATTTGATCTCAATGATCGCGATCAACGCCGGATCCAGTTCGGGCCAAAGCGTACCGCGCGCCGCCGCCATCGCGCGGCCCGTCGCCTCGATTGGGCAAGGAGCGCGAAGCCGGCACCGATCGCGTCGTCGAGACGGATCTCGGCGCTGTCCACGCGCTGACCATCGGTTGCGGCAGCATCTGACCGACGAGGGACCCGGCAAACGGCTGATCATCAAGGTCAAGATACGCGCCCGCGTCATGGCGGGGCGGTGGTTTGCCATCTGGATGATGAAGTCGCGCGGCGGGGAAACCGGTCCATCCACTGAACTTAGCTGGCGCAATGCAAGATGCCGCTGCCCTGGGGCATCGGCTACAATGTCGCCCATCGCCACCGCGAGCTGCACCATGTTCCAGGCCGGTGTTCGGCGTTCGGTCTCGTAGGTCTCGAGTAAAACCGGGCCGGCCTTGCCCTTGGTCACCGCCCACAGCTTCCAGGCGAGGTTGTAGTCGCGCAGGCCTGCCGCGTTCATTCCCTGTCCGGCAAAGGCGTGGCCAGATGTTGCATCGCGGCTAAACACCCGCCCTTTCCGCCAACTTCGGCGATCTGGGCCTCGAAAGTGTAGACCACCGCGCGGACGATATCGCTGGTCTCGAAGGGGACCGGATGGGCCCCAGCAGGTCGCGGATTCGCTGGGTCGAGCAGGGCCATCGTGGTTTCCGCCGGCGAGGGGCCTGCCACTATAGCGCCAGTTCGCCACCGGGCGCCGGAATGCTCACATAGGGCCGGTCGGCGCGGCAGAAGAATTTCGAGACCGGCTCCTGATCCGGATCGTTCAGCGTATCGGACGATCAGCCAGTCCTCGGATAGTGCCGCCCAGCATGTCGATCCCGAGGGCGGCGCACCGGGCTTCTGGCCCCGTCGCAGCCGATCAGGTAATCCGGCGCGCACCACCTGCCCCCGCCCTCGGGTGCGCAAGGTGACGCACGGCGGCGTGCGTCCTGCTCCAGGGCGATGAAGGCCACCGATAGGCGACCGTGACCTGCTCGAAGCGGTCGAGGCCGGCCAGCAAAGCCTTTTCCAATGTCGGCTGATGGATCTGCGAACGGCGAGGAAACCTGAACTCCGTCGGTCCCGGGCCGACCTCGGCGAAGGGGACACCGTTGTCGTCGTAATAGCGGGAGCCGTGCCGGGTCTGGCGTTCGACAGGAAGACCCGGTCCAGTCCGGCGGCCTGTAGGTGCGGCAGCGCTCGTCGTCCAGCGTGATCGCCTCGGCATGTCGTACGGGGCTTCGTTCCGCTCTTATCAGCAAAACATCGACGTCCAGCCGGCCCAGGAGATTGGCGCTCATCAGTCCGGCGGGACCGGCGCCGACGATGACGACCGAGACGGCGTTGGGAGCGTGCTCATCGGGACGAAAAAGCGGCTCAGGCGGGCAGGCGCGGTGAAGGGCAGCTCTAGCGCCTGCTCGACCATTTCCAGGCGGTCCTGGCCATAGAACATATCCCTGTCCACCACGTAGGTCGGAGAGCCGAAGACCGAGTGCCCGATCGCCTCCTGGTATTGGCGTCGCAGATGTCCAGCACCCTTTCGACCCGCTGATCTCAAACAGCGGAGCCGGGTCGATGCCGACCGATCGGGCGATGGCCGCCAGCGTGTCGTTGTCGGCGAGATCCGCGTCGTCGCGCCAATGCTGTTCCAGCATCGCATGGGCCAGCGCGTCGATGTTAAGCCCTGACCAGCCCCGCGATCAACATGGTGTTGGACGGCGGATCGACTTGTGGTGGCGGGTCGGCAGGCGCTTGACCGGCGCGTTGCGATATTCCGACCAGCGCTCGACCTCGCGGCCGAAGAAATACTCCAGATGCCCCTGCGCCTGCCGATTGTCTTGGAGCCGACGCCGACGATCCTGGCGCGCAGGTCATAGGGTTTGTGCGCAATGCTGCGTCCCGCCGCCGCCGCGATTCCATGAGGCGCCTTGAGCCGAGATAGGCATAGGCGGAATGGGCGGCGTAGAAATATTCGATTTCGGCCATGTCACAGTCTTTCCAGGAAACCGTCGAGACGCGCCAGCGCATCCGGCAGGTTGCGTCGCGCGAGACCGATCCGGAAATGCTGGTCGCCGGCATCGAAACACAGACTGGGCGCGCAGACCAGCTTGGCCTCGGCAAGCAGGCGCTGGCTGAGCTCACTGGTCCCGCCGGGCCCGTTCCAGCGCGGGAAGGAGAGAACTCCGGCTTTCGGTTCGGTCCACTCGAAAAGATTGCCGTGACGGGCCATGAAGGCGGATGCCGCGCGCTTGCCGGCCTCAAGGATCCGTGAGTTGCGCTCCAGGATCGCGGCCTCGTGCCGCAGCGCCAGATTGGCGAGAAAATCGACTGGTGTCGGCACATAGGCGTTGAACAGCGTGCGCACCGCGCGGATCGGCTCCAGCAGGGCCGGATCGCGGGCCGCCATCCAGCCGAGCCGCAATCCCGGCAGGCCCAGGGTCTTGGAAAACCCGTGCAGTGAGATCACCCGGTCATGACGATCCGCAAGGCCCGAGAGCCCGTCGGCGGCGCCGCTCGGCAGGCCGGCATAGATCTCATCGGCGACGAGGATCGCGCCGCTCGCCTCGACGATCTCCAGCAGTTCGGCATTGAAGGCGGCGTCGGGCATGAAGCCGGTAGGGTTTTGCGGGAAGGTCGTAAGGATCAGGCGGGTCGGTTCGGCCGTCAGCCGCCGCAGCTCGTCGAGATCCGGAACCCAATCGGCCTCGGCGCGCGCCGGCCACGGCACGGTTTCGGCGCCGCGCCAACGGGGCAGTTCTAGATGCGGCGGATAGCAGGGGAAGAGCACCACCACCCGGTCCCCGGGCTCTACCAGGGACAGGAACAGCATGCCCAACGCCTCGTCGACGCCGCTGGTCGGTAGCAGGCCGTCTGGCGTCACCGCGTCGTATTTCCGGCTTACCGCTTCCAGAAGCTCTGTTGAGGCGTGACGGCGGGGGTAGTTGAGGGTGATCTCGTTGAACCGTTCCGCCGCCCCCGGCTCAAGGGCCAGAAGCTCGCTCTGACCTAAAGGTTCCGCCGCCGAGGCACTTATATTCAGATCCGCCGCGAGCGCGCCCGGGCTGTCGAAGAACTCCTGCAGGGAAGGATGGTCGGTCATGGCTAGACCTTGGTTGCTGGATAGCGGCCTATCCATGATGCCCGATCACGCCCGCTCGTGCCTCATCCTAATTCTCCGCGAGATACGCCACGGCGGCCGCCACGCCGCCCTTGCCGTGGGGGATGCCCTGGCGCTGGAGGTGCATTTCGATGGTCGCCAGCGCGCCGAGCAGCATCGGCTCGTTGAGATCCCCCAGATGGCCGATGCGGATCACCCGACCGTTCAGCTTACCAAGCCCACCGCCGAGCGCGACCTTGCTCTCGGCCAGCACGCGCTCGCGAAAGGCTTCGGCGTTGATGCCTTCGGGCATCAGCACGGCGGTCACCGAGTCGGAACGGTCGGACGGATTCGCGGCGAACAGGCTGACGCCGTTGCTGTCCGACCAGGCCTCCACCGCGCGTCGTGTCGCCTCGCCGAGCCGCGAATGACGGGCGAGGACGTTGTCCAAGCCTTCCTCGGCGAGCATCGCCAGGCCCTCGCGCAGGGCATAGAACATGTGCAGCGGCGCGGTGCCGGCGAAACGCATCCGGTTCTCCACCGCCGTCAGCTCGCGCCAGTCGAAATAGCGACGCGGCAAACGCGCGGTCTGAGCCGCCTGCATGCCTTTGGCGCTCACCGCGTTGAAGCCGAGGCCGACGGGCAGCATCAGACCTTTCTGGGAACCCGCGACCGCGACATCGACGCCCCATTCGTCGAAGCGGAAATCCATCGAGCCGAGCGAGGAGATCGTATCGACCATCAGCAGGGCCGGGTGGCCGGCCTCGTTCATCGCGGCGCGGATGGCGCCGAGATCATTGATGATGCCCGTCGAGGTCTCGTTATGGACCACGCAGACCGCCTTGATCTCATGCGCGGTGTCGGCTTTCAGCCGCGCGGCAACCCTGGCCGGATCGATGGCGACGTTCCATTCGGACACGATGGTGTCGGTACGCAGGCCCGTCGCCTCGATCATCCGGCGCCAGGACTCCGAGAAGTTTCCCGTCTCCGGCAGCAACAGAAGGTCTCCGGGCGAGCAGGTATTGGTGATCGCCGCTTCCCAGGAGCCATGCCCGGTGGCGGCATAGGCGAAGATCTCGGCGTTCCTGGTCTTGAGCACGGAACGCAGGCCCGCCAGGCATTCCTTGTTGATGGCGACGAATTCCGGCGACATGAAATCCATGGCCGGGCGGTGCATGGCGTTCAGCACCCGGTCCGGAATATTCGTCGGACCAGGAATGTTGAGAAACTCGCGTCCGGGGCGGTAGGTCATCACTCGACCCCTTCGACGATGTAGAGGGTACCGTCGGAGCCCGCCTGTCGCAGTTTGACCAGCTCCGTGTAGGCTTCGGAATTGTACCATTCGACGGCGCGCTCAAAGCTCGGGAAACGGGCGATCACGGTGCGGTTATGGGTCGGGGCGGGTCCCTCCAGGCCGAGCTGCCGGCCACCGCGCGCGAGGTATTCTCCGCCATAGCCCTGCGTGACCTCGGGAACCCGAAGACGGTATTTCTCGAAGGCGGCCTCATCGGTGACGGTGACCTGGGCGATCAGGTAGGCATAGGGCATGAGTGGCTCCCGCGTGGCCGTGTTCCAGACTTGAAGGCAATGGATCATCGCCCGGATGGGCGCGCGGGAGAATCGAGAATTTCTAACGAGAGAGGTTAGCGAATGTTGCGCGCCCGATGGCGCGCCGCGTCAAAGGGCCTGGACCCGGGTGACGGAAACAGCGGGCTCAGACGGAGGCGTTGCCGGCAAAGAAAGCCCCTCCGTTAGCTCCATAGAGCTGGTTTCCGCCGATTCTTGCGATGCGTTTTCCTGCTCCGCCGTCGCCATCCGGGGCGTGTCCGAGGCCGCGTGCGGCTCCTCGAAAACCCGTTCCTGGCGCAGATCGATCAGCGTGACTCCGGCGATGTCCAGAAGATCGAAACACTCGCCGAGCGAGAGTTTCAGCGTTTCCTCGATCTTGGCCTTGGAATAGCGCGTGACCTGATCGCTGATCGCGATCTCCAGGCCCTTGTCCAGCACATTGACGACGCCCTCGGGGTGCTGGCGGATCGCCTCGACCATCTCATCGGTATAGACGTCGATTTCCACCCGGGCTCGGCATCTGAACTTATCGAGGACCGGATCGGCGCCGGTGGCGCGCGCCGTGAGCCGCCCGGGCAGGCGGACGGTGGTGATCGTGCGGCATCGCGCCTCGACCCTCATTTTCAAAAGGAAAGCGGCAGCGCTCAGTATGCTAAGCAGACCGGTGGCGAACAGCCATCGGGCGTGGTTCATGTCGGCGTACATGACCGGCCAGCCGTAGATCTCGCCGATGCCGTTGAAGATGTAGATCCAAAGATTGGCGATGAGGGACAGTCCGGCCAGAAGCGCCGCGGCGGTGGTGACCGCCCAAAGCACATAGGTGACATTCACGTCCATCGTAGGAGGCGGCCGGCCTCCAAGGCCTATCCGTGGGATCGCCATCATCTGACCCTCCCGTTGCTCATATCAGAAAGATGGTGTGATTCGGAATTTATTTCAATATGAAAATTAAATATGTCTGATCACTTTTCATATGAATGGTAAATTATCTTATCATTTTCCATACTCACACCTAATGCTGCCTTCCAGGCGCGCCTGGGATCCCGCCGTGGCCGGAAACAATCGGACGGTCTTTCGCGGGCCTTGAAAAAGCGGCAGGATCGGCTCGATGGGATAATCGGGAGCATATCGTGACGGATGCCATGTCGGACCCGCGGCTTGATCCGCAGATGCGTGACGTGATGCGGCGCAACGCCGAAATCGCGGCGGAAGAGAATCTCGGGCCGCCGCCGGCCAATCCGGACCCGGTCGAATCGAGACGCCGGATGAGCATCGAGAGACGCTGGTGGAACGAGGATCTACCGGAACTCGCGAAAGTCACCGACACGGTCTTTCCGGGACCGGCGGGCGACATCCCCGTGCGCATCCTCTATCCCGAAACAGGACACCCGCTTCCGGCGATCGTCTATTTCCACGGCGGTGGCTGGGTTGTCGGCTCATTGGACACGCACCATCGGGCGATGCGGTTTCTGGCCCTGAAGTCCGGCTGCGCGGTCGTCGCGGTGGACTATCGCCTGGCGCCGGAAAACCCCTTTCCTGCCCCCCTGGACGACTGCGTCGCGGCGGTGCGGCACGTGCGGACCCACGGCGCGGCGCTGGATTTCGACCCGGACGCCATCGCGGTGGGCGGCGATTCCGCCGGCGCGAACCTGGCCCTGGCCACCGCGCTCAAGCTCCGCGACGCGGGGAACAGCCCGGTCAAGACCGTGCTGTCCTTCTACGGCGCCTTCGAAGCGGGCGGAACCACCGCGTCGCGTGAGGAATTCGGCGACGGCAAATTCGGGCTCAGCACCGCCAGCATGAACTGGTACTGGCGCGCCTATGCCGGACCGTCCGGCGACCTCACCGATCCGCTCCTGTCCTGCATGCGGGCCGATCTGGCGGGCCTGCCGCCGACCCATTTGTTCGCCGCCGAACTGGACGTTCTGCGCGACGATACGGTGGAGATGAACCGCCGCCTCCGCGCCGCCGGCGTACCGGGAGAATGCGAGATCTATGACGGTGTCGTGCACGCCTTCATCAACATGACCCGCCTGCTCGATAAGGCACACCAGGTCTTGGACGCGGCGGCAGCGGCGGTTCGTGGCTCGCTTGGACTGCCGGCACGGTAGGGGGCGGGGTGAGGGTGCCGTGTGGCCGCACTTTTGGACGTGCCGCCTAGCGGAAAACCGCTATTCGCAGAGCGGTTTGGTGTTTTTTTGGCATTCATTGCCCAAACATTTCTGAAGACTAAATGACAATGAAGATTTCAGTGAATTTTATTCACAACATTTTAGTAATAATTTCGAAAAGTGACGATTATTAAATCCATTTTCGTGAATATTTTCCGTTTCAGGTTCCTGACTAACATACAAAAAAAACGAAATTCTCCTTTCCAAACGATCTAGGAGTCTAAATTAACGATTGACCGTCAAAACAGGTTCGAATATCGTCAGGAAATTCAGTATTTCTACGAAAAATCGTAAATGATGGTTGATGCTGAAGATCTAAAGGCGAGGGTTCGGGCGTTTTTGGTGGCGGAGAAATGGCCAATAAACCGTTTTGCCAAAGCGGTGAATTTAACGCATCCGACAATTCAAAATATCTTTGATGAAAAATGGAATCCTCGCGCGGATACTCTGCAAGCATGTCTAGAGACAATCAAAAAGCACCGTCCCGTGACGCGGAAAGAGTATGACAAGCCTGTACATTATAAAATTCCAACGAATTTACTTGATCGATCCGAGAATCTTTTCTTCAAACACTGTGTCGCTCTTTGGAATGGCCAGGATAAGTTTTTAGACACCGAGTTTTTGCGTCGCCTCGATGAAATAGGCGCCCGTGGTCGATGGAGTGATATCTATGTTGGGCCCGATAATCGGCTGCGAATCGCACACTATGGGCCAGATGCATTCGGTGCCCGATTTCACGCAACCGACACGCTGTTAATGGATATGCCTCAGCGTGATTTGTTCGACTGGGTCGAGGCGCGGGTTTGGGAGATTTTGGGATCTGGAACTCCGGAATTCTCGTCTTGCGTTGCGCCAACGCAATCCATCATCGGGACATATGACGTCCCATATACCGCGCTTGTCTTGCCCTGTGTTTCTACGATTGGCGGGCCGATCGATAGCGTTGTCTCGATTACTAGGCTCGAGCCCAGTGAATATCGGGATAAAATTTCATTGATCAAGGGAACTGCTCATGCCGCATGATCCAAAGCAAATTTCTCTTCTGCATATTGAGGGCTGGTGTAACCCATCCACATCATTTCTGTGCTTTTGTACATTACGCCTGGCGCGCGACTTTCCGTAACCCCGTGTAACCGGATTTAACATGTTCGTCTCGACTGAAATACACACAACGTTTTCACAAAAAAATGCCCTGTGATTGATCGCGCGTCCGAGAATTCGCAAGCCGCATTACGAGAGATCGCATCCATTTCCGCCAACCACTTGCGCTCCGCGCATATCTGGCGGCACCTAAACATTAACATGAAGGCAGGCATGATTTCTCAACCCCTGTTGCCAGAAAAAAAGCTGGAGCGCCGGGTTGGAACTCAAAAATCATCTGCGCCGCCAATGTACAAAGCCGAAGGTTTCAATGTACGTTCGAAATCCAAGTCTCCCAGAGAATAAATCATCGCTCCCGAATAAGTCATCATGAGGCGATTGCTCCGAGTTGCAGTAATTCCGTAAAATATGGGCGCATTGATTTCCTTGTCAGGGTCGTAAATACTCCTCCATCGGTTACCGGGACGCTCCATTCTTGCGATGTCCCTTGTATCCCCAGTCGAGTCAGCCCTCCTCAATCGCCTCGGTCTGCCCATTTCTCAGCGATAAACGGCTCCCACAAGGCTCGTTTGTGAACAATAGGGGGAATGCCATGAGGTAGGCTCATTTCCATTTCTCCGTCCAAGTAACTGATTTTCCAGGCTGGCGAATCCATGTCAGCAACATCGGTTTGATCGAGCCGATGATAGGTAATTTTACACTCGGTTTATAGTTTCTGAAATGAAAGGCAAGTAAATGGCTAGAATCACCCGCAATATCTTGATCGGCGGAAAGCGGACGAGCTTCCGACTCGAAGCGCCTTTCTGGGAGGCGCTGATGGTTTATGCCCGCGAGAAGGAGGCCGCGCTGGATGATCTGGTGGCCGATATCGTCGGCGGCATCGGAGAGAACCGGTCGACCATGGCCTCGGCGCTTCGGGTATTCCTGATCCTGCATTTCCACGATATGGCCGAAGGGGCCCCGCGTCATGACACGGCCTGAGTTCCCAACCCGGCAGATCCGCATGAATATGGAGATCGCCCAACGGCGCACGTCGTTTTCCCTTGAAGCCGGGGTCTGGCATGCCTTGCGGACCATGTGCGCCGATCACGGCAAAAGCATGGACGAGCTTTGCGAGGAGATCATCGCAAAGGCCGAGCCTGGCACATCCATGGCATCGGCGATCCGTACCGCGGTTCTGGAACATTTCATGGGTCGTTGCGCCGCGTAAGGGCTGGGCCTCCACCCAGGAACAGACGTCGGCGCGATAGCTAACCGGCCTCGGCCTTCTCCAGCGCGGCAATGGCGGTGTCCCGGCGGTCAGGATCGTTTTTCAATGCATGCTGGATCGCGAGCCGCGCGTTCTGCCGGTCGGCGTCTCCAACGAGCCACCCCATTTCTTGCATCGTAGAGGTGAGTTGGTCGGCGGCATCGCCGAAGGACAGGGGCGCGCCGTCCTCCAGGTCCCTGATCACGATCTCGGAGAAACCGCCGCCGGCGCGATAACGAAGCAGCTCGCAGATGTAGCCGACCATGCGCGGTACCTCGCGCGCCCGGTCGAGCGCCACGAAAACCGCATAGAACCTCTCCAGCGGCGACGTCGCCCGCAGGGCCGCCGCCGCGTGGATCATGCCTTCAGCACTAAGCCAGGGATCGTCCGGCGTGTCCGCGAGCAGCGATAGGGCGAGTTTGACGGTCTGATCGGAACTGCCGTGCGAGCCGAGCGGGATCATCATCGCGTCGCCGCGCAGCGGCCCCGACCGCCAGTCGATGGCGCCGGGGTCCCAATCCCGCTCCGCCTTCCAGGCGCGCCAGTCCCGTTTGCCGGGCTCGGCCAGTTCCGGCAGTTCCGCCGAGAACAGCGCGTCATAGCTTTTGGGTTGCCCGATCTGGTCGGTCGTGACGACGGCGCGCTGTCCGCCCATGGCGTCGTCGGCGATGTCGCGAAAGCCGAACTCGGTGAAGAGATCCTCCGCCTCGCGGGTCACATAGAGCAGCGCGAGGCCGTAGGTGCCCTCGAAGGGCAACAGAAAATCCCTGTCGAAATCGTGCAGGAACAGCGCCGACGCATGCAGGCCCAGCGCGGCACAGGCGGCGCGGATATCGGACTTCGCCGGCATGGTGTAGGACTCGCCGAACAGGTCCTGCACGGCGATTTGCTCCTCCCAGCCACAACGCAGCACCGCGAACAGCCGCTGGGTCTGACTGCCCTCGGCGAAGCGTTCGGCCAGGAAATCGCGGATCGGAACCGGGTGTTCCTTGAACCAGTCGATGATGTCTATGGTCTCGGCCCCAGGCGCCGGACGGAAGGCGAGATACCTTTCCGATACTTTCGTCTCGCCGATCTTCACGGTGCTCGCAAACCGGTCGATCCGGCGGTGCAGGATGTCGAAGTCCTGGGCCACCGAGCGGTTCGGAAACAGGGCGTCGAACCAGAGGGTTGCCGATTTTCGGGTTTCGGCGAGCAGCTTCAGGCCCTCGAACTCGGCGCCGAGCTTGGCATTGAGATGCCGGATGCGGGTGATCGGCCGTTCCGCCCGCCCGGCCAGGCGGTGCAGCATCGAGGCCATCAGGAGGTAGAAGGAACTGCCGTCCGGGTTGATCGAGGTAACTTCGCCCGCGCGCACGCTGCGCCGCAGGGCGCGGAACAGGACCACCTCGTACATGTCGGTGGAGGCGTGGATCGCGTTCGGGATCGACTCGACGAAATGCAGGATCCGGTCGGTCCCCTTGAGGACCGTGAAGCGGCCGGCGGCGCGGTGCAGCGGCTTCATGCGACCGGTCCGTCCAACGGATCCTCCAGGAACGCGAGCTCCGGAAAGATCGGATAGCGGGCGATCACCAGATGGTCGAGAAAGATCTTGTCGTCGCCCAGATCCTCCATGAAATAGCCGTCGCCGCGGGTCGAGAGGATCGTCGCGTCGTACTTCCGGTACCGGGTCAGGTTGTAAACGTGCCAGGTGCCGAGCTCGTCGAGCATGTCGCGCAGCTCCTGGCGCGAGAAAACGTAATTCGTGTGTCCGGTAACCCCGTGGGTCAGCCGCCGCGAGCCGCCGGACGAGTTCACGAAGAGATGCAGCAGGGCGCCGACCCGCGAGACCCGACGCGCCTCGCGCAGGCCCAGCACCGGATCGGCGAGAAAGTTATTGGTGCTGTTCGAGAGCACGAGATCGAAACACGCATCGGGGAAAACGCTGAGATCCGAGGCATCGCCGGTCAGCATCTCGAAATTCGGATCGTCCTGGAAAATCTCCCGCGAGAACTGCACCGCGTTGCGGTCGATCTCGATACCGACAAAATCCAAGGTCAGATCAAGGCCCTGGTCGCCGATCATTTCGGAGAGCATCCAATAGTTCTCGCCGATGGTGCCGCCGATCTCGAGCACGCTCGCCGAGCGCCGGTGCGCCGCCAGCTTGCGCAGGCAGAACAGGCACGAGCGCAGGAACTGAGCCTTCAGGGTATCGGGAAACAGATGCTCGTAGGACTGGCTGAGATAGGCCAGATAGTGCCGCATCAGATAGAAATAGGGGTTCTGGGAAAAGCGGTACTGGTGGAAGACCTTGCCGGCCTCGTCACGGAATTCGATGGCGCTGTACTGGTCGACGGCGACCAGGGCCTTGCCGCGCTCGTCGTGCCCGTCGCTGGACAGCAGCTTGCGGTCGCTCGGCCAGGGAGTATCGATGATCCGGTAGCGGTCGGTCATGCCCTGGGCGCCTGTCGCCTGCATTTGCGGTGGCGGGGCGGCGGAGCGGTCTCGATATCCTGAAATTCGGTCATCGGTTCTCGATCCGGGCGGGGTGGTCACGGGCTCTTGATCTTGCCCGGCCCGCGCCGATCCCGCAAGCTGAGCCGAGACAAGGCCAATCGAGCCGAGACAGCAAGGAGACGGTTATGCCCGACGGCAACCCGGCACCGGGATTCAAGCGTCAACCCGACCGCGTCATGGACTATACGCCCGCGGGACGGCGAGTCCGGGTGACCTTCGGCGGCGAGACCATCGCCGATACCGAGGCCGCGATCGCGCTGCAGGAGGCGGACTATCCGGTCGCCTACTACATACCGAGGGCCGACGTGCGCATGGACCTTTTGCGGCGCACCGACCATGCGACGCATTGCCCGTTCAAGGGCGACGCCTCGTATTGGACGCTTGAGACCGCCGGAGGGCAGGCCGAGAACGCGGTGTGGTCCTACGAGACCCCATTCGATGAAGCCGAGGTGATCCGGGAGTACCTGGCGTTCTACGGCTCCAAGGTCGACTCGATCGACGTTGGCTGATGGCGAGGTGCGCGAACCGTCATTTCCCGTCGCCCTGCCTTACGCCAGGGCGACGGTAACCAGGAGGCTGTATCGACTTCTGCGCCGTCTGGACCGATTTTCACGTGAACCGGACCTCGGCCCGGCCGAGGCCCTCCAGTTCCACGGCGACGTCGGCGGGCGCCTCGAAGAAGACGGTTTTCACCACGCTGCCCAGCATCACGAATTCGCCGGCGCGTAAGGGCTGTCCGAGGCTCGCGCGGTGATTGGCGAGCCAGGCCAGCGCTTCCATCGGATGGCCGAGAATATCCTCGCCCAGGCCGTTTGAATGGGCCTCGCCGTCGATGTAGAGCGTGCCGCGGATCCGCGAGAGATCCAGCGCGCGCCAGGCCTCGACTTCCGGGCCCAGCACCACACCGGCATTGAAGAAGTCATCGGCGATCAGGGTCGGCGCGGTAAGCGCCGGATAGTTCTCGTACCGGTCGTCGACGAGCTCGATCGCGCCCATCAGCGCCGAAACCGCGTCACCGGCGCTTTCGCGGGTGTAGGGGCCGATCATGCCGGGCATGTCGGCGCCGAGCCGTGCCGCGATCTCGCATTCGACGCCGATATGATGAAAGCGTGAGAGCGCGAGATCGGCTTTCCCGCGAAAGGTCATCGAGGAGAAGACCCGTCCGGCACAGGGATGGTCGATCCCGAGAAAGGCCTGCATCACCGGCGTCGTGCAGCCTATCTTGTGCCCCGACAGACGCCCGTAGCCGGCGTTGCCGAGAACCTCGTGCAAGACGCCCTGGACCGCATAGCCGTCCCGCTCGCTTGCCGGGCGGAGCGGGGGTGGCGGCTCGGCCGTGGGCGGTCCGCCGAGGCGGGCGCGGGCGAGAAATTCGGCGCTGGATCGGATCTCGGGCTCGTCCATGGCGGGGTGTCCTATTTGTTCCTCGCCTGAACCTCTTTCAGGATCGAGGCGGCGGCATCCGCCAGGACCTGGCAGCCGGCGACGATGTCCTCGTCGTGACTGTCCTCGGCGAAGTCGTGGCTGATCCCCTTGATCGATGGAATGAACAGCATGGCGCAGGGGAGTTTCTCGTGGATCACCATAGGGTCGTGGCCGGCCGCGCTCGGCATGCGCCGCCAGCGGTGCGGCGCGGTCCGCTCCGCCGCCGCATCGAGATGGGTCTGGAAACCGTCATCCATGATCGACGGGCGGACCGGCGTCCGCGACGACCGGACTTCGACAGCGATCTTGCCGCGGGCATGGATCTCGGCGCCGATCGCCTCGACGATGGCCGCGAGCCGGTCCAGCAGCGCGTCGTCCTGGTCGCGGAACTGCAGGGACAGCTCGGCGCGGCCGGGCACGATCGACGTGGCGCCGGGCTCGATCACCGCGTTGCCCATGGTCCAGACCGTGCGCTCATTGGCGATCCCGGGAAATTCCTGATTGATCCTGTGCGCCATCTCGAAGAGTGCGGTGGCGGCGTCCTTGCGCCTTGCCATGGTGGTGGTGCCCGCATGGTTCTGCTCGCCGGTAAAGGTGATCCGCATGCCGCGAATGCCGACGATCGCGGTGACCACGCCGATCTGCTCGCCGGCATCCTCAAGGTAGTTGCCCTGTTCGATATGGGCCTCGAGATAGCCGGCGTAGCGGCCCTCCTCGATGCGCAGGCGCGGGGTATCGGCAAGTCCGACCCGCGCGAGGGCGTCCGCCAGGGTTTCGCCGTCGCGTCCCTTTGCGGCGGCCTCGTCCTTGGGATCGAGCGTGCCGCACCAGGACCGGCTGCCGAGGCAACCGAGGAAGTTGCTTTCCTCGTCCTGCCAGGAGACCGCGTCGATGGCGAGGTCGGCGGTCTCGGGATCCTCGGCGCAGGCCCGGGCGACCTCCAGGCCGTAAATCACCCCCAAGGCGCCGTCCAGCCAGCCGCCCTCGGGCTGGGTGTCGGAGTGCGAGCCGATGATCAGCGCCGGGCCGTTCTTGCGGGACCGGCCAAGCACGTTGCCGACGCCGTCCAGGCTCGCCTCCAGCCCGGCATCCTCGTAGCGCTGCTTCAGCCAGCGGCGTGCCGTCATGTCCGCGTCGCTGAAGGCCGGGCGGACGACGCCGGTACCGACCGCGCCGATCGCGCGAAGGTCCCGCAGGTCCTGCAAAAGCCGTTCGGCGTTTATTTTCGGCATGACGATCTCCCCTGGCGTTCCCGGGCATCCTAGGCAGAGCCGCCGGATCGGGAAAGCGCCGTTGCGAAGTCCCGCGCCTTGCGGCACCGTACCGCTGACGGTTCGGCAAGAGGAGGCGCCCAATGGCGAGGATCGCCACCGGCGGCAAGGCCATTCAGGGAGCAAGCGTCGGAATCCTGATGCTGGAGGCGCGCTTCCCGCGCATCCCCGGCGACATCGGCAACGCCGGCACCTGGACGTTTCCGGTGCACTACAAGGTCGTCTCGGGCGCCAGTCCGGACCGGGTGGTGCGCGGCCGGGCGGCGGGGTTGCAGAACGCGTTCATCGACGCGGCCCAGGAACTGGTGGCGATGGGCTGTGACGGAATCACCACCAATTGCGGGTTTCTGTCGCTGATGCAGAAGGATCTGGCCGTCGCCGTCGGCGTTCCCGTGGCGACCTCGTCGCTGATGCAGTATCCGATGATCCAGGCGCTGCTGCCGCCGGGCAAGCGAGTCGGGATCCTGACCATCTCCTCCGAGACGCTGACCCCGGATCATCTTGCGGCCGCGAACGTCCCCCTGGACGCGCCCGTGGTCGGGACCGACGAGGAAGGCGGCGAGTTCACGCGGGTCATCGTCGGCAACCAGGAACGCCTCGATATCGACGCGGCGGAACGGGATCTGCTGCGGGCGGCGGACATGCTTCTCGAACGGCATCCGGAGGTCGGCGCGATCCTGCTGGAATGCACCAACATGACGCCTTATTCCAGCGCGATCGCCGCCCATACCGGCCTTGCCGTGTTCGATATGCACGGCTTCATCTCCTGGTTCCAGACCGGGCTGCGGCCACGGGTATTCGTTTGAGATTTCCGGCCGCGATCCTTGCCGCAACCATCTTGGCCGGTTTCGCCCCGGCGGCATCCGGGGATCAGCCGGTCAGGGCGGTTCACGCGATCGCGATGCACGGCGCGCCGAAATATTCCGACGGATTTTCCCATTTCTCCTATGTGAACCCCTTGGCGCCGAAAGGCGGAGACCTCCGGATCGCGCCGGCCGGAACCTTCGATACCCTGAACCCCTACGCGCTCGCTGGGGTGCCGGCGGCAGGAATCGCCGGTCATGTCTTCGAAAGCCTGCTGACCCGCTCGATGGACGAGCCGTTCACCCTGTACGGGTTGCTGGCGGAGAAGGTCGAGATGCCGGAGGACCGGTCCTGGATCACCTTTCACTTGAATCCCGGCGCGCGGTTTCAGAACGGTGCCCCGGTGACGGCGGAGGACGTCATCTTCTCGTGGGGCTTGTTGAAGGAGAAGGGGTTGGCGAACCAGCGCGGATTCTACCGGCGCGTCGAGGCGGTGGACCGGGTTGGACCCCGCGCCGTCCGGATGCGCTTCGCTGAACCGGTCGACCGCGAGATGCCGCTGATCATGGGGCTCATGGCCGTGCTGCCGCGCGATGTCTACCAGGATCTGGACTTCGAGCGCCTCGGCATGACCAAGCCGGTGGGGAGCGGGCCCTATCGCCTGAGCTTGGTCGATCCCGGACGCTCCGTCACTTTCGAGCGCGATGGGAACTACTGGGGCCGAGATCTCGCGGTGCGGCGGGGCAGGGATAACGCCGATACGATCCGCTACGACTACTACAGGGACGGCAGCGCGGCGTTCGAGGCCTTCAAGACGGGGGCGGTCTCGGTGCGGTTGGAGCCCGACCCCGCGCTCTGGGCGGAGGGCTACGGATTCCCGGCGATGCGCGAGGGCCGGGTGGAGCGGGCGGAGATCCAGCATGGCCGCCCCTCGGGAATGAGCGGTATCGCCATGAATACCCGGCGGATGCCGTTCGCCTCCCGCGCGGCGCGGGAGGCGATGATCCTCGCCTTTGATTTCGAATGGGCCAACCGCACGCTGTTCCATGGCGCCTATCAGCGCACCCGGTCCTTCTTCGACAACAGCACCCTCGCGGCGGCAGGGCCGATCGGCGCGGCGGAAGAGGCGCTGCTCGGCGCCGATCTGGCGGAGATCCCGGCCGAGGACCGCCGGCGCGGCTACCGGCCGCCCACATCCGCCGGCACGGCCCGCAATAGGGCCAATTTGCGGCGCGCCCAAGCGCTACTCGACGATGCCGGCTTGCCGGTGCGCGACGGGGTGCGGGTGGACCCGGATTCGGGCTGGCCGCTGGAGCTTGAACTGCTGCTCAATGATCCGCGCGATGAAAGACTGGGGCTGGTCTACGCGGAATCCCTTGCGACACTGGGCATTGCGCTCAAGCTGCGCACGGTGGACGCGGCGCAATACCAGCGGCGCCTGCTGGACTTCGATTTCGACATGATCATCCACCGCTGGCCGATGTCGCTGTCGCCGGGCAACGAGCAGGAGCATTTCTGGAGCAGCGCCGCCGCGGACCGGCCCGGCAGCCGCAACTATCCTGGGATCCGCTCCGCCGCGATCGACCGGGCGATCACAAGGATCACGGCGGCGCGCGGAAGACCGGACTTCGAGACCGCCGTCAGGGCACTGGACCGTTTGTTGCTTGCCGGGCGATACGTGGTGCCGCTGTTTCACTTGGCCGCCGACCGGCTTGCCTGGCAAGCCGGCTGGCGCCGGCCCGAGATCACGCCGCTTTACGGATTTTCCCTCGATACCTTGTGGTGGGATCCGTCGCCAGCGACCCGGTAGCGGTAGATCCAGGCCGACATCGCGCCCTCGACAATCCGCACATCCTCGGGCGTCCAGTCCTGGATCGCGAAATTGTTGGCGATCACCACGGTGCCGTCGCGCGCCTCGCGGTCGAGTTTGCGGGCGAGCCGGCGCATCGCCCCGATCATCAGGTAGCAGAAGATCAGATCGGCATCGTCCAACGGCATGCGCAGGAAATTGCCGTAGCGGATTTCCAGGTTGGGCCGGCGCTGAATCATCTGGCGGGCTTTGCAGAACAGCCAGGGCAGGGGAGACAGCTCGATGCCGATCACCGTCGCGTCCGGATAACGCGCGGCCAGCGCGAAGACCAAGCGCCCCCAGCCGCAGCCGAGATCGTAGGCGACTTTCGGTGCCGCGCCGCGCGGGATCATCTCGAACATCACCGGCACGGCCAGACGATGCGTCGGCATCGGCGGGACGCCGGTGATCAGCGTGAAGACGAGGATCGACAGGCCGCCAAGCAGCATCAGCACCAGGACCACGGCGTCGCCGCCCGGCAATGCCGCTATTTTTTCGATGAATTCGAGCATGAAATCCGCAATCGTGGTAAGCCAACTCCCAACCGGCGCGCCGCCGGTCTATAGCAACATTCCCGCCGATGCGCGAACCGCCGAAAGCCGCGGGCACGCGAGAAAGGTCAATTTCCCGCCAATGTCGCTTTCCGAAAAGCTCACGGGGCTCAGCCTGCGCGACAACGGTCCGATCGCGCTTGTTTCCTTCGGCCATGCCGCGACCCATTGGATCGGCTCGACCTTTTATGTTCTGCTGCCGTTTCTCGCGTTGAGCCTCGGGCTGGGCTATGCCGAGACCGGGTTGCTGGTCAGCGTTATCCATACCGGCTCGCTGGTGGCCAATTTCGGCAGTGGCCCCCTGGTCGACATGACCGGCCGGCGGGTGTTTTTCCAGGTTCTGTCGGTCGCCGTGGGCGCGCTGGCCCTCGCGGGACTGGGAGGCTTCGGGGCCGAATCCGGCTTCTCCTCCATGGCGTGGCTGATCTGCATGGTCGCCATTATGGGGATGACGGCGAATCTGTGGCACCCGCCCGCCCTGTCCTATCTTTCCGAGCGCTATCCACGGACGCGGGGATATGCGTTTTCCATCCACGCGCTGGGCGCCAGCCTTGGTGACACGGTAGCGCCGCTTTGCGCCGGTTTGCTGCTGCTGAGCCTGGATTGGCGGGAGACGGCGGTGGCTGCGGCAATTCCCGCGCTGTGCATCGCCGCGCTGATCGCGGTCACCATCGGGCCGGGCGCGCGCCGGGCGGTCGGCGGCGCAAGCAAGCAGGGCCTCGGCCTCCTGGCGTATTTCGGCAATCTCCGGGATGTCTTGCGCAACCGCGTGATCCTGTCGATCTGCGTCATGGCGGGGTTGCGAAGTATGACCCAAAGCGGTCTGACGGTCTTCCTGCCGCTTTATCTGGTCAACGTCTTGGGAGCCGGTCCGGCGGTGCTGGGCGCCACCCTCGCGGCCCTGCAGGCGGGCGGCCTGATCGCGACGCCGGTCGCCGGCATCTGGTCTGACCGGGTGGGCCGGCGGCCGGTGGTGATGGCCGGGCTTACCGCGTCGACGGTGATCATCTGCTCGCTCGGTTTCCTTGGCGGGGGCCTGTTGTTCATCGCCGGCATCTCGCTGCTCGGCTTCGCGCTTTTCGCGATCCGCCCGGTGGTGCAGAGCTGGATGATGGACATGACACCGCCGTCGATGACCGGCTCGGCGACCAGTCTGATGTTCGGCACCCAGAGCTGTTTCAACATCGCCATGCCGGTGATCGGCGGCATCGTCGCGGATCTGTTCGGATTGACGGCGGTGTTTTATTTGCTCGGGGTGACGATGCTGGCGAGCAATCTGGTTGTCTTCCTGCTGCCGAAGGAAACCGGCCGGACGGCCTGAGAGAGCGAGGCTATCCCTTGGGCGCCGAACGCGGCGTCAGGATCGCCCGCGACAGCTGTTCCGGTGCGATCGTCGCGCCGGTCTGGTCGGCGCCGATCAGCACCGTGCCCTGCAACCGCGCCCCGGAAAAGTCCGCGTCGCGGAGTTTCGCGTCATCCAGGCGGGCACCGGTCAGATCCGTGCCCCGCAGCTTGGCGCCGGTGAGATTGGCGGGCCAGAGCCGTCCCGTCGCCTGGCCGCTCTGTTCACGGATTTCGACGGCGGAGATCGTGGCGCCATTTAGCTTGGCGCCGGACAGATCGGCGCCGGCCAGATTCACGCCGCCGAGATCGGCATCCCGCAGGTCCGCGTTCCGGAGAATGGCGCCGGCCAGGTCCGCCATGACCAGTCCGGCGCGCCGCAGCACGGCGCCCTCGAGAATCGCCTCGCGCAGATCGGCGCCGGCGAGATTGGCGTCGGAAAAGTCGACATTCGACAGATCGACCTTGGCGAGCTGTGCCCGGTTGCCGCCGCGGCCCTGCTCGCGCACCCAGAGTTCATGCTCGGCGACGATCTGACGGACCGTGCGGGACCGGTCGCCGGCGCCGGAGATCAGATGCGCGCCGGTCAGATCCGCCATCGACAGATCGACATTGTCCAGCGACGCGCCCTGCAGGTCCGCCCCGCGAAGGCTGGTATTCTTGAGGGTCGCCCCGCTGAGGTTGGCGCCGGTGAGCTTCGCGCCAATGATCATCGCATCCGTCAGATTGGCGCCGGACAGATCGGCGCCGACCAGGTTCGCGCCTTCGAGCACCACGCCGGTAAGATTGGCCCCGCACATCAGGGTCTTTTCCATATTGGCGCCGACCAGGCTAGACCGGGTGAGGTTGGTGCCCGACAGATTGGCGTGCTCCATCTCGATCTCGTCCATGTTGGAGCGCATGAGATTCGAGCGAATCTGCATCGCCTCGCCGCCGGGATTGTCGCTGATCAGTGCGCCGCCCCGCAGATCGGCTTCCTTCATGTTGGCGCCCGCCAGGTTGGCGGCACGGATCGAGGCGCCGCGCAATTCGGCGCGCATCAGGTTCGCTTCCTTGAGTTCGGCGCCGTCCAGATTGGCGCAGAAAAGATCGGCGTAGCTCAGATCCGCGTGGTTGAGCTTGCTGTTCGCCAGATTGGCGCCGGACAGCCGTGCCGATTGCAGATTGACCCGGGTCAGCTGGAAGCCGGCCAGATTTAGGCCGGAAAGATCGGCACGCGCGCCGCCGGGCCGGCGTTTCAGCCATTCCTCGTGCCGCGCGATGACGTCGAGAATTTCTTCCGCGGTCATGCCAGGAAACTCTCGACGTGGTGCATCCCGGCGATCGGGACGGATCTAGGACCAGCCATCGACGACCACCCTGAAGATGCTGCATGGGCTCGGATGGTCGGAATAGTACTGGCGGTCGATACGGACCTGCCATTCCAGTTCCTCGCATCGCGCCGCGAGATCGAGAAAGCCCCTGGTCTCCCCGATATTCTCAACAGTGATGTCCAGTTCCTCCAAGGTCGTGTCGCGCAAAGGCTCGCCGTTGGTTGCCTTGAGGGAGTAGGCAACGAAGCCGCCCCCGGGGAGGCCGGATGCATCACCCTTGTTGCCGTTGACATCCGAGACTACCTGGGTGCGCAACGCGTGCAACTGCCCGCTGATCCAGGACAGGGTCTCGACTCGGCCGGGCTTGGTCATTGCGCGCCGCCCGAAACCGCCGCGCTCAATCCGACGCTGTGACAGCCGAGGGTCTTCAATACGCTCTTCGGTCTGGATCGTGGTCGCGCGGTTCCCGATCCCGGTGTCATCGGGACCGGTCGTGACAAAAGGGCGCGGCCGGCCGGCGGACTTGAACGGAGTACCAAGGTCGCGTTTCTCCAATGGTTGTCCGTAAAGACATGGTATGCAGCAGGGCGATATGGGGTCAATCGCAACCAGCCCGGGCCAGGATAGCCCCGTATCTATGATTCCTCTCCGGTTATCGCAACATCCAACTGGTCCATCTGGAATGACGCGTCGGTAAGATTGCATCCGGTAATGTCGGCATTCTTCAGATTTGCGCCGCTCAGGTCCGCGTGTCCCAGATTCGCCGACCGCAGATCCGCGCCGGTCAGATTGGCATTCATCAGTTTGGTCGAGGAAAGATTGGACGGCCAAAGCCGCCCGGTCGGCTGACCTTTCGAGTCCTTGAGATTCACCGGGCCGATCTGCGCCCCGGCCAGATTCGCCTCCGTCAGGTCGGCGCCGCTGAAATTGATCCCTTCGAGGGTCGAACCCTGCAGGTTCGCGCCCTGCAAGTTGGTCTTCGAGAGATCGGACATCACCAAAAGTACGTTGGACAGATTGGCGCCGCTGAGATTCGCGCCGCAAAGGTCCGCGCCCGACAGGTTGACAGACGAAAGATCGATAAAGGACAGATCGGCGTTGCGAAGCGCCGCCCGCTGGCCCAGCCGCCCGTCCTCGCGGATCCAGATGTAGTGGCTGTTGAGAACGTCCCGGATTTCCTGGGGCAGGGCGTCCTCATTGCGGACCATGTTGGCGCCGGTCAGGTTGGCGGCCGACATGTCGCAGCCATCGAGATTCGCGCCCGACAGATTGGCGTCCTGGAGATTGGCGCCCGCCAGATCGGCATCCGCCAGGATGCATCCGGACAGGTCGGCGCCGCTCAGATCGGCGTTCCGCAGATTGACGCTGGTAAGGTTCGCGCCCGCGAGCTGAGCGCCGGCCAGCTTGATGTTCTGCATTGAGGCGTTGGAAAGTTTGGCGCCGTTCTGGTTGGTCGTCGGGCCGTCCCTTGTGCCCTCGTCGTCCTCGCTGCCGAACATCAGCGAGCCGCCGCGAAGATCGGCGCCGGTGAGGTCGGCGCCGGCGAGGTTGACGTGTCTCAGATCCGCGCCACGCAGATCGGCGTTCTGCATATTGGCGGACTTGAGATCGGCGCCGTCAAGCACGGCGCAGAACAGGTCCGAATTGGAAAGATCGCTGCCGGTGAAGATCGCCCGGCTGAGATCGGCGCCGGAAAGCTTGGCGGATTTCAGATTGGACTTGGTGAGAGTGAACCCTTGCAGATTGGCGCGCGAAAGGTTCGCCCGGGTGCCGCCCTGGCCCCGGCGTAGCCACTTCTCGTGTTCGTCGAGAATCTGAACGATCTCTTGCGGCGTCACGACGTGACATCCTCTCCGTGGAAAACACTGGAATCGATCGGCAATTTTCCCCGGTGCGCCGATCCGCTGGGGCGCGAGGATACTATGTGAACGGTCCGAGGCAAATAGCGCTTCTTTGAGGGGGCGGGCGCGCGGCCCGTCGTTTCGAACCGGCGGTTGGGTCGCGGTGGCTGAATCCAGGGCCGGGACCAGCCGTGTGGCCGGCTAGATCGTGTCCTGCATCGAAGTACGATGCACCAGACGGCGCTCGCTCGCATAATCGTAGGGGGTGGAGCGATGCATGGTGCACCGGTTGTCCCAAATCACCACATCGTCCTTCAGCCACTTGTGGGCGTATCTGAAGTCCGGATGGTTCGCCGCCTCGTTGATCTCCCTGATCAGCGCCCGGCCATCCTCCCAATTCATCCCGACGATCGAGGCCGCGTGCTGGCCGAGATAGATCGCCTTGCGCCCGGTAACCGTATGGGGAACGACGACCGGACGGCGGTTCACCGGGGCGTTGCGCCGCTCTTCCTCGGGCCATTTGTAGTTGGGATTGGTGTCGGAAACGGACCAAACCAGATCGTGCTCGGCCTCAAGGGTTTCAAGGAAGCGCTGGCGGGCGTCCGGAAGGGCATCGAAGGCGAGCACGGCGTTCGTGAACTCGGTATCGCCGCCGGCGCTCGGCACCTCGATCCCATGGAGCATGGTGAAGGAGGTTCGCGGCCGGCCCCAGGAGCCGTCGATATGCCAGACCGACGAGGTCGGGTCCGGATTCTCACTGATCAGGCTGCCGTCCTTCGCGATATTGGTGATCACGAAGATCTCGGGATTGCGGCCGTCGTGGTATCCGGACTGATAGTGCGGCGGCAGCGGGCCGAAGGCACGGCTGAGCGCGATCTGCTGTTCCGGTCGCAGCGGGCAGTCACGGAACACCAGCACCTGACGGTCGAGAATCGCTTCCATCAGCGGCGCCATCCGATCATTGTCCAGCGGGCGGTCGGGTTCGAAACCGGTCACCTCCGCCCCGAGGGGACCGTCGATTGTGCGCACCGAAAACTCGATCGAGGCGGTCATGCCGGTACTCCTCCCGCATCCCGTGGGTGAAAGGCGGGTTAGTCTAGCGTGTTCGGGGCGATTGCTACAGGGACAGCACGGGAGAGACGCGGCAAGCGGAAACGCCGCCGGCTTGCGTCGGCGGCGTTCCTGATCTTGCGGCGTTACGGACTCGCATCATGCGGGCCCGCTCGCGCGGTCTAGTCGAGACGGATTTCGACGCGCCGGTTCTCCTGCTCGCGCACGCCGTCGGGCGTCGGCACTCGAGGATCGGTTTCACCACGGCCACTGGTTTCGATGGCGCGGGTCTGAATGCCGCGTTGCTCCAGATAAGCCCGCACCGAGACGGCACGGCGCTCGGAGAGTTTCTGGTTATAGGCCTGGGAGCCCGCCCGGTCGGCATGACCGATCAGGCTGACGACCTTGCCCTTCAGCTTTCCGAAGGCGTCCACGACCCGATCCAGAATGCCGGCGGAATCGTTCCGGATGTCGGTCTTGTCGAAGTCGAAGAACACCAGGTAGTCGCGGGCCGGCGGCTCAACCGCGGCGGTCGCCGGCGCGGGAGCGGGTGCCGTCGCCGCCGCGGGCGCCGGAGCGGGCTTGAGCGCATCCTGCAGCCCGGCCAGGCTCGTCTCGAAACCCGACCAGCAATAGGCAATGCGTTCGGTCTGCCAGTTCTCTTCCTGCTCCTCGGCCCAGCATTCGAAGAAGGTCTGGGCGCGTGACGCCAAGGCGGGCGCTTTCTCGCGGCCGCCGTCGGCGAAGGCCTTGCGGAGATCGGCCAATCCCTGATTGAAACGCGGGACCGCGCCAGCGGGAAGTTGCCAATGCTGCAGCGGCGACAGGTCGGGTGTGCTGTCTCCGGCCGCTTGCTTGGCCTTCGCCGCGTGGAAACCCGCATCGCGCCAGTCGTACTCGACATCGCGCTCGTAGACCGCGAAGGAAAGGTAATCCTCGCGCAGCGCGTTGTTGAAGGCGTTCTGAGCTGTCTTGCCCTTGGCGGCGGCAATGTCGCGATCTGCCGTGAAGGCACCCATGCCAAGGTTGGTTTCCGCACAACCGGCCAACGCGACCATCGCGCCGGCGCCGATCAAGGCGGCAGAGAGGGATTTCATGATGTGACTCCTGAGTTGGCGTGTTTTGAAGCGGCGGGATTAGCCTCAGCATTCGCAACGGGTTGACCTTGAATCGTGCATTCAGCGAGAAGGCCAAAGCCTGGACCTGAGCGGCTCATCCCGCTTCGATGCGGTCGAATCCGATCGGTACCGGCGTTACCGGTAACCAACACGGATTTCTCGGACGGACTTGCGCTCATTTGGCGGCGGCAACGATCGGCTTTCTACTCCATCGCTCACGGGCCGAACCGTGCGTTCGATGGGATCAGTCATTTCCGGCCGGTCTCAGACCCCCGCTATTGCTGATCGCACTGGGATATAAGGTGAAACTCAATGTTTTCAAGGGATGCAAAGGGTTTCCATCACGACATTTGTCGTCTTTCCGGGGCCAAGCCGCGGGCGCCGGAATATGGCAACTGGTCCGCCGCGATGACGAAGTTTCAGGTGTCTTCGGGGCACTGAATTTTCCACTTGCGCGGTGTGCGAAGCGGAGAGATCGATTGCCTCGGCGATCATTGCTGAGAGGTGTAGGCCATTGTCTTCCGGGGGGCGAGATCAACCTAGACCGACGGTGGCGGGGCGCCGTGCCGTATTGATGGCTTGCGCCGCGGCGGTGTTGGCACCACGAACGGCGGGCGCGGCACCGTTCATGAACGACATCTCCGTCCCCGCTCCGAAAAAGCGCGAAAGAAAGTTGCGGCTTCGGCATCTCTACTCGGATGAGGCCGCCAGCCTCGTTTACTACGACGGCGAAAACTATATTCCCGAGGCCCTTGAAGAATTCGACTTCCTGCTGAGGGATTTCCGGGACGGATCGACCCATCCCATCGATCCGGCGCTGCTCGACTATCTGCACGCCTTGTTCAATACACTGCGGGTGCGCGAGCCGGCCGGAATCGTCTGCGGATACCGTTCGCCCAGATCCAACGCGCTGCTGCTCGCCAGTGGCAAGGGCGGCGCCAAGCGAAGCCTGCATCTGGAAGGCCGGGCGATCGATATCCGGATGAAGACCCGGACCGTCGACGAAATCGCGAGAGCGGCCATGAAGCTCCAGCGCGGCGGCGTCGGCAGGTATTCCAGGGCGAATTTCGTCCATATCGACACCGGCCCGTTCCGGACCTGGGGTAGTTGAGCGCGGCTCGACTACGGCTTCAGGGCCGCCATCCGGTCGAAAAGACCTCGATCCTTCAGAAGCGCCATTTTCTCGGCTTTATCCAGCCAGCCCACGGCCTGGGCGCGGGATGTCGCTTCGGCGATCTTGGCGGCGAGGGTGAGGCTCGGGATATCGGGTGCGCCCAATAGCCGCTGGCGGGATTGGCCCGCATGGTCGAAATGCCGGTCCGCGGCTAGCCGATCGTCGAGGAGGCTTTCGATTGTCAGTCCCTCGAGGGCGGAACGCGCGGCCAACCGCGCGTCGCGGGCGTCGATCAGCAGATCCGGCGGCGCCACTTCCTCGGGCGTCGCGAAAACGCCGGTCCGTCTAACCCAGCGCCCGATCCTCGGATCGCCGACCGCCCAGGAAAGCGGAACCGCCAGCAGCCAGCCGCCGAGAATCGGGGAAAGCCAGGCCACCACCTTGGGCGAAATGAACAGCATCGCTGCGAGAACGATAACGCCGAAAATCGTGTGGCCGCTGTAACCCGAGAGCGCGTCCATCAATCGCGGCGTACCGGCTTCCCGCCGCTGTGGCATCCAGCCGGAATCGCGCCCGCGCAGAATATCCCAGACATGCCGGGACTGGATCAGCATCATGATGGGAGCCACGAGGCCGGAGAGCAGGATCTCCAGCAGCCAGCTTGGAACGGTCAAGGCCAATGTCCGCCAGGACCCTTGCACGAAATGCACCGTCAATTCCCGGACCAGACCGGTGATCTTGGGCAGCAGCAAGGCCGCAAGGGTGAGGCCGAAGATCCAGAGCATGCGCTCGCTGTCGAAGATCGGCCAGGTCGGGAACAGCTGAAACGCCTCGGTGAAGTATTTCGGTTTCAGAATACTGGCCTGCGCGACCAGGGCGAGACCCACGCCGATCAGCAATAGCCACAGGGGCGAGGCGAGATAGCTCATCACGCCCATCGCGAATGCAGGCGGCTCGGCCAGGCGAGCCGCGGGTTCCGATCACCGCGAGATGCTGGAGGTTGCCCTGGGTCCATCGCCGGTCGCGGACCGCGGTATCGCTCAGGGTCGGCGGCGGGCGTTCCCAGGAGCCGCCCAGGTCGCGGGCGAGCAGGACCTTCCATCCGGCACGCCGCAGAAGGGCCGCCTCGACGAAGTCGTGGCTCATGATCATGCCGCCGAAGGGACGTCGTCCCTTGAGGTGGGCAGGCCGCAACTCTCGGCGAAGGCCCGGGTCCGCAGGATGGCATTGTGACCCCAATAATTGCCGTCATCGCCCTGCCACGCGGCGAGACCATTGGCGACGACCGGCCCGGCGATCGCGCCGGCGAATTGCTGCATGCGGGCAAACACGGTCTCGCCCTCCACCAGCACCGGCACCGTCTGGATCAGGCCGGCTTCGGATCGCCCGCGAGACGATCCCGCAGCGCGATGAGCGTTTCCCGGTCATCAGGCTGTCCGCGTCCAGGATCACCAGCGCCTCGTAACGCCCGCCCCAGCGTTCGATGAACTCCCTGAGATTGCCGGATTTGCGATCCAGATTCTCCGGGCGATGGCGGTACCAGACCGCCAGGGTCGGCCTGAGACTCGCGCGCAGGCGGCCACTGCCGCAGTCTCCCGCGCCCAGGCATCGGGATCGGTGGTGTCGGAAAGAATGAAAATCTCGAAGCGCTCCGCCTCACCCAGTCGGGCGATGTCGTTGCCCATTGCCAGCAAGGCAGACGTTGTCGACGCGGCATCCTCGTTGTAGACCGGCATGGCAAGGCAGGTGACGCCAAAGCCGGGCGTGGCGGCGTGATCCTGGCGCCGGGCCGGCAACAGGCCGGCGATCCCCGTCGTTGCCGCCAGGGCGATCCATCCGAACGTGATGGCGAACAGGACAACCAGGACGGCCTGCAGCCCGGTGATCTCGCCGACCGCGACCGCCTCGAACATCTGATGCGTTGCCGCAGCGGTCATCGCCAGCGCTCCGCCGAAGGTGACGAGGCGCGCCGCATGCGTTCGCAGGTCGCTGCGGCGCGGCGTCCGAGCCGCCGGCGTGGCGCGGAGATCCTGGGTCGGCATGTCGATCGGCGCCGGAGGCGGGACCGACGTCGGGTGCAGCCGGATCGGCCGTGGATGGTCGGTGGCTAGGGACGGTTCCATCGATATAGCCATGTCTCGCTGACCGCCGCGCCGGCGATGGTCAAGACCATCCTCAGCTCAATCAGGTTCTCCGCCCCGGTGTCGAGTTCGAACGACGCCCGATAGGTCTGGCCGGCCGCATTCACCTGGCCGGTGATATTCGAGATCTGTCCACCCGAGGCATGGGCCGTGACGGTGGGTTCGGGGGTCTCGGGCGGTAGTCCCGAAAAATCGACGACAAACAGACGGCGATTTCGGTCGGCGCTGAGACCGCCGCGCGTCGCCGCGACCTTGGCCAGCGGAGCGGTCTCCGGCGGCGTTGCGCACCAAAGCAGCCGATAGGTCAGGTTATAGGGGCGGTTCGCGCGGATCGGCTCGTTCGGGCGCCAGAACGCCACGATATTGTCGTTGGTTTCGACGTCGCTCGGAATCTCCACCAGGATCATCGCGCCGGCGCCCCAATCGCCGATCGGCTCGACCCAGGTCGAGGGACGAAGCTCGAAACGCGAGGCGATGTCCTGATAGTCCGAGAACGCGCGGGCGCGCTGCACCAGGCCGAAGCCACGGGGATTGCGGTCGACGAAGGCGGAAATCTGGAGCCGGGACGGGTTCGCGAGAGGACGGAAGATGCGTTCACCCGAGCCGGTCAGGATCTGCAAGCCGTCGGAGTCGTGAACCGCTGGCCGGAAATCATCGTGGCCGGCCCGGGCCGAACTGTTGAACAGGAACATCGACGTCAATGGCGCAAGGCCGACTTTGGTAAGCTCAACCCTGGGAAAGAGCACCAGTTCGACGTCGGTGACGGTCACATCGCCGGGACGAAGCGTGAACCTGTAGGCGCCCGTTGTGGAGGGGCTGTCGAGCAGCGCCAGAACCACGAGGCTGCCGGCGCCGGCTTGTGGCCGGACCAGCCAGAAACGGCGAAATCTTGGAAATTCCTCTCCGCCCTGCTCGGCCGTGTTCAAGGCCAGCCCGCGCGCCGACAATCCGTAATGCTGGCCCTTGGCGACGGCGCGGAAGTAGCTGGCGCCCTGGAAAGCCGCGAACTCATCCATCACATCGGATCTGTGGATCGCGTTCCGGGCCGCGAAGCCGGAAAACGAAAGAGACGATACGTTCTTTGGCGGCGCCAGTAAGGGACCGTAGTCGAACATTTCCGCCGCGAAGGGCAAGGGGCGCGTCTTGCCAGTCTCCACCAGGTCGATCCCGACCGGTGTTCGGAAATTCCACCCGGGATGGAAAAGATCCACCGCGAACGCGGAGTCCGTATCCTTCCAGACCGCTTTTTCGGGCTTAAAGCGGATGTCCCGGTATTGTTCGTAGGTCATCGCCGCCATCGGTGCCGGCAGGGACATCGGCGGATCGGAATGCGGCGCACGGGACAGCGCCTCGGCCATGTCGATGACCGCGCCGAAATCCCACTCGGAGGATTTGGTGGCGGCATCGAGTGCGCGCGCGGCCACGATACCAGGCAGAGCACCTGCTGCGGCTCTCAGAAGCGTTCGGCGCGTGACCGGCATTTCCTAGCTACCCCGATCCAAAGGGATCAAGCCGCGGTGCAACGAACGGAGCGCCCGGTCGGAGCCTTTGCGTGATTCGTGAAAACCGGCACGCTCAATACTCCTGAATTTGATGCTCGGAAACTACTTTCTCTCGACGGCCCGGGTCCTACTCAACCGGATCAAACCGACGTGCGCAGGCATTTGGGCGGCGCAAGCGTGTGAACCTGATTCTGTTCCCGATAGGGTTTGTAAAGTATTGAGAACCGAGGCCGCTGCAACGCTCCGCCCTTGCGCGGTCAGGACGTCAAAAAGTCCTCGTCGGGGATGATCCTCAACGGAAGAATGTCGCTATGGGTCGTGATGATCAGCGACGGATCGACCCGCGCGCAGGCGCCCGCGTAGGAGCCGGCGACGGAGAAGGTCCCGATCTGCACGTTGTGCTCGCCGATTCTCGGGAGCCGGAACAGTTCCTGATAGATCTGGTCGCGCTCTTCGAACTTGCCAGTAGTTTCGGTCACGAGATCATCATGGCGGTCGTAGATCGCGATATTCTCGCCGCACCGGCCGACGATCGGTTTGACCACATAGCCCTTGCGGCGCATGTCGTCGGAGAGGTCAAAACTGGTCTCCAGAAGATAGCGGTTGTTCGGGTACATCGACCAAAGAACCGGAAGGATGGCCTTGTTGCTGGGGATCAGGGTCCATAACGGCTCGAAGACCATGACCTCCTCGCGCAGGAGTACGTCGACGAGACGCGGCTTCTGGGTTGCCCGATCGATGGTCCGGTGCAGCGCCAGATTCTCGTCGTCATCCTCCAGATCATGACGGATCTGATCGAGGGCCGTCTCCCAGGCCCAGGTCTTCCAGACCCATTTGATCGGCACGTCATCGGCATCATGCACCCAGCCGTCGTCACCCCAACGAAGGCCGGATGTTCCCTTGATGATTTTGCAGGTGATGCCGGCTTTCTCCATGGCCTGCTTCATGAACAAGGCATGGTAGGTCTCCTCAAGGTCCCGGTCCTGCATGATGTGCAGGACGTCGTCGACCTCGCTTTCACGCCAGGCGTCCACCAGTTCCTTGATCATGCCCGAGCCGGCGCACCGGCCGTCGTCACAGCCGAAGTGATCGGCCCAGCGGTCTTGAATGTAGCCGCACTCCATATGGCAGGACGCGGAATCGGCGTTGTACTCGTACACTTTCAGCCCGCGCTCCGTGAGCGCGAAGTCGAAGCGTCCGGTGATCATCTGGTTGCGCCGGTTGTTCCAGGACTGATGGATCCGCGGCCAAAGTGCCGGCGGCAGATTGAAGCGGCGCAGCAGATCGTCGTTCTCGAGGACCAGGTTGGTCGCGTGCAGGAACATGCGGTGCAGCTCATTGGTCGCCCGGCGGATCTCGCGATAGGCGGACTCGCTGATCCGGTAATAGGTATCCTGATCTTCCTCATTGGTGGCAAGCTTGCAGCCACCCATCATTTCGACATAGGCGGCCTGGGCGGGATCCGAGGGATCAAGCCATGTCTGATCGGTGGACCGCGCCGCCTCGAGCTTGCGGGCCTGCGGCAGGAACAGTCGGGGGTCGGGCTCGGCGATGTCTTCGGCGCCGCCGGAATCCGAGGTCTGAATCACCCAGCCCAGGATCTCGCAGCCCGGGTACGTGCATTCGACCCAGTGTCCGCCGGCCGCGTCGATGCGCAGGGGCAGTTCCCGCGACCAGGTCTGGCCCGCCGGCCAGACCGTGTGCTCGACATTCTGCTCGACGATCCGCACCCGGTCGCCGAACAGCTCGGTCACCACGGCGACATGACCGGTTACGTCGAACTCGCCACCCTCGTTCCAGATCATCAGGGAACCCGGCTCCGGCGGCCGATTGGCGCCGTTGCGGAAGGAATTCAGCGGAAGCAGCGTGCCGTCGGCTAAGATCCGGACGGTGCGCAGCCTGAAGATGTCGTAGGCCATCGCGATGTCGTCGAAGATGTAGCCCTTGTTCAGGTACATCCAGCGCCGCGCAAACTCCACGCACTGCCATTTGTGGCCCATGTAGATGCCATCAAGCATGCTTCGGTAGGCCTGACGGGTCGGCAGTTCGGCCTTGTCGGCGGAGGGATAGTCGGAGGAGTAAACGGGCACGTTTCCTGGCGCCACGCCGAGGAGTGAGCCGAACTTGGCGGGACCGCCGGAATGATGATGCTGCACGGGACTCCGGTGTCGGCCACAAGGGCCGGTTCGCGGCACGATGCCGTCCGGCTGGCCGAAGCGGCGATTAGATAGGCGTGGCCAGAGGCGTATTCAAGATCAATCTATGGCATGCATTGCCGGTCCGGTCCGGAAAATTGCCGGTCATATGATAATTGCGGGAAACGCTACCGTCCGGGGCCCGAAGCGCTAATATCGCGGGCAGTATGGAATCGCGGCGGGCGTGTGCCACCGCAAGGGAAGGGAACGGACTCATGGATGGACTGAACGCTTCGAGCGCGGCGCTCGAGGGAATCAAGGTTCTCGACTTCACGCAGTTCGAGGCGGGTCCGTCCTGCACCCAGGCCTTGGCCTGGATGGGCGCCGAGGTGGTGAAGGTCGAGGAGCCGAAACGCGGGGAGCCGGCGCGCTGGAGCTTCAGCGACCGGGAGGATGCCGACGCGCATTACTTCGTCTTCTACAACACCAACAAGAAGAGCATTACCTGCAACCTGAAGACACCCGAGGGAAAGGCGCTGATCGAAAGCCTGGTGAAGAAGGCGGACGTGGTCGTCGAGAATATGGCGCCGGGCACCTTCGCCCGTCTCGGCTTCGACTATGAACGGCTCAGCGAACTCAATCCCCGGATCATCTTCGCCCAGGTGAAGGGATTCGCGCCCGACGGCCCGCACGGCAACTTCCTGTCTTTCGACATGATCGCGCAGGCCGCCGGCGGCACCTTCGCCATCAACGGCCTGCCGGATCAGCCACCGGTCCGGCCGGGCGCCACCGTCGGCGATACGGGCACCGGCATGATGGCGGCGATGGGCATCCTCGCGGCCCTGTTCCAGCGGGTCTCGACCGGCAAGGGACAGCATATCCAGGTGGCGATGCGCGACGCGATGGTCAATTACAGCCGCACCCCGATGAGCCGCCAGGCCGCCGTCAAGGACGGCTCGCTTCTACCGCGCGTCGGCAACGAGGTCTTCGGGACCTCGCCGGGCGGCCTTTACCCCTGCAAGCCGGGAGGGATCGACGACTGGGCCTATATCTTCGCCTCGCGCGGCAACGAGCAGCACTGGCAGCGGCTCTGCAAGGTGATCGGGCGCGAGGATCTGGCGAGCGATCCACGCATGCAGGACGGCAGTGCCCGGTATCTTCACAAGGATACCATCAACAAGGCGATTTCGGACTGGACCAGCCGCCACACCAAGAAGGAAGTGATGGAGACCATCGCCGGCGCCGGGGTGCCCTGCGGGGCGGTCTTCAACATGAAGGAGCAGCTTGAGGACGAGGATCTGCATGCCCGCGGCATCATGGCCAAGATCAATCATCCGGTGCGTGGTGAAATGACCGTGCCGGCGACGCCCATCCAGATGTCGGCCTCCAAGGTCGGGATCAAACCCTCGCCGGTGCTCGGCGCCGACAACGAGGGAATCTATGGCGAGTGGCTCGGCCTGTCGCCGGATGAGGTCAAGAAGATGCGGGCCGCGAACGTAATCTGAGGGTCGGACTTCGAGGGAGCGGGAGCATGACAATCGCCATCGACCTGGAAACCGCGCTGGCCGAGAAAACCACCTTCCTGGAGGGACGAACCCGGCATAGCGACACGAAGGGCTACTTCGCCCGGCTCGCGGACTACCGGGACGGGGGTATCTTCGCGGCCGGCTTTTCCGGAACCTCGCAATGGGAACGGCACCCGGTCGGCGACGAGATCGTCCAGATCCTGAAAGGCTCGGTGACCCTCAAGCTCAGAAACGCTTCGGGTGAGGAGAGGCACGATCTCAAGGCCGGCATGCTGGTCGTGATTCCGCGGAACACCTGGCACCAGTTTCATTCGGTGGAGGGTGTCACGCTGATGACCACCACCCCGCAGCCGACCGAGCATATAAGTGACGAGTTTCCGCCGCAGGACTCATGATGGACAGGGAAGCTTGCCATGGCGCGTGACAGCATCGACCACGACGGCCTGAACCGAGAGGACATCAAGCGTTTCTACGACACCAGCCCGCCCGAGGGCGTTCCCTTCGCTCTCGGCAAGATCAGCCATGTCGTGCTCAAGGTCGCCGATCTCGAGCGGTCGGTAGCGTTCTATACCCAGGTCCTCGGCCTGCGGGTCTCGGATGCCTATCCGGAAACCATGATGCCCGGGCGCATGGTTTTCCTGCAATGCAACAACGACCATCACGGGATCGCCCTGGTCGGGGGCGCCGCGGGGGAGGCCCGGGCCGAGGAATTGCATCATTTCGCCTTCGAAGTGGCGACCGTCGACGAGGTGTTTCAGGCCCGCGAGCATTTGGAACGCCATGGCGTGCCGATCAGTTTCCAGGGCCGCCGCCGGGCGGGCCAGCAGATTGCCGTGGAATTCAAGGACCCCGACGGCCACAACCTCGAAATCTGCTGGGGCATGGACCAGATCGGCCCCGAGGAGGCCTCACGGCCACCGGAGGAGTGGCGCGCGGTGCTCTCTCTTGAAGAAGCCTTGCGCACCGCGCCACGGGGCCAGGATCCGCGTATTTCCGATCCCGCGCTGCTCCGCCACGAATAGGACGCCTGTTGCCCGGCGGCGGCCGTGCAAGGCGCCGTGTTTCAGGCGAGGAAGTCCAGAACCGCCGTTGAAAACGCCGCCGGCTGCTGGCGGATCATGCTGTGCCCGGCCTCGGGAATGATCACGGTCCTGGCCCCCGGGACATGCGCCGCGAGCGCCTTGAGGACGATGGGAAGCATTCCGGGAGTATCCGCGCCGCCGACGAACAGAGTGGGCACGGACAAGGCTTCGGCCTCGGCCCGGGTGAAGGGTTGGCGTCCTTCATTGACCTGGACCAGAAGCGTGTGCGCGTTGTCCTCGCGCATCTGACGGTCGGCGGCGGGCAGGGCGTCCCAGGCGCCGGGCCCGTTGATGCCGTCGATGAAGGCTCGCAGACCACCGTCGAGATCACCCGCGTCGATCTTCTCCGCCGCTAGAGCGACATGGGCACGGGAACCGGCGGCGGGCGGTGCATCGGCCGCCGTCTCCGGCATCAGCGAGTCGTCCAAGGTTCCGCCGGGTTCCGCGAGGACCAGCCTGCCGATCAGGTCGGGACGCGCGAGGGCAAGCCGGAAGGCGAGATGGCCGCCCCTGGAATGCCCGATCAGGTGCACCGGCCCCGCCTTCAGGCCTTCGATGAACCGGATCACGTCGTCCACGTGCTGGGCCATGGTGAAGGTGCCGCCCTTACCATCCCAACGGTCGGGAAAGTAGTGGCGCAGGCTCGGGACGATCAGCCGGTAACCGGCTGAAAGCGGCTTCAGCACGGCGTTCCAAGCCCGGAAATCATTGAGCGAGCCGTGGATGCAGACCAGTGGTGAGCCCGCCCCGAGCTCGAGATAGGGCATGTCATGGTTGTTAACGCGAAGAACTTTCATCGGATCGGTCCCGTCGTTTCCAGGGGCGCTTCACCTATAGCCGGACGGGCCGGGGGCCGCAATTCGCCGGTGTCGGCACCGGCCGGCCACCGCCGCGCTAGGCGTAAGAATTCTGAAACGCAAGGGCAAGTGTTAACGAACCGGTAAGGGATTTCCACAGGGTGATCGGGGAATGTCCCAATACCGCCGCGCGCCGCGAAACCATAGGGTGAGCCTGCTGATCGGCGCAGGTATCGCCAAATCGGTTCGGGCCCAAAAGTCGCATCGCTGGTTTCGCCTAACGGATCGTCGCGGAGTAAATCGAGAATGTCTTTGAGTGTGAGCACCGCCCTGCAACGCCGCCCGGAGAATCTGGCGCCCAAACGTCCCATTCTGTTTTCGGCCAAGGACAAGACCGCCAGGAGCTCGGACGACCGGCAGCCGCACTCATATTTCGACTACGAGATCAACGCGCGGATCGCGAATGTTCACCAGGGGCGGTTCATCGTCGGCGGCGCCCCGGATCTGGTGCTCACCACCGTGCTCGGCTCCTGCGTCGCGGCCTGCGTGTATGACCCGGTTCTCGGTATCGGCGGCATGAACCACTTCCTTTTGCCGGGCCGCGAACAGAACGACGCCGCCGCCGGCGACGTTTCGGGTCCGGCCCTGCGGTACGGCAGCTACGCCATGGAGCTGATGATCAACGAGATCTTCAAGCGCGGCGGGAAGGCGCGGAACCTGCGGGTCAAGCTGTTCGGCGGTGCCAAAGTCGTGGCCAATCTGTCGGATGTTGGCTCGTTCAATGCCGAGTTTGCGTTAAAATATGTAAGATCGGAAGGATTTGAGTTAGTCTCCTCGGACCTGATGGGCTTTTCGGCGCGCAGAGTTCAGTTTTGGCCGGCGAGCGGCCGGGCTCGTGTCTACCAGATCCCGCAGAGCAATCTGGTGGGGCTTGGGAAGAGCGATCTGATGCCCGCCGAGACCAAGGAAAACGCAAGCGGAACCGTGGAACTGTTCTAGGGATCAAACGTCGGATCGGCGCTTGTTGGACTTCAAAGCATGGCTCAAGACGATCTGAATTTCTCCGACATTGCATTCCTCGTCGTGGAGGCCGACGCGAATTTCCGTCAGCTGATCGCCGGGATTCTGCGGGAATTCGGCGTCGGCGGGATCAAGGAGGCGGAATCCGCCGACGAAGCCATGCCGTTTCTGACAGGCGGCAACGTTGATTTCGTTCTCGCCGATAGCCATTTGTCGGGTGTGAGCGGATTCGAACTTGTCCAGACGGTGCGCGCGAATCCGGAGAACCCGTCGCGTTTCATCCCTTTCATCGTGATGATGAGCCACACCCCGATGACCCATGTGATGAAGGCGCGCGACTGCGGCGCGAACATCGTCGTCGCGAAGCCGTTTTCCCCGGCGGTTCTGTATCACAGGCTGAGTTGGGTGGCGCGCGACGAAAGGCCCTTCATCGTCGCGCCGCGCTATATCGGTCCGGACCGGCGGTTCAAGATCGAGGGCTATCCGAACGGTGTCGGGCGCCGGGCCGAAGACCAGCAGACCGATGTCGGAGAAGAGGCGGGGCCGGCAATGACGCAGGCCGAAATCGACGCGATGTTCACGTGACGAACCAGAGAATGGAGAAGCACGGTGCAAGTCCAGAAAGTTAAGGTCGAGAACGCCTTCTCCAGGAAGGTTCGGCAACGTGGCGGCCGAACCAAGATCGAGGCGATTCAGCGCGCCGACGCGACGGTTGAGAAGACCAAGCCCAAGTATCATGACTGGGTCGCGGAATACATCATGCAGCTCGATGCGCTTTTCACGAAGGCGAAGAGTTCGCAGGATTTCGATATGAGGAGCTTTGATGCCGCCTACCTGAAGGCGGCGCATATCCGCACCGGCGGCACGTTCGGCAATGAAATGACGACCGCGGTCGCGGACCGGTTATGCGAGAGCTGCTTTACCGGCTGATGGATCTGGGCTTGCCACGGGCCCGCTGTCTCGGCCCTGTTCGACGCGCTGAAACTGGTGACGTCCAAGGAAGAATTTCAGGGCGTGTCGAGCAAGATTACGCAGGGTTTCTGGCGGAACTGGACAAGGTGATGCATCTTTTTCCCGCCCGTTGTTGCGGAAGACGAGCGCGCACCCAAGAAATCAAGATCAATTCATTAGTAACTTTGAGTTCGGAAGTGAAAATAAATCATGTTCTCGTGGTCGACGACGACCCCATCATCTCCGACTATATTAGCTTGATTTTATCGTCTAACGATTTCTTCCCAGCGCGACCGCGAATCGCGGCGCGGAGGCGATCGATTATGTGAAGAACAATCCGGTGGATCTTTCCGTGATCGATATCCATATGCCGGTGTCCGTCGTCAGATGGGCATGAGAACGTAACGGAGGCTCTCCTGATTGCCGCTTGGCGCATGTGCGCCAAGCGTCGTTTTTTCATGGTGTCTTGCTTGATGCGTCTCCTTCTCCGATAGATGGTTCTTGATCTCGGCCGAAGTAGACGTCGGCCGGCGTGAGATTACCGAGGCTCTCGTGGTACCGGTGGTTGTTGGGTAGTAGGAGACGAAGGCTCTGATCTGCCGCCCAGATCGCCCTGCAGGAAGTAGTTTTCCAGCAGGATCCGGTTCTTCAAGGTCTGATGCCAACGCTCGGTTACGGCTTACCCCACCGGGGCCACGATCCCTGCTCACTACCCTCTGGGTCTGGGGATGGTTGGGTGCGCCCGACATGGCTCATGCCCGCTCGCCCAGCCAGTCGGGGAGATCGCCGGCGATGTAAGACGAGCCGTTGTCGCTTAGCAGCCGGGGTTTGTGGATGACCTCGGCCTTGTTCGCAGCCCGAGGCTTCCAGCGCCAGATTCAACGTGTCGGTGACATCGCTCACCCGCATGGTGGTGCAGAGCTTCCAGGCGACCACGTAGCGTGAATAGTCGTCCAGGATGGTCGACAGATAGAACTAACCCCAGCCAATCACCTTCAGGTAAGTGAAGTCGGTCTGCCAGAGCTGATTGGGCGCGGTGGTCTTATCGCGGAACTCATCCGCCGCCTTGATGACCACGAAGGACGGGCTGGTGATCAGGTCATGCGCCTTCAGCAAGCGGTAGACCGATGCCTCGGAGACGAAGTAGCTGCGCGTGTCGGTAAACCGTACCGCCAGTTCCCGAGGCGATATCCGGGCACTCCAGAGCCAGCGCCATAATCTGGCGGCGGACCTCGTCGGGGATGCGGTTCCACACGGCCGGGGCCCTGGTGCGATCCTTCAAACCGGCACGGCTAAAAGCTCCGGTATCGGTCGTACCACCTGTAAAAGGTCGTGCTCGGGATGCCCAAGGACCGTAGGGGCTCCGGCGTGCCGGCAGATGGGATCTCTCGACCAACCGGATGATCTCAAGCTTCTCGATGCTGCGATATCTCATATGTCGTCGTCCCCAGCCCCGAGCATGCTTTTTTGAGCAGCCGGTCTTCCAGGCTCAGGATCGGCGACCAGTTCCTTCAGGCTCTGCATCTCACGGCGAAGGTCCTTCACCTCGCTGCCTGTCGCTTGGCGCTGGGTGTCACCTGCCAACCGCTTGCCGTTCGGCGCTTCGCTTCGAACCAATGGCGCTTGCGCCTCACCCAGGAACCTTCGACCAGTTGTAATACAGTCCCTCGGCGATACCTTCCGCGACGGCACAGTCCGGCAATGCTTTCCTGCCCCGCAACCCTTCCAGAACGATCCGATCTTCTTCAGACGAATATTGCCGCCGTGTCCTGCGACGGATATCCCGCACCACCTTCGGCGGGCTTGTTGGATGGATTTTCGCTCTCATCTGCGTTCCTTCGGTCACCACGATGAGCCGGAAATCCTCCCTTACGAAAAGCACCTAATCTGTCCCACGGGCGCTGACGTCAGACAGCCTTCTGGGGTCTCTGTAGACTATATATGGAAGGAAGAAGTGGCGGAGGGAGGGGGATCTCGAACTCGACACCTTTCGGTGAACACGCTTTCCAGGCGTGCGCCTTGCCACTCGGCCATCCCTCCGCTGGGCGGCGGACATTAACCAAGGCGATGGGTGAATGCAACTTTGCGGAACGGCTTCGGGCGGTTTGCACCGGGCCGGAAGGTTGTCCTATGGTGCGTGGGAACGGAGCCGGTTGAAAGAGGGCGACGAGATGCGTCTGGTGATCGTGACCATCGGCTGGATTCTGGTGGCGCTCGGCGTGGGGGTGCTGTGCCACGACCTCGTGAAATGGCTGCTGACGGGCAATCTGGCGATCATCGACGCGGGCTCGTTCTGGTTTGCCGTGCACGAAACCAGCCTCAAGCTGGCGGAGCCGGCGGTTGCCCGATATGTGCATCCGTGGCTTTGGCATCCGGTGATCTCGACGATCCTGCTGGCGCCGACATTCGTCGTCATCGGTCTACCGGGCGCGGTGCTGCTGTTGCTGGCGCGCCGGCGCCGGTACAGCGGCCACGGCGAGTTGTTCAAGGGCTAGCGGCGCATCCCGGCGAAGCGGCTTGGCGGCCGGCGCCGGTATGCCTATGTTCGGTGTATGGACATTCTGCAAAAGCTCAACGCATTGCGCCGCCGCGATCCGGTGGTCTCAGTGGTCCGTCTCGTGGGCGTTATAGGCGATGCGCGGCCGGTTGGCCGCAGTCTCAACCTGCGCGGTGTTGCCGGCCAGTTGGAGGCGGCGTTTTCCGGCCGCCGGGTCAAGGCCGTGGCAGTGGTGATCAACTCGCCCGGTGGCTCGCCGGTGCAATCGGACCTGATCCAGAAACGCATCCGCGACCTGGCCCGCGAGAAGAACAAGCCGGTGACGGTTTTCTGCGAGGATGTTGCGGCGTCGGGCGGCTATTGGATCGCGCTTGCTGGCGACGAGATCTATGCCAATGCCAGTTCGATCATCGGGTCGATCGGCGTGATTTCGGCGGGGTTCGGTTTCGAAGAGGCGATCGCCAAGCTCGGGATCGAGCGGCGGCTGCATGCGACCGGCGAGAAAAAAGGCATGCTGGACCCGTTCCAGGCCGAGAACCCGGCGCATGTGGAACATCTTCGCGCGCTGCACGGCGATATCTTCCAAAGGTTCCAGGACTGGGTGCGCGAAAGGCGGGGAGAGCGGCTGAAAGGCGATCCCGAGGATCTGTTCAGCGGAGCGTTCTGGACCGGCGGCAAGGCCCTGGAACTTGGCCTGATCGACGGTCTCGGGGATCTGCGCTCGGTGATGCGCGAACGCCACGGTGAGAACGTGAAGTTCCGTTTCCATGCACCCCGCCAAGGCCTGCTAAGCCGGCTCGGGCTGCGTCCGGCGGGTGCCTCGGCGCCGGCGGACGGCGGGACCTGGGCGGAGGACCTGCTCGCCGGGATCGAGGCCCGGTCCCTGTGGAGCCGGTTCGGGCTCTGACCATGGCGCCGGGTCGACGGAACGTGAATCGCACTACGCAGAGAAGGGCCGGACCGGGTGTTCGGACGGGAAGGGGAACACGGTCTTGACCGGCACCTTGATTGTCGTTGGCGGCGGGCAGGCCGCGATTTCTCTGATCGCGAGGCTGCGGGATCTCGGCGACGGCCGACCGGTCGTGCTGATCAGCGAGGAACCGGTTCCTCCCTATCAGCGCCCGCCATTGTCCAAGAAATACCTGCTTGGCGAGATGGATCTGGCGCGCCTGCTGCTCCGGCCCGAGCGGTGGTACGACGAGCATGACGTGACCTTGCGGCTGGGATGCCGGGTCGAGGCGATCGACCGGTCCGCGAAGACGGTGGTTCTCGCGGATGGAGAACGCATCAGTTACGACAGGCTCGCGCTTACGACCGGGTCGGTGCCGCGCCGCCTGCCTGCCGCGATTGGCGGAGACCTCGGCGGTGTGTTCACGGTGCGCTCTCTCGGCGATGTCGATGCGATGGCCCGGGATTTCGCGCCGGGCCGGTCGCTGCTGGTGGTCGGCGGCGGCTATATCGGCCTGGAGGCGGCGGCGGTTGCCGCCAAACTCGGCCTCAAGGTCACGGTCCTGGAGATGGCGGAGCGGATCCTGCAGCGGGTCGCGGCGCCGGCGACATCCGACTATTTCCGCGCTCTGCATGAAGCCCATGGCGTGCGCATCCGCGAATCCACCGCGCTCGGGGAGCTCATCGGGGAGGCCGGCAGGGTGACGGGCGCACGCCTGGCGAGCGGTGAGGTCATCGAGGCCGATTTCGTCGTCGTCGGCATCGGCATCCGGCCGAACGACGATCTTGCGAAGCGGGCCGGGCTCGCCGTCGACGACGGTATTCTCGTCGATGCGGCCTGCCGGACCTCCGACCCAGAAATCGTCGCCGCGGGAGACTGTACCCGGTTCCCGCTTGGCGACGGACTTGGAAGGCTCGAGTCGGTGCAGAACGCCGCCGATCAGGGCGAGGCGGCCGCCGAAAGCCTTGCCGGCCGCGACGTGGCGTATCGCCCGGCGCCGTGGTTCTGGTCCGATCAGTTCGACGTCAAGCTGCAGATCGCCGGCCTCAACAGCGGTTACGAGACGACGGTGGTGCGGCCCGGCAAGCGTGAACACGCGCTGTCGGTCTGGTATTTCAAGGGCGGCCGCTTGCTCGCGGTGGATGCCATGAACGACGGTGCCGCCTATATGATCGCAACGCGGCTTCTGGCGGCAGGCCGCAGCCCGGCGCCGGAGCGGATCGCCGATCCCGCGTTGGACTTGAAAACCCTGCTGGCCTGACCGGCTGATAGCGGAAACTCGGAGGCACGCATGGCCAAGATTTCAACCCCGTCGGCCCTGCCCGACTCGGTCTGGGCGGCGACCGCGCCGGCGCCGATCGAGACCGTTCCGCTCAGCGGGGATCACGTCGCCGACGTGGTGATCGTGGGCGCCGGATATACCGGCCTTTCCACCGCGCTTCATCTGGTTCCCGGTGTCGATACCGTGGTCCTGGAGGCAAGCGAGATCGGCTTTGGCGCCTCGGGACGCAACAACGGTCTTGCGATCCCGACGCTCGCCAAGGCCGACCCGGAGGAGATCCTGCGGGTGTTCGGTCCGGAAAAGGGCGAGAGCACGATCGCGCTGATCCGCGATTCTGCCAAACTGGTCTTCGACCTGATCCGCGAACACGGCATGGAGAAGGCTGGAGAACAGAACGGCTGGATTCAGCCGGCGCACTCGCCGGGCCGCATGCGGCTGGTCGAACGCCGCCTGAAGGAGTGGACCAGCCGAGGCGCCAAGGCGGATCTGCTGAGCCGGGAGGCGCTGCGCGACCTCATCGGCAGCGATGCCTGGCATGGCGGCTGGATCGCCCATGAGGGCGGGACGGTGCATCCCATGGCCTATGCGCGTGGCCTCGCCAAGGCGGCGGCCGGAAACGGCGCCCGCATCCATACTCGCTCGCCGGCGACGGCGTTGGAAAACACGCCGAAGGGGTGGCGCATCCGCACGCCCGGGGGATCGGTGACGGCGGAACGGGTGGTGCTGGCGACCAATGCCTATTCGGATGATCTCTGGCCCCGGCTGCGGCGGACCTTCGTGCCGGTGAAGACCTGGCAGATGGCGACCAAGCCGCTGTCCGACAACGTGCGGAAATCAGTGCTGCCGGGTCGTCACGCGCTGTCGGATACCCGCGGGGATCTGCAATTCGCGCGCTATGACTGGGACGGACGGCTGGTCAGCGGCGCCTCGCTGATCTTCGACGTGAACTCCGAGGAGCGGCTCAAGGCCCATGTCGGCGCGCGGTTGAAGCGGAACTTCCCGCAACTCGGCGACGTGGAATGGGATTATGTCTGGAGCGGCTTTCTGGCGATGACCCCGGACTACCTGCCGCGCCTTCATGTTCTAGCGCCCGGTGTGTTCTCCTGGCTGGGCTGCAACGGCCGTGGTGTTGCGCTGGCAACGGCGATGGGGCCGGTCCTCGCCGAGCTTGCCCGTGGCGGTAGACCCGAGGACGCGCCCTTGCCGATTCTGGAGCCGAGACCCTTGCCGCTACATGGCCTGATCACGCGCTTCGCCCGTGCCGACCTCTGGCGCCGCCGCCGGCTCGACGCGGCGGAATTTCCCGGGTAGGCGATGGATCTGGCAACCGAACGTATCCGGCTTGAGCGGCTCGCCGAGGCGCATCGGGCCGACATGATCCGCTTCTATGGTGACGTAAGGGTGATGGCGATCCGCAAATACGGCGCGCGCGATCCGGCAGCGGCGGGCCGCGCCGTGGATGTGGCGCTTGACCATTGGCGCGACCATGGTTTCGGCCTCTATGCCGCCCGTGACAAGGCATCGGGCGCATTCATCGGCGAATGCGGCCTGCGGTATCTCGACGACGCCAGCGCGGTCGAGGTGAGCTATGGCCTATTGCCGTGCTTCCGGGGATCGGGCCTCGCAACCGAGGCAGCCGCCGCCTGTTTGCGCCATGGCCTCGGGACGCTTGGTCTGCCAAGGATCGTCGCGTTCAGCCGAGCCGACAACCGGGCCTCGCACCGGGTCTTGGAGAAAATCGGGATGCGTTTCGTCGGCCGGGAAGATCGCGGCACCCATGGCGTGGTGCGCTACGAAATCATCGCCGGGCAATAACCCCGGGAGCGGCTTCCCGCGCTATCGGGCGGCAAGGGCGGCGGCGCGCTGCGTCAGGGTCCGAAGATCCGCATCCTCCAGCCCTTCGGACTCCAGCGCGGCTAGAGTCGCGGCGTAGTAATCCACGCAGGAACCGAACTTGCCCCGGGCCGAGGCGATATAGGCAGCCGCGGTCTCCAGATCCATCGGCCCGGTATATTGCGCATGCGCGCGGTTGACCACGAAGGCCAGGGCCCGGACATCGGCACCGCCGTTGACGTCGAGATCGAGCCATCGTGGTTCGTAGACGCCAGCATGCATCTCCCGCTGCCAAAGCCGGTCCAAACCCTCTTCCAATCCGTCGGGGGAAAGCTCGTAGACCGCGCCGTCACAGATGCCGGTCGGCTCTGCGTCAAGCCCGTAGAACAGCCCCGGGCAGCCCAGCGAGCCGCGCGCGTGCACGGTCCACAGGCAGGTACGCCGGACCCAGCCCGGCAGCCGGGCCGGCTGCTTGGACCCGAACGCGAAGCACGGGTCCCAAAGAAGCGAGCCATAGGCGAATACCCGGACTGGGGCGTCCTCTGACCTTGCGGCCATGGTTGACCTGAGGCTCTCGGCCCTCTGCGCATCGCTGAGCGGCGCGACCGGTTTGCTCGGTGGAGAATTTGTCATGGCCGGCTTTTTAGGCGAGGGGCGGGGGTTTGGCTATCCCTTGGGCGCGGGCGGACCCGATGGCCAGGACGATGTGTAGTGAGAGATTTCCCTCGCCCGCAATTGGGTTTAAAAGGCCTCATGCTGCTGAGCCTGAACAAGATAGTGATGCTGATCGCGATCCTCGCGGCGGTCTGGTATGGCTTCAGACTGATCGGCCGCTTGAAAGGCGCGCAACGAACCAAGCCACGCCGCGGCTTCGGCTTCGGCTTCGGCAAGCCGCGCAACGGTGGCCGGGACGCCGAACCGGAAATCGTGGATCTGGTGCGTAGCGCCGACGGCAAGACCTACACCGCGCGCAAGACCGACGAGCACAGCTAGCCGCGCGGTTCCTGCATCACCATTGTCAAAGCCTCATCGACGGTGTCGACGGGCAGGTCCGAGAGATCGTCGCGGACCAGAACCGAGACGGCCTCTCCCCGGGGCGCGGCCTTGTCCGGGAAGGACCCGGTGCTGAAGATCGCCACGGTCGGGCATCCGGTCATCGCCACCATGTGCATCGGGCCGGTATCGTTGCCGGCGCAACCCGCTGCGGCGCGGCCGAGTGCCGGAATGTCGAATATCGTCGTGCGCCCTTCAAGACTGACGGCGTCGGGGAATCGCTCAACGATGTCACGGATCGCATCCGATTCCTCGGCGCCGCCGATAAGCACCGGAGCGAGGCCACGTTCCGAAAGCCGCCGGGCGAGAGCGCCATAGCGGTCGGCGGGCCAACGCTTGACCGCCATGCGGGCGGAACTTCCCGGAATCAGCAGCACGAATTTCTCCGGCAGACCGAAGCGCGAGATATCGCTTTTCATGAAGGACAGGTCCGATCTCGGAACCTCTGTAATTCCGGCGATCCGAAGCTGTTCGGTCTGCCGGTCGATCGTGTGTGTCAGGGTCGGCCGCTGGTAATGGTGATAGTGGCTGCAGCCCCGGACGATCCCCGACCATTCCGGCCGGGTGCCGGGGCCGAGCAGGCGGTAGTACCAACCGGTCCGGTCCGAGGTCTGCAAATCGTAGATCCGGTCATGGCCGGCTTCCCGCATTCGCGCGCGAAGCGAGAGGACGGCGGCGATATTCCAGACCCGGGGCGCCGGGTCCAGGATGATCTCCTCGAAAAGGCCGGATCGCCGGGCGAGCTCCTCGTAGGGCGCGCGGGTCATCAGGGTCAGATGCGCGGCGGGATGGTGGCGGCGGATCGCCTGCATCGGGCCGAGCGCGTAAAGGAAATCGCCCAAAGCGCCGAGCTTGATGACGAGGATTCGCTCCACCGGCATGCCCGCGCTCAAATTCCGGCCGGGGTCAGTCCAAGGACCTCACAGTAGACGGCGAGAGTCCGCGCGCACATGTCCTCGCGGGAGAAATGGGTGCGGGCATGGGAGATCGCGGCCTCGGACTGGCGTTCCCGTTCCTCTTGGGTCATGCCCAAGGCCTTGCGGATGCCATCGGCCAGCGCGTCGGCGTTTTCGGGCGGAACCAGCCAGCCGGTCTCGCCGTCGATGATCGATTCAGCCGCTCCGCCGTGATTGCTGGCGACGACGGGACGTCCCATCGCCTGGGCTTCGATGATCACCCGGCCGAAAGGCTCGGGGTCGAGCGAGGCCGATACGACCACATCCGCGAGCTTGTAGGCGGCGGGCATGTCGTTGCAGTTGCCGACAAGATGCATATAAGGCGTGAGGCCGCGCTTCGCGATCCTCGATTCCAGGCTGGCCTTATAGGCCTCCTTGCCCTCGTAGCTGCCGACGATCAGGCAGTGGAAGGGCTGATCGCCGAGTTTGGCCAGGGCGTCGATAAGCAGTTCGTGCCCCTTCCAGCGGGTCACCCGGGCCGGCAGCATCACCACCGGCACCCCATCCGGCAGCCGCCATTCATTGGTCAGCTTGATCATCCGCTCGGCGGACACCCGATCCGGATCGTGCAGGTCGAGATCGACCCCGCGGGGGATGACCCGCAGCCGGTCGCCACCGACACCGTAGCGTCTGGTGATCTCCCCGGCGATGTAATGGGATATGGCGATCACCCGGTCGCCCCGGCTCATCACCGAGTTGTAGATCTTTTTCAGAGGGTTCGCGTCGCTGTACCGGCCGTGGAACGTGGTCACGAACGGCATCGAGCGCTTGCGCGCCGCGAGCCATGTAATCCAGGCCGGCATCCGGGAGCGGGCGTGCAGGATGTCGACATTGTGCTCGAAGGCGAGATTAACGAGGCGGTCGAAATTGGCCCGCCATTTAAGCGGGTTCTTGGCTCCGATCGGCAGCTCGATATGGATCGCGCCGGCGCGGTCCAACTCCCGGACCATCGGTCCACCGGACGAGACGACGACCGCGTTCCATCCGGCCGCGACGAGCGCGCGCGCCACATCCACCGTGCCCCGTTCGACGCCGCCGGAGCGCAGCGCCGGCAGGACCTGCATTACCGTCGGCGCCTTGCCGTCGGATGCCGGGCGGAAAGCCTCGAAATCACCGACGGTCCTGTTAGGATCGGTCCAGCCCACCGGACGGTCCCGTCCAACCTCGATTGGCGCCTCGTTCACCAGGGTATCATCCGTATCGCTGTTCTTGGCTGAAAGACTAGCACAATGACCGACAACTCACACGATGGGCCGGCTTCCTTCCTGACCAAACCCGACGGCGCGCGGATCGCATATCACAGGACTCCTGGCAAGGCACCGGGAATTGTGTTCCTCGGCGGTTTCAACTCCGACATGACCGGAACTAAGGCGATGGCGCTGGAAGCCCATGCGAAACGGCGCGGACAGGCGTTCCTGCGCCTGGATTATCAGGGACACGGGCAATCCTCGGGCGTGTTCGCGGACGGGACGATTGGGCTTTGGCATTCCGACGCGATCGCGGTGATCGACGCGGTCACCGATGGGCCGCAGATCCTGGTCGGCTCTTCCATGGGCGGCTGGATGATGCTGCTGACCGCTGCGCGCCGGCCGGACCTGGTGGCCGGGCTGGTGGGAATCGCGCCGGCACCGGATTTCACCGAGGATCTCATGTGGCCGAGTTTCAGCGAAGAGATCCGCGAGACCCTGAGGCGGGACGGGATCTACCGGCGGCCGTCCGAATACAGCGACGAGCCATACACGATAACGATGAAATTGATCGAGGAGGGCCGGAACCACCTGCTGTTCCGGGACCCGCTGGACATCCAAGTGCCGATCCGGCTGCTCCACGGCATGGCCGATCCGGACGTTCCCTACCAGGTATCGCTGCGGATTGCTGAGCACGTTACCGGGCCGGACATTCAGGTTCGGCTGATCAAGGACGGCGACCACCGGCTTTCGACGGAGCGCGACCTCGCGATACTCACCTCGACCATCGATGCCCTGCTCGAGGGCGCATGAAGCGGTTCTTCAAGGGCTGCGTCCTCGCGGTGCCGTTTGCCCTAATGGGGGCTGCGGGCGCGATTGCGCAGGACGCCAGGGTGGATCATCCGGCCGAATACGATGCTTGCCTCGCGCTCGCGGAGGAGGATCCGGCGGCGGCGTACCGCAGCGGCCTTTCCTGGTTCAAGGCGGGAGGAGGCCTGCCCGCCAGGCATTGTGTCGCGGTGGCTCAGGTGGGGCTTGGCGATCACGAGGCGGCGGCGACCCGGTTTGAGGATCTGGCGCGTGAGCTGCCGCCGGATCGCCCCGACCTCAAGGCGGAGATGCTCGGTCACGCCGGACAGGCTTGGCTGCTGGCCGGGCGGCCGGTGAGGGCCTCTCAGGTTCAGGGAGAGGCGATCTCACTCAAGCCCGCCGATCCGAGATTGCTTGTCGACCGTGCCACCAGCTTCATGACCGACGGGCGCTATCCGGCGGCGATTGCCGATCTCGACCGCGCCCTCGCCCTGGCCCCGGATTTCGTGGACGCCTATCTCTATCGCGCGGCTGCAAAGCGGTATCTGAAGGATATCGGTGGAGCCTGGGTCGATGTCGCCGACGCCTTGGCCTTGGAGCCGGGCCTGCCGGCGGGACTGCTGGAGCGCGGCATCCTCAGTCAGATCGACGGCGATCTGGATGGCGCACGGGCGGATTGGCTTGCGGTCATCGCGGCGGCGCCGCAAAGCGCCGAGGCGAATGCCGCCCGTTCCAGGATCGAAGCCATGGATGTGCGTCAGTAACTCATGCGTCCGCGAAAGGGTATGCCGGTGGCCAGGGTGACCAGATGGCCGGTCAAAACCACGACGGCGACGACGGTCGCCATCTGAATGAGCGTGAGCGGCATCAGGCTGCCCTCGCCGGGAAGCTTGCTGCGATCCCTGCGCTGTCTCCAGTTGGCCCAGCCGAAGATCGCGGCTGCGCAGGAAAGCGCAATCAGTGTTGCCGGAAGGTCCATTCCCCGGGCGTCAGATAGAGCCACGCGAGCCGGGCGGCGTGACGGCTATTTGGTCCATTTGATCGCCCCGCCGGACTTGCGGTAGGCCTCGATTGCCGCATCGAGCGCGGTGAGTTCCTCGCATCCGTTCGGACAGGCGCGGCGCAGTATGGAAGCCATCTCGGCGGCTTTTTCCACCTGATCGGTCTGCAGGTACAACTCGCCAAGATACTCGTTGGCACCGAGATGAAACGGCTGGATCTCCAGAGCATGCTGATAAGCCAGCAGCGACTTTTCGAACTGGCCGAGCTTGCGATGCGCGAACCCGGTCTGACTCCAGGCGTCCGCGTTTTCCGGATCGCGGTCGAGAACCCGCTTGTAGGAGGCCAAGGCGTCCTCGAAGCGCCGTTCGACAACAGCGGCGTCACCCTTGCGCATATCCGGATCCGCGGCTGCCGAATCGCTTGAGCCGGATGAGAAGGCGCCCGCTGGCATTACAGTTCCGAGCACCGGCAAAATCAAAGCCAGGAAGATGATCACGATCCGCATGTGCGTTGCGGTGACAAGCATTGGCAAACTCCAGTCGACGCGAGCGGCTCTATTTCCGAGCCGAGGCTGTTCAAGATCTGAGCCCGAACCTTCGCTGCATCAAGTGTTTTTTGGTCAATTTCGGCCTGATAAGCCGTGAGGGACCTAGTCGTTGCCCGCCAGAAACCAAGGATTTGTCCGGCAATACCGATGGGAAATTGTCGTCCAGGGTAGGGCCAGACCGAAGAAGCGTTCGGATTCGCCGGTTTCGTTTTGCTCGGGAGCGTTGGCCTCCAAGTCGGCGAGGAAAGCCTCGGTGATCCCGCGAAATCTCGTGTCGACGGACGGGTCCGGATCGAAGCGTCCCTCCAGCCGTGCGATCATCTCAAGCACCGCGTCAAGGATCTCCTCGGGGCTGTTGTCCTCCAGGCGGATATGATTTTCCTCAAACGCCGCCGCGGTGGAAAACCCGATGGCACCCCGTTTCAGGAGGTCGCGATAGGCGATCGGCTGTCCGGTGGTCTCGTCAACACAGCGTTTGAATTGGATCACGTCCAGGGGGTTGAAGAACGAGAGTTGCTCCAGAATGCCGTTCACCAGCAGCATCGGCAGGCCGAAAGCCCGCCGCATCCCCTCGGGTCCTGACGAACAGCAGATCGCGAACCAGGCTCGATGAAGCAGGAACACGTCCATGTAGTCCTCATGATCCGGCAGGAACGGCAGGTCGATGAGGCGCGGATGATCGATCTCCAGCGGGCTTGAGGACTTGTCCCCCAACCGGAATATCCAAATCCCGCGATCCAGGAGATATCGGATCGCCGGGCCATAATTGGCAGGGTTCATGTTGCGGAAATCGTGATAGCGGTGGCTGGAGAGATATCCGCTCTCGCGCATATGCAACGCTACGATCAGGTCATCGCTTTTCACGCCGAGCCGTTCAAGGAACCGGCTGCCGGGTTCCATGATGGCCGGCGGCGGCGTCAAGTGCCGGGGATGGCCGCCGTCGCGGACATGACGCCAAAAATCCTTCAGCAGTTCGGATGCCGAACGGAGCTGGATGCAAAGCGGCCCGTTCTCTATTCTCGGCGCATCGAAATGGCCGAGTTTGATGATCATCTCGTTGGTGGTTTCGACAAAGGTGACGACCGTCGAGGCCAGGGCATGCAGCGCTTTGCCGTAAGGCATCAGCCTGCGGTCCCTGATGACCACAAGGATCTCGTCAAACTCGTCGCCATACAAGGCGTGCAGCGCCCAGGGTTCCAGCACCATATGCCCGAAGCGTGATGATGCCGGCATGATGTGGACCAGGGTCCGCTTGCCCTGCTGAAGTTTCGGTGCGACAAGTTGAATGAGCCGTTGAAAATTCTCAGCGGAAAACGCCTGGCGGCTCTCCTCGAGGTCGAGGACGGGCGGGGCGTTGAAGACCTGATGCTTGTCGGCCATCAGTTCGGTCCTTCGAGAAACCAAGGATTGGCCCGGCAATAGGACTGGCAGATATTCGTCCATGGCAAGGCCAGGCCGAAGGCGCGGTCCAGCGGTTCAATCTGATGCGGTCCGGCATCGCCTTTCTCCAGGCGGCCGGCGAAGGCTTCGCAGACCGAGCGGAAACGGTCGTCGATCCCCGGTTCCGCGTTGAACCCGCCTTCCAGACGGTCCTGCATTTCCCGGACCGCGTCCAGGATCTCGTCCGGCGAATTTTCTACCAGACGAACCCGCCGGTCCTCGAACTCGCCGGCCAAGGAAAGACCGCAGATCCCCCGGTCCAGCAGATCCTCAAATGCGATGGGAGTGCCGTTCGTCTCGTCGACATAGCGCTTGAACTGGATGACATCGCGGGGGTTGAAGAAGGACTGCTGTTCCAGAATGCCGTTGACCAGCAGCACCGGCGTGCCGAATGCCCGCGCCGGTCCTTCGGGTCCCGAGGAACAGCAGATCGCGAACCACGCCTTGGCCAGCAGCACGACGTCCATGAAATCCTGATAGTCGTCGCGAAACGGCAGATCGACGAAACGGGGATGATCGACGCCGAGCGGGGTGGAATTCCGGTCGCCGAGACGGAACACCCAAAGCCCTTGGCCAAGCAGATGCCGGACGGCCGGCAGGTATGACGACGCGGTCATGTTGCGAAAACCGTGGTAACGCTGTCCGCTGAGATGCGTGTCCTCGCGCATGTGCACGGTCACGAACCGGTCCGCCGGTTCCAATCCGAGTCGACCCAGAAAATCGGCGGCTTTCGCGGCGAGCGTGTCTGGAAGCGTCAATGGCGGCGCGGGGTTTCCCGCCCGAACGTGCCGCCAAAGGTCCCGCAGCAGTTGCGCCGCGGGCTTAACCAGGACCCTGAGCGGACCGTTATCCGAAGGCGGGGCGTCGTAATGGCCCATCAGCATGATCAGGTTCCGGTCGGTTTCCACGAACCGCACCACTTCCGAGGCGACCTGGTGCATCCCCTTGCTGTAGGGCAGGACCTTTTCATCGTGGATGACCACGACGATCTCGTCGAAATCCCGGCCATAGAGAGTGGACAGGGCCCAGGGTTCCAGCGCCATGTGCGCGAACTTTCCGGAGGCCGGCAGGACATAGGCCAGGGTGCGCTTGCCGTTTTCGAGGTGAGGGAGGAGCAGGCGCAGGAAAGCCGCGACGTTTTCGACTGAAAAGACCTTACCCGTCGTCTCGTCATCGAGGAGGGCGAGGCTGTCCAGGGTCGGATGCGGCTCGGTCATGGGGAAGTCTTAACACGCGTCCCGGCCCCGGTCACGTGAAGGCTGCCCCACAGGGCTATCCGTAACGCTGTTCCTTCCAAGGGTCGCCGTCGTTGTGACTGCCATGCGATTCCCAATACCCTTTGATGTCTCGATCGGAAAACATCATCGAGCGTATCCATTTCGCGCTTTTCCAGAAGTAACGGCCAGGCACCACGAGGCGTACGGGGGCGCCGTGCTCTCGGGTAAGCGGCTGGCCCTGCCAATGGGTCGCCATCAGCACCGAGTCGTCGTCCAATATCTCAAGCGGCAGGTTCGTGGTGTAGCCGTCGAACCCCCTAATGATTACGAATCGCGCCTCGGGTCTCGGCTCGACCGCCGCAAGGAGGTGACGCACCGGCACGCCGCTCCAGAGGTTATCGAAGCGCGACCAGAAAGTGACGCAGTGGATATCGTTGACGCGTTCCTCCTGCGGCTGGCGCAGCAGTGTGTCCCAGTCCCAGGTGACTGGACGCCGGACCGCGCCTGTCACCTTCAGCGACCAGTCCTGCGGCGCCACATGCGGGTGTGTGCCGAGGTCGACGACCGGAAAGTCGCGGACCAGATGCTGGCCCGGCGGCAAACGGCGTGCCGTGGGGCTTGCGGTCTCGCCGGTGAGCCCCTTGCCCTCGGTCGCCCACTGCCGCTTGACCCGACCAAGTTTAGCCGGCGCGGCGGGGCGATCGGCGGAGATCAACGCCTCGAAAGCGTCCATCTGACGGCTGAAATCCGCGTCGTCGGGCAAACTCGTCTCTCCTCCTGCCGGTTGGCGCAAGATAGGGCTTCGCCGCCCCGGTCCAAGGGGCGCTGGACAGGGTAACGCAATTGATCGCATGAATGTGAATTCTCGGATCTGGAGGCAAAGAACCCGTTATGACCCCGCCCGACATAACCTTCCGTCCGCTTGTCGGCGCCGATCTCGGATTGCTAAGATCCTGGCTAGACGCGCCACATGTTCGGCGTTGGTGGCGCGCCGGTCGTACCAATCCGGTGATCGCCGCGGTCGAGGCTCGGGCCCTAATGGACGGCGTCTGCATCGCCGAGGCGGACGGAGTTCCCATAGGCTATATCAGGAGCTACGCGGCGGCGGCCCACCCGGACGGATTGTGGGACGGGATCGAAAATGTCACGGACGCCACCAAGGCGCTGGAATTCCTGATCGGCGACCCCGAAAGGACGAACAGGCAGCTTGGCCGAGCGATGATCCGCGCCTTCGTGATCCGGCTGTTCGGTGACCCGGCGGTCGACCGCATCGTGGCGGATCCGGATCGCGACAACTGGCCGGCCAATATCGCCCTCAAGCGGGTTGGTTTTCGCGACCGCGGGCGCCTGGACAGGCCCGGTGCCAACGCCATGCTCCTGACCCTGGCACGCGGCGTGTTCAAGCCTTGAGATCCGCCGCGAGGCGCTTGGCCAGCCGGCGGATCGCCGCGTCCCAACTTTCCGATCCGGTCCGCATCTCGATCCTGACGCTCGGATACCAAGGCAGGGTACCGGTTCCAAGGGTCGGCCAAAAGTACCCATAGGTGGCGGTATAGGCGTTCACCCCGATGATACCCGCCAGGTTGAGGGCCGCCGTATAGGCGCTCACCATCCCGTCCGTCGCGGCAAGCAGCGCGGCGATCCCGTCCAGATCGTTCATGGTATCAAGACCTTCCGGACGGATGATCTCGACGCCGAACCGCTTTTCGATCTCCAGCAGGTCCGGCTCCGGATCGTCGTATTGCAGCGATACGAACCTTATGCCCGGTACTTGCATGATCGGCGCGAGGCTGTGAAGCGGGGGATAGTAGACCTCGCCCCGGTCCCGCCGGTTCATCGAGCGCCAGGTGAGGCCGTATATCGGCCCGTCATGGCGCGCCCGCAGGAAATCGCTCCAATGGGCGACGCGGTCCGGGTCGGCGCTCAGCCGGTTGACCGGGTTTGGAAAATCAGAGAGGCCCTTGCGAAACAGCCCGGGCAGGGAGCCCGCGTGAACGTGGCAGTCCGCGAGCCCGCCTCCGAAAGGCCCGGCTTGTGGGTCGTCAATTCTTAGCCGGTGCGCGCGCGGTTCCAGCCGAAAGCTCGGGTAAGTCCGTTCCAGCAGGGAATGCAAACGCCGGTCGCATTCGATCGTCACCGAATCCAGTTCACCATCCACCAGCACCCGGTTCAGATCGGTGAAGCAGGTGGCGAAGAGCAGTTCGTCACCAAGGCCCTGTTCCGCCGCGACCCACAGATTGCGGCCCGGCGGCGGCCCGCCGTTCCAGCGCTTTCCCGGCAGCCGGAGGCGCAGTGGCTCGGGAATGCCCGCCAGCCGGGCGTCATAGGCTTTCCAACCCTCGCGCAAACGCCCGTCTCCCAACAGATAGGTCGCCTGGTTGAACAGCAGACGATCATCGCCCGGAGCGAGCAGGCGGGCCCGCGCGCCATGCCGCACCGCCTCGGATTTGGCGCCGGCCCGATGCAGGCTTTGCGCCAGATTGACGGCGGCGTCGGCGAGCGTTGGGTCGAGAACGGAGGCGCGGCGCGCCTCCAGATCCGAGGTCTCGACCCTGTCGTCATCGAAAGCGACGGCGGCGAGTCCGGCCCGTAAACGCGCCGACAGCGGGTGACGCAGGATGCCGTCCTCAAGGACCGCCCGCGCCTCGCTTCGGCGTTTCAGGGACCGCAGGTGATTGCCGAGATTGCCGATCGCCTCGGCATAGCCCGGGTCAAGCTCCACGGCCTTGCGGAAGTACATCTCGGCATCGTCGTCGAGGCTCTGATCGGCGCGCAGCATGGCAAGATTGAACCAGGCCCGCGGCGCGGTCTCGTCCACGCGAAGGGCCATCAACAGGGCACGGTTCGCGATCGCCGGTTTCTTCTCCAGCCGCGCCGTCGCGCCAAACTCGATCCACGACGGGCCGTGGCCGGGCTGAAGCAGGCTCGACGCCCGAAACGCGGCAAGGGCCCGGCCGCGCTGGCCCACGCGATCAAGAATTTGGCCGAGATTGAAGGCGAAGCTGGCGCCGCCGGGGTCGAGGAGAGAAGCCCTTACAAGTGGCGCGATGGCGGCCTCATACGTGCCCGACTGGGCGTATGCGAGACCGAGATTGGCATGGATATCCGGGCGGCCCGGATCAATCCGGCACGCGCCCATGAAGAGATTGGCCGCCGCCTCGAAGGCTCCCGCCTGCAGGGCCGCCAGGCCGCACAGGAATGCCGCATCCACGTTCGAGGGTTCCGCTTCCAGGATCGTGCGATAGGCGTGGATCGCCTCGACCAGCTTGCCGCCGCGATGCAGCGACAGCGCGGCGCCGAGCGTCGGGTCTTTGGCGGCCGCGGCCAACGCGTGCTTCACCGTGCTTCTTCCAGCCGTTCCAACAGAGCCTGTTTGACCGGCTCGAAACATACCGTCCACGGCTCCAGGACGCCCTTGGCGAAACTGCGCATCGAGGGGAAACCGGGAAAGTGATCGGTGCCGAGCCGGGTGAAGTTCGGTCTTAGATGCACGACCCAGGTCGGCTTCCCGAGCGCGCCGCCGACCCAACTCACCGTGCTGCTCGGGCAGATGATCAGATCCAGCGCCGCCGAGAGCGCGAAAATGGTCTCGAAATCGTCGGACAGATCCGCGTCCTCGAAGACCGTGATATCGCACCCATGGCGTGTGCTTGCCTCGGCGATCTCTTCGGCCCAGCCGTTGCCGTATTGCATTGAGACGAACCGAGTTCCCGGCACCGCGAGCAAATCTCTCCAATCGTCGAGCGTGGTGTAGTGGCTATTGCGGAACCGGCTCAATTCCTTGCTGCGCCAGGAAAACCCGATCTTGAGACCCGGGCCGAGAGCGTCCAGCCGGGCGCGCCAGATGGCGACACGCTCGGGGTCGGCCTCAAGATAGGGGCGGGCGCCGGCATAGGCGGCAAGATCGGGGCGGAAATACTGAAACAGACTCCCGGACTCGATCGCCAGGTCGATGGGCGGGTTGCGGGGGAGCCAGTCATAAGACTGAACCGGCTTGAAGCGGTCGCCGCCGCGCCGTACCGGCTCGACCCGCGCTTTCGGGAACGACCGCTGAAACACGCTCACCAGGCGGGGATCGCACTCAAGAACGCAGTGTCCGGCGGCGGCGATCACGTCGGGAAAGCAGCTGGCGAAGAGAATCTCATCGCCGATCCCTTCCTCGGCGGTCACCACCAGGCTGCGCCCGTTGAGCGGGCTGCCGTCCCAGCGTGGCGGGCGGCGGCGATGCACGATCGCGTCGGTGGCTTCCAGGCGCGCGTCGCGCAAGGCCCACCCCTCCCGAATGCGTCCCACCGTCAAGAGCTGGATGGCGCGGCGTGTGCGGATGCGCGGGTCGCCGGGCGTCAGATCCAGCGCGCGGGCAGAATGCACCAGCGCCGCCTCGGCCCGGTCCTGCAGAAAGTCGACTTCCGCGAGCCCGGCATGCGGTGCGGCATAGTTCGGCTCGACCGCGAGGGCGGCCCGGAAGCACCGTTCGGCGCGGGCGTAATCCGGATGGTTGATGTAGAGAAAGCCGAGATTGTTCAGAGATTCCACGAGCGATGGGCTGAGGATCAGGGAGCGCCGCAACGCCCGATCGGCTTCGTCCAGCTTCTGCAAATCCATCAGGCTGGTGGCGAGGTTGACCCAGGCTCGGTCGGAAAACGGCATCAGCCGAACCGCCTCACGGTGGAGCTCCAGAGCCTCGCCGGGAGCCCCGCTGGCCCGTTTGGCGTTGCCGAGATTCATATGAGCGTTGCCGTGCGCGGGATCGAGCTGGATCGCTTTGCTCAATGCCCGAACGGCATCCGCCGTTCTGCCGCGCGCCAAGAGGATGGCGCCGAGATTGGACAGCGCATCGGTCATGTCGCGGTCCAGCGCCAGCGCTTGCCGGTACGCTGTCTCGGCCTCCAGCGGCCGTCCGACGGCTTCCAGTGCCTGTCCGAGATTGCTGTAAAATTCCGGCCGTTTGCGGGCCCGCGCGATGGCCTTGCGGATCAGGGTGACGCCGGTTTCGGATTCTCCGCTCTGGTGCCGCGCGACACCCAGCAGATGCAGCGCGTCGGCATGGCCCGGGTCCATACCGAGAATCGCCTCATAGAGCTTGATCGCGTCGGCAATCCGGCCCTGCTGATGCAGAAGCAGGGCGGTTTGTAGCCCTTGCTGAAGGTCGGGTGCAGTCATGCCGGGGATCACGCCTCGAAGCCGTGGATCATGTCGCCCGCAAGCGGCTCGCCACGGCGGATGTCCCGTGTCGCGGTCTTGCCGAGGACGGACCTTAAATACTTGGGCGCCAGTCCGTGGCTTGGCCGGATCGACCGGATATTCGCTTGCGTGAAGGCTTCGCCGGCCTTGATATCCGCAACCACGTAGAGGCTGCGCCGGGCGATCAGCATCCCTTGTTCGGCCTCTGTCGGGCGATAGCGCGGCGTGCCGAGCGCGGCATGGGCGGCCCGGCTGTCCTCCACAAGCCGCTTCAGTTCCGCCGGTTCCAGCGAAAAGGCGCTGTCGACGCCGCCATCAGCGCGGGCGAGGGTGAAGTGCTTCTCGATCAGCACCGCGCCTTGTCCGACGGCAACGGCGGCGGCGAAAGTGTCGAGCGTATGGTCCGAGAGCCCGACCGGCGCATTGAGACGGCGCGAAAGATCGCCGATCGTTGACAGATGGGCCTGATCCAGCGGCGTCGGGTAGGAACTGATGCAATGCAGGACCAGAAGCTGGGCCGCGCCGGCGCCCCGGGCCGTTTCGACCGCCGACTGGATTTCCTCGAAGGACGCCATCCCGGTTGAGATGACGAGCGGTTTTCCGGTCGCCGCGCAACGCTCGATCAGCGCGAGATCGACGATCTCCGGCGAGGCGATCTTGTAGGCCGGCGCCTCCAGTGATTCGAGCAGGTCGACGGCGGTTGCATCGAAAGGGGCCGAGAAGATCGATATGCCGATCTTGCGGGCATGGGCGAAAAGCGCGGGGTGCCACTCCCACGGGGTGTGCGCTTCCTGATATAGGTCATAGAGCCGGCGTCCGTCCCAAAGCCCGCCTTCGAGCACAAATCCGGGCCCGTCATGGTCGATGGTGATGGTGTCGGCGGTATAGGTCTGGAGTTTGACCGCGTCGGCTCCGGCCTGCTGGGCGGCGTCGATCAGGCGGATCGCCCGCTCGATCTCGCCATTGTGGTTGCCGGACATCTCGGCGACGATATAGGGCGGGTGCTCGGGTCCGATCGGACGCCCGTCGATGCTGAACGATGCCGCCATGGTGATGTCCGCTCCGGGCCTTGCCGTCAAACCGTCTGAAGTTTGCAGGATTCTCGACCATGAAGATAGCCGGGCCCCGGTTCCCAATAAACCCGTCACGGGCCGGACCGGCCGAGAAGGGACGGGGCGGCCTGTTGCCATGGCGATAGGGACCCTGATGATCCGCGCCGATGCCGGCGGCACTGTCGGCGCCGGGCACCTGATGCGCTGTCTTGCGCTTGCAGAGGCGTGGATCGAAAGGGGCGGCCGCGCGGTGATGGCGGTGCCCGCCGGCCTTCCCGATGGATTGACGGCACGAATTCAAGCCATCGGCGCGGTTTTTCATGGCATGGCGGAAACCCCGGACGCGGTGGAGGCATCGCTTCGCCTGGCGGTCGCGGAGAACGCCGACTGGATCGCGGTAGACGGGTATCGCTTCGGGTCGGATTGGCTCGCCGCGCTGGCCGGGACCGGGCGGCCGGTTCTGGCCATCGACGATGACTCCCGCCACGACGGCTATCCGGTCCGGTTGATCTTGAACCAGAACCTGCATGCGCGGACCGAAGACTATGCCGGCAAGAGTGACGCCGACCTCCTGCTCGGGCCAAAGAACGCCCTGATCCGATCCGAGTTCAGGACCGCGCCGGGTTGGCGCCGGGCGATCCCCGAGCGTGCCGAAAACATCCTGGTGACGCTTGGCGGCGCGGATCCGGGCGGGCATACCGCCCGTGTCCTTGAGGCCTTGCGCCTTCTGGGCGAGAGCGGCGCCGAATCGCCGCCGTCGGTTCGGGTCATCGCCGGAGCCGCGAACCCGAGGCTGGACGGATTGCGCGGCCTTGCCGCGGAGTTAGACGGAGTCGAGATCCTGTCCGATGTCCGCGACATGGGCGCGCAGATGCGCTGGTGCGATCTCGCCGTCTCGGCATCGGGATCGACGGTCTGGGAAATGGCGCTGTTCGCGACGCCGATGCTTCTCGGCACCGCATCGCCCGTTGAGGAACCCGTCGCGCGCAGTCTGGACGCCGCGGGGGCGGCGCTGCATCTCGGGCGCCTTGCCGAGTTGCGCGTCGAAGAACTGGCGGAGGCGATCACCGGCGCGATGGTGGATCATTCCCTTCGCTCGCGGCTTTCCAACGCGGCGGCCGGGTTAGTGGACGGCGAGGGCGCCCGTCGGGTGGTGCGGCATATGCTGGCGCTTTGCGACGGCGTTGCTTGACCGCATCGGGCCCGGGTACCAGTCTTGCGGGAAACCGTGTTCCGGTTCGGAGGCATTCATGCGTTTTGGCTGGCTTACCCTGTCGCTTTCTCCGTCGCCCGACGAGGATGCCGCGCGGATCGCCCAGATCATCGAGCAGGTCCAGGAGGTGGAGGCGCTCGGGTTCGAGGATATCTGGCTGACCGAGCATTATTTCACCGGCGAGAGCGTCTACAACGACGCGATCCTGTTCGCCTCCGCCCTGGCCATGAAAACCACGCGGATCCGCATCGGTTTCGCGGTGGTGCAGATGCCGTTCCATCATCCCGTCCGGCTCGCGACCCAACTCGCGCTGCTCGACAATCTTTCGGGCGGGCGGATCGATGTGGGCGTCGGCAAGGGCACCATCTACAACGAGTACGAGTTTGTCGGGCACGGCCTTCGTAGCGACGATTCCCGCGAGCGCATGGAAGAGGCGATCGACATCCTGAACCGGGCCTGGACCGAGGCGCCGATCTCGCATTCCGGCAAGTACTACAAACTTGAGATACCGGCGATCCGCCCAAGGCCGGTCCAACGTCCCGGCCCGCCGCTGTGGCGCAGCGTGATCTCGCCGGACTCCTTCACCGAATGCGGGCGGCTCGGCATCCCGATCCTCACCGCGCGGCTGCCGGTGGAAAGACTGAAGGAGCGTTGGGCGATCTATCGAGCGGGGCTTGAGGAAGGCGGCCATGATGCCGCGACCCAGGAACGGCTGCTCGATCAGGCGGCGCTCTGGCGGAATGTCTACGTGGCGGATTCGGATGCCCAGGCGGAGGATGAACTGGCGGAAATGCTTACCGAGACCCGCGACCACATGATGCATGTGCGCCAGGATCTCAACCCAGCCGATTTCACCATCGACCCCGCCATGCTGAACGCCTGGACCGATCCGGCGGTCGGCCATGCGGAGGGGGTGGCGATGGCGATGGAAACCGGCTCGATCTATGGCTCGCCGAAGCGGGTCCGGGAGCAAGTCGCCGAGCTGCGTGATGCCGGCGTGCGCCATCTGCTTTGCCAGACCGGATTTGGCGCGATGGGACACGATCGCATTCTGGCCTCGATCCGCCGCTTCGGCACCGAGGTGATGCCGGCGTTTCGGTGATTGTCTCCCTTACTTTCATGTTAGAATCTAAGCACTTTTGCCTACCGGAGCCTTCTTTTGAGCACCATCGCCATTGTCCAGGCCCGCATGACCTCGACCCGCTTGCCGGGCAAGGTGCTGTTGGAGGTGCTGGGAAAGCCGATGCTGGCTCATCAACTGGACCGGGTGGGACGCGTCCCCTCCATCGATGGGATCGTGATCGCAACCACGGTCAACCGGACCGACGATCCCGTGGCGGCTTTTGCCGAAGCGGGTGGGTTCGGGCTTTACCGAGGCTCGGAGCATGATGTGCTTTCGCGCTTCAAGGGGGCGATCGACGCGACCGATGCCGACACGGTCGTCCGGCTGACGGCAGATTGCCCGCTCGCCGACCCGGATGTGATTGACCAGGTTATCCAGCGCTACCGGGACGCCGATCCGCCTTGCGACTATGTCACCAACGCCATCCCGCGAAGCTATCCGGCGGGACTGGATGTGGAAGTTTTCAGCCGTGCCGCGCTGGAAACGGCGGCGAACGAGGCAACCGAAGATTACGACCGCGAACATGTGACGCCGTTCCTCTATCGCAACCCGGAACGGTTCCGCCTGCTAAGCGTGGTCCTGGAGCCCTCTCTCGCCTGGGAGCGATGGACCCTGGACGAGCCGGGCGACTTCGAGTTGATCCGTCGCGTCCTGGAGGCTCTGATTCCGGAGAAGCCGGATTTCCGCATGGCGGACGTTATCCGGGTACTGGACGAAAATCCGGACTGGCGGGCCTTCAACGGCTCGGTCCGCGAGAAGCCTCGCATGGTCGAGGACGTGGTGTTCAAGGGGGAATGATCCATGACGAAGGCCAACGAGACCCCGCAGGAGGCGTTCTGGGCCGGCGGCTTCGGCGACGCCTATATCGATCGTAACCGCGATGCCGAGGCGCTGGCGGGCCGCACGCATCTCTGGTCCACAATTCTCGGCAGCGCAGGGCGGATCGGATCGGCGGTGGAGTTCGGCGCCAATATCGGGCTCAACATCCATGCCCTGCGCCGGCTGATCCCCCATGCGGCACTTTCCGCGATCGAAATCAACGCAACCGCCGTCGCGGAACTGCGGCGCGTCGACGGGTTGACGGTGCACCACGGCTCGATCCTGGAGGCGCAGATCCGCGAGCCTCTTGATCTCGCCTTCACGGTGGGCGTGCTGATCCACATCAATCCGGATGCCTTGCCGGCGGTTTATGACCACCTCCACGCGGCGAGCCGGCGCTATGTCATGGTTGCCGAATATTATAACCCCAGCCCCGTCGCGATCCCCTACCGGGGCCACGAGGACCGGTTGTTCAAGCGCGACTTCGCGGGAGAGCTGCTCGACCGTCACAAGGACTTGCGGCTGGTGGATTACGGTTTCTGCTATCACCGGGACGCGCATTTCCCGATGGACGACATCACCTGGTTCCTGATGGAGAAAACCGGCGCCTGAAAAAGCGGCGACAGGCGCGCTTTGGCCTTGAATTGACCGCCGCGCGCCAGTCCGACTGGACCGTCTGTTTTGGGGGGCAGATGGGGCTCCAGCCGATCCGCCGATGCGCTGTCTTGAGAAATGGTGCGTCCGGGCGTGGTTTCAAGAGCCGGATGCACAATGCCGGTCCCGGGGGATTGGGCTTGGCGGGAGACCGCGCTAGAGTGCGGCGGAAATCAAGAACCTCGCAGGGAGCCCCGCCATGCTGACCGATGCCCAGGTTGCCCAGTATCACGAGGACGGCTACGCCATTCCGGACTTCTCCATGCCGGATGCGGTCATCGAATCGATCCAGGCGCGCCACGCGGCGCTGCTGGAGAAGCACCCGGAGTTCCGCGACTATTGTCCGGCGATCCTGCAGTATGATGACGGCTTCGCCGACTACTGCCGCAACGACGAAATTCTCGACATGGTCGAGCAGGTGATCGGACCGGACATCGCGCTTTGGAACTCAAGCTTTTTCGCCAAGCCCGCCGGCAACGGCAAGGCGACGCCCTGGCACCAGGATGGCGAGTACTGGCCGATCCGGCCGCTCGCCACCTGCACGGTCTGGCTGGCGGTGGACGACGCGACGCCGGAGAACGGCTGCCTGCGGATCATCAAGGGCAGCCACAAGAACAAGGACCTGCTGAAGCACGAGACCAACCCGAGCGACAACCTCACCCTCAACCAGGAACTGCTGAAAAGCGAGTACGACGAATCCCAGGCGGTCGATCTGGTGCTGAAGCGCGGCCAGATCTCGCTGCATGACGTCTTCCTGGTGCACGGCTCGGAGCCCAATACCTCGCCGAACCCGCGCCGGGGCATGACCATGCGCTTCATGCCGACCACCAGTGTGTTCGACCACGATCTGGCGCGCGAGCAGTACAACAACATGCGCGTCCCGGATCACTCGCGGCGCAAGATCTACCACATGCGCGGTGTCGACCGGTCGGGGCGGAACACATTGATCTATCAGTAAGACGCGGCGCCCCCTACCGCATCGTCGGCATCACGAATTCGGCGCCGGAGCGGATGCCGGTCGGCCAGCGGGCGGTGACCACCTTGTAGCGGGTGTAAAAACGCACGCCCTCGGGACCATGCATGTGGTGGTCGCCGAAGAGCGAGCGCTTCCAGCCCCCGAAGCTGTGAAAGGCCATCGGCACCGGGATTGGCACGTTAACGCCGACCATGCCGATCTTGACCTGGTTGGTGAACTCACGGGCGGCGTCCCCATCCTGGGTGAAGATCGCGGCGCCGTTGCCGAACTCGTGGGCGTTCACCATTTCGGCCGCTTCAGAATAGCTCTTCGCCCGCACCACCGAGAGCACCGGGCCGAAGATCTCGTCCTTGTAGATCGACATGTCGGTCGTGACATTATCGAACAGGGTGCCGCCGGTATAAAAACCCTTCTCATAACCCTGCAACGTCAAGCCGCGCCCGTCGACGACCAATGTCGCGCCCTCGGCCACGCCCCGGTCGATATAGCTCTCCACCTTGGCCTTGTGGGCACCGGTGACCAGAGGGCCCATCTCGCTTTCGGGATCGGTGCCGGGGCCGACCTTCAGCGCCCGTACCCGGGGCGCGAGCTGCTCCATCAGCCGGTCGCCGGCATCGCCGACCGCCACCGCGACCGAGACCGCCATGCAGCGCTCCCCGGCCGAGCCATAGGCCGCGCCCATCAGCGCGTCGGTCGCCTGCTCGATATTGGCGTCCGGCATCACCACCATGTGGTTCTTGGCGCCGCCCAGGGCCTGCACCCGTTTGTTGTGCGCCGCACCGGTTTGATAGACATATTCGGCGATCGGGGTGGAGCCGACGAAGCTGACCGCCGCCACGTCCGGGTGCGTGAGCAGCCCGTCCACCGCCTCCTTGTCCCCGTGCAGCACGTTGAATACCCCGTCCGGCAGTCCTGCCTCCTTCAATAGCTCGGCCATCATGTTGCCGAGGCTCGGATCGCGTTCCGAGGGTTTCAGGATGAAGCTGTTGCCGCAGGCCAGCGCCACCGGGAACATCCACATCGGCACCATGGCGGGAAAGTTGAATGGCGTGATCCCGGCGCAGACGCCGAGCGGCTGGCGGGTCGAATAGCTGTCGATGCCGCCGCCGACCTGTTCGGTGTACTCGCCCTTCAGCAGGTGCGGGATGCCGGCGGCGAACTCGACGACCTCCATGCCCCGGATGATCGAGCCCTCGGCATCGGAGAGGATCTTGCCATGCTCGGAGGTGACCAGGGCGGCCATCTGCTTCAGGTTCTTCTCGATCAGCTCGCGAAACTTGAACATCACCCGCGCCCGACGTAGCGGCGGGGTCTCGGACCAACCCTTGAAGGCCTTGAGCGAACTGGCCACCGCCCGGTCCACCTCCGCCTTGCTGGCGAGCGCCACGGTCGCCTGAACCTCGCCCAGCGCCGGGTTCCAGACATCGCCCGTGCGCCCGCTGGTTCCGGCGACGGATGTGCCGTCGATCCAATGGTTTATGGTCCGGATCATGTTCGTCTCCCAAGGCCCGCCGCGCGGCGTCGTTGCTCTGGCGTCAAGCTTACAGGGCATTTCCGGCAAGGCGCAATTGGGGTGGCGGATGGTGATTGGGGCGAAACGGCGTCGGCTGCTCGGCGCTTTGCGCCGCTCAGGTTTCGGCGCGTTTCATGAAATGGATGAGGACGGCGGTGCGGATGGCGGAGGCCATGGAGGTTCCGGGGGCGGCCTTGGCGATGATTTCCTCGCAGAGCTCGTCCATGCTTTTTTGATGATCGGCGCACATGGTGCGCAGGGCGTCCCAGACGCCGGCCTCGAGCGAGAAGGAGGTGCGGCGCCTCGCGATCTCCATGTTGAGGCGGATCTGCTGTGTCGGAATGTCAGGCCGTGCCATGGCGGGGCGCTCCCTCGGCCAGGTCATGGAAATGGCGGATCAGGAACACCCGCAGGGCCGAGGTCATGGTCGTCGGGCTTTGCCGGTTCTGGCCGACGACGTCGGAGACTAGATCGTCCAGCGCGACGCCCTTGTCCCGGGCGCAGATCAGGAGCGCCTCCCAGAACGGCGCCTCAAGCCGAAAGCTGGTGCGCCGGCCCGACACCAGGATGTTGCGGGTGATTCTGGTCATTTACTTATCCTCCATTTAGGCCATGAACCCATAAAGGGATTCCCAGTTTGTCGTGAATAGTTCACCTTCCAAGGCCTGGAGGCGTTGATGATTATGAACTGACGATTTTGAGTCAGAGGTGAACTGCTGTTGTTGCCGAACAAGCCTCGTGGTGTCGCTCGGTAAATGATCGACGAGTACTGAACAGGATCTTCTGGGTTCTACTTGCAGGCGCGCCATGGCGCGTCGCCAGGGCATATGCCGCACCACATTTATAATCGCTGTTCGGTGGCGCGCGGCGGGCGATGCTGGATCGTGTATTGGCGCGATTACAGGGCTTATGACGGCGATATTACAAATGATCGATAACACGGCAGTCCAGGTTTTCACCAGCACGCGGCGAACTCAAAAAAGCCACCCGGATCGATGTAGAAGGCCGCTCGAGGTGGCCTGACCACAAGGTTCATGCCCTGGTCGACGCTCGGGAGCTTGCCCCGCAGGTTGATCCTGACGCCGGGCCAGGCAGCGGATTGCGCCCGCCGCGGCCTACTGCTTGCACCACGCTTCGAGATCACAAGTCCTGCTGGCGGCTTATGACGCTCGATTGCTACGCCGGCGCATCAGTGACCGCGCAAACTCAAACAATCGGCGCTTTGGGAAGAGCTTGAGTCTGGCGCGCTCGCAGCGCCTTTGGATCGAGCGGTTCTTAACGGGTTAGGCCCGCCGCATCGCAACACGATACGAGAAACACGTACCAAACTGTCTGGCTTTTGGAACGGCCACAAACGAGCAGGGAGTAACGACTTGTCTAGTATCGTGAGGCTATGGTTCCCATCGATCAACTACAGAACGATCGAAACGAACGTCGCATCCGGGCCAAAGGCGTTCTCGATCGCCGCGAGTTGGTCGATGCCTGATTCGGACACCGTCAAACAATCGCCCCGAAGCAATCGTAACGGCTTTCAGTCTGATCCGCATGCCCGTCAGATCATAACCCTGACGGTAATCGAGCCGTATGCCATCTTAAACGCAGATGCGTGTAGATCTTCGCCCATTACCTATGACTACTTCCAGGCAATGTCTGAAGAATTTTATAATTTATAATATTGGAATGTATAATATTGTTAATGCAAATTTTCTCAAGATATTTTTCGCTTGAGCGATGCTTGAGTCAAAAGGAGCATTTCGACAGGTATAACTGATTTTTTTTATCGCTTTTCTCTCCTTTTTGCGACTTTGATAAATAACCTGATGCCTATTTATTGTGGATGATTTACTGATTCGCTGTCAACTGATCCAACTATTTTTCGATAAAACGTTGTCGATATCGTAAGGTTGCTGGTTCCAATGCGCTTTGTGGCATTTTTCGAGAAGTCCATATCCCGAAACGCATTCTCGGAAAGCCCGCAAGCTATTGCCCGTGACCGACGACTGTATCCTTTGGCAATCGCCTTCTGGAGTAGCTTTTCAACGATCAAGTCAATGTTCATTAGAGGGGGCATTGCGATTCGCTGTATCTACGCATATAGAATGCGAAATGTCCACACTAAAATATGAATTTGGTGTAAAAAAGTGTGATCGGTAGTAAAAAGATCGCAAAAATATAATCTAAAGTGTGTATTAAATTATCGTTCTCATGCCTGAGTTAAAACTAAACAGAGATTTTCCAATTGGATGACTATTGAGAGACTTGAGCGGTGACTGTTGAGAATTTCGATCTATCGTCATGCGATTTTTATTTGAGAAAAACGGCAAATAGTCAGGTTAATCAATTTACCCCACCACCTTCTCGTCCTCGCCTTCCTTATCTTCCTGGTCCTGTTCGAACAGGCTTTCCAGTTGCTTGGCGGCTTCCTTGGAGGATTCGATGAGTTGCTCGGGGTCGTGACGCAGGGCGGCCTGGTGGTGCAACAGGGCGTCGTCGTGTTCCTCGAACTGGTGGACGATCTCGTGGCTCGTCGCGGCGCTGATCCCTAGGCCCTGCATGGCATGGACGGCGATCTCCAGGCTGGCCGCGAAGGTCTCGCGCACCACCCGGTCGACGCCCAGTTCGATCAGCCGGAACGCATGGTCGCGGTCCCGGGCGCGGGCGTAGATCCGCAGATGCGGAAAATGCTTGCGGACCAGTTCCACGACGGCCACTGACGCGTCCACATCGTCCATCGCCAGCACCAGAACCTCGGCGTGCTCGGCGCCGGCGGCGCGTAGGATCCATAGCCGGGTGAGGTCGCCGTAATAGATCCGGTTCCCGAAGCGGCGGACCACACGGATGCGCTGGAAGTCGTAATCGACAGCGGTGAAGGCGATGCCCTGGGTGTGCAGGATGCGCCCGATGATCTGGCCGACCCGCCCGAACCCGGCGATGATGACCCGGTTCTCCGCGTCCTCGATCTTGTCGAATTCCGGCGCCGGGGCGGTCCCCCCGCCGGCGGCGACGGCGCCGGTCCGGGCCCCGAGGCGCTCCCCCAGAAGGTGGAGCAGCGGGGTGACGATCATCGTCAGCGTGACCACCAGAATGAGCAGATCGGCGAAGGGCCGGTCGACCACCTGATTGGCCACGGCGGCGGAAAACAGCACGAAGGCGAATTCACCGCCCTGCGGCAGGGACAGCGCCAGCCGCGCGGCCCCCGAGTTCCGCAGTCGCGCCGCCCGGCCGATCACATAGAGCCAGGCCGCCTTGACCGTCAGCAACCCGAGGGTGAGGCCGAGGACCGCCAGCGGGTCGGCGATCAGCAGACCCAGATTCACCGACATGCCGACCGCGACAAAGAACATCCCCATCAGCAGGCCCTTGAACGGCTCGATATCCGCGACCAGCGCGTGCCGGTACTCGGATTCCGAGAGCACCACTCCGGCGAGGAAGGCGCCAAGGGCCATGGAGAGGCCGACGACCTCCATCAGGGCCGCGGTCCCGACCACCACGAACAGCGCCGAAATGGTGAAAAGTTCGTTGATCCGGGTCGACACCACATATCTGAGGAACGGCTTGACCAGGAAATGACCCGCCATGATCACGGCGGCGATGGCGGTCACGGCGAAGAAGAAACCCTCCGGGCCGCCGCTTGCCGCGCCGGCCCCGCCCGGTGACAGGAGCGGCATCAGAACCAGCAGCGGGATGACCGCGATGTCCTGGAACAGCAGGATCGCGAAGGCGGCGCGCCCGACCCGGCTGCGAAGCTGGCCTTTCTCGGAGAGCATCTGGGCGACGATGGCCGTCGAGGACAGCGCCAGGATCAGTCCGGAGACGATCGCGGTCCCGGTGCTGAGCCCGATCAGGACGCCGCAGACCGCCAGCAGCAGACCGGTGCCCAGAACCTGCGCGCCGCCCATCAGCAGGATCGGCCGCCGCAGCCCCAAGAGCCGCGAGGGCTGCAGTTCGAGACCGATCAGGAAGAGCAGCAGCACCACCCCGAACTCGGAGAAATGCAGGATATCCTCCACATTGCTCACGAAGCGCAGGACGGCGGGGCCGATCAGCAGTCCCGCCGCGAGGTATCCCAGGATCGAGCCTAGGCCGAGCCGGCTGAACAGAGGGACCGCAAGGACCGATGCGCCGAGGAACAGTGCCGCTTCGAAAAGGAGCGTCATCCCGGCTGACCTGTGCGTTGAAGCGTGGCGGGATGGAGCACGGGTTCCTCGTTCCTTTCAGTCTATGGCCGCTGCCGGCCTTGCCGGTGCCTACCGGGGTTGCATGCGGATCGCGCCGTCCAGGCGGATGGTTTCGCCGTTCAGCATCACGTTGTCGACGATGGTCATCACCAGCTTTGCATACTCCTCGGGCAGGCCGAAGCGGGACGGATAGGGGACCGAGGCGGCGAGGCTGTCTTGAATCTCCTGAGGCATGCCCAACAGCAAGGGTGTCGCGAACAGGCCCGGCGCGATGGTGTTCACGCGTACGCCGTTGCGCGCGAACTCACGGGCGCCGACGATGGTGAGCGCGTGCACCCCGCCTTTAGAGGCGCTGTAGGCGGCCTGACCGATCTGGCCTTCGAAGGCGGCGACGGAAGCGGTTGAGATGATCACGCCGCGCTCGTTGTCGGCCAGGGGATCGAGGGCGATCATGTCGGTCGCCGCGAGGCGCATGAGGTTGAACGTGCCGATCAGGTTGATTTCGATGATCCGGCGGAAGTTATCCAGCGGCATCGGCCCGTTGCGGCCGACGATGCGCTCCGCCGGCCCGATGCCGGCGCAATTGACCAGGACCCGCGCGGCGCCATGGGCGGCGCGGGCATTGGCGACCGCCGCCTCGGCGGATGCCGCGTCGGACACGTCGCAGGAAAGCGCCAGGCCGCCGATCTCGTCCGCTACCGCCGTGGCTGCGTCCATGTTCACATCCAGAAGCGTGACCTTCGCGCCCGCCGCTGCCAGGGCCCGCGCGGTCGCCGCGCCCAATCCGCCGCCACCGCCGGTGACGATTGCCGCTTGTCCCGCGAGTTTCATGCCGTTCTCCGTCGCTCGATCATCCAATTTGGCGCCCTTGCGGACGCGTGGCGGCGGATATAGCAGATCCTCCCGGATCACGCGAGCCGTCGCGGGGATGCTTGGTTTTGGCCCTGAGGGATTGATAAGATGCGCGCCTTAAGGTGGGGGATATCGGGCGTGAGAGAAAAACCTGGAACCGGGCGAGACCTTCGGGAGAGCCTGGGATGACACCGACCATGCCGCCCGGCCCGCTGGAGACGGAAGTCGGCGAGGCGATGTCGCGCCGTGACCTGCAGGAGATCGTCGAGGAACTTGGGCACGCGGGCCAGGAAACCGCCGCCTGGGTCGCGCTGTTTCACCGATCGGCAATATGCAAGACCGAACCCGCGTCTTGTTTGATCGCCGAGGATGCCCATGCCTCGACCCGTTTCGGGCGCTGGTACGCCGAACGGCGCGGCGCCGGGGTGTTCGACCAGGAGGCTTTCGAGACCCTGGCGGCGACCCATCAGGCTCTGTTCAACCATGTCACCATTCTCGCCCGGCGGGCGTGGCGTGACGATCGGGTTCCGGAAGTGGAATACGACGCGCTGCTGGCGAAAATCCACGCTTTCGAAGACCAGGCCCGGCGTCTCGCGCGCGCCTTCAGGGCGGCGCTGTCCGACCTCGATCCGCTGACCGGAATCCAGAACCGCGGCAACATGGAAAGGGAGTTGCAGCGCGAACAGCAGCGGGCCCTGCGGACGTCACGGCCATGCTGCCTAGCGTTGGTGGATATCGATCACTTCAAGAAAGTGAACGACACCTACGGCCATCTTGCGGGGGACCAGGTTCTGGCAGCGGTCACGCGCACATTGGAGGACAGCCTCAGACCCTATGACTCGGTGTACCGCTTCGGCGGTGAGGAGTTTCTCGTCTGTCTGCCGGACACGGGTCCCGAGGAGGCGCGTCTCGTGCTGGAACGGATCCGCAGGAAGATCGCCGGGGCGGCCTTGACCCTAGACGGGTTCGCGCCGCTAAAGGTCACGGTTTCCGTGGGTATCGCGCAGATCGTGCCCCGGCGGCCGATTGAGGAGATCACCGAGCGCGCCGATGCTGCTCTCTATCTCGCCAAGGAAGGTGGCCGCGACCAGGTCCGCGTCTGGACCGCGGAACTTGCGCGAAATACGTAGAAACCCACTGTAGCGTTTTCATCGAATTGGGAATATAACGACGCGCCTTCGTATAAAATCCTCGCCGAGATATCTGGAGGACTAGAGGTGGGAATGGATCGTCAACGCGCCCAGGAACTTGACCATACGGTTCGCAAGATGGGCACGATCGTATCGGTCTTCGAGATTCGAAGCGATCCGGTGGGCAACAAGGGCTTCAAGGCCTTTCGTGACCTGATGGATGTCTATGTCGATGCCTGCGGAAAGTTGCTCAAGGCGGACAAGGATTTCTTGGACGAGGGGTTGGACCTCGACGCTGATGAAAATCTGCGCGAGCGTCTGAAAGCGGCGTTCGAGACTGTCTTCGGCGTCGCGCCCGGCGCCGTTTAAACCCGGCCGATCGCTCTCCAGGCGATATCCGACCGGCAGAAACCGCCCGGCCAGTCGATCCGCTCGACCGCTTCATAGGCCTTGTGCCGGGCGCCTTGAATATCCCGCCCCGTTGCCGTGACTCCCAGCACACGGCCGCCATTCGCGGTTAGCCGTCCGGCGGAATTCCTTTGCGTTCCGGCATGGAAGACGATGACGGCGTTGTCGGCTTCGGCGGCGTCGAGGCCGTCGATCACCGATCCCTTGTCGTAGGTACCGGGATAGCCTTTGGTCGCCATGACCACGCAGATCGCGGCGCCGTCGTCCCACCTGAGATCGACATTGGCCAGTTGGCCGTCGTGGCAGGCAAGCAGCGCCGGCACGAGGTCGCTCTTCAGCCGCGCCATCAGGACCTGGCATTCCGGATCACCGAAGCGGGCATTGTATTCGATCAGCTTCGGTCCCTGTTCCGTGATCATCAGGCCGGCGTAAAGCACGCCTTTGAACGGCCGGCCTTCCCGGGCCATGCCGTCCACGGTCGGCAGGATAATCTCGGTCATGATCCGCTCCGCCATCGCCGGATCCACTACCGGAGCCGGCGAATAGGCGCCCATGCCGCCGGTATTCGGGCCGGTATCGCCGTCTCCGACCCGCTTATGGTCCTGTGCCGCGACCAGGGGGAGGGCGTGGGTGCCGTCGACCAGGGCGAAGAAGCTGGCTTCCTCGCCCTCCATCAACTCCTCGATCACGACTTCGCTACCGGCCTCGCCGAAGGCCTGGTCCTGCATCGCCGAGATCAGCGCCGCTTCCGCCTCCTCGATCGTCATGGCGATGGTGACGCCTTTGCCCGCGGCGAGGCCATCGGCCTTGATGACGATTGGCGCGCCCTGTTGCCGCACATAGGCAAGGGCCGGATCGAGCGTGGTAAAATGCTTGTAGGCGGCGGTCGGTATGCCGTGACGCTCGCACAATCCCTTGGTGAAACTTTTGGAGCCCTCAAGCGCCGCGGCGGCGGCATTGGGGCCGAAGGATTTGATGCCGGCGGCGTCCAGCCGGTCGACCAGTCCCGCGACCAGCGGGTCCTCGGGGCCGACCACCACGAAATCGATGGCATTCGAGCGGGCGAACGCGACGATGCCGTCCAGGTCCATCGCCGCGATCGGAACGCAGGTGGCCTCCCGGGCGATGCCCGCATTGCCCGGGGCGCAGTACAGAGCGCTGCAGAGCGGCGAGTTGGCGATCGTCCAGCACAGGGCATGTTCGCGGGCGCCGGAGCCGATGACGAGTATTTTCATCCCTGGGGTCGCTCCTCGATCTTCCGATTTTGCGCCTTGTAGCATAGATTGAAACCATGCAGGACAGACCCATGGAACTCCTCGACAATCTGCCGGAACTTTCGGTGAGCGAGCTGTCGAATCAGGTCAAACGCACCGTCGAGACCTCGTTCGATCGGGTGCGCGTACGCGGCGAGGTCTCGCGCCCAAGCTTCGCCGCGTCAGGGCATGTCTACCTTACCTTGAAGGACGACAAGGCGGTTCTTGACGGTGTCGTGTGGCGCGGCAGTGCTCAGCGTCTGGCGATCCGGCCAGAGGAAGGCATGGAGGTGATCTGCACCGGCAAGATCACCACCTATCCCGGACGCTCCAAATATCAGATGGTCATCGAGCAGATGGAACTTGCCGGCGAGGGCGCGCTGCTCAAGCTGCTGGAGGAGCGCCGGCGCAAGCTCGCCGCCGAGGGCCTGTTCGACGAGGACCGCAAGCGGCGGTTGCCGTTTCTGCCGATGGTCATCGGCGTGGTCACCTCGCCGACCGGTGCCGTGATCCGGGACATCCTGCACCGTCTATCGGACCGGTTCCCGGTTCACGTCCTGGTCGCGCCGGTTTTGGTCCAGGGCGAAAACGCCAAAACCCAGATCGCCGCGGCGATCGCCGGCTTCAACGCCTTGCCTGAGGGCGGACCAGTGCCGCGCCCTGATCTTCTGATCGTCGCCCGGGGGGGAGGCAGCCTCGAGGACCTCTGGGCCTTCAACGAGGAAGAGGTGGTGCGCGCGGCTGCGGCAAGCGAGATCCCGTTGATTTCGGCGGTCGGTCACGAGACCGATACTACGTTGATCGACTTTGCTTCCGACCGCCGCGCGCCGACGCCGACAGCCGCGGCGGAATTGGCGGTGCCGGTGCGGGCCGAGCTGCTGGCCCAGGTCATGGACGACGAAGGACGGCTGCTGAATGCGGTGAACCGGTTGCTCGGCGAAGCGCGAACGCGCCTGGACGGCATGGCGCGCGGTCTCGGTGATCCACGCGCGCTGATAGAAAGCAGGGCCCAGACCGTTGACTATCTGGATCAGCGGCTCGCCGTCGCCGTGGCGCGCGGTCTGGAACAGCGCGGTCTGGCTGTTGCCCGCCTTGCCGAACGTCTGCCCAGCCCGGAGACGCAACTCGCGCGGATGGCGGGCGAACTGGCGGTGGCCGGTCAGAGGCTCGCGGCGGCGGGCGTACGGGTCTGCGAGTCGCGGCTTGCGGCGTTCGAGCGTCTTGCCGGGCGGCTGCGGGCGGAGCCGATCGCGCGGGCGGCGGCCCAAGGCGGCATCGACCTCGCCCGCGGCGCCGCGCGCCTTGAGACGGTGTTGGATCGCCGGCTCGCGGATATCGCCGGACGGATCGCCGGACTGGACGGACTGCTTGAGGCGAATTCCTTCGAGCGTACCCTGGACAGGGGCTTCGCGCTGGTGCGTGACGAGGCCGGGGTGCCGGTGCTCGCGGCCTCGGAAACCAAAGCGGGTCAGGCGGTCACGCTGCAATTCAAGGACGGCGAGGCGAGCGCGGTGATCGGCGCGAGCCCGAGACGGGCGAAGCCACGAGCTTCGACGCCGCCGACGGAGCAGGAGACTCTATTTTGACCTTGCGCGGCCGGTTGGCGGGGTGGCTGTTGCTGTGCCTTGCCTCTGTTCTCCCCGTGACGGCGGCTGCCGGGACCGACCTGAAGGGAAACTTTGTCCAGGGCGGGCTGGTGATCGGGTCGGCCGCGCCGGGCAGCAAGGTCCGCCTCGACGGCGCGCCGGTTCGTGTCGGGCCGAGGGGGGAGTTCCTGTTCGGTTTCACAAGGGACGCCGCCGCCGCCGCCGTCTTGGAGATCGAGGGGCCGGATGGAACCGTCGACCGGCGGGACCTGACCGTCACGCCACGCGACTACGACATCCAGAGGATCGAAGGCCTGCCGCCAAAGATGGTCACGCCGCCGCCGGATGTTCTCGCCAGGATCCGCCGCGAAGGCGAGGCGATCCGGCTGGCCCGGTCCGAGGACACGCCGGGGGCGTATTTCGCGTCCGGGTTCGCCTGGCCGGCCAAGGGGCGGATTTCCGGTGTTTACGGCTCCCAGAGAATCCTGAACGGGGAGCCCCGACGGCCGCATTACGGCATCGATATCGCGGGCCCGGTCGGAACGCCGGTGGTCGCGCCGGCGGACGGAATCGTGCGTCTCGCGGAACCGGATCTCTACTATTCCGGCGGCACGATCATCCTCGATCATGGCCATGGGCTGAGTTCGTCCTTCCTGCACATGTCGGCGGTATCCGTCAAAGCCGGTGACAGGGTCCGTCAGGGCGATCCGCTCGGCGCGATCGGCGCGACCGGACGGGCGACCGGGCCGCATCTGGATTGGCGGATCAACTGGTTCGACCGGCGCCTGGACGCGGGGCTTCTGGTGCCCCCGATGGATTGAGGCGAAGGCCTATTTCCCCCAACGCCGATGCAACCACAGCCACTGGCCCGGCGTCTCGCGTATCCAGGTCTCGATCCATCGGTTGACGTCGGTCATGAGGCTGAGGGTATCGGCTTCGGTGTCTCCGGTATCCGGCAATGGGATCGCCGGCCAGACCGTCACGCGGAAGCGGGCTCCGTCCAGGCGCTCAACCCGGGCCGGAACGACGGGACAGCGGTATTTCAGCGCGAAGACCGCCAATGCCGGCGCGGTCTTGACGGGCCGGCCGAAGAACGGCACGTCGATCCCCTCATTCAGCTTCTGGTCGACCAGCATCGCGATGTGGCCCCGGTTCCGCATGACCCGGGCGAGGCGCATGGCGCCGCTCGGGCCCTTGGGGATCAGCACGTCCTCATCCAGATCGGCGGACCGGCGCAAGATCTTGTCGGCCAGCGGCGCGTTCATCGCCCGGTAGATGTTATGCAGTTTAATGCCGTTCGGCGGCCCCATTCTGGCAAGCAGTTCCCAGTTTGCGAGATGCGCCGAAAAGAATATTCCGGCCATGCCGTCATCTCGCAGCGCATGGACATGCTCCAGGCCAACGACTTCCACACGAGGGTCATCACCGCTGAGATCCAGGTGCCGGATATGCGCGAATTCGCCGGCCACCCGGCCGAGGTTGTCCCACATGTCGCGAATGACCGCCTCGACACGCTCGTCGTCCCAGTCGGCAAAGCAATCCCGCAGATTGCGCCGCGCCCGATTGCTCACGGGCAGGCGGGGGCCGATTGTTCTCGCGATCGCTCCGCCGAGACGGGACGCGGTGTCGATCGACAGGGATTCCATCAGCCGAATGCCAAGCCAGGTTGCACCGCCGGCCAGCGGCCAGGTGATGAAGCGCTTGTGCCAGGGCGACGGCGTGAGGCGTTCGTCAACCCGGACCATCGGCCAGTCCTTTTTCCAGCAGCGCGTCGAGCGCCGTCTCGTCCTGCCAGGCGAGACGGATGTCGACCCGCTCGACCCGAGCGCGAATCATGGGCGGCAGGCGGACATGGTCCTTGGCCGTCGTCACCGGGATGGCGCCGCTCTGCGCCGCCGCGTTCAGCAAGGCCTCGAGTTCGCTGTCGGTAAAGACATGATGATCCGCGAAGGCCTCGAAGCCGGTGATCTCTAGACCGAGCTTTTCGAGGGTTTCTCGGAACTTCTCCGGCCGGCCGATGCCGGCGAAGCCGAGGACACGCGTGCCGGAGGTCAACCGGCTGTTCGGATCGGGCACGATTTCCGCCCGTAGCAGGGGCAGGCGGGAAGGAAGTTTCTCGGCAAGACGGGTCCGATCCTCACCGATCATGACCACGGCGTCGGCGCGGGCGAGACCGCTGTCGATGGTCTCGCGCATTGGACCGGCCGGGTGGAGGCGCCGGTTGCCGAAACCGAAGCCGCCGTCGATGACGATCAGCGAAAGGGTTTTCCTCAGCCCGGGATTCTGAAAACCGTCATCCATGATGATCAGCTCCGCGCCGCTGTCCCGTGCCGCCAGCGCGCCGGCGGCGCGGTCACGCGACAGCCATGTTGGCGCGGCTTCGGCCAGCAGCAAAGCCTCATCGCCGACATCGGCCGCCTGATGCAGGCCAGGCTCGACGCGCGCGGGGCCGGAGAGCCTTCCGCCATGGCCGCGGGTCAGGAAGGCGGGCGCGTGTCCGCGGGATATCAGCCGCGCGGCGATCGACAGTGCCACCGGGGTCTTGCCGGCGCCGCCGGCTACGAGATTGCCGACGCAGATTACCGGAATCCCCACGTCCCGGGAGGTAACGGTGCGGCGATGCACCACGGTGGCCGCTTGGTAGACCAGGGCGAGCGGCGTAAGCAGGCGCGACAGAAGGCCGTCCGTGGCCCAGAACGCCGGCGCTTTCACGAGGTCTTCCTGGGGTCTTGCGCTCCCAGAAGAGCTCGATCGCCGCGATGACCGTGTCAGCACCCGCTGGCCCTCCTCGACATAGCGCCGGGCATTTTGGGCGAGGTAGTCGCGCGCGCCTCATCCTGCGGCAATCCCGCCAGCGCCGGCGCAAGTTCCTCGGCGCCTTTAAGGAAAGCACGGCGTCGAAGCGGTCATCTCCGCGCCGTTTCTTGGTTCTAGACATCAGCGGACCGAGCAGGATCGCGCAGTCGAAATGCGCGGGCTCAAGCGGGTTGTGCCCACCAACCGGCACAAGCAGACCGGCAACAAATACGATGGACGCAGATGAAAGAACAATGCCATCTCGCCCAGGGTATCGGCGATGTAGATGTCGGTTTCGGTTCGATCGCCTGGCCGATACCGCGTCTTGCCGATCTCAGCCCGCGGTCGCCGGCAAGCGCGGCGATCTCCTCGCCGATGGGGATGCCGGGGCGCGATGATGGTGAGCAGGTTCTGCGCCTCGCCGCGCGCCGCCAGATGCGCGTCAGGACCGGCTCGTCCTCGCCGCCATGGGTACTTGCCGCGAACCAGATCTGCCGGCCCCGGCATTGTCCGTCGAGAACCGCCGCCTCGTCCCTGTCCAGCGGCAGCGGTGATGCCGGAGCGCTTCAGGTTTCCAGCGGCCATGACTTTCCGGGCGCCGAAGGCGGTAAACCAAACGGCCTGGTCGGGTTGGTGGCCAGCGCCAGGTCGACGCGCGAGAACAGCGAGCGCGCGGCAAAATCCGCGCCGCCAGCGCGAGAACGACCAGTCCGACATGCGGGCGTTCACCAGCACGATCGGAATGCCACGGGGCATGGGTGCCGACAATCTGGCCCGGCCAGAACTCGGACTCCATGACCAGCAGAAGATCAGGCCGCCAATAGTCCAAGAACCGGTCGATCCAGGCCGGCCGGTCCACGGGGATGTATTGGTGGAACGCGCGCGGGGGCAATCGCTCCGCCATCATGCGCGCCGAGGTGACGGTGCCGGTGGTCACCAGAATATGCCGGCTTTGCCGTTCCGCCAGCATTCGGGAGATCAATGCCAGCGCGGCCATGCTTTCGCCGACGCTCGCGGCATGCAGCCAGATAAGTTCGCCCTCGGGCCGGGCCATCCCGGCGATGCCGCGACGTTCCGGCAGACGCGCCGGGTCTTCCTTACCGCGCTTGACACGGCGGGCGAGAAACAGGTCGATGATCGGGCCGCCGAGGGTCATCAGCCCTTCATACATCGGCAGCATCATTGGCCCTTACGCCCCTTCTTTATGTCGTCGGCCGCGCCTTGTGTCATCGGTTCATGACCAAAATGACGGTCCGCCCGTCCGGTGATTTCGATCAGGCGATCCTCGATCAGTTTTCTGTATTCCTCGAACTCCTCCGGGGTCAACGTCCTCGGCACCTGGATAGGCTCGCCCCAAAGGATCACGCCTTGGGTGAACGGCCGCGCCAGGAGCATCCGGTCCCAGGTATCGCACAGCTTGCGGTGCTTGACGTTCCAGGCGCCGGGCACCACCGGCGCGCCGCTCAACCGGGCCGCCGCGACGACTCCCGGGCTAAGGTGCATGCGCGGCCCGCGTGGGCCATCGGGCGTGATGCCGATCGACAGGCCGCCGCGCAATGCCTTGATGAGATTGCGAAGCCCCGCCGCCCCGCCCTTGCCCTTGGTCGAGGACCCCCAGATGGTCTGAAAGCCCAGGCGCTGGATCGCATTGGCGATGACCTTCCCGTCCGGGTGCGGCGATTGCAGCATCGCCAGCGGTTTGGTCATCGGCCAGCTTTCGGTCATCTGCATGATGCGGCTGTGCCAGAAGACCGCGATCACCGGGGTCTCGGGATCGTGGATATGCGGAACGGTTTCGGGAGAGGGATGCTCCCAGCGGATCGACCAGGCGGTCAGCTGAATGTACCGGGCCAGAATCCAGCTCAAGATGCGTTGCCCGCCATCGCTGCGCAGCATGCGTTTCAGCATCGCTCCGCGTCAGCCCCCCACCTGGGACAGCCGCTCGATCGCGGCGCCGTCGGCATCCGAGAACTGCAGGCGATGAAGATTCGCGTAGACTCCGCCGCGCGTCAGAAGTTCCAGATGCTTGCCGGATTCGACGATCCTTCCGCCATCCACCACGTGGATCGTATCGGCGGACTGGATGGTCGACAGGCGATGCGCGATCACGATCGTCGTGCGCCCGCGCATCAGCACGCCGAGCGCCGCCTGTACCGCCCGTTCGGACTCGGTGTCGAGTGCCGAGGTCGCCTCGTCGAGCAGCAGGATCGGCGCGTCCTGAGCATCGCCCGGGCTATCGCGATGCGCTGGCGCTGGCCGCCGGAAAGTTTGACCCCGTGTTCGCCGACCAGGGTCGCGTAACCGTCCGGCATCGCCTCTATGAAACCATCGGCGGACGCGTTTCGCGCCGCCGCGCGGATCTCTTCGGTGGTGGCGCTGGCGCGGCCATAGGCGATGTTCGCCTCGATCGTGTCGTCAAACAGCGTCACGTCCTGGCTGACCAGCGCGATGTTCGCGCGCAACGAGGCGATGGTGATGTCGCGGATGTCACTGCCGTCGAGAGTGATGCGTCCGGTGCTGGTATCGAAGAAGCGGGGAATGAGGTTGAGGATCGTGCTTTTCCCGGCGCCGGACTGGCCGACCAAGGCCACTGTCCGGCCGGCCTCGACGGCGAGGGAAACACCCCGCAGCGCCGGCGGGCCATCGGCATAGGCGAAGGTCACGTCCTCAAACGCGATGTCGCCCCTGGCGACCTCGATCGTCTTGGCGCCGGGCCGGTCGAGGATCGCCGGTTCGACGTCCAGGATCTCGAAAACCCGGTCCGCCGCCGCCAGGCCTTCCTGCAACTGGGCATTCAAATTGACCAGTTTCTTGACCGGGTCATAAGCCAGGAGCAGCGCCGTCACGAAGGAAAAGAACGTGCCCGTGGTCCGCGTACCCTCGATCACCTGCCATCCGCCATAGCAGATCACCACCACGATGGCGGTGCCGCCCAGGGTCTCCATGATCGGATAGGCGGCGGCCTTGGTGCGCGCGGCCCGGAACACCAGGGAAAAGATCTGCTCGATGACGGCGCCGGCCCGCGCGCGCTCGTGCGCTTCCATGCCGTAGGCCTTGACGTGCCGCGCGCCCTGGAAGACCTCGTTTAGCAGCGTGGTGAACTGGCCGAGTTCGCGTTGGGTATTGGCGGAGACCTTGCGCATGCGCCGGCCGATTTTCACCAAGGGTAGGATCGCCGTCGGGAAGGCGAAGAACGAAGCCACGGCAAGCAGCCAGTCCTGGTAGAACATGACGCCTACCAGGAAGATGATGGTCAGGCTGTCGCGCCCGATGGCGGTGAAGACGCTGGCCACGGTGCCGCGCATCTTCTCCACATCGTTGATGAAGCGCGAGATCAGGCCGCCACTGGACTGGCCGTGGAAATACGCGAGGTCGGCGCGCAGAAGATGCGCGAACATGCGCTTCTGCAGATCGGCCAGAATCCGCTGGCCGACAAAGCTGATCAAGACGTTCTGGCCGTAGGTGGCCGCACCCTTGAGCAGGAAAACCGCCATCACGACCGCGGCGGCGAGATACAGACTGGACCGGTCGCGGGCGGTGAAGACGTCGTCGAGGATTGTCTCCATCAGGGAGGCCAGCGCCGCGGTGGTTCCGGCGACCACCGCCATCAGAACCAGCGAGAGAAGCAGCAGACCGATATGCGGCCGGATGTGTTCCCCGAAGAGGCGCCTCACCAGAATTCGGGTGCGTGTCCGGCCGCCCTGGCTCGAATCGGCGTTCACCAAGCCCGTTCCCCCGAGAATTCAAGCGTTTATCGAGAAACAGAGCTTAGCACGACAGGCGCTCTTGGACCATGTCCCCGGCGCCGGATCGCGATATTTAAACCGTGGGTTCGGTGTTTACGCGCGCGGGAGGCCGTGACAGAGACTTAAGGTGCTTGACGGGCGCGCCAGTTCTCCTCGGCCTGTCCGAGGAAGCCGGCCGGATTGGCTTGCCAAAGGTCCCGCACCTTCTTGTTTCGGCTGAGATAAAGTTTGCCGTCGATGATATCGAAAGCCGTCGGATCCGCGCCGTAGTGCTTTCCCTTGGCCATCGCGAACACACTGTAGCCGCCTAATTGCGGCAGGTACGCCGAAGGGGCGGCGGCAAAAGCCTCCAGATTTTCCTGTGACGCGAAGCGGTAAACGGCGCCTTGGTATTCCTTTTCGAAATGGGGTGTGCCCTGCAATGGTTCCCCATCGGCGAAATAGGACACGGGATCGTATCCGTCGATCGCGATGCCGTTCGTCTGGCTGACCGCATGGGGCACGGGCTGGGGGGTCGGCACGCCCGATGGCACTACCGCCATCGCGATTGTGGCAAACCCTGCGGTGCCCAGGATAATCACGGCAAGGCGTGAAATGCTTGTCATGGTCGTTCCCCATCAAGGACTTCAGGCCCTGGATATGGGAAGAAAATATTCACGCACCACAAACATCGGATCACGTAAAAGCGAGCGGGCCGAGAGGGGAATCGGAGAAAGTCCTGTGACTTTTCGGTCTCTCCTCCAGTCTGGTTAGGCGCCGGGGCCTGCCACCGTCATGCCGTCGATGCGGACCGTCGGCGCGTCGGTGCCGTGCTTGATCTCAAGATCGCTGGCCGGGACCAAGGCGGCGAACATGTCCTTCAGATTGCCCGCGACGGTAACATCGCTGACCGGATAGGCGATCTTGCCGTTCTCAATCCAGAACCCGCCGGCGCCACGGCTATAGTCGCCGGTCACCATATTGACGCTCATGCCCATCAGTTCGGTGACGTACAGACCCGACGTGATATCGGCCATCAGATCGTCCGGCGACAGGCGGCCGGCTTCCAGATAGAGATTCGTGGCGCTCGGCGACGGTGTGCCGCCGGCGGACCGGGAGGCGTGCCCGGTCGATGTCAGGCCGAGTTGGCGCGCCGTCGCCTGATCCAGAAACCACGTGCGCACCATGCCGTCCTCGATGATGGCCCGACGGCTGGGCATCAGGCCCTCGGCGTCGAAGGGTTTGGAGCGCATGCCGCGATCACGGAAGGGGTCGTCGACGATATTGATGCCGGCGCCGAACAGTTTGGTATCCATGGCGCCCTTGAGGAAACTGGTGCCGCGGGCGACCGAGCTTCCGTTGAGGGCGCTGGCGAGGTGGCCGACCAGACTGCGGCTGGCTCTCGGGTCATAGATTACGGGGACCGAGGCGCTGGACGGCCGCCGGGGATTAAGGCGCTTGACGGCCCGCTCGCCGGCCCGGCGGCCGATGGCATCGGCCTCCTCAAGATCCGACTCGTAAACGGTGTGGGAGTAGTCGTAGTCCCGCTCCATGCCCTGGCCCTCGCCGGCCAGGACCACGGCGCTGACGCTGTGGCTGGAACGCCGATAGGTGCCGCTGAATCCATTGCTGGCAACCAGGACGATACGGCTGGCCGACCAGCCGGCTTCGCCGCCCTCGGAATTGGTCACACCCTTGACCGCGAGAGCCGCTTCCTCCGCCGCCGTCGCGCGCTCCACAAGGCGTTCCGCCGGCGGTTCGCTCGGATCGAACATATCGATCTCGCGATAGGTCTTGGCAATCTCGCCCGGGTCGGCAAGTCCGGCGTAGGCGTCCTCGGGCGTGACCTTGGCCATCGCGACCACGCGTTCCACGAGTTCGTCGAGCGCATCGGGTTTCAGATCCGTCGTCGAGACCACGGCTTGGCGCTTGCCGACCAGGGCGCGCAATCCGAGGTCGTGGGATTCCGACCGTTCGACCGCCTCGGGCTTGCCGAGGCGCTGGGCGGCGGAGACGGACCGGCTGTCGATGAAGATGGCATCGGCGTCGGTCGCGCCCAGGCGCCGGGCCTTCTCGATAAGGCCTTGCAGCAGGTCGAATTCGCTATCCTGGGTCATGCGCGCTCCGGGTAAAGGCGTCTCGATCAGATAAGCCGCCGAGCCCGGGATGGCAAGCGCATGCCCGGCCTAACCCGGAAACCAGTACTGGGCCGCGGCGGGAAACACCGTTCGGGTCTCGACCCGTTCCGCCGGTCCGTCCAAGGTATGCGCCGCCGCTTTCCAGACCGCGTAATGCGGCATGGTACGGTGTTTTTCCTGGGCCGCCTTGTCCTTATAGACCTCATAGAAATAGTAGACATTTTCGTCATCGACATCCTGCAGGACGTTGAACCGGGCGCAGCCCGGCTCATCCCGTTCGGAGCCGAGCGCGTCGACCTCGATGGCTTTCAGGAACTCCCCGCGAAGCTCCGGCTTGACCCTAACCTTGATCCACATGGCGATCATTGACTGTTCCTTTCGATCTTCGGCATCGTCACGTCTTCCAAATGCCCCGGCCGCTGCCGGGGAGCCCATATCGCGCCCACTTGCCGTCGACGAGATCGATGGTTGCCTGGTCCATGCGGATCTCGGTGCCCCAGTCGCGCTTGGTTTCGGGTGGCCATTTGTTGGTGGCGTCAAGGCCGATCTTGCTGCCGAGACTCGGCTCCGGCGAGGCGAAGTCGAGATAATCGATGGGCGTGTTCTCGATGACCGTGATGTCGCGGGCCGGGTCCATGCGGGTTGAGATCGCCCACATCACGTCCTTCCAGTTGCGGGCATCGATGTCGTCGTCCACCACGATCAGCCATTTGGTGTACATGAACTGCCTGAGATAGGACCAGGCGCCCATCATTACTCGCTTGGCGTGTCCGGGATAGGCCTTGCGCATGGAGATCACCGCGATCCGGTACGAACATCCCTCCGGCGGGAGCCAAAAATCGGTGACTTCGGGGAACTGTTGCTGAAGCAGGGGATGAATACCTCGTTCAAGGCCTCGCCGAGATCGACGGCTCGTCGGGCGGCCGCCCGGTGAAGGTCGTAAGATAGATCGGGTCGCGGCGCATGGTGATGGCGCTGATCCGGAAGACCGGGAAGGGCTCGACCGAATTGTAGTAGCCGGTGTGATCGCCGTAGGGCCCCTCATAGCCGTATTCTTCCAGCGAGACATGGCCTTCAATGATGATCTCGGCCTCCGCCGGGACTTTCAGGGGGATGGTCTTGCAATCGACCAGATCCAGCTTCTGGCCGCGCAGAAGGCCGGCGAACTGATACTCGCTCAAGGTATCGGGAACCGGCGTTACCGCTGCCAGGATGGTTCCGGGGTCGGCGCCGATCACCACGGCGGCGGGAAAGGGTTCGGGCCGGCTCGCCTTCCAGCGGGCATGATGCTGCGCGCCGCCGCGATGCTTCAGCCAGCGCATCAGCGTGTTGTCCCGGCCGGTCACCTGCATGCGGTAGATGCCGAGATTGAAGGCATCCTCGCGCTTGCCCGTCGGCCCTTGGGTCACGACCAGGGCCAGGTGATCAGCGGCGCCGGCTCGCCGGGCCAGCAGGTCTGGATCGGCAGCTCGGAAAGGTCGATGTCGTTTCCGGTCAGGACCACGTCCTGGCACGGCCCGTAAGCGACGGTGCGCGGCTTCATCGCCATCACGGTTTTCAGGAGCGGCAACATGCCCATGGCCTCGCGCCAGCCCCCCGGCGGTTCGGGTTGGCGCAGGAAAGCCAGGGTCTCTCCGACCTCGCGCAGCTGTTCCGGCTCACGGTCCATGCCCCAGGCGACCCGTTCCACGGTTCCGAACAGGTTGGCCAACGCCGGCATGGCGTAGCGGCTTCCGTCGGCGCGGGTGACGTTTTCGAACAGGACCGCGGGCCCCCGCTCGGCCAGCAGCCGGGTTTGGATCTCCGTCATCTCAAGCACCGGCGAGACCGGTTCGGTCACCCGGACCAGACGCTGTTCCCGTTCAAGACGGGCAATGAAGTCCCTGAGCGAGGCATAGGGCATGGGCGGCCTTGTCGCGTGGTGGCGTGGAGGCTATGTCTTGCTTGGTTTAGAGCATGGGCGGTTACCTGGGAAGACCGGCAAGGCGATGACCTATTCAGCGAGTGACCCGGTTGTTCACGCGGTGACCAGCACCCAAGGCTATCTCGGCTATTGCGTGCACGCGCGCGAGTTCTTTTGCGGCCTGTCCCGGCATCTGCGCGTCAGTTGCACGCAATGGCAGCAGAACTCGCCCCTGCATGACGACGCGGACGTGTTTCGCGACCGTGCTTTGTTGCGGGACCGGTTTGGCGACGAGGCGATTGTCTCGATCGGCCTGTCGCTGGGCTCGGCCTTCTACATCCTGAAGGACGCACCGGGGCCGAGGATTGGCTATACCGTCTGGGATACGACGCGGCTGCCGGATACCTGGGAAAAACCGCTCGGCATGGTCGACCGAATCTGGGTTCCCTCGAAATGGGCGCGGGGCGTGCTGGGTGGGAACGGCGTGGATACCGGCCGCGTCGACGTTATGCCCGAGGGGGTGGACGCGGTCGTCTTTCGCCCGGACGGCCCCCACATCGCCAACATCGCAGACCTGCCGGGTTTCAAGTTCATCAATGTCGGCAAGTTCGAGGAACGCAAGGCCACCGGCGAGATGATCAAGGCCTTCGACGACGAGTTCGCGGGCGAGAAGGATGTCTGGTTCATCGTCTCCTGCTACAACCCTTTCGATAAGACCTTCGATCTGCGCGCTTCGGTCCGGGCACTGAACCTGCGCGACCCGGAGAGGTTCCTTTTCATCCCGCCGCTGCCGACCCACGCGGATATCGCCAAGCTCTACCGATCCTGCGACGCCTTTCTCGGCGCCAGCCGTGCCGAGGGATGGGGCTTGTGCCATATGGAGGCGGCTGCCTGCGGTCTGCCGCTGGTGACCACCAACTATTCCGCGCCGGCGGAATGGGCGGCCGGGCACGCCTATTTCCTCGACTACGAGATGACCGGGGTCAAAACCCCGTTCTTCATCCGCCGCGACGGGGATCAGGGCGAATGGGCCGAGCCGGACTGGAGCCAGTTTCGACGCTTCATGCGTCACCTGGTCGACAATCCCGATGAGGCCCGGCGCCGGGGGCGGGAAATTTCGGACCATGTGCGCGCCAATTACGCCTGGCCGGTCACCGCCGCCCATGGCGCCGAGGTCATTCGCAGGATCGTTGGCCGAAGCGCCGGGCAATCCGGTTTCGGCGAAGCGCAGCCGATCGCCGCGCCCGGCGACCAGGTGGCATAGATAAGGGAGAACGCAGATGAAATTCGACTGGAATCCGGCCCATGACGAGGTCGCGTCGGTGAAGGCATGGCTCGCCGCCTGGCAACCTTGTGTCCAGACTGTCGACTTCGTCCCCGCGCGCCGGCTGTTCGCCGAGAACGTGCTCTCGTTCGGCACCCATATGGACATCGTCGAAGGGCGTGACGCGCTGGAGCGGAACCAGTGGCGCTCGGTCTGGCCGACGATCGACGACTTCGCCTGGGATTTCGAGGACATGCGGATCGGAATCTCGCCCGATCGGCTGATGGGAACGCTGATCACCACATGGACGTCGACCGGGTACCATCCCGACGGCGCCAGGTTCGACCGGCCGGGCAGGACGACGGTGCTGCTCAGCCGCGATAACCTGGATGCGCCGTGGCTCGGCGTGCACACGCATTTCTCGCTTTATCCCGGTACGCCGAACAGGTCGCACGGCTCTCGGCCGGCGAAATCCTAGATCAGCCCTCGCGCCGCCAGGTTGCGCATCAGGGCGCCGGTGCCGAATGTCCAGGGCGCGATCTTTTCCGATTTGTTCACCTGATTGATCAGGGCGCCGAGCCGCGGTGTCGCGATCCGCACCACGTCGCCGACCTTGTGGGTGAATCCCTGACCCGGGGCGTCGCGGTCCTCAGTCGGGGAGAACAGGGTGCCGGTCATCAGCGCGAAACCGTCGGGGTACTGGTGATGGGCCCCGATGGTCTCGGCCACCAGGTCGGCGATGTCGCGGCTGATCTTGGACATGGAGCTGCGCCCGCGCATGGTGAACTGATCCAGCCCGCGCACGGTCAGCGACAGCTCCGCCGAGCGGGCGTCGTCCAGGGTGTAGTGGTTGTCGAACAGGCGGATGAACGGGCCGACCGCCGCCGAGCCGTTATTGTCCTTCGCCTTGCCCAGCAGCAGCGCGCTGCGCCCTTCGATGTCCCTGAGATTGACGTCGTTTCCAAGCGTCGCCCCGACGATGGTTCCCCGGGCGTTGACGATCAGGGTGATCTCGGGCTCCGGATTGTTCCAGACCGATTTCGACAACAGACCGATCTCGGCGCCGACGCCGACCGCCGACATGGGCTGCGCCTTGGTGAAGACCTCGGCGTCGGGACCGATGCCGACCTCGAGATATTGCGACCACATGCCCTTGTCGATGAGCATCGCTTTCAGCTGCATCGCCTCTTCCGAGCCCGGTACGATCTGGCCGAGATCGAGCCCGACCGCGGTGCGGATCTCCTCGCGGATGCCATCGGCGGCGCCCGGATCGCCTTTGGCGCGCTCCTCGATAACCCGTTCCAGCATGCTCTCGGCGAAGGTGACGCCGCAGGCCTTGACCGCCTGCAGATCGATCGGAGCGAGGAGGTGGGGCCGGTCCGGGTCACGTCCGTCATGGGCGGAGTTCGCCAGAATTTCGGCGATGCCCCCGATATCATGGCCGCCGGTGCCGAGGACCCGGTCCAGCGGCTCGGCATCGTTCATCAGTTCCGAGACCGTGGCGATGGTGCCGGTAATGTCGATCAGCCGCTCGCCGCGCAACACGACCACCGCCGGTCCCGACGCTTCGGGCAGCCAGGCCCGGCCCACCAGGTTGGCTTTCTGCCAATCCTCGGGGAGGCAATCCTGGACCGTCAGTTCAAGTGCCATTCCGGCCTCCCCCCTACGAAGTATTGCCTGTGCGTCAGTCGGCGACGCATTTCTGGGTCTGAGTGCCGAGGCCCTCGATCGTGAGGTGCATCACGTCGCCGGGTTTGATGAAAACCGGGTTGGGCTTCACGCCGAGCCCGACACCCGGAGGCGTGCCGGTGGACACCACGTCGCCGGGCTCCAGGGTGAAAAACTGCGAGAGATAGTGCACCAGGAACTTCACCCCGAAGATCATCGTCGCGGTGCTGCCGTTCTGATAGAGCTTGCCGTTGACCGCGCAGGTCATCTTGAGGTTCTGCGGATCCGGCACCTCGTCCTTGGTGACCAGCCACGGACCGGTCGGCCCGAAGGTGTCGCAGCTCTTGCCCTTGGTCCACTGGCCCGAGCGCTCGGCCTGAAAGGATCGTTCCGACACATCGTTGACGATGCAATAGCCGGCGACGTGGCTCATCGCGTCGGCCTCGGACACGTATTTCGCCTTCTTGCCGATCACGAAGCCGAGTTCGACTTCCCAATCGGTCTTGACCGAAGTGCGCGGGATGCGGACATCGTCATCCGGCCCGCAGATCGCCGAGTTGGCCTTCATGAAGATGATCGGTTCCGGCGGCGCCTTGGCGCCGGTCTCGGCGGCGTGGTCGGAATAGTTGAGGCCGATGCAGATCATCTTGCCGATATTGCCGACACAGGCGCCAATGCGTGGATTGCCGGAGACGGCGGGAAGGCTCGACGGATCAAGCGCCGCGAGCTTGGCGAGGCTGGAATCGCTTACGGTCGAGGGGTCGATATCACCGATAACGCCCGACAGATCCCGGATGGTTCCGCCACTGTCCAGCATCCCCGGCTTTTCCTGGCCCAAGGGCCCATAACGCAACAGTTTCATGGCTTCATCCTTCTGTGGATCGTCAGTGTTTCGCGGGTTCGGGCACGCCGGGAAAAGTGGCGGCCAAGGTTGTTCCGGCAGCATCGCGACGGTGCGCCGGGGTGTCAAGATGGCGGGGCGTTGTCCGCGTCTTGCTTTTCGGCTTCTCCGGCGGGAAGGTTGAAGGCCTCGGAGCCGAGGCAAGATCGGAGAGGGGATGGAGATGCACGGCGATGCCGGATTCGCGAGCACGCGCGCAATTCCCGCCGACGTGAAACAGGCTTTCGAGGCATTTCCAGCCCCTGTTCGCGCGCGGCTCCGGGACGTGCGGGACCTGATCTACCGGGCCGTCGAAGACACGGACGCAATCGGAGAGATTGAGGAAACCCTGAAATGGGGGCAGCCGAGTTACCTGCCGAAACATTCCGGAATCGGGACGACGGTGCGTCTTGGAACGCTGAAGGCCGCGCCGGACAGACCGGCCTTGTTCTTCAATTGTCAGACCCGGCTGATCGACACTTTCCGTGAGATCTACCCGAGCGCATTCGAGTATGAGGGCAACCGGGCGATGGCCCTGCCGGCGAGCGGGCGCCTTCCCGAGGCCGAGATCCGGCACTGCGTCGCCCTGGCCCTTACCTATCACCAGTGGAAGTGAACCAATGTCGCTACCCAACACCAACCGTCAAATCGTCCTGCGCCGCCGGCCCGATCCTGACGTCACAGCCGCGCTCTTCAAGGCCGTCGACGGGCCGATGCCGGCGATGGGCGACGGCCAGTTTCTGGTTCGAAATCTCTATCTTTCGGTCGATCCGGCGATGCGGGGATGGATCGCCGAGGCCGCGAACTATTCGGATCCGGTGCCGCTTGGCGGGGTGATGCGCAGTTTCGCCGTGGGCGAGGTGGTGGCCTCGGATCATGACGGGTACCGGGGCGGCGAGGTGGTCGCCGGATGGCTCGGCTGGCAGGAATACGCCGTCGCCGGCGGCCCCGAGATCCAGCGCAAGGTGGATCCGTCCCTGGCGCCGGTTTCAACCGCGCTTGGGGTGCTGGGCGTCACCGGCGCCACCGCCCATGTCGGCCTGTTGAGCGTATGCGCGCCCAAGGCGGGCGAGACGGTGCTGGTCACGACAGCAGCGGGATCGGTCGGTGCGGCGGCGGGACAGATCGCCAAGATCAAAGGGTGCCGGACCATCGGTATCACCGGCTCCGAGGAAAAGGTCCGGATCTGTACTGAGGAGTTCGGCTATGACGCGGTGATCAACTACCGCGCGGCCACCGACCTTTCGGCGGCGATCGCGGCGGCGGCGCCGGATGGGATCGACTGCTGCTTCGACAATGTGGGCGGCACCCAGCTGGATGCCGTGCTGGAGCATATCAATGTCGGCGCGCGGATCGCGATCTGCGGCACCATCGGCATGCCGTCCTTCCCGATCCCCGAGGGGCCGCGGATGAACCGGACCCTGCTGGTCAAGCGGGCCCGGATTGAAGGCTTTCTGGTGCTCGACCATTTCGACCGCTATGCCGAGATCATTGCCGAGCTGACCGGCTGGTTTCGGGAAGGGCGTCTCGGGCACCGCGAAGACGTGGCGCAAGGTCTCGATGCCGCCCCGGCGGCGTTGGAAGGGCTGCTCAAGGGCCGGAACCTCGGCAAACAGATCATCCGGCTGGGTGATCCGGGGGGCTAAACCTCGGGCGGGGCGTCGCCGGCGATGGTGGTCCGGTGCATGATCCGGCGATGGTTGACCGAGTCGTAAGGCATTACCGCGTGCATCGTGCACCGGTTGTCCCACATCAGCACGTCGTCCTTGCTCCATTCGTGGCGGTAGATGAAGCGCTCCTCCGTCGCATGGGCGATCAGGGCATCCAGGAGCGCGCGCGCCTCCGCCTCTCCCATCCCCTCTATTCCGGACATGGTGTGCGGGCTCAGCATCAGTGACCGCCGCCCGGTGATCGGGTGCCGCCGAACCAGGGGATGGACGACCGGCGGCAGATCCTCGTAGCGGCCCTTGTCGCGGCTCTCGGCAAGACCCTTGGACAGCGACAGAATATGAGCGTGATCGTGGATGACCCTGAGGCCGCGAGCCCGCTCCCGCTCGTCATGGGGCAGCGCTTCGTAGGCGGCGGTCATGTCGGCGAACAGCGTGCCGCCACCCTCGGGCGGGATCTCGATACCGTGCAGGATCGAGCCCATGGACGGGACCGGCCGAAAGGAACTGTCGGTGTGCCAAAGCCAGGTCAGTTCCAGATAGCGCCACTCGGTACTCTTCTCTGGAAGAATGCGCCCGGCTTCGTCCACGTTGGAGACCCGGTAGATCTCTGGATGAGCCGACGCGCGATGTGCCGCCGAGGGGTGGATCTCAAGATCGCCGAACCGCTTGGCGAACTCGATCTGTTCGGCGTCGCTGATCGACTGGCCAGGGAAAACCAGGACTGGATGGTTCATCCAGGCCCGGTGCAGGCGCGCGAAGGTTATGATGTCGAGCTTGCGGGACAGCTCGAGGCCGCTGACCGAGGCGGCAAAGCCCTCGCGCCGCGGGACGATCTCGAAAGGGACCTTCAATTCGGTGGAAACGGTCATTCCTCGGGTTCCGGGTTTCGGCGCGGACCGCCGCGCGTCTGTGCTTTTATGCCCCGCTGCCCCCGGGACGATCAAGGCGGATCACATCGCCCAGGCCGAGCCCCAGCACCGCGGCCGCCGAGGCCTGGTTCACCGCGATCTCGACCAGTCCGTTGGAATTGTGGTGCCAGAACGCGGTCCCGGCCGGCACTTCGGAAAACGTGCGGGCGAAACCGATGCGCCGGGCGGCGGCCTCGATCGTCGCCTCCGGACCGAGACCGGCGGCGCGCAGGCCAGTGATCAGATTTCCGTAAGGATCGACGCAGACGATCTCCAGCAAATCCGCTGGCCAGTCCCGCCGGCGGAGCGTGTCCGCGTTGATCGGCGAGCCCTGGATGCCGTCATGCTCCACCCGCGCTCCCATGGCGAGCCGGCCGGCGACCGGGGCGAACAGATCGCGGCCGTGGAAACTGTCCGACAGCCGTTCCGGCCGCCAGCCGATCTCCCACGCGCCGAGACTCGCGGCATCGGCGTGGTCCAGCACTGCGTGTAGCAGGCCGTTGTCGGGGCCGACGAAGACATGTCCGCCGGCCCGGGCGATCACCGGCCGCCGGCTCGATCCGACGCCGGGATCAACGACGCAGACGAAGACGGCGCCGGCCGGGAACTCCCGCGCATAGGCGGCCAGCAAATAGGCCGACAGCCGTGGCTCGAAGGCCGGCGCGTCGTGCAACAGATCCACCACAGGCACGCCGGGCGCGGTGACGTGCAGCACCGCCTTCATCTGTCCGACATAGGGGCCGTTGACCCCGAAATCCGTGAAGAGCACGATCATCGCGCGGCAGGCTCCGTCCTGGGCTGTTCAAGGCATGACCATACGCCAGACCGGCCCTTGCCGCACCGGTCGATGAAGCGGCGCCCCGGACGGCGTCGCTCGCAGTTGACGCGCCCCGCCAAGATCCCCATAACCACGCCAGTGGGCCTGTAGTTCAGTTGGTTAGAACGCGCCGCTCATAACGGCGTTGTCGGATTCGAGAGTCCTCCGGGCCCACCATCGCTTGTTAAGATTTTGATTTGCGATAACTTCTTCAATGAAATATAGTTTTGACAATTTCCTTGGCAAAAAACGTACTTAAAATAATGCAAAAATCAACACGGTTCGACACCTTAGGCCATGAACCCATAAAAGGATTCCTAGTTTGTCGTGAATCGAATTCAACCTTCCGATAGCCGGGAGGTTCTGATGAGCACTTCTGAGTTGACTGATTTCGAATGTGGTCCGTGATCGCGCCGTTGTTGCCGAACAAACCTCGAGGCGTTCCTCGGTAACCGGTGATCGCCAGGTTCTGAATGGTATCTTTGGGTTTTGCGGACCGGCGGGCCTTGCCGAAGGAATATGGCCCCATGAGCGCCTGCTACAACCGGTTCGTGCGTTGGCGCGCGGCTGGCTGGTGTGTGGGACCGGATATTGGCAGCGATCACAGAGGTGCACGACGGCGAGTGCAAATGATCGACAGCACAGCAAATCCGGGGTTCTGGCGTGGCGAACTCAAAAAAGCCACCCGGATCGCTGTATGGGCCGGTCAGGGGCGGACTGACCACCAAGGTTCACGCGCTGGTCGATGGCCGGGGCCTGCCGTTGGAGTTGATCTTGACGCCGGGACAGGCGGCCGATTGCCGCCGCCGCAGGGCTGCTCCACCGTTTACGCGGAACACCATCCTGCTGGCAGACCAAGGCCTATGACGCCGATTGGCTGCGCCGGCGCGTCGAGGACGCAGGTGCCTCGCCCAACATCCCGTCGAAATCCAACCGGAAATGGAAGGCGTGCTTCAGCGCCAAGCTCTATCGCCAACGCAATCGTATCGAGCGTTTCTTCAACCGAGATCAAACACTTCCGTCGCATCGCCACGCGCTACGAGCTTACGCGTCAAACTATCTCGCTTTCCTCAAGCTCGCCGCTGCCCAAATCTGGATGCGCCAAAATGAGTCATCGTGTAATTCGCGGCTGCTTCCCCAGAACCAGCGCTGATCACTACTGGCTGGTCAAAACCGAGAGAGGCAGCCATGGAACACTATGCCGGATTGGATTTGTCGATGGAAACGACGCATTTGTGCGTCGTTGACGAGTGAGCAAGAGGGTTTTTGATCGTGCGGTCAGTACGCCCAAAGCGATCGCCAGCGCCTTATCGGATGCGGGACCGCTCGCGCGCACGGTGATCAGCAGGACGGATGTCCTCGGCGATCGCAGCGCAGAGAGCTCGGCATTGAAGTGGTTTGCATCGACGCCGTTCAAGCACATCAAAGCCTGAAGGCGATTAAAGCCAACAAAAGCGATCCCCATGACGCGGCCGGTCTGGCGCAGTTGGCGCGGACCGGCTTCTGCAGGAAGTGCATGTGAAGTCAGCGCCGTCCCTTGCGGTTCGCGCGGCAGTGATTACCGCTCGGTCACGGCTGGTGCAGATCCGGGTTCGACTCGACAATACTCTGAGGGTTTGTGCATCACCTTCGGGATCAAGCTGGGGTTCCGGCCAGGGCAAGGACTTCGTTGCGGGCGGAGGCGGCTTCCGGCACTCCGGGGCTCGGAGATGCCGTTACCGCGCTTCTGGGCGCTCGCGAGCGGATCGTCGAGGAAATCAAGATGCTTGACCGCCGCTTGAAGTCCTTTGCCGGGCGATCAAGCGCGTGCGAACAACTGATGAGCATTCCTGGGGTCGGCGTTCAGACCGCGTCGGCCTTCCTCGCCGCCGTCGATGACGTTGGCCAGTTTAAACAATCTCGCGCCGCCGGGCTTGCCGCTGTGACCTTGTGCCAAAGGCACCATCAATCCGGAGAGGTTGATTGGATCGGCCGGATCGCAAACAGGGAGATGCGATGGTCCGCAAGCTGCTCTACGGGCAGCCAATTCCATCCTGACCCGCAGCCGGCAGGACTTCGCGTTGAAACGCTGGGCGCGAAAGATCGCCAGGCGACGCGGGTTGCGCGCAAAACGCGCGTGGCCCTGGCGCGGCGGCTCGCCGTCCATCATGCATGCCATGCTCCGGGACGGGACCTTGTTTAGAGCGTAGGTTGCGGTAACATTGAAGGGCCAACTTGGTGACGCTCGTCGGCTGATCCATTGGCGGCGATCCCTAGAGGGAACGCGGGGACGGACGATCTGCGTAGGTCCTGGATGGGTGGCCCATTGTCGCGGAGCGAACAGGCCAGCGGATTGAGTCAAGGCAACGTCAGCCTCGTGAGACCCGATAGAGCACGGCCCGACGAACAAGCCGGCGTCAGTGCGGACAGATCAATGAAACCCTCAAAGGGGGCGCCGCCAAAGCTCTGTGAATTACAGATCAATGGCTAAGTAGCCGTAAACGCTATCTATCGGTTTCTTCGGTGACACGCGACGCACGCGCGAAGGGCATGGAAGGGGCGACGATGAGAAGCGGCTGATCTCCTCCAAAGCCGCCAAGATCAATCACTGTGTAAATTTATGAATAGATCGTATCCGATTTTCTTGGAAATATTATCAATGTATAATTTTATATTGGCAGAGATGAGATTGTATAAAACAAATGCTTTGGTCAATGAAGTTTATTTTGTAGTTTAACTTATTAATAATTTCATCGCTATTATTACCCCTGACGATCTATAATTATATCTGGGGCATCATCCATGCTTATCCCGTCCAACAGCCAATGCAACCGCTCTGGCAGAACCGTTTCAAACATCGATCGCAACACATGGAGCTTGCCTTAAAATCTTCCTTAATTATACCATTCGTGTTTTTGGAAATCCTTTCGCGTTTATAGAATCATACTTTATTGTCCAAAGTAATATTATTATAAAAATTGTACCTTATGCTATCTATGTCAGGCGATGATGATAGGTGTTTATTCGAACTATATATATCTTTTAATATCGTTGGTGCGGATTGGCCGAAAGTTGGATTTTTGTATCTCTAAGAAAATTCAGATCGTCTAATCGTAGGACTGAAATTGCTCGATCTATCGGATTTCTAAACAAAGCAGCACTCTTTCCGCCGTGATCGTGACACCATCGACGAGATGAGGACGTGTATAATGAATAAGACTGATCCTATGATTAATCCATTGTCAATTGCAAAGAATACTTTTGTTTTAAAATGTTCAATTCTCCACGAGAAGACCTTCCTAGTCTCTTGTCAAGTGGAAGTTCGTTTGTGGAAACATTTGATCTCGGGCGAAATGCGATTAATTATGGAGGCTATTGTTTTGGTAGCACCCTCAGGCGATGCGATGAAAGATTATTCTTTTTTGTGCTCATTGAAGTAAGCCACTTATCAACGTTAAAATTTGATTATTTTCTCAAGAATAAGTATATTTTCACTCAATTCTCGACATTCCATATAAGTTGTTCGCCGAGTCTTTGGGGTCAACAAATTTTTCTCACATCGTGTCAATAGCTCAATAACTCAATAACGCGTCTTGTTGTTGGTTTCATCTAGAAGGACACTTATATGGTGCGGTTTAAATGATTTCCTTCGAAGGCTGATCGTCGGACCGTACACAAGTGTTGCAGAAATTGCATTGTTCAACCGTATATCCCAGATGACTTCTCGGTTTCGTGACGTCCAACGGCGAATCTGATATATAAATCAATGCGATGATGGAGACTGGAGAGCAGGACTATGGAGATGGCGGCGGGTGAAGCGGAATCGGCCGATCTGCGGGTCGCTTTTGACCGCCGCCTCAAGCTGGAATTCCACGGCTCGAAGGTCACCTCTGACGCCGGACTGCTTGCTTTCCGTGAACTGGACGATGCCCTTGGCCTGACCGAGATGGCCGGGCAGGTACTGGCCGGCAGCGGGACCGGTAAGAATAATCGCCACCCCTTGACGGCGCAGTTCCGGCAATCCGTATTCAGTAGGCTTGCCGGGTACGGGGATGTCAACGACGCCGACCGCCTCAGCCGCAGTCCAGTACTGGATCGTCGGCGATCGAGCGATAACCAAGAGGCAGCCTCCACCAGTCGAATGGGGCGGTTCGAGACCGGGGTGCTGACCGGAAGGGCCAACCTCACCGCCCTGGAAGACCTGTCGGGAAGTGGATCGACGCGGTTCACGCCCGCCGCCCGCAATGTCGTGGTGCTGGTTGCTGGACAGCAGCGTCGGCCCGCGACCCACGGTGATCAGGAAGGCACGGCCTAAAACGGCCATTTCGGCTGTACCTGCTACCATCGCTGTTCGTCTTCAACCAATTCGGCGACCTGGAGCGGACCATGCTGCGGTCAGCAACGTTCACAGCGCCGACGACTGGCGTTCGGTGCTGGAACCGGTGGTGGGGCGGTATTGAGACGAAGAACCAAGCGGCGGTTCTTCCCGGGGCGACGCGGCCTTCGCCTTGCCCGACCTCTACGACTACCTGGGGGGACCGAGGGATACACCACCACCATCCGCCTCAAGGCCAACGCCGTCCTTCAGACCACACATCAACCCACCTGCTCAAACGCCCGGTTGGCCGTCCGCCCAAGCATGTCCAACGGTTTTACGTCAGCTTCAGCGCAGGCCAAATCTTGGGCCGAAACAGCGGGTGGTCGCCAGGTCAGTGGCATCCCGGCGGAAACTGTATCCCCGCGTCGGCTTCATCTCGTCACCAACCTGACCCGCCCCGCCGCGCGCGCTGGTGCTACCATCCAGCGAGGCACGGCGGAGCGGTACATCAGGAGGGCAGAACGCGGTGAAATGGACCCGGCTGTCCTGCCGGACGATGAAACCAACGCGGTTCGGCTCCAGCTTCACGCACTGGCCTACAACCTGTCCAACTTCCGCATGCCTCTGTGGCCTTGCCGGAGAGATGGAAAGCTGGTCATTGACCGCCATCTGCGAGGTGGTGAAGATCGGTGCGCAAGTGATTGCCCCACGCCCGCTATGCCGTTTTCCAGATGGCCGAGTCGCTGTGCCGCGCAACCTGTTCCGGCGCATCCTTGACATGATCGACGACCTGCGACCACGGGGGCAGCGCCATGCTGACGGCCAGAGTGGATCGATCGGGGCAAACGAGGGGCAAAGTGTGCCCGCGTCGCTGCAAAACGGGCTGGAATCGCGACGCAAGAGTCCTCGAAACCGGTCGGGACCCCGTTCATGCTGCGATGGCGGTCTCCATTGCGCCAATCCTCCTTCCGGTTGGGCCAGAGGCAGGCTATTTTGGCGTCAATCAGCGGCGGATGGGCCGCCTATCTGGGAAATATCGGCTTAAGATGGGGGGCTTCTACGTTTTTCGACTCATGATCCCGTGCCGCCGGATGGTTTTGGAGGCAGATGGGGTACGTCCATACGACATTGAGCTTCGTCGGGATGTTGTCTCAGCTATCGATGACGGGATGTCGGCGCAAACAGCCTAAGCGAAATTTGGCCATGAACTTTCTGGCAACACTTGAAGCTATAACTTCCCCACCAAACGCTCCGCAGGGGCTCGTCTAGCAGGGTGCGCCTACCTGGCCGTGGTTTGCGCCTGTGTGTGGCCTAGAAGGGCTCCTATGATCGGAAGGCTGATGGTTTCAGAAGCCAGTAAACTGGTGTACGTGTGCCATGGATCGTGGATGCGGACTCCGGGTAGGTGTTCAATTTATTAGATTGGCGTGTTGGAGGTGTTGAGCAACATTGCTTGATAGAATTGGCAAAAACATGTCAAAATAGCATGGCAAAAATAGCTTCAACATATTGATTTTATTCATAGTGGTTCGAGTCCCTCCGGGCCCACCACCGCGCTTTCACCAGAAAGCGCGAAACCATTCGAGATATTGGCGGGCGACAGTGGATTGCATCGCAATCCGCGAAAGCCCTCTTGGTTCGAACTTTCCTCGGAAAGCTCCGCCATTTCTTAGGCGATGCTCGCCGAAGCGCGCCAAACCATTTGGCCTCCCTCGGGCCGTAATCAGTGTCCGGCGAGGATTGCGTCGGCGATCTTTTCGGCGGTCATCAGCACCGGGAAGTTCGTGTTGGCGCAGGGCACGACCGGGAATACCGAGGCATCACATACCCTGAGACCGGCGATGCCCTTGACACGACCGGCGGTGTCGACCACCGACATCGGGTCGTCGGCCCGGCCCATGCGGCACGAGCACGAGGCGTGCCAGACGCCGACCGCGCCCTTGCGCACGAACTCCTCCATCTTCTCCTCGTCCTCGAGCACGTCCTTCATCGAGTAGGCATCGACGATAAACTTGTCCATCAGGAAGTTCCGCAGCGGCTTCGGCCCGTCCAGCAGCTTGGCGGCAAGCCCGGTGAACATCTCGTTGAAGGTGCTCTTGGTGCCGAACTGGCGCACCTTGTCGCCCCAGACCGCCGGGAAGGCGCGGCTGGAGACCTTGGCCATCTTGGGATGCTCATGCACCTTGGCCATCAGGCGCACGCCCTCCATCAGGCGGTCGAGATCGCGCTTGTCCGACAGGAGGTTGAAGTCGACGCTCGGTTCCTCGCGCCAGTCCTTGCTGGTCAGCGTCACCTCGCCGGTTTCCGAATAGGTCTTGTTGACGAAGATGATCATCGAGCCGAACTGCTTGCCGACATCGTGCCAGAAGGACTTGCTGGCGGCCGCCACGAACATGTCTCCCTGGCGGGCGTCCGGGATTGCCGAGGTGTAGCGCAGGCCGACCATCAGATGGCGGCGCGTGAAGTCGCCCATGCGCGCGAAGGGCTCCAGGAAGGCGGCGACCGCGATCGAGGGATGATCCATCAGTCGCTGGCCGACCCCGGGCAGGTTGTGCCGCACCTGGATTCCGAGATCGTGCAGGTGCCCGGACGGACCGATGCCGGCGCGCAAGAGATGGGCCGGCGAGTGAATGGCGCCGGACGACAAGATCACCTCATTGGCGCGGAACTCGGTCTCCTTGCCCTCGACCCGGGCCTTCACGCCAACGCATTTCGTGCCCTCGAAAAGCAGCTCTGTAACCTGGGTGAAGGTCGAGATATGCAGGTTCTCGCGCATCCGGGTGCCCGGATCGAGATAGCCGATCGCGGCGGAAACCCGGCGCTCGAAAGCGTTCGAGATGGTGATCGGAAAATGGCCGTCGACGAACTCGCCGTTCTGGTCGGGCAGATACTGGAAGCCCATCTCCTTGTAGACCTCGGCGATCGCCTTGGCATGCTCGCTCCACAGGTCCGGAAAGATCCGGCGCACCGGGATGCGGCCTTCCTTGCCGTGTAGCGGGCCTGCGACATCCATGTCCCGCTCGACCTTCTTGAAATAGGGCAGCACGTTCTCCCAGTTCCAGCCCTCGGCGCCGCGCTCCTCCCATTCGTCGAAATCGGCGGGCGCGCCTCGGTTCGCCATCTGGCCATTGATCGAGGAGCCGCCGCCGAGGATGCGGGCCTGCTCGTACACCCGTTTGCGAGGCTTGCTGGCTTCGGGATTGTTGTGTGAGATCACCTCTGTGGTGACCCTGAGATCGGTCCAGGTGAAGTTGGGATTGAGGTAGGCGAGGCCCGGATAGCTGTCCAGCACCTCCTCGGGCACCTTGCCGTGCGGCGTGTCCTGGCCGGCCTCGCAGAGCAGCACCTGGTTCGAGCTTCTCGCGGACAGCCGGTTGGCCAGCACGGAACCCGCCGAGCCGCCGCCGACGATGATGTAATCGTAGATCATCTCTTCTCCTCCCCGCCGCGGTGCCGGCCCGCGATCGTCTTTTTTGTGTCGCCGAAGCTCCTAGAGCCCCATGCCGCGCGCAATGATGTTGCGCTGGATCTCGCTGGTGCCCTCGCCGATGACATAGACCAGCGCATCCCGGTGATAGCGCCCGACGGGATACTCTCGCATGATCCCGGCCCCGCCGTGTATCCGTATGGCGTTTTCGGTGGCCCGCAGCGCGGTCTCGGACGCGATCAGTTTGGCCTTCGACGCGGTGGCGGCGTCGAGGGTGCCCTGATCGACCCGCCAGGCACCGTGGTAGACGATCCAGCGGGCCGCCTCGATCTCGGCGGCCATGTCGGCGAGCTTGTGCTGAATGGCCTGGAAATCGCTGACCCTTCGGGAGCCGATCCGCCGGTCCTGGGCATAGGCGAGCGAGGCTTCCAGCGCCGCCCTCGCGATCCCCACCGCATTGGCCGCGACGCCCACCCGGTTTTCCGACAGAGAATCGAGGATCACCGGATAGGTTCCGGTTTGCCCGCCGAGCAGGCAATCGTCGGGAACGAAGGCATCCTCGATGAAGATCAATCCGGTTTCCGAGGCGCGGATACCCTCTTTCTTCAGGCTGTTGATGGTGAAGCCGGGATTGGGCAGCTCGACGATGAACAGGCTGATCGCGGCGGCGGTCTGCTCTGCGTCGGTGCGTGCGGCAAGCAGGATGAAGTCGGCGATCGGCGAATTGGTGATGTACATCTTGGAGCCGTTGAGCTTCCAGCCGCCCGGAACCTTCTCGGCGCGGGTCTTCAAACCGCGCACGTTCGAGCCGACATCCGGTTCGCTGAGCCCGAAGGCGGCGATCTTCTCGCCGGCGAGCGCGGGCTTGAAAAAGCGCCGTTTCTGCTCCGGCGTGCCGGCCCGCCAGATCGGCCAGATCCCGAGATGGGTATGCGCCGACCAGGCGGACGCGAAACCTTGGCTGACCGCGCTCATCTCCTCGCGGATCAGACAGTCGGTCACCTTGTCCATGCCGGCGCCGCCATCGGCCTCGGGATAGCGCACGCCGAGCAGGCCGATCTCGCCCCATTTCCGGAACAATTCACGCGGGAATGTCTCGGTCTCGTCCGCCTCGCGGGCCAGCGGCGCGATCTCGGTCTCGCAGAACCGGCGGACCATGTCGCGGACCCGTTCCTGCTCTTCGGTGAAGGAGAAATTCAGCATGCGTCGGCTTGCTCGTGTCCTGATTATCGGGGCAGTGGATTGCGCAGCCCGGCCTCATGCATCAGCGGCCAGACCGCCTCGCGGAAATACGCGAGATCGGGCAGAAAATCGAAGAAGTTGATCTGCAGGCCGTCGATGCCGGCTTCCTTCAGCTTCAACATCCAATCGACGATCGTCCGGGGCGAGCCGACCAGATGGACATTGCCGCCGACGGCCCAGTTCTCGACGCTGTGGCCTTTCCACGAGGACTGGTCGCCGCCCATGAAATCGGCGACGAAGTTTCCGACGGCTTCCTCGTCGCGTTCCGCCAGGATACGGTCCCGCCAGGCCCAGGCCTCGGCGTCGGTGGGCCGGCAGATCACATGCGGGTTCAGCATGATCCGGATGTCCCGGCCCTTGGCCCTCGCCATTTCCTTGATCCGCGCCGTGTGAGCGGGCAGGGACTCGCAGGCCTTTTCCGGATCCGCGCCGGCGGGAGAGGTCGCGAAGATCAGGTCGGAATGGTCGGTCGCGTAGTCGAGGCCGGCGCCGGAGGAGGCGGCGTTGACCAGAACCGGCAGGCCGTTCACCGGCTTCGGCGCGACAAAGGCTTTTTCCGTTGTCCACCACCGGCCCTCGTAGTCGAGTTCCTCCTCGCTGGTCCAAAGCTCCTTCATGATCCGCGTGAATTCGGCCGCCCTGGCATAGCGTTCGTCCCGCTCGATCTTCGGCAGGCCGAACATGCGCGGCTCCTTGTCCTTGTAGCCGGTAACCACGTTTATGCCCCAGCGGCCGCGCGCCATGTGGTCGATCACCGCGCCGTATTTGGCGATATGCAAGGGGTGCCAGCCGTAGAGCACATGGACCGTCGAGATCAGCAGCACGTTGCGCGTCAGGGGCGCCAGGCCCGCCGAGGCGATGAACGGATCGAGAGTGTTCTCGCGGAACCGGATGTCGCCGCCATAGCCGCCCTTGCCGAGCCATTGGGCCAGGGCGAAGACCAGATCGAAGCCCATCTCCTCGGCCTGGATCGCGCATTCCGCGTTATAAGCGAAGCTCCAATCGGTCGATCTCGGTGCCTTGGACGGCGACCAGGCGCCCTGCTGATGGGGCAGGAACAGGCCGACGATCAGCGGCTGGCGCAGCGCTCTTTCCAGCGAGGTCAGCCCGTCGATGGCGGCGAGGTCGGGCGCGGAACTGATACGCGGCGCGATCATGGTCATGAATCCGAGATCCGGTTGCCAGTCGGGTGCGTATCGTCCGGCCCCAAACTCCGGCCCGCAAGTGCGGCGACGCGCCGTACCTGGGCGGCGAGCCTCGGAATCAGCCTCTCGATCATCGCAAGGCACTGATCCAGCTGATCAAGGGTCACGAACTCGTCCGGCTTGTGCGCCTGCTCGATCGACCCGGGACCGCAGACCACGGTGTCGATGCCGACCGCTTGAAACAGTCCCGCCTCGGTCCCGAAGGACACCACTTCCGAGGCGTTTTCTCCGGTGAGTGCTCTGGCGAGCGCCACCGCCTCGGAATCCGTCATCGGCTCCAGACCCGGGATCTCGCCGATCACATGGGTGACGATCGTGGCGTCGGGCGACACGGCGCGCATCATGGGCAACAGGGTCTCCGACGCGTATCGGCGGATGTCGCTCAGCGCGTAATCGGCGTCGGCGCGACTGACTGGTCGCATCTCCCAATCGAGGGTGCAGTGGCGCGGGATTACGTTCCGCGCGATACCGCCATGGATCACGCCGGTCTGGATGGTCGAGTAGGGCGGATCGAACCGGCTGTCCCGTGGGGCCCGTGTCTTCAATTCCTCCTGGGTCTCCAGCAGCTTGCCGATGAAACGAGCGGCGTATTCGATGGCGTTCACGCCCTGATCCGGCAGCGAGGCGTGACCCTCGAGACCGGTGAACTCGGTCGTGTACTCGTGACCGCCCTTGTGCCCCTCGATGATCCGCATTCCGGTCGGCTCGCCGATGATGCAGACCCTGGGTCGCCGGCCTGTCTCGACCAGCGCGTCCAGCATGCGGGCGGCGCCGAAACAGCCGACCTCCTCGTCGTGGGTGAAGGCGAGGTGCAGGGGAAGGGCAAGCGGCGCGTCGGCGAAACGCGGCGCCATGGCGAGAGCGGCGGCGATGAAGCCTTTCATGTCGCAGGCGCCGCGCCCGGTGACGGTCTCCCCGTTATCCACGGCCTGGAACGGATCGCTGGTCCAGGGCTGCCCTTCGACCGGCACCACGTCCGTGTGGCCCGACAGCACGACACCGCCGTCGATGTCCGGCCCGATGGTGGCGAACAGATTGGCTTTGGCGCCGGTTGCGTCGCGGGTCACTTGAAGACGGGCGCCAAGTGCTTCGAGCCGCTCGGCGCAAAAATCGATCAGAGCGAGGTTGGACTCCGAGGAAACGGTCGGGAACCCGATGAGCGTGCCGAGCAGGGACCGCGTCTCTTCCAGTTCATCCCGGGCCATGCGGCCTCCCTTCCTCTCGCCTCGCCGCGCGTGCCCCGCTAGGCTACATCCCCTGCGGTCCGGTTGCGAGAACCCATGCGCGATGTCCTGATTCTTACCGAGGCGGATTTGCGAGCCTGCGTCGCGATCAACCAGGATGCCGTCGCGGTCGCCGAGGACGCGTTCCGCGCGCTGTCCGGCGGCCATGTCGTGATGCCCCCGATCATGTCGATCGAGATCCCCGGCCTGCATGCCGAGATGGATATGAAGACCGCTTACATTCCGGGTTATGACGGTTTCGCGCTGAAGGTCGCCTCGTCGTTCCAGGGCAACGCGGCGCTGGGCCTGCCGACCCTCGGCGGGCTGATGCTGCTGTTCTCGGCCGAGACCGGGCTGCTGCGGGCGATGCTGCTGGATAACGGCTATCTGACGGCGGTACGCACGGCGGCGGCGGGCGCGGTGGCGGCGAAGTATCTGGCGCCGGAGCAGATCGAAACCGTGGGCGTCCTCGGCACCGGCGAGCAGGCGCGCCTGCAGGTCGAGGCGGCGCGGCTGGTCCGCCCGTTCTCCCGCGTCCTGATCTGGGGGCGCGACACGGCCAAGGCGGAGACCTGCGCCGCCGATCTGGCCGCTGACGGTTTTCAAGCGGGGGCGGCCGATGCCGAGACGGTCGTGCGGGAAAGCCAGCTGCTGATTACCGCCACGGCGGCGCGGGCGCCGATCGTGAAGCGGGATTGGCTGCATCCGGGCCTGCATATCACCGCCATGGGCTCGGATTTCGATGCCAAACAGGAACTCGATCCCGGCATCCTCGCCGACGCCGACCTCTATGTCGCCGACCGTGTGGCGCAATGCGCGGTGCGTGGCGAGTTGCGAGGCGCCCGCGAGGTGGGCCTGATGGCGGAGGATCCGCGCGAACTCGGCGACCTGATCGCCGGCGGTGTCCCGGGACGGCGCGGCGCCGGCGACATCACGGTGGCCGATCTGACAGGTACCGGTGCCCAGGACACCACCATCGCAACGCTTGCGCTCAAGACGGCGATGGCCGCGGGTTTAGGCACCGTCTTCCGGGCGTGATGGGAGTGCGGCTTTTGGCGCGCCGCTGCCGCTAGGCCGGCCAGGCGCCGCCCAGTGCCGCCGTTGCATCCCGCGAGACCTCGCGGACCGTGGCGCCGAGTTTGCCGATCCGGTCGTCGGTGATCCGCGCCGTCGGACCGGAAAGCGAGATGGCGCCCAACGGTTCGCCGAGATGATCGAAGACCGCCGCCGCCACACAGCGTAGTCCCACCGCATGTTCCTCGTCGTCGACCGCGTAGTGCTGATCCCGCACCCGCGCGAGCTCGTCCAGCATGCGGGGAAGGGCGTCGATGGTCTTGCGCGTGCGGCTGTTGGGGCCCGGCGCGCCGATCAGGCGCTCGACCTCCTCTTCCGGCAGCCGGGCCAGAAGGGTCTTGCCGACCGCCGAGCCGGCGATTGGCACCCGGGCGCCGGGCTTGGCCAGGGCGCGCATCATCTCCCGGCATTCGGCCTGGGCGAGATAGACCATTTCGGCATTGTCGCGCACCGCGAGATTGGCGGTCTCGCCGCATTCCTCCATCAGCCGCCGCAGATAAGGCCGTGTGATCGTCACTAGATCACGAGAGCGCAGGAAGGCGTTCCCCACGGAGAAGCAGGTCACCCCGATCTGCCAGCCGCCGCGATCGGGATCAAAACGCACGAAACGGGCCTGCTGAAGCGTGGTCAGCAGCCGGTGCACGGTCGACGGGGGCAGTGACACCGTCTGGGCGATTTCTGTCAGCGTCATGCTGTCATTCGACGCGGCGAGCGCGTTCAGCACGCTGATCGCGCGCATCACCGATTGGATCTGACCCGACCGTTCCATGGTGCTGATATTCATGGCGCGAGTTTAAGTGCGCCCGTTCCGATTGCCGATATCAATTTCCGCATCCCGGAAATTGATCCGATCAATCCGCCCGTCCCGTCATCACCTCGCGGGTCACGTCCAGCAACCCGTCGGCGAGGGCGTCGAAGGCGACGGCGCGCGGATTGGTTTCTCCGCTGTCTCGAAACCGGCGAAAGATCTGCCGGAAGACGACGGCCAGCCGGAACTGAGCGACGGCCCGGAACGGTCTGATGGCGCCCACGTCCCGGCCGGTCAGCCGCGCGTAGCGCTCGATCATGTCGGCCCGCTTGGGAAAGCCGGGGCTGCCCGTCGGCATCTGATCCAGACCGCGCATGGCCGGGTGATCGTCCGGTTCGGTCCAGTACGACAGCAGGACCGCAAGATCCCAGAGCGGGTCACCGCGGGTTCCAAGATCCCAGTCGATCAGCGCGCGCGGGGTGAGCGTCTTCGGGTCAAGGATCAGATTGTCGAGCTTGAAGTCGTTGTGCAGCAAGGCCGGTGCCCCCTCCGGCACGGGGTCGCGCTCGAGCCGGTCCAGGATTTCATGTGCCACCGGCGGCAGGGCGCCTTCCCAGGCGATTTCCGCCCGTTTTGCCCACCCCTCGGCAGTGCGCCGCAGGAAACCCTCGGGCCGGCCTAAGCGGCCGAGTCCGGCCGCCTCGGGGTCAACCGCGTGCAACTGGTTCAAGACATCGCACAGCATGGTCGAGAGCTGCGCGCCGACGCCCTGGGTCCCGGCGTGTGGCGGCGGCAGCGTTCCGCCGATGACGATGCCTCCCCGGTATTCCATGATCAGGAACGGAGCGTCCAGGACACCAGGATCGTCGGCCAGATGCAGGCAGCGCGGCGCGAGCGGGAAAAGCCCCTCGAGGCCGCGCAGGATCCGCCCCTCGCGCAGCATGTCGTTGGCGCCGGGCGGCAGAGGGCCGGGCGGCGGGCGCCGAAGCACCGCCGGCACGCCGTCCAGGACGACCCGGTAGTTGAGGTTGCCGAAGCCGCCGGCAAACTGCCGGGGCAGGGGGTCGGTCTCGAAATGGTGACCGTGGCCGGCGAGATACGTCGCAAGGCGGCGCCAATCCTGGGCGACCTGGTTTTGCGGCGCAACAAAGCGTGTGTCGGATGCGTCCTGCATTGCAGCGCCACACTATGCCGCGGCGCGCGGGGGCGTAAAGCGAATGGAAAAGCGGCTTTCGGGCGGCGGTGCTCCCGTGCCACACTCCGCGATCACGTCAAACAGATCAGTCAGAAACGAGGACGCACGATGGTCGAGATCCGCAATGCCGCCAAGGAAAAACTCGCAGCCGGGGAACTCGCCATCGGCGTCGGGCTGCGCCAGTCGAGGACCGTCGATATCGGCAAGGTGATGAAGACCGCCGGCTTCGATTGGCTGTTCATCGACATGGAGCACAACTCCATGGACGTCGATACCGCCGTCCAGATCAGCGTCGCCGCCCAGTCCGCCGGCATCACGCCGATCGTGCGGGTGCCGGGCTTTCAGCATTTCCATGCTACCCGGGTGCTTGACGGCGGCGCCCAGGGCGTCGTCGTGCCGCATGTGGACACGCCGGAAGTCGCGCGCAAGATGGTCGAGAACTGCAAATACCCGCCCGTCGGCCATCGCTCGGTCGCCGGGGCTCAGCCGGTGGTCGACTTCGAGAGCCATCCGATGGGTGAGGTTTCCAACGCGATCAACGAGGCCACCCTGCTGATCCTGATGCTGGAAACGCCGGAGGCGATCGCCAATGCCGATGCCATCGCGGCAATCCCGGGTGTCGATGCCCTGCTGATCGGCACCAACGATCTGTGCATGGAGATGGGGATTCCCGGCGAGGTCGGCCATGCCCGCGCGGTGGCGGCCTATGAGACGGTGATCGCCGCCTGCAAGAAGCACGGCAAGCACGCCGGCATGGGCGGCGTGTACAATCCTCCGCTGATGGAGAAATACATTTCCATGGGCGTGCGCCTGGTGTTGGGCAGCAGCGATCTTCAGTTGATGCTGGCGGCCGGACGGGAACGGACAGCGGCCCTGCGGGCCATGCTCTGATCCGTTCCGCCGGGAGAGTTCCATGAAGACGGTCCGCCTGACCATGGCTCAGGCGTTGGTTCGCTATCTGACGGCCCAGTCCATTGATACGCCGGCGGGGCCGAAACCTCTGTTCGCGGGATGCTGGGCGATCTTCGGCCACGGCAATGTCGCGGGCATGGGAGACGCCTTGCAGGAGGCCGGCGACGCCCTGCCGACCTGGCGCGGCCATAATGAGCAGGCCATGGCGCTGGCCGCGGTGGCCTTCGCCAAGGCGACCCTGCGCCGGCAGGTGATGGTCTGCGCGGCGTCGATCGGACCCGGCGCCACCAATCTGGTGACGGCGGCGGCGACGGCCCATGTCAACCGCTTGCCGGTCCTGCTCCTGCCGGCGGATGTCTTCGCCAGCCGGCGGCCGGACCCGGTTCTCCAGCAGATCGAGGATTTCGGCGACGGAACCGTGTCGGCAAACGACTGCCTGAGGCCGGTATCGCGCTATTTCGACCGGATCACCCGGCCGGAGCAGATCATCCAGGCGTTGCCCCGGGCGGTACGGATCTTCACCGATGCCGGCGCCTGCGGGCCGGTTACGCTCGCGCTTTGCCAGGACGTCCAGGCCGAGGCCTATGATTATCCGGAGAGCTTTTTCGAGCCGGTGCGCCACCGGATCCGCCGGCCGCAGCCCGATATCCGCGAGTTGAGCGCCTCGGCCCGGGTGCTGGAACGCGCGCGCCGGCCGCTGATCATTGTCGGTGGTGGTGTGCGTTACTCCGAGGCGGGCACTGTTCTGGCCGAGTTTGCAGAGCGCCATGCGATACCCCTGGCCGAGACCCAGGCAGGCAAAGGCGCGGTCAGGTGGGATCACCCGCTCAATCTCGGCGCGCTCGGCGTCTCCGGCGGCAGTGCCGCCAATGCCCTGGCCCGCGAAGCCGATGTGGTTCTGGCCGTCGGCACGCGGCTGCAGGATTTCACCACTGGATCGAGGGCGTTGTTCGCCAACCCCGATTGCTGCCTGATCAATCTCAATATCGCGCCCTACGATGCGGCGAAGCATGGTGGTCTGGGTATCGTGGCGGATGCTTGGGTCGGGATCGAGGCTCTGGACCACACAATCGCGAATTACCAGGCGCCCTATGAATGGCGCGAGCGGGCCGGAGCGGAAATCCAGGCCTGGAACGCCATGGCCGACCGGGCGCTGGCGGCTGATAACGCGCTGAGACCTACCGATGCCCAGGTCATCGGCGCGGTCATGCGGGCGGCAGGCGATGGTGGCACCGTCGTCGCGGCGGCTGGCGGGCTGCCGAGTGAGCTGCACAAGCTCTGGCGCGCCGGCGATTCCGACTCATACCAAGTCGAATTCGGCTATTCCTGCATGGGCTACGAAATCGCCGGCGGTCTCGGCGTCAAGATGGCCCGGCCGGACCGCGAGGTCTTCGTCATGGTCGGCGACGGCAGCTATCTCATGATGAATTCAGAGATCGCGACCGCCGTGGCAATGGACAAGAAGCTGATTGTCACGGTTCTCGATAACGGCGGTTTCGGCTGTATCGAGCGTCTGCAAGCTGGAACCGGCGGCGCGAGTTTCAATAACCTGCGCCTGGAAAGCGTTGGGAATACCCGGTCCGCTATCGATCTTGCCGTGCACGCCGCCAGCCTCGGAGCCGCCTCGGAGCGGGTCACGGGCATCGCCGAGCTCGAGGCCGCGCTGGCCCGGGCGAAACAAAGCGACCGCACGACGGTTCTGGTGATCGAGACCGACCCCAAGGCCGCGATGGAAGCTGGCGGCGCCTGGTGGGACGTGCCGGTCCCCGAGATCTCGGCTCGGCGGGAGGTTCGCGAAGCACGAGCGGTTTACGAGCGCGCGAGGGCCGACCAGCGGATCGATGGCTAGGCGCTACGGACTTCGCGGGTGTTCGAGCGTCAATGGCTCATGCGTTGCCGCGCGGGAAGGGGATGTGAATGGCTGAAATCCTTCAACCCATCGCCGGATTGATCGTGTTGGTCCTGCTCGCCTGGGCCGCGAGCGAGGCGCGCGGAAGAATGGATTGGCGGGTGGTTGCGGTGGGGCTGGCGATCCAGTTTGCCCTGGCGGCCCTGGCGCTCAATGTTCCGGTGATCCGGGAGGCGGTCGGGTCATTGAACAGCTTGGTCCTGGCGTTGGACGAGGCGACCCGCGCCGGAACCTCCCTGGTATTCGGGTATCTCGGCGGCGGCGCGCTGCCGTTCGAGGAAAGTTTCCCCGGCGCGGCCTTTGTTCTGGCGTTTCGCGCCCTGCCTCTGGTGCTGGTCATGTCGGCCTTGTCGGCGATCCTCTGGCATTGGGGAATTCTGCCGAGGGTTATCGCCGGGATTGCCTGGGCGTTGCGCCGAGGGCTTGGCATCGGCGGGCCGGTCGGCCTCGGCGCGGCGGCCAATATTCTGGTCGGCATGATCGAGGCGGCGCTTCTGATCCGCCCGCATCTAGCGACCATGAGCCGGGCCGATCTCTTTGCCATAATGACCTGCGGCCTCACCACGATCGCGGGGACGGTCCTGGTGCTGTATGCGACGATCCTCGGAGGGGCGATTCCGAATGTCGCCGGCCACCTTCTGGTCGCCTCGCTGATCAGCGCCCCCGCCGCCCTGGTGGTCGCGCGTATCATGGTGCCGGGTCCGCCGGACAGCCAGTCCGCGGTGGAGGTCGCGCCGGAAACCAGGAGCCCCTACGCGGGGTCGATGGACGCGCTCGTGACCGGCATTTCCGACGGGTTGCGCCTTTTGCTCAACATCATCGCGACGCTGATCGTCTTCGTTGCCCTGGTGGCTCTCGTGAACCAATGCCTCGGGCTGCTGCCGGAGGTGGCGGGCGTGCCGTTGAGCCTGGAGCGGATCCTGGGCTGGCTGCTGGCGCCGCTGGCGTGGCTGATCGGTATCCCGTGGTCCGAAGCGGTGACGGCGGGAGGCCTGATCGGCACCAAGATCGTGCTGAACGAGTTGATCGCCTATCTCCAGCTGTCCGGAACTCCCGCGGACGCCCTGTCGGAGCGGAGCCGCGTCATCCTGCTCTACGCGCTTTGCAGCTTCGCGAATTTCGGCAGTGTCGGCATCACCATCGCCGGATTCACCGCTATGGCGCCGGAGCGGCGAAGCGAGATCGTCGCCCTGGGAATGCGGGCGCTCCTGGCGGGCTCCATCGCCACCATGATGACCGGCGCCGTGGTCGCGGTGCTGATTTGAGCCGTGCCGCCGGTTGTGGTGTGTTGCGGTCGGACCAGAGACACGACGGAACGACGGGAGGGAAGCATGCCGGGTCTGTATTACGAGGAATTCGAGATCGGGAAGGAGTTCAAGCACGAACTCACCCGCACGGTCTCGGAGATGGACAACATCATGTTCTGCGCCCTGACCCACAATCCCCAGCCGCTGCATCTGGATGAGGAGTTCAGCAAGGGCACGGAATACGGCCAGCGTATCGTCAACAGCCTGTTCACCCTCGGGCTGGTGATCGGGGTTTCGGTGGGTGACACGACGCTGGGCACCACCATCGGCAATCTCGGCATGACCGACACCCGTTTCGCCAATCCGGTCTTCCACGGCGATACCATCCGGTCGGTAACCACGGTCAAGGACAAGCGCGAGTCCAAGTCGCGGCCGACCGCCGGTATCGTCATCTTCGAGCATCGCGGGTTCAACCAGCGCGACCAGGAGGTTGCCTATTGCCTGCGAACCGCCTTCATGCGCAAGAGGCCGGCATGATCATCCGTTCCTGGCTGTTCGTTCCCGGCGATTCCGAGCGCAAGCTGGAGAAGGCGCGGGAAAATCCGGCCGATGCTTTGATTCTGGACCTTGAGGATTCCGTTTCCGACGACCGCCAGGATATCGCCCGCCGGATGGTCCGCGAGTATCTGCAGGACCGGACCGACCGGTCGCGCCAGCAGCTCTGGGTGCGCGTCAATCCGCTGGATACCGACCTGTGCCTGCCGGATCTGGCGGCGGTGATGGCCGGCGCGCCGGACGGGATCTGTCTGCCCAAGGTCTACTCGGCCAAGGACGTGAACACCGTGGCGAACTACCTCTCGGCGCTTGAGGCGAGAGAGGGCCTGGAGATCGGCTCGACCAAGATCCTGGTGGTCGCCACCGAGACGGCGGCCTCGCTGCTGAGCTTTCATACCTATCTCGACGGCGTGACTGAGCGCATGTCGGCGATTACCTGGGGCGCCGAGGATCTGTCGGCCGCGCTCGGGGCCAGCGACAATAGGCACCCGACCTCGGGCGGCTATGACGATCCCTATTTGATGGCCAAGTCCTTCTGTCTGGCGGCGGCACGGGCGATTGATGTTCAACCGGTCGGCGTCGTCTATGTGAACTACAAGGACAATGACGGATTGGCGGCGGATTGCCTCAGGGATCGGCGGTCCGGCTTCATCGGCAAGATCGCCATCCATCCGGCTCAGGCGGCCATCATCAACGATGCGTTCACCCCGTCCGAAGACGAGGTCGCCCATGCCCGCCGCGTGGTCGACGTGTTCGAGCAAAATCCGGGTCTGGGCGTGGTGGGGCTCGACGGCAAGATGCTCGACATGCCGCACTTGAAACAGGCCCGCAACGTTTTGGCCATGGCGGCGCAGATCGCGGCGCGTAACTGACCCCGGACGCGGGACTAACCATCGTCCCAGGCGGGGCCCGTTAATGAATTCTTCATGATGGACGCCCATTGTGCGGCCATGAGATCGCGCGCGCAAACTTGGCGGGAACCTGGGGTACCCGCCGACGTTACGGCCGAGGATATCCTGGATGTCCTCCCGGGCTTTTTTTGGCGCACCGATCGGCATTTTCGCTTCACCTATGTCTCGGAAAAGGCGCGGGACGTCTCGGGCCTGGAAGACGGCGCGTATCTAGGGTCCAGCCTGGAGGATCTCGGATACTTCTGGGCCGAGGGAACGAGCCCGCTGGAAAGCCGCGCCGGTTTCCGCGATCAGTGGGTGACCCGGCTCGAGGATGACGGGCGGAGGATCTGGTTAAGCCTGACCGCGAAGCCGGTCTTCGAAGCGAGCGAAGGCTTTGTCGGTTATGTCGGGACGGCGACGGCGGGTGAGCCGCCGTTCGAGGCTGAAGGTGGGCTGCTGACGCTTTCCAATCCCATCCTCGCGGCCGGCACGGCAAATTCGGCCCCGACGGGCGACATGTCCGACATGTTCCGGAACGCGGTGGAATGCCTGACCGACGGCTTCGCCCTGTTTTCCCCCGATGACCGGCTGGTCTTCTGCAACACCAGTTTTCGCCGGATCAACGAGAATGCCGGACAGGAATTCACCAGCGAGACCACCTTCGAGTCGATCGTCCGGGCGAACATGGAGCAGGGTTTGCTCGGTGACGCGACCGGGCGCGAGGAGGCGTATCTTGCGGAACGGCTGGCCCGGCACCGCGATCCGAGCAGCGAGGCATGGCTGGCGCATTGGACCAATGGAAAGGTTTTTCTGGTTCGCGAACGCAAACTCGCCGAAGGCGGAATCGTGGTGGTCAACACGGATCTGACCGAACTGGCGCGGCGCGAGAAGGCCCTGAGGGAAGCGCTGCTGCAGGCCGAGCAGGCCAATCACGCCAAATCCGCGTTTCTTGCCCGGATGAGCCACGAGTTGCGCACGCCGCTCAACGCGATCATCGGCTTCTCAGATCTGGTCCTGTCCGAGACCTTCGGGCCTCTCGGATCGGATCGGTATCGGACTTATGTGAACGACGTGAAGATCAGCGGCGAACATCTGCTCTCGCTGATCAACGACTTGCTGGACCTGACCGGTATCGAGTCGGGGCGCCGGGAATTCGTATTCGACGCGCACCGCCCGAGGGACCTGGTGTCCTTGGCCCTGCGCGCGGTCCGCCCGATCGGACGGCAAGCGGGGATCCGTCTGCGTGGCACCGCGCCAGCAACCTTGCCGCGGGTGAAGGTCGACGCCCGTTCCATGCACCAATGCCTGCTGAACCTGCTTTCAAACGCCATCAAGGCAACTGCCTGCGGGGGCCGCGTGACAATGTCCGTCGGACATGGCGAGGGCGATACGCTCGTTTTTTCGGTGGCGGATACCGGCAGGGGCATGTCGCGGAGAATGATTGCCAGGGTCATGACCGCATCCGCCCCGCGTGACCAGACCTACGTCTCGGAGACCGAAGGCGCCGGGTTGGGCTTGCCGATCACCAAGTCGCTGATCGAGATCATGGGCGGCAGATTGGAACTCGTGAGCTCGAAGGACGGCGGCACCAGGGCGAGCCTGATCGTTCCGGTCGCCTAACGGCGGCCTATTCCGCCGCCTGAGCCTCTTTGCCCTCTTCCTGCTGTAGCGCGAAGATCGAGGTATAGCCGCCCGACCAGTCCGGCGGGATCAGGCAGGGCTCCGGATCGAACTCCGCCCAACGTGCCTTCTTGCCGCGCAGAATGGCGCCGACCTGCGGGCAAGGCGAGGGATGCGGCGTGATCGGCAAAGCGTCGGCCGAGGAATAGGCATTGATCAGAAGCGGACGCATCCGCCCCGACATGTTCGGCATTGAGCCGTGCACAGTACGGCAGTGATGCACGGTGATGGTCCCTGCCTTGCCCTTCATCCAGCCGGCGGTCTCCATGGGCAGCTTGGCGGCATCGGCATCGGGCATGGCGCCGACCCATTCGTCCTTGCTGTTGTAGTGGTTGTAGATTGGTCCGTTCTGGCTGCCGGGAATGGCGCCCATCGGCCCCATCTCGTCATCCACGTCGTTCATGTAGAGGCCGATTGCCAGCACCGAGTAGTTGGTGTGCGGATAGAACGGGATGTCCTGGTGCCATTTGACCTCTTCGCCGCCGCCCGACCATTTGAAATTCAGCTTGGAGTGATGGAACACCACGTTGGGCCCCAGCAGATCCTCGGCGACGTCGACGATCGGCCCCTGGCTCGCGAACTCCCAATAGACCTCGTGATGGTTCACCGGCGCGGTCAGCCGGCGCAGCCTCGGCGTGTCCGCCGAATGCCCCGGTTCCAGATCAAACTTGGTGTCGGACTTGGTCCAGCCCCGGCTTTCCTCGATGAAGCCGTTGGTCACTTCCCAGATCCGATCCAGCCAGTCCTGGCCGATGAATCCGTCCAGCACCAGATAGCCGTCGCGGAAATACTGCTCGCGCTGGGCCTGGCTCAGCGTCTTGGGAGTATGGGACAGGATCTTTTCCGGCTGCATGGATGCCTCCCGTGGTGGGTGTGGGGCGGGTGTCGTGGAACTGACAAGCAAGTATAGCCGAGGCGCTGGGTGAGGGAAGGCCGTTCCGCCGCGACCGAGGCGCCCGCTACATGGTCACGATCTTTCCCGGGTTCATGATGTTGTCCGGGTCGAACGCGGTTTTGAGCGAGCGCATCAGGGCGAGCGCCTCGCCGTGTTCGGCCTGCAGGAAGCCCATCTTGCCGTAGCCGACCCCGTGCTCGCCGGTACAGGTGCCGCCCATGGCGAGTGCCCGCATCACCATGCGGTCGGAATGGGCCTGGGCCTCGGCAAGCTCATCCTCGTTCGCGGTATCGACGAGATAGACCAGATGGAAATTGCCGTCGCCCACATGGCCGACCAGCGGCGCGGTGAGGCTGGTGGTCGCCAGATCCGCCTTGGTCTCGTTGATGCACTCGGCAAGCCGGGAGACCGGAACGCAAACGTCCGTCGGCCAGCCGCCGCAGCCCGGCCGCAGCGACAGGGCCGCGTAATAGGCATCGTGCCTTGCCTGCCACAGCTTGTTGCGGTCTTCCATCCGTGCGGTCCACTGGAAGGCCGAGCCGCCCAGATCCTCGGCGATCGCCTGGACGCTCCGGGCCTGCTCGGCGGCGCTGGCTTCGGTGCCGTGAAACTCGAAGAACAAGGTGGGCTTGGCCTCGTAGCCTTCGAGCTTGGAATAGGCGATGCAGGCCCCCATCTGCACGTCGTCCAGCAATTCCATGCGCGCCACCGGAATGCCCGACTGGACCGTGAGGATCGAGGTGTTGACGGCGCCTTCCAGATCCTCGAACTGGCAGACCGCCGAGGTGATGGCCTCGGGGATGCCGTGGACCTTCAAGGTCACCTCGGTGATCACCCCAAGCGTGCCCTCGGAGCCGACGAACAGGCGGGTGAGGTCATAGCCCGCTGAGGACTTTCTGGATCGTCGCGCGGTTTTGACCACCCGGCCGTCGGCGGTCACCACGGTCAGCGACAGGACATTCTCGCGCATGGTGCCATAGCGCACCGCGTTGGTGCCGGACGCCCGGGTCGCCGCCATGCCGCCGAGCGAAGCGTCCGCGCCGGGATCGATTGGAAAGAACAGACCCGTATCGCGCAGGTATTCGTTGAGCTGCTTGCGGGTCACGCCGGCTTGGACCCGGACGTCGAGATCCTCGGGATTGACCTCCAGGATCTTGTTCATCTCGGAAACATCGATGCAAAGGCCGCCGCGCAGCGCCGCGACATGCCCTTCCAATGACGTGCCCACACCGAAAGGGATGATCGGGAACTTGTACGCGGCGCAGGTCTTCACGGCGTCGGCCACCTCGTCCGTCGAGCGGACGAACAGGACCGCGTCGGGCGGCATCGACGCGTGGTAGCTCTCGTCCTTGCCGTGACGGTCGCGGATCGCGTCGGAGGTCGTGAGTTGGTCGCCGAACCGTTGTTTCAGGACGCCGAGCACGGTGTCGCGGAGGGTCGGATCGGACGGCTGGACGTTGACCTGCATTGGTGGCTCCACATGACGCGCGTGTTGGGGGCGCCACCCTAGAGCATATCGTCTCTTGACGCGATGACATCGTGATCACGTTAGGAAATGTGACCTGTCGTGACCTCCGGATCGGGAAGCCGAGAGGGTCTTCCAGCAGGAAAGATGCCTCGCGGCGGGGGATTGTTTCCTGGAGAGAATAGTGTGTTTATTTGGTGGGCCGTATGAAAAAGTCGTGGACATCAACTATTCACTGTGGAGATATGGTGGAGTTGGATTGGCGTGCGGTCGAGATTGAAGACGAATGACCGTGCGGAAATTGTTCATTTACGATTTGTTAAACCTTTTCATTCAAATGTCGCGATTCGTGTATCTAGGCTCGGAGAATTCCGATGTGGGCGTCCCTCAAATCTGCGTTCGCGCCGGTTGAAAAACGTCAGGCCGTCCGGCGAGAAGCGCTGGCCGGATTGGTCTGGATCGACAGCCGGTCCTATCCGCTGGTCAACTGGAGCGCCACCGGGGTTCTGATCTCGGGCCATGGCGATCACCTCGCCAAGGGCCAGCGTTTCAAGCTCAGGGTCGATGTGAAGGACGGCTCCGACGCCATTTCCTTCGGGTGCGAGGCGGTCGTGGTCCGCAAGCAGGGCGACAAGCTCGCGGCGCAGTTCCTCACGATTGACAGGAACGTCAAAGCGCGGATTCACAAGTACTTTGGCCGGCGTGCCGGTCCGTGATATCCGCTTTTGCGGGGCCGGGTTTGCCCATCCCGTCGACGCCGGACCGGTAGGCCGATAATCAGGCATGTATGTTCTTTCGGTGTTTCCGCCGACGGTACATGGTTTTCTTCTGGCGCCGGACCAGCGGTCCGGGGCCTGTTGACCCGCGGCGCCACAATCTTCAGAGTCTGCCGTTCGACCGGATCTGTTGACGGGTCAGTGACGTGAGTATCTGGGGAAAAATCATCGGCGGCGCGGCCGGCCTCGCGTTGGGCGGGCCGATTGGCGCGCTGCTCGGCGCCGTGGCCGGTCATGCCGTGGACAAGATGACCGCCGACGATGCCGGGGCGCCGATCGACGAGGAGGCGGCGACCCGCAAGGTCGCCTTCACGATCGGGGTGATCGTGCTTTCCGCCAAGATGGCGAAGGCCGACGGTGTGGTGACCCGGGACGAGATCGCGGCGTTCCGCGAAGTCTTTCATGTCCCCGCCGATGAGACCCGCAATGTCGGGCGGGTCTGGGATCTGGCGCGCAAGGATGTCGCCGGGTTCGAGATCTATGCCCAGCAGATCTCCAAGCTTTTCAATCCGGGCTCGCCGGTTCTCGAGGAGCTTCTGGGCAGCCTGCTGCATATCGCCAAGGCCGATGGCGTCGTGCACGAGAACGAGATCGCCTATCTGCGGCGGGTGGCGGAGATTTTCGGGCTGGAAGAGCTCGCTTTTCAGCGTTTGCTGTCGGTGCACGGCGCTCGGTCCGGCGATGACCCGTATGGCGTTCTCGGCGTGGAACCCGGCGCCAGCGACGAGGCGGTCAAGGCGGCCTACCGCAAGCTGATCCGGGAGAACCATCCCGACCGGCTGATCGCCGAGGGCATGCCCGAAGAGTTCGTCCGCCAGGCCAATGAGAAAATGGCCGCGATCAACGCCGCCTATGACGTGGTCAGCAAGGCGCGCGGGATGAATTGATGCCGTGCGGTGTGGCGGTGCAGTGTCTCTCGGGACTCATCGCGAACGGGTGGAACGCCTCGCCGCGCTTCGAACAAGCTTGTGTGGCCAATCGATGTCGGCTATACAGGCAGAATGAGAACAAATCATGAACATATAAAAAGGCCTCGGCGCATCCTGCATCTCTGGCTGCCCTATCTTTCGGTTGAACGATATCGGCGGGAGGTGGGGCGGAAGGATGAGGAACGGGCGCTGGTGCTGGCGCGGGATGAGCATGGCCGGCGCGTGATCGCCGCCGCCTGTCCCCTGGCGTCCTCGTCGGGGATTGCGATCGGCCGGTCGGTCGCCGACGCGCTGACGCTGGTGCCGGACCTGCTGGTGGTCGCGGCCGATCCGGCGGCGGACCGGTCGGCGCTCGAAAGGGTGGCGGACTGGTGCGGGCGCTATACGCCCCTGGTTGCGGTCGACCCGGCGGGCGGCGAGATCGGGGACGGCGGGCTTTGGTTCGATATCACGGGCTGCGCGTATCTGTTCGGCGGCGAGGCGGCGTTGATGAAGGATCTGGTGATCCGGCTGGCTGGACAGGGGTGGAGCGCCCGGGCGGCGATTGCCGACACGCCGGGTGCCGCCTGGGCGGTGGCGCGCTTCGGTGACCGGACGGCTCGGGTCATCGCTCCCGGTGACCAGAGGGCGGCGATCGCGCGGCTGCCGCTGGCCGCCTTGCGTCTGCCGGCGGCGGCGGTGGAGGGGTTGGAGCGGGTCGGCCTGCGCCGGATAGAGGCTTTGATCCCGGTCGCCCGTTCGCCGCTGACCGCGCGGTTCGGGCCGGCGGTGGCGCTGCGCCTGGATCAGGCCTTGGGCCTGGCGCCGGAGCCGGTCTCGCCCCGGGCACCGGTGTACCCGCACCGGGTCCGCCTCGCCTTGCCGGAGCCGATCGCCACGACCGAGAATATCTCCTTGGCCAGCCGGCGTCTGCTGGCGCGTCTTCTGGAACGCCTGGAGCGCGAGCATCGCGGCGTGCGCCGCCTGCGCCTGTCGTTCTACCGGGTCGACGGCACGGTGCGGTGCCTCACCGTCGGCACCAGCCGGCCGAGCCGGGACGCCGCCGCCCTCTACCGTTTGCTGGCCGAGCATTTCGACAAGCTTGATCCGGGCTTCGGCATCGATGTCGTAACTCTCGAGGCGCTGGAGCTTGAAGCCGCGGCCCTGGCGCAGACCGGGCTGGAAGACGGCTCCAGGCAGGGCGCCGCCATCGCCGTCGGTGATCTCGCCGACCGGCTGGTTAACCGGCTGGGCGCCGGGGCGATCACCCGGCCAGAGCCCCGCGAAAGCCATCTGCCGGAACGGGCCGAGGCCCTGGTGCCGGTGGTTCTCTCCCGTGGAGTGGAGCGGAGCAACTGGGGACCGGAGGATGGGGCCCCGGGGCTTTCGGGTATCACGCCGGGGCCGAGCCGCCCGGCTCGGATCTTGCGGCGCCCCGAACCTGTCGAAGCGACGGCTTTGCTGCCGGATCATCCGCCCGCCCGATTCCGCTGGCGCGGCGCCGAGGTGCGGGTCGGCCGGGCAAGCGGCCCGGAGCGCCTGGCGCCGGAATGGTGGCGCGATCAGGCGCGGCATGCCACCCGGGATTATTTCCGGGTCGAGGATATCGAGGGCCGGCGCTATTGGCTGTTCCGTGAGGGGCTTGCCGAGCGCGGCGAAGCGCCGGTCTGGTACCTGCACGGGTTGTTTTCCTGATCGGCGGAGAAAGTCGTGGCCGATTACGCGGAACTCCAGGTCACCAGCAACTTCAGCTTCCTGCGCGGCGGGGCGCATCCCGAGGAACTGGTCGAGACCGCCGCCGCGCTCGGCCATCGGGCGATTGCGATCACCGACATCAATACGCTTGCCGGCGTGGTTCGTGCCCATACCGCCGCCAAGGCCGCCGGCATCCGGGTGATCATCGGCGCCCGCCTCGATCTTGAGGACGGCGCCAGCCTGCTGTGCCTGCCGTGCGACCGGGCGGCCTATGGCCGGCTCACCCGGCTGCTGACCCTGGGCAAGCGCCGGGCCAGCAAGGCGGAATGCCGGCTGACCCGCGCCGATGTGCTGACCCATGCCGAGGGGCAGATTCTCATTGTCCTGCCCCCCGATGAGGTGGGGGAGTGGGGTGGTGAAACCGGAGAACATTTGCCGGCAAGACCCTTCGAGACGGCGCAAGGGCGCCTCCTCAGGGTGAGTGGACCAAGTAAGGGGACTCACCCTGAGGAGGCGGCGAAGCCGGCGTCTCGAAGGGCCTTGTTCGCCGATGACCTCACAGACTGGGCGGCCCGCTTGCCCGGATCGGTCTATCTCGCCGCCTCGGTGCATTACCGGGGCGGGGACAAGGCACGGCTCAAACATCTCGCGGCTCTGGCGGAGCGGGCCGGGGCCCCGCTGGTGGCCACCAACGACGTTCTCTATCACATCCCCGAGCGCCGGCCTTTGCAGGATGTGCTGACCTGCATCCGGGAGCATTGCACGATCCGGTCCGCCGGTTTCCGCCTCGGCGCCAATGCCGAGCGCTATCTGAAACCGCCGGCGGAGATGGCGCGGCTGTTCCGGGATCATCCGGATGCGGTTCACCGTACCGTCGAGATCGCCGGGCGCTGCCGGTTTTCGCTGGATGATCTGCGCTATGAATATCCCGACGCGCTGGCCGGGCCGGGACGCACGGTCCAGGAGGAGCTGGAATACCGGACCTGGCTGGGTGCCGAGGAGAGGTATCCGCGCTCGGCCCATCCGGACGGCCTGCCCGGCGAGGTACGCGCGCAGCTTGAGCATGAACTGGCGCTGATCGCCAAGCTCGATTACGCGCCGTATTTCCTGACCGTCTACGACATGGTCCGTTTCGCGCGTCGCGGGAGCATCCTGTGTCAGGGTCGGGGATCGGCGGCGAATTCCGCGGTCTGCTACTGCCTCGGCATCACCGCCGTCGATCCGGCCCGCTCCGACCTGCTGTTCGAGCGTTTCATCAGCGAGGAGCAGGGCGAGCCGCCGGATATCGACGTCGATTTCGAGCACGAGCGCCGCGAAGAGGTGATCCAGCATGTCTACGCCACCTACGGCCGGGAGCGGGCGGGGCTGGCGGCGACGGTGATCAGCTACCGGGCGCGCAGCGCGGTGCGCGAGGTCGGCAAGGCGATGGGACTGTCGGCCGATGTGGTGGGCGCGCTGGCCGGCCAGGTCTGGGGCTGGCACGGCGACGGCGTCGACGACGCGCGGGTGCGCGAGATCGGCCTCGATCCCGGCGACCGCACCCTCCGGCTGACCCTGGATCTGACACGCCAGTTGATCGGGTTCCCCCGCCACCTCTCCCAGCATGTCGGCGGCTTCGTCATCACCCGGGGGCGGCTGGACGAGCTGGTGCCGATCGAGAACGCGGCGATGGAGGACCGCACGGTGATCGAATGGGACAAGGACGATCTGGATGCGCTCGGCATCCTGAAGGTCGATGTCCTGGCGCTGGGCATGCTGACCTGCGTGCGCAAGGGCTTCGAGCTGATCCGCCGGCACCATGGTCTTGACCTGGATCTCGCCACCGTGCCGCCCGAAGACCCGGCGGTATACGACATGCTGTGCAAGGGCGACTCGCTGGGCGTGTTCCAGGTCGAGAGCCGGGCCCAGATGGCGATGCTGCCTCGCCTGCGGCCGCGCAGCTTCTATGATCTGGTGATCGAGGTGGCGATCGTGCGTCCGGGCCCGATCCAGGGCGACATGGTCCATCCCTATCTCCGCCGCCGCAACGGTGACGAGCCGGTTGACTTCCCCTCCGAGGAGTTGCGCTCGGTGCTCGGCAAGACCCTGGGCGTGCCGCTGTTCCAGGAACAGGCGATGAAGATCGCCATCGTCGCCGCCGGCTTCACCCCATCCGAGGCCGATCAGTTGCGCCGGGCCATGGCGACCTTCAAGAAGACCGGCCGGATCGGGCTGTTCCAGGCCAAGATGATCGACGGCATGGTCGAGCGCGGCTACGAGCGCGACTTCGCCGAACGCTGCTTCAAGCAGATCGAGGGGTTCGGCAACTACGGCTTTCCCGAGAGTCATGCCGCCAGTTTCGCGCTGTTGGTCTATGTCTCGAGCTGGATGAAATGCCATATGCCCGCCGCCTTCGCCGCGGCATTGCTGAATTCCCAGCCCATGGGCTTCTACGCGCCGGCCCAGATCGTCCGGGACGCCCGCGAGCATGGGGTGACGGTACTGCCGCCGGATGTGAACCGGATCGGCTGGGACTGCGATCTGGAGCGGACCGAAGGCGGTGCGCCGGCCCTCCGGCTGGGTCTGAGACAGATCAAGGGACTAAAGGAAGAGGACGCCCACCGCATCGCCGGGATGCGAGGCTCAGGCATCGGGACGCGGGACTATGCCGATCCGCGCGACCTGATGCGCCGGGCCGGGATCGGCGCGCCGGTTCTGGAGGCGCTGGCCAGGGGGGACGCGTTCGGCTCCATGGGGCTGTCCCGGCGCCAGGCCTTTTGGGCGGTGCGCGGGCTGGCGGTCGGAACGCCAGAGCCGGCGCGCGCCGGGGACGCGGGCCTGCCGCTGTTTCTCGCCGCCGAGGCCCGGTCCGGCGAGGCGGTGCCCCGGCACGAGCCGGCGGTGACGCTGCCGGTGGCGCCGCTCGGCGAGGAAGTGGTCGACGACTACAGCGCGCTCCGGCTGTCGCTGAAGGCGCATCCCGTGGCGCTGCTGCGCCGGGGTCTCGATGAAGACGGGCGCCAGACCTGCGCCCAGTTGGAAAAACAGCGCGACGGCTATCGTGTCCGGCTCGCCGGCCTGGTCCTGGTGCGCCAGCGCCCTGGCACCGCCAAGGGTGTGATCTTCATCACCCTGGAGGATGAGACCGGGATCGCGAATCTGGTGGTCTGGGCCGATACCTTCGAGACGTTCCGGCGCATCGTGATGACCGCCAAGCTGCTCGGGGTGACCGGACGGGTGCAGCGCGAGGGCCAGGTGATCCACGTGGTGGTCGAGCATCTGGAGGATCTCACCGGGCGTCTCGCCCAACTGACCGAGGGCGGGCTGGACGAGACCGGCTTCGCCGGTGCGATCGCCAATGCCGACGAAGTCCGCCGGCCAGGCCGCGATCCAAGAGAGCCCGAGGGCCGCTCCGCCCGCCCGCAACCGCCCCGCCCCGGCGCGCGGGCCAAACCCTTGCCGGCGCCACAGCCGGCGCGGACCCATCCTCGCAACATGCGCGCCGGCCTGCGCGTGGTCAGCCGGGATTTTCATTGAGCCCTGGCCGCGCGGCTCCTCGGTTGTGCCGTGCCCCCTGGTCCGCCATTCTTGAACACCTTCGGACAGGTCGGGTGAATTGGGGCGGCGGGCCGATGAAACAGCGGATCATCGCGCTATGGAACGAGGGTGATGGCCATCAGGCCGCCGGCCGGTTCGCCGATGCCGAGCGCTGTTTCCGCGACGTGGCGGAGCTGATGCCGGACAACCCGCATCCGCTTGACCGGATCGCCCAGGTGCTGCGTGACCAAGGCCGGCTTGAGGAGGCTTGGGACGTGGCGACACGCGCCGTGGCCACCGGACCCGGGGAGCCGGTCTTTCATAATACCGCGGCCACCATCGCCGATGTTCTGGGCCGGGCGGACCGGGCGGCCGTCCATTACCGGCGCGCCCTGTTGCTGGCGCCGGGTCTTGGCCTTTGGGCGCCCTTGGCCAGTTTGTATTTCCGATCCGGCGATTACCCCGGCGCGGCGTGCGCCTACGGCCGGGCTCTCGCGCTGACGCCGGGCGACGGCGCGCTGACCTTCGAGAGGGCGGCGGCGTTGCATCGTTCCGGTGACGCCGCAGCGGCCACGCGCGGCTATCGCGAGGCGCTCGCCGAAATGCCGGATCACGAGCCGACCTTCCGCAATCTCGCGGTTCTGGCGCGCGAGGCCGGCGATGCAAAGGAGGCCGAACATTGGCTTCGCAAGGCGCTCGTGATCAGACCCGCGAACGCGGATCTCCTGCGGGAGTTCGGCGTCATGGCCTTGAACCGAGGCGACGCGGCGCGGGCCTTTGCGGTGCAACGCCGTGTCCTGCGGCTCACCCCGGACGATGCGATGTCCTGGGGCGCGCTGAGCGATGCCGCGCGCCGCCTTAACCCGACGGTGCCGGACGCCGGCGGCTTGATCGACATTGCCGATTGCATCAGCCGGGGTGTGGGCACGCCAGGTCAACTGATCGGCACCGCCATCGCCCTGTTGCTCCAGGAGCCTGGCTTTCTCGACGCTTGCCGGGAGGCGGCGGGCACGGAAGCAGGCGAGCTGGCCCGGCGGATCGCCGACGGCGGACTGCCGGCCTGCATTGACACCGATATCCTGCGCCGCTTGCTGCGGCTTTCGCTGCTTCCGGATCCGGAGATCGAGGCCGGTCTGACAGGCATCCGAGGAGCGCTGCTCGAGCTGGCGGCTGCCGGCGCCTTGGAGGGCCTTGGCTCTACCCATGCCTTCGTCCTGGCGCTGGCGGAACAATGCCAGTTGAACGAACACGCCTGGTACGAGTCGTCCGAAGAATCGCGGCGCATCGTCACACTGGAGAAAAAGCTCGCCAAAGACCGCCGATGGTCCATGCCGGCGCTGTTGCTCGCCTGCTATCGGCGGCCGGAGCCGCGCGACCCCAGCGGTGACCCGCGTTTCGAGCACTTCGAGCAGGCTCATGTGCAATCGCGGGTTCGGGAGCAGGCGATCGCCGAAGCTTTGCCGGCGCTGACGCCGATCGCGGACGAAACTTCCGCGGCGGTCCGCGCGCAATACGAGGAGAACCCGTATCCCCGATGGGCGTCCCTGCCCAGGGGAAGGCCGGCTCGCGCGCCGGAAACCGAGCCGGATGACGCGGAGATTCTGATCGCAGGGTGTGGGACTGGCCAGCATGCGTTGCTGGCCGCGCTGATCCACCACAAAGCCCGAATTCTCGCGGTCGATCTGAGCCGCGCCAGCCTCGCCTATGCTGAACGCCGGCGGCGCGAATACGGTCTGGACAACGTGACCTTCGCCCAAGCCGATATTCTTGATCTCGGCACGCTGGAGCGCCGGTTCGATGTGATCGAGTCGATCGGTGTTCTGCATCATATGGCGGACCCGGTCGCCGGTTGGCGGGTTCTGACGGGGCTACTGAAACCGGGCGGGACTATGAAAATAGGTCTCTACAGCGAAGCGGCGCGCCGGCCCGTGGTCCGGGCCCGCGAGAAGATTGCGGGGTGGGGGCTCGACGGCTCGGCCTCGGCGATCCGTGAGGCGCGGCGGCGGCTGATGCGCGATCGCGGCGATCCGGCGCTTGCCGTGCTGTTCTTTTCACCGGACTTCTACAGTCTCTCTACCTGCCGGGATCTGCTGTTCCACGTCCAGGAACACCGTTTCACCATTCCCGAACTGCGCGAGGCGATGGACGAACTCGGCCTTGAGTTTCTCAGCTTCGACCTTCCGAGCGTGACCATGGCGCGCTTCCAGGAACGCTTTGCCGACGACCCGCGCGGCCTGGATCTTGCCCATTGGGCGGCATTCGAGGCCGACAACCCAGACTGTTTCGGCGTCATGTACCGGTTTCGCGTCAGGCGTCGGTCGTGAAATCGAGATCGCGATGGCGGCGCGGGACCGATCCCTATAGGCTGTGTGGCGTTGATCTTCCTGCCGCCCGGCACGCCAGACATGTGGAGCTTCCCATGGCCATCGCAAACACCAGTCAGAACGCCGCCGCCGCTCAACGCGAGCGGGCGATCTACAACGACCCGGAAAACTTCTTCGACTGGTCATGGCCGGACGTTCCTCGCCACCAATTCCTCGCCGAGCGCGACCGCGCCTATGACCCGGACGGGCCAAGCGGCCTGATCCCGCTCGACATCTCGGATGTTTTGAAGACCCCCTATCCGGCGACCGTGCCGGCGATCCTGGCGCGCTATGTCAAGGTTCGCGCCGGCGAAGAGGTGCGCCATGCCTTCGCCGCGTCCGGTGAAGTCTACTACGTGCTTGAGGGCAAAGGCGTGAGCACCAACGGCGATGACCGGGTGGAATGGGGCGTGGGCGACGTGTTCTGCTTTCCTGGCGGCAACGAGACCTGCCATGCCGCGACGAACGCCGCGATCCTGTTCTGTGTCACCAACGAGCCGCTGCTGGCATTCGAGAACCTGCGGGCGCCGGCACCCGGTCAGTCCCGCACCGAGACCGCCCATTGGCCGCACGGCTCGATCGAGGAGCATCTGACGCGGATCTACCAGCGGCCGAAGACGGCGGAAACCTCCGGCGTGTCTATTCAGTTCTCGACCCCGGCGACGGCGCCGAGCCGCAATACCATCCCGATGATCAATACCGCGATCAACACGCTCGAATCCGGCGGCGACCAGCGTCCCCACCGGCACAACGGCGCGGCGATCACCCTGGCGATCGAGGGCGAGGGCATCCATTCGATGATCGAGGACCAGAAGGTGCCGTGGGTCACCGGCGCGGCGCAGATCACGCCGGGCGCCGAACTGCATTCGCACCACAATCGCGGCAACCGCCGGATGCGCAGTTTTGTGGTGCAGGACGAGGGTCTGCATTTCTACCTGCGGACCGCCGGTTTCAGCTGGGAGTGACCGCGTCCATCGGCGCTGGACAAACCGCGGGCGCCGATTGAACTTTTGCCCATGCCTATGTTCGAGGGATTCACCGTCGGCAATCTCGCCGCGCTTCTGATCTTCGTTGCCATCTGGGGCGGCTACGAGTGGCTGGGCACGCGTGCCTCGCGGACCGGATCGAACACCTCGGCCCATATAAACCAATGGCGCCGGCGCTGGACACGGTCCGCGATCACCCGTGACAACCGCATCGGCGATCTTCAGATCATCCGGGCGCTGACCGGCAATTCCGCGTTTCTCGCCTCGACGGCGATCTTCGTGACCGCCGGCATCGCGGCGGTGATCGGATCGGGCGATCGGGTCATCGCCATACTCAACGGATACGACTTCCTGGCCGAGACCACCCGCAACCAGTTCGGTCTCAAGCTTGCCTTCATCGCGTTCATCTTCGTCAACGCGTTCTTCCGGCTCGCCTGGTCGATGCGCTTGCACAGCAACGCGGCGGTGGTGCTGGGCGCGATCCCACAGCCCCAGGATATCGCCGATCCGGCGAAAGCCGAGGCCCAGGCGGCGGTGGTCGCGGAACTCTGCAACCTTGCCGCCAAGCACTATCAGGGTGGAACCCACGCGTATTATTTCGGATTTGCCGCCTGCGCCTGGTTCGCGCATCCGGTGGCGCTTGTGGTGGCGGGGCTTTGGGTGGTGGCGATCCTCTATCGCCGGGAGTTCCTGTCGCGTGCCAATGCCACCTTGTCCCGACTCACGGACTGAACACCGACCCGGACAAGACAACGCTCAGTATTTCCGTGCCGCCGGCCCGGCTGGCTATGTTTAGGGACGATTCCGGCGGTACCGTAGCCGCGTCACCCGCATCCAGTTCCCAGCTTTCTTCCGAGAGTGAGAGCGCGATCCCGCCGCTAAGAACGAACAGGAATCGAAATCCGTCTCCGTCAACGAGCGCGCCGGAAATGCCCGCCGCGCCGGCGCGGTGCACGGCGACGCGGGCGAGACCGTCGGTTGCTGCCCCGATCCCGAGGTCTCTGGTCTCGAAGCCGGGCGACGGCCCGGGCTCCCATCGCGCGGTCGCGGCCTCATGACGAACGAAACGCTGGCCGCCATAACTCTGGCCAAGGTTCGGTTGCGGTGACGGCAGTCCCAGGGCGTGGTCGGCATGGGTCGCGTGCAGGGCCGGGCATCCGATCTCGATGACCTCCAGCGCGTCCGAGGCCTCGAGGACCCGGTGGCGGATACCCGGCGGCTGAAGCACGCAATCGCCGGGGCGCATGACGAAGGGCTCGCCCTGATCCTGGTAAACCACCCGGACCCAGCCGCGATGGCAATAGATCATCTGGAAGCGGACATCGTGATAGTGCACATAGTCGGGAATCGGCCCGCCTTCCGGAATCCGGATATGCGAGGCCACCACATGACCGTTCCAACGTCCGGGGAGCAGATCCCGATACCGCATGCCGGCCCGCCCGGCGTTCCAGTCAGCCCGGTCCGCATCCGCGCGGCGGATCACCAGGTCCGGGCGCACCGGGTCGGCGAAATCCGGGATTTCCCCGTCGGCGACGAGAATGCGGGTACCGTTCGGCGCGATGATCTCGGTCAAAGCCTCACCCGTCGCGGGCAAGGCCTGGGGTGGCAGGCGCAAAACCGCCGCCGGTGCGTCCGATCCCCGGTCCAGACGGATCCGCAATCCGTGGCCGCTGATAATGGCGACAGTGGGTGCGTCGGCCGGAAAGATCGTTTCCAGACGAAAACCCAACCGGTCAGAGAAGAAACCGACGGTGGCGTCGAGGTCGTCGCAAGGCTGTACCAGTGAAGCGGCGCCGGCGGTCGGCCCGGTCATCTTTGCCCATCCGCATCATGGTTATTGATCAACCCGTGTCTGGGCGATTGTTGCATCCCGGCGTGGCTTCTACACTGAAGCCAACCCACCGATCGATTTGGAGCGTTCATCATGCGCAATCCCTTACGCGAGAGACTGAACGACGGCAAGGTCAGCGCCGGGATCCTGACCTGCATGCCGAGCGTCACCATGGCCCAGGCCTTGGCCAATATGGGCTTCGACTGGATGTTCATCGACATGGAGCACGGGCCGATCGACATCGCCTCGGCCCATGCCATGATCACGGCGAGCAGCGGCACCAACTGCGCGCCGGTGGTCCGGGTCATGGAACCTAAGATCAGCTATACCAAACCGGTTCTGGATGCCGGCGCCATGGGCGTCATTTTTCCGATGATCACCTCCAAGGCTCTGGCCGAGGATGCCGTCAAGGCGGTCCGCTATCCCCCGCATGGCGAGCGTGGCTGGGGGCCGTTCTTTGCGCCGATGCGCTGGGGGAACGGGGATCCGCTGGAGTATTACAAGGCCTCTGGCGACGTGGTGATCATCGCCCTGATCGAGCACATCCAGGCGGTCGACAATATTCAGGAGATCCTCGAAGTCGCCGGCATCGACGTCTTCCTGATTGCGCCGATGGATCTCGCAGCCAGCATGGGGCATGTCGGCGATCGCGACCATCCGGATGTGCAGGCCGCGATCGCGCGGGCCGAGCAGGCGATCAACGGCGCCGGCCGGAACATGGGCGCCCTGTGCCTCTCCGCCGAGGAGGGCAACGAGAAGATCGCGCGGGGTTACAAGGTCCTGCTGATGGGCTTCGACATGCTGCTCTTGAATATCGGCGCGGAATCCATGCTGAACGGTCTGAAACGCTGAGACGGAGACGGTGATGCGGCTGTCCGATCGCCAGGTCGAGGAATACCGGGAGAAGGGATGGATCTTGCTTCCCGGGCTGCTTAACGCCGAGGAGCAGGCCGTACTCGAGACGGCCGCCTTCGAGGTTCTTGAACGCCGGGGCCCGGAAGTCGCGCGCGAGGACGACGGCTCGCCCCATGTCTGCTGGGGCATGCATCTGTTCGATAAGCGGCTCGGCGCGCTGCCGCGCCATCCCAAAGTGTTGGAGCCGGTGGAGCAACTGCTGGGCAGCAAGGTCTTCGTCCACCAGTCCCGCATCAATATCAAGCAGCAGAACGGCTCCATCGTCGAGTGGCACCAGGATTGGGGCACCTATCACCGGGTCGACGGCATTCCGGAACCGCGCGGAATCATGATCGGCATCTTTCTGGATGATGTCCGTTCGGTGAATGCGCCGGTGCTGGCGGTTCCAGGATCCCACAAGCAGGGCCTCGTCTCCGAGGCGGTGATCGACGAGGCGGTACCCGACCATGATGGGGCCGCCAAATACCGGTTCGACATCACACCGAAGACCATGAAGCGTCTGGTCGACGAGAACGGCCTGGAAGCGATCGAGGGCCGGCGGGCTCGGTCCTGCTGATGAACATGGCCGTTGTGCACGGCTCCAGCGTCAACATCTCGCCGCTGCGCCGTCTGCTGCTCACGTGAATGTCAGTGCGGTGGACAATCGCGGCGAGACCTTCACCCGACCGGAATACTACGCGGCGCGCGATTTCGCGCCGCTGCGGTCCTTGGGCGAGGATTGCCTCACGGCCTTCGCTTAGCCCTGTGAACGGCGGCTTTTAACTCGGTCCGGCCATTGCAAGGGCCCCTTGCAAGCGCTATATACGGTCAAGCATAACGCTTCTGCCGGACCACGACCATGCTCGATCCTTTCGGACGCCGTATCGACTATCTCCGCGTATCGGTGACGGACCGGTGCGACTTTCGCTGCGTCTACTGCATGTCCGAGAATATGACCTTCCTGCCCAAGCGCGATGTGCTGAGTCTGGAGGAGCTGGAACGTCTGTGCGGCGCCTTCGTCTCGCTGGGAGTCCGCAAGCTCAGGCTGACCGGCGGCGAACCGCTGGTGCGCAAGAACATCATGAGCCTGTTCCGCGGTCTTTCGGCGCATCTGAAAACCGGTGCGCTGGAGGAACTGACCCTGACCACCAACGGCAGTCAGCTCGATCGGTTCGCGGCCGAGCTCGCGGATTACGGGGTGCGGCGGGTCAATGTGTCCATCGACACGCTTGATCCGCAGAAGTTCAAGGACATCACCCGATGGGGGCGGCTCGAGCAGGTGATGAGCGGATTGGACGCGGCGGACGCGGCGGGGCTCAAGGTCAAGATCAACGCCGTCGCCCTGCGCGGCGTCAACGACGAGGAACTCGGCGATATGCTGGCATGGTGCGGCGACCGGGGATACGACATGACCATCATCGAGGTCATGCCGATGGGAGAAATCGGCGGCGACGCGCGGCTTGACCAGTATCTCCCGCTTTCGATGGTGCGCGCCAAGCTCGCCGAGCGGTTCAACCTTAGCGATATCGACTACAAGACCGGCGGGCCGGCGCGGTATGTCGAGGTCAAGGAGACGGGCGGCCGGCTCGGTTTCATCACGCCGCTTACCCATAATTTCTGCGAGAGCTGTAACCGGGTTCGCCTGACCTGCACGGGGACGCTGTACATGTGCCTCGGCCAGGAGGATGCCGCCGACCTGCGCGAGCCGCTGCGCCGCTCCGAGGCGGACGACGCGCTGATCGCCGCGATCCATGAAGCGATCGCCCGCAAACCCAAGGGCCATGATTTCATCATCGATCGCCGCCACAAGGGCCCGGCGGTCGGCCGCCATATGAGCGTCACCGGGGGTTGAACGGCGCTTCCTTGGCGCTTGATCGGCTCGTTGTCCCTGATGGACAGCATCGGTTGAGCCGGCCCGGGCGGGAGCGACGCGATCACGCCGAGGTACGGGCCGGATCCGAACGCCGACCCGAAACGGCTGACCGCAAGCGAGGGCGGCCGTATCGTCAAGGTTGACCACGCGGTCCGGATTTCCTAGGTTCCGCCGCGCGTGGGCGGCTCAGATCGGTGACAAGCTGACTTTTAATCAGCCGGTCACAGAGTTCAGATCCTGTCGCTGCTCACCACGTATTTTCAGTTCCAGCACTTTTCCCTGGCCATGCAAAAATTCGCGCGAAGATCTTCGGAACGATAGACTTGTCGCCTAAGGACCGCTGTTGCGCCCTGATCGCCACCCAGCCGGCTCGCCGGTTGTAATTCGCTGTCTGGAAAAACGCCATTGGGGTACGCGTAATTGGAAGGAACCAGTTGGTGATCAGAATGCCTGCTCGGCAATGCCTATGGGCGGTTTTATACGGAATCCGGATGCCGCGAGGACCGGCCCGGTGTTCAGATCTGGCTCCGTCACCACGCTCAGCTTCAGGATACATTCGTATTCGCATCGGCAGCGGCAGGAAGGTCGCGGCGGCCTTCAGTACAGCCATTGCACACGGTTTCTGGCGCATCACAGCCGCCCCTATTTCAGGGACATTCTGTCTCGCCATCCGTTTCCGAGCACTGTGGATATCGTCGAGACGGATTGGCGGCAACTTGCGTTCTCCGCGCTTGTCGCGCCGACGCAGGGTTTGGATTGGAGGGAAGCGGCCTATCAAGACATCGTGTTGACGTCCGCGTGGCTGTCCCAGCGCATTTCGGCGACTTGCCGCGAGTCCCCTGGTCTTTCGGATCGCTGGCGGCGCTCGCTGGTGCTCTTGCGCGTAGGATTGTCCGACGCCAACTGGCTTGCGTGTCGCGACGGCGCAGAGCCGACCTACGTCTACAAGGCCTCGGCCAATCTGAAGGATGTCGACCGCAGCGGTATCTGCCATGATCGATCATGTCATTGACGAGCTCGGCGGTCAGGTCGTGCTCTGTGGTCATCCCGAAATGACACGGCCCAAGCCGCGCGCCGGAGCTTGTCGATCTGGCAGGGATCGCCAAGTTCCTGGATATTGCCCAGGCATTCCAAACGCTTCCCGCTTCTTCGCAGGGTCGCACTCAGGAATCACCAGCGTGGCCCATGCGCACTCTGACACCATCGCTCATCTTGGCGATTCTGGTTGACCTTCCCCGGGGAAGCGGAGGATTGGCTGATGACTCAACCGCCATCTGCCGGATGGTGAACCTTCGTGGGAGGACCTTTTTCAATCGGCTGGATGCATTCAATGCGTATCACAAGGCCCTCCGGACATGGCTGATCACCCAAACGAAATCGAGACCGGCGAGATGATCCGGGCGCTTGAGCAGTTGTTCCGCGATACGCAGGATGTTTTGGATGGCGAAAGCCCGCGCCAGTTCCCGCAAACGGCCGAATGCGTTGCGATTTCCGCCGGGAGGCCAGGTTATCGGCCCGCTACCATTCCGCTCTGAAACAACGCGCGGCGGCAGGTTGTAGCAGAGAACGGATAATCCGATCCCCGATACCGGCATATCCGGGCGCGCGCTAAGCCGCCGTCACGGCGCTGCACTTTTCCGGCGCGGGGCAGGTCGACATGGAAGGTGCTGCCGCCACCCTTGGTCACTTCGAACGTGATCTCACGCCCATCGCCTCGATCAAGATTTGGCGATCGTAAGACGGTTCCCGCTCCTGAATGGTGCCCTTCTCCTGCGAGGCGTTCAAAAGGCACGAAAGCGGAGTCCTTGCGGTCGTCAGGAATTCGATCCCTGTATCGGCGACGGTAATCGGACCTGGTTGGCGCTCGTCAGCGCAGGACACCAGCATGGATACGAGCCGATACGATTGTATTTGACGGCGTTGGACAACGGGTGGGGAGGGATCTGTTTTAAACGGAGCCGGTCGGCGCAGACCATGGGAAGGGCTTCATCGAAGTCGGACCCTCCATGCGGACCTGATTTTGCTCCGCCATGGTGTGCAACTCAAGACACTCCGGAATCGGTTCTTCGGCGGGAATCTCCCGATTTCCAAGGCGATATGGCCGCCGTCCAGGACAATCAGCTCAGAACCTGATTGATCAGGTCGAAGATGCTAGCCCGATCGCTGAATGTTTCGAGGGCAACATTCTCGTCCGCGTTGCGGGCGGGCCTCGAACTCAAAAGCTCAAGCAACTGCGCAGGAAACCCAGGATCGCGTTCATCAGGGTTCTAAGCTCGTGGCTCTCATGGAAGAGAGAAATCGGACAGCCGTGCTGGCTTTCTCGGCCGCTTCATGACTTCTCTTTCCGACAAGCGTATCTTTTCAAGTTCAACGAGGTATTCCTTGAAGACCCTGAACCGCGCGCAATGTCGCCGAAATTCATCCTTTCGGTCGGTGTTCAGACTTCCGTGGACGAATCTCGCCGACGATCTGGTTGACAGTTGTCGTTATCTCGGTCACCGGGTCGGCGATGGTTCGGCCGATCAGCCTGGCGGCGCCCAAGAGCAACAAGGATCGAGATCACCGCAACGATGATCCCTCAAGGATCTGCAATTCGATGGTTTCCCGCAGATCTTCGTTCGTATCCTTCATGCACTGGAAATCGATGCGCCGGTAATCGCCGCGGCTTTCTTGAAAATCTCCTCATGACAGTATCAGACCTGGGCGTATGGTCGTTACGCTCGCTGATGAAGGCGACGAAGAAGTTGTCGAAACCCTGAGATAAACGGGAATATCCGCCATTATGGAGGCGGATTTGCCGCCGGTGCGGGTTCTCAAAGAGACTTATCCGAGCGGGCGGAGGGTTGCTTCCATGGTAGATTCAAGATACACACCGCGCAACGTCAGCAAGGTTGTTGGTGCTGAGGAACCGGTTGACGTAAGGCGTCGGTCAACAGGTTCTCCTGCACGATTCACTGCCAAAGGGTCGCGGATTCGAAATCCCGTCGCGGTTGGCGCCTTCGACGATCCTCGCAAGGGACTGACGTATCCTCTGACCGGTCGGATTAAATTATTGTTGACTACGATGTCAGCGCTGGCTGTTCAGCGCAACCACCCGTTCAAACCGTCCCGGTGCTTTTTCAGTTGGAGGATTTCGTCGAGAATACTTGCCCCACGCCGGGTCTGGGATGACGCGCTTCGCCGCGGTAATGTCTTCGGCGATTTTTTTCGTAGAGTTTGGACAGCCAGATCGGCATCTGCACTGTTCTAGTTTATATGTATTCATTTACCAAAGATGTAAATTTATGAGTCCTTTAATGATATTCACTCGAAGAACATTGGATAATTCGACAATGGATTCAAATTCTCTACGATCTTATTGAAGTCGTTCGTTGCGTTCAACACGTATACTATAATGATTAGGAGGCCGATGCAAAGCCGCCGTAAAGCTCTCCTCAGATCGGTGATCGGTGATTTTGCGGCGAAGAGAGCGCATGTGAATATACATTTCCCGAGGATTTCAAAACCAGACACCTCGATCGCCGCTGGTGGCAGCACGAAGAGGTGAGCACCGTGGATTTTGAGGATCCGGAACGTCTCCTTAGAACTGCGCTTGGAAGGATCGGAGCCGGCGTGAGCCTTGCATTCGGATAACCATGCAAAGTCCTGATACACTGGAGAGAGCACATATCAGGTCGGTTCTTTTTCATTAGGTGCAATGTGTATGACGGAAATTCGTTCCGCCATTGACGGTTTCCTTAGCTAAACTACGTAGTTTCGAACTGCCTTAGAAACGTGGGAAATCGTCGTGTCGTTTTCATGCACGACAGGCAAGGGCCAATTGTAGTGCGACAGGACACGCGTCCGGGCTGACCTTACGATGCCCGGCGGTTTTGCGGTTATCCAGCGAGATGAGTCTTAAAAAACGCGACCTACATGCGCTTAGGCGAGTTTGGCAGCCGGTTCAATGTTGGGCGTCAATTGTTGTGGAACCCGTGCCTGGTGCCCGGGTAGACATACATCTCTCATACGCGACGCCATTGGACTTCAGCGCGGATTGGCGGTTCGGCGCGTGGCCTTCGTTAATTCTGGGGTCATCCTCGGCATAGTGAACCAGCATCGCCACCTTGATGCGCGCGGCCGACTTCACCGTCCGCCGGGGCATGGCCATAGAGGACACCGGCCGGGGTCCTCGCCCATCGTGACCGCGAGATTGTTCACCGCGCCGCCGCCGAAGCAAAACCCCGTGGCGCTGAGCTTGCCGTTGGACAGCGGATGCGCCTTCAGAAACCTGGCGCTGTTCAGCAGGTCGAGCAGACAGCTTCCCCGCTGTCGGGGACTCACTGCATCGCCCGGCCATCGTCGTCATTGCCAGGATGGCGCCAGATCAGAACAGCCCATCCGGAGCCAGTGCCAAAAACCCTCAGGTGCGGCGCGCAGGCGACATCCTCGATATGCGGGTTGAGGCCGCGGTTTTCGTGAATAACCAACACCGCGTGAAACGGGCCGGGTCCTTCAGGCTTCACCAGATAGCCGCGCATCGTCCCGCTGGTCCCCTGGCAGATCGAAAGTCACATAGGTCGCACGATTCGCGGATCCGTGAACGGAACCGTCTGGAGCCGCCGCGTAATCGGGAAGCAGGGCCTGGGCCATTGCGAGCCCGGAGCCGCCAATGTGTGATGGCCCCGGCCTGCTTCAGAAACTCGCGGCGCTCCATGGCGCCATGGCAATGCTGGTCGGCAAAGATCGTAAACGCGCGGATCAATCTTGATCTTATCCATATCCGTACTCCCCTCAGATCGTTTGCGGGCGCTGAGGCACGGCGGCATCTTATCAGCAATCGCGCCGACGAGCCTGGGATACGGACCGGACCGGAAAGGCGGGTTCATTCCTCGCGCGCAGCGGAAGGCAGTTGGTCAAGGTTCGCTGAATGATCTCCCAGCGTCGGACCGATCTGAATCGGTTTCGTGATGTATCGATTAGACCGGCGACCTCGGCGGCCTGCGGGTCGCTCGGCATTGCCGCCGCGGTCACCGCGATCACCGGAGTGGGAACAGAAGTTCCGGCATGGAACACCAGGTCGCGCAGGAGCCTCGATCCCACTCATGCCGGAGCAGATTGATGTCCATGAGGATGAGCTGGGGCCGCTCTTCGAGTGCGATTTTCAAACCGATCTCAGCCGTTTCCGCCCAGGGAATTAGCTCTACATTTTCCAACCGCCGGACGTGGTGCTTCTCGTCATCAGCATCATGTTCGCCGGATTGTCTTCGATATAAGAGAACTTTGCGTAAAGCCTGCATTTGCGCCGCGGACCGGTCCTGTTGGATTTCCGGTATCGATCGCGCCAACGCGTCAGGGGGCCTGGGAAGGGTCAGCCAGCGGCAGATCGAACCAGAATCCGGCTGCCTCTCTCCTCGTCCGTTTCGTAGCCGATCTTGCCGTCCATCAGTTCGACCAGCTTCTTCGAAGGATGGTCAGGCCGATTCCAGTGCCCTCGATATTGTTCTTTTCCATGCCCAGGCGATTGAAGGGCTGGAAAAGCTGCTCCCTGTGCTCTGGCGCGACGCCGGCCCGTCGTCCGTGACGGTGAAACGCATGTATATGCCGCTCTGAATGGCGCAGGTCAGCTAAACGTACCGCCCGGTCGTGTTGTACTTGATGGCGTTGGACAGCAGTTTCACCGGATATACTTGGCGCGCCCAATGTCGGCTCTGATCATCGGCGCCGCGTCGAGGTCAAGCCCTTGATGTCAGAGATTGAGGCCGCTCTGAAGCAGCGGCTTGTTGAAATGATCAAATAACAAATCGATGATTTTTTTCGGTGAGGCATCAACGATGTTGATTTGAAGCTGCCGCTGGTCGATGCGGCTCAGATCAAGGACATCCTCGATGAGAGAAGAAGATGATTGCCCGCAAATCAGGATCCACAGTCGACCGCCTCGAGCTGCGTGGCGGTCAACGCGTTTTCGTCGTCGAGGCACCAAAGCTGGCCAAAACCGAGGACTGCATTACGGCTGGGAGTACGCAGTTCGTGGCTCATCGAGGAGAGGAACGCACGGTTTCGCCGCGTTGCTTCCTTGGCATCCTCCAACGCGCTACGGCGCGCGTTCTCGGGTTAACCTGTTCGGTGATATTGCGGCAGATGCCCTGGTAACCTACGAAGGCTCCGTTCGCGTCGTGGATTGGCCGGCCGCTTGCGCTGATCAGGCCTTCTTTTGATCGCCCTGTTTGATGGCAGAAACAAAGATTGTGGAACGGCAACTGGTTCTCGATGTTGTTGACTTGCGACTCCCAGTTCTCGTGACTTGATCCGGCCGCTTCGATGAAGCGTCTGGGGCTTTCGCCGATCAGGTCAGCGCGGTTGCCCGGTAATAAGTTCGAAGGCGTCGGAAATGAAGACGAACCGAAGACCGTCATCGCATTCCCAGAACCAATCGGATGTCGATTCGACAAAGCTCAGCATGCGGTTCTGTATTTCGCGCTGTTTTGTCGCAGGTGATATCGGGCACTGGCCATCGGTACAAGCGCGTCCCGCTGAGGTGGCGGGCGTGCCGGCTTCGACATGGACGATACCCCGATACCCCGAGAATTCGCCCTTGCCGTCGAGAAGGCGCGCCGCTGAAGAGCAGGGTTGCGAGCCATCCGGTCCTGAATCTTGACTTGGAGGATCCGTGGGAAGGCGGCACGGTCGTCCAGGAGCGGTTGCAGCTCAGCGATATCGGCATTTAGATCGGCTTGCGATTCCGTGTCGCGTTCGCATCGTCTCGTCGCCGATGACCGGCGCGCTCGCGTCGACGGCATGGATTCCGCGATCCAGAAGAATATGTTTGCCGGTCGGTTCCCAAAACCAGCATGCCTGTCGCGCCGAACCGGCTAGTCGACGCAATGGACTCATTTCATGCTCCTCGACGCGCGGGTGTCATCGGACAGTAAACCTGGACGAACGGCGGGTCGTTGCGGTTCGCCGCGAACGCACCGAACCATATTTTTGCTGAAGGGACCGCTGGCTCTCCCAGGGATCCGACCTGTGCACAACCCTAGTAACAATCAAGCTGGGCTCTGATTTACTCTGCCGCATCGAACCATTCCGGCCCCGCAATCTCAATTGGTGATTATACGTAAACTTGCGATGCCGGTTGGGGGTTCACTATCCGACGGCCCATCGGCGTGCCCGGCGGCCACACCGGCGCTACCCGCGAGGCCGATCTCTAGCCCTTGCATCCACGGTCACCCGCCGTTATAACCCGCTGCCCCTTGATGGGACGCCATCGCGCCTTGGCTGAAGGGCATGCCAGGCCGGTGATACAGGCTCCAGCGGACAAGGTTCCGCCGGAAAGCGAATATCAGAAACGGAGACCGAAATGCCCAAACTGAAGTCGAAGAGCGGTGCGAAGAAGCGATTCCGCGCCACCGGGACGGGTAAGATCGTCCGGAATCACGCCAACAAGCGCCACATGCTGCGCCGGCGTCCCCAAGACATGAAGCGCAGCACGCGCGGTACGACGTTGCTGTCCGATGCGGACACCAAGATCGTCCGCAAGTTCCTGCCGTATCTGTAAGGGGGCCGCGACATGGCACGTGTGAAAAGAGGCACGACGGCGCATGCCCGTCACAAAAAGGTTACGGACAAGGCCAAGGGCTATTACGGCCGGCGCAAGAACGTCTTCCGCGTCGCCGTCCAGGCAGTCGAGAAGGCGGCGCAGTACGCCTACCGGGATCGCCGGGTCAAGAAGCGCACCTTCCGGGCGCTATGGATTCAGCGGATCAATGCCGGTGTGCGCGCGCACGGCATGACCTATTCGCAGTTCATGAACGGTCTGAAGAAGGCCGGGATCGAGCTTGACCGCAAGGTGCTGTCGGATCTCGCGATCAGCGAACCGGCATCGTTTACGGGCTTGGTGGAACAGGCCCAGGCGGCGCTCGCCCAAGCGGAATAGCCTTCGATCGGACGCGGTCCGAGGTAAGGTGCGAGGGAAAGTGATAAGGGGCCTGTCCTGGGACGGGCCCCTTTGTGCGTTCGGCCCGGATTTCAGGACGGCGGTTTGGACGCGGAACACGGATGGATGAAATGCAGGACGCGGAAAGTTTACGAGAGGAGCTGATCAGCGCCGTCGAGGCGGCGGCCGGCCTCGACGCGCTGGAGGAATTACGGGTCTCGGCGCTTGGCCGCAAGGGCCGGATCACCGAGATGATGAAGGGGCTGGGTGCGCTCGATCCGGACCGCCGCCGCGAGGCGGGACAGGCGCTGAACCGTCTGAAGGACGAGGTCTCGGCAGCCATCGACGCGCGCAAGACGGCGCTTGGCGACGCCGAGCTGGACGCCCGGCTGCTGGCCGAGCGGATCGATGTGTCGCTGCCGCCCCGGCCCGAGGCCAAGGGCTCGATCCATCCGATCACCCAGACCATCGACGAGTTGACGGCGATCTTCTGCGAAATGGGCTTTAGCGTCGCCGAGGGACCGCATATCGAGAGCGACTTCTACAATTTCAGCGCGCTCAACATCCCGCCCGAGCATCCCGCCCGCCAGGAGCAGGACACCTTCTACCTGCCGCCCGACGAAAGCGGCACGCCCCGGGTTCTGCGCACCCACACCTCGCCGGTGCAGATCCGCCCCATGGAGAAGCAGACCCCGCCGATCCGCATCATCGTGCCGGGCCGCACCTTCCGTTCGGACCATGATGCGACTCATTCGCCGATGTTCCATCAGGTCGAGGGATTGGTGGTCGACAAGACCAGCAACATGGGACACCTCAAGGGCTGTCTGATTGATTTCTGCCGCGCCTTCTTCGGCGTCGACGATCTGCCGGTGCGTTTTCGGCCCAGCTACTTCCCGTTCACCGAACCCTCGGCGGAGGTCGATATCGGTTGCACCCGTGCCGGCGGCGAGTTCCGGATCGGCAAGGGCGACGATTGGCTCGAGATTCTGGGCTCCGGCATGGTGCATCCCAAGGTGCTCGCGAATTGCGGTATCGACCCCAACGAGTATCAGGGGTTCGCCTTCGGAATGGGCATCGAGCGGATCGCGATGCTGAAATACGGCATTCCGGATCTGCGGCCGTTCTACGACTCGGACATCCGCTGGATGCGCCATTATGGGTTCGTGCCGCTTGATGTGCCGACCATCGCTGGGGGGATCAACCGATGAAGTTCACGCTCTCCTGGCTGAAGGAGCATCTGGAGACCACGGCGTCCCTGGAGGAGATCTGCGAGCGCTTGCCGATGCTGGGGCTCGAGGTCGAAGCGGTGGAAAACCGGGCAAAGGATCTCGCCGCCTTCACCGTCGGCTATGTGATCGAGGCGAAACAGCATCCTAACGCTGATCGGCTCCGGGTCTGTATCGTCGATACCGGCAAGGAGCACATTCAGGTGGTCTGCGGCGCCCCCAATGCGCGCACCGGCATGAAGGGCGTCTTCGCGCCCGCCGGGACGCATATTCCCGGCACTGGGGTCGACCTGAAGCAAGGCGTGATCCGGGGCGAGGAATCCAACGGTATGCTCTGCTCGGAACGCGAGATGGGGCTGTCGGACGAGCATGACGGCATCATCGAGCTTCCCGAGGACGCACCGATCGGTGAAAGCTTCGCCAAGGTCGCGGGGCTGGATGATCCGATGATCGATATCGCGATCACGCCGGACCGGGCGGACTGCCTTGGCGTTCGCGGCATCGCCCGGGACCTGGCGGCTGCGGGCCTCGGCACGCTGAAATCGCTGGATACCTCTGCGGTCAAAGGCACGTTCAAAAGCCCGATCAACTGGCGCGTCGAGTTGCCGGATCAGGACCCGTCGCTGGCCCCGTTCGTGGTTGGCCGCTACTTCAGGGGCGTGAAGAACGGGCCGAGCCCGAAATGGCTGCGCGACCGGCTGACGGCTATCGGTCTGCGCCCGATCTCGGCCCTGGTCGACATCACCAACTATGTCATGATGGATCTTGGCCGCCCATTGCATGCCTATGACGCGGACAAGGTGTCGGGCGACATCTTCATTCGCCTTGCCAGGCCTGGTGAAAAGTATCTGGCGCTCGACGGCAGGGAATACACGTTCGATGACGAGATGATCGTGATTGGCGACGATCACGGCGTCGACGATCTCGCCGGCATCATGGGCGGCGAGCGGTCGGGCTGCGAGGACGGGACCGTCAATATGTTCCTCGAGGCGGCGATCTTCGATCCGATCCGCACGGCGGCAACGGGGCGCAAGCTCAACGTCATCTCGGATGCCCGTTATCGGTTTGAGCGCGGCCTTGATCCGACCTCGCCGGCTTGGGGATCCGAGGTCGCGGCGCGTCTGGTGCTCGAGATTTGCGGCGGCGAGGTGAGCGAAATTGTGGTCCATGGCGGCGAGCCGGATTGGAAACGCAGCTACACCTTGCGTCACAGCCGGATCAAGGGCCTGACCGGCGTCGACGTGCCGGAAGCGGATGCGATCCGGATTCTGAAGGATCTCGGCTTCGCGGTCAGCGGTTCGGGAGAGGCGATCTCGTGCGCAGTGCCGTCCTGGCGCGCCGATGTGATCGGCGAAGCGGATCTGGTCGAGGAGGTGGTCCGCATCTGGGGCTTCGATCATATTCCGAACACCTCGATGAGCACCGATCATGTGGTGCCGGCCCCGGCGCTGACCCCGGCACAGGCACGGGAGCGGACCGCGAAACGCATCCTGGCGGCGCGCGGCATGAACGAGGCGGTGACCTTCTCCTTCGTCTCCTCGGCCCAGGCGACGCTGTTCGGCGGCGGCGCGGAGGACCTGAGGCTGGTCAATCCGATCAGTGCCGATCTCGACGTCATGCGCCCCTCGATCCTGCCGACCCTGCTGGCGGCGGCGGCCCGCAACGCGAATATGGGCAATGGCGATCTGGCCCTGTTCGAGGTCGGCCCGCAATATGCCGATCCGACACCCGAGGGCCAGCAGACCGTGGCAGCGGGCATTCGGACGGGGCAGACCTCGGCGCGGGACTGGACCAAGGCGGCACGTGCCGTCGATGTGTTCGATGCCAAGGCCGATGCAATGGCTCTGCTGGAGGTCCTCGGCGCTCCGGTTCAGAACATGCAGGTCTCCACCGACGCGCCCGGCTGGTACCATCCCGGCCGGTCCGGGACCCTGCGTCTCGGTCCCAACGCCTTCGCCCATTTCGGCGAGATCCATCCTAAGGTGCTGCGCGAGATGGATCTGCGCGGTCCGGCGGTCGCTTTCGAGGTTTACCTGGTCAAGGTGCCCGAGGCGCGGTCCAAGGGCCCGGCGCGGCCGCTGCTCAAGCTTCTGCCTTTCCAGCCGGTCCACCGTGACTTTGCTTTCCTGGTCGACGTGGACGTGCCGGCGGAGAAGCTGATCCGGGCGGCATCCGGAGCCGACCGGAATCTGGTAAGCGATGTGCGGCTGTTCGATGAATATGCCGGGAAGGGCATGCCGGAGGGCAAGAAGTCGCTCGCCATCGCCGTCACCCTGCAGCCCCGGGACGCGACACTGACGGACGATGATCTGGAGGCAATCTCCAAGAAAATCGTTGCGCAGGTGGAAAAGCACACGGGTGGCGCGCTGCGGGCATAGGTTATGCGCTTGTGATCTCGGTCAAAATGAAAACCGCCGCGGTAGGCGCTACCGCGGCGGTTTCGACATGAAGCCGGGCAAGACCCCGGCGGGTGCGCCTCAGCTACACCCGCTGGTGCCCCCGCAGGTGTTGCATTTCATGCAGGTGCCGTTCCGCACCAGGGTGAAGTTGCCGCATTCCTCGCAGGCCTCACCTTCATAGCCTTTGATGCGGGCTTCGCGGATTTGCGCGAGCTTGCTGTCGACCGCGTCCATGACCGTCTCGCTCACGCTGACCGGCGCCGCCTTTCCGTTCGACGGCGCGGTCTGCAATCCGGCGCTGCCGCCATGTCCGTTGCCATGGCCGTTGCCGCGCACCGCCGTGGGTTCGGACGAAGCCATCACCGCCTCTTCGCTCGCCTCGGCGGTGACCACGGGGGAGGCACCATTGGTGCCGTTGGCCTTGTTGGCACCGCCTTGGAGAACCACGAGATTGTTGCGCACATAGCCGCGGCTCGTAATCTCGCGGAGCTTTTCCATGGCCCCGTATTCCTCATCCGCGTCGCCGACCGTGTCCGGCTGCAGATCGTCCTTGTTCACGTGGCTGAGGTCATGGCGATCGAGATAGGAGATCGCCAGCTCGCGGAACAGATAATCGAGGATCGAGGTCGCCATCTTGATGGCATCGTTGCCGGTGACCATGCCCGAGGGCTCGAACCGGGTGAAGGTGAAGGAGTCGACATACTCCTCCAACGGCACCCCGTATTGCAGGCCGATGGAGACCGCGATCGCGAAACTGTTCATCAGCGAGCGGAAGGCCGCGCCTTCCTTGTGCATGTCGATGAAGATCTCGCCGAGCCGGCCGTCCTCGTACTCGCCGGTCCGCAGATAGACCTTGTGCCCGCCGACATTGGCTTTCTGGGTGTAGCCCTTGCGGCGCTGCGGCAGCACCGCCCGGTCCGCATGGCGTTCCCGCTCGACCACCTTTTCGACGACCCGCTCGATGATCCGTTCGGCGACGACCGGGGCCTTGACCGCGATCGGCGCTTCCAGGAACTCGTCCAGGTCCTCCTCATCCTCGACCAGGCTGGCCGCCAGCGGCTGGCTGAGCTTGGAGCCATCGCGATAGAGGGCATTGGCCTTGATCGCGAGCCGCCAGGACAGCATGTAGGCGTCCGAGCAATCGGCGACCGTCGCGCTGTTCGGCATGTTGATGGTCTTGGAGATGGCGCCCGAGATGAACGGCTGGGCGGCGGCCATCATGCGGATATGGCTCTCCGCCGACAGGAAGCGCGTGCCGATCCGGCCGCAGACATTGGCGCAGTCGAAGACCGGAAGATGCTCGTCCTTCAGGTGCGGGGCCTTCTCCACGGTCATCGCGCCGCAGACATAGGTGTTCGCGGCCTCGACCTGCTGCTTGGTGAAACCAAGCTCGGCAAGCATATCGAAGGCAACGTCGTTCAGTTGCGCGTCGCTGAAGCCGAGAGTCTGGGTGCAGAAGGTTTCGCCCAGGGTCCACTTGTTGAAGGCGAACTTGATGTCGAAGGCATTGGCCATTGCCGCCTCCAGCATCTCGATCTCGGTCTCGCCGAAACCTTTCCCGGCGAGGCTCTCCGGATTGATCGCCGGAGCGCCGACCAGGGTGCCGTGGCCGACCGCATAGCGGGTGATCTCGCCGATCTGTTCCTCGTTGTAGCCGAGCAGGCGCAAGGCCTCTGGCACCACGTGATTGATGATCTTGAAATAGCCGCCCCCGGCCAGTTTCTTGAACTTCACGATCGCGAAGTCCGGCTCGATGCCCGTGGTATCGCAGTCCATGACCAGCCCGATCGTGCCGGTGGGCGCGATGACGGTCGCCTGGGCGTTGCGGAAGCCGTGCTTCTCGCCGAGCGCAAGCGCCTGGTCCCAAGCCTTCCGGGCAGCGGCGGTAAGATCGACATCCGGGCAATGTGCCGCGTTCATCGGCACCGGCAGGATGGTCAGCCCCTCATAGCCTTCGCTTTCGCCATAGGCGGCGCGCCGGTGGTTGCGGATCACCCGCAGCATGTGGTCGGCATTGTCCTTGTAGCACCGGAAGGCGCCCAGTTCCGCGGCCATTTCGGCGGAGGTCGCGTAGGCGACGCCGGTCATGATTGCCGTCAGCGCGCCACAGATCTCCCGGCCCTCGTTGCTGTCATAGCCGTGGCCGGACGCCATCAACAGCCCGCCGATATTGGCGTAGCCAAGACCAAGCGTGCGGTAGTCGTAGGACAGCCGCGCGATTTCCTTCGATGGGAACTGGGCCATCATCACCGCGATCTCGAGCGTGACGGTCCATAGCCGCACCGCGTGCTCGTAGCTCGGGATATCGAACCGGCCGTCCTCGTGGCGGAATTTCATCAGATTGAGCGACGCCAGATTGCAGGCCGTGTCGTCCAGGAACATGTATTCCGAGCAGGGATTCGACGCGTCGATCCGCCCGCCCGCCGGGCAGGTGTGCCATTCGTTGATCGTGGTGTCGAACTGCAGGCCCGGGTCCGCGCAGGCCCAGGCGGCATGGGAGATCTTGTCCCACAGATCGCGGGCTTCGACGGTGTCGCTCACCTCGCCGTCGGTGCGGCGGATCAGCGCCCAGCTCTCTCCGGCCTCGACCGCCTTCAGAAAATCATTGGAAACCCGGACCGAGTTGTTCGAATTCTGGCCGGAAACCGTGAGATACGCCTCTGAATCCCAATCCGTGTCATAGGTCTGGAAGTCGATCCGGTCATAACCCTGCTGGGCAAACTGAATCACCCGCTGGATATAGTTCTCCGGAATCATCGACTTGCGGGCGGCGAGGATGGCCTTTTTCAGACTGCGGTTCTGTTTCGGGTCGAACCGCGCGTCGCTGTCCGCGGCGCCGTCCCATTCCGTGCAGGCCTTCATCACCGCGTTCATGTGCTGATTGGCGAGCTTCGAGCCCGCGACCAGGGCCGCGACCTTCTGCTCCTCCAGCACCTTCCAGTCGATATAGTGCTCGATGTCCGGATGATCGATGTCCACGGTAACCATTTTGGCGGCGCGGCGCGTGGTGCCGCCCGACTTGATGGCGCCGGCCGCGCGGTCACCGATCTTCAGGAAACTCATCAGGCCGGACGACCGGCCACCGCCAGACAGGGATTCGCCGGATCCGCGCAGTTTCGAGAAGTTCGACCCGGTGCCCGAGCCGTATTTGAAAAGACGCGCTTCGCGGACCCAGAGGTCCATGATCCCGCCTTCGTTAACCAGATCATCCTGCACGCCCTGAATGAAACAGGCATGAGGCTGCGGATGCTCATAGGCGGATTTCGAGCGGGTCAGTTTGCCGGTCTGGTAGTCGACATAGTGATGACCCTGGGCCGGGCCGTCGATGCCATAGGCCCAATGCAGGCCGGTGTTGAACCATTGGGGCGAATTCGGTGCCGCCATCTGCCGGCACAGCATGTACTGCATCTCGTCGTAATAGGCCTTGGCGTCGGCTTCCGAATCAAAGTAGCCGCCTTTCCAGCCCCAGTAGGTCCAGGTGCCGGCCAGGCGGTGGAAGACCTGCTTGGCGCTGGTTTCGCCGATGCTGCGCTGGTCCTTGGGCAGTTTCGCGATCGCGGCTTCATCCGCCGCCCGGCGCCACAGCCACACGGGAACGTCCGGCTCCTCCACGGGGTGAGAGACCGCCGGGATTCCCGCCTTGCGGAAATACTTCTGGGCGATGATGTCGGAGGCGACCTGAGACCAATCGGCCGGCACCTCGACGGCATCATTCTTGAAAACCACGGACCCGTCAGGGTTACGGATCTCACTGGTCACGTTCCGGAACGCGATATCCGCGTAGGCCCCACCTTGTTCTGTCGTGAATCGGCGCTCGATTCTCATTTGGACGCCCCCTGTCCACCGTCAACGGCATGCTGGTTTTTCGATACCCGAACTAGATGTTGTAGCCCGGAAGAAAAAAGGTACCGAATATGGTGGATTGATGGCAAGTAAAAATATTCGTCAAATGGAAAAATAATAATGATAAGAACAAATATAGAACAAATTAAGAACAAAAAATGACTAACGCTGAGTTTGAAATATATCTTTCAGTATTTCTAAGAACCCGCGCGACCATGAACCAGTCGCCGGGTGTTGCCTGTACAAAAACCGCTCAAGCTCTCCTAGAGCCGGCGGAACCCGCTCTGTTCAAAGTGAACCATGCGAGCAAGTCTCACTTGGGTCCGTGCCAAGAGACCGAACCTTGATGATGCAGAGATTCACCAAGGCTTGCAATATATTTTGTAGGTAAGATTCTTTCGTTCACCATATGTGGTTGTCGGCGACGCCGAGGGTTCGGCCGGTCCGGAAGCGTGCCGGACACCGGCGTCATGGAGTCGCCGTTTCGGTTTGCATAGAATCGGCTTTCGCTTGCGCCGGCATTATGGAGGACGCGTTGATCCTTGCCTGCTGGAGTTGCGGGCGTTGCGATGACTGGACGCCGCCGCGTCCGGATGACATATTCAAGCCGTGATCAACGAGCGCGGGATCGCGTTGATGAGCGTCGGAACGCTGTTTTATACCTGGATGAACGGGCGGCAGGTCGGCTCGGATTCCTTTGGCAACAAATACTATGAGCACAAGTCGCGTCGGCGCTTGGACGGGCGGCTCAAGCGCTGGGTCGTCTATAACGGGATGGTCGAGGCCTCCAAGGTCCCGCCGGAATGGCATGGCTGGCTGCACTACAGCGTGGATGCGATTCCAGACGGAGATGGACCGCCCAGGCACGATTGGCAGAAGGACCACCTGCCGAATCTGACCGGCACGCGCTATGCCTACCGGCCGCCGGGGCATGTGCTGAACGGCGGCAAGCGGGATCAGGCGACGGGCGACTACGAACCCTGGACGCCGGCTTGACCTTTGAGACCTGACAGGACCGACCGGTCCCAAGCCTAGGGGGACGGCGCTCATGCAACGCGGGATGATCGAAACGCTGATGGGGGCGGTGGTCCTCGGCGTCGCGGCCCTGTTTCTGGTTTTCGCCTATAGCGCGGCCAACCTGCGCGCCAGTACCGGATATGAGGTGACGGCGCGTTTCAACAAGATCGGTGGCGTGAAGATCGGCAGCGACGTGCGGGTCAGCGGCATCTCGGTCGGCACCGTGACGGAGCTCGCGCTTGATCCGCAATCCTTCAAGGCGGTCGTTACCATGACCTTGGACGACAGCTACACATTTACCGACGACACCACGGCATCGATCGCCAGCGAGGGGTTGCTGGGCGGAAACTATATCGAGCTGGTGCCGGGCGGCTCACCGATGGCCATCGAACCGGGTGGTACGATCGAGTACACCCAGGACTCCGTCGATATTGTTCAGCTGCTCGGCCGTTTCATTTTCTCGGCCGAGAAGGCCGGTGCTGGCGATACGAAATAGTTCCATGGTGGCAGGTTTCGCGCCGGTGATTGTCCGATCACTCATCCGTGGTTCCGCCGTTGTGCTTCAAGCTGCAGCGGCGTTGCCGCCGTTCCCGCGCAAGCTCTCGACCTTGCTTGTTCTGTCTTGTTTGACGCTGCCGGCCGGCGCGGAAGCGCAGACCGTCCTCCGGAAATCCGATCCTTGGCTGATCATGTCCGGAGTCCTGCTTCAGGGGTTGGACAAGATTACCGCACGCGTCTCGACGGTCGAAATCGAGGTCGGTGGCACCGGCATCTACGGCACGCTGCGGATCACCCTCCGAGCCTGCCGGGAACGTCCACCGACCGAGACACCGGAAAGCGCGGCGTATCTCGAAATCATCGACGAGAAACCCGGCGAGGCCCCGGTGGCGCTGTTCTCCGGTTGGATGTTCGCGTCCAGCCCGGCCCTGCATGCATTGGAGCACCCGGTCTATGACGTCTGGGTACTCGGGTGCAGAAGCGCCTCCAGCACCGCTCCGTCATCCGGCAAGGAATAGAAAACCGCGGGCCGGCGCAGCGCGTCGGCGAGCAGAACGTGATAGTCCGCGCGGCTGATTTCCCTGGCGCCGAACTGCTTCAGGTGATCGGTGATGAATTGACAGTCCAGAAGGCTGAACCCTCCGGCGCGCAGTCTCGCGACGAGATGGACCATGGCGATCTTGCTGGCATTGGTGACCCGGCTGAACATGCTCTCGCCAAAGAACGCGCCGCCCAGCGCGCCGCCGTACAGGCCGCCGACCAGTTTATCCTCTGACCATATCTCGACACTGTGACAGCGGCCGAGCTCGGCAAGTTCCAAATAAAGCCGGCGGATCTCCGGGTTGATCCAGGTATCGGGCCGCTCTTCCGTCGCTTCGGCACAACCATCCAAGACTGCCGCGAACGCGGTATCGCAGGTCACGGTATAAGGTGCGCGCCGAACGACCTTGCGCAGGCTTCTCGGAATATGGACGTTATCAAGGGTGATGACACCGCGCGTATCCGGATCGACGAAGAACATCCTGGGGGCGTTCCGGCTCTCTGCCATCGGAAAAACCCCGATCGCATAGGCCTTGAGCAACATTTCCGGATGCAGGTCGGTCACGTCGGGCAGTCTCCCGGATATCCGCGCGTCTCAAATTTCCCCGCCGTCCCGACGCCGCGTCAAGTGGCGAGAAACTCTTTCTCCAGCCAATGAATGTCGTAGTCGCCGTTGATGAAATCTGAGACCATCGTCAGGTCCTGGTGCAGCGGGACGGTGGTGTCGATTCCCCCGATGACATACTCGTCCAACGCCCGGCGCAGCCGCAGCAGGCACTCGTTGCGGCTGGTCCCGTGCACGACGAGCTTGGCAACGAGGCTGTCATAGTGCGGCGGCACTTCGTACCCGGTATAGAGCGCCGAATCTACCCGTACGCCGAGCCCGCCCGGCGCGTGATAGTCGGTGATCCTGCCCGGCGACGGCCTGAAGGTTCGCGGATCCTCGGCATTGACCCGGCATTCGATGGCATGGCCGTTGAAAGCGATATCACCCTGGCCGAAGCTCAAAGCGGCGCCCGACGCGACCTGGATCTGCTCGCGTACGAGGTCAATGCCGGTGACCATCTCGGTGATCGGATGTTCGACCTGCAAGCGCGTGTTCATCTCTATGAAGAAGAACTCGCCGTTCTCGTATAGGAACTCGATCGTCCCGAGGCTTTCATAGCCGAACTTGCGCATCGCTTCGGCGGCGATTTCGCCGATCGACGCGCGCGCTTCCGCATTTAGTGCCGGCGACGGGGTTTCCTCCAGAACCTTCTGATGGCGGCGTTGCAGCGAGCAATCCCGCTCCCCCAGATGGACGACATTGCCGTGACTGTCGCCCAGGATCTGCACCTCGATATGGCGCGGCTGGCCGAGATAGCGCTCGATGTAAACCTCACTGGAGCCGAAGGCGGCCTCGGCTTCGCTCTGCGCCATTGAGATCGCCTGGCCAAGCTCGTCGGCGGAAAGCGCCACCTTCATGCCGCGCCCGCCACCGCCGGCCGCCGCTTTGATCAGCACCGGAAAGCCGATATCCCGGGCAATTCCCGCGGCTTCCTCGGCCGAGGCGACCGCTCCGTCGGATCCGGGCACACAAGGGATGCCCAGTTCCAGCGCGGCCCGCTTCGCCGCGATCTTATCGCCCATGGTCCTGATGTGATCGGGCTTGGGGCCGATGAAAGTGAAGCCATGCGCCTCGACGATCTCCGCGAAATTCGCGTTCTCCGAGAGAAAACCGACGCCAGGATGGACGGCGTCGGCGCCGGTCACCATCGCGGCGGACAGGATCGCCGGTACGTTCAGATAACTGTCGCGCGCCGGCGGCGGCCCGATGCACACGCTCTCATCGGCGAGACGCACATGCATCGCGTCCGAATCAGCGGTCGAATGCACCGCGACGGTCTTGATACCCATCTCGCGGCAAGCGCGGTGGATCCGCAACGCAATATCGCCTCGGTTCGCGATCAGGATTTTTTCAAACATGGTCAGACCGCCCAACCCAGCGCCAGCATGTGGCCGAGAGGCGAGGGCGTCCGATTCATCCGATCACCATCAGGGGCTGGCCGAACTCGATCGGCTGGCCGGCGGTGACCAGGATCTCTTTCACGGTGCCGGACCGATGCGCGGGGATCGCGTTCATGACCTTCATGGCCTCGATGATCATCACGGTCGACCCCTCGCTGATTTGAGAGCCGACCGACACGAAGGCCGGAGAATGCGGATCGGGCGTAAGGTAGGCGGTACCGACCATCGGAGATTTCAGGACCGCGGCGTCATCCGCCGCTGGTTGCGGCGCCGCGCTTGCCTGGGCCGGAGCGGCGGGCGCCGGAACCGGGGCCGGGGCGACACTGGCGGACACCGCGGCTACGGGCCGCGAGACACGGATCTTCCAGTCGCCCCGGGCGTATTCGATTTCACCGAGGCCGGTTTCCTCAAGCAAGCCCGCGAGCGTGCGGATCAACTTACTGTCGATTTCCTGTGCCACCCGATGCCTCCCCTCGCGCCTCGATCAGGCGGCGTCCAAGATGTGCGCCATCGCCTCGACCGCGAGCACATAGCCATGCGCCCCGAATCCGCAGATCATACCACGTGCCACCGGCGAGACGAACGAGCGGTGGCGGAAGTCCTCGCGGGTATGCGGATTGGAAAGATGCAGCTCGATCACCGGCAATTCGGTTAGCTTGAGCGCGTCGAGAATCGCCACCGAGGTATGAGTGTACGCGGCGGGGTTGATGATGATCCCGGCGGCGGACCCACGCGCGCTCTGGATCATCGTCACCAATTCGCCCTCGAAGTTCGACTGCCGGAAATCGATGGTCACGCCAAGATCCCGCGCCCGCTCCACGCACATCGCCTCCACGTCCGCGAGGGTTTCATGGCCGTAGATGTGCGGTTCCCGAACGCCCAGCATGTTCAGGTTGGGCCCGTTGACGATCATGATTTCGGGTTGTTCCGTCACCAGCTTGCCTCGCGCCGTGATTTTCCTCCCCGGTTATATCATGCGGCCGGATCGGCGCAATGTGGCGCCGTCCGCGTCCGTTTCTCCTCGGAAAACCGCGTCGTTTTGGCTTCAAACCGCCCGTGGCACCGGCGAATCGCATGGGGTTTTCGTGGCGCCGGGATGCCGCATCGGCCTATCTTTACCCGCAAAACCGCCAGCTGCGTGAAGGAGCGCCGATGACCACGACGACAAGGCGGGATTGTGAGGACCGGGACGCCCACGATCCACTTGCCGCCATGCGCGACCGTTTCCTGCTGCCGGAGGGCATCATCTACCTAGACGGTAACTCGCTCGGGCCGGTTCCCAAGGAATTGCCGGCCCGGGTCGCCCGGATGATCGAACAGGAATGGGGCCGGCACCTGATCACCGGCTGGCTTGCCGACGGGTGGATGGAAAAACCCCTGACGCTTGGCGACCGGGTCGCGCGATTGATCGGCGCCGAGGCGGGCGAAGTGGCGGTGGTCGACACCACCTCGATCAATCTGTTCAAGCTGCTCGCCTCGGCGTTGCGTCTGCGGCCCGGGCGCAAGGTCATCCTGTCGAACCGGGAGAACTTTCCGACCGATCTCTACATGGCCCAGGGACTGTGCGATTGGCTGGACCAGGGCCATGAGCTGCGGCTGGTGGAGGAGGAGGCGATCTCCGGGTCGATCAACGGGGACGTCGCCGTCGTGATGCTGACCCAGACGAACTTCAAGACGGGGCGGGTCCTGGACATGACGGCGGTCACCAGGGCAGCGCACGCGGCCGGTGCCCTGACCTTGTGGGATCTGGCCCACTCCGCCGGCGCCTTCCCGGTGGATCTCAATGGCGCGGCGGCGGATTTCGCGGTCGGCTGCGGCTACAAATATCTGAACGCCGGGCCGGGCGCGTCGGCTTTCCTTTTCGTTGCGCGGCGGCATCAGGCGGCGGCGGAACAGCCGTTGACCGGATGGCTCGGTCATGCGGCGCCTTTCGATTTCGACATCACCTACCGGCCGGCCGACGGAATTCGGCGCCATGTTTGCTCATCGCCGGGCGTGCTGGGGCTGGTGGCGCTTGAGGCGGCACTGGATGTTTTCGATGCCGTCGACATGGCGCTTTTGCGCCGGAAATCGATCGCGCTCTGTGACCTGTTCATCGCCTTGGTGGAGCAACGCTGCGCGGACCACGGCTTCAAGCTGGTCACCCCACGGGAAGCGGGCTTGTCGGAACCCCTGATCCGGGGGAGCCAGGTCTCCTTTGCCCATCCCGATGGCTATGCCATCGTCCAGGCGCTTATCCGGCGGGGTGTCATCGGGGACTTTCGCGATCCCGACGTGATGCGCTTCGGATTCACGCCGCTCTACCTTGGATACCGCGATGTTTTCGACGCGGTCGAGCACCTGCGCCAGGTCATGGAGAGCCGGGAATGGGACTCGGCGGAACTTAAGGTTCGCGCCTCGGTGACCTGAGCCCAGCGCGCAGGTGATATATCACTGCGGAATTGTCTCCGGCGGATTCCTTCGCTACACTTCCTCCTTTCATGCCCATGCGGCGGTCGTCGCCGTGTGTTCGCGTGGATGGGAGGAATATCATGAAATCAACTACCGTTCTGAAGACACTGGCGGTCGGCACGTTCGTCGGCGCCGTGGCTTTCGCCGCCGCCGGCGACGCGATGGCCGCGGGCAAAGTCAAATGGAAGATGCAGAGCGCTTGGGGAACCCAGGTGCCGAATGCGGGCGAGTCCGGCGTGCGCTTCGTTGAAAGCGTCAGCAAGATGTCGGAAGGCAAGTTCGACATCAAGTTCTTTGATCCGGGCGCATTGGTCCCGGCGCTTGAGACCTTCGACGCGGCCTCAAAGGGCTCGATCGAGTCGGCTTGGACCACGCCTGGCTACCATGCCGGTCGTTATCCCGGCCTGTCCTTCATGACCACGGTGCCGTTTGGCCCGGCGCTGACCGAGTTCGTGTCCTGGAAGTGGTTCGGTGGCGGCAACGACATCCGTGACCGTGTCTATGCAACCCATGACCTGAAGGCCTTCGACGCCTTCTCGCACGGCGCCGAGACCTCAGGTTGGTTCAAGAACCCGATCACCGATCTTAGCCAGCTCAAGGGCATGAAGATGCGCTTCTTCGGCCTGGGCGCCAAGGTGATGACCAAGATCGGCGTGTCGACCCAGTTGCTCGCCGGCGCGGACATCTATCCGGCCCTGGAGCGTGGCGTCATCGACGCGACCGAGTATTCGATGCCGACTAACGACATCAAGTACGGCTTCTATCAGATCGCCAAGAACAACTACTTCCCCGGCTGGCATCAGCAGTCCTCGGTCTCCGAGTTCCTGATGAACAAGACGAAGTATGAGGCGCTCCCCGAAGCCTATCAGGAGATGATCCAGTCCGCGACCTACACGCAGGTCATCTACACCCATGCCAAGGCGGACTCCGAGCAGTTCGGCGCGATGAAGACCATGCAGGACAAGCATGGCGTCAAGATCCATCGCTGGAAGGACGACCAGTTGGCCGTCTTCGAAAAGGCGTGGCGTGAAGTCGTTGCCGAGGAATCGGCTAAAGACGCGCTGTTCAAGGAATTCGCGGACAGCTACTTCGCGTTCCGGAACGCCTTCAAGCTCTGGGGCGATGCCCAGGCGCTCAAGGCGACCTATCTGGACTGATGTCTAGGAGGGTTTGACCGCTCGCCGAAACGCGAGCCGTTCACGCGGAAGCCGGGACCCTTGGGTCCCGGCTTTTTCGTGCCCGCATCCCTTTCACCCTTATTCCAGGCGAAAGGCAGAGCCCCTTCCGCGCGCGGTGGTCGGAAGAAATTCGCGCGACCTTAATCAGGTCGAGATGGTCCTACCCGAGAACCGCCATGAAGTCGCAGGTCACCTTGGCAGGCCCGCCGCCGACCAGCGCCAGCGTATGCCGCGCGGGACGGGACTCAGCGTCGGGAAACATCTTCTCCCACTCGCCGTTCAAGGCCGCCCGTCCCGTCGCCGGATCGTGCATCCAGAAATTCACCTTGACGATATGCTCCGGCGTGCCGCCTGCCGCGCGGACAGCGTTGCCAATATGAATGAAGATGTTGGCGATCTGCGCGGAAAGATCGTCCGGCATCCCGCTGCCGTCGGGAGCCCGGCCGCTGATGATGCTCGACATCAGGATGTTGCCGACCAGACTCGCATTCGGAATCGGGTTGGCGTGGCCGTAGCCTTCGAAATTGATGCTCTTGCGGCCTACCACGACGGCGGCCTCCTCGTTAGTCGTCGCCCACCGAGGCGAATACCGGCACGTCGTCCTTGTCGTCCTGCAGCGCCCCTTCGCCTTCGGTCGGCAGGACCTTCACATAATTGAGCGCGCCCTGGATGTCGCCGCCCCAGACCTCGCGCGGCAGCTCATAGAGCAGCTCCACGCCATAGCCGTTCGGATCGTGGATATACAGGCTGTGGGTCATGCCGTGATCGACCCGGCGGTCGAAGGCGATGCCCTTTTCCTGAAGATAGGCGAGCTGCTTCAGCCAGGACTCCCGGTCGGGAAACGCGATGGCGACATGGTTCACCGCCACCGGCATGCCGAACATCTTCCAGTCCTTCGGCGGCGGCGGCAGGTCCTTGTTTTCGACCAGCGCGATATCGTGATGGTTCGGCAAGCCGTCGCGCTTGCCGCTGTAGAACCGCATCACCGGCGGGTTCGGACGCGACGGTGTCGGCTCAAGCTGGCCGACCTGTTGCATGCCGACGACCTCGGTCCAGAATTGGTGCGACTCTTCAATGTCGCGCACGTTCAGAACCAGATGGTTGATGCCAAGCGGCGTAACAGGCCCGCCGGATGCTTTGTCGGACTGCTGGCTCATTCGATCCTCCTCTCGGAAATCGGCTTGATGTTGCGCGCGTCGCGGCGCAAGTCACGCTGTTGTTCGAAAAGCTAGCAGCCGTGCGGTCGAATCGACAAGAGGGAACGTCCCGAATCCCGGCGGGGTGTTGAACTTCGCCGTTTATGCCAGCATTCTGGACGCCGGATTGGAAGCCGCCAACTGTGCGACTGGAGTTCCCGACCATGGCCGGTGATTTTTACGACGATCTCGAGACCCGAAGCGCCGATCAGCGGGAGCGCGACCAGGGCGTCGCGCTGGCCAAGCAGATCGCCTTGGCCAAATCGGCGTCGCCGGCCTTCGGCGCCGCTCTCGCCGATGTCGATGCTGCCGAGATCACTTCGCGCGCGGCCCTCGCCAAGCTGCCGGTGATCCGCAAATCGGAACTGACGGCCCTGCAGTCGGCGACACCGCCCCTGGGCGGGCTCGGCGCGGTGCCGGTCGGTGATCTGGCACATGTCTACATGTCCCCGGGTCCGATCTTCGAAGGCGAGGGGCGTGAGGACGATCCCTGGCGTTTCGCCCGGGCCGCGCATGCCGCCGGGTTCCGGCGCGGCGACATCGTGCACAACACCTTTTCTTACCACCTGACGCCGGCGGGTATGCTGGTCGACACCGCGTGCCGGGTGATCGGCTGCGCGGTGTTTCCGGGCGGCGTCGGCAATACCGAAATTCAGGTGCAGGCGATCGGCCATCTGCGTCCGAACCGGTATGCGGGCACGCCGAGCTTTTTGAAGATCCTGCTGGAGAAAGCCGGCGAAATGGGCGTCGATGCCTCAAGCCTGACCCGAGGGCTGGTGGGCGGAGAAGCCCTGCCGCCGAGTCTGCGGGCCGAGATCTCGGCACTCGGCTGTGATGTGCTGCAATGTTACGGAACCGCCGATCTTGGCCTGATCGCCTATGAGTCCGAGGCCAAGGAAGGCATGATCATCGACGAGGGTGTGATCGTCGAGATCGTCCGCCCCGGCACCGGCGACCCGGTTCCGGACGGCGAGGTCGGTGAAGTCGTCGTCACCACCTTCAACCCGTCCTATCCGCTGATCCGCTTCGGAACCGGAGATATGTCGGCGATTATGGATGGGGCGAGCCCGTGCGGGCGGACCAATGCCCGGATCAAGGGCTGGATGGGCAGGGCGGATCAGACGACCAAGGTCAAGGGCATGTTCGTGCATCCGGGCCAGATCGCTGAGGTGGTCAAACGCCATCCGGAGGTTGCCAGGGCGCGCCTCGTGGTAACCGGCCGGACCGGCAACGACGTGATGACGCTGCACGCGGAAGCCGAGGGCGGCGGCACCACGCTCGTCGAGGCCCTCAAACAGTCGATCCAGACTGTCACGAAACTGCGCGGCGAGGTCGAACTGGTGGCGCCCGGCTCGCTCGCCAATGACGGCAAGGTCATCGAGGACGCCCGCAGCTACGAATAGGGTCCGGGTTCAGGTTTCCGTGTGGTGCGCCCGGATCAGGCGGCGCGTGCCCGCCTTGCGGTCGTAGACGTGAAAATCGTTCAGCATCCGGCCGTACAGATGCAGGCTCAGGGTCGCGGGACGGTCCTTGGCGACGCCGGTCTGATGGATATGGTCAGGATTCGGGACGAATGTCGCGACCGCTCCTGGTGGCAGGAGGACGAGACCGCCGGGCATCAGGTCGATGCCTTCGTTTCCGGCCCGGTGCGGGTCGGCATCGGTACGCATGAAGGCCTGTTCCTCAAGCAGTCCCTCCGCCACGCCGACAACGCCCCAGGTTCCATGATCATGGATCGGCGTCCACTGACCCGGGCGCCAGACGATCGCATAGAGCGACAAGGTTCCGTCATCCGGTGCGAAGATCAAATTGCGCGTGTAGTGGTTCGGATCGCTGTTCCGGTGTCTCGGCAGCAGGAACTGCTGAGCATTCTTCGTGAGCTCCGCCATTTCCGGCGCAATCGCGCGGACGATTTCCGACGGCACCTTGGTCTTTGCCACGGCGGCGGCACATTGTTCACGAAAGCGCGCGAGAATCGGATTCATGGCGTTTTGCTCCAGGGACGGGGATCGGTCCCGTCATGAATATGGGCGGGTTCGGCTGGGGTTGAAAGGGCTTCCAAGGCAGGGGCATGCGCTTATGCCAGCCATGTTTTCTCCAGCTCCGGATCGTCCTCGCCCGGCACATGCACGACCGTATATTGAAAGGGGTCGCCGGCAAGCGGTTTGGTGGCATCCAGGCCCATCTTGTCGACCAGGCCGTCGGTGGCCGAAGGATCGAGCCGCGAGCCCTGGGCGCGTGGCACGACGACGAGATCGCTCGCCGCCTGAAACCGTGTCGCCACCGCCCATTCCACGGCCGTCGGATCATGCACGTCCACGTCTTCGTCGACGACGGTGACCTGCTTGATATCCGCATGTCCGGCAAAGGCGCCCATGATGATGTTCTTGGCCTCGCCTTCCCAGCGCTTGGCGATCTTGACCGCGAGATGGTAGCGGCAGACGCCGCCACGCGAGAGATGGACGTCGAGAACGCTGGGGAAGCTACGCTGAAGAAGCGCGATCAGCGAGGCCTCGCGCGGGATCGCGCCGAGCAGCAGATGCTCCATTGCCGCCGGCACGATGGTGTGGAACAGCGGCTTGCCGCGATGAGTGATGGCATCGACCGCGACCACCTGGCGTTTGCCGGCGGGCCCGTAATATTGCGGAAACTCGCCGAACGGGCCTTCGACCTCGCGCACCTCCGGCAGGAGCCGGCCCTCAATGACGATTTCGGCCTGGGCGGGAACCCGGACGTCGTTGGTGACGCATTTCACCACATCCAGCGGACGCCCCATGAGCGCGCCCGCGACCATGAGTTCGTCATGGTTGATCGGCAGGATCGCCTGGCTGGAAAGCAGGGTCATGGGATCGACGCCGATCACGATCGCCACCGGCAAGGCTTCGCCCTTGCGCTCGGCGGCGTCGTAGAAGCGGTGCAGATCGCGGGGCAGGATCAGGATCCCGAGCTTGTCCGGTCCGCTGACCTGGAGGCGGTTGATCGAGACGTTCTGATCTCCGGTTTCGGGATTGCGGGCGATCACCAGCCCGGCGGTGATATAGGCGCCGTTGTCATGTTCGTTGTGGGTCGGGATCGGCAACGCGCTTGCAAGATCAACAGCGTCGCGATGAACCACCTCCTGGACCGGAGCGCTGGCCACCTCGTTCCAGGGCAGGGGATTGAGGACGGCGTCGCGAAACCGGTCCAGCAATCCGTTCCCATCGGTGCCCATGGCCTCTGCGATCCACTCCCGGCGCGAGACGATGCCCGAGATTACCGAGATTGGATGCCCGCCCGGTTCCGGGAACAGCACCGCCTTCTCGCCGTCCAGGCGCTTGGCCAGGGCGGCAAGGGTAAACTCCAAGGGAATGCCGGGCTTCGCGGTCGCGAGACGGCCGTCGGCGCGCATCTGCTCGAGCCAGTCCCGAAGGCTGGTGACGGCGGCGGGCTGGTTGGAAATCGATTCTGACATGGCGGATCCGACGGGGTGTGCGCAAGGACTGTCCGGAGCCTAGCAGATCCAGGGCGGCTGAACACGGCGGATTGGCGTTCGCCATCAGCCATTAAGGCGATGGGCCGCCTTGACCCGGCGCGGGGCACGTCGCACCTTTCCCGCGATTTGGCGCACCGGATAGGGATGGCAAGGGTTTGGTTTCCGCCGCGCATATTCTCGGGTGGTTCGAGGGGTCAGAGGGGTACAACGTCCTGACCCGGAAATTCGCCGACGCCTTGGCCCGCCGGATGCCGGTCTGCCGCACCGACCTGCCACGCCGGCACGGCGAATGGTCCGCGCTTGCTCCCGAGGTGAAGCGGCACCGGGAAAGCCGCGACCTCGCCAATATCCTGTTCTCATGGGGCGACCAGACCTCGCATTTGAGCCGCCTTCCGGGCCTCAAGATCGCCTATGTCATCTGGGAGACCAGCAAGCTTCCGGATGCCTGGCTCGAGCCGCTACGCCAAGCGGACCGGTACTGGGTGCCCTGTCTTCAAGCGCGGGAGATGATGATCGCGAACGGCTTCGCGGCGGAGACCGTCGACGTCGTGCCGCTCGGCGCGGATACCGGCGTTTTCCACCCCGGCGTGCCGCCCGACCCGGTCATCGGCGCGCTCAAGGGTTTCAAGTTCATCACCGTCGGACGCTGGCAGTACCGCAAGGGCACGGCCGATCTGATCAAGGCCTTCGATGCGGAATTCGCCGGGGATAAAGGCGCGCGCCTTGTTCTGAGCTGCGCCAACCCTCTGCGCCCGGATATCGATATCGCGGCGGAGTTGCGGGCGCTCAATCTCTCATGCCTCGACCAACTCACCTTCCTGCACAACACGATCAGCAACGAGCGCATGGCCGCCGTCTATACCGCCGCCGATGCCGGCGTCTTCCCGACACGCTCCGATCCCTGGGGGTTGCCGATTTCCGAAGCCATGGCTTGCGGTCTGCCGGTCATCGCCACCCATTACAGCGGTCCGGCCGATTTCATGACTGGCGATACCGGCTATCCGCTCTCCTGGCAGCCGGTGGCATGTCCCTGGATGCCGGTGAAGATGGCCAACGGCGATTTCGGCCTGTGGTCGGAGCCCGATTTCAGCCAGCTCCGCCGGCTGATGCGGCATATCTACGAGAACCGGGACGAAGCGCGGGCGGTCGGCGCCCGGGCGGCCGCTCATATCGCGGGCCGATGGACCTGGGATCACGCGGCGGAAAAGGCGGCGGCGCTGCTGGCGGCGGGCTGAGAATCGAGCCGGAAGCCGTTGCGGGACCGGGCGATCCGAACCATACTTTCGCCAGACAAAGCGGATTTCCGATCCCCTGTCCGGCCCGGTCCTTCTGAAAACGGATATGTGTGAGACGTGGAGGCCGAAGGGGTCGTCACATAGTGGAGACATCGCCATGGCGCTGAACTGGTCGCATGCCGTGCTTTTCGTCCGGGACGAGACGCGGATGCTGGATTTCTATACCCGCGTGCTCGGCTTTCAGATTACCGATCAGGGGCCGACGTCCAGCGGCCAGAAGATCATCTTCATGAGCCAGAAGGCCGAAGAGCATCACCAGATCGCCTTCCTGGCTGGCCGCAAGGACGACGGGCCGTCGAACAGCCACGCGCATCTGGCGTTCCGGGTTGATGATATGGCGGAACTGCGGGGCATGATCGCGCGCCTGAAGGCCGAGGATCTGACCCTGCGTCCCACTTCGCACGGCAACACCTGGTCGGTGTATTTCCAGGATCCGGAGAAGAACGGCATCGAGGTTTTCTGCGACACGCCCTGGCAGGTCGCCCAGCCGGCCGGCGAGACCTGGGACATGACCCTGGACGATGAGGCGCTGCTCGAATGGACCCGCGAGAAATTCCGGGATGCCGAGCGTTTCGGCCCGCAGCAGGATTATATCGACCGGCGAAAACGGGAACTGGCGGACCACTTCGCCGCTGAATAATCCAACGCCGGACGCCGGGAGCGACGCATGATGAAGTATGGGATTGGCCAGCCGGTCTCTCGGTTCGAGGATCCGCGCCTGTTGCGGGGCCAAGGGCGGTACATCGATGATGTGAACATGTACGGCCAGACCCGGGCGGTGTTCCTGCGCTCGGCCCATGCCCATGCCCGCATCCTGGCGGTGCGGGTCGACGCGGCGCGGGCGATGCCGGGTGTCGTCGCGGTCTATACCGGCGCCGACTATGCCGCCGACGGGCTGGGCATGCCTGAGGTCACCATGAAACGCAAGCGGCCCGACGGCTCGCCCATGTTCGCGCCGGCCCGCCCGGCTCTTTGCGTCGACCGGGTGCGCTATGTGGGTGATCCGGTGGCGATGGTGATTGCCGAGACCCTCGCCCAGGCCAAGGATGCGGCGGATGCGATCGAGGTGGAGTACGAGTCGCTCCCTTCGGTGACCGCGACCGAGGAAGCGACCCGGCCCGGGGCGCCGCCGGTCTGGGATGAGTGCCCGGACAATATCTCGAACTTCACCGAGCGTGGGGATGCCGCCGCAACCGAGGCTGCCTTCGCCCGCGCCGCGCATATCGTCAAACGACGCTATGTGGTGACCCGCGTGCATGCGCAGTTCATGGAACCGCGCGGTGCCTTGGCCTCGTACGATCCCGGCGAGGACCGCATGACCCTGCATGCCGATGTCCAGTATCCGCACCGGGTGCGCAACATGCTGGCGAAGTCGGTGTTCCGGGTGCCGGAATCGAAGATCCGGGTGGTCAGCGGCGATGTCGGCGGCGGCTTCGGCACCAAGGGCTGGCAGTATGTGGAGCACCGGCTGACGCTTTGGGCGGCGCGCAAGCTTGGCCGTCCGGTGAAATGGACCTGCGAGCGGTCGGACGCGATCATGTCGGACGAGCATGGCCGCGACAATATTGGCGAGATCGAGCTGGCGCTGGACAAGGATTTCCGCTTCCTCGGTCTCAGACTGCATCTGCTTGCGAATATCGGCGCCTATGTCGGCTCGGACCGCAACCTGCTTTCGCCCTTCGGCATGATCGGCACGGTGAACGGGGTCTACCGCATCCCCGACGCCTATGTCCGGGTCATCGGGCTGTTGTCGAACACCAACCCGACCGCGCCCTATCGCGGCGCCGGGCGGCCCGAGGCGATCTATTTCATCGAGCGGCTGATCGATGACGCGGCGCGGGAACTCGGCGTGGACCGGGTCGATCTGCGGCGCCGCAACATGCTCGCGCCCTCGGATCTGCCGTATCAGACGCCGCTGGGCCCAAACTATGATTGCGGGGAGTTCGAGAAGAACCTGGATCTCGCGATCGACCTGGCGGATGTGAAGGGCTTCGATGCCCGCCGCGCCGCCTCCGAGGCGCGTGGCCTGAAGCGTGGCCTCGGGATCGTCAACGCGATCGAGCAGGCGGCGGGCGCCGCCGCGCCGGAATATGCCGAGATCCGCTTCAATCCCAGCGGCTCGGCCATGCTGCTGATGGGTACCAAGGCCCAGGGCCAGGGGCATGAGACCATGTTCAAGCAGATCCTGCACGAGCGTCTTGGTATCGATCCGAGAGAGGTCCAGTACGTGGACGGCGATACCGACCGCGTCGCCTTCGGCATGGGCACCAACGGGTCCCGCTCGACGGTGATCGGCGGCGGCGCGCTGCATTTCGCCTCGCTCAAGGTGATCGAAAAGGCTCGGAAACTGGCGGCTCATTTGCTGGAGGCGAGCGTCGAGGATATCGAGTTCGGCGAAGGGCGTTTCACGATCCGTGGAACCGACCGCGCGCTGACCCTGAAACAGGTGGCGATCGCGGCGTTCCAGACCGGCCGCCTGCCGCCCGGGATGGAGCCCGGCCTGTTTGAAAGCGCGACCTACAAACTACCGCGAGAGACCTTTCCAAACGGCTGTCATATCTGCGAGGTTGAGGTCGATCCCGAGACCGGCAAGGTGCGGCTCGACCGTTACAGCGTGGTTGACGATGTCGGGACCGTGATGAATCCCATCGGTCTGAAAGGGCAGATCCATGGCGGTGTCGCCCAGGGCATCGGGCAGATCCTGTTCGAGCAGGTGCGCTGGGACCGGGCTTCCGGCCAGCTTCTGACGGCGAGCTTTCTCGACTACGCCATGCCGCGGGCGGACGATCTCGTCACCATGGCGATCGAAAGCAATCCGGTGCCGACGGCGCACAATCCGCTCGGCGCAAAGGGAGCCGGCGAGGCGGGGACCGTGGGCGCCTTGCCCGTGGTGATGAACGCGATCCTCGATGCCCTGGCGCCGCTGGGTGTCACGGCCCTCGACATGCCGGCGACCAGCGACCGGGTCTGGGCCGCGCTTCGATCCGCGCGACGGTAGGACGCGACAGCCGCCCCGCCGATCGCGGGTATGCGGCACTTTCGCCCAGCGACTGTCGCGGCGCGGCGCGGGCGTTGCATCAGCGCGGCATGCGGTGTAGGCCGGATGGACACGTTTATCGCCGCCTGTCGATTTGGAGGAGTTCCGAGATGACATCGGGCAAGCCCGAGGTGAAGGCCTTCCTGCATGAGCGCTCCTCGACGATTTCCTACATCGTTGCCGATCCGGCCACCGGGACCGCCGCGGTCGTCGATCCGGTCGCCGATTTCGATCTTTCCACCGGCCGTCTGGACATCGGACCCGCCGACATCATCGTCGACGAGGTGAAACGCCGGGGCCTGGACTTGGCGTGGATTCTTGAGACGCATGTTCACGCCGACCACGTGTCCGGCGCGCAGCATGTCCGAACGCGGCTAGGGGGACGGATCGCCATCGGCGCGCGCATCTCGGAGGTTCAGAAGATCTTTGGCGCGGTCTACGACGAAGATGACCGTTTTCTCCGGGACGGCTCGCAGTTCGACCATCTCTTCGCCGAAGACGAGCATTTCTCGGTCGGGCGGATCGAGGCTCAGGCGATCCCGACTCCCGGCCACACCCCGGCCTGCATGAGCTATCGGATCGGCGACGCGGTGTTTGTCGGCGACAGCATGTTCATGCCGGATTTCGGGTCCGCGCGTTGCGACTTTCCCGGTGGCGGCGCGGAGACGCTCTACCGATCAGCACAACGGCTGCTTTCCCTGCCGGACGAAACCCGCATGTTCGTCGGCCATGACTATGGGCCGGGTGGCCGGCCGATCGCCTGGGAGACCACCATCGCCGAGCAGAAGCGCTCCAACAAACATGTCGGGTCGGGCATATCACTGGAGCAGTTTGTCGAAATGCGGTCGACGCGGGACGCGCAGCTCGGCCTGCCGGCGATGATCATTCCGTCGATCCAGATAAACATGCGCGCCGGCACACTGCCCGAGCCGGGGAGCAACGGCATTTCCTACATCAAGATACCGATCAACGGCTTTCCGGGCGCGACTTGAAACCGTGATGCCGGGATGTGCGGTCAGCCGGCGTTGCCGGCCGGCCGCTATTCCGCGGGCACCGGTTTTTCCTCGGCTTGCGCCGGCGGCTCTCCGGTGGCCGCGGGTCGCGTACCCTCAATGGCCGCCAGGAACAGCGACAGCATCGGCGGGATGATCAGCAAGGTGAGGACGGCTGAAAGGGTGAGCCCGCCGATCACCACCGAACCCAGGCCCCGGTAAAGTTCCGAGCCGGCGCCAGGAACCACCACCAGGGGCATCATTCCGAGCACGCTGGTCAGGGTCGACATGAAGATCGGTCGGATCCGGTTGCGCGTCGCCTCCATGATCGCCTCATGCGGTGCCATGCCGTCGTTCCGCAGATGGTAGAGGGTCTGGTGGACCAGCAGGATCGCGTTGTTCACCACGATCCTGATCAGGATGACGAAGCCCAGAAGCGTCAGCATGTCCAGGTTCTGCCGCTGGAACAGGCTGAGCAGGTCGAGCCCGACAACGCCGCCCGCCGCCGCCACCGGGACCGCGAGGATGATGATCAGCGGATAGAAGAAGCTCTCGAACAGGACCGCCATCACCAGGTAGACGATCACCAGCGCCATCACTAGATGGACCACCATCTCATTCCAGGTTTCGGTGAGCTTGTCGGCGGTGCCGGACATCATCATTTTGATGCCCGACGGCACGCCTTCGTCCTGGAGCGACTTGATCACCTCTTCCTGGATCAGTTGCATCGCCACCTCCAGCGGCATGTCGGCCGGCGGCTTGATCTGCAAGGTGATGGTCCGCAGCCTTTCGCGGTGGCGGATCTCGGTCGGTCCGGCCGTGATCAGGACATCGGCCAGGGAACTGGCGGGCACGATCATGCCTTCAGTGGTGACGACCGGCAGATCGTTGATGCCCTGGGTCGCCAGGATATGCTTTTCCGGTCCGCGCAGGGTGAGGTCGATCCGCTCGCCGTCGACCGTGATCTCGGCGATACGCAGGCCGTCGTTGAACGCGTCCACGGTCTGGCCGAGATCGCGCGCGGTGACGCCGTTATCTGCGAGGCGCAGGCGGTCGGGCATCACCCGCACCTCCGGCGCGCCGAGGCTCAAGGCAGGTCTCGGGCGTATCTGGGTGCCGGTTTCGCGCGGCAGGATCTGGTTGACCTTGCCGAAGGCGCGCTGCGCGACGGCGACGATGTCCTCAAGCGATCCGCCGGAAACATCGAGATCGATCGACCGCGCCCCGCCGACGCCGCGGCCGAAGATCGACCGCTTGTTGAAAAAGCCGAAAGTCGCCGGCTCGGAATTGAGGGATTTTTGCAGGACCGGGATCAGATCGTCGATGCGGTCGGGATCGACCGCCACGGCGCCGGCGATGGTGGTGGCGCGGAAGGCGACGAAGAAGAACCGCTCGATCGTCGGCGTGCCGTCCTCGGTCTCCGTGCGCGTCTTTTCAGGGTCCCAGAGCGCCTCGGTCGCCCCTTCGACCTTGCCGGCGATGCCTTCCATCGTGTCGAGATTGTAGCCCGGAGGCGGCAGGACATAGCCGATGATGAGGTTGCGGTTCCCGTCCGGCAGATAGTCGAGCTTCGGCAGAAGCTGATAGGTGACCAGACCGGAAACGATAGTCACGCCGACGACGACCCCGACCGCCAGGCTGCGGCGGCGAGATACCGCCCGCGTGAAGGCGAGCACCGCGTTCACGAACGCGTTGGCGAGCGGATCGATCACCGGCAGGCGCCGTCCGCCGGACTCGCCCTTGAACTCGCCTTTCAGCAGCCGGCTTGCGAGCGCCGGGATCACCGTGATCGACACCAGCAGCGACAGCGTCACCGCGACCGATATGGCCACCGCGATATCCCGGAACAACTGGCCGACTTCCAGGTCCATGACCAGGATCGGGATGAAGACCATCACCGTGGTAAGCGCCGATACCAGTACGGCGCCCCAGACCTGATTGGCGCCGTGGAAGGCCGCGTCCTTGATCGGCATGCCGCCCTGACGCAGCCGGAAGATGTTTTCGAGCACGACGATCGCCGCATCGACGACCATGCCGACCGCGAAGGCAAGGCCGGCGAGAGAGATCACATTGATCGATCGGCCCATCGCCGCCATCGCTACGAATGAGCCGACGACGGATACCGGAATCGCCAGCGAAACCACCAGGGTGGCCCCCAGGCTGCGCAGAAAAATCATCAGTACCATCGCGGCAAGCACGCCGCCGACATAGATGTTCTGCTGCACCAGCTCGATCGCCGAATCGATATAGGTCGTTTCGTCGTAGACCTGCGTCAGAATGAGGTTCTCCGGTGTCAGGATATCGATGTTCATCTCGGCGACGGCGGCGCGGACCTCCTTCATCACCTCGATCACGTTGGCGCCGGTCTCGCGGTAGACCGGAAGCGCAAGCGCGGGCACGCCGTTCATGCGGATACGCGCGACGGGTTCCTTGTAGTCGAACACGACGCTGGCGACATCGGACACCGAGACCCGGGCGACGCGGCCGGAAGTTTCATCTCTCACCGAGCGCAGCACGACCTGGCTGACGGCGTCACGCGAGGTGAAATCGCCTTCCGTGCGCACCACGTAGCGGCGCTTGCCCTCGTCGACCGCACCGGCTGAGATCGAGGCGTTGGCGCCGCGCAGGGCGTCCACGACCTGGGGAATGGTCAGCCGGTACTGGGCGAGGCTTTCCGGGTCGACGACGACCTGCATTTCGCGTTCCGCGCCGCCGTAGACGCGGACTTCCGACACGCCGTTGATGCGCTCCAGGCGATCCTTGATGAAATCCTCGGCGAAATCGAAATAGGTGTGGATCATCCGGTTGTTGGCGCCGGTCCGGCGCAGGATCAGCCAGGCGATGGCCTCATCCTCGGATCCGGCGGTGTTCAGCGTCGGCTCGTCGACCTCGTTCGGATAGCCGCCGACCCGGTCCAAACGGTTGGCGACCAGCAGCAGGGCCTTGTCCATGTCCTGGCTGACGCCGAATTCCAGCGTCACCTGTCCGCGCCCGGTCTCCGAGGTGCTGACGATCGATTTCAGCCCCTCTAGGCCGCGAAGCTCGTCCTCCTGCCGGTTGACGATTTCCCGCTCCACCTCGGCCGGAGCGGCGCCGGCCCAGTTTGTGGTCACGGTGATGACCGGCCGGTTGACGTCGGGTGTAAGCTGGATCGGGATGCTCTGCAGCGCGACGGCGCCGAACATCACGACCATCAGGACCGCCGCGACGATCGCGATCGGCCGTAGAATGGAAAGCGAAATCAATCGATCCATGGTCCATCACCCCGCGTCTGGCGCGCGAACGGGCTGGCCCGGGCGGAGCCGCTCGTTGCCGCGAACCACCACAACCTCTCCCGGCTTCAGGCCCGCGACAACCTCGAAACGGTTGCCGATGGCCGGGCCGGTCTGAACCGGTCTCACTGCTGCCTTGCCGTCCTGCACCACGTAAACCATCTGCTGGCCCTTGAGGATCACGATCGCGTCCTTGTGAACTGTGACGACATCGCTGACGCTACCGATCGGAATGTCGACAGTCACCGATTGGTTGCCGGCGAGATCACCCGTCTTGCCGTCGAGAAACGGGACGAGACGGAGAGCGCGGGTTCGGGTGCGCGGATTCTCCTCGCGCACCACGGCCCGAATTTCGGCGGTCAGTTTGGTGCCATCCTGAAGCGAAACCCGGACCTTGGTGCCAGGGGCGAGTCCGCCGGTCCGGATTGCCGGAACATCGGCTTCGATCTCGAGGTTGTTGTCGTTCAGCAGGGTGACGATCGGGTCTCCGACGCGGACATAGTTGCCGGCCACCGTGTGCCTGGCGACGACCACGCCGGGATAGGGAGCCGTGATCGTCGTGTCTTTGAGGGCAAGATCCGCAAGGTCGAGATTGGCCCGAGCCCGTATCGCGTCAGCTTCCGCTTGCCCCATGGCACTGACGGCGATTTCCATATCCCGTTCCGTGTCTTCCTGACGGTCTTTACGGAACGCCGTCGAACCACGCAAATCGGTGATTCGTTTCAAGGTCTGCCGCATTTTTTCGAGGCCCGCGTTCTCGCGCTTGATTTGGGCCTCCGCGCGTTTGAGCTCCGCGACCCGCAGCGCCCGTTCGCTCCTGGTGCGGTCCGAGGCAAGTTTCGCCAGGACCGCGCCGCGTTCCACGCGGTCGCCGACGCGAACGGCAAGCTCGTCGACCCGTTCGGCGACGCGCGTAGCCACGATCCCCGACTCCGGCGCGACGACACGGCCGACCACCGGCATGGTTTGCGCGCGCGGTTCCGTCACCACCTTGTCGACGCCGACCGGGGTTGCTTGGCCTTGTTGCGCCACGCCACTGACGGGCGCCAGGCCCATGATTGCCGCGACCAACGCGATAGCGAAGACGCGCGACAGACGACACGGTCGTTGTGGGCAAACAGCTTTGTGCTTGGATCGTTGGTTCATGTCGAATTCCTGAAGGCGCCGCGGTTGCCGTTCCGGGAAAGAAGAACAGGGACCGCGTTTCGGGGGGACTATACCAAAATGTTGTGCCGGACCTAGCAATCTCGTAGCACTCGGCCGGCGAGTTTTTTCAGCCAGCCCTGTCGATGGTCACGATGCGGTTTTGGTTTAACGGCGAACGTATCTTTTGCCGTCGATTTTAACGTACCTTTGCGGGGATCTGACAATCGGCGGTCGTCTTCTAAACGCTCGGTCCAAGAGCGAATGTTGACGGATACGGCGCTGAAAAGGCAATACAGACCGCAAAAGCGCCGCAGGATGCACGAGAACGGATCAACCGCATGAGTCCCCGCGAGAAATTGTTTGAGCCGCCGGAGCAGTTGCGGCGCCTGCAGATCGAGGTGACGACGCTGTGCAATCTGTTCTGTCAGGAATGCTCCCGAACGGTTGGCGTCCAAAAAGGCAGTTGGGAAGACAAACATCTCTCCCTGGAGAATTTCCGGAGGCTCATTGAGAATTCTCCGCCGGCGAAGATTCTGGTCATGCAGGGGGTGGGAGAGCCGACACTCAATCCCGATCTGCTCGAGATGACCGCCTATGCTCGGAAAAGCGGTCGTTTTCAATACATTACGCTCAATACCAACGCCGTTACCCGCACGCCCGACTATTTCCGCCGGCTCCGGGACGCCGGCATGGATTACGTTTGCGTCTCGGTTGACTCTTTCAACGCCGATGTCGCGGAACGCTGCCGGTCCGGGACGAAGGTTTCGAAGCTGCGTCAGATGCTGCGGGAAATTTACCGGGTGTTCGGCCACATCGTGATTTCCGTCGTCGCGAGCCGGCTGAACATGTTCGATCTGCCGCAGACGCTGGGGGAACTCAACGCATTGGGGGAGGAGATGTTCCCCGACAAGCGCTTCACCGTCGAGATCATGCCGGTGATCAATTACAAGAGCGGGGATTCGAACCAACCGCGGACCACGCTCAATCTTCACGAAATCCGGATGCTCCGCGAGATGATCAAGGTCGTCGCGCCCGCGTTGCCGCGCCTCATCATGGTTGTCAATTCGGCAACCATCCGGGCGCCGAGACCAGGGCAGCGCTGCGGACGGCCCTTTTATTCGCCCTTCATCACGGTCGACGGCTACATGACGCCGTGCTGCACGAGTTTCGATCCCACCACGTATCAGCACACCAACATTCTGTTCACGCCCATGGCGGACGCATGGCGGGGGCCGGTCGTCCAGGACTGGCTACGCCGGTATCTGCGCGAGGGCGATGCCATCTGCGAGGGATGCTGCTTCGACATGGGAAGCCTGCTCCGCGCCGAAGCGGCGGAGTAGTCCACCATGTGCGGGATCTGCGGAACGATCGGCGTGCGCAATTCGGATGCCGTCGCCCGAATGATCCGCGCCATGCGCCATCGAGGCCCCGACGGACAAGGCCAGCATGATACCGAAAACAGTTCAATCGGCATGGCGCGGTTGGCGATCCAGGACGTCTCCGCCAAGAGCGATCAGCCGATGGCCAATGACGCGGGCGATATCTGGATCGTCTACAACGGCGAGCTCTACAACGCGCCCGGCGAACGCGCGCACCTGGAAGCCCGGGGGCACCGGTTCCGGTCCACGGGCGACACCGAGGTCGTGTTGCGGCTCTACCAGGAATACGGCGACGCGTTCCTGCCGCGGCTGCGGGGAATCTTCGCGCTGGCGATCATTGATCTGAGAGCCGGGCCGGGCCGGGAAAGGACGCTTCTGGCCCGCGATCCGATGGGCGTAAAGCCTTTGCTCGTCGCGCGGACCGACGGCGGCTTCGTCTTTGCCTCCGAAATGAAGGCTATGCTGGAGAGCGGGCTCGTGGAGCGGCGGGTGAACCCAGGCGCGGTCCGCTCGCTCCTGCTGCGCGGCTCGGTCTACCAGCCGGCGACGATCATACGAGGGGTGGAGATGCTGCCGCCCGCCTTTGCACTGATCCATGAGAAGGGGCAGATCCGGACGGGACGGTTCTGGCGCTTCGCGACCGACCGGCGCCCCGAGGTTCGTGGCATGGCCTATGGCGAACAGGTTGAGGCGATGCGGGAGCTCCTCCGCGATACGGTGGCCGCGCAATTGATCAGCGATGTTCCGGTCGGGGCCTTTCTTTCGGGAGGAGTCGACAGCGCAGCGCTGGTTGCGCTGATGGCCAGTGAGGCCGGAGACCGGGTGAAGACCTTTTCCGTCGGCTTCGACAATGAATTGAGCGACGTGGATGAGACCCAGGACGCCGGACGGATCGCCGAGCATCTGGGCACGGATCATCATCGGGTCGTGGTCGATGGTGCTGAGATCGCCGACAATTTCGATGCCGTGGTCACGGCGTTGGACCAGCCGTCCGTCGACGGCCTGAACAGCTATCTGGTCTCACGCGCGGCGGCCGATCATGTGAAGGTCGCGATCTCCGGGACCGGAGGCGATGATCTGTTCATGGGCTATCCCTGGCACGCCAGCATTCTGGCGGAACCTCCGGAAACCGACGATTTCCTGGATGCCTACCAGTCCTACAACCGCCAATTCCATACCACTTTCGCCGATAGCGATGTCGGGCACTTGCTGGCACCCGCGCTCAGAGGCGCGTTGCATGAGCCGGCAGCGCAGGCGCTCCAGGTCATGGACGAATTGGCATCGGCCGACCCGGTCGACCGGATGACGGTTCTGACCTTGCGCGGCTATACAAGCAATCAGCTGCTGCGTGACATCGATGCGATGTCCATGGCGCATTCCCTGGAAGTCCGGGTCCCCTATCTGGACGTGGATATGGTCGACTTCGCGCTTTCATTGCCAGTCGAGGCGCGGATCGCCAAGCCGGTGCCGGATGATCCGATGGTGAATTCGTACCGCGCCAGCGGGATCAAACGGATCTTGATCGATGCCGCCCGGCCGATGCTGCCGAAAGGCTTCGATACCGTGCCCAAGCGCGGTTTCGGCATGCCTTTCGGCCCTTGGGTCATGGGGCCGCTGCGCGACCTTGCGATGAACGCCTTCGACGAACGGGCCGCGGCGGAGCAGGGCGTATTAAACAAAAGGATCATGCCGCTGTTGAGCGAATATTTCGAGGACGGCAAATTGAGCGGCTGGCACGTCTGGCTTCTGATGGTTCTGCAGCGCTGGCTTCAATTGAACAAGGTCACGGCGTAAGCTCGGTTACTTCGGCCTAACGGTCAAGAAAACCCAAGGGTTCGGCCCGTTCCGAAACTCCCAGAAGGCGAGCAACTGGTCGATATGCTCGAAATCGCGGAGTTCGGGATAGGTCGCGATGTCCCGGGCGCCGGGCCGGATCTCCTGAACCTCGTGGCTTTCTTTGAAACGCGCGATCATGCCCTGGTTCCTGGGCGTCTCGATCCGGTTGTGCAGTTCCACCTGGATGTCGAAACCCCTCAGTGCCGGAGCTTTCGCGGGATCGAGCAGGTCGGTTTCCGCGCCTTCGATGTCGCAAATCACGACCGTGTCACCGGCCGGAAAGGCTTCGAAATCCTTGTGTGTGAAAGTCCCGGAAACGGTTATCCGGTCGCCGACATTGTTGTCGGCGGCTAGCCTCGCGCAGGCTTCGCGTGCTTTTTCGTCCGTGTCATACGCCCAAACACGGCTGTTGGGCAGGAGACGGGCTAGACCGACGGCGTAGTATCCCTCGGCGCAGCCGATGTTTACTATATTGGCATAGCCGCGCTGCGTGATCCGGTCGATCACCGGATGCAGCTCCGCCTCGTAGCAGCCCAGTAGTTTCGGCACGAAGCAGCCTTCGGCCACCTCGCGCGGGATCGTCAATCCGGCGAATGGCCCGTCGCGCACGTCGAGACCACCGGCTTGCACCAGCGTGTTCGCGATCAGGTGCGTGCGATGCCGCGCGCAAAGCCGGAGCGCGGCCCGGAGCTTGTCGATATTCGATAGCCCGTCTCGATCCAGCAGGTTTTTGAGGGAAGCGAGCGTACGCTCGTGAAAGTCCAAATCCGAATCCTCGCCACGTGTTTTGGCAGAGTCTATCCATGCCGCTGGTCTCATCACAACCCACGGCCTTGCAAGGGTGCATGGGTGACAGCGCTTCCGGGTCGGCGCATTCTATGCCGCACCAGCTCACCCAGCGGGAATGACCATGACACTCCTCTTCACGCACCCGGCCTGTATCCGTCATGACATGGGATCTATGCATCCCGAGCGCCCGGCCCGGCTGGAAGCCCTGAACAAGGCGTTCTCGGACCCCGCATTCGGCGCGCTTCAGCGGCGTGAGGCGCCGATGGCCACGGTGGACCAACTCTCCCGCATGCATCCGCGCGCTCATGTCGAACGGATTCTGGCGGCGGAACCGGAGAGCGGTCTGGTCCGCCTGGATCCGGACACTGCCATGTCGCCGGGCTCGGGCGAGGCGGCGTTGCGGGCGGCCGGGGCGGTTTGCGCCGCCGTCGACGCGGTGATCGCCGGAGAGGACGTGAACGCGTTCTGTGCCGGCCGTCCGCCGGGGCATCACGCCGAGGCCGAGATTCCGATGGGGTTCTGCTTGTTCAACAATGTCGCCATCGGCGCTGCCCATGCCCGGGCCGAGCATGGGCTCAAACGCGTCGCGGTGATGGACTTCGACGTTCACCACGGCAACGGCACGCAGGCGATGTTCTGGAACGATCCGGACCTGATGTTCGCCTCGACCCACCAAATGCCGCTCTACCCCGGCACCGGTTCCCGACAGGAGCGTGGCGCGCACGGCAATATCGTGAACGCGCCGCTGCCCGGCGGCGCCGGCGGCGAGGAGTTTCGGGCCGAGATGACCGAAATCATTCTGCCGGCGCTCGATGCCTTCGCGCCCGAATTGCTGATCATCTCGGCGGGGTTTGACGCGCACGAGTCGGACCCGCTCGCCGGATTGCTTTTCGTGGAAGATGACTATGCCTGGGCGACCCGCGAGCTCATGGCGATCGCCGACCGGCACGCGCAAGGACGTGTCGTCTCATCCTTGGAGGGCGGTTACCACCTGGATGCGCTTGCCGCCTCGGCTTCGGCGCATGTGCGGGTCCTCATGGACAAGCGGTGAACCGGAGCAAAGGGCCAAGAAAAAGCCCCGGTAACGGCTTGTTTATGCCTTCCCGCCCGCCTAAACTCCGGCGCGTTTTAGGGGAGGCGCCGCGTGGCCGAAAAACCCGCCGATGTCACTACTCTCAGCTTCGAGGAGGCACTTGCCGAATTGGAGAAGATCGTCGCGCGTCTTGAAAGCGGTCAGGGCTCGCTGGACGACGCCATCAAGGCTTACGAGCGCGGCTCCGATCTGAAGAAGCACTGTCAGAAGAAACTCGACGAAGCGCGCATGAAGGTCGAGAAGATCCGCTTGCCCGACGGCGGCGGTCCCGCCGAAACATCCGACTTCGATAGCTGACCATGGCGCGGCTTCCTGTTGCGGTGAACAGTGACCGGCTGAGTCTGGCGATGCAGGCCTCCTCAGCCCAGGTCGAGCGGATGATGAACCTGTTGCTGCCGGTGGCTGACGACGCCGAAGCGCCGCTCCTGGAGGCGATGCGCTATGCCTCGCTCGGCGGTGGCAAGCGTCTCCGGCCCTTCCTGGTCCAGCAATCGGCGGCTTTGTTCGGCGTCGATACCCGATGCGCGGTCCGGGTCGGGGCGGCGGTGGAATTCATGCATTGCTATTCGCTGATCCATGATGACCTGCCGGCCATGGATGACAGCGACCTCAGGCGCGGCAAGCCGAGCTGCCATGTGAAATTCGACGAGGCGACGGCGATCCTCGCGGGCGACGCACTGCAGTCCCTCGCGTTTCAGGTCCTCGCCGCGCCGGAAACCCATTCCGACGCGATGGTGCGTTGCGAGTTGGTCGCCGGTCTCGCCAAGGCGGCGGGTGCGCCGGGCATGGCGGGCGGGCAAATGATCGACCTGCTTGCCGAATCCGAGGATTTCGACATCGGCGCGATCACCCGGCTGCAGCGCATGAAGACCGGAGAGATCTTCGCCTTCTGCGCGACCGCCGGCGCGATCATGGGGCGCGGCACCACCAAGCAGATGCATGCCCTGCATAGTTATGCCCAGGAATTCGGACTGGCGTTCCAGATCGCCGATGATCTGCTGGATCTCGAGGGTGATTCCGATATCACCGGCAAGCCGACCGGGCTGGACAACAAGGCCGGCAAGGCGACTTTCGTGTCGGTGCTGGGAGCGGAGCGGGCGCGCGCGCAAGCCGGGCTGCTGAGCGAGCAAGCGGTCAGCGCCCTTGATTCATGGGGCGAGTCGGCTGACCTTTTAAGGGATGCCGCGCGGTTTATCGTCCAAAGGGACGGATAAGGGGCCCAGTCATGACCGAATCATCCACGCCACTGCTGGATCTGGTCGACGTTCCGGCGGACCTGCGGCGCTTGAAACCCGAGCAACTGCCGGCCCTGGCAGCGGAACTGCGCCGCGAGATGATCGATGCCGTGTCGGTGACGGGGGGGCATCTTGGCGCGGGTCTCGGCGTCGTCGAGCTCACCGTCGCCCTGCACTACGTCTACAACACGCCGGACGACCGGCTGATCTGGGACGTGGGGCATCAGGCCTATCCGCACAAAATCATCACCGGGCGGCGCGACAGAATTCGCACCTTGCGTCAGGGCGGCGGTCTTTCCGGCTTTACCCGGCGCTCGGAGAGCCCGTACGACCCGTTCGGCGCGGCCCACAGTTCGACTTCGATCTCGGCCGGTCTCGGCATGGCGGTGGCGCGGGACCTGAAGGGCGCAGACAATCACGTCGTCGCCGTGATCGGCGATGGCGCGATGAGCGCCGGCATGGCGTATGAGGCGATGAACAACGCCGGATCGACCGACACCCGGCTGCTGGTGATCCTGAACGACATCGACATGTCCATCGCGCCGGCGGTGGGCGCGATGAGCGCCTATCTCTCCCAGCTGATCAGCTCCCGGCCCTATCGCAACCTGCGTGATCTCGCCAAGCAGATCGCTCAGCATTTTCCGAAACCCTTCGAGACCACGGCCCGGCGGGCGGAGGAATATGCCCGGGGCATGGTGACCGGCGGCACCCTGTTCGAAGAACTGGGCTTCTACTATGTCGGCCCGGTGGATGGGCACAATCTGGATCACCTGCTGCCGGTGCTGCGCAACATCCGAAATTCGAAGCAGGACCGCCCGGTCCTGCTGCATGTCGTCACCGAGAAGGGACGAGGCCATCCGTTCGGCGAGCAATCGGCGGAGAAGTATCACGCGGTTCAGAAGTTCGACGTCATCACCGGGACCCAGGCCAAGCCCAAGGCCAATGCGCCGTCCTATACCAACGTCTTCGCCGACGCTCTGATCGCCGAGGCCGAGAAGGACGAGCGGATCATGGCGATCACCGCCGCGATGCCCTCGGGCACCGGAGTCAACAAATTCGCCCAGCGCTTTCCCGACCGGGCCTTCGATGTGGGAATCGCCGAACAGCACGCGGTGACCTTCGCGGCCGGCATGGCGACCGAGGGCATGAAGCCGTTCGCCACCATCTATTCGACATTCCTGCAGCGCGCCTTCGATCAGGTCGTGCACGACGTGGCGATCCAGCGGCTGCCGGTCCGTTTCGCGATCGACCGCGCCGGCCTTGTCGGTGCGGACGGGGCGACCCATGCCGGCGCCTATGATCTTGCCTATCTCTGTTGTCTCCCGGATTTCGTGGTCATGGCCGCTGCCGACGAGGCGGAACTGGTGCACATGGTCGCGACCTGCCGCGCCATCGACGACCGACCGTCCGCCGTCCGCTACCCCAGGGGCGAGGGGGTCGGTATCGATCTTCCAGAGCAGGGTGAGCCCCTGGAAATCGGCAAGGGACGGGTTCTGCGCGAGGGCAGTGTGGTCGCGATCCTGTCGCTTGGCGGCCGGCTCGCCGACAGTCTGACCGCCGCCGACGAACTCGCCTCAAGGGGCTTGTCGACAACGGTGGCCGATGCGCGGTTCGCCAAACCCTTGGATCACGGTTTGCTGCGGTGGCTGGCGTCCTCCCACGAGGTACTGATCACGGTCGAGGAAGGCTCCGTCGGCGGTTTTTCAAGCCATGTGCTGCACGCGCTCGCGACCGAGGGCCTGCTTGACGGAGGGCTCAAGGTTCGCCCGATGACCCTGCCCGACCGGTTCATCGACCACGACTCGCCAGCCAAACAATATGCCGATGCGGGGTTGGATGCGGCCGCGATCGTCGCGACCGCTCTGGCGGCTCTTGGGCAGGAACACGTGAAAAACCCCGCGCGAGCCTAGGATGACCCGGCACCGGGAGCCGATTGACGCCGTCGAGGCGGTCTCGGGCCTCTATCAGGCCTATATCACCGGCCTTATTCTGACCGTTTCCAGCCAGTGCGGCGCCACGGTTGCCGGCGACTGGATCTTCCGGCTGTTCCGGCGCCAGCATGAGGTGCGTTTTCTGGCTGGCCTGGAAAAACTTGGCCTTGCCGGACAGCCTGATGCGCTCGCCTGCGCCGGATACCACTATCTTGCGAACCGGATCGGCGGGGTCGAGGTTCAGTTCATGGCCGAGTCCGACACCAAGGCCTGGGTAAGGTTCCCGCCACCGCGATGGTTCTATGACGGCGCCGCGATCTGCGGGGTGCCGACGGAGGTCTCCCGTGGCATGCTGCGCGGCTGGTACGCGCAAAACGGTGTAACGCTCGGCAACCCGCGCCTAGGCTTCATTTGCACGGGCCAGACGACAGATGGACAGCCGGGCCTTGCGGGTTATTTCCTTGAACATGAGAGAGAGCTTGGTCCGGACGAAAGGCTTCGCTTCTCTCCGGGAGAGCAGCCGCCGAGATACGACCCGGCCGCCGCGCCGACCCTCGACGGCACGCTCTGGACCGAGGAGCGCAGGCAGAAAGCCAAGCGCAACTATGCGCTGGAATATGTCCGCACCGGCTTGACGGTGCTCGCCGAGGCTCTGGGCCCGTCCCGTGCCGCCGGGCTCGCCAGCCACGCTGGGCGGCTGATCGGCATGCAGCTCGGTCCCCAGGTCGCGGGGTTGCTGGGCGTTGAAGGCGATGATCCCGCCGCCGCCGCGCGCGTACTGGTGGCACTTGCCGAGGCAGAGGGGGATACCGCCCGGTGCGCCCCGGACGGAAGCGGCGCGATCGTGGACCGCGACGGCATTCGCCTGTTCCAGGGCCTTGAATCGCCGTCCTCGGCGGTCTTCGAGGGATGGAATGGATTGTTGGACGGTCTCGCGATGGGCGTCGCCGGTCATGTGGCCGTCGCGCGGCGGACCGGACCGGACCGGGGATCGGCTGCCTGGAGCTGGCGGATCGACCCGGCGGCGCGCTGACATGGCGGCACTCGCGCGTGTGCGGCTCGATCGCCTGCTGGTCGATCTCGGCCATTGCCCGTCGCGCGCCCGGGCACGGGCGCTCATCCTGGCGGGGCACGTGCGCCGGGATGGCCGGATCCTGGACAAGCCCTCGGCCCTTGTGGCGCCGGACGAGAAGATGGAAATCACCGGGGCGGAAAACCCCTGGGCCTCCCGCGGCGGTCTGAAGCTAGCAGCGGCGTTGGAGCATTTCGCAATCGATCCCGCCGGGGCGCGTTGCCTGGATATCGGCGCTTCGACCGGCGGTTTCACCGATGTGCTGCTTTCAGGCGGGGCGGCATGCGTCGTTGCCGTCGATGTAGGACACGGTCAACTGATCGAGCGGCTTGCCTCCGACCCCCGCATCACTCTTTTCGAACGAACCGATGCCCGGTCCCTGACCCCGGACATGGTCGGGGGGCAGGTTGATCTTGTCGTCTGCGATGTGAGCTTCATCTCCATCCGTAAGGCCGTCGGTCCGGCCTTGACCCTTGCCCGTTCCGGAGCCCGTTTTGTCGGGCTGATCAAGCCGCAATTCGAGGTCGGGCCGGGAAAGGTCGGTGGCGGCGGCGTGGTGCGCGATGGCGAACTGCTGGAGCGCGTTCGGGCCGAAGCTCGGGATTGGCTCGACGATTTACCGGGATGGCGATGCGACGGGCTCATCGACTCGCCGGTCACCGGTGGCGACGGCAATCGGGAATTCCTCCTGGGCGGGACCAAAATATGCTAGCGTCCACCCGATTGATCGCTTGAGTAGGAGGCGCGCGGTGGCCGGCGTGACCGAAACCAGCAAACTGCCGATGCCGCTTGAGGGCGGTGGGAAGGCCGAAGCGGGCGGCGCGGCTGTGAAGCCGGCCGCCAAAGCCTCGCCGGCACTTGCCCGGTTCAACGCCTGCGTGGTCTCGGCCCTTGGTAGCGCGCAACGCGACTGGCTGTTGTCGGTGAAGGGGTTGGACGAGCCGCCGGTGGTCGAGGACAAACCCGGCCGGGACCGCCGGGCCGGCGCGCGATTGGATCATCAGACCCGGCGCCGTCAGGCAAACCTAGATGCGATCCTGCTGCATGCCTTCGCCCGCCTGCCGGGACGGGTCGAAGAGGGGGAGATCGATCCGGACTGGGCGGCCCGGCTGTTCGATATCGCCGCCGACTGTTCCGATCCGGAACGCCAGGCCATCTGGGCGCGTTTGCTGATCATGGAGGTTCGCCGTCCCGGCGCAGTCCCGCCGGTGGCGATGCGGGTTCTGGCCTCGCTCTCACCCCGGCTGACCGAATGGCTGCGGGTGATCGCGGGGCTCACGATCAACAACTTCTTCATGCGTCTGTCGGAGGAATTCAACGCCGAGCGTGGTCTTGTGAGTGACGTTATCCTGCTGCTCGAGGAATACGGGCTGCTGCGCACCAACAAGGACATGACCAAGGTGTTCCGCAGTCAGATCAAAGCAAGTTTCACCACGAACCTGCTGTACAACGACAAGATCCTCAGGATCATTCACCCCGACCCGAAGAAGGAATTGGTCTTGCCGTGCTACCGGCTGACAGATGCCGGGTCGGCGCTTTGCACGGCTGTGATCCAGGAGGAGAACGTCCCCGCCGACATGGAGTACATCATCGAGATCGTGCGGCATGTACAGAAACAGGGGTGTACGGTGATGCAGGCGGATATTCTGAAGCGCGCCAGCGAGAACGTGGTCTCGAAACATTCGCCCTTCAGTGAGATCGTCGCGCTGCTCACCCGGCGCGGAAGCTGACGCCGTTCCGCGCGATCACATGATGGATTCGATGAAAACTTCTTCCACCTGCTCGGCGAAGCGGCGTTTCAACTGATTCTTGCTGTCTAATTTGAAGTTTCGGATGTCCTCGGTCGTCGGACGTCCGTTCTCCCACATCCGCAGCGCCAACGGATAAACGATCCCGTTGATCACCCATTTTTCCCTCTTAAGGATCGATTTCGCTTGAGGGTCCTTGGCCTGGATCGCGATCTTCAGCTTGCCTACGACGAGTTGCCCGCGCAAATAAAAGGAAATCGTGTAGGGGCCGACCGGCAGGATATTGGGACCGACCATGAAGCGGTAGAGCCGATCATCGTTGAATTTCTTGTCTTTTTTCCTCTGCTCTTTCTCTTTTAGCTTCCGCTCTTGGGTAGATTGCTCCTGTTCGTCATCGCCAGACGCCGCGAGCACCGGCGCCGTCGGGTCCAGGGTCAGACAGATCATGACCGCCAGCGCGGGCAACAAGGCTATCCATCGTCGCAACATGCCCAAATCTCCCCTTCGCATGGGACCGTAGAGCATCATCTAGTAATCATATCCGGCATGCGCAACATCACTCTGTCCGCAACGCCGGTCTCCGGCAGAGTTTCCGCCACCTCGCCAGCATAGCCGATAACGCGGACAAGATCATCAATCCGGTTTGCAAGCGACAGCAATCGGCCGTCCTCGATCGACTCAAGGAGACGCTCTAGGGGTGAGCCGCGTTTGGGAAACACCGTTGGAATTGCGATCTGATCCGGCTCCAGGCCGGCCGATTGACGGGCCAGTTGAAAGGCGTCGTCCAGGCCGCCGAGAACGTCGACCAGACCCAGCCGCAGGGCATCCTCGCCGGTCCAGATGCGGCCCCTGGCGGCGGCGTCGATTTCCGCCGCCGACAAGCGCCGGCGCTTGGCCACCCGCGTGGTGAAGTCCGCGTAGATCTCGTCGAGAATCAGCGACAGGCGCTCGCGTTCATCCTCGCTGAAAGACCGAAGCGGCGAAAACATGGACGCGTTCGCGCCGGCGCTGACCTCCGCGCTTTCGACACCGTGGCGCGACAGCAGCTCTCCGATCGAGATTTTCCCGCCGAGCACGCCGATCGAGCCGGTCAGCGTTGCCGGATGGGCAACCACGTGATCGGCCGCGAGGGTGATGAAATAGCCGCCGGAGGCGGCGAGGTTGCTCATCGATACGACAATGGGGATCCCGGCCTCGCGGGTTTGTTGCAAAGCCCTCAGAATGCTGTCCGAGGCGACGTAGCTGCCGCCCGGACTGTCGATCCGGAGCACCAGCGCTTTAACCAAGGGATCCTCGCGGGCCTCGCGGATCGCCGCGACGAGATTTTCCGAGGCCGCCACGCCGCGCGAGCCGAGCCGTCGGTCTTTGCCGCGCACGATTTCGCCGTCGGCCGAGATCAGGGCGATCCGCGCGGTCTCGTCCTCGCCCATGTCCGCCATTTCGTCCCGCCGCGATTTCGCATAGGCCGCGAGATCGACCAACTCGGCGCCCGGGCTGCCGCCGATGCCGGCGTCATGCATCTCGTCCCGATAGGCGATCGCGTCGACCAGACGGTTGCGGCGCGCCTCTTCCGCCACCAGCGGCGCGGAATCGATGATTGTGCGTACTGCCGAAGGACTGAGGTTCCTGCCGGTGGCGATCCCGGCTACGAGTTGTTCGTACATCGAGTCGACGGCCCGCGCGTAGTTGGCGCGGATCGGTTCCGGAAGGCTTTCGCTGGTGACAGGCACCGCCGCGCCCTTGAATTCGTGCCGGGTCTGGACTTCGGCGCGCACGCCCTGCTCCCGGAGCAGTTTGCCGAGCAGCGGCGTGGTGATCGACAGACCACGGATGTCCAGCAGGCCGGAAGGCTGCACCGATATGCTCTCGAAGGCTGTCGCGAGGTAATAGGCGGCGGAGGCCCGGCGGCCCTCGAAACTGTCCGCGTGAACGCGGGCGGATTTGCCGGCGGCGCGGAAACCCAGGATCGCGGCGCGCAATTCCTGCGCCTCGGCAAGGCCGATCTCGGCACCGGAAAGGTCCATGACCAGTCCTTTGACGCGCTCATCGGTTCTGGCCGCCTCAAGTGCGGAGACGATGGCGAACAGCGACAGGCGGCGGCGCGTCGGCACAAGATCGGCAATCGGCGAGGAGTCCGTGACATCCGCCGGTGACCCTGACAGCGCCGCTTTCAGCACGATAGACTCCGGCAGGTCGTCCGGTTCGGCATAGCGGTCGGCGGCCCAGTAGATGGCGAACCCGGTCGCGGCGAACAACACTACGGACAACACGCCGAGCGCCGCTAAAAAACCGATCAGATAGCGCATGGCTGAGGTCTCCCAAGCCCCGGGCGGTGACGGTTCCGGCGCAAGGTCTTTTCAGCCGGCTTCCGGCGGGTTTCCGTCACCGCATTGTCCGGCGTGACGCAGCAGGTGATCGGCGAGCACGCAGGCCATCATCGCTTCGCCCACCGGGACGGCGCGGATGCCGACGCAGGGGTCATGACGGCCCTTGGTCATCACCTCCACTTCGGCGCCGAAGCGGTCGATCGACCGGCGCGGTGTCAGGATCGAACTGGTCGGCTTCACCGCAAAGCGCGCGACCACCGGCTGTCCCGTGGAGATTCCGCCGAGAACGCCGCCCGCGCGGTTGCTGAGGAAGACCGGTTTCCCACCCGCCATGCGCATCTCGTCCGCGGCCTCTTCGCCAGGCACCGCCGCGAGGCCGAAGCCGTCGCCTATCTCCACGCCTTTCACGGCATTGATGGTCATCATGGCCGCGGCGAGGTCGCTGTCGAGCTTGCCGTAGATCGGCTCGCCCAGCCCCGCCGGAATGCCCTCCGCTACCACCTCGATCACCGCGCCGGCCGAGGATCCCGACTTGCGCACGCCGTCCAGATAGTCTGCCCAGCGGTCCGCCATGTTCGCGTCGGGAGACCAGAAGGGATTGCGTTCGACCTCATCCCAGTTCCAGGCATCGCGGTCGATCTTGTGCGGGCCGATCTGCACCAGAGCGCCGCGCACCGAGAACGCGTTGCCGAGCCGGCTGGCCAGGATCTTGCGCGCGACGCCGCCCGCCGCGACCCGCATGGCGGTCTCCCGCGCCGAGGAGCGTCCGCCGCCGCGATAGTCGCGGATGCCGTATTTGGCATCGTAGGTGAAGTCGGCGTGCCCCGGCCGGTACCGGTCCTTGATCTCGCCGTAGTCCCGGGAGCGCTGGTCCTGGTTCTCGATCACCATGCCGATCGGGGTGCCAGTGGTCATGCCCTCGAACACGCCGGACAGGATCTTGACCTCGTCCGGTTCCTGACGCTGGGTGGTGAAGCGGGACTGTCCCGGCTTGCGGCGGTCGAGGTGGAATTGGATATCGGCTTCGGTGATCGGGATGCGCGGCGGCGCGCCGTCGACTACGCAGCCGATCGCCGGTCCGTGGCTTTCCCCCCAGGTCGTGAAGCGGAAGGCCTCGCCGAAACTATTGCTGGCCATCAAGGCCTCCGAGAAGCTGGGTCAGACCACCGAGATGTCCGGCGCGTCGACCGCCTTCATGCCGACGATGTTGTAGCCGCAATCCACGTGATGGACCTCGCCCGACACACCGCTCGAAAGATCGCTCAGGAGATACACGGCGGCGCCGCCGACATCCTCCAGCGTCACGTTGCGCTTGAGCGGTGAGTTGTACTGGTTCCATTTCAGGATATAGCGGAAATCCCCGATGCCGGATGCCGCGAGGGTTTTCATCGGCCCGGCGGAAAGACCGTTGACCCGGATCGCCTGCCCGCCGAGATCGACGGCGAGATAGCGGACGCTTGCTTCCAGCGCCGCTTTCGCAACACCCATGACGTTGTAGTGCGGCATCACCCGTTCGGCACCGTAGTAGGTGAGGGTGAGCAGGCTGCCGCCGTTCGGCATGATCGCCGAGGCATGTTTGGCGACGGTGGTGAAGGAAAAGCAGGAGATATCCATCGTGCGCAGGAAATTGTCGCGCGTGGTGTTGAGATACTCGCCCTTCAACTCTTCCTTGTCCGAATAGGCGATGGCGTGAACCAGGAAATCGATGGACTTCCACCGCGCGGCGATCTGCTTGAACGTCGCCGACACGCTCGCATCGTCGGTAACATCGCACTGCATCAGCATGTCGGACCCGACGGAGGCCGCCAACGGCTCCGCCCGCTTTTTCAGCGCTTCGCCCTGATAGGTGAACGCGAGTTCGGCACCTTGGTCGGCGACCGCCTTGGCGATGCCCCAGGCGATCGATCGATCGTTCGCCACGCCCATGATCAGACCTTTCTTTCCGGCCATGATCCCCGTGGGAGTGCTCATATGCTCCTCGCTTGTTCCGTTGCTATTCAAGAGGGCCGAGGCGCGCCCCGACCGGTCGGATGCATTCTACACCAAAGGGTTGGGCCGGCCAACGGCGCGCGGTATTCCTATGCAAGTCTGCGGGATTGGATATGCTGACAAAATGGAAAAGGAACCTAACCGCCTCGACTCGTGGCGCCGCCTGAAGCCGGGCGCGATCTTGCTGGAGATCGGCGCCTATGCCGGTTTCGCGTTGCGCCGGTTTCGCCGCGACCGGGGCATGCAGGCGGCCTCCTCGCTGACCTACACGACTCTGCTGTCGCTGGTTCCGCTCCTGGCGATCGCCTTTGCGATCTTCGCGGCTTTTCCGGCTTTCGAAGGCGCGCGTGCGCACCTGGAAGAGATCCTGTTCGCCAATCTGATGCCCGGCGCCGAAGACCAGTTACGCGAGCATCTGAACAGTTTCCTCGCCAATACCGGACAGCTCGGGACCGTAGGTGTCGTCGCGCTTGGTCTCTCGGCGCTGCTGCTGCTGAGCACCATCGAGGCGACCTTCAACCGGATCTGGCGGGTCGACCGGCCCCGGCCGCTCATCGTGCGCTTTCTGATCTATTGGGGTGTCCTGACCCTCGGCCCACTGCTGATCGGGGCCGGGATCACGCTGACCACAGACATCTTCAGCGTCGCGCGCGACGGACTGAACCATGCCGGCTTGAGCGCCGAGGATCTGGCGACTGAATCCGGCGGGCCGGCCGAACAGCTTCTCTCGATCGCGGTCCAGACCGTCTTGTTCACCGTGCTGTTCGCGGTGATACCGAACCGGCGCGTGGCCTGGCGGGACGCGCTGATCGGCGGCTTCGTCAGCGGCGCGGGATTCCAGATCCTCAAGGCCGGATTCGCTTGGTATCTGGCCAATGTCCTGACCTATCAGACAATTTACGGCGCCATGGCGGCGTTCCCGATTTTCCTGATCTGGCTATACCTGTCGTGGGGTGTCGTCCTGCTGGGAGCAGTCTTCGCCGCGTCCTTTGCGGACTGGTGGCGGGCCCGCACGCCCATTTTGGAAGAGAACCTGGGGCCCGCCGCCACTCTGGCGCGGGCGATCCGGATTCTCTCGGTGTTGCGTGACGCGGCGGGTACCGGCGAGGAATTGAGCAACGAGGATATCGGGGCCGCGATCGGCAGCGACGGGCTGGACGATGTGATGGGGCAACTCCAAGACGGCCGCTTCGTCGCGGTGACGGATAGCGGCGCCTTCGTGTTGTGCCGGGATCTGTCGGCCGCCTCGGTGCACGACCTTTACCGCTGCCTCGGGTTGAGCGTCGGAGCAGTTGAAGCTGCGGCGCTTCAGGATGAGGCCGGCCTGGCCGGCAGGATCACGACTTTGATTGGACGCCTCAACGCCGCCGAGGCAGAGAGCCTCGAAATCCCAATCGCCAAAGTCCTAGGCGACTGAAAGGTCAGCCTAGGCTCTCAGCGCCAAATTCTCTGGATCGTACGGGCTCTCTTCGATAATCCGTGCCGGGCGAAGTTGATCCAGCACCCGGACCTGGCATTCCAATCCGACAGTCGCGTGCTCGGTCTTTACGTAGCCCAGCATCAGCGACTTTCCGACGTAGTGGCCATATCCGCCCGCCGTGCCACGCCCGATCACCTCGCCATCGAGGAGCACCGGCTCGTTGCCGAAGGGGTCGGCATCGTCGGCGTCGATCTCGATGGCGCAGTACCGGTTCGGCACGCCCCGTTCCTGCTGCAGCACCAGGGCCTCGCGGCCCGTGAATTCACCCTTGTTGAGCCGGACGAAACGCCCGAGACCGGCCTCAAGGATTGTGTTTTCGGCATTCAGATCCGTGCCCCACAGCCGGTAGGACTTCTCCAGCCGCATCGAGTCCATCGCCCGCATGCCCACATTGGCGATCCTGAACTCGGCGCCGGCCTGGCGTAGCGCTTCGTAGAGCTGGATCTGATATTCGATCGGGTGATGCAGCTCCCAGCCGAGAGAGCCGACGAAATTGACCCGCATGGCGCGGACATTCGGACAGAACCCGACGGGGATCTCCCGCATGGTCAGCCACGGGAATGCGGCGTTCGATACGTCGGCGTCGGCGATTTTCTCCAGAACCTTGCGCGCGTTCGGGCCGGCCAGAACCAGAACCCCGAATTGGTTGGTCACGTCGCGCAAGTGCACTGATCCGTCGCGGGGCATGGATTTCGTCAGGAAATCAAGATCGTAGTCATGACCGGCGCCGGGGCCGACCAGGAAAAACCGCTCTCCCAAGGGCCCGTCGCTCAAACGCGAGATGGTGAACTCGGATCGCACCGAGCCCGACGGGTTTAGCGCATGCGCCAGGCTCATCCGCCCGACGCCCTTGGGAATGTTGTTGGCGACGAGGCGGTCAAGCCAGGCCCGCGCCCCGCGTCCCTCGACTTCGTATTTGGCGAAGGAGGACAGCTCCATCAGCCCGACATTCTCGCGCATGGCGCGGACTTCGGTGCCGACATGCTCGAACCAGTTGGAGCGCCGGAAGGAGTAGACATCCTCCCGCTTGGTCCCCGCCGGCGCGAACCAGTTCACCCGCTCCCAGCCGAACCGTGCGCCCCAGACCGCGCCCGCCTTGTCGAGGCGGTCGTAGATCGGCGGCGCTTTCGCGGGCCGGGCCGCCGGACGTTCCTCCATCGGGAAATGGTTCACGAAGACGTGCTCGTAGGCCTCCTCGTTCTTGATCCTGGCGAAGGTTTTCGACACCACGCCGAACCGTCGCGGATCGACCCCGATCATATCCACCGACGGCTCGCCCTCGACGATCCACTCGGCAAGCTGCCAGCCGGCGCCGCCCGCTGCGGTGACGCCGAAACTGTGTCCCTCGGAGATCCAGAAGTTCGGCAATCCGAAGGCCGGCCCGACCATGGGGTTGCCGTCCGGGGTATAGGCGATCGGGCCGTTGACGATGTCCTTGATGCCGGCGTTCTCGAAGGAGGGCACCCGGCGGATCGCCGCTTCCACATGCGGCATCAGCCGTTCCAGGTCGCCGGGGAACAGATCTTTCTCGAAGGTCGAGGGAACGCCGTCGACGAAGCAGGCCGGCGCCTTTCTCGTAGGGGCCGAGGATCCAACCCATGCGTTCCTCGCGGAAATAGTACGAAGAATCCGACTCGCGCAGCACCGGAAGCTCCTTGTTGCCGGCCTCGCGATATTCCCGCAGCACCGGATCGACATCGGTGACGATGTATTGGTGCTCGACCGGGATAACCGGAATCTCCAGCCCCACCATCTTTGCCGTCGTGCGGGCGTAGTTGCCGGTGCAACTGATCACGTGCTCGCAAGTGATGTCACCCTTGGTGGTCTTCACTACCCATTCGAGATCAGCATTGCGCTCTATACCCGTGACCTCGGTCTGCTGATAGATCTCGGCGCCCATGGCCCGTGCCCCCTTGGCCAGCGCCATGGTCACGTCCACCGGCGCTATATGGCCGTCCGTCGGGTGCCAAAGCGCCCCGACGAGACCGTCCATATTGGCGAGCGGCCAGAGATTCCTGATCTCGTCGACACCGATCAGGTGGCATTCGACGCCGATGGTTTCCGCCGTGCACTGATAGTTGCGGTACTCGTCCATGCGGTCGCGGTTGCGCGCCAGGCGCAGATTGCCGTTGACGTGCAGACCGACCGCCTGTCCGGTCTCGTCTTCCAGCGTCTTGTAAAGTTCCACGGAGTACTGGTGGAGCTGTCCGACCGAATAGCTCATGTTGAACAGCGGCAGTAGACCGGCGGCATGCCAGGTCGAGCCGGCGGTAAGCTCGGTCCGTTCCACCAGGACGACGTCACTCCAGCCTTTCTTAGCCAGATGATAGAGGGCGCTGACGCCGACGACCCCGCCTCCGATGACCACCACCCGCGCGCTGGATTTCATTGCCCTCTCCCCAATTTCCATCCCGGGGAGGGGATGGCTGGATCATCGTCGAGAACTGGCACGTTATAACCGCGGAGGGCGACGCGGAAGCGACAGGCGGATGTCGGATTCGGAACGAAGAAATGCTTGATCGGCTGCTTGAATGCGGCTCCGAGCCCACCATGACAGGAGGCTGGCCTTTACAGCGCCGTTCGGTTTGTCCTAGGGTCGGGCTAAGATTGCAATAAAATTGCAACGAGTGGCGAACCCGAAATCGGAGCCACACCCGAAGGGGAAAAGCAGGGGGTGTCGCGAGCGCATGGCGGACGAAGCGCGTTCTTTGTTAGATTTATAGATGTTCAGAAGACCTACGACGGGAAATATTAGTCGTCAAAAACTTGAACCTGGATATAGCGGCCGGAGAGTTTCTGACGATGCTTGGACCTCGGGTCCGGCAAGACGACGTGTCTGATGATGCTGGCGGGCTTCGAGACACCCACCCACGGGCAGGTGATCCTGGGCGGCAACGAGTTGAACAACGTGCCGCCGCACAAGCGCGGGATCGGCATAGTTTTCCAGAACTATGCCCTGTTCCGCATATGACGGTGGCCGAAAATCTCGCTTTCCCGCTCGAAGTGCGCGGAATGTCGAAATCGGATACGGAAGCCAAGGTCAAACGGGCCCTGATATGGTCGAGCTGGGTGATTTTGGCTTTCGCCGGCCGGCGCAGCTTTCGGGCGGCCAGCAGCAGCGTGTTGCCCTGGCCCGGGCGCTGGTGTTCGAACCGGATCTGGTCTTGATGGATGAACCTTTGGGCGCGCTCGACAAGAACCTGCGTGAGCAGATGCAGTACGAGATCAAGCATATTCACGGAATCTGGGCATGACCGTTGTCTACGTGACCCATGATCAGTCCGAGGCATTGACCATGTCGGACCGGATCGCGGTGTTCAACGACGGCGTGATCCAGCAGGTCGCGCCACCGGCGGACCTTTACGAACGCCCGGAAAATGCCTTCGTGGCGTCATTCATCGGCGAGAACAACCGGCTCTACGGGACCGTCACCGCGATGGACGGCGACTATTGCTCGGTCCGGTTGGACGATGGCCAGGAAGTGCGCGCGCTGAAAGTGAATGTCGGGGGCGTCGGCGACGGACGACACTTTCTCTGCGCCGGAGCGGGTCGAGATTGATCCGTCTGACCAGATGGATGACGTGCTGGGGGCGCGCGTCGAGGAACTGATCTATCTGGGTGACCACATCCAGGTCCGTATGCAGGTCGCCGGAAATGACGAGTTCATCGTCAAGGTGCGCAATCGTTCCGGGCGGCATGTTCTGAAACAGGAGAGATCCGTGAAGGTCGGTTGGGTTGCATCCGACTGCCGGGCCCTGGACTACGCCGCCGGACGCTAGAGTACGCGGGCAGAAGCCCACAGGACATGAGTATCGAAATTCGACCAGGTTACTTTGCAAAGGAGGAGAGTACATGAAGACATCGAAACTGCTCGGCACGACAATCGTCCGGGCTCGGCCTCGTCGCCGGCGTCGCATTCGCGCAGGCGGGCGAGATTACGGTTGTTTCCTGGGGCGGCGCTTATACGAAGTCCCAGATTGAGGCCTATCATAAGCCTTGGATCGCTAAGACCGGCAAGCGCCATCAAGTCCGAGGACTACAACGGCGGCACCGCGGAGATCAAAGCCCAGGTTGAGGCCGGAAAGGTCAGCTGGGATATCGTCGATGTGGAGCTTTCCGACGCTATCCGGGCCTGCGACGAAGGTCTGCTTGAGACCATCGACGCCTCCAGCCTGCCCGCCGGCGCCGACGGCAAGCCGGCCACCGAGGACTTCCTTGAGGGCACGCTGCACGACTGCGCGGTTGCGAACATCGTCTGGTCGACCATTTTCGCCTTACGACAAGTCGAAGATGAAAACGGCCCCGACGATGGCCGACTTCTTCGATCTGAAGAAGTTCCCGGGCAAGCGTGGCCTGCGCAAGGGGCCGAAGGCCAATCTCGAATTCGCACTGATCGCCGATGGCGTTGCGGCGAAGGACGTGTACAAGATTCTCGCCACTCCGGCGGGCGTCGACCGCGCCTTCGCGAAACTCGACACCATCAAGAGTTCGGTGGTCTGGTGGGAAGCCGGTGCTCAGCCGCCGCAGTTGCTCGCCGATGGCGAGGTCGTGATGACCACGGCCTATAACGGTCGTATCTTCAACGCCGTCGCGGGCGAGGATAAGCCGTTCGAGATCGTTTGGGACGGGCAGATTTGGGACCTTGATCTCTGGGTCATTCCCAAGAACGCTCCGAACAAGGATCTGGCGATGGATTTCCTGAAGTTCTCGACCGGCACCAAGCCGCTCGCGGATCAGGCGTCCTACATCTCCTATGGACCGGCTCGCAAGTCGTCCGGACCGTTGGTCGGCAAGTATCACAAAAAGCCCATCGACATGGGCCCGCACATGCCGACCGCGCCTAACAACCTGAAGAACGCGGTGCAGAACGACTTCAATTTCTGGGCCGACAATCAGGACCAGCTGAACGAGCGTTTCAACGCTTGGCTGGCTGGATAAGGTGCCATGGACCACGCGGGCGCAAGGTCTCCCGCGTGGTCCGCTTGGCCCTGAGTGACACGAGTGACCGATCTTGCCGCCACCGACGCGATGAATGAAGGCCTCGGGCTCGAGGATCGCGCTGTTCTTAAACAGCGCCTCGCACGCACCACGCGACGGATGAAATGGCGGGCATTTCTGCTGACGGTTCCTTTGCTGCTGTTTCTCGTGGTGAGTTTCGTGTTGCCAATCGGCCAGATGCTGTTTCGGTCGGTGCACAACGACACGGGAAGTGGTGTCCTGCCGAATTTCGCGGCGGCGATCCAGAAGTGGGACGGAGAAGGCTTGCCCGACGAGGCGATCATTGCCGTTTTCGTCAAGGATATTCAGGCGGCGGCGGCGAACCGCGAGATCGGCAAGACAGTGGGAAATCTTGCGACCCGTGTGAACTATGAAATTCCCGGAAGCCGAAGCCTGTTCACGTCGACCGCGCGCAAAGTGAAGAGGCTCACGTCCGGTCCCTATAAGGACGCCCTGATCAAGATCGACAAACGGTGGGACGATCCGGATCTGTGGCGCACGTTGCAGCGGGTCGTTGGAGATTTCACCGCGGCCTTCTATCTCGCCGCGCTCGACAGCAAATACGATGGGTCCGGAGAAATTGTCCGGGCCGAGGAACTCTATCAGATCTACATCGACAACTTCCTGAAGACGCTCTGGCTGTCGAGTATAATCACGTTTTTCTGTTTCCTGCTGGCCTATCCGGTATCGCACCTCTTGGCGAGCCTGCCGCTACGCCTATCCAATCTTTTGATGATTCTTGTCCTTCTGCCGTTCTGGACATCGCTCCTGGTTCGGACCACCGCGTGGATCGCGATCCTGCAGACCGAGGGGTTGATAAACGACGTGCTGGTGCATATCGGAATCATTGCCGATGAGGCCCGTATCCAGATGATCTACAACCGAACGGGCACGGTGATTTCGATGGTGCACATCTTACTGCCCTTCATGATCATGCCGCTGTATTCGGTGATGAAGACGATCCCGCCAAGCTACATGCGGGCGGCCCGGTCGCTTGGCGCGACGCCTCTGACGGCGTTTCGCCGGGTCTATTTTCCGCAGACCCTCCCCGGAATAGCGGCCGGAACCTTGCTCGTCTTCATCCTGTCGATCGGCTTCTACATCACGCCCGCGCTGGTTGGCGGCGAGGACGGGATCCTGATTTCGAACCTGATCGCCTATCATATCCAGAGATCCCTGAACTGGAGCCTGGGCGCGGCACTCGGCACGATCCTCCTGCTCGCGGTGATGATCCTCTACTGGGTCTACAACAAGCTGGTCGGTGTCGACCGATTGAGCTTCGGGTAGGTGCCGATGCTGAGCATCCGACATTTGTGGAAAGACCCTCGGTTTATCCTTTTCGTGCTGGTTGTGCTGGTCTACCTGGCGACGCAGTCCTTTGCGACCGCGATCGGGTTCGCCGTCATCTTCGGGATTCCGCTCGCGGGTCTGAAAAGTCTGCCGAACTACGCGTCGATGCTCGAGATCGCGTGGTATTACACCTATCTGGTGTCGTGCGTGGTGATCTTCATTTTTCTGATCACGCCGATACTGGTGATCGTGCCCCTGTCCTTCAATGCCGAGCCGTACTTCACCTTCACCGAAGGCATGGTCTCCCTTGATCCCGAAGCGTTCTCGTTCCGCTGGTACAAGGACATTCTCATCAACGGTATGGCCGCGCCGAATGCCGTCGAGGGGTGGTGGGAGGATATGTGGAACAACGCTCAATGGATCAGGGCGACGCGGAACTCCATCTTCATTGCCGTTTGTGCGACGGCGCTGGCGACCGGGCTTGGGACTCTCGCGGCACTCGGCCTTTCCCGGCCTGAGATGCCGTTCCGGCAACTCATCACGTCGGTCATGATTTCGCCGATGGTCGTGCCGCTCGTGATCACCGCGACCGGGATGTTTTTCTTCTACGCCGATGTCGGTCTGGCCAAGACCTACCCTGGACTGATCCTTGCCCATGCGACGCTTGGCGTGCCTTTCGTGATCATCACGGTCACGGCCACCCTGTCCGGGTTCGACCGCTCGCTCATCCGCGCCTCGCAAAGCCTAGGCGCGAGCGGCGTGACCACTTTCCGCAAGGTCATCCTGCCGTTGATCCTTCCGGGCATGATCTCCGGTGCGCTGTTTGCCTTCATCACCTCGCTGGACGAGGTTGTCGCCGTGATCTTCCTGGCCGATGTGGAGCAGAGGACGATCCCGCGCCAGATGTTCTCAGGCATTCGCGAACAGATCAGCCCGACGATCCTGGCGGTCGCGACGATTTTGGTTTGTATCTCCATTGTGCTTTTGACAACTGTCGAGTTGCTTAGACGGCGTAGCGAACGCCTGCGCGGTATATCGCCCGCCTGAAACCTGCTTTCGGCGTCCGACCGGACAATTCTGGACATTTTCGGCCCGTGCGCGCATGCTTGGGTGTCCGGTGAAAGGCAAGGGTGGCCATCGTGTATCGCGACAATTCCCTGATTCCCAAGGAAGCCATCCGCATGGCGGCGCTCGGCGCGCTGGTCAAGCGGGACCGCCCCTATGCCGAGATCGCCGGAGAGGTGCGTCAGTTCGCGGCCCGCGTGGTCGGCCCGTCTCTGGATCTGCTGGGCACCTCGATTGAACTCCTTAAACTCGAGGGCCTGATTGCCGTGGTCGGCGAGGATGCCGGCGACGACAGCGAAATGCTGCGTCTGACCGAGGAGGGCGTGAATGCGCTCGAGGCCTATCTGAAGACCAATATCCGGCCCGGCACCTCGGATCTGAACAAGCTCGTCATCGCGCTGAAACTTCGCTTCATCGACGTTCTTGATCCCGAAGACCAGGTGGACCAGCTCGAAGGCCTGAAGCGGATGTACGAGGGCGAACAGGTGCGCCTGCGTGATCTGGCGGCGCATGGCGAGTGGTCCGAGGGGCTTATGCCGGAATGGCTGGAGATCGAGCTCGACATGGTCTCGCGCCGGATCAATTGGTGCGACTCGCTGATCTCCCGCCGCTCCGCCTGATCCCGAATAGAGAAGCGCGTAAGGGCGCCCGCCGCGGCCCGCGCTGCAGTATTTCCTCTCTACGGTTCTTACCAATTGGCTCGGACATCCGAAACGCCGGGTTTTCTTTGTAATTTCCATGTAAATTAATTTAGTTAAAATTTATTGTAATTTGCATTTTGCATGATCAAATAGAGTCCTTGGACGAGTCTTCCGGCTCGACCGCTGCCACTTGTGCCGGCGGCGGTGATTGGAGGGTTCAATGGGACTTTTCAACCTGTTTCATGGCAAGGCCGAGGCGATACCTGCGTCGATCGCGGAACTGCGCGCGCGTGGCGATTCCTATGTCAGGATCGGCGCCGCCGACTAAGCCCTTCGTGTGTGGAGCCCGTCCGGCTTCCTCATCGCGCCCTATGACGGCTCGCTGATCAAGGGGCAACTCGCCCGGGTGCGGTTTGTCCTGCATGATTTCTACGACCGCGAAGGAGAGCTTCGGATCGAGGACCAGGTCAGGGTCGAGAACATCGACGCCACCGGCCTCAGGGCCCGGTGGTGGCACCTGCCGGCCCGCAAGCAGGTCTTGCTTGCCGCCCACTTCGCCAGAAAAGCGGCAGCGGCCACTTAAAGCATCTTCACATCTCTTCGCGCGATCCCATCGTGATCGCCACAAGAGAGGTGAATCGCCCTCCGGACTAGAAATGCGGCCAGAAGATCCGCGTGACCGCGATCGTCACCAGTTCCAGGTAAAGGATCATGGCGATCAGCATTCCGTACCGCTGGATGTCGCTCATCAGCATCGATTTCCGCCGGCGGGCGGCGGTGCTGAAGCTGCTCCATTTCGAGGTCACGTAGTCGATCTTGCGGGATTCCGCCGCCTGCCACCACTGCAGGCTGAGGATCACGCCGATGCTCGCCAGGCTGAAGATCCAGACCATAGTCAACAGGTAGCCGTTCAAGCGCGCGTCGCTCCACCGTGACCACTCGCCGAACGCGGTGACCGCGGTCGCGCCCATCGAGAAATACAGCACCGCCCGCCATTGATGGTCCTTCGCGAAACGCAGATTGTCGGAGGCGTCGCGATAGATCGCCAGAAACTCCGCGTGGGTCCTGTCGTCGAGCTCGCTCGGGGTATCGTCCTTGGGGTTTAAGGGGTCTTCGTCGTTCGGTTCGGCTTCAAGGTTTCTGCTACCCTTTGCCATCGCGTTTCTCCTTGGGTGCCGGGAGCGGGACAAGACCCGGCGAGCGACTGAAAAGTGAGGCGGCGGTTGACCTGCCGAGACGGCGCCGCAACACCATATCGGGCGCGGTCTGGAGATGTGCAGGATACATGATCGCCGATACCGTGAACATCGGCCCGCTAAAGCATGTGCTGACCGCCGGTGACGAAGATCTCGGTCCCGGTCACATAGCCGCTGTCCTCGGAACAGAGATAATGGATTGTGGAGGCCACATCCTTCGGTTCTCCCAACCGGTGCAGTGGGATGCGCGGGATCAGCACCTCGGTCTCCGGGGACAGCATGGCGGTCTCGATTTCACCCGGCGCCACCGCGTTGACCCGAACCCCGAGCTCGGCGAATTCGTTGGCCAATTCCCGGGTCAGCGCGGACAAGGCGGCTTTCGAGGTACTGTAGGCGGAACCCGCGAAGGGATGGATCGCGTGCCCGGCGATCGAGGTGATGTTGACCACCGCGCCCTTGCCGCGCGCCAGAGCGGCCGCAAAACCGCGTGACAGGCGGAGCGGCGCGAAGAAATTCAACTCGAAAACCTGGCGCCAGGCGTCGATGTCGCCGTTAAGGCACCCCAGGCGCTCCTTGAACGGTGATTTGGGCGACCAGCCGGCATTGTTCACCAGGGCGTGCAGGGGGCGGCCATCCAGAAGGCGGTTGCCCTCGGTGATGAAGGCGTCGATGCCGGCGCTGTCGCCGAGATCGGCGGTAATGTGGTGTGACCAGTTCGGATCGCGCCGGCATTCCTCCGGCGGCGCCTCGCGCGAGCAGGTGATGATTTCCCAGCCCCGGGCGCTGAAGAAGCTGACGGTCGCATGGCCGATACCACGGCTGGCGCCGGTCAGAAGCAAGGTTTTTCGAGAATCGGTCATGGAAAAGAGTCTATGCTCTTGGCTGGTAACGTCAATCTCTGGAGACGATCACGATGGGCTGGATTGTCCGCGCGGTTCTTGCGTTCCTGCTTGCGATTCTCCCGCTCTCCGGCGTGACCGCGCAGACCTACGAGAGCGAGCACTACCGGCTGCGTGTGACCACTGTCGCGGCGGGTCTTGAGCGACCCTGGTCGCTGGCCTGGCTGCCGGACGGCCGGATGCTGGTCACCGAGCGGCCTGGACAACTGCGCATCGTTTCCGCCGACGGCACTGTTTCCGACCCCGTGCGCGGCGTGCCCGAGGTCGATGACAGCGGCCAGGGCGGTTTGCTCGACATTCTCGTCGATCCCGGATTTGCGGCCAACCGGACGGTCTATTTCTCCTATTCGGAACCGTCGCCGGAGGGCTCCGGCACGGCGGTGGCCCGGGCGGAACTGCGGGACGGAGGGCTCGCCGATTTAAAGGTACTGTTCCGTCAGTTTCCGAAGATCAATAGCCGGGTGCACTACGGCTCGCGCCTGGCGCTGAGCCCGGACGGAACGCTCTTCATCACCATCGGTGAACGCGGAGAGCGGGACCTCGCCCAGGACCCCAGCATAAATCGCGGCCAGGTGATCCGTGTCCATACCGATGGCAGGATCCCCGCCGACAATCCCTTTGTCGGCCGTTCCGGGCACCGGCCCGAAATCTGGTCGTATGGGCACCGCAATCCCCAGGGCGCCGCCATCCATCCCGAGACCGGCCGGTTGTGGATCCACGAGCATGGTGCGCGTGGCGGCGACGAGGTCAACATCCCGCAAGCCGGAAAGAACTATGGCTGGCCGGTGATCTCCTACGGGACGCATTACTCGGGCGCGCCGATCGGAATCGGGTATAGCGCGCCGGGGATGGAGCAGCCGGTCCACTATTGGGACCCCTCGATCGCACCGTCTGGGATGGCGTTCTACACCGGCGACGTGTTCGCGAAATGGCGCGGCAATCTGCTGGTCGGCGCGCTCAAGTTCCGTTTGGTCGTGCGCCTGACGCTGGACGGTGAGCGCGTCGTCGGACAGGAAGCGCTGATCCCCGATATCGGCGAGCGGATCCGTGATGTCCGGCAGAGCCCGGACGGCTATGTCTATCTTCTGACCGATTCCGGGAACGGCCGGATCCTCCGGCTGGAACCCGTGGAGCGATAGGGATCGACCGGCAGACGCCCGTGCCGCCGCTCAATGGTCTCCAATCTCCGCCGAGTTATACCTTTTTGCGGTCTACGGGTTCAGTCGGGTCACGGTCCAGGGCAGCCCTTCCGAACCTCGGGTATAGATGAACCGGTCGTGCAGCCGAAACTCCCCATCCTGCCAGAACTCGATACGTAGGGGGATGACCCGGGCGCCGGTCCAATAGGGCGGGCGCGGCACGTCGCGGCCCGCATACTCGGTTTCATACTTGCCCACCGCGGTCATGAGCGCCTTGCGGCTGGCCAGGGGGCGCGACTGCTGTGACGCCCAGGCGCCGGTCTGGCTCATCCGCGCGCGGCTGGCGAAATAGGCGTCCGCCTCGCCATCGCTCACCTTCACGATGGGCCCCTCGACGCGCACCTGGCGTTTCAGCGACTTCCAGTGAAAACAGAGCGCCGCGAAGGGGTTCACGGCCAGTTCGTCGCCCTTGCGGCTTTCGAAATTGGTATAGAAGACAAAGCCGCGCGGGTCGGCCTCCTTCAACAGCAGGATCCGCGCCGAGGGCCGTCCGATCGCGTCGGCGGTGGCCACGGTCATCGCGTTTGGGTCGGTCGTCTCCGAGGCCTCGGCATCAGCAAACCAGGAGTGAAACAGGGCAAATGGATCGTCGGTATCGGGTTCGAACATTGGCTCGCCGCCTTGTGAGGGAAGTCACGTTAAAATTACCTCATCGGCCTTGGAACCGCCACAATCGTCACCAAATTTAAGCGCGGTGAGCCGCCGGCTTCGAGGGCGGCCCGAATTTGGGGGTAGAGTCAGGCAAGCCAGGTGCCGGTTCCGATGTGGCGTATTCCGGCGTAAGGCTTCTCCGTGATAGTCTCCAAGGATAAAGTCGTATGACGGATCGGGGTATCGTATGCGCCGGAGCCGTTTGAAAGGATGTTGCAGATGTTGAAACGTATCGCCCTTGTGTCGGTTTTGACGATCGGTCTCGCCGCCTGCCAGTCCACCGGTCAAGGCCAGAAAGAAGGCGTCGGGACGGTGTTGGGCGGCGTAGCGGGCGCCGTCGCGGGTGCGCAGTTCGGAAAAGGCAGCGGGCGGGTCGCCGCCGGCGCCGCCGGTGCGCTGCTTGGCGCGTTCCTGGGCAACCAGGTCGGACAATCCCTCGACCGGGCCGACCGCCTGGCGATGGAGAGAAGCACCAACAACGCGCTTGAACGGCAGCCGTCGGGCACCTCGGTCGCGTGGCGCAACCCGGACAGCGGCAACTCCGGCACCGTGACGCCGCAGCCCGCCTATCAGGACAATTCGGGCCAGTATTGCCGCGAGTTCAGCCAGACGGTCACCGTCGGCGGCAAGACCGAGCAGGCCTACGGGACCGCGTGCCGTCAGCCGGACGGTTCATGGAAGATTGTTCGGTAGACTTGCGCCACAGGGCGCCAATGCCGTATGCGGTAAGACCGTTTGGGTCTCGGCGCGCAAGGTGTTGGGTTTGCCGGTGTCATGAGTGATCCGTACAAGATTTTGGGTGTGTCAAAAACCGCGAGCGAGGCGGAGATCAAATCCGCCTACCGCAAGCTGGCCAAGAAGCACCATCCGGATCTGAATTCGGGTAACGCCGAGAAGTTCAAGGAAATCAACGGCGCCTACGACATCCTCTCGGACGAGACCAAGCGAGCCAAATACGACCGGGGTCAGATCGATCCGTCCGGCAACGAGAAACCAGGTGCTGGTTTCTGGCGGACCTGGGCCGGGCGCTCGCGGACCCGGCCCGCCAGCGCCGGGAGCGGTGGCTTCAGTTTCGATGATCTGGACGACGAGGACGATCTGTTCGCCGATCTGTTCCGGACCGGTGGCCGCTCCACGCGATCCAGGACCGAGAACAGCAAGAGCGAGCCGGAGCCGGTCCGCAACACCAATTACAAGCTCAAGGTTCCATTCGAGGAGGCCACGGCGGGCGTCCGCAAAAGGGTTACCCTTTCGGACGGCAAGATCGTCGACATGACGATTCCCGCCGGCTCCGAAAGCGGCGCCAAGCTGCGTTTGAAAGGCCAGGGCCGGGTCGGTGCCGATGGCAAGACCCAGGGTGATGCGGTCATCGAGATCAGCGTCGAGCCGCATGCCTATTTCAAGCGCGATGGTCAGGACATCCGCATCGACCTGCCGGTCACGCTCTACGAGGCGGTGCTGGGCGAGTCGATCGTGGTTCCCACCATCCACGGCAACGTCACCCTCAAGGTGCCGAGAAACTCCAATACCGGCTCGACTCTGCGTCTGAAGGGTAAAGGGGTGCCGGCGGTGAAAGGCGCGGCGGCGGGCGACCAGTATGTTACGTTGCGCGTGGTGCTGCCCGACGGCGAGGACCCGGAGCTCAGCAAATTCGTCGAGGAATGGGCGAAGGGAAAAGGCTATAACCCTCGCCACAAGATGAAGTTCACCTGACGGTAGCCGGCCGGACGGACCGATCACCACCGCAATAGGGCGGAGGCGTTATGTTGGATTCCAGACCCCGCCGCGGCGAACGCCGCCGCAAAAGACGGCTCGCGGAGACGGCACGGGGGCACTTGCCGAGGACCCGGCGGGCGGATCGGGAAATCTCCATCGAGATCGAGGATGATGATCCTGATCCGCGGGCATCCTTCCCGGCCCTGAAATTTCTCAACCGGCTCGGGCCCAAGGAGCGTTTCCTGGCGTTTGCGGTTTTCATCGCGCTAATCATCACGCTTTCATGGGTCTACTATGACCGCCATGTCGCGGAAACCAAGGTCGAGGCCGACCGCTTCAACGAGGCTCAGGTGTCCCTTGGAAAAAGCCTGTACATGGCCAATTGCGCCTTCTGCCACGGCGATCGTCTGGAGGGTAAACCCGGCTGGGACGGAAACTATCCGACCGGCGGGCGCCCGGCCCTGCCGCTGGACGGCGAGACCGCGATCACGCGGCTCTCGGATCAGGACATCATGGATGTCACCAAATTCGGCGGCCAGCCCTTCTCGCCGGCGGACTACAAGAACGACATGCCGGGTTTCGAGATGCAGCTAAGCGACAGCGACATCTGGGCGATCGTCGCCTTCATCAAGAGCCGCTGGTCCGAAGAGGCGATCGAGCGCCAGCGTGAAGGGCTCGATCGACGCGACCCCTAGGAGAAGACCATGAGTGAACGTTTCCACGATGCAAGCATTGCCGACATCACGGCGGTTCTGACCGACTATTTCGACGGTCTCTATGACGGGGACCTGGAGAAATTCGGCCGCGTGTTCCACGAAGCCTCGCATCTCTATTTCACTGACGGCGACACCGTGACCGATTGGCCGCGCGAGAAGTATTTCGAGGTCATCGCCAACCGGCCGTCCCCGGCGAGCCAGGGCCTTGGCCGGTTCGACAAGATCCTCTCGATCCACAAGGCGGGTCCGGATACCGCGCTGGCGACGGTCAATTGCGCCGTTCCGCCCCGCTACTTCACGGATTATCTGACCTTGGTGAAAACCGCCGACGGCTGGCGGATCATTTCCAAGACCTTCCACGCCGACGTCCACGAATAGGAGCGGTAACAGGCGCGGCTGGCCGACGCCCGGCAATCACGCGCTAGAGCTTTTCGTCGGCGAGGCGGACCGCGATCTCGGCGGCCAGTCTCGCGTTGTTCTCGACAAGCGCGATGTTCGCTTCAAGGCTCGCTCCGCCGGTAAGTTCGTTCAGACGGGAAAGCAGGTACGGGGTGACGGCGGCGCCGGTGACGCCGGCTTCTTCCGCCGTTTTGATCGCCTCGCCGATCGCCTTTTCGACCACATCGTTGGGCAGGGCCGCCTGCTCAGGGATCGGGTTGGCGACCAGCGTGCCGGTGTGCTCTCCCAGCCGTGACTGGACCTCGAGCAGCGATGCGATCTCGGCGGCGCTATCCAGGCGGTGCGGCAGCTTCAGTCCGCTGGACCGGCACCAGAATGCCGGAAGAGTGTCCGTTCCGTGTCCGATAACCGGGACACCGAGGGTTTCCAGAACCTCCAATGTCTTCGGCAGGTCGAGGATCGCCTTGGCGCCGGCGCAAACCACCGCAACCGGGGTGCGTCCCAGTTCCTGAAGGTCGGCGGAGATGTCGAAGCTGTCGGCGGCCCCGCGGTGCACGCCGCCGATCCCGCCGGTCGCGAATACCCGGATTCCGGCCAGGTGGGCGGCGATCATTGTCGCCGAGACCGTCGTCGCGCCGTCGCCGCCGCTTGCCAATGCCGCGGCCAGGTCGCGGCGGGAGATCTTGGCGATGCCCTCGGTTGCGGCGAGGTGGATCAGGTCGCCGTCGCCAAGCCCGACCCGGAGGCGTCCGTCCAGGACCGCGATGGTGGCCGGCGTAGCGCCTTCCTCGCGGACGATCGCCTCCAGCCGCCGCGCGACCTCGAGGTTACGGGGGCGGGGCAGACCGTGCGAGATGATCGTCGATTCAAGCGCGACGACCGGTCGGCCCTGACGCAAGGCCTGTGCGACCTCCGGTGAAGGGACGATCAGCGGGTTCGGTTTGCCTGGGCCTCCGGCGGAATTCACGGCCTTGGATCGACGGTTCGGCACGATCCTGGAACTCCTGAATGCGCCGGGCTAGCCGAGCATCATCTTGTTGAGCCTGAGACGCAACGCGTTGAGGCGGATGAAGCCGTGCGCATCCTTATGGTCGTAATCGGCCTCGCCTTCCTCGAAGGTCACGTAGTCGGCGGAATAAAGGCTCTTCTCGGCCTTGCGTCCGACCACGATGGTGTTGCCTTTGTAGAGCTTGAGCCGGACGGTCCCGGTCACATGCTGCTGGCTGTGATCGATCGCCGCCTGCAGCATCTGGCGCTCCGGCGAATACCAGAAGCCGTTGTAGATCATCTCGGCATAGCGCGGCATCAGCTCGTCCTTCAGATGCGCCATGCCGCGATCCAGGGTCAGGCTCTCCATCGCCCGGTGCGCGACATGCATGATCGTGCCGCCCGGGGTTTCATAGAGGCCGCGGTTTTTCATGCCGACGAACCGGTTCTCCACCAGATCGAGCCGCCCGATCCCGTTATCATGGCCGAGCTTGTTCAGCGCCGTGAGCAAGGTCGCGGGGCTCATGGCCTTGCCGTCGATGGAAACCGGGTCGCCCCGCTCGAAACCGATCTCGATATAGGTCGGCTTGTCGGGCGCCGCCTCGGGCGAGATGGTGCGGGAATAGATGAATTCCTCGCCCTCGACCCAGGGGTCCTCGATGATCTTGCCCTCGCTGGAGGCGTGCAGCAGGTTGGCGTCGACCGAGAACGGTGCCTCGCCGCGCTTGTCCTTGGCGATCGGGATCTGCCGCGATTCGGCATAGTTCAGCAGGTCGGTGCGGGACGCGAACTCCCATTCCCGCCAGGGCGCGATGATCTTGATATGCGGATTTAGGGCGTAATACGACAGCTCGAAGCGGACCTGGTCGTTGCCCTTGCCGGTGGCTCCATGGGCGACCGCGTCCGCTCCGGTCAGCTCGGCGATCTCGATCTGGCGTTTCGCGATCAGCGGCCGTGCGATCGACGTGCCGAGCAGATAGGTGCCCTCGTAGACGGTGTTGGCGCGGAACATCGGAAAGACGAAATCGCGCACGAATTCCTCGCGCAGATCCTCGACGAAGATCTCCTTGATGCCCAGCATCTCCGCCTTTTTGCGGGCCGGTTCCAGATCCTCTCCCTGGCCGAGGTCGGCGGTGAAGGTCACCACCTCGCAATTGTAGGTGTCCTGGAGCCATTTCAGGATGATCGATGTGTCGAGCCCGCCTGAATAGGCGAGAACGACCTTCTTGATTTGGTCGGCCATGAGGTCCTCGTGATAACGGAACGGCGCGTATCCGGCTTCCAGCCGGCGGCGCGGGAGTATAGGCGAAGTCGCGCGCCCCGCAAGGGCCGTGGGCTATTTTGCCGCTGGTGATGCCGCCGCCCGAAACGCCGTGCCGCCCCGGGGATGACGAAGCCGCGCCGCCGTGGTCTGATCGACCGGGGTTTGGAGCCGGAGGAGACCATGACCGGGAACGCGAAGATCTGCTCGCATCATGTCGGCGGGCGCAGCGGTACCCGCAACTTGCCGATCGTCGACGGCTTCGAGCCCGATGTGGTGAGCGTGTTCTACGAACCCGATGTGACGGCGGTCGACGGCATCCACCGCGCCACCGCGCATCTTGCCTCCAAGACACACGTGCTGACGGATTGCCTCAGCGGCGACGGCGGCGTGCGGCCGTTCCACATTTTCAACGACCGTTACCGCAGTTCGATCCTGCCGTTGGTTCCGGATTTCGCGAAACGCTACGCGTTCGACCCGCAGTTCGGCTGGGACACGGACCCGGAAAGCACCGAGACCGTGGAGCGTCTGGAGCTTGGAACGGTGACCCTGGACGCGGTCCTGAAACGCGAGGACGGCGCCGTGCCGCCGCCGGACTATCTGTCGATCGATACCCAGGGCACCGAACTCGAAATCCTGGAGGGCGCCGTCGAGACCCTGGCCACCCACGTCCTCGCGGTGTTTGTCGAGGTCGGGTTCGCCCCGACCTACGAGGGCCAGCCGATGTTTTCGGCGCTGGAGGCATTCCTGCGCAACCGCGGGTTCCGGCTTGCGTCGCTTGAGGTGTTTCCCGCCCAGGCGCGCACCCGAGAGCGGGTGCCCATCGGTTTCCGGAGCAAAGGCTTCATCGACAGCGGCGAGGCCTTGTTCCTGCGGGACCCGAAAGACGGCATGGCCGGCCTGACGGATACGGATCTCGGCCTGGCGAAGCTCGCCGCCATCGCCTTCATGCACGGCTATCCGCATGTGGCCCATGAAATCGCCGGCACCCTCGGCCGCGAGGGTATCGAGAATCTCGGGCGCCGGGCGGGACCCGCCGCCTGCCTGGATTTTCTGGCGGAGTTCGAGACGATCATGCGCACCCAGCCGGCGGTTTTTCCCGTCCGGTACTCGCAGATTCTGGGACGCGAACACAGCGCCGCGCGTTTCTCGGACCCGGATCTGATCTCCAAGCTCGACCCGATGCAAAGATTGCTGCGCTACTATGAGGGAACGGCGCCGAACGTGTTGAACCAGGCGCTGGAGGAGGCGAGCCGGCCGGAGTTTAGCGGAATCGAAACCCTGGCGCTGCGCTACGGCATGTCCGAGATCGCCGAGGAAATCCGGGCCGCCCGGCAGCAGCAGGCTGAAAAAACCAAAACCTGGCTCGGCCTCGCCCGTCCGCCGGGATGACAAGACACGGCAAAGCCGATTACTGTTTGCACTCCACTATCAGCACGGAATCCGAAAAATGAGCGACGACGCGGCGGCGAGAAATTCGGCGGAATGGGAAGCGCGGCTTGATGTAGCCGCCGCGCACCGGCTTGCGGTGATGCATGGGCTTAACGAAGGCGTCTGGAACCACATCTCCCTGGTTTCGCCCGACGAGCCGGAAAACATCCTGATCACGCCCGGTCACACCCATTGGGGGCAGGTGACCGCCAGCAGCCTGGCGCTGATGACGCCCGATGGCAATATGGTCTCCGGCGCCCGCCCACCGATCAGGGCCGGTTGGATCATTCATCATCCCGTTCACAAGGCCCGGCCCGACGCGAAATGCGTGATCCATGTTCACGCACCCTATACAACCGCCATGTCGATCCGCAGCGACATGCGCCTGGAAACCAGAAGTTCGCAGCAAGCCGCCGGTTTTCACGACGACGTCGCCTATTACGAGGTCTATGACGGCGTGCTGGCGGACGAGGCCGAAGGCGAGCACATGGCCGAGGTCATGGGAGACAAGCGGATCCTGATGATGCGCAATCACGGCGCGATGATCGTCGGTTCCACCGTCGCCAGGGCATATCTGGACACCTATCAACTGGAGCGGGCGTGCATGTATCAGCTTCTGGCGGTCGCCGGCGGCGGAGAAATGGCGCTGATCCCGGAGGATATCGCCGCCGAGATGGGCCGCCTCGCCCGCGAGGGCCGCAACATCGAACATTACGAGGGCATGAAACGTTTGGTCGAAGAGAAGGAACCGGACTTTGCCCATTGAGGGGCCTAGCCTCGCCGACACGCCGGTTTGCGGGGTCCCTGTATGCGCGGGAGCTTTAAGCCAATAAACACAGTAAGTTGACGCAACGTCGCTTTAGTCCGACCATGGCGCCCTGCCGGTTCCGAAACTGATCGGCATCTAGGGCCAGGGGGCCTAATTATGGTTCAAGCGACGGCGACAGCGACCGCAAAGCCATCCGCGTCCGATACGCCCGGCGATCTGTTCGGGCTGCTGTCGTCTTTCGCGTCGCGCATGGCGATCCTGTCCAGTATTTCGGTACAGGAAAAGTTTTGGGAGGATCCGACGGCGCTCAAGGTCGCGCTGTCCACGTACGCGAATGCCCGCTATCTGCGCAACACACTGACTGTTCAGCTTGAACTTGCCGAGACCAGCAATGGCAAGCTGCTGGATCTGATTCGGAATCTGGAGAAGGCAGCGAGCGGGCTGGAGGAGGAAATCGAGACCGACGAGCGCAAGCTCAAGGGCGTCCGCTCGATGATCGCCAAGGACGAAGCCGGAACGCCGGATGGCGAACAGCCGGCGAAGCCGAGCCCGCTCCGGCCGCGCCGCGAGATCCTGGAAAGGGAACTGGAGGAGAAAAACGAGGAACTGATCTCCAAGCGCCGCATCCTGTTCGAAAATCAGCAGAAATTCAAACGGGTCAGCGAGGAGGTCAAACGGGCGCGGGCCTTGAACGAGCGCTTTCTCGGCCTCTTCGAGGAGTGTTTCGAGAAATGGGAGGTGTTCGACGAGGCGACGCTGCAGCGCCTCGCGACCAATGGGCCGACCGAGGAAATCCGCGAGATGGTCCGCGCGGCGGTGGAGGGCGAACCGGACAAGGTCGTCACGATTTCGCGGACCGACTGGAACTCCTTCCGCCGCTCCATCGACATGTTCGTGGTCGACAATATGGTCGAGACGGCAAGCGAGGTCGTGGTTCTGGCCGATGGGACCCTTCGGAACGTGAACAACCGAACGCTCGAGGTGCAGGCAAGCGTGAAGAAGCATCTCGACGCCAAGCTCACCGGCGGCAGCTGGGTCGAGCTCAGCGATTTGCTGACCGACTGGGACATGCCCCTAGAGCTGAAGGACTACAAGGAACTGAAGGATCAGGCCCGGATGTTCATCGACCGGGCCGCGCTCGGAAGGGCGGAGGAGTTCGTCTCGCCGTCGATGCGGCAGCAAATCATGATCGGTGTCGTCGGATGGATGTGTCGTGGGGTCTATCAAGGCTACACCTCCTTCGGCAAGGAGGCCGGATTCAACACCCTGATGATCTCGGTGCACGGGTTCTACCTGCTGTACCAGTGGCGCTCGATCGCGATCGAGTACGTCAACGAAAGAGGCTCGATGGTCTACACCACGATCAACGCGCTGCATGTCTTCGACATCGACGTCATCTTCTGCGACGCGCAGGGCACGGAGATCGAGCACGAGTTGCACGACGACGCCAAGAAGCTCCTGAAGGAAAAGCACGTCGATCTGCGCCGGCACCATACTGATGACGGCGATCAGGCGGAGCCGCAGCCGGAGCCGCCCGCGAAGTCCGCGATTCTGGATGCCTTGCGGCGCGATTAAGACGTCACGCCTTCTCAACGACCGCCGGCTCCACTAGGGTCCCAGAACTTTGACCCTCAGGGTGGGGAGACCCGATGATTTCCATTCACGCTGCGTTCGACGGCGGCAACATAGAGGTGGTGCGGGCGGAAGCGCCTGGCGATATCCAACTTGCGATCCGCAAGGACACCGAATCCGATTTCTTCCAATGGTTCTCATTTCGTCTGACCGGTGCGCGCGGGCAAGCATGCGTGATCAAGATCATGAATGCCGGTCAGGCGAGTTACACGCGGGGCTGGGAAGGCTATCAGGCGGTCGCGTCCGGCGACCGAACGACCTGGCGCAGGGTGCCGACGTCTTATGAAAACGGCGTGCTGACGATCCGTCATACGCCGGAAACGGACGCGGTCCACTACGCCTATTTCGCGCCCTATCCAATGGAGCGGCATGCCGACCTGATCGCCCGCTGCCAGGCGTCCGGCGGCGCCGAGCTTCTGGTGCCGGGCACGACGGCGCAGGGCCGGGCGATTGAGGTTCTACGGTTCGGCGAGCCGGGAGACTGTAAGCCCTCGCTGTGGGTGATCGCGCGCCAGCATCCGGGTGAGACCATGGCCGAATGGTTCATGGAGGGGTTTCTTGGGCGGCTTTGCGACCGCGAGGACGGCGCTGCCGCGGCGCTGCGGCGCGGCGCGCTGATCCATGCGGTGCCGAACATGAACCCGGACGGCAGCGCGCTCGGCAATCTGCGCGTCAATTCCACTGGCACCAATCTCAACCGGGAATGGGAGAATCCGAGCCTAGACAAGAGCCCAGAGGTCTTCCATGTACGCGCCATGATGCAGACCACCGGCATCGATCTTTGTCTCGACGTGCATGGCGACGAGGGCCTGCCGTACAATTTCATCGCCGGTTTCGAAGGCATCGCCGAGGCGAGTGCGGCGCAACTTGCGGCGATGAACAAGTTCCGCGACACCCTGGCCTGGCTCAACCCGGATTTTCAGACCGAGCACGGCTATCCCAAGTCGGCGCCGGGCAAGGGCATGAAGACCACCAGCACCGGCTACCTCGCGGCCTATCACGGCGTCGTTTCCATGACCTTGGAAATGCCGTTCAAGGACACCGCCAACCTGCCGGACCCCGAGCTCGGTTGGTCGCCGGGCCGGGCCATGGCGCTGGGCCGGTCGGCGATCGAAGCGATGCTGGCGGTATTGGGCGATCTGCCGTTGCCAAAGGAGTCCGGCTCTGCGGGATGAAATTCGCCGGCACGTAACCTAAACCGCGACGATGGGCGGGCGGTTGTTCAGAACCTCGCGGTCGAAGCCGGCGAGCTTCTTGTAGCCGGCGGCGGCGCCTTCCAGTTCCTCGGCGCTGAGCACGTCCTCAATCCGGGCATAGCCGTCCGGCGCACGCTCTTCGACCATCTGCATGACCTGTTCCGGCCCGTTGCCCCGGTTGGCCAGCACGATCGCTGATGTCGGCGGACGGCGTTCCTTCTCGTAGGCGAGCAAGGCGGCCTCGGTCTGGCCGTGACGCTGAATCTCGCGGGCGAGGACCCGCGCGTCCAGGATCCCTTGCGAGGCTCCGTTTGAGCCGATCGGATACATCGGATGCGCGGCATCGCCGAGCAAGGTCACCCGGCCATGGGTCCAGCGCTCCAGAGGATCGCGGTCCACCATTGGGTACTCATAGAAGCGCTCGGCGCCGCGGATCAGCGCCGGCGCGTCCAGCCAATCGAAATTCCAGTCCTCGAACCAGGGCAGGAAATCGGCGAGCTCGCCGCGGCGGTTCCAGTCCTCGCGCCGCCATTCTCCCTCCGGCGGGAACTTGCGTTCCGCGACCCAGTTGATCAGGGCCAGACCGCTCGCTGGATCCGGTGGCGACAACGGATAGCAGACAAATTTCTGAAACTCGTGGCCCGCCATGATCATGGACCGCCCGGTCAGAAAGGGCGGCGCCTTGGTTGTCCCGCGCCACAGCACGGCGCCGTTCCAGATCGGCGGGCCTTCGTCCGGGAACAGACGCGCCCGGGCCGCGGAATGGATCCCGTCACAGGCGATCAGCAGCGATCCCTCGACGACCGTCCGCTCGCGGCCACCCGCGCAATCGAGGAAACGTACCCTCACGCCGTCCGGCGTCTCCTGCCAATCCGCGAGATGATGCCCGGTCCGGATCGCGTCGGCGCCCAGGCGCTCGACTACCGCGTCGTACAGCATCATCTGCAACTTGCCCCGGTGCAGGGAGACCTGGGGCCAGCCGTAGCCCGCTTCCCGGCCGCGTGGCTCCGACCAGATCCTCTGTCCACGCTTGGAGAAATAGGCAAGCTCGGCGGTTGCGACGCCGATCGCCTCCAACGCGTCGCCGAGGCCGAGCTCGGTCAGCTCGCGGACCGCGTGAGGCAGCGTATTGATGCCGACGCCGAGCGGGGCCAGCTCCTCGACGCTCTCGAACACCCGCGCCGGTACGCCGATCTGGTGAAGGCTGAGCGCCAATGTCAGCCCGCTGATTCCGCCGCCCGCGATCAACACCGTCATGCCGCGCTTTCCCCGTTATCCGTGGCCATCGTCTCGTCCGCAAGAAAAGGATAGGATCGGCGCTTCGTCCGAGGCAATCCCGCCTCCTTCCAGCCCGGCAGACTAGGCTTTCCCATGACCGTGCGCCAAACCGATTTCGGTACCGTCGAGATCCTGGAGTTTGGTCCGGCGGCCGCGGACAGTCTTGTGGTGATGCTGCATGCCACCGCGACCGGCGCTGGGTCGCTGATCCGGCTGGCAAAGGCGCTTGCCGAGGCGGGCTACCGCACCGTCATTCCGGCCTTGCACCGCTATGGCGCGACGCGCGTGGAGGCGGCGCTGCCGCCGCTGGACCGCAATCTTTGCGTGGCACGCTGGGTTCTGGATGAATTTGCCGCGCCGAGGATCGGGATCTTCGGGCAATCCATGGGAGGGCTGACGGCGGTTCTGACGGCGCTGGCGCCGGGCCGCCCGATTAACAGGCTGATGGTGTACGAGCCGATGGTGCTGCGCGCCCTTGATCCAAATGACGCCGTGGATATGCGCGAACGGGACTGGGACCGCTCCTTGGTGCGCGCGGTCGCCGATGCGGTGGGAACCGACGGTTTTGAGGCGGCGACGGCCGCCTTTATCGAGGCCTGGAACGAAGCGGCCTGGTCCGATATTCCGCCGAGAACCCGTGCGGCCATCCTGGAGGATGGGCCGGGTCTGGCGGCCGAGATGCTGGCGGTGAACGAGGGCGTGTCCTCTGCGTCGGCGTTGGAGAGCCTCGCGGTTCCGACCCTGCTGCTCGGCGGCGATCGCTCGCCGCCGCTTGCGGGGCGGATCCTGGACCGTCTTGGGCACCATTTGCCGGAGAGCCGCCGCGAGATCCTGCATGGGCTTGGTCACATGGGTCCGGTGATGGCACCATCGCGGGTGGCCGAGAGCCTGGTCCGGTTTCTTGGATAGATAGCAACGAATAAGTCTGGGAGACGCGCCATGGATCGAGATGCTGGGAGCGCGCCGGATCTGATCATCCACGGCGGCAAGGTCGCGACCCTCGGACCGGGAGACCAGATCGCCGAGGCGGTCGCCGTCGCGGGGGAGCATATCCTTGGGGTCGGCACCGACTCCGAGATCCTGGCGATGGCGGGGGCCGAGACCCGCCGGATCGACGCCGGCGGCCGTCTGGTCACGCCGGGCCTGATCGACGGCCATGCTCATATGGACCGCGAAGGCCTGAAGGAGGCCCTGCCGTCGCTGGCGGGCTGCCGGTCGATCGACGATATCCTCCAGCGGATCTCCGAACTCGCGTCCGAGACTCCGAAAGGCGAGTGGATCGTCACCATGCCGGTCGGCGAGCCGCCCTTTTACGAGAACGTGCCGGGCGTGCTGGCCGAGAACCGCTTTCCCAACCGCCACGACCTGGATCAGGTGGCACCGGATCACCCGGTCTATATCCGCGCCATCTGGGGTCATTGGCGCAATACCTTGCCGCTCGTCTCCGTCGCTAACACCGAGGCCCTGCGGATCGTCGGGATCACCCGCGAGACAGTGCCACCGTCGCCACACATCCAGATCGAAAAGGAATTGTCGAGCGGCGAGCCGACCGGCTGCCTCTACGAGTTCATCTACAAGCCCCTGGTCGAAAAGACCCTGATGGCCTGCATCCCGCGTTTCACCCTCTCGGATCGGATCGCGGGTCTGCGCCGGTCCATGGAGATTTACAATTCCACGGGCACGACGTCGGTTTTCGAGGGACACGGAATTGCCGGCGAGGTTCTGGCGGCCTATCAGGATCTGCGCGCCGAGGGACCGTTGAACGTCCGCTCGAACCTGATGTTCAGTCCGGCCTGGCCATCGGCCGACAGCGCGGCCGTCCGCGACCTGCTCGTCGATTGGGGGCGCTGGTTGAGCGGGCGCGGCCTCGGCGACGATTATCTGCGCATGGCCGGGATCTATGCGGAGTCGGATTACTCCAAGGAAAATGAACTGCGTGCCCTTTGCGGCCCCTATACCGGCTGGGCCGGCTTCAACTTCGACTCCTGCCTGCCCGAGGAAGTCATGGTCGAGATGATGGTCGAAGCGGCGCGCAACGGCATTCGCGTCGGCTCCTTCGATCCGGGGATCCTGGGCCTCTACGAGCAGGTAAACAAGCGCGCGCCGATGGCGGATCAACGCTGGGTGATCGAGCATATCGGCATTTTCGACCGTGACCAGATCGCGCGCCTCAAGGACCTTGGCGTCGTGTTGCAGGCCTACAGCAACCGGTGGATTTACCAGGAGGGCGAAATGCATCGGGGCCGGCTTGGCGAGGCGGGCGCATCCACGGTGCTGCCGATGCGCGCGTTGATCGATGCCGGCGTGCACGTCTCGCTCGCCACCGACAACGTGCCGCCGACCCTGTTCGACCCGATCTGGCATGTGGTGGCCCGGCGCACCCGGGACGGCGAGGCGGTGCTGGCGCCGGACCAGCGGATCAGCCGGATGGAGGCGCTGGCGGCGGCAAGCCGGGAAGGGGCCTGGCTGAGCCATGAGGAGGACCGCAAGGGTACGTTGGAGGCGGGCAAGCTCGCGGACATCGCCGTGTTCGACAAGGACCTCCTGACCGTCGACGAGGCGGAGATTCCTTTCATCAAGGCTGACCTGACGGTCACCGGCGGCCGCATCGTGCATGAATCCGGGGCGCTCGGGTAACAGAGGCGCCGATCCTGCGTCTTGTCGGCTCGATCAGGTCCGGGATATCGTCGCGCCAGGCCATTCGGCGGCCGAGGTGACTGGAAGAATCCCGCGGAGCTTGGGATGATGCGGCGGAAACCGGGAGGACATCATGGCCAAGGGCTTGCTTATCGCGTCGTTTGATTTTTCCACCGCGCATGCCGACGAGTTCCACGACTGGTACGACCTCGAACACGTGCCCGAACGGCAGGCGGTCGCGGGGTTCGGCGCGTGCGAGCGCTGGATCGGGGCCGACAACCCGATGGAGGCCGTGGCGACGTACGATCTGGACAGCCTCGATGTCCTGCGTAGTGCGGCATACAAGGCGATCGCCTATGAGAACCTGTCGGTGTGGTCGAAGCGCGTCACCGCGATGTGCAAGCGGATCCTGCGATTCGAGGGCACGCAGACCCTGCCCGGCGACATGGCGGCGCCGGCGGGCGCGGGCGGGCTCTTGCTGAACGCCATGAACGTCGCGCCCGAGGCCGAGGATGATTTCAACGCCTGGTACGACCAGGAGCATATTCCCGCCTTGGCGGCGGTACCCGGAACGATGGCGGCGCGGCGCTACAAGTCCGTGGAAGGGACGCACCGCTATGTCGCGCTGTATCATCTGGAGTCGCCGGATGTGACCCGGACCGAAGCCTGGGCCAAGGCGGTGGACACCCCGTGGAGCGCCCGGGTGCGCCCGCATTTTCGCGACCGCATCCGCATCCTGACCGGAAAATACACGCGCGGCCGCTAACTCCGGAGCGGGCTCCGCGTCACGGGCGGAGCAGACCATGGAGCATCTCTGGATCGTAATCGTCCTGGTTGCGGCCGGTCTGCAGACCGCGCGCAATGCTGGGCAAAAACATCTGAGCGGCCGGATGTCGGCGCTCGCCACCGCGTGGGTCCGGTTCGGATTCGGCCTGCCATTTGCGTTTCTCTATCTTTGGTGGGCGGTATCCTGGTTCGACCTTGAGGTGCCATCTCTTGGTCCGGATTTCCTGGTGCCGGCCGCAATCGCGGCGTTTCTGCAGGTGAGCGGAACGGCGCTTCTGATCCTTCTGTTCCGGCTTCGGAACTTCGCCATCGGCTCGACCTATGTGCGCAGCGAGGCCGTGGTTGCCGCGATTATCGGCTCGCTTTTCTTCGGCGAGGTGATCGGTGGGGTCGGCTGGTTCGCGATCCTCATTTCCGTCGCCGGGGTACTGCTGATCAGCGCTGAACGGTCCGGTATTGGCGGGCTGGCCCTGGTCGCGTCGATTTTCAACCTTTCGGCGGGCATCGGATTGCTCGCGGGGATCGCCTACGCCCTCGGCTCCTTCTTCATCCGGCAAGCCAGCCTGTCCTTCGGGCATGACAATTTTGCCCTGACGGCCTCCGTCACGCTCGTGACGGTGATCACGCTGCAGACGGTGGCGCTGGGTCTTTTCATCGCCCTGACCAGACCGGGTGACTTCCGCGCCGTCATCCGGTTGTGGAAACCCAGTCTGATGGTCGGCGTGACCAGCGCATTCGGCTCCATGGGGTGGTTCACCGCCATGACCATCCAAAAGGTGTCCTACGTGAAGGCGCTGGCGCAGGTCGAGTTCATCTTTGCGCTGGGGGTCTCGGTCCTGTTCTTCAAGGAACGGTCGACGCGGGGGGAAATCCTCGGCATGACCCTGGTCGCGATCGGCATCGTCGTCTTGGTTCTGTTCGCGAAATGACAGCTTTGCCTTGCGCCGGGGGGCGGTTCGTCGTGGAATGCGCCCGAAAGCGTAGGGAACCGGCACCATGAGCGATCAGGAAAAAGACCACAACCAGGATGACGAGCCCCGGCTTCCGTGGTTCCAGCAGCCCATCGGCCGCGGCGTGGTCAACGGCGTGCTGCTTTTCTGCCTGCTTTACGCGACCCAGCATTATGGGTTCGTTGAGCCGGGCCCGCCGGTTACTCAGGAAAGCATGATCCGGTTTGCGATGTTCGGCCTCGTGATGGGCCTGGTGATGTACTTCTGGACCGCGCGGCGCGTTAAACGGGATCGCGAACGCCGGGCCGCGGAGCGGCTGGCGCGGGCCCGCGCGGAAGCTTATGATGCGGAAGATCAAGCCGGCAATGCGGGCGACGGCGGCAAGGACGGGAGCGGAACATGATCAACCAGCAGGAAGTCGATTTCTACAACGACAACGGATACTTGGTCGTCGACGACATCTACAGTGCCGAGGAAATCGCCGCGATGCGCGGGGTGGTCAATGAGCTGATCGACAAGGCGCGCGGCATCAAGGATCACGACAAGGTCTACGACCTTGAGCCCTCGCACACGCCCGAACGGCCCCGGGTGCGCCGGATCAAGGAGATGTACAACGTCCATCCGCTGTTCCGTCAGATGGCTGAGCATCCGAAGCTGATTTCGGTGCTGACCAAGCTGCTCGGGCCCGATCTGATCCTGCATGGTGGCAAAATCAACATCAAGGCGGCCTCTTATGGCTCGCCCGTCGAATGGCACCAGGACTGGGCTTTCTATCCGCACACCAACGACGATGTGCTTGCGGTCGGGGTGATGCTGGACGACATGACCGAGGAGAACGGGCCGCTGCTGGTCGCGCCGGGCTCGCACAAGGGGCCGACCTTCGATCATCATGTCGACGGTGTCTTTGCCGGTGCCGTCGATCCCGAGACCTGCCCGCTCGACTTCAAGCAGGCTGCCCGGGTCATCGGCAAGGCCGGCGCCTGCAGTTTCCATCATGTCCGTGCCATGCACGGCTCGGAGCAGAACCGCTCGGGCAAGGACCGCATGCTGATGCTCTACCAGGTAGCCGCCGCGGACGCCTGGGATCTTCGCCGCTTCAACGAAAGCTGGGAGGAGCGCGAGGCGCGGGTCATTGCCGGCAAGACGACGCTGGAGCCGCGTCTGGTGCAGACGCCGATCCGGCTGCCCTATCCGCCGGCCCGGCATGAGGGATCGATCTATGAAAACCAGCGCGCGATGAAGCGCCGGTATTTCGATTTCGACACCCAGGTGGACAAGGTCGCCGAATTCGCCGACTGACCGGAACCGGCTGCTGTTGACGGAGATGGTGACGCGGCCCGACCGCCGCGCGCACGCCGATGTTCTTCTGGAGCCCGGTGATCCGGCCCGCCTCGGTCGGCTAGGCAATGCGCTGCGGGCGGCGGGCGATGCGGTTGCCGCGGCCAAGACCTATCGGCGGGGTCTCCTGATCAATGCGCGCCTCGCGCCGTTGCTGGGGGCGCTTGGCAATGCGCTGGCCGACCAGGGCCATCTGCGCGAAGCGCGGCGGCAGATGCTTCGCGCCATGAAGGCTGATCCCGACATCGAACAGGTCTATGGCGCCCTGGCGGTTTTGGCGCGCCGGGGCGGTGACTCCGCCGGGGCGGTCGACGCGTTTCGCTTGGGGCTGCTCCAGCGGCCCGCATCGATGCCCCTGAGCATTCACCACGGCAATGCGCTGTCGGCTCTCGACAGGCATGCCGAAGCGCTTCGATCATTCCGACGTGCCTGGATTCTGGCACCGGGCGGTACGGCGGCGGCGAACAATATCGCACGGGCGGCATCGGAGCTTCACCGGAACAAAGAGGGCAGGGACTGGTTCCGGCGCGCGGCCATTCTATCTCCGGATCTCGACGCGCCGCTGAAGAGTATCGGGAACGAATTCAAGCTCCTCGCCGACGCCGAGACCGGCTACACGTGGCTGACCCGCGCGGTCGTTCTGGCGCCGGGGAATTTCGACGCGGTATCGGATCTTCTTTTCGCCGCCAGTTACCTTGTCGGTACGACCGCGTTCAAGCTCCGGGCGTTGCATGAGCGTCATTGCGCGACCATGGGGCCGGCGGCGCCGCTGCCGGTTCGTGCTGTCGGAACCCGCCTGAAGATCGGATTCGCATCGGCCGATTTCTCGGTCCATCCGGTCGGGCAGTTCATCTTGGGCCTGTTCGAGCATCACGATCCCAGGGAAATCCAGTTGCACTGTCTTTCAGACACCCTCCGGCACGATGCCGTGACGCATCGCCTGCGGGCTCGCGCCGACGGCTGGGACGACACGGCGAGTCTGGATCACGCGGCCTGGCTCGATCTGGCGAGATCGAAGGACTTTACGGTATTGATCGATCTTGCGGGACACACTCAAGGCAACCGGTTGCCGGCTTTCGCGCGTCGCGCCGCCGCGACGCAAGGAAGCTGGGCCGGCTATATCGGCACGACCGGTGTCGCGGCGGTGGATTTTGTCCTCTCGGACCGATTTCAGACGCCGCCGGAAGAGGACGGGGCCTACAGCGAGCGGGTCCTGCGGATGCCGAACGGATACATTTCCTACATGCCGACCGACCTGCCGCCGCAGGAGGGCCCGAAACCATCCAATGCCGGACGAATGACCTTTGCCAGTTTCAACAATCCCGCCAAGATCAACCGCCCCCTCGTGGACCTCTGGAGTTCGATTCTCCGGCGGGTTCCGGACAGCCGTTTGCTTTTGAAGTACCGGGGCTTCGACGACTCGGATCTGGGCCAAAAACTGGCCGGATGGTTCGCTGGCAACGGTATCGCGCTTAACCGTTTGATGCTGGAGGGCAGGGCGCCGCGGCCAGTCATGCTGGCGCGCTATCGCGACGTGGATCTCGCATTGGACACGGCGCCCTATTCAGGCGGTGCGACCACCTGCGAGGCGTTGGCGATGGGGGTTCCGGTCGTCACCTATCCGGGCGCGACCTTCGCGTCCCGGCACTCCGTAAGCCATCTTACCAATGCCGGCATGCCGGAACTGGTGCAAGCGGACGCCGCCGCCTACGCGGATCTGGCGGTGGATCTCGCGCTCAATCCGGCAAAGCTGGAGGCAACCAGATCGGCGCTTGCCGCCCGCCTGCCGGCATCGCCGCACCGGGACCATGCCGGCTTTGCCCGCGACTTCACACGGGTGCTGACCGATCTGGTGAACGGGCGGAACTGAGCGATCACGTTAGACGCCGAGGGTGACCTGGGCCAACGCGAATACCGCCGCGCATAGGATCACGGCGGTCGTGCCGACCACTCCGACCGTCCGGCCCAAGGATTTTCCCGGCGTGTTTTCCAGGCCATGGGCATGCAGCAGGCGGGCCCCTATCAGGACAATCCCCAGCGCGTGCAGGATCACGGCCTGGCCGCCATTCAGTTCCACGACGGCCATGAGGATAACCGCCATGGGCACATGCTCGGTGAAATTGCCGTGCACCCGCATGCGCCGGGTCAGGTCACTCTCGCCGCCGTCCAGGACATCGATCAGCAGGCGCCGCCGTACCGCGATCACCCGGAACTTCAGCACCAGGAGCATCAGACCCAGAAGCGCGGCATAGATCGCGGTGATTTGCAGCGGCATCGCCTGGCGCCCTACAAGGCCGCGCGGGCCCGGATGCTGGATCTCGGTTTGCCGGCCTCGACCGCGCCCCAGAACACCTCGAACCCGTCCGGCAGCGCCCGGTTATTGTCCGGCGACAGCCAAAGCCGGAGCAGCAGGCGGCTCTTTCCGCCGGCGGTGTCGTCCGAGAAGGCGGTGCGGCCATGGAAGACCACGTGATTGTTGATCAGCTGCATGTCGCCCTCCTCGAAGGGCACGGTCATGCAATGCTTTTCCGCCAGTTCAGCCAGCAGATCGAGAGCCTCGATGCCGGCAGCGTCGAGCCGCGGGACCCCGTCCATCTCCTGGGCCTGTTCGACGAAGGTCCGGGAGTACTGGCAGGTGAGCTTGCCGTCGCGCACCCCGAAGACGGGCATCGCGAAGATCCGCTTTTCGGCGGGAAGCCGGTCGGTATTCGGCAGATAACGATGATAGGGCCGGCAGAGCAAGGCATGCAGATCCGGGCGCAGGCGGCGGATCTCGTTATAGAGAAAGGCCGTGCTGACGATCTTGCTCTCGCCGCCGGCTATCCCGTTGCGGGCGCATAGAAGCGCGATCATGTCGGCGCCGTCGCTGTGAAACCGCAGCGGCCCATTCGAACGCGCCCGCGCGCGTGACGACAGGATGGGGCCCTCGCCGCCCTTTTTCGCCCGCACTTCGTTACCGATCTCGGGATTGCTTTGGGTTTCGTCCTTGACCTCGTCCAGCACCTCTCCCCTGACGGACTGCGGCACCGCGACGCCGAGATGGGTGCCGATGCCCCAGAAGATGCGCCGCAGATCCGCCGGCTCGTAGCGGTCCACCGGAAGTCCTTGGATGCGGACCACGCCAAGCCCGTCTTCAAGCTCGTCCCGCAGGTCCTGGATGAATTCTCCGACTTCCGGCAGCGGGAAGTCCTCGCGGGTAACCTCGGTCTCGGCGAGCCCCTTTGCCTTGGTCGCGGCGAGATTCCGCTCAAATCCCGCGACAGCGGCTCGCGGCCATTCGCGAAGCCAGGCGCCGGATCTCTGCAGTTCCGGTCCATTCCAAATGCAGGCGCCACTCAACGCCGGGAACTCCGCCGCGCTCGCCATGATGTCCTCCGTCTGGGGTAGCCATGCTTGATACCGCACGATAATCCGAAACCCTCGACGCGCAAAGCGGGCGCGTGATACCGGCGGGCCCGGTGATGGACAAGGATTGGGAGTCCGGGGCATGCTTGCGGCCGGCCGGGCGCGCGCTTGGAAAGGAAATCCGATGGCGACTGACGACAGGGAAATCAAGGTCGAGCCCTTGACCTTGCATATCGGGGCAGAGATCTCCGGTGTCGATCTGGCGCGGCCGCTTTCCGAGGCCGCCCGCGGGCTGATCCATGACGCTTTCCTGAAATGGAAGGTTGTTTTCTTCCGGGATCAGAACCTGGACCACCGCGCGCATGTGGATTTCGCCCGGCAAATGGGAGAGCCGACCATCGGTCACGCGGTCTTCGGGCATGTGGACGGGTTTCCGGAAGTCTATTCCGTCGCTAAGTTTCGCACCGCGCAGGCGCACCGCACGGCCCGGATGCAGCGTCCCTGGACCGGCTGGCACACGGACATCACCGCGGCGATCAACCCGCCCATGGCCTCGATTCTGCGCGGCGTGACCATACCGCCCTATGGCGGCGATACGCTGTGGACCAATCTCGGCGCCGCTTACCAGGGATTGTCGGAGCCCATGCGTGGCTTTGTCGACGGGTTGCGTGGCATTCACCGTTTCGAGCCGCCACGCGGCGCCGCGAAGGATGCGGCCTATGACGAGAGCGTGCGCAAACGCACCATGGAGAGCGAGCATCCCCTCGTTCGGGTTCACCCCGAAACCGGCGAGCGCCTGCTGTTCGTCAGCCCGTCCTTCCTGAAATCGATCGTTGGCCTCAGTCCGCGCGAGAGCGAACAGATGCTGGAGATCCTGTGGGAGCAGGTGGTGCGTACCGAGTACACCGTGCGCTTCAAATGGCGGGCCGGTGATGTTGCAATGTGGGACAACCGGGCGACGGCGCATCTCGCACCCACCGATATTTTTGAAAGCGATTTCGACCGCCAGCTCTACCGGATAACCCTTGTCGGTGATGTTCCCGTCGGTGTCGACGGACGGGCGTCGACGGCGCTTGCCGGGGCGCCGATCCTGGCGGTCGAAAAGGAACTCGAACTGGCGGCGGCGGGAGATTAGGCCCGCGCTCCCCGCACCAGCCGGCCCGGCAGGGCGTCGGTGGCAACGCCGTTCCGGTAGACCACCTCGCCCGAAACGATGGTGGCGTCATAGCCCTCGGTACGCTGCACCATGCGCCTGCCGCCGGCGGGCAGATCGTACAGCACCTCGGGCGGGCGGATCTTCAGCTTCGCGTAGTCGATGACGTTGATGTCCGCCTTCTTGCCGACCTCCAGCAGGCCGCGGTCCAACAGGCCGATCGCCTCGGCATTGTCGCGGGTGATGCGCTTGACCGCCCAGGGTAAGGGAAGCTTGTCGCCGCGTTCGCGGTCTCGGGTCCAGTGGGTGAGGAGATAGGTGATCGCGCTGGCATCGGTCAGAACCCCGACATGGGCGCCGCCGTCGCCGAGACCGATCAGGGCATTCGGGTGCTGCATCATGTCCTTGACCGTGTCGAGATCGCCGTAGGCGTAATTCGACAGCGGGCGATACAGGATCGCGCGCCCGTCATCCTCCATCAGCAGGTCGAAGCAGACCTCCTCGGGCGAGCGGCCTTCCCGCTCGGCCCGTGCTGCAACCGAGAGTTCCGCCGACGGCTCGTAGTTCGGCGGGTCGCCCAGCGGGAAGATCCGGTTCCATTTGGTGACCCGCCCATGCATCAGATGTTCTTCCTGGCGTTCGGTCAGGATGCGCTCGCGGCAGGCTGGCTCACGAAGGCGGGCGATCTTCTGTTCATGCGGCAGGTCGGCGATCTCGCGCCAGGCAGCGCAGCTCATGAACGGGTTCAGCGAAATCTCGAAGCCCAGCATGATGCCCGTCGGCCGGGTCAGCACCTGGCCGGCGATCCTGGCGCCGTCCGCATTGGCCTCCGCGATATCGGCCATGGTCTCGCGCCACAGTTCGGGCCGATTGTCGCGCTGCAGGACGGTGACGGTCATCGGCCGGCCCGACGTCTTGGCCATGCGTTTGAGCAAAGCCATCTCCTCGGCCGGATCATCGAAGTCGGAAATCACCTGAAGCCAGCCGCCGCCGGCCTCTCCGACGGCGCGGGAGATATCGATCAGCTCCGCCTCCGCCGCGCCGAGGGTTGGCGTATAGGCACCGGCAACCGTCCGGTGGTTGATCGTGCGGCTGGTCGAGAAGCCCAGCGCGCCGGCACGGATCCCCTCCGCCGCAAGCCGCGCCATCTCGGCACGGTCTTCCGCCGTCGCGTCCTCGCGGGCGACGCCGCGGTCGCCCATCACATAAACCCGAAGCGCCGCGTGCGGCACTTGCGTCACCACGTCGAGATCGAACTCCCGGGCCTCAAGCGCGTCGAGATAGTCCCCGAAGGTCTCCCAATTCCAGGGCAGGCCCTCGGTCAGAACCGGTTCGGGAATATCCTCCACGCCTTCCATCAGCTCCACCAGCTGGTCCCGCTGATGCGGCTTGCAGGGAGCGAAACCGACGCCGCAATTGCCGATCATTACGGTTGTCACGCCGTTCCAGGAGGACGGATTGATCCGGTTCGACCAGGTCACCTGGGCATCGTAGTGGGTATGCACGTCGATGAAGCCGGGGGTGACGATGCGGCCCGTGGCGTCAATCTCCTCGGCGCCTTGAGGCAAGTCGGGTCCGATGGCCGAAATGACGCCGCCGGTGACCGCGAGATCGGCCTGGTAGGGCGCGCCGCCCGAACCGTCGACGATGCTGCCGCCGCGAATGACGAGATCCGGTCGATCTGACATGTCCCGAGCCTCCGGATGGTTGAAACGTCCGCTAGCGTGGTCGGTTTGCGCGCTCGGAGCAAGGGGTGACGGGAGCCCGGGGCGATCGCGATCACACTTATGGGATACGTGCCAGGACGCACCGGCGGCCGTGACCTTGCGGTTGGCGCTGCGGCATGATGCTGGGAACGGGTTTGAATCTTCTTGGGGAGCGGGGATATGTCGATCTTGGCAATAGGCGGCGCGGGGTTCATCGGACGGCGGATGATCCCGATCCTCGCCGCCCAGGGTCATGAGGTCACCTGCATGGATATCGATGTTGCCGGCGCCACGAAGGCGTTCGGGGATCTCGACGGCAAGGTCAAGGTCGTGCGCGGCGACGTCACCCAATTCGACGACGTGATCGGCGCGATCATGGAGTCGAAGGCCGAACGGGTGGTCAATCTCTCCTACTTCATCGGCGAGCTTGCGCCCCATGTCGCCTTCAAGCTCGACATCCAGGGCATGGACAACGTCTTCGAGGCCGCGCGGCGCTGCGCCGTCAAGCACACGGTCTTTGCAAGTTCGGTCGCGGTATCCGGCCAGCAGTCGCATTTCGGCGAACGCCTGGTCGACGAAACCGACGAGCGGCGCGGCGATACCCAATACGCCGTCAACAAGATCATGAACGAGTGGCAGGCCCACGACTACCGGCGCGCCTACGGCATGACCATCACATGCATCCGCCCCGCCAATGTGACGGGTCCGGACAAGAAGTTCGGCTCCATCGACCATGTGAACTGCATGTGCCAGCCGGCGCGCGGCAAGCCGGTCAGCTTCAGCCATGCGGACACCATGCGCTGCGTCATTCACGTGGAAGACATGGCGGAGGTGTTCTCGCGCGTTCTGCTTTCCGACAAGCCGAAGCACGAGACCTACAATTCCGGTGGCGCGACGGTCAGCCTCGGCGAACTGGGGGCCCTGGTGCGCGAGTTCCTGCCGGACGCCGATATCCGATTCGATGCCAAGTCCGGCGGGCGCGAGACCTCCGGCAACTTCCTGATCGACAATTCCCGCGTGATCGAGGAATTCGGTCTTCAGTATGCCCCTTTGCGTCAAAGGGTGAGGGAAGTCATCAATGACATCCGGCGCGAGGAAGGATTGCCGCCGGTAAGCTGAGGGCGGCGCTGGCCCGCAGGTTCGGCGTTTGTTTCCTAGGAAGCGGACTGCAACATTGCCGTAAACTAATTTTCATCAGACCGTCGCCAAAGAGTCTTCGACGTTCGTGAGGATGCCCCTCGCCGGGATCACCGGTCCGGGGAGGCATTTCATGTTCGTTGGCAAAGGCTCCGAGATGGCGATAGAGGTCATTGGTCTCAGCAAGACATTCAACGGAAACAAGCGCGCCCTGAGGTCGGTTGACCTCAGAATCGCCCATGGCGAGATGGTTGCCCTCATCGGCGCTTCCGGCTCGGGTAAATCAACTTTGTTGCGGCATATCGGCGGGCTGGTTGCCGCGAACCGGGGTCCCTCTGGCGGCACGATCAAGGTGCTCGGCGCGACGATGCAGGCGCGCGGCCGAATCTCTCGGGATGCGCGCCGCGTCCGTGCCCGGGTCAGCGTGATCTTCCAACAGTTCAATCTCGTCTCGCGGCTCACGGTGCTGACCAACGTGCTCACCGGGCTGCTGGGCCAGATTCGCGGTCCGCGCGGCACCTTCGGTCTGTTCACCAAATCCGAGAAACAGGCGGCGATCGATGCCTTGTCCAGGGTCGCAATACCGGAGACCGCCTTGCAGCGGGCCTCGACCCTGTCCGGCGGTCAGCAGCAGCGGGCGGCGATCGCCCGGGCGCTGGTTCAAGGCGCCGACATCATCCTGGCGGATGAACCCATCGCCTCGCTCGACCCGGCGTCGTCCAAGCGGGTCATGGAGACCCTGCGCGAGATCAATGAGGCGGACGGAAAGACGGTCGTCGTTTCGCTGCACCAGGTCGACTACGCCATGCGCTACTGCCCGCGGACGATCGCGCTGCGTGACGGGATGGTTGTCTATGACGGTGCCAGCGCCGCGCTCGACTCGGAGATGTTGCAGCGTCTTTACGGCGCCGAGTGCGACGAACTGCTGGGGTCTTCCGGCCTTATTGCCGGTGATGAGCCCGCAACACCCCCAGAACCACAAAAAGCCTATGCGGTCGCATGAGCTTGCCGGTCCGATTTTACGTCACCCACCAAACGAGGAGTTTTCCCACTATGAAGAAACTGCTGGCTAATGCCGTTTTCGGTGCCGCCCTGCTGCTGTCGGCGAGTCCGGCCGTGGCCGATTACAAGCCCCTGGAAGGCGATCCGACGGAAATCAACTTCGGGATCATCTCGACCGAGTCCACGGCCAACCTGAAGCAGCAATGGCTGCCGTTCCTCGCGGACATGGAAAAGCAGATCGGCATGAAGGTGAAGCCGTTCTTCGCGCCTGACTATGCCGGCATCATCGAGGGAATGCGCTTCGGCAAGGTCCATGTCGCCTGGTTCGGCAACAAGTCCGGCATGGAAGCTGTCGACCGGTCCGGCGCCGAGGTTTTCGCCCAGCAGGTCGGCGTCGACGGCGAACAGGGCTACTACTCCTATGTCATCACCCACAAGGACAACGCCGCGCTGAACAGCATTCAGGATCTGCTGAAATGCGATAAGTCGCTGAACTTCGGGATAGGCGATCCGAACTCGACCTCGGGCTTCCTGGTTCCCAGCTACTATGTCTTCGCCAAGAACGGTGTCGATCCTAAGACCTGCTTCAAGACCGTCCGCAACGCCAACCATGAGACCAATTTCATGGCGACCGCCAACAAGCAGGTCGACGCGGCGGCCAACAATTTCGAACAGTGGGTCCGTTCCCACGCCAAGGTGCCGGATCTCGCCGCGAACGTGAAGGTGATCTGGAAGTCACCGCTGATCCCGTCCGACCCGATCACCTATCGCAAGGACTTGTCCAAGGAACTGAAAGCCAAGGTGAAGGGCTTCTTCCTGACCTACGGGCGCTTCGGATCGTCCGAGGAGATCAAGAAGGCGCGTGGGGTCCTGGCCGGCATGCAGTTGTCGCCCTTCGTCGACTCCTCCAACACCCAGCTTTACCCGATCCGTCAGCTGGCGCTTTTCAAGGACAAGATCAAGATCGAGTCCAGCTCGCTTGATGCCGATGAGAAAGCCAAGCAGGTCGCGGAGATCGACGCCAAGCTCGCCACCTTGGGCGTGCTCGCCGACAACGTCGGCATGTAAGGCATCATCCGATCCGGCGCGGTTCTTGGGAATGACAGGAACCGCCCCTTTTCCTTTTCACGACACGCCTCGCCTCGGAGCCGGCATGAGCATTATCTCAAACACAGGGAACGCGGCCGTGCTGCCGCCGCGCGCATTGAAGCGTTCGATCGGCAATATACTCGGCTGGGCCGTCGCGCTTGCGATTCTGGTCTGGGCCTGGGACGGGGCCGACATGCGGCCCGCCGAATTGATCCGCGACTCCGGCAACATGGTGCATTTTCTGGCGGGCTTCTTTCCCCCCGATTTTCTCGAATGGCAGAGCTATCTCAGCGAAATGCTGGTCACCGTGCAGATCGCGGTCTGGGGGACCGTGCTCGCCGTGATCTGCGCCGTGCCCTGCGGAATCCTCTCGGCGGAGAATATCGCACCCTGGTGGATCTATCAGCCGATGCGCCGCGCCATGGATGCGGCCCGCGCCATCAACGAGATGGTGTTCGCCATGCTGTTCGTGGTTGCTGTCGGTCTCGGCCCCTTCGCCGGCGTGCTCGCCCTCTGGGTACACACGACGGGCATTCTCGCGAAACTGTTCTCCGAAGCCGTCGAGGCGATTGATCCGAGTCCCGTGGAGGGCATCCGGGCGACCGGCGCCAGCCGGCTGGAGGAAGTGATCTTCGGCGTGATCCCGCAGGTCTTGCCGCTGTGGATCTCCTATTCGCTCTACCGGTTCGAGTCGAACGTCCGGTCCGCGACGGTCCTCGGCATCGTTGGCGCCGGCGGAATCGGCATGATCCTCTGGGAGGTGATCCGTGGTTTTCAGTACGCCGAGACGGCGGCCATCGTCATCACCATCGTCTGCTCGGTCAGCATTATCGATATCGTTTCGCAACGGCTGCGGCGGTTGTTTATTTGAGGGATGGGCTGCAGTTCATTGCTGATGGACGAACCGGATGCCGGAGATTCATGGCTTGAAGTCGATCTGATATGATTGTATGCGCTCGTGCAAAGGTCATTGGCGACATCGATTGGCAATGGAAGCGTCATGCGCAGAGTGATGATCATTGGCTGTTCGGGTTCGGGAAAGTCCACGCTCGCGAGGCGGCTCGCGGCGAAAACCAAGCTTCCCGTAATTCATATCGATAAATTCTATTGGGCTGAAGGTTGGGTTATGCGCCCGTCCGCGGAGACGCAAGGCATGATCGCCGAGGCGATCAAGGCGCCGGAATGGATAATCGAAGGCAATAACTCATCAACGTTTCACTTGAGGGCGCGATTGATTGATACCTTGATCGTTCTTGATATGCCGATGCCCCTATGTCTGTTCAGGGTCTTCTGGCGAGCCTTCAAGGGACGTGGCACCGTGGGCGAGGATATGGCGCCAGGCTGCCCGGAGCGGTTCGATTGGAATCTATCCGTGTTGGTGAAATTGATATGGGGCTATAAGAACGACGGTCGTCTAAAGGCGGTCAACCTGATGCGTGAGGTCCCAGACAATGTTGCGGTCCACGAATTGACGAACACGAGAGAAGTGGAGAGTTTCCTGGCCGGCGTCTAGTGCCGCCTGGCTGCGCTGTGGGAGTTCGTCGCATCCTCACCATGATGGGTTATTGTTGTGCGAACCTGGGCGATATCTCCATGATATCTTGGCGCGCCCGAGTTTCTCTCGACCGGTTTGGCACGCCGCCTTTGCGCTAGCCGATAACTTTAATCACGGAGACCAACCATGACCGCCAATGGAGACATGATCATCGCCCGCGACAAGGAGCGGATGCAGGCGATGGCCGACAAGGATATCGCCAAGCTCAAGAACATGCTGTGCAAGGACCTGATCTACACCCATTCCTCGGCCCGGATCGATACCAAGGAGAGCATCCTCGCCAATATGGAATCCGGCGCGACGGTCTATACCTCGGTCGTGCCCTCGGACGTGAAAGCGCTGGATCTCGGCGATTCAGTGGTGCTGACCGGGAATGCCCGGATCAGCGTGACGGCGAACGGCGAGCCGCGCAGCTTCGGAGTGCGGTTCACGGATGTCTATCAGAACCAGAACGGCACCTGGCGCATGGTGGCGTGGCAGTCGACCAAGACGCCGGATTGAGGCTACTGCTGCTGCGACAATCCAAAGCCTCGGCGGAAGCCGGGGCTCTGCGACCCTCGAAACCGTATCCCCGACGAAGGTCGGGGCCCACGCCTGTGGCTGGTCAACGTGACAGAGGGCGGATCACGGTAAGCGGTCGGCGGAAGGGCTCCGCCATCACCCAGTCCCCGCCGCCTCAGGCGTGGGCCCCGGCTTTCGCCGGGGATACGGGTGGGGATGCGAGCGGCGTTAAGCTCCGGCTTTCGCAGGAGCGACCACCTCGGCGGGCAGAGGCAATGGCCGATGGGCTTTGGACTATTCCGTCGGTTTGGAATAATCGGCGTCGCTTACCTTTTCGAACCAGGCGGTGCCGGAGCCGTCCTCGCCGGTTTCGGACATAGCGAGATGGGTGAAGATCCGGTCCGGCGCGGCGCCGTGCCAGTGCCGTGTGTTCGGCGGAATGATCGCGGTATCGCCCGGGCGAAGCTCGCGCACCGGCTCGCCCTCGACCTGGACCCTCCCGACCCCGGCCACGGCCCAGAGCGTCTGGCCGACCGGGTGCTGATGCCAGTCGGTCCGGGCGCCGGGGCTGAAGGTCACGTTTGTCGCCCGCATGCGCGACGGCGCCTCGCCGACCAGAACGGGATCCTGGAAGACATCGCCGGTGAAGTTTTCCGCCGAGGCCTTCTTGGTGGGCCGGTCCTCGGCCCTGTGAAGTTTCAGCATGACGCGCTCCTTTCCCGAGGCTTGGGTTTCGAGTTCTCGGGTAGAAGTCTAACGCCCTTTCAGGCGTTTCCGCATCACCGATGCGCTATTCGGCGGCGCCGGGCTGGCGGGATCCGGCGGCATCCGGGATCGCGTCCGCCTCGACCAGTTCCTCCTTGAGCTTGCCGGTGGCCGTCGCGCGTGCCGACGAGAAGCGGGCCAGGGCGAGATAGGCGACGGGGGTCAGGTAAAGGGTGAAAACCGCCGCCAGGCCGAGCCCGCCGAAGACCACCCAGCCGATCGCCGAGCGCGCCTCGGCCCCGGGGCCGCTGCCCAGGATGAGCGGCAGTCCGCCCAGAATGGTCGAGATCATGGTCATCGCGATGGGCCGCAGCCGGACATTCGCCGACCGCTCGATGGCCTCGCGCACGCCGAGGCCGCGGTCGCGCAACTGGTCCGCGAACTCGACCACCAGAATGCCGTTCTTGGCCATCAGCCCGATCATCATGACAAGGCCGATCTGGGAGTAGATGTTCAGCGTCGTTCCGGTCAGCAGCAAGGCATAGATCGCCGCCGCGATGCCGAACGGCACGGTGATCACGATGATCGCCGCGCTGGTGAGGCTCTCGAACTGGGCGGCGAGAACCAGGAATACCACGAGCACGGCGATGGCATAGGTGATGGTCACCTCGCGCTCGGCTTCTTCGAGCGCCAGGGCTTCGCCGAGCAGGATAAGCTCGACATCCTCGGGAAGAATCTCCCTCGCCAGCGCCTGCACGTCGACCAGCGCCGTCTTCAGGTCGTATCCATCGCCGATATCGGCATCGAGTTCGACGGCACGGCGCTGAACATGGCGGTCCAGTTCCGAGGCGACACCCTCTTCGCGCAACGAGACGAGGCTGGAGAGCGGTACAAGGTCGCCGGCATTGGTCCGGGCATAAAGATTGACCAGATCCGTCGGATCGCGGATCGCGCCTCCCTTGGCTTCCAGCCAAATCGGAATCGCCTCGTCCTTGATGCTGAGATCGTCCAACTCGCTGCCGTCGATCATGACCTTGAGCGTCGCCGCCAGGTCTTCCAGCGGGATCCCGAGGTCCGAGGCCCGGCGCCGGTCGATCTTCACCGAAAGCTGCGGCTGGGTCGGCTGATAGGAGACCCGGACATCGGAAAGTTTCGGCAGCCGGTCCTCAATCGCCCGGGCGAGCTTGAGCGCGTTCTCGTAGAGATAGAGGTAATCGTTGCCGATCAGCGCGACCTCGAGACCGCCCGCCGTGCTGCGCAACCCAAGGCTGTTGGCGCTGAACACCCGCATGCGCATGCCAGTGATCTGGTTCATGTCGGCGCGGACGTCCTTGATGATCTCCTGCTGGGTGCGCTCGCGTTCTTCCCAGGGCGCGAGGGTGACGTAGACGAAATCGCGGTTGAGGTCATACCGGCCGATGAAGTTGAACAGCGTCGTGATCTCGCCGTTGTCGACATAGGGCCGCAACAGCTCCTCGACCCGTTCGGCCTGTTGGTCGGTATAGGCAAGGCTGACACCGTCGGGGCCGGTGCCGAAGACCGTGAACTTTCCGCGGTCCTCGGAGGGGACCAGTTCTTGCTTCAGAGTGCCGAAGATCAGCCAGGAGCCGGCCGCGATGATCACCGCCGCGCCCGCGACGACGGCGGGGGCGGCCAGGCTCCACCGCAGGGTGGTGGCGTAGAGCGAAGAAAATCTTTCACCGATCCAAATCACCGAGGCCCTGATCCCGGCGGCGGCCGGCTTTTCCTCGCCGAGGCGCGCGGCAAGCGCGGGAACCAGTGTCAACGCGACAAAGGATGAAATCGCCACGGAGACCGCCAGCACGAAGCCGAACTCGCGGAACAGCCGGCCCGCCGTGCTGGGCAGGAAGGAGATCGGGACAAAGACCGAAACCAGTGTCAGCGTCGTGGCGATCACCGCGAAGAACACCTGGCGCGAGCCGAGCACCGCCGCCGCCCGGGCCCGCAAGCCCTGTGCCCTGCGGCGCTGGATGTTTTCCAGGACCACGATGGAGTCATCGACGATCATGCCGGTCGCCAGCACCAGTGCCAGCAAGGTCAGAATATTGATCGAGAATCCCAGCAGCCAGATCGCCGCCACGGAGCCGACCAGCGCGACCGGAATCGCAACGCAGGGGATCAGCGTGGCACTGGGCGTGCCCAGAAAGATCCACAGCGTGCCGATCACGATCAGCACCGCCAGCGAGAGCGAGATCAGCACCTCGCGGATCGATCCGCGGATGAACAGCGCATCGTCGGAAATCGGCATGATCCGGATGCGTTTGAAGCGGTCGTTCAGCCGCTCGACTGCCTTGGAGACACCTTCGGAGATCTCGATGGTGTTGGACTGGGCCTGGCGAATGATGTTGACGCCGATCACCGGCTCGCCATCGACACGGACAAGGGATTCTGCGTCCTCCGGTCCGAAGAACACGTCGGCGACGTCTCCGATCCGCACCGGTTCGCGCACAACCAGCGCCGCGACCTCGCGCGCGGTTTCGACTGTTGCGTCGGCACGTACCAGGAGTTCCTGGTCGAGGGACCCGAAACTGCCGGTCGGAATGTCGAAGGGGGCTGTGTTCAGCACCTTGATCACATCTCCCACCGCAAGCTGGTAGGAGGCGAGGCGGGCCGGGTCGAGCACGACACGCAGCAGCCGCCGCCGGTCGCCGAAAATCGTGACATCCGCCACGCCGTCGACGGATATCAGGGCGGGGATCACGTCCTTCTCGACGATCCGGGTCAGTTCATCCTCGTCCAGCCCGGGGCCGCTGACGGCCAACTGCATGACCGGGCTCGAATCCGCATCCGCCTTGACCACGTTCAACTGCTCTACCCCGGCCGGGAGGCCGCCCTGAACCCGGCTTACCGCCTCGCGGACATCGGCGGCGGCGATGTCGAGATCCGTGCTCGGCGAGAACTCGGCACGCATGCGGAAGTTGTTTTCCTCGCTGGAGGATCGGATCTCCTTCACGCCGTTGACCCTGGCCACGGCTCCTTCGACCAGGCTGGTGACCGTGGAATCCATGGTCTCTGGCGAGGCGCCTTGATAGATCCCGCGCACGGTGACGATCGGCCGGTCGATATTCGGCAACTCCCGCACCTCGACCGCGACCAGCGCGGCCAGGCCCGCAAGCATGATCAGCAGGTTGAACACCAGAATCATGAGCGGCCGGCGAACACTGAGAGAGGCGAGATCCTCGCGCTGTTCGCTCATGATCCGGCCGCCTTGGCGCCTTCCAGGGATACCGCCCGGCCATCGCGCAGTCTGTGAAAGCCCTCGACGACCACCTGATCGCCGGGCTCGAGCGCGGCGTCGATCAGGATATCCGCCTCCTGGCGCTGGATGATCGCGGCGGCGACACGCCGGGACTTGCCGTCCCTGATGGCCCAGACGAAGGACCCGTCGCCCCCCCACTGCACCGCTATTTCCGGCACCACCGGATAGGTCTTGCCGACAATCTCCGACGCGACGCGGAAACTCATGCCCGGGCGCAGCGCGTCGTCTTCGTTGCCGATCCGGGCACGCACCGCGAAAGTCCGGGTCCGGTCGTTGATCCGGCTTCCGACATCGACGACCAATCCCTCGCGCAGGATATTCTGATCCGACCACGGGCTTGCGGTGATCCGGTCGCCTTTCATGATCCGGCCCAGCAGCGCCTCGGGGACCTCGAAGCGGATCAGCAACTCGTCACGCTGGTCGAGCGAGGCGATGGGCGTGTCGGTGCCGACGCGATCGCCGACATCAAGATCGGTCAGGCCGATGCGGCCATTGAATGGTGCCACAACGTGGCGGTCCGCCAGAGCCACCTCCGCCTGCTTCAGCTCGATGCGTGCCGCTTCCAGCGCGCTTTTGGCGTCGTCATGGGTCGAGTTGGCCACCGCGCCCGTGGACTTCAGCCGGGCCAGCCGCTCGAATGTCCGGCGGGCATCATCAAGACGGACCCGGGCGAGGTCGACGGCGAGCTTCTCGGTCTCGCTGTCCAGTTCCAAGAGGATCTGACCGGTTTCGACCTTGCCGTCGGCGCTGAAGTTTATCCGGGTTATCTCGCCTGCCGCTGCCGCATGCAGTGTCGCCGACCGTACGGCCTGGGCGGTGCCGACGACCTGAATGCGGATCTTCTCCTGGCCGGAGGTTGCCTCGCGGGCGACGACCCCGACGCTTCGGGGCCTGTCGCCGCGCTTCGGCGCATCCGCTTCGGCGGCGCTGAACATCGGAACGACATAGAACCATCCAAGCGCCGCGGCACCGGCGATGCATCCGATGAGGAGCATTTGACGGAACAGGGTCATTCGGGGAAATTTCCCTCGAAACCGGCGCGGCAACAGTGCCGCCCGCCGCGGATACTAGTACCGAAAGCGGGCGCCTCCAATTCAAATATCGATGACCGGCGGGTCCTCCCGGGCATCGACACGACCGGTACCGGACGGTCTCCTTCGCCTGTCGCCGATCAGTCCCTCGGTACCGCCGGGTGGCGCGACACCCGTGCCTGAGCCGCCAGCCGGATCGGCGCGTTGGGCGCGCCGAAGCCGCCGTAGTCGTCGCGCGCCACCACCTCGAAGAAGAAACGGTCGGACATGACCGGCGTGTAGACCTGGAAATAGCGCCCGTTCTCGTCTTCGTCGTAGAGAATCTGAAGCGCGCGCATCCGCTCGATCAGCGCGTCGTCGAGATCGAAGCGGGCTTCCAGGTCGTCATAGTAGTTTTCCGGGATCTCAAGGAGCCCGACGCCGGTGGCGCGCATCGCTTCGACCGTGGCGAAGATATCGTCGGTTGCGAAGGCAATGTGCTGAACGCCGGAGCCGAAATACTCGCTGATGAAGCGGTTGGATTGGGTATGCCGTGCCTGGCTCGCGTTGAGCACGATCTGCAAGGCACCGTCTCGGGTCCGCAGCACCTCGCTTTCCACCACCCCGGCGGGGTCGACCACATCGACGCCTGGGGTCTTCTCAAGCGCCAGCACGGAACGGTAGAACAGCCGCCATCCCGGCAGCTCCTCGAACAGGACCGACTGCGCGAAATGGTCGATGCGGGTCAGACCGATGCCGGCCGACGGCGCTTCCAGGAAGTCGAACTCGGTCTTCCAGACCCGCTGCATCGCCGCGCCGTCATCGATGAAGTACAAGAGCGATCCGCCGACCCCCCGGATCGCGGGGATCTCCAACTCTCCGGGACCAACGGGCTGATGAAAAGTATCCGCCAGCAGCGCCGAGGCGCGCTGCATCTGTTGTCGGGTATCGCCCACCAGTAGGCCGATCGCGGCAACCGACGGGCCATGGGTGATATAGTGGGAATGCGCGAAGCCGTCGGCCTCGGTGTTGATCACCAGATTGATCTCTCCCTGGCGCCACCAGGAAACGTCCTTCGTGCGGTGCTCGCCCGCATGGGCGAAGCCGAGCGCGCGGAAGAAGCCCGCCATGTCCTCAGCCTCGCGTTCCGAGGTGGTGAATTCGATGAAGCCGATACCGCTTGCCGGCGGTGTCGTCGCCAGCGCCCGGCCGTCCCGCCCCCTTCCGGTCATGGCGATCAGCGAGCGGGCGCCGTCCTTGGCGACCTGGCGCGGCGAGCCCATTCGGAAACGGTCATTGAAGATCTCGTGGCTGAGCCAACCGTCGTAGCCGGTGGCATCCAGCGCGTTCATGAAGCTGGCGATATCCAGGTCGCCCTGTCCCGGAAAACACCGGAAGTGACGGGAGAGCTGCAGCAGATCCATGCTGATCCTCGGCGCGTCGGCGACCTGGACGAAGCTGATCCGGTCCGCCGGGATCGAGCGGATCGCGTCCACCGGATAGGCCGGGGCGAGTGTGTGATAGCTGTCGAGGATGATGCCGACCCGGGGATGATCGGCGCGGCGGACGACCTCCCAGGCATCGCGGTAGTCGCGGATATGGGTGCCCCAGGCGAGCGCCTCGAAACCGACATTGACGCCATGGCTCTCGGCGATCTCACCCAGTTCGCGCAAATCGCCGGCGGCGCGGTCGATGCCGCCCAGCGCGTGCGGTGAAACATTGGAACAGACCAGGATGGTCCCGGCCCCAAGCTCGTTCATCAGCTCGAACTTGCGCCGCGCGCGCTCAAAGCCCTTGGCTCGGCGCGGCTCCGGCATGCCTTCGAAATCGCGGAACGGCTGGAAGGCGACGATTTCAAGCCCGAGATCGCGCACCATGTCCCCGACCTCGGCCGGCGAGCCGGGATGGCCAAGAATATCGGTCTCGAAGATCTCCACGCCCTCGAACCCGGCCGCGGCTATGGCCTGAAGCTTCTCAACGAGGCTCCCGCCCAGGGAAACGGTCGCGATCGAGTTACGCATGCTGACACTCCGTTCCTGTCGTGGCCGGTACTGGACGAACCGATCCAAGTAACGAAGTCGATAGCTTATCGGGCCGGTGTGGCAATCTGAAGTACCACGCGCGATCTGGAGCCGTGTTTTCTAAGCGCGATCGTTGCGCTCCAGCTCGTCGGTCTCCCAGTGCAGGGCGTCAGGACCGATATCGCGCAGAACCGGCACGCCGATCTGGGCCATGATCTTGTTCACCTCGTTCCTGAGGATTGTCACCGCCTTTGCCGCGCCCGCGTCGCCGCCGGCGATCGCGCCGTAGAGGGTTGGCCGGCCGAGGAAGACGAACCGGGCGCCGCTGGCGAGCGCAATGACGATATCGGCGCCCCGGCGTACCCCGCCATCCATCATCAGCGTCATCCGGTCGCCGACCGCCTTGTTGAGCCGTGGCAGCACATCCAGAGCCGAGACCGCGCGGTCCAGCTGCCGGGCGCCGTGGTTCGAGACGATGATGCCGTCGACGCCGAGCTCGGCGGCGCGGATCGCGTCGTCGGTTCGCATGATGCCCTTGATGATCAGGGTGCGCGGCCAGATCCTGCGGTAGGTTTCGATGTCCTTCCAGGTGATGCTGTTGGGCAGTTGCGTGGAAACGAACTCGCCTACCGCATCGGCGCTGGCGCCCTTGGGCGCATAGGCCTGCCAGTTCGGCAGCATGGCGATCCCGTGGGTCATGTAGTCCTTGAACCAGAGCGGATGGCTCAGCGCATCGAGTTTGTTGGCCAGCGACAGTCGGAGCGGCCGGCCGAAACCGTTGCGGCGGTTGCGCTCGCGGTTTGAGGACACCGGAACGTCCACCGTCACCACCAGGGCATGCAGACCGAGATCCGCGACGCGCCTGACCTGATCTTCCGCGATCGAGCGGTCGCGCGCGGTATAGATCTGGTACCAGCCGTGATCGGGAGCCGTCGCCGCCAGTTCCTCCATCGAGGCTGTCGCCGCCCCGGACATGATGAAGGGGATGTTCGCATCCCGCGCCGCCCGCGCCAGCATCATGTCGCCACCCCAGCGGTAATTGCCGATGCCGCCAGTGGGTGCGATGCCATAGGGACTGGAATAGGTGCGGCCGAACAACTCCACCGACTGGTCGAGCTTGGAAATGTCGACCATGTAGCGCGGCGCCAGCGACCGGCGCCGGAACGCGTCCTCGTTACGATCTAACCCTTCCTCGCCGTCGACGCCGCCTTCGATGAAATCGTAGATCACTTTCGGGATCCGCCTTTTCGCGAGAACACGAAGGTCGTCGAGATTGATGCAGTCGTCGAGTTTCATGGAGCGCTCCGAGGGGAAACCGGGCAGGCGAGGCCAGTGTGCGGCGGAACACTGAGTTGTAAAAGCCCTCTTGATCCCCAATCGAACACCAGTGGGATCATTGCATTCGAGGCCGGTTGCTTGACCCCTCGGAGGTACGCGGTGACACTCCCGCCGTCTTGACTGGACCGGGAGACTGGCAATGGTTGCGTCGCAGGCTGAGCTCGAGTGGCACGAAACCAAAGACATCGACGGTGCGGCGGTGAGGGAATTCACCATTCATGCCCCGGATCGACCGGTCACCGGCGTGCTCTGGTCCGGTCCGGACAGTGCTGCCGGCGTGCCGCTTGTCTGCTTCGGCCACGGGGCCTCGGGTGACCGCCATCAGCGTCCGATCCCAAGGATCGCCGGCCAGCTGGCGAAAGAACACGGGTTTTTCGGTCTGGCAATCGACGGGCCGGTGCATGGCCGCCGCCAGGTCGGACCCGGAGGGCGGGAGGCCTTCTGGCCGGAGTTGCGCCGGGTCGGCTCCACCGAGGAGATGGTGCGCGACTGGCGGCTCGCGCTGAAGACGGTTTCGGCGCTGCCGGAGGTCGGGACCGGGCCGGTCGGCTATTGGGGCCTTTCAATGGGAACGATCTACGGCGCACCGTTCGTGGCGGCCGAACCCCGGATCTCGGTCGCGGTGCTCGGTCTGATGGGACTGGTCTCCGAGCCGCCGCATTACAAGCCGATCATCGAGAAGGCGGCAAAATCGATCACCTGTCCCGTGTTCTTCATCTGGCAGCTCGAGGACGAGTTGTTCACCCGCGCCGAATGCCTCGCCATGTTCGACGCATTCTCTTCAGAAGATAAGCGATTGCACGCCAGCCCGGGCCTGCACCCCAATGTGCCGTTCGAGGAACTGGACTTCAGCGCCGATTTCCTCGCCGGTTTTCTGACCGGTACCCGCGCGCCGCGCGAGGTGATGGTCGCGGTCAGCGAGTAGGTGGAACAGTGTCGCTTACCGGCTTGCCCACGCCTCCTGATCTATTCCCAATCATCCGTATCCCGTCGCGCCGGCGAAAGCCGGGGCTTTGGGCAATCGATGGTTAAGACCCTGTTTCACAGGGCCGACGGAGCGGGGAGCGGTCTGTTGGGGCGCCCCAGGACAAGCAGCAACCCTACTCGAACAGCGTGAACATCTCCTGGAAGGCCGTCAGCTGGTTCCCGGCGGCGGAGGAGGGGACCAGGATCGGGGCGCGGATGCCGGCATCATACCAGGCTTCCAGCCCTTCGAGCACCTTGGCGGGTGGGCCGAACAAGGTCGTGTCGGCGAGCCATCTGTCGCTGAGGCAGTCGGGAATACGTTCGGGTTGGCCCGCCGCGATGACCTTCTCGACATCCGCCATCTCCTGTTCGTGGCCCGCCTCGCGCCAGTAGTTGCGATAGTTCGGCAACTGGGCGTAGCTGGTCAGGGTGCGGCGGTTCACCGCTTTCGCTGCCTCGACATCGTCGGAGATGCAGGTCGGGATCATGTTGCCGATGTAAAAAGCCTCGTCCTTACGCTTTGCATCGGGCAGCGCCGAGAGCGAGACCGCCATGTGCGAGCGGGCGCCGTTGGCGAAGACCATGCCGTCCGCGATTTCGGCGGAGAGCGCGATCATCTTCTGCCTGAGGGTCGCCAGCACGAGAGGCGGCAGGTCGCCGACCCGGTCGGCGGCCCGCAGATCCGCGACGAAGGCCCGCATATCGCCGAGCGGCTTGCCGACCTTGACGCCGAAACGGGCATGGGCCGGCGCGTGGCTGACGCCGATGCCGAAGCTGAACCGGCCTCCGGAGACCTCGTGGATGAAAGCCGCGCTCTGGGCATAGTCGAGGGGTGTGCGCCAGTAGATCGGTGTGACGGAGGTGCCGAACTTTATCCGCTTGGTGGTCATCGCGATCGCGGTGGCAAGCGACATGTTGTCCGACAGCGACGGCAGGTAGAGGCCGGAAAAGCCACGGTCCTCGGCTTCCTTGGCGATTTCGAGGATCCGGTGCCGGCGGCCGGGCACGGCGGCGAGAGACAAGGCCGGTTTGGCGACGGGCATGCTGCCCTCCTTTGCAAAATTCGCGTGCTCTCGTGAGCGGTTTTTCGACCGCCGCTGCAGCTATCCCGCGCTTTTCTCGAACACGAAAGCGTCCATGGATTCCTGGGCCTGCTTGCGCAGCTCATGCCATTTCGTGGCGCCGCCGTAATAGGCAAGGCTGCCGGGCGCGCCCTCGCCATGGCCGTTATAGTAGGAGATACAGTCTCTCAAGGGCGCGGTCAGGATATCGGCCTGTTTGCAATGCTCGGCATAGGCGTCCTCGGGTTCTCTTTTGACGTCGACAATGTCGGCGCCCTTGGCCCGCAGCGTTTCCATCATCCAGATCACATAGTCGGTATGCGCCTCGATCACCCGCACGAAGTTGAACTGGCCGCCGCCGCCCTGGGGTCCCGACATAATGAACAGATTGGGAAAGCCCTGGCTGTGGATGCCGAGATAGGTCTTGGTGCCTTCCTCCGCCCATTTCGCCTGGAGAGTGCGCCCGTCCCGGCCGGTGATCATGTTGAAGGTCGAGGTCGCCATCCACTGAAAGCCGGTCGCGTAGATCAGCACATCGAGCGGGTATTCGACCCCGTCATGCACCACCCCGCGCTCGTTGATCTCGGTGACACCGAGGGGAGCGGTGTCGACCAGCGAGACATGCGGCAGGTTGAAGGCCGGGAGATACTCGTCATGGAAGACCGGTCGCTTGCAGCCATAAGGGTAATACGGTTTCAGAGCCTCCGCCGTCTTCTTGTCCTTGACGATGGCGTCCACCCGGGCGCGGATCTGCTCCATGATCCGGAAGTTGGTGTTGAGCTGCCTCTGGATCAGTTCCTCGGGCGACAGCTTGGTCTTGTGCTGCTTCTTCTGCTTCTGAAAATCCACCTTGCCTGAAAGATAGAGGTCGTTGCCCTGCAGCGCCGTGCGGCCCGACGAGATCTTGGCGAGGCGTTCCCGCCGCGCCTTCGCCCATCCCGGCTCCTTGGACCATTCCTCGATCTCCTCGCGGGTCGTCGCGCGCTGATCGCGCACGTCGATGGAGGAGGGGGTGCGCTGAAAGACATAAAGTTCCTTGGCCACCTTGGCGAGTTCCGGGACCACCTGAACGGCGGTGGCGCCGGTGCCAATAATGCCGATCCGCTTGTCCTTCAGGTCGATATGATAGTTCCAGCGAGAGGTGTGGAAGGCCTCGCCCTTGAAAGTCTCCATGCCCTTGATCCGGGCGAGCTTGGGCGTGGTCAGGATCCCGTTCGCCAGGATCACGAAACGCGCCCGCATCGCATCGCCCCGGTCGGTATGGACGGTCCAGCGGCTCGTCGTCTCGTCCCAAACGGTCTTGTCGACGGTCGTGTGGAACAGGCAGCGCTCATAGAAGCCGTCCTTCTCGGCGATCATCTGGCAGTATTCCAGGATCTCGAAGCCGGAAGCGAATTTCATCGTCGGGTAGTAGCCCATCTCCTCCAGCAGTGGCAGGTAGCTGTAGGATTCGACGTCGCAGGCGATCCCCGGATAGCGGTTCCAGTACCAGGTGCCGCCGACATCGCCGCCCTTCTCGCAGAACCGCACGTCGCGGATGCCGGCGCGCTTCAGCTTGTGCCAAAGCAGCAGGCCCGAGAAACCGGCGCCGATCACCAGAACCTCGCACGCGTCGGTCAGCGCCTCACGCTCCACCGGAGGTTCGGAATAGACATCCTCGAGGTACTTCGAGAACTCGCCTTCCATCGCCATGTAGTCGGCGGCGCCGCGCCGAACCTCCTTGAATTCCCGGTATTTTGCCTGTTCCTCGGCATTGAACACGGCACCCGCCGGCGGATCGGGCAGGGTTTTGAGCGACAGGTCGCTGATCGTGGAATAGCCCTTGCCGGTGATCTTTTCCGACGCAATGGCGGCGCGCGTGTTGAAACTCTTCAGGCCGGTGGCCGGGTCAATGTGGATCGACAAATTGAGCCCCTTCCGGGAGAATTTTCCTTGATAGGCAACATTTTTGCCGGTTCCAGGCGCCAAGAACAGGCGAAGTTGTCCGATCCAGGACCGGCTCGATAATCATCGCCCATCAGATGCTCTGGCGGAGTGTGTCGAAAACGCCGTGATTTACGCCTTGGTTCGACTGTTAGCCGTCGTCCTCGGGCAGGCGGGGACCTCTTGTAATCTGGGCCGTGGATCTGCGATTTTGCAGGTCGTTGCAGGTCCCCGCCTGCGCGGGGACGACGCGTTTGATGGGGGGCACGCGAAGCCAGACGTTCATCCGGTCTCGGGTGGAAGGAAGATGCCATGACAGACCCACAAGCCGTCACCGCTCAGCTGGCTGATTTCGCTCTAGCGCCGGCGAATTTTCCGGAGGATGTCACCGCCGCCGGCGTGCGGTCCTTCGTCAATATCCTCGGCTGCGCCATTGGCGGCGCGCGGCATCCGGCGAGTGAACTGGCCTTCGAAGTGGCGCGGGAATTCGCGGGTGCGCCGGTGGCGACCGTCCTCGGCAGGACGGAACGCACCGATGCGTTGAGCGCGGCCTACCTCAACAGCCTTGCCGCCAGCGCTCACGCCTTCGACGACACCCATCTCGCGACGGTACTTCACCCCGCCGCCCCGGTGTCGAGTGCGCTGCTTGCCCTGGCGCAGCGCATGGCGGTCGGCGGTGGTCCGGGGCCGTCCGGGCACGCGTTCCTCGAGGCCTTCACCTTGGGAATCGAGATTCAGTGCCGGCTCGGCGCCGCCTTGCTGCTGCCGCCCGCCGAGGGACAGGTCGGCTGGTACGCCAGCGGTATCGCCGGCGGGGTCTCGGCGGCGGCGGCCTGCGCGCGGTTGCTTGGGCTGACGGCGGAGCGCACGCGCTGGGCAATCGGGATCGCGGCGAACCAGGCCTCGGGCTTCCGCCAGACCCATGGCAGCATGTGCACGAGCTTTGTTCCCGGGCATGCGGCCCGTTGCGGTCTGCAGGCGGCGGTGCTTGCGGAACGCGGCCTCACCGCGTCGGACGCGGCGCTTGAAGGGCGGAACGGATATTTCGACGTCTTCGCCCATCGCGCCTGTCCCGAAAATGCGACCGCCGGTCTCGGCGAGGTCTGGCACGTGCTGGACAATGCCTTCAAGCCGTATCCCTGCGGGATCGTCATTCATCCGGTTCTGGACGCGTGTCTGGCCATGACCCGCAACCGGCTGTTCAGCGCCGATGAGGTCGCGGGCATTCTGGTTCGCGTCAATCCGCTCTGCCTGACCCTGTGCGACCGCCCGGCGCCGCGCGACAGCCAATGGGCGCAGGTCAGTGTCCAGCATTGGACCGCAGCCTCGCTCGCGCGCGGAAGGGCCGGTCTCGACGAGGGCGCCGACACTTGTGTGCATGATGCCTCGGTTCTGGCGCTGCGTGCCAAGGTGTCGACCGAAGGCGACGCCGCGATCGCCCGGGACGCGGCGGTCGTGGAGGTGACGCTCGCAGACGGTGAAATCCTGAGGGAGCGCGTCGAGCATTGCCGGGGCAGCGCCGCCCGGCCGATGAGCGATGCGGAACTGACCGGGAAGTTTCTCGGCCAAGTCACGCCCTTCTTGGGCGAGGCCCGGGCGCGGGCGCTTGTCGACCGTTGCTGGACCATCGCAGAGGCGCCATCCGTGGCGGAGATCCTCGTTGGAGCCGTTCCGGCCTAGGCTTTCGCGCCCGGATTTCTGTCGGTCCGCGCCGGTTGGATTCCACGGATGAAATAAACCCTTTCGGCCGGAGCGGCGTTGCTGGAAATCCGGGCGGTCGTGCTAGGCTTGCCCTGAAGCGCGGCGCGGACCGCGCGCGGGAGTTTCTTCATAAATCGCAAGCGAGAAGGGGACGACGATGGCTTACGAAGGCATGATCGCGGAATCGGTAACGATCAACGGACACAACAACGAGCCAATCACGGCTTACATGGCGCGCCCGCTCGGCCCGGGGCCCTTCCCCAGCGTAGTGCTGATCCATCATCTTCCGGGCTGGAGCGAGTGGTATCGTGAGGCGACGCGCCGGTTCGCCCATCACGGCTACGCCGCGATCAGCCACAACCTCTATCACCGGGTCGGCCAGGGCAATGCGGACGATGTCGCGGCCAAGGCACGGGCCGAGGGCGGGGTCGCCGATGCGCAGGTGATCGGGGATACCGAGGGCGCGGTCCAGTGGATCAAGGCGCAGTCCTATACGACCGACAAGGTCGGCGTGATCGGCAGCTGTTCCGGCGGCCGCCAGGCGTTCCTCTATGCCTGCCACACCAAAAGCATCGACGCGGTTATCGACCTCTGGGGCGGCCGGGTTGTCCAGGAAGCCGATGACAGGCCGGAAAAGCAGCCGGTCCCGCCGATCGATTTCACCAAGAACCTGTCCTGCCCGCTTCTGGGACTGTTCGGCAACGAGGATCGCGCGCCGAGCCCGGAGCAGGTCGATATGCATGAGGCGGAACTGAAGAAGCACGGCAAGAGTTACGAGTTTCACCGCTATGACGGCGCCGGCCACGGGTTCTTCTACTATCACCGGCCCATGTACCGGGTGGAGCAGGCCCAGGACGGTTGGGAGAAGGTCTTTGCTTTCTTCAAGAAGCATCTGGGAGGGTGAGCGGCATGTGCACGTCGATCGTCGAAATCGTCGATGCCGAGGGCGCCGGCAAGGGCAGTGACGGCTGGTTCAAGGTGAGCCACGCCGTCGTTTCCTACGATCACCCGCATCATGCCTTGCTGGAGGATGCGATCTCCCTTGATTTCGTCAACCACGCCCAGGGCCCTGGCGCCCGGGCGGCGGTTGAGTTGACCTTGGACTCCGCCAAGGCGTTGAAAGCCGCCTTGGAGCGGGCCATCGCCGCCGCGGAATACGAGGAAAGCGGCAGGCGCCGGCCGATCGCCGCCTGACGCCGGTCGCTCTCCAAGGAAAGCGCGCCGATCCGACCCGTTGAGCATCCGGCCAGGCTTAGTCGGATGCCCAGGTTCTGCCTGCTTGGAGCGCTTTCCCGCCGAACTCATCCATTGCGACGCATGAGGAGACGTTACGAGCATGGACGTTCTGGACGCCATAACGGGGCGCAAATCGATCCGCGCCTTCAAGCCGGACCCGGTGCCTCGCGAGACCATCGAGCGGATCCTGGAGATTTCCCAGCGGGCGCCCAGCGGCACGAACACCCAACCGTGGCATGTCTATATCTGCACGGGTGACGTGAAACAGGCGATCACCGACGAGGTCCTCGAGCGTGTCCGCGAGGGTAAAGGCGGCACTTACGAGCAGTTCGATTACTATCCGGAAAGCTGGAAGGACATCCACCGCGACCGACGCCGTGGTGTGGGCTGGGCGCTGTACGGGCTGCTCGGCATCGTCAAGGGAGACCGCGAAGGGGCGGCCCGTCAAGGCGCGCGCAACTTCAAGTTTTTCGATGCGCCGGTCGGTCTGTTCATCACGACGGATGCTTATCTCGGGCGTGGCAGCTGGTCCGATGCCGGCATGTACATCCAGACCATCATGCTCGCGGCCCGGGCCTTCGGGCTCGAGACCTGTCCACAGGCCGCCTGGATTCCCTACCAGGAGGTCGTGCTGCGTCACCTCGGGGTGCCGGAGGACCAGGTGCTGGTCTCGGGCATGAGCCTTGGCTATGCCGACCCCGACGCCATCGAGAACACCTTGGTCAGCGACCGTGAAGCGCTGGAGAATGTCGCGCATTTCCGAGGTTTCGCCGACTGATCACAAGAAGGTTGGCGTTAGAGCCGGTCAGCACGGACATGGTGGCGTGGTCGTTGTCGCGGGAGGCCATTGGCGCTATTTTCGAGAAGGTTTCGTCGGCGCTGGGCCGGCGGCGGATCTGACAATGGAAAGCGGCCAGGAAATGACGGCGGTTCAAGCAACACAAACGCGTACGGATACCTCCAAGGGGCTGGATTTCGACGCCATTGTGATCGGTGCCGGAATCTCGGGCATGTATCAGCTTCACAAATTGCGCGAGCTGGGACTGAAGGCCCGGGTGTTCGAGGCCGGGACCGGGGTCGGCGGTACCTGGTACTGGAACCGATATCCGGGGGCGCGGTTCGATTCGGAAAGCTACTCATACGGCTATTCCTTCAACCAGGAAATCCTGGACGACTGGGATTGGAGCGAGTGTTTCTCGGGCCAGCCGGAGATCGAACGCTACTGCAATCTGGTCGCCGACAAGCTCGACCTCCGTCGCGACATTCAGTTCTCCGCCCGGGTCGCCGCGGCGCATTGGAACGATGACGGTGACTTCTGGAAGGTCACGCTGGATGACGGCTCGTCTTACCGGGCGCGGTTCCTGATCACCGCGATCGGCCTGCTCTCCGCGCCGACCATGCCGCGTTTCGAAGGGATCAAGGATTTCCAGGGGCCGTGGAGCCATACGGGTCTCTGGCCCAGGAGGGATCGACTATGCCGGCAAGCGCGTCGCCGTCATCGGCACCGGGGCGAGCGGCGTCCAGGCGATCAGGAAATCGCCAAGACCGCTGGCCAATTGACGGTTTTCCAACGCCGGCCGAACTGGTGCACGCCGCTGCACAACCGGCCGATCCCGAAGGACGAGATGGAGGATATCCGTTCCCGCTACGACGAAATCTTCAAGCTCTGCCGCGAGACCGCCGCCTGCTTCATCCACACCGTCGATCCGCGCGGCACCTTCGAGGTGAGCGAGGAAGAGCGCTATCGGTTCTGGGAGGAACTTTATGCGGGCCAGGGCTTCGGTATCTGGCAGGGCAATTTCCGGGACATGCTGATCGACCGGGAAGCGAACCGTCTGATGTCGGATTTCGTGGCCGACAAGATCCGCAAGCGGGTCAAGGACCCGAAGACGGCGGAGCTGCTGATCCCCAAGGATCATGGCTTCGGAACCCGCCGGGTGCCTCAGGAAACGCACTATTACGAAGTCTACAACCAGCCCAATGTCGAACTGGTGAGCATGCTGGAAACCCCGATCCAGAGGATCACCAAGACCGGCATCCAGACCACCGACCGGGAGTTCGAGTTCGACGTCATCGTCTACGCGACCGGCTTCGACGCGGTGACCGGCACGTTTGACCGGATCGATATTCGCGGTGTCGGCGGGCGGCCGTTGAAGGAACGCTGGGTTGGCGGGCCGAAGAGCTTCGTCGGCCTGATGCTGGACGAGTTCCCGAACATGTTCATGCTCATGGGGCCGCATGCCGCTCTCGGCAATAACCCGCGCAGCATTGAATACAATGTCGAGTGGACAAGCGATCTTATCGGCCACATGACCGAGAACGGGCTGGAACGCACCGAGGCGCGGCCTGACTCCGTCGCCATGTGGCAGAAGATCGTGCACCAAAAAGCGAAAGGCCTTTTGGCGAACGAGATCGACTCATGGATGACCGGCATCAACATGAATGTCGAGGGCAAGCAGACCCGCACGATTGTCCGCTACAGCGGCACCGCGCCGGAATACCGGGCCACCTGCGCGGCTGTCGCGAATGGCGGCTACAAGGAACTGGATTTCGCTTGATGTACGGTCGGTGGATTACTTCACCAGACGCCGGCCCGCGAGATAGGTGACCTCAACACCTCCGACTTCCTCGGCGTGAGTCTTGTTCGCGGGGACCGAGCAGCTTTCACCGCTCCTGTACGTATAGGGCTTGCCGTCCTGGGTGATGGTGATGGCGCCGCTCAGCACGAAAAGCCGGGCATCGAACGGGTGGGTATGATCCGAATTCACCGTCCCGGCAGTCATGCTGCGCTCCTGAATCTGATAGCCTTCGCTCTTTACTTCCGCTTCCCAGGCTGCACGGTCCATTGCGTTTCTCCGGCGTGGTTTGAGGGGCGCGGTACCGACCGCGCGAACTAGGCGCAGCATGCCGTCAAGGCGGACTTCAAGCAAGCTCCCGACCTTTTCCCGGCCAACGAAGCAAGAACGCGCCGTTGGCAGACGGCGCGTTCTTTATTCGGAATCGTGAACGGGGCTCAGGCCACCGCAACCCCCTGTCGGGTCAACGCATCGAGGCTGTCGTTCAGGGCGCGTGAATAACGGTCGAACAAGTCATCAATCTCGTTCCCGGTGATCACCAGCGGCGGGCAGAAGCACATGGAATCGCCGACCGGACGGGTGATCAGGCCCTGCTCGAGGCAGTGATTGCTGACCATGCCGCCGACATTGTCCGACGGCGCGAAGGCTTCCTTGGTCGCCTTGTTCTTGACCAGTTCGGTGGCGCCGATCAGGCCGATGCCGCGCACCTCTCCGACCAGCGGATGATCGGCGAAGCCGCGCAGCCGTTCCTGGTAACGTCCGGAAACGCTGCGCACATGTCCGAGGATGTCTTCCTCCTCGTAGATGGTCAGCGTCTCCAGCGCGACGGCGGCCGCGACCGGGTGGCCGGAATAGGTGTAGCCATGTCCGAACACGCCGAGCTTGGCGCTGGCATCGGCGATCGCCTGATAGATGTCGTCGCTGATCATTGTGCCGGAAATCGGCAGGTAGCTGGACGAGAGCGCCTTGGCGCAGACCAGAATGTCCGGCTTGATGTCGTAGGTCTGCGAGGCCCAGAAATTGCCGGTGCGGCAGAACCCGCAGATCACCTCGTCGGCGACCATCAGCACGTCATGCTTCTTCAGCACCGCCTGGATCTTCTCGAAATAGGTCTTCGGCGGCACGATCACCCCGCCGGCGCCCATGATCGGCTCGGCAAAGAAAGCGGCGACGGTGTCCGGTCCTTCGTCGATGATCAACTGGTCAAGGTCGTTGGCCATCCGGGTCGCGAAGTCCTCCTCGCTCTCCCCGTCGGCGCCGAAACGGTAATAGTGCGGATTGTTGGTATGCAGGAACCGGTCGAGCGGCACGTCGAAACCGGCATGGTTCAGCGACCGGCCAGTAAGACTCGCCGCCGCGAGCGTGATGCCGTGATAGCCGTTGACCCGGCCGATGATCTTCTTCTTCTGATGCCGGCCGCGGGCGTTGTTGTAATACCAGATGATCTTGATGGCCGTGTCGTTGGCCTCGGAGCCGGAATTGTTGAAGAACACCTTGGAGAGCGAGGTCGGCGCCAGACCCATCAGTTTTTCGGCGAGATCAATGCCCGGCAGATGCGATTTTTGGCCGAATTGGTGGTAGTAGGGCAGTCTTTGCAGCTGTTTGGTCGCCGCCGCTACCAAACGCTCGTGCTTGAAGCCGAGTGATGTCGACCAGAGCCCAGCCATGCCCTCGATATACTGCTTGCCGCTATTATCCCAGACATAGACACCCTCGCCGCGCTCGATGATCATCGGGCCCTGTTCCTCGTTGGCGCGGAAGTTGGTGTAGGGATGTACGAGATAGGCGACGTCTCTCGCTTCGGGCGAGTTGGGTTGCAAGGGCATGTGGTCTCTCCAGTTGAAATCGGCGGCGCAAATGGCGCGACGCATGAAGTTGGCCCGAGCATAGCAGTTTGAAATTTGGGCGAAAGAGGGGAGTCGCTCGGCCGGCGTCACCGTTGGTTTGCCGGCTCCTCTTCCGTATCCTCATACTCCGAAATCTCGATCGCGGGGCCGGGGTCGTCATCCCCCCAGCCGGGCGGGGCTGCGGGTGCGGGAGCGGCGTCGGCATCATCGCCCCAGCCGTCCGGTTGCCAGAGATCCTCGCCATCGCCGTCCGCATCGCCGGTCGCTTCCGAGCCGCAGTGATCGGCGTCCAGAATGCGCTCAAGTGTTTCGGCGAGCGTGGCCATCAACGTCTCCGCGGCGCGTTCGTCGACCTCGCGAAACAACGCCTCGTAGTCCAACAACTCCCGGTCCAGCATGTCGGCCCGGGCCGCCTGGTTGGTCGCGCTCAAGGCTCGCAACTGGCGCCGCGCCTCGTCGACCGTCGCCAGTGCCTCGTCCGCCGTAATGACGCCCTTAAAGGCGAGCAACCGCATCAGGTTCACCGTCAGCATGAACCCGGAAAGCGCGAAGGCTTCCGATTTATGGTCCATGACCGATGTCTCCGAGACGATGAACCGGCGATCCGGCGATCAAAAACGGATCTTCCCTACTATGAACCGGACCGGGATGGGGGTCGAGGTCGCCGGACCGAAACCCTGCGTGGGCGGCGCCGGCCCGGTTATGAAAACTCGAAGTCGCCTAACGTGTTCGCCGCCGGCGCGGCGGCTCCGGAGTTCGGCAGTGTTGGTGAAACCGTGAGCGTATTGGCGTTGGTGAAGACGGAAACGCTCACCGTTGCGACGGAGACGCCGGTCAAAGTGATGGTCGCGCCGTCGGAAAGAGTAAGCACGGTATCCGTGCCGACCTGGGTGGCGGTTACGGCCCCGACGAAGGTCAACCTGTCCTCGGCGATCGTGAAATCGCTGATCACATCGGCGCCGATAACGCCCTCGAAGACGAAAGTGTCGGCACCGCTGCCGCCGATAAGAGTGTCGTTCCCCGTGGCGCCGCCGTTCAGGATATCGTCCCCTCGATTGCCGAACAGCAGATCGTTTCCGCCTTCGCCGTTCAGGGAATCCGCGCCTTGGCCGCCGTAAAGTGCGTCCGCAGCGTCGCCGCCCACTAACGTATCGTTGCCGAGATTGCCGTACAGAGCGTCCGCGCCGGCCCCGCCGCTCAGAAAATCATTGTCCTGGCCGCCGAACAACGTATCGGCGCCGGCCTGTCCGATAAGCGTATCGGCGCCGGTATTGCCGTAGATGATGTCGTCGCCGGCGCCGCCGTAAAGCGCATCGGGGCCGTCACCGCCGCTGATCAGCGCTCCGGCGTCGCCGCCAACCACCGTGTCGGCGCCCGCGCCCCCGAAAATCGCGGTCAAGGGCTGGAAAACACCGTTCTCCATCTCGGCGAGGCCCTGGGCCAGCCAAGCGCGCATCAGGGCGGTGTCGGTCTCAAACTCAAACATGGTCGGCTCCCGCGGCCCCCGCCGTGGGTATCATCATTCCGACGTCATATTCTCGCTGAACTGCGCCGCTGGCAAGCTGCCGGCAATCCAACTCGTCGGCATGGGCGTAAAGTCAATCTTATCCTTGCGAAGGAAGAGTCATCGTCACTGTCGTACCACGGCCCAGCGTGCTCTCGATCTCAAGTCTGCCGCCTTGCGCCTCTATGACGTCGCGGCATATGGCCAGGCCCAGCCCGGTGCCGGCCTCTCCGGAGGTCCCCTCGGTCGAGCTTACCAGTTGCCCGCCGCGAAGTCGGGCGAGCTGCTCTTGGTTCATGCCAATCCCGTTGTCGGTGATGCGGACCCGGATCTCGTCGTCGTTCCGCTGGATCTCAATGTCGATTTCGTCGCCGGGATGAGAGAACTTGATGGCGTTGCTCAGGATGTTGCGAAGCGCACTGGCGCTGACGACGGGGTCGACGGCATCCTCTGGAATCGGCGAGAAGATCTTGATCGAAATCTCCTTTCGCGCCGCGTCGGATTCGAGATCTTCGATCACGTCTGTCAGAACTTCGGCAAAGGGACTGGACTGTTGGCCGGCGGTGAGCTGCCCACGGCGCGCCCGGCTCCAGTTCAGCAGGTCGGTCAGAACCTCGTTGGTTTTCTTTCCGGCCTGGTGGATCTCGTTCGCGTAATCGACGAGGCGCTCCGTCGGGATGCCGTCGGCCTGCCTGGAAATAAGCTGGGCGAAGCCCATCACCAGATTGAGATGCCCCCTCAGATCATGGCCGACGAGCGAGATGATCCTCTCCTTCTCGATCAGGGAGCGTTCCAAAGCGTCATTCTGTGCCGCGATGTAGTCCTGCTGCTCTCGCAGTTTCATGGCGGCTTTGGTTCCCCGTACCACCATGGGCGGAATGATCAGCAAGGGACAGAGAACCGGCAGGACCAAGGAAATCGGCGTGCTCATCGGGTCGAACCCGATCAGCCAATAGGTGAGCGCACAGATTGCCGAGGACGCACCGACGCCGATGGCTGTCAACAGAACCGTGTAACGGGCGAGGCCGAGACGGTCGACCAGTCCCAAAGTTCTATTGGGGCGCATCTCCGCAGGCGGAGAACGAGTTTCGGCTTGACCGATCTGTTGCAGTCGTTCCGCCGAAGCCACGGAAATCTACCCACTTTCACCGACGTTTTCCCATTCACTACTCCCCGCGTCCGAGGAAAGCTACTTCCACGGCCGGCGCCGAGGATGATGCGAATCGCTTCACTTGGCCGGTTTACGCTGGTAGTACTCCCGCCTGGCACGGAAATTAGCGCCGCTGGCGCGGCGCCGCATGAGACCGGAGGACAAGGAAATGGCCGCAACCTGGAGTCCCAGTTCTTGGCGTGGGTTCCCCATTCGGCAGGTTCCAGACTATCCCGACCCGGCGCGGCTCGCCGCCGTCGAGGCGGAGATCGCCAGTTTTCCACCCCTGGTTTTTGTGGGCGAGGCGCAGCGCCTGAAACGTGCCCTCGGCCGGGTTGCCGCGGGTGAGGCCTTCCTGCTGCAGGGTGGTGATTGCGCCGAAAGTTTTGCCGAGTTCTCTCCAAACAATATTCGGGACACCTTTCGGGTGTTGCTGCAGATGGCGGTGGTGCTCACCTTTGGCGGCCACGTGCCGGTGGTCAAAGTTGGACGGCTCGCCGGGCAGTTCGCCAAGCCGCGCTCGAAACCGACCGAGGTTCAGGGCGATATCGAACTCCCCAGCTACCGGGGGGATATCGTCAACGGGATCGAATTCAATGAGGCGGCCCGGCAGCCCGATCCGGACCGTCTTCTCAAGGCCTACAATCAGTCGGCCTCGACCCTCAACTTCCTACGCGCCTTCGCCCAGGGTGGTTTCGCCAATCTTGAGGAAATCCATCGCTGGACCCTCGGTTTCGTTTCCAAGTCGCCCCAGGGCGAGCGGTTCGAGGAACTGGCCGGCCGCATCGATGAAAGCCTCGCCTTCATGCGGGCATGTGGCGTGACGGCGGAATCCGCGCGGCAACTGCGGGAAACCGACTTCTATACCTCCCACGAGGCGTTGCTACTGGGCTACGAGCAGGCGATGACCCGCCAGGACACGATCACCGCCGATCGTGGCGGCTGGTACAGCACCTCGGCGCATATGGTTTGGATCGGTGACCGGACCCGTCAGGCTGATGGGGCTCACGTCGAGTACATGCGCGGCATCCGTAATCCGATCGGGCTTAAATGCGGACCGACCTTGAAACCGACGATCTGATCCGGCTGATCGATGCGCTGAATCCGGCGAACGAGCCGGGCAGGCTGACGCTGATCTGCCGGATGGGCTCGGACAAGGTACGGGAGGGGCTCGCGCCGCTGATCCGCGCGGTCGAAGAAGGAAGGCCGATCGGTTGTCTGGTCCTGCGATCCGATGCACGGCAACGTGATCACCTCGTCCACCGGGTATAAAACGCGGCCATTCGATCGGATTCATTCCGAGGTCCGGGATTTCTTCGAAATTCACCGGGCCGAGGGGACCTATCCTGGCGGCGTGCATTTCGAGATGACCGGCCAGGATGTGACGGAATGCCTCGGCGGCGCCCAGGAAATCAGCGAGACGGCGCTTGCGGACCGCTACCATACCCATTGCGATCCACGGCTCAACGCCTCCCAGTCGCTGGAACTGGCGTTCCTGATTGCCCACATGCTGAAACAGCGCCGGGAAGTGGACATGGCGCCGAAAATCGCCGTGGCGTCTTGACCCCGGCGCATTCGGAGCCAAAGATAGGTGCTTGCGGCCCGTTCATGCGGGTCTAAAGCCGACCAAGGCGATGAGCGCACTCGAATCCGATAGCGATTCCCATTCGGGGAGCCAAGGGGACGGACCGAAAGTGTCCGCGCCGCGGCTCGTCGTGCATCCCAACACGTCGAACATCGCGCGCTATGTCGACAAGTATTTCCTGCGAACCAAGGACATCGTCGCCAAATTCGGTGACCAGACGGTCACCTACGCCGTCTTCATGCGCCGTCCCGTTACCTGCGCCCCCCGGCTTGCGGTTGAGTGGCTGACGAGGCTCGCCAAGGAGCGGGGCGCCATTGTCGACATCGACCTCAGGCACCGGGAGGGTGCCTGGGTTGGTGCGGGCGAGCCGATCCTCTACATCACCGGCTCGCTGTTCCACCTGGTCGACCTGGAAACCCAGTTTCTGCAAAAGCTCGGCGCGGCATGCGTCGCCGCCTATAACGCCTACAACATGTGCGTCGAGTTGCCCAAGGCGGCGTTCCTGGCGATGGATGCGCGGCATTGCGCCGGTGCGGAAATGGCGGAACTGATGGCCTATGGCGCCAGTGTCGGTTCCCGCAAGGCCCAGAAGAAGGTCGGCGCCATCGGCTTTATCGGCAACGCTACCGACGAGACCGCGCATTTCTTCGGCCAGGACCGGGGTTTCGGAACCATGCCGCATGCGCTGCTCGGCTATGCCGGCTCGACCTTGCGCGCCGCCGAGATGTTCCATGAGACCCATCCGGAGGAGAATCTGACGGTCCTGGTCGACTACTTTGGACAGGAGATCACCGACGCCCTGGAGGTGTGCCGCCGTTTCCCGGAGCTCGCCGCCGAGGGCAAGGTGGCCTTGCGCCTCGATACCCATGGCGGGCGATACATCGAAGGCCTGGACACCGCCGATTCCTATGCGGTGCTGGAACGGAACGCGGCCCAGTCGATCCGCGGCTACCGCTCGGATGCGGAGTTGCGGCATCTGATCGGAACCGGCGTGTCGGCGGCGGCGATTTGGCATTTGCGCGAGGCGCTGGACGCGGCCGGCTTCCCGAAAGCCAAGATCGTGGGCTCTAGCGGGTTCTCGCCGGAGAAATGTCGGGTCATGGCGCTGGCCGAGGCGCCCATTGATATGGTGGGAACCGGTTCCTATCTTCCGGAGCGATGGAGCGAGACCTATGCCACCGCCGACATCATCGATTATGATGGCGTCGCCCGGGTGAAGGTCGGGCGCGAGTTCTTGCTTAAAAAATGAAGGTTCCCATGACGTCCGATACCGTGTTGCTGGTGGTGCACCAGAAGACCTCCGTGCCGGGACATATGGGAACGCTTTTCTCGGAACGCGGGTACCGGTTTGAGCGCCGCTGTCCATGCAACGGCGATGCGATGCCCGACAGTGCCGAGCCCTATGCCGCCGTCGTCATCTTCGGCGGCCCGATGAGCGCTAACGATTGTTCGATGGAAGGCATTCGCGCCGAGCTCGATTTTATCCCGAAGATTCTCGACGCCAAGGTGCCGTTCCTTGGCCTTTGTCTCGGCGGACAGATGCTGGCGCGTGTGCTTGGGGCCAAGATCGGCCCGCACCCGGAAGGCCATGTCGAATCCGGCTTCACCCGCATCCGCCCGACCGAGGCCGGGCGAGACTGGTTCGCGGATTGCGATACGTTCTATCAGTGGCATCGCGAGGGCTTTGAGGCGCCCAGTTCGGCGACCCTGCTTGCCACCGGCGACATCTATCCCAATCAGGCTTTCGTCTATGGCGACAATGCGATTGCCACCCAGTTCCATCCCGAGATCACCCGCGAGATGATCGACCGCTGGACCATGCATGGCGCGCACCGCCTCGGCAGGCCCGGAGCTCAGCCGCGGCTGGCGCATGTGAAGGGATGGGAGATGTTCAATGAGCAGGTCGACCGGTGGGGCCGAAGCCTGCTGGATCGTTTCGGGCTGCGAGGCCCCGCCCGCCTGGCCGAGGCGGCTGACTAACCGGGCCGGAACATCCAACCGCGGCCCCGAGGAGGTCCGACATGCCATATCGCCTCCAGATTGTTGTTTTCCTCCTTTCGCTGGTTCTGTTGGCGGGGCCGCAGGCCGCGCGGGCCGACGCGGTGGACGGTGACTGGTGCCACAAGGACGGACGCTTGCTCTCGATCGATGGTCCGAACATGGTGACCCCGGGCGGGCAGCGGCATACCGGCGACTATGACCGTCATGTCTTCCGCTTCACGATCCCCGAGGGCGAGACAGGAGCGGGGACACATGTCCTGATGGTGCAGTGGAGCGAGCAGGAAATCCGCGTCTGGTATGGCGCCAAAACGCCAGTGCTCCGCGAGGGCGAGCCGGAAATCTGGCGCCGCTGTCACCTTCGCACCAGCTGATGCATACCGATCGCCGCGTGTCCGCGGCCGACACCTAACCAACCGGGTGCCCCCCGGGCCGGTGCGCTGATACACTTGTGGCCGATATCTTCCGACTTGGATCTCGCGGAATGCCGGCCACGCCCTATCCCTCGCTTTTCTCCGAGATCGAGCTTGCCGGACGCCGGCTGCGTAACCGGGTCTGTCTTTGCGCGACGGTGACGAATTTCGCCCGTGACAACCGGATCACCGAGCCCTGGCGGAACTTCCTGATCGAACGGGCCAAGGGCGGCACCGGCATGCTGGTCACCGAGATCATCGCCGTTGATTCCGAGGCGATCGCCCAGTCATCGACCGTGACCGGGTTCGACGACACCAATGACGACGCCTTCAGGGCGATCGCCCGGGACGTCCATGGCGAGGGCGCGGCGCTGGTCGGGCAACTCTGGCATCCGGGCCGCCAGCAGCTCTGGCACCCGACCAAGGCGCCGATCGGGGTCTCCGACCTGCCCGACCCCTACAGCTGGACCGTGCCGCATGTGATGTCGACGGCCGAGGCCCGGCGCGTGGTCGAGGCCTATGTCCAGACGGCCAGGCGCCTGGCACGTTGCGGGTTCGCGGGCGTCGAACTCCATGGCGCGCATGGCTATCTGATCATGCAGTTCCTTTCGCCCGCCTCGAATACCCGCGATGACGCCTATGGCGGAGACCTGGAGAGGCGCACCCGGTTCGTGCGCGAAATCGCCGCTGGTATTCGCAGGCATTGCGGGCCGGGTTTCATCATCGGCTTGAAAATGCCGGCGGACGAGGGTGCTTGGCGGTGTCGATCCCGACGAGGCGGAACGGATAACCGCGCGGCTCGCGGGCACCGGGGATTTCGACTATTTCGCTTACGGACAGGGCAATTTCAGCCTCAGTCTCGAGACCCATGTGCCGGATCTCTACTTCCGGCCCGGCCATTTCATCGACCTGCACAAACGCATGCGAAACGCCGCTGGCGGGTGCCGGTGATGGCGCTGGGGCGGATCGGAACGCCGGATCTGGCGGAACGGGTGATCGCGGACGGCCATGGCGACCTTGTCGGCATGACCCGGGCGCTGATCACCGATGCGGCCTGGGCGGACAAAGCCAGGATCGGACGCGCCGAAGACATCCGGCCTTGTGTGTATGACAACTTCTCCTGGGGCGAGGTGCATCTCGGCAAGCCGGTTGCCGAACATCACAACCCTTATCTCGGCAAGCTGGGCGAGGCGCACCGTTTGCCGGAGGCGGCGGACCATGTCGGCCGGGTTCTGGTGGTCGGGGCGGGGCCGGCGGGGCTGGAGGCGGCTTGGGTCGCGGCGGCGCGGGGTCACGGGGTCACGGTGTTCAGCGCCTCGGAAAACCTCGGCGGGGCGCTGCGTCTTGAAGCTGGTCTGCCGGGCCGCTCGGAGATGGCCCGGATCATCGATCATCAGCGGCACATGGGAGAACGCTACGGCGTCGAATACGTTTTCAACCGCCGCGCGGATGCGGAGATGATCCGTCGTTTCGACCCCGACGCGGTGGTGCTGGCGACCGGCTCGGAGCAGCGGCTGCCGGCCGGGCTGAGCGAAGGTCCAGGTCTGATTTCGGCGCGGGTCTACGCCGCAATGGGGGGCGAAGCACCAAGGGGCGGCACCGTTGTTCTGGTGGACGAGGATCATGGCGCCGCGACCTATGGCGTGGCCGATCTCCTTGCGGAGCGTTTCGAACGGGTCGTCCTGGTCACCTCGCGCCCGAGGATCGCCGGAGCGGTCAACCATTGCAGCGCGATCGGTGTATTCCGCCGCTTGTACGGGGCCGGGGTCGAGATTCGGCCGTCTCTCGAAACCCGCTCTCTAGTGGGTGGACGGCTCACTCTGGTCAATGTGTTCAGCGGTGCTGAAGAAAGCATCGACGACGTCGACCTCGTGGTCTACGCGACCCCGCGTCTCGCCCGCGACAGCCTGGCGGCGGTGCTTGAGTATATGGAAGTGCACCTGATCGGGGACTGCCGCTCGCCGCGCAATCTCCTGGCCGCGATACAGGGTGGACACGCGCTAGGAGAAGCCTTGTAGTACCTGCCTCGTCCCGCCCAGATCCGGAGCCCGCGATGCCGCTCGCCAGTCAGAAGCACCTGTTCGACATTCCCGAGGGGATCACCTACCTGAATTGCGCGGCACAGTCGCCGTGTCTCTCCGAGAGCGCCGCGGCGGGGCGCCGGGGCGTCGACCGCAAGTTCCATCCCTGGGATCCGGAGCGGGCCAATGTCGGACCGGAAATGGAGGCTTGCCGGTCCCTTTTCGGCGCCCTGGTCGGTGCGACCGGAGAGGATGTGGCGATCACGTTTTCCACGAGCTACGCGGTGGCGGCGGCGGCGCGCAACCTCTCGGTCGAGAAGGGCGAGGAGATCGTGGTGCTGGAGGGCCAGTTTCCCTCCAACTACTACGCCTGGTGCAAACTTGCCGAGCGGGACGGAGGCCGGGTGCGCACCGTGGCGCGGCCCGCGACCTTCGACTGGACCTCGGCGGTGCTGGAGGCGATCGGCCCTCAGACCGGGTTGGTGACCCTGCCGAACTGTCACTGGACCGACGGCTCCCTCGTGGACCTGGAGCGGATCGGCCCGGTCTGCCGGGAACGGGGAATTCCGCTGGTCGTGGATGCCACCCAGTCGATCGGGGCAATGGCGACGGATGTCGCGGCGATCCGGCCGGATTATATGATCGCGTCCGCCTACAAGTGGCTGCTCTGCCCGGACATGATGGGTTTTATGTATGTAGCGCCGCACCGCCAGGACGGCGTACCGGTCGAGGACAACCATCAGGGCCGGGGCAACGCTCCCTCAATGGAATACACGCCTGGTTATTCCGATGAATACGCTCCCGGCGCCCGGCGCTTCGACATGGGGGCTGCCGACAGTATGATTCATCTGCCGATGAGCAAGACGGCGCTGGAGCGGATCGGCGCTTGGGGGCCTGGTGAAATCCAGGCCAGTTTGCGCATCTTGACCGACCGGATCGCGGAACGTGCCGAGGCGATCGGTCTTGGCGTGCCTCCAGCGAACCAAAGGGTCGGCCATTTCATCGGGCTTTGGCCGAAAAAGTCGCTTCCCGACGGCCTTCTCGACAAACTGAGAGCTGCCGGAATCCATGTCAGCCTGCGCGGCGGGGCGATCCGGGTCAGCCCGTATCTGTTCAACGACCTTGCCGACATCGACCGGCTGTTCGACGTTCTGGAGCCGGCATTGAACGGATAGGGATGGGGCAGCGGTTTCTGCAATACATCTCCTCGTCCCATCACCGAATCCCCGACGCAGGTCAGGGCCGACGCCTGTAGCGGCGGCAAGCGACCGATAGCGGATCACTTTCAGAGATCGTCGGTCGTGATCTCCTGTCTGTTACACGATGCGGCCTCAGGCTTGGGCCCCGGCCTGCGCCGGGGATACGTAGTGGTGGTTGCCAATCACATCGATCCCTTTACCGCCTCAATACGCCCAGGCACCGGCGCAGCTTGCGCCGTGGACCGCGAGGGCACCGGCTGCGAGGCTGCCGACGGCTGCGGGCTTGGCCCAGCGGCGCAGCGGCCCGGATGGGCGCGCCGGTGTTTCGTCCTTCCGATTGTCGAGGGCGGGCTGATAGTAGCCCTTGAAACGGTTGGCTTCCGAGGTCCAGGCCTCGGCCCAGGAATCGGCCGGTGCGCCTTCCGGAACCTCGATCGCGTCGACACCGCCGCGCCTCAGGAAATTGAGCTGATCGCGCAGGATGTGGCCGGTGGCCCGGATTTCGCCCTTGAAGCCAAGCGCCTCGCGGATCAGCCGGGCCTGCGAGAATGCGCGTCCGTCATTGAATTTGGGAAACGTGACCGCGACCAGTTCCACGCGTTCCAGTGTTTTGCCAAGGTCATGGACAGTGTCGGCGGGAAGCAAGGAGACGCCGATCCGGGAAAACCGGTCCAGCGTGCCGCCATGCGCGCCAAGCTCCGCCAAGTTCACGAGAAGCGGCGTCGCCGGATCGATGCCGGCGGGGTCGCGCCCGTCGAGGGCCTGCCAGGGGTCGTCAAACACCCGGCCGTTCTTAACGATCGCCATAGAGAGCCTCCTTGAAGGGATTGATGCCAGTCCGGCGGACGGTATCGATGAACCGTTCGTCCGTCTCGCGGATGGACCGGTAGGTCTGGATGATGGTGTCGATCGCTTCGACCACGCCGTCATAGGGTACCGAGGGGCCGAGAATGCGGCCCACGGCGGCATCGTCGTCGGCCGCGCCGCCAAGGGTGATCTGGTAGAATTCCTCGCCGTGCTTGTCGACGCCGAGGATGCCGATATGGCCGGCATGGTGATGGCCGCAGGCGTTGATGCAGCCGGAAATGTTGAGGGTGATCGGCCCGATCTCCTCGGCCAGCGCCGGGTCGGAAAAATGCCGGCTGATCCGTTGCGCCACGGGGATCGCCCGCGCATTGGCGAGATTGCAATAATCGAGGCCCGGGCAGGCGATGATGTCCGAGATCAGGCCGATATTGGCGCTCGCCAGGCCGGCTTCGCCAAGGCCTTGCCAGAGCGCGAACAGATCCGTCTCCCGGACATCGGCGAGGACCAGGTTCTGCTCGTGCGTGACCCGGATCTCGCCATGGGAGAAGCGGTCGGCGAGGTCGGCGACGGCGTCCATCTGCGCCGCCGTGGCATCGCCGGGGATGCCGCCGGGGGTCTTCAAAGAGATGGTGACGATCGCATGGCCCGGCACCCGGTGCGGGAACAGGTTCGAGCGGCACCAGGCCGCGAAGTCCCGATGCTCCAGCTTGGCGGCGACATGGGCCGGGTCCGGTCCGGCGGCGGCCAGCAAAGGCGGCGCGAAATGCGCCTCGATGCGGCGAATTTCCTCTTCCGGCAAAGTCAGGGCGCCGTCACGGATGCGCTCCCACTCGGCCTCGACCGCCTCGGTAAAGGCCTCGACGCCGGTCTCCGCCAGCAGGATCTTGATCCGCGCCTTATAGAGGTTGTCGCGCCGCCCCAGCAGATTGTAGGTGCGCAGCACGGCTTCGAGATACGAGAGCAGATGCCGCTTCGGCAGGAACGCGCGAATGGTGGTGCCGACGATCGGCGTGCGGCCCTGACCGCCGCCGACGATCACCTCGAAGCCGGTCTCGCCCTCGGTGTTCCGGCGCATGCGCAGGCCGATATCATGGAACTTCACCGCCGTGCGGTCGCTTTCGGCGCCGGTGACCGCGATCTTGAACTTGCGCGGCAGGAAGGTGAATTCCGGATGCAGGGTCGCCCATTGCCGGATGATTTCGGCCCAGACGCGGGAATCCTCAATCTCGTCCGCCGCGGCGCCGGAAAACGGATCGGCGGTCACGTTGCGGATGCAGTTTCCGGAGGTCTGGATCGCGTGCATCTCGACCTCGGCGAGGGAGTCCAGAATGTCCGGCGTATCCACCAGCTTCGGCCAGTTGAACTGAATATTCTGGCGGGTGGTGAAATGGCCGTAGCCCCGATCCCAACGCCGGGCGATATGGGCCAGCCGGCGCATCTGACGCGACGACAGCGTGCCGTAGGGGATCGCCACCCGCAGCATGTAGGCATGAAGCTGGAGATAGAGGCCGTTCATCAGCCGGAGCGGTTTGAACTCGTCCTCGGTGAGCTCGCCGGCGATCCGCCGGGCGACCTGCTCGCGAAACTCGTTGGCCCGTTCGCGCACGAAGGCGTGGTCGAATGCGTCATAGGCGTACATGGGTCACGCTCCCAGGTGAGTGTCGAGCAGGTCGGTGCCGGCGGTCGGGCCGAGCGCGCGGATATGCTCGCGCTGGCTGACTGGGCGGATCCGGTCCGCCTTCGGGTCGACCGCGAAAAGGTAGGGACCGACGACCAGCCGGTCGCGGACCGCCGCGTCGCCGAGCCTGACGAGCCGCCCGGCATCGGTTTCGGTCCGCGCGACCTCGGCGGCGGCGAGATCCTCGACCCAATGTTCATGGGCATCGAGATAGACCACCGTGCCGTCGGAAAGCCGGTTCGCGGTCAGGACCTGCAATTTGGGTTTCGCCATGATCGATCTCCCGTCCTCAACCCGCGGCTTGGCGCAGCGGCGGGTAAGCCAAGTCGCGCGTGCCGAGCGCCGTGACCTCGCCAATGACAAGCAGGGCCGGGCCCTTGAGGCCGGCGGTCGCCACCATTGATCCGAGCCCGGCCAAAGTGCCGCGCAGAACCCGTTCCTCGCGCTGGGTCGCCCGGTCGATCACCGCGACAGGGGTGGACGGGGAACGTCCACCGGCAATCGCCCGCTCGGCGATCAATCCAGCCCGATGCAGGCCCATATAGACGACGGCGGTGGCGTGCGGGTTGGCGAGTGCGGTCTCATCCAACCCGTTTTCGTCATCGGCGCCGTGCCCGGTCACGAAGGTGACCGACGAGGCGTGATCGCGATGCGTGAGAGGGATCTCGGCCGATGCCGCCGCGCCGAGGGCGGCGGTGATGCCGGGGACGACCTCAACCTCGATACCACGGGCCTTCAGATAGGCGAGTTCCTCGCCGCCGCGCCCGAAGAGAAACGGGTCTCCGCCCTTTAGGCGCACCACGCGGTGGCCGGCGCCGGCCTTCTCGGCCAGTAATTCGTTGATTTCGGCTTGGCTGCGGCGGTGATTTTTCCGGCGCTTTCCCACGTTGATCCGCTCGGCGTCGCGGCGGACCAGATCGAGAATTTCATCGCTGACCAGGGCATCGTGGACCACCACATCGGCGTCCTGGATCAAGCGGAGCGCGCGCAGGGTCAACAGATCGGCCGCTCCCGGCCCGGCGCCTACCAGGGCGACGCGGCCTTGTCCGGGGGCCTCGCCCGCCGGCCCGTTGATCAGACGCAGCATTGCCTCATTGGCGCGGGCCGTCTGGCCGCGCAGGACCAGCGCGCCGATCGGTCCGTCGACAACCCGTTCCCAGAAAGCGCGCCGGGCGGTGGCGGTTTCGATCTTGCGGGCGGCGACGCTTCTGAAGCGACCGGCGAAACGCGCGAGGTCGCCGAGCCGAGGCGGCAGGGCGCGCTCGATCAGTTCACGCACGCGACGCACCAGAACCGGCGAGGCACCGGCGCTGCCGATCGCGACCAGAACCGGGTCCCGGTCGACGATGCCGGGCACCACGACCGTGCAGAGATCGGGCTTGTCCACGACGTTCACAAGGACCCCGGCGTCGCGGGCGGCTTGCGAAACCGCCTCGGCGTCTGATTGCGGGGCATCGGCGACGATGACCAGGGACGCACCTTCGAGGTCCGAGCCGAGGAAACCCCGCCGTTCCAGACGAATGTGCCCTTGACGGGCGGCTTCCGCGATCTCTTCGGTAGCATGCCGTGCCAGGACCACTGGCCGGGCTCCGGCCCGAAGCAGCAGGCGGAGCTTTTGCGCCGCGGTCTCGTTGCCGCCGATCAAGAGGCAATGCCGGCCGGCGATATCCGCAAACAGGGGCAGATACTTCATGGCCGGCCTCGCCGGTATGCGGCGGCGGAAATCAAAGATCTGGCGCGGAACGTAGGGTCGGACACGGCGGCCTCCTCGCGAGCTGTCAACTGGGCCCACGGGAAGCTTTCCCGTGGCGCTTTAGCGGTTGGTGACGCGGACGCAAGCTGCCCCTCAAATCGCCGCGATCCCCTTGCGGAGATAAAAAGATCCAAGGATCTTTCTCACGCCTTTCATATTAAAATTTTTCCCATGGGCGCAATACCTGTTGAAAAATAGAATGGATTTGTCTTTACATGAGAATCATGGCCTTTAATTTTTCCTGACGGATGGAAATCGGGAATGGATGACACGGACCTCCGGATCCTGCGCGTGTTGCAGGAGGACAGCAGCCTTTCGGTGAGCGATGTGGCCAGAAAGGTCGGCCTTTCCGCCTCGCCGTGCTGGAAGCGCATCAACAAGCTGCGGGCCGACCGGGTGATCCTGCACCAGACGGCGGTGCTGGACGCGGATCAGATGGGGTTCGGCCTGACGGTGTTCATGGAGGTGCGAACCGGAGAGCATTCCGGCGCGTGGCTGCGCAACTTCGCGGAAGTGGTCAGGGCGATGCCCGAGGTGATGGAATTCCACCGGATGGCGGGCGAGGTGGACTATCTTCTGAAAGTCGTCGTCCCGGACATGAAGCGCTTCGACGAATTCTACAAGCGTCTTGTGGAAACCACGCCGCTTGCCGAAGTCACCTCGCGCTTTTCCATGGAGTCGATTAAACAGACCACGGCGCTGCCGATTTGAACCTGAAACGCCAACTCTGGAACTGCGAGGAAACGATGAAAGCAATCTACATGGAGGCGCAGGGCGCGCCGGAGGTGCTGAAATACGGCGATCAGCCCGACCCGGTGGCGAAGCCGGGTCAGGTGGTTTGCGATGTGTACGCCGCCTCGGTGAACGCGGCCGACTGGAAGGTGCGGGCCGGCGGCTATGAGGGCGGTCCGATCGAGTCCTTTCCCTACATCCTCGGCCGTGATTTCTCGGGTGTCGTGGCTTCCGTTGGAGAGGGCGCCGATCTCAAGGTCGGCGAGGAGGTGTTTGGCGTTCTGGATGCCGGGCAGGAAGGCGCCTATGCCGAGAAGGTTGCGGTGAAATCCTCGATCCTGGCCCGCAAACCCGCCGGGCTGTCTCATATCGACGCCGCGGCGATCGCGCTGACAGGTCTTACCGCCAAGATTAGTATCGAGGACACCATCAAGCTCAAGGCGGGCGAGACTATCCTGATCCAAGGCGGTGCCGGCGGTGTCGCCAGCATGGCGTTCAGATCGCGAAGCATATTGGCGCCAAGGTGATCACCACTGCCAGTCCCGCCAATCACGGCTATCTGCGCTCGCTCGGCGCCGATGAGATCATCGACTACAACACCGTCGACTTCACCACCGTCGTCGCCGGTGTTGACGCGGTCTTCGAGACCGCCGGCGAGGATGTCGCGATGCGGTCGTTTCAAGTGATCCGCCCGGGCGGCCGGGCCGCGTTCATCGCCTCAGGTCCGAAGGCGCCGGTCTCGCCGCGCGCGGATGTCGCCTCGTTGCGCCCAGCGGTGGGGCGCGATCGCCCGCATCTCGAACGGGTGCTGGAGCTGCTCGCCGCCGGCGCGCTGCGGGTGCCCGAGGTGACCGTCTATCCGCTGTCCGAGGCGGTCGCCGCTCACCGCGTGAGCGAAGCTCGCCACCTGAAAGGCAAGCTGGTCTTCCAGGTTCGATAGGCGGCGGACCGCTGCGCCGCGCTCTCATTCATTAACTTAAAGCATCTTCACATCTCCTGTCGTGACCACGATGTGATCGCGACAGGAGATGATCTACTCTAGGCCGTGCCGAGAAGCGCCTTGCGGAATGCCGATTTGCGCTCACTCGCATCCATTGAGCGTTTGAAGGACGGCGGCGGCGCGGTGCTGACCCGAAGCAGTACGAAGCTGGAGGCGTTCGAATTGCGCAGGATCTGGGCGGCTTCGGGGATCTGATCCTCGGTGGTGACGGTGCGGGTCACGGGGATTGCCGAGCCCTGGGCGATAGTCTCGAGATCGACGCCGCGCTGGGTGTGGCTCTCCTGATAGCCGGTTTCGCCGTAATGGCCGTTGTCGACGCACAGGATGGAGAGGTTCGAGGGTTTCATGATCCCGACCGTCGCCAAGGTGCCGACATTCATCAGCAATTCGCCGTCACCGGTAACCACGAGCACCCGCTTGTCGGGCCGCGAAAGGGCCAGCCCGAGCCCCATGGCGGTGGCACCGCCCATGGCGCCGGCCATGGTGAAGATGTTGTCGCCGTCCTTGGTGAGGTGCGCGATATCCTTGGAGGCGCCCGCGAGACCGCAGACGATCAGCAGGTCCGAGGGGTCGCCAACGATGGCCGGGACGGCTTGCTTGCGGTCGAGAGGTCTGTCTTCGCTCATGTCGTGTCTTCCGTTCGCTCTTCTTTCGTTCGCCCTCGGGCGCTCAAAACGCCTTGGCGCCGATTAGCTTCTGAGTTAGCAGGACGGCGACGCCCTGGTTTGACTTGTAGGCCATGTTGAGGGCCGCCTGGACGGTCGGTACGACCTCGTCCGGGCGTTCGGCGCGCAGGCATTGCATCCCCATCGCCTCGACGACGGGCTGGACCGCGGTGCCCATCGCCATCTGCCAGGGATTCATCTCGCCGAACTCACCGCGCATGGTGACCAGGGTCACGAAGGGAAACTGTCCGCCCTTGATCAGCGCGAACATGTTCACGCAATTGCCGACGCCGCTGGACTGCATCAGAAGCACCGCCTTCTTGCCGCCGAGATGGGCGCCGGCACACATCGCCACGCCTTCCTCCTCGGTGGTCAGCGGCACCGAGATCACGTCGGGGTCCTCGATCGACCGGTTGATCAGCGTCTTGTGTCCGCCGTCCGGGACATAGCAGAACAGATTGACCTCGTTCTCCCGCAGCAGCTTGAACAGATCCTCTTGCCATTGGACCGCTGACCCATATTCGGTGCTCATGTTTTTCGTCCGGTTGGTCGTGAAGTGGTGCCCGACAGTGCGACGGTTGCACCCTAAGTTCAACAGCTTCGCGCGGCTTTGTCGAATGATCCGATACGTGCGAGCCGATGAGCCGGGAGAAGGTACCGGGCCACGCACGGGTAAAGAGTCCGCGAGGCGCTCGAAACCGCCTCCGTTTGCGTATAGATAGGAGGTCGTCATAGCTTTGGAGCACCGCCATGGATGCCGTCCGGGAAATCACCAGCACCGAGACCTTGCGTGATCACTATGACCCGCCGAGCAAGCGGGCGGTGCAGAAACAGATCGACCATATCGACAAGCACTGCCGGGCCTTCATCGCGCTTTCGCCGTTCCTGGTGATCGGCACCCAGGGATCGGACGGGCTCGGCGACGTGTCGCCCAAGGGGGACGCGCCGGGCTTCGTGCTGGTCAAGGACGAAAAGACCCTGGTGATCCCCGACCGGCCGGGCAACAACCGAACTGACACCCTGCTCAACCTTTTGGACAATCCCGGGGTCGGGCTGATCTTCCTGGTTCCTGGCATGAACGAGACATTGCGCGTCAACGGCACCGCGCGGATCGTCACGGATCCGGACGTTCTCGCGGAAATGCAGGTCAACGGACGGCCGCCATTGTCGGCTTTGGTGGTGGACGTGAAAGAGGCCTATCTGCATTGCGCCAAGGCGCTGATCCGCTCGAAGTTGTGGGCGGACGATCACAAGATCGAAAGAAAGACCTTTCCAAGCCTCGGGCAGATCATCACCGATCAGATCGGTTACGGAGACGCCGAGGCGGCGGACGCCTCAATCGAGGAAGCCTACCGGACCAAGCTCTATTGAGCGTGATGCCGCGTTGCGGCGGTCGGGCCGAGACTTCACGCAGCTTTGATGCGCCTGGATCGGCGAATTCGGCGAAAAGGGGCTGGCTGTGCGGGTTACCAACGCCAGGGGCTTTCGGATCGGAAGGGCGACGATTTGCGGATGTTACGGAGATTTGCTCCGCTGGTCATTCTTGTGGCGGGATTGGGCGTGGTTTTCGCCACCGGTCTGGATGAGTATTTCTCGGTTGCCGCGCTTCGCGAACATCGCGAGACCTTGACCGTCTTCGTCGACGAGCGGTTCGTGCTTTCCGCGCTGATGTTCTGCGCGGTGTATGCCGCGAGTACGGCACTCTCAGTCCCGGGCGGCGCCTTGCTGACCGTGAGCGGCGGGTTTCTCTTCGGCGCCGTCGCCGGCACTGCCCTCACCGTGATCGGCGCGACCTTGGGCGCGACCCTGCTGTTTCTCGCCGCCCGAACCGCGTTCAGCGATGTCCTTAGGGGCCGGGCGGGATCCGCGGTCGAGCGGATGCGCGACGGGTTCCAGAAAAACGCGCTCAGCTATCTATTGTTTTTGCGGCTGGTGCCTGTGTTTCCGTTCTTCGTGGTGAATCTGGTGCCGGCCTTTCTCGGCGTCCGGCTTCCGGTCTATGTCATCGGCACCTTCCTTGGAATCATACCGGGCTCGTTGGTCTTCACCCTGGTCGGCAGCGGGCTCGATGAGATCTTTGCGCGCGGCGAGGAACTGTCGCTTTCCTCGGTTCTGAGCGTCGAGATGATCCTGGGTTTCACCGGTCTCGGGCTACTGGCCCTGGTTCCGGTGGTCTATCGGCGCCTGCGCGGATCGAGCCTTGACTAGGCACGCTTCGGCGCGCGATGACGCGACCGGTAACGCGGCGGGCGCTTGCGGACCCAACTGATGAACCGGGCCATCCGAGGTTCGGCCCGGAGACTCGCGGCATCCGGATAGAGGCCCGCCAGTTCCCGCTCGGTAAACAGCGAGTGCAGCTTGCGGTGACAGATCGCGTGCAGCCATGACCAGTCCGTGCCGCCCTCGGATCGCGGCACCCAGTGGTGCCGATCCACGCTCGGGCCCACCTGCATCGGGCGCCCGCAGATGGGACAGGGGCCGAGATCGTCAGAGTTATCTGCCATGTCGGGCGAGATCTACATCGTTGGTTTTGTTCGCAAAGCATCGCGATTTTCTAGGATTTGCCAAGACCGCTTCAAGACCTCTGCCGGTGTTCGTTCGGATCGGGCGTTTTGCATTTTCCCGCTTCATGCTTATCTGTAGGGACCGGATATCACTGGGCCGACGAGATGACACGACACGAGCTTGACTGGGAAGACGAGTACAGCGCGCCGAAGCGTCGGATCGTGCCGCGTGTTGCGCGGGCCGGCGGGGTTGGGCTGGTCGGGCTGATCGGCGTGATCATTCTGTATTACGTGATCGGCATGGTCATGGTTCATCGGATCTCCGACGACACCGCCTTCGAGACCGAGAATGTCGATCCCGGGGCAAGCCGGTCGGTCGCGGTCGCGGCCGCCCTGATCGATCGGGAAATCAGGCAGAACAGCTGGGTCGCCAATGATCCGTTCTTCAAGCCCGGCGTGTTCTTGGACAATATGCCGAACTTCCAGCAGGGCGTGATCTACGCGCTGTCGCGATTTGCGCTTGAATTGTCGGACCAGCTCGGACGCACGCGGGGCTCCAGCGAAGTCGACAAGGATCTAGACAAGGCCGCCGGTCTCTTGAAGTACCCCGGCAATATCTGGATCTGGGATCTGTCCACCTCATGGAAGCCGACGGCACCGTCCGAGGATCAGTACAAGGCCGCGCGGGAGTCGCTGCTGGCCTATAACAAACGCGTCGCGACGGGCGAAGCGACGTTTGAGCGGCGCGCCGACAACCTGCAGGCGACGCTGCTTCGTTTCACCGCCGATATCGGCTCGAGTTCGGCCATCATCGACCAGCATCTGGCGCTTGCCGGCGGTTGGGGGATCGATACCAGGGTCGACGACATTTTCTACTCCACCAAGGGCCGGCTGTACGGCTACTACCTGATCCTGCGCGAGATGGGGCGGGACTTCGATAAGGTTATCGCCGACCGGGAACTGACGTCGGCCTGGGCGCGGATGCTCGACTCCATGCGCCAGGCCGCGAGCCTCGATCCGATCATCGTGGTGAACGGAGCACCCGACAGCGCGGTACTGCCGAGCCATTTGGCCTCCTTGGGCTTTTACCTGCTGCGCGCCCGCACGCAGCTTCGCGAAATCTCGGACATTCTTCTGAAGTAATCCGGCGGGTCACCGCCATCGATTAGCGCTCGGGATCGCGCCCTTGTTCGGCGTTGGCGATCGCGCGCCGGAATGCATCGAATGCGCGCGCGGTTTCGGCGCGGTTCCTGGAACCCGTCTGCTCGGGATTGATCTCCTGGGCGATGAACTGCGCCACGAAGGGCGAGGACAGGCTCTGCGAAAGCGGCCGTTCGCCGCGGACCGGTGCTCCGGGGCCGCTCGCCGGTGGACGCGGTTGGGCGGGCGGCGCGGCCGGTTCGGCGGAACGCTGAAGCGCCGTCTGCCGAAGTCCCGAGCCCTGCGTCGCGCCAGTCTGCAGCGCGGCGGTGATCGGTGGTATCGGACTCTGCGGCGGATTTCCCAGAGCTCGGAAACCGGCTTTGGGATCGCGGGGTCCGTTCACGAACAAGCGATCTTGCGCCGGCGCCGGTATCCTTAACGCGAATACGCTAACAAATCGTTACGCTCAGTCCTCGTCCTTGGCGCCGGTCATCGCGCGCAACTGCCGTTGCATGAGGTTCAACTGTTCCTGCATGGCCTTAAGCGGATCAAGGACGGCTGCCGGTGATGGCTTGGCTTCGGGTTTCGGTGCCGCGCCTGCAGCCTCACCCGATGTCGGAGCCGCCGGCGGGGTGAACATGCTCAAGGCGTTCTCGAACATCGCCATGTTCTGCTTGGTCAGCTCCTCAAACTGGCCGAAGGGGAACATGCCGCCAAGGGCTTCCTTCAAATGGCCGCGCGTGCGCTCCTGATTTTCGGCGAAAGTTTCCATGGCGTGATCGAGATAGCGGGGCACCACCATTTGCAGACTGTCGCCATAGAAGCTGATCAGTTGCCGCAGGAAGCCGATGGGAAGCAGGTTCTGGCCCTTCGCCTCTTCCTCGACGATGATCTGGGTCAGCACCGAGCGGGTGATGTCTTCGCCGGTCTTGGCGTCGTAGACCACGAAATCCTCGCCGTCCTTCACCATCTGGCACAGGTGATCGAGGGTGACGTAGCTGCTGGTTGCTGTGTTGTAGAGCCTTCGATTGGCGTATTTCTTGATCGTGACGACATTTTCATCCCTGCCGTCACCGGCCCCGCCGGGCGCCGCGCCGCGCCGCTTCGAGCCGTTTTTCTTCGCGTCCGACCGCTTTTCAGAGCCCCTCATGGTTCCGTCCGATCGTTTCAGTTTCCACCACCGCCGCCGCGTCCGATGCCGCCGATCCGGCGGATCGTCAGCGGGTGAGCGTGTTGCTTTGCAATGATAGTGCTCAAAAAGCAAGGCGAATCCACGATATCGAGAGTGATGCGTTGCGAAAAGACCGCAAGAAAGGCAGAATCCGATCGAGGTGAAAATGACCGCGCGGCATCAGGGACCGAATGGTGAATGACGGATCGAAAGGACCCGGCGGAACTGGCGCGACGCTTCATCGATCTTTGGCAGGATCAGCTGACTGCCGTGTCCCGGGATCCGGAAATCGCCGAAGCGGCGGCGCGCTGGTGGCAGTATTGGATGAGCACGGGGTTGCCAGCGGTTTCGCCGACGCAAACCGCCCAATCCAGGGCCGGCGCCGATGAAGAAAATCGAGGACATGCCCGCGCCGGGCCGGATACCGCCTCCCGTCCGGCTGGGGCCGAGGCCGCTGCCGCTGCATCTCGGGACCGCGATGCTGACATGGACGAGCTCGCGCGCCGGGTCCGAGAGCTTGAGGCGAGGCTCGCCGCCCTGGAGCCCGGAAATCCGCCCGGCGGCCCGGCACCTGTGCGCCGACCTCGCGGCCTATCTGGCGGACGGCGGCAAAGACCGTCCTGAAGCGGACGGTACCGAAGAAGCGGCCTGGTCGGCGTTTCTGTCCGCAGTGGACAGCGAGGTCGCGGCCCGGGTTTCGGCGCTCATGGACGGTATCCTGGCGTACCGGCGCCATCCGTTCCAGCGGGCGCAAGACACGGCGACGGTTGTTTGGGCCGAGGGGACGACGCGCCTGCTCCGCTTCGGGGACGGCGAGGGGCACCCCGTTCTGATCGTCCCGTCCCTGGTCAACCGCTACCACGTTCTGGACATCGCGCCGAAACGCAGCCTGCTCGGCTATCTGAAGCATGCCGGCTACGCGCCCTACGTCGTCGATTGGGACCGGCCCGGGGAGATCGAGCGCGGCTTCACTCTTACCGATTATATCGCCGGACGGCTAGAGCAGGCGTTGGATGCGCTGCCGCAGCGGACACGCCGGAGGCCGGTGCTGATCGGATACTGCATGGGCGGTTTGCTGGCGCTGGCCCTGGCGCAGCGGCGCCAGAGGGACCTTGGCGCGCTGGTGCTGCTTGCGACGCCCTGGGATTTCTCTGCCGACGCCGGGAGCGCGCCGGCCATGCTCGCGGGGATGAAACCGTCTTTCGGCGGCATGCTCGATATCCTGGGAGAACTACCGACCGACATCATCCAGGCGATGTTTCATACCCTCGACCCCATGCTGGTGCCGAGAAAGTTTCTCCGGTTCGCCAAGATGGATAAGAAGAGCGCTGAGGCCGAGGCGTTTGTGGCCCTGGAGGATTGGATCAATGACGGCGTGCCCCTGGCGGCGCCGGTGGCGCGCGAGGCGTTGTTCGGCTGGTATGGCGAGAACACGACGGTCCGGGGCCGCTGGCGTGTCGCAGGCCGCGCGGTGGAGCCCGGACAAGTGACCTTGCCGGCGCTGGCGGTGATTCCGGCGCGCGACCGGATCGTGCCACCCGCCTCTGCCTCGGCGCTGGCGGCCGCGCTGCCGGTGGCGACGGAACTTAAAACCGCTCTTGGCCATATCGGCATGGTGGTGAGCGAGACCGCCCGGGACCGGGCTTGGAAGGCAATTGTGGAATGGCTGGAGAACGAGACATGAGTGGCGATGAAACCCCGGAGCAGCGCCGGGCCATGGACATGAGATTGCGGTTCCAGGCGCTGCACGAAATCGTCCACGCGGCGCGCGAGACCCTGAACCGGAACACGTGGGATTATCTGCGGGGCGGCACCGAAACCGAGACAACCTTGAAGCGGAACCGGGCCTCGCTGGACTCCATCGCCTTTCGTCCGCGCGTCCTGCGGGACATGCGCAAGGTGGATGTCGGCGCCACCGTCATGGGCCACAAGATGCGGCTGCCAATCTGTCTCGCGCCGATCGGCTCGTTGGAGAGTTTCGATTCCGAGGGTGGGGTCGCGGCGATGCGGGCGGCCAGCGAATTCGGCTGTGCGCTCATGCTGAGCTCGGTCAGCACGATCCCGCTGGAAGAGGTCGCCAAGGCGGGGCCGGGCTTCAAGATCGCCATGCTTTACAAGCGCGGCGGCGACGCCTTTCTCGACGAATACGTGGAACGCGCGATCGCGGCCGGCTACGACGCCTTCTGCCTGACCGTGGACAGTGCCAATTACAGCCGCCGCGAGCGCGACATCGCCAACCGTTTCGTCAAACCCTGGCGGACCGGCGGTGGCGCGGACTGGCAGGCGGCGCTCAACTGGACCGACGTTGAACGCTATAAAAAGCGCTACAAGCTGCCGATCGTCCTGAAGGGCATCGGGACGGCGGAGGACGCGCATATCGCCGTCGAGCATGGCGTCGACATGGTCTATGTCTCCAATCACGGGGGCCGGCAGCTCGACCACGGCCTTGGCGCCATGCAGGTGCTGCCGGAAGTCGTCGACGCGGTTGCCGGGCGAGCCTCTGTGGCGGTCGACGGCGGCTTTTCGCGGGGAACCGACATCGTCAAGGCGATCGCGATGGGGGCCGATCTGGTCGGCGTGGGCCGGATGCTGTGCTACGGTCTTGCGGCGGGAGGCAGCGCCGGCGTGGTCCGGATGCTGGAACTCCTCGCGGAGGAGACGAGCCTGGCCCTGGGCCTGCTCGGCGCGCATTCCTTCGCCGCGGTCGAGCCGTCGATGCTGACCACCGCGACGCCTGTCGACCCGCCTCATGTGATGAGCGCGTTCCCGTTGCTGAGGCCGCAGGATCACACGTACTGACGCATCGAATGCCGCACCGCAAAATAAATTGTGCGATGCAATATTTTTTGTGGAAATCGGATGACAACCGCGCTATGAAGCGCGCCAGCAGCAGGTCGAGAGGAGTGACCCATGACCAATGTGGTGATCGCCGGTGCCGCCCGCACCGCCATCGGAGCTTTTGGAGGCGGGCTCAGCTCGCTTAGTGCCGCCGAACTCGGCGAGATCGCGATCCGTGAGGCCCTCTCGCGGGCCGGAACACCGGCAGACGCGGTTGACGAGGTGATCCTCGGCCAGGTGCTGACCGCCGCCGCCGGCATGAACCCGGCGCGTCAGGCCGCCGTTGCCGCGGGTATTCCGAAGGAACGCACGGCGCTCACCATCAATCAGGTTTGCGGCTCGGGTCTGCGCGCGGTCGCGCTCGGCTCCCAGGCGATCCGCGCCGGTGACTCCCAGATCGTCGTCGCCGGTGGCCAGGAAAGCATGAGCCTCGCTCCCCATGCCCAGCACCTGCGCGACGGCAAGAAGATGGGCGACCTTACCCTGATCGACACCATGATCAAGGACGGCCTGTGGGATCATTTCAACGGCTACCACATGGGCAACACCGCCGAAAACGTGGCCGAGCAATGGCAGATCACCCGCGAGGAGCAGGACGCCTTTGCCGTCGCTTCCCAGACCAAGGCAGAAGCGGCCCAGAAGGCCGGCAAGTTCGCCGAGGAGATCGTCCCCGTCACCATCAAGACCCGCAAGGGTGATGTCGTGGTCGACACCGATGAGCATCCGCGCCACGGCTCAAGCCTGGAGGCGATGGCGAAGCTGCGTCCCGCCTTCACCAAGGACGGGACCGTGACCGCCGGCAACGCCTCCGGCATCAATGACGGCGCCGCCGTCGTGGTGCTGATGACCGAGGAGGAGGCCGCCAAGCGCGGGATCACCCCGCTTGCCCGGATCGCCTCTTTCTCGACCATGGGTGTGGACCCGGCGATCATGGGAACCGGACCGATCCCGGCGAGCCGTGCGGCTCTCAAGAAGGCCGGCTGGAGCGTCGATGATCTGGATCTGATCGAAGCCAACGAGGCCTTCGCGGCCCAGGCTTGCGCGGTGAACAAGGATCTCGGCTGGGACACCGCCAAGGTGAACGTAAATGGCGGCGCCATCGCGCTCGGCCACCCCATCGGTGCCTCGGGCGCCCGGGTGCTGATCACCTTGCTGCACGAGATGAAGCGGCGCGACGCCAAGAAGGGCCTCGCGACCTTGTGCATCGGCGGCGGGATGGGTGTGGCGCTTTGTGTTGAGCGCTGAAATACTGGCGTGATCGCAACGACGACACGGCCAAAAGAACCGAACTAAAAAATCCGGAGGAACGACATGGCGCGCGTGGCTTTGGTTACAGGTGGGACTCGAGGAATCGGCAGAGCGATCAGCGTTGCCCTAGCGGACAAGGGATACACGGTGGCCGCTAATTACGGCGGCAATGACGAGCGTGCCAAGGCGTTCACTGCGGAAACCGGTATCCCGGCTTACAAATGGGACGTTTCCGACTTCGCGGCCTGCGAGGCCGGCGTCAAAAAGGTTGAGGCCGAGGTCGGTCCGGTCGAGATCCTGGTGAACAACGCCGGCATCACCCGGGACGGCACGATGCACCGGATGAACCATGATATGTGGCAGGAGGTCATCGATACCAATCTCGGCTCCTGCTTCAACATGTGCCGGGCGACCATCGAGGGCATGCGCGCCCGCAAGTTTGGCCGTATCGTCAATGTCGGTTCGATCAACGGTCAGGGCGGCCAGTACGGCCAGGTGAACTACGCCGCTGCCAAGTCCGGCATTCACGGCTTCACCAAGGCGCTGGCCCAGGAAGGCGCGCGCAGCAACATCACGGTGAACGCGATCGCGCCGGGCTATATCGACACCGACATGGTGGCCGCGGTACCCGATAACGTGCTGGAGAAGATCGTCGCCGGGATCCCCGTCGGCCGGCTCGGCAAGGCGTCCGAGATCGCACGCGGTGTGCTGTTCCTGGTCGATGACGAGGCCGGCTTCATGACCGGTTCGACCCTGTCGATCAACGGTGGCCAGCATATGTACTGAGATCGTCTCAGGACACGAGATCGGGCCGGTCCGGGTTTTCCGGGCCGGCCCTTTCATTTGCGGATAACGAACAAAATCGCGATGCGATTGCCTTGGGCTCGCTTGAGCCGGTCCGCTATGCTGGCGCGCTAGCTTGATGGAACGCGAGGACCACGATGAGTAACCAGAGATCAGTTGCCGTGTTGGGCCTGGGGTCCATGGGAATGGGCGTGGCCCTGACACTGGTCGAGCATCAGTTCACCGTCCGGGGCTATGACGTGCGCCAGGAGGCGATGGACGCGCTCGCCGGGGCCGGCGGTGCTGGAGCCGCGTCGCCGAGCGAAGCGGTGGATGGTTGTGGCACGGTGATCGTCCTGGTGGTGAACGCCAAACAGGTCGAGGACGTGCTGTTCGGCGAGAACGGCGCGGTTGCCGGCATGGCCAAGGGTACCATCGTCGTACAGAGCAGCACGGTTCCGGCAGCCTTCGCGCGGTCCTGCGCCGAGCGCCTCGCAGAGCAGGGCATGGTGATGATCGACGCCCCGGTGAGCGGCGGCGCGGCGGGTGCCCGGTCCGGCAATCTCTCGGTCATGGCCTCTGGGCCGGCCGCTGCATTTAAGACTTCGGCACCTGTGCTGGAAGCGATTTCCGGCAAGGTGCATCGCCTGGGCGATGAGGTCGGGGTTGGCTCGACGGTGAAGACGGTGAACCAGCTTCTCGCCGGGGTGCATATCGCCGCGGCGGCAGAGGCGATGGCCTTCGGCGTGCGCGCCGGCGCCGATCCCAAGGCCCTGTATGACGTCATCTCCGGTTCTGCCGGATCATCCTGGATGTTCCAGAACCGGGTGCCGCACATCCTGGAGGACGACTACACCCCGCTCAGCGCGGTGGACATCTTCGTCAAGGATCTCGGCATCGTGCTCGAGACTGGACACGCGCTCACTTTCCCGCTGCCGCTGACGGCAACCGCCCACCAGCAGTTCCTCGCCGCGTCGGCCGCCGGCTTCGGCCGCGAGGATGACAGCGCGGTGTTCAAGGTGTTTCAGAGGTTGGCCGGCGTCGCGATTGGCGGCGGTGAGTAACGGCTTGTTCCGAGGTTGACAGGACCCTTCGAGACGAGGCCTAACGGCCTCTCCTCAGGGTGAGTGCCTCATCTTTCAACAGACTCACCCTGAGGAGATGCGAAGCATCGTCTCGAAGGATCTTGTCCAATGAAGGGTGACTCCTCCCTCAACCCACTCCCGACATCAAATCCCGGCTGATGATCTCCTTCATGATCTCGGATGAGCCGCCGGCGATGCGGGACATGCGGGCGTCGGCCCAGGCGCGGGCGATCGGGAACTCCCACATGTAGCCGTAGCCGCCGTGGAGCTGCAGGCACTCGTCGACGACCCTGTTCAGCACCTCGGTCGAATGCAGCTTTGCCGCCGCCGCGAGTTCGGCGGAAAGCTCTCCCTTTACATGCAGCGCGAGGCACTGGTCGATGAAGGCGCGGGTCACGAGTGCCTCGGTCTTCACCTCGGCGAGCTTGAAGCGGGTGTTCTGGAAATCAGCGAGCCGCCGCCCGAAGGCCTGGCGCTCTGTCGTGTAGCGCAGGGTCTCCTCCAGGGCCGCCTCAATGGCGGTGGCGCAGCGGATCGCGACCACCAGCCGCTCCTGGGAGAGCTGCTGCATCAGTTGCGCGAAGCCCCGGCCCTCCTGACCCAGGAGATTGGTGATCGGCACCCGCACATCCTCAAAGAACAGTTCCGAGGTGTCCTGGGCCTTGCAGCCGATCTTCTCCAGATTGCGGCCGCGCTTGAAACCGTCCCGGTCGCCCTCGACCAGGATCAGGCTGATCCCCTTCGCGCCCTCGTTCGGGTCGGTCTTGCAGGCGAGGATATAGAGGTCGGCGATGGTACCGTTGGAGATGAAGACCTTCTGACCGTTGATCACGAAATGATTTCCGTCCCGGTCGGCGCGGGTCTTGATGCCTTGCAGGTCTGATCCAGCAGCAGGCTCGGTCATGCCGATCGCCATCACGGTCTCGCCGGAGACAACCTTTGGCAGCCACTCGCGCTTCTGATCCTCGGAACCATAGGCCATCAGATAGGGCACGATGATGTCGGAATGCAGCGCGAAGGCCGGGCCGGTCGCGCCGACCCGGGCCATCTCCTCGTTGACGATGGCGCTATGGAGGAAGTCGCCTCCCGGCCCGCCGTACTCCTCGGGAACGGTGCAGCAGAGGAGGCCCTGCTCGCCGGCCTTGTGCCAGAGATCGCGGTCGACGATGCCGTCCTGTTCCCACTGGGCGTGGTAGGGGACAACCTCCTTCTCGATGAACCGGCGGGCAGCGTCGCGGAACATCTCGTGTTCCTCGGAAAACAACGTTCTCGGCACCATTCCCAGCTCCTCTCGAGACTGTTTGACGCGGGCCGCT
>JAYQSQ010000011.1:0-390163 GCA_038146985.1 Alphaproteobacteria bacterium
CGCTGGCCGGCAAAGCCGACAAGGCACTGATCACCGCCGCCCTGGCCTCCTTCGTGGGCGGTACCGCCGCCAACGTGCTGTTCACCGGTTTCGCACCGGCGCTCGCGACGATCGCGCTCGATTTCGGCAATCCCGAGATCTTCGCGCTTATGCTTCTGGCCTTCGCGACCTTCGTCGGTCTCAGTGGCGACGACATACCCAAGACCTTCTTCTCGATCGCCTTCGGCCTGGTCCTGGCGACGGTCGGCTTCGACATCGTCTCGGGCGAGCCGAGGCTGATCTTCTTCGACATCACCGAGTTCTCGCACGGCATTCAGTTCCTGGTTCTGGCGATCGGCGTCTATGGCATCGGCGAGATGATCTGGACGATCAATTCCGCCCAGGAAAACATCACGATGACCGAGGCCAAACTGTCGGCATCGACGATCATCCGCGAAATCAAGGAATTCCCGAGGGCCTGGAAGGGAACCACGGTCTGCTCGGCGCTCGGGTTCTTCGTCGGCATCCTACCCGCCGCCGGCGCGACGCCGGGCTCGCTGATGGCCTATGGCGTCACCAAGATGATCTCGCGCAACCCGGAACGCTTCGGCAAGGGCGAAGTCGATGGAATCGCGGCGCCGGAATCGGCGAACAACTCCGCCTCCACCGGCGCAATGTTGCCGATGATGACCCTTGGAATTCCAGGCTCGCCGACCACCGCCGTCCTATTGGCGGGAATGGTGATCTGGGGGCTTCAGCCCGGGCCGTTGCTATTCAGCAATCAGCCGGATTTCGTCTGGCCCCTGATCGGATCCTTCTACGTCTCCAACGTCATCGCGCTCGCGGTCAATCTCGCCTGTATCCCAATGTTCCTCTGGGTCCTCAGGATGCCGTTCACGATCCTGGCGCCGCTGATTTTCGTGCTCTCGATCGTCGGCACCTTTGCCGCCTATCAGAACAATTTCGATGTCTGGGTGATGGTGCTGTTCGGGCTTGGGGCGTATTTCCTGCGGATCCTGGATTATCCGCTGGCGCCGGCGGTGCTTGCCATCGTTCTCGGCCCGATCGCCGAGCCGAAACTGCGCCAGTCGCTACTCCTCTCGGACGGTGACTTCAGCATCTTCCTGACCCGACCGATCGCCGGCCCGATCACCATCCTGGCGCTAATTCTGATCCTGTTGCCGCTTCTGAAGCTGATCTACCGCAAGCTGCGCACCTGACGCCGTCGCGCCGGCGCTCAAAAGTCGATACAGCGCCCGTTATGTTCCCAGTCGCCGAAACGGGTCGGCTCGGGCCCCTTGGGCCCGCCCAGCTCCTTGGGAAGATTTTCCGCCGAGGCGCGGGGATCGAGTACGGCGTCGACCACGACCGGCGCACCAACGGGTCGATCTACCCCTGAACCCGCTGGGCGCGTTGAAGCCTCGCGAACGCTGGTCTGGCTGAAGGTTCGGGGTTTGTCGTTCATCAACGGAATATGGTCCCGGCGCCGCCAACACGCAACCTTGCGGCGCTTTGCTCATAACGTCCATGTGCTGCGATAGCGGATTTCGCCGTCCGGGCGGTTTAGTCCTTGCGCGCGGGCCGTGGGCGCGAGTATCGGTGCCTGATGAGCACTTCCAGCGATGTTTCCGCCGCCCGCAGCGTCGCCTTCGACCTTCTGCGCTCGGTCCTGGCCAGGCGCAAGTCCTTCGACGACGCCATGGCGATCCACGACGGTTTCCGCCGGCTGCCGGCGCGGGACAAGGGATTCGCGCGGCTGATCTCGGCAACCACGCTGCGGCGGCTCGGGCAGATCGACGCGCTGATCGATACCTGCCTCGAAAAGCCGTTACCCAAAGCCGGAGAGGCGGTGCGCGACATCCTGCGCATGGCGGTGGCCGAGATGCTGTTTCTGGGTGTCGCCCCGCACGCCAGTGTCGACAGCGCCGTGACCCTGGTCGAGACCCGCAAACTGGCCAAGTTCAAAGGCCTGACCAACGCTGTCTTGCGGCGGCTGTCCCGCGACGGCAAGACCATGCTGGCCGCGGTGCCGGAAAACCGAAACATTCCGGCATGGATGTTCGAGGCCTGGAGTGAGGGTTTCGGCGCCGACGTCGCGGAGCGCATCGCGTCGGCCAGCCTGCGTGAGCCGCCGCTCGATATCTCGGTGAAAACCGATGCCGAAACCTGGGCGCGCAAGCTCGGCGCGACCGTCCTGCCGACCGGCACGCTCCGGCGCAGCTTCGACGGCCCGATCGATGCGATGCCCGGTTTCGCCGAAGGCGCGTGGTGGGTGCAGGACGCGGCCGCCGCGCTGCCGGTACGCCTGCTGGGCGACATCAAGGGAAAACGCGTGCTCGAGCTGTGCGCGGCCCCTGGCGGCAAGACAGCGCAGCTTGCCGCCGCCGGCGCCAGGGTGACGGCGGTCGACCGCTCCGAGCCGCGTCTAGGCCGGCTGCGCCGCAATCTCGCTCGCTTGAAGCTCGACGCCGAGACGCTGGTCGAGGATGCCACCGCCTGGCGCCCGACCGAGCCTTACGACGCGGTGCTCCTGGACCCGCCCTGTTCATCCACCGGAACGATCCGCCGGCATCCCGATATTCTGCACTCCAAGGGTCCCGAAGACTTGCCCATGCTCGCCGCCCTGCAGGACCGGCTGCTGGCGAGCGCGTTGGAAATGGTCAAGCCGCAAGGGGTTCTGGTGTTCTGCACCTGCTCGCTGCAGCCCGAGGAGGGCGAGCACAGGATCGAGGCCTTCCTGGCCTCGGGCGCGCCGGTGGAACGCATGCCGATTCGCGCCGGGGAACTGCCGGGTCTCGACGCCAGCGTGAACGAGTCGGGCGACCTCAGGACCTTTCCCTTTCACCTCTCCGAAAGGGGCGGTCTCGACGGATTTTTCGCCGCACGTCTGATCCGCCGCTAGCCCGGCACGGCGATCGGCAAGCCCGCGCTTGCGGGGCCGGACACAACCTGATACCTGCACTCGGTATGCAACAGCCGATCCGTATTTCTCCGTCCATGCTCGCCGCCGATTTCGCGGCCCTGGGCGCCGAAATCCGCGCGGTGACCGAGGCCGGCGCGGATTACATCCACCTTGACGTCATGGACGGGCATTTCGTGCCCAACCTGTCCTTCGGGCCGGATGTCATCAAGGCCATGCGGCCCCATAGCGCCCTGCCGTTCGACGTGCATTTGATGATCGGTCCGGTCGACCCCTACATCGCCAGTTTCGTCGCCGCCGGCGCCGATATCATCACCGTTCACCCGGAGGCCGGCGCCCATGTGCACGGCACCCTGCAGCAGATCAGAAAAGCCGGGGTCAAGGCGGGCGTGGCGCTGAACCCCGGCACGCCGGTCGAGGTGCTGGACAATGTGCTCGACCTTCTCGACCTCGTGCTCGTCATGACGGTCAATCCCGGCTTCGGCGGCCAGGCCTTCATCGCCAGCCAATGCGCCAAGATCGCGGCGGTGCGTCAGCGCATCGATGCGACCGGACGGGCCATCGACCTCTCGGTCGACGGCGGCGTCAAGCCGGACACCGCGCGCCTCGCGATTGATGCCGGGGCCGATGTCCTGGTTGCGGGAACCGCCGTTTTCGGCAGCGAAGACGCGTCTTATGCCGAGAATATCGCGCGCTTGGGGCGCCCTTGACCATGGCGGACGGCGGACCGTTGCGGACGTTCCAGCGAACTGTATTTCCGCTCGCCCTTCTTCCCAATGGATGCTGGACCGCAACCGGCGCGCCGACATCGCCGTCTCTCCACGACCGATGCCTGGCCCGGCGATCCCGATAGGGGCCGGGCGATCGTCGAGGGGAATATCCTTTCTTCCGGCATCGTCATCGCCAAGACCGGGGCGGCCTGGACGGCGATGCCGGTGGCCATGGATCACGCGGCCTATCTGCATGGCTTTTCCTGGCTTCGGGATCTTCGGGACCACGGCGGCGAGGCGGCGCGGATCACCGCGCGGAACCTGGTCTCGAGCTGGATTTACCGTAACGACCATTGGCATCCGCTGACCTGGCGGCCGGATATTCTGGGAAACCGGATCGCGCTTTGGCTCGGGACCTATGATCTGTTCTGCGAATCCGCCGACGATTCCTTCCGTGAGCGGGTTCTGGCGAGCCTGTCGCGGCAGGCCGGTCATCTCGCACGGGATTTGAGTGCCGCCCCCCCAGGCATCGGCAGGCTGCAGGCGATCAATGGGCTCGTCCTTGCCTCGATCTCGCTCGACCTGGGCGCGGCGAGCCTTGAGGTTGCGGAGCGGGCGCTTGCTGTCGAGCTCACCGCCCAGGTCAATCCCGACGGAGGGCAGATTTCACGGTCGCCGGCGCGCCACTGCGACGCGCTGATGGCGTTGATCGATATCCGCGCCGCGTTCCGCGTGATTGATCGGAAGATCCCGCCGTCCCTGGACGATGGGATCGATCGCATGACCGCGATGCTCCGGCTGTGGCGGCACGGCGACGGCAAGCTGGCGCTCTTCCACCAGACCACCGAAACCCGGCAGGCGCTGCTGGAAACCCTGATCGCGCGTTCCGAATCCCGGCTCAAAACAACCACGGTAGCGCCCGACACGGGGTTCCAGCGCCTGACCGGCGGACGCACCTGCCTCATCGTCGATACCGGCGCGCCCGACCGCTTCGAGGAACACGCTCATGCAAGCCCGCTGGCCTTCGAGCTGAGTTCCGGCAAGCAGCGCCTTATCGTCAATTGCGGAACCAGCGTTGCGGATGGGCGTTGGCGTGGGCCGTTGCGGGCATCAGCCGCGCATTCGATGCTTATGATCGACGACCAGAACGCCGCCGAACTGTCGACGGGCGGCAAGCCGGGCGCCCGTTCCATCACGGTGACCGCCACCCGACAGCACGGCGAGGGCGCGAGCCTCGTCGAAGCGGAACACGACGGCTATCGCGACAAGTTCGGCCTGCTGCACCGCCGCAGCCTGTATCTGTCCGCTTCGGGCGACGATCTTCGGGGCGAGGACAAGCTGATCTACACCGGCGATCCCGGGGACCTGCCGCATACCGCGACCTTGCGTTTTCACCTGCACCCCCGGGTCCGGGCCTCGGTGATACAGCGCGGCGCCTCGGCGCTGCTGCGGCCGCAGAGCGGCGGCGGCTGGCGGATGCGTACCGACAGCGGGCTCGACATCAACGAAAGCGTCTATTTCGGCACCGACGAGCGGCAAAGGTGCGAGCAGATCGTGATCACCGCCCCGCTTGAGCATATTCGCGACACCGGCGAAATCACGATAAGATGGGCCTTGCGCCGCGAGGACGCGCGCGGCACCACGGAAGAATAACCGGCGCGTCGGAGATCCACGCTCCACGCGTGAAAGGCTTAGTTCATGGCGACAGTGACGAAGCGCTGCCCTCGTCTTTGCTCCAGGGGCCGAACTTGACCGGCGGGAACCTCCGACGCTCTCCGGCCCGGGTCGCAAAACGGCTCCATCCGGGTAATGCGGGCCATGTTTGAGGAAGCCGGGATCATAGAGCCCGTGCGTCTCGTCCTTGTATCCGCCGTGGGTTTTTTCGCGTCGGTTACCGGAACCCATTTCCTGATCCGCTATCTGGCGGGGCGGCAGATCCTTGACCGGCCGAACGAGCGAAGCAGCCACGACGTTCCGACACCGAGGGGCGGTGGGATCGCGGTCGTCGGCGCCGTCGCCGCCGCCTGGCTGACCGGGCTCGGGTTTGCGGACGGCCCGGTCGCACCCGACCTTGTGATCCTTGCAGCGGCGATCCTTCTGGGCGCCGTCTGCTTCCTCGACGATCTGCGTGGTCTCGGCCCGTTGCCCCGCCTGCTGGCCCAGATCGCCGCGGTGGCGCCGGGACTTTGGCTGGTTTCCGGCCAGGGCGGCCTGTTCCACGCTTTCCTGCCGCCGCTCGTGGATCTGGCCGCGACCGGTTTCCTGTGGCTTTGGTTCATCAACCTGTTCAATTTCATGGACGGAATCGACGGGATTTCAGGGGTTGAGATCAGCGCCATCGGCATCGGCCTGGCCGGCCTCGCGGCCGCCGGGTCGGTCGGCGCGCGGCTGCTCGATCCGGCGCTGGCGCTCACCGCCGCGGCGCTCGGATTTCTTGTCTGGAACTGGCGACCGGCGCGCATCTTCATGGGCGATGTCGGCAGCATACCGATCGGCTATCTCATCGGCTGGCTGTTGATCAGCGCCGCGAGCGGCCCCGGCGGCACCGCCACCGCGCTTGCCGCTTGCCTGGTGCTGCCTGCCTATTATCTGGCCGACGCGACGATCACGCTGGTGCGAAGACTGTCGCGCGGGGAGAACGTCTTTCAGGCCCACCGCCAGCACTATTACCAGCAAGCGGTTATCCGTGGTGTCGGACACGCCGTCATCTGCGGCTGGGTGATCACCGCCGATGCCGGGCTGATCGCGACCGCCTGGTTTGTCGTTCCGACGCATCCGGTTTGGGGAATCGTGCTGGCCGCCATGATCGTGGCGGCCCTACTGGGCTGGATGGCCGGGGTCTGGAACAATCCCGGCAAGCAGCCGGAGCCAAACTGATGCGCGTCGCGGTGATCGGCGCTAACGGATTCATCGCGCGCCACGTCAATCAATGCCTCGCCGCCGCCGGGCACGAGGTGATCGGCATCCTGCGCCGCCGGTCGATCGCCGAACTCGCCGGCGTCACGGAACTGCGCTATCTCGACGATGCGGGGGCCGGTACCGTCTGGGATCCGCTGATCGCGGGTGCCGATGCGATTGTGCACCTGGTCTCGCCACCCGACGGCAAGGGCGAGCAGCACGCGGCCGCCAGCCGTTCGATCAGCGCCGGCGTCCTCGGTCTCGCCCGCGCCGCCGCCGCGAGCGGCGTGAAACGGCTGGTGTTCGTCAGCACCGTTAAGGTCAACGGCGAATCGAGTTCGGCCGAACCGTTCCGGCCGGGCTCGGATCCCAAACCCGAGACCATCTACGGCATCGTCAAGCTGGAAACCGAAACGGGTCTGGCGGCGATCTCGGCCGAACTGGAACTGCCCATCACAATTGCCAGGCCGGCCGCGGTCTATGGCGACGGCGATGCCGGCAACATCCGTCTTCTGGCGAAACTGCTGTCGGCAGTTCCAGGCCGGTTGGTACCGTTCGGGGCGATCGACAACCGGCGCTCGTTCATTCATGTCGAAAATCTCGCCTCGGCCCTGGTCCGATGTGCCGAGGACGACAGCGGCGCCAACAGGCTGTTTCTGCTGCACGACGGCGCACCGGTGAGCACCAGCGCGCTGTGCCGGGATATCTTGGCCGCTCTCGGCAAACCCACCACGCTCGCCGGCGATCCGTTCGGAATCGTGCGCGCGGTCACCCATCTCGCAGCGCCGGGCGTCGCCAGACGGCTGTACGGTTCCCTGGAGATCGATGACAACGGCATCCAGGAGGTCTTGGGCTGGACGCCGCCGATACCCGCCGCCGAGGGCTTCAGAAGAGCGATGACACTGCGTCGAGGCAATCCGTGATTGGCGTCTGCCTTGTGCTATCCTGGCCACCATTTCCAACGCGCGGCAAAGCCGGAGAGCGCTTCTCGTGACATGGCACGGTTTTAATCGCGTGGCGCTGAGCTATCTGCATGACGTCGCCATGGCGGCGATCTCGTTCCTGTTGGCGCTGTATCTCCGGCTGGGTGGCGAGCTGTTCTCCTGGCCACGCGACGTGGTGTTCAACGGTCTCGCCATCTTCACCGTGGTGGCGGCGGCGGTTTTCCTCTGGATGCGCCTGCATCGCACGATCTGGCGCTACGCCTCGATTGGAGACCTCGGCCGCATCGTCCAGGCCGTGGTTCTGACCGTCGTTCTCTTCGTTGCCTGCCAGTTTGTCTACAACCGACTGGCGGATTTCCCGCGCTCCTTCCTGCTGATCGAGATCATTGTCCTGACCGGCCTGCTGGCGGGGCCACGTTTTCTCTATCGCTTCCTGAAGGATGGCGAACTCGCGACCCTGCTGGAACGCAACGCCCATGCCCGCGTACCCGTTCTCCTGATCGGCGCCGGCGACGGCACGGATCTGTTCATCCGCGAGATGTCCCGGGGCCGCGAGGCGCCCTACCGGGTGGTGGGTATCGTCGACGACCGGGGCGGCCGGGTCGGGCGCAACATCAGGGGAGTGCCGGTCCTGGGCGATCTTGATGCCCTGGAAACCGCCGTCGAGGACCTGCGCCGCCGCAATCTGGCACCGCAACGGGTCGTGATCACCCGCCGCGACATCGACGGCGCCGTCGTCCGGGACGTGTCGGAACGGGCCGATGCGCTCGGCCTGTCGGTGGCCCGGATGCCGCGCCTCACCGCCTTCGACCGGGCCGAGGACGGGCCGGCGGCCCGAGCCCCGCGCCCGATCGATGTCGAGGACGTTCTCGGACGCAGCCAGGCGGTTCTCGATATCACGCCGGTACGCGGCCTGATCACGGGCAAGAAGGTCCTCATCACCGGTGCCGGCGGCACGATCGGCGGCGAACTCGCGCGCCAGGCCGCCGGCCTTGAACCGGCGGAGCTCGCGCTTCTCGACGCCTCAGAATTCCTGCTCTATCAGATCGATCTGGAGCTCGCCGAAAGCCATCCGGCGCTCGCCCGCCGGGCTATTCTCGGCGATGTCCGGGATCGCCGGCTGATCGATCAGGTGCTCGGCGCCTTTTCCCCCGATCTGGTGCTTCATGCCGCCGCCCTGAAACACGTGCCGTTGGTCGAGGCCAACCCGCTGGACGGCATCCTCACCAATGCGATCGGCACCCGCAATGTGGCCGAGGCGTCGGCAAGCGCCGGCGTCGGGACCATGGTGCTGATTTCCACCGACAAGGCGGTCGATCCCTCCAACGTCATGGGTGCCACCAAGCGCCTTGCCGAAGCCTATTGCCAGGCGCTGGACATCGAGGGCCACGCCGCGGGGTCGACCCGCTTCGTCTCCGTGCGGTTCGGCAACGTATTGGGCTCCACCGGCTCGGTCATTCCGCTCTTCCAGCGCCAGATCGCGAGAGGCGGGCCGGTTACCGTGACCCATCCGGACATGACCCGCTATTTCATGACCGTGCGCGAGGCGGTCTCGCTGGTGCTGCAATCCGCCGCCATGGGCGGGCAGTTGAACGCGGGCGGGATCTGCGTGCTCGACATGGGCGAGCCGGTGCGCATCCTCGACCTTGCCCGACAGATGATCCGGCTGTCCGGCCTCACCCCGGACGCCGATATCGAGATCGTCTTCACCGGCCCGCGCCCCGGTGAGAAACTTCACGAGACCCTGTTCCACGCCGATGAAGCGCTGGTGGATACCGACCTGCCGCTGGTGCGCCGGGCGACGCCCCGAACCATCGCCCTGGATGCGCTGCGCGCCGCTATCGATGACCTGGAGCGACATGCCCGCGCAAGGGATGCCGAGGCGACGGTGCGGGCGCTTCAGGCGCTGGTCCCCGAGTTCACGCCGCCTGGCAAACCTACCGAATCCCGGTAAGCGATCCCTAACGCCCGGCCCGTACCAGCCGGCCCGGGCGGGCGCCGGTAGCGATGCCGCGTTCGAAGATCGGCTCGCCCGAGACGATGGTCGCCTCATAGCCGTCGACCTTCTGAATCAGGCGCTTACCACCGGCGGGCAGGTCATTGACGATCTCTGGCGCACGCGGCCGCAGATTGTCGAAGTCGATGAGGTTGAGATCCGCCTTCTTGCCGACCTGCAGCCGGCCCCGGTCCTTGAAGCCGAAGAAATCCGCCGTCTCGCTGGTCTGGCGCTTCACCACCCATTCCAGCGGCAGCCGCTCGCCGCGCGATCGGTCGCGCGCCCAATGGGCCAGCATGAAGCTCGGCACGCTGGCATCACAGATCAATCCGCAATGGGCACCGCCGTCGCTCAAGCCGAGCAATGTCTTCGGGTCGGTCAGCATCTCGCGTACCGGCTCCAGATCGCCGCTGACATAGTTGGTCACCGGGAACAGGAACTTGGAGGAACCGTCCCCGGCCACGAGATAGTCGTAGGCCCATTCCTCGGGCGACTTGCCCTCGCGATTTGCGATGGCAGCGACCGACTGATCGGGCGACGGCTCGTAATTCGGCGGGTCACCGAGCGGGTACATGCGGTCCCAGCGCGTGGTGATTTCCCGCTGCAGTGGCGGCAGGATGTCAAGCAGCCTGGCCGAAACCTCCTCGCCGAGAATCGCGCGCTTGACCGCCGGGTCGCGCAGCTTCGCAAGGCGTTCCGCGATCGGTAGGCCTTCCAGCGCCTTGAACTTGGAGCGCACCGAGAAGGAGGTGAGCGAGGTGGTCAGCCCGAGGATCAGCCCCACAGGCCGGCCGGCGATCTGGGCAGTGATGTCGGCCCCGCTCTTGCCCGCCTCCTTCGCCCCGGCCAGCAGCCGCCGCCAGCGCTGCGGATCGTAGGAGCGGTCGGTCAGCAGGAACCACATGGGCCGCTTGATCTCGGCGCCGAGGCGGGTCATCCACTCAAACTCCGCCGCTTCATCCTCGAAATCCGAAATCATCCCGAAGGCGCCGGTTCCGGCCTTGCCGAGGGCGCGGCCGATGCCCACCAGTTCCTCGGTCTCGGAATAGCGGCCCGGAACCATGTCGCCGGTCGTGGTCTTATGCTGGTCGGTGCGCGAGGTGGTGAAGCCGAAAGCGCCGGCTTTCAGCGCCTCCTCGGTCAGCCGCGCCATGGTGGCGATGTCCTCGTCGGTCGCCGCTTCGTGCCGGATCGCCCGCTCGCCCATAACATAGACGCGGAGGGCGTGATGCGGCATCTGCGCGCCGACATCGATTACCCGCTCCTGACGCTCCAGCGCGTCGAGATATTCCGGAAAGCTCTCCCAGTCCCAGGAGAGGCCCTCGGCCAGCGCGATGCCGGGGATATCCTCGACGCCTTCCATCAAATCGATCAGTGCGTCGTGATGCTCCGAGCGCACCGGCGCGAAGCCGACACCGCAGTTACCGAACAGGATCGTCGTCGAGCCGTTCCAGGACGAGGAAGCGAGTTCCGGGTCCCAGGTCGCCTGGCCGTCGTAATGGGTGTGGATATCCACCCAGCCCGGCGTGACCAGCAGACCGTCGGCCTTGATTTCCCGCTTGGCCGGCCCGGCCTTGCCGCCGACCTCGCTGATGACGCCGTTATCGACGGCGATATCGCCTGTCTTCTGTTCGGCGCCTGTACCGTCGACGATGGAGCCGCCGCGAATGACCAGATCATGCATAAGTCGTTTCTCCCCCGAAGCCGCGCCGGCTCCCACATATCGCCGTCACGTTGCCTCGAAACACCGGTTTCGACAATATCCGAGGCGTCAGAAACCGCATAGCTGCTGATCCGCGAGCCGAGTAGGACCCTAGCCGATGACCATCCTGGCGCCCATCGCCAAACTCGACATCTACGCGCTGCGCGCCGAGATCGCCAATCCCGTCGTCACCTCTTTCGGGAGCATTCCGGCGCGGGCAACCGCGTTGCTTCGTATCGAAGATGCGAACGAACTTTACGGTTGGGGGGAGATCTGGGGAAACTTTCCGATCATCACCACGGAATACCGGGCTCGGCTCGCGGGGGCCCTACTGCCCAAGGAGCTGCTCGGCGCGACAGTCGAAAGCCCCGGCGCCTTTACCCGCGCACTGGCTCAGAAGTTTCATATCCTGAAAGTCCAGGCGAGCGAGCATGGACCGGTGAACGGGGTTCTGGCGGCTTGCAACCAGGCGCTCTGGGATCTTGCCGCCCGCCGGGACGGCAAACCGTTGCGTCTGCTGCTCAACCCTGACGCGCCAGACCAAGTGCCGGCTTATGGCAGCGGGCTCAATCCAAGCGACTGTGTCGAAGTGACCGAGCGGGTCCGGGCCGAGGGCTATCGCGCGTTCAAGTTGAAGATCGGCTTCGGAGCCGAAACCGACCGTCGTAACCTCCAGGCTCTGCGCGCCGGCATGCGGCCAGGAGAGCGGCTGTTCGTTGATGCCAACCAATGCTGGACTCTGGAGGAAGCGCGGGTGGTAATCCCGGTACTCCGCGATGCTGGCGTTGAGTGGTTCGAGGAACCGATGGTCGCCACCACGTCCGCCGACCAGTGGCGTGCGCTCGCGGCGGAATGCCCGATCCCACTTGCCGGCGGCGAGAACATTCTCGACGCGGCGAGCCTCGCCGAAAGCGCAGAATGGTTTGGCTATATTCAACCCGACATCGGCAAATGGGGCGGCATCGACGGCTGTTTAGAGGCCGCAAGAGCCGCTCTTGGCGCCGGCCGTACCTATTGCCCGCATTGGCTGTCCGGCGGCATCGGCCTGGTCCATTCCGCACATGTGCTGGCGGCGGCGGGCGGAGCGGGACTGCTTGAGGTCGACACCAACCCCAACCCGCTACGCACGGAACTGATCAAGACGCTTCACGGCATAACGGACGGCCTGTTTCAACTGGGCGACAGACCAGGCATCGGCATCGATCCACCGATCGACGAGATGGACGAGTGGCTGGTAAGCCACGAGAGCTTCCGTTGACGCGTCGGACCGGTGTTCCGCCGCCTCAGTAGTCGAGGAAACTCCGGAGCTTGCGCGAGCGGCTGGGTGCTTCAGCTTGCGCAGGGCCTTGGCCTCGATCTGGCGGATACGCTCGCGGGTGACCGAGAATTGCTGGCCGACCTCCTCCAGCGTGTGATCCGTATTCATGCCGATGCCGAACCGCATCCGCAGAACCCGCTCCTCGCGCGCCGTGAGGCTCGCCAGAACCCGGGTCGTGGTCTCGCGCAGATTGGCCTGGATCGCCGCGTCGAGCGGCTGCACCGCGTTCTTGTCCTCGATGAAGTCGCCGAGATGGCTGTCCTCCTCGTCGCCGATCGGCGTCTCGAGGCTGATCGGCTCCTTGGCGATCTTCAGGACCTTGCGGACCTTCTCCAACGGCATCACCAGCTTCTCGGCCAATTCCTCCGGCGTCGGCTCGCGGCCGATCTCGTGCAGCATCTGACGCGAGGTGCGGACCAGCTTGTTGATCGTCTCGATCATGTGCACCGGAATGCGGATGGTCCGCGCCTGATCGGCGATCGAACGGGTGATCGCTTGACGGATCCACCAGGTCGCGTAGGTCGAGAACTTGTAGCCCCGGCGATACTGAACTTGTCCACCGCCTTCATCAGGCCGATATTGCCCTCCTGGATCAGATCCAGGAACTGCAGGCCGCGGTTGGTGTATTTCTTGGCGATCGAAATCACCAGGCGCAGGTTGGCCTCAACCATCTCCTTCTTGGCCCGGCCGGCCTCGCGCTCGCCCTTCTGGACGGTCTGAACGACCCGGCGAAACTCGGTGATCGGCAGGCCCGCATCGGCGGAAATAGCGGCGATGTCGCCCCGGCTGTCGTTGATCTCCTCGCCATGCAGGTCGGCAAAGCGCTTCCAGCCGGCACCCGGCAGTTCGGAGACCATCTCGCACCAGTTCGGCTCAAGCTCCTTGCCGAAATGCTGTGCCATGAAATCCGGGCGCTTGACCTTGCATTTTTCGGCCAGCTTCATCAGGTTCATGTCAATGCCGACAAGATGCTTGTTCAGCTTGTAGAGCTGCTCGACCAACGCTTCGATCCGGCCGTTGTTGAGCCGGACGCCGTCCATCAGCTCGACCAGTTCGTCCTTCAGCTTGGCATAGCGCCGCTCGCTCTGGATGGTCAGCGCCTCGCCCTTCTGCATCCGCGAGAGCCGGCGGTCCTGAACCTTCTTCAGCTTGCCATAGGTATCGGCGATGGCATCGAAGGTCTCCAGGACCTGCGGCATCAAGGTCGCTTCCATGGCCGCGAGCGAGAGATTGTTCTCCTCGCCCTCGTCCTCGTCGTCGTCATCCGAGGTATCGCCGGCCTTGGCGGCATCGGCGGGCGCCGGGCCGCCATTCGCGGCCGCGGCAAGCGCGGCGGCCTGATTGGCCGCCTGGGTCGCCTGGGCGGCCTGGGCCTCGGGCGTGCCGCCATAGGTCGCGTCGAGATCGATCACGTCGCGCAGCAGCACCTCGCCGTTCTTCAGCGCGTCGCGCCACTTGATCAGCGCCTTGATGGTCAGCGGGCTCTCGCAGATCCCGCCGATCATCAGCTCGCGGCCGGCCTCGATCCGCTTGGCGATAGCGATCTCGCCCTCGCGGGACAGCAGCTCGACACTGCCCATCTCGCGCAGATACATGCGGACCGGATCATCGGTGCGCCCGACATCGTCCTCCGCGACATTGCCGACAGGCGCCGACTCGCTCTCGTCCTTTTCCTTTTCCTCGGCGGAAGAGTCCTCGCTTTCCTCGCTCTCGACGACGTTGACGCCCATCTCGCTCAGTGAGGAGAGCACGTCCTCAATCTGCTCCGACGACATCTGATCCTGGGGAAGTGCCGCGTTGACCTCGTCATAGGTCAGATACCCGCGCGACTTACCCTTTTTGATGAGATCCTTGACCGCCGTGTTCATGTTGTCCATGAGCGGGCCGTCGTTCGTGGTCTCCTGTTCCGGGGCCTCTTCCTCGGTCGTCGCCAGAGCCTGATTCGCCATGCCTATCGCCCCTCCGTCTTTTTTTGTGCCCTATGGTAACAGGTGACCGGAGCCTCAAACAGCGTCTTCCAACGGCGAGCTTGAATTCACCGCCGCCAATGCCGCTCTTAAAGATGCCAGTCTATTCCAATTCGCCTCGTTGAACTCCGCCGCGACGGCCTGCTGCGCGTCCGCCAGCTGTTCCTCCAACTGGTGCTTGCCCATGCGCGCCAGGAGTTCCCGGACACCCGCGCGAGCCTGCTCCAGAGACGCGTCGGGGCGCGCGAAGGCCGCGTGCCCCAGGATGGCGGGCCCGAGCAGCCCGTCACAATCCTCGCTATATCCAAGCCCTGTCAGATGGCGCCTGAGTCCCGCCGCGTCAAGCCCCGCCTCGAAGGGGACGTTCTCTAGGATGTCTTGGCGCAGCTTGTCAAGAAAGGGATCGTCGAACTGAAGGTATCCCAACGCCTCGCCAAACTCTTCCATCAGATCGGGATGGGTAATGATCGCGGCGACCACGCTCTGTTTCTGACGCTGGCCGAGAACGGCGGTGACGCGGGCCCGGGCAGTGGCGCTGCCGCGCGGAGCGGGCCGCTCGAAAACAGGCCTGGCAAAACGTCCGGGCGCGGCGCGGCCACCCCCCCGGCCCGCATCGCGCATCTGCCGGATGCGCCGCTCGATGGCGTCGCCATAGGCCTCCTGGACTGTCTTGTCGGCGATCTCGCGCACTCGGCCTCGGGTCCGCCGCATGAAATCGGCCTGACGCTCCGGCGTGTCCAGGGGGTGCGCGCGCAGTTCCTGATCCCAGATGAAATCGGCCATGCCCGTCGCGGCTTCCAGCAGATCCCGCATCGCCTTGGGCCCGCCGCGTTTCAGCAGGTCATCGGGATCTTCTCCCGGCGGCAGCGAGACAAAACGCAGGGAATGTCCCGGCTTCAGGATCGGCAGGGCCCGGTCCGCCGCCCGCGCCGCCGCCTTCTGACCCGCCGCGTCACCGTCGAAGCAGATGACCGGCTCCCGCGCCAGCCGCCAGAGCTCGGTGATCTGATCCTCGGTCAGCGCTGTGCCCAGCGGCGCCACCGCGTGCGGAAAGCCGCCCTGGGAGAGCGCGATCACGTCCATATAGCCCTCGGCGACGATCACCTCGCCGGCCTTGCTCGCCGGCTCGCGCGCCTGGGCGAGACCGTAGAGCACCCTTCCCTTGTGGAACAAAGGCGTATCGGGGGAATTCAGGTATTTCGGTTGCCCGTCGCCCAGCGTGCGACCGCCGAAGGCGATCACCCGGCCGCGCCGGTCGGTGATCGGGAAGAGCACCCGGCCCCGGAAATAGTCATAGGTCTCGTCCCGATCCTCGGGCTTGCGCAGCAGCCCCGCTTCCAGAAGCATCGCCGGCTCGATCGCCTTGACCGACATGGCCTGGCGCAGCGCGGTGCGGCCATCAGGGGCATAGCCAAGCCGGAAGCGCCTTATCGTCGCCTCGCTCAACCCCCGGCCCAGGAGATAGTCGAGCCCGACGCGCCCTTGCGGCGACCACAGGACCTCCTCGTAGAACTTGCAGGCGGCCTCCATGACGTCGCCCAAGGTCTTGCGGACGACCTCGCGCTCGCGCGCCTCCGGCGTCTGGCGCGGCACCTCGAGATTGGCGAGACCGGCGAGCTTCTCCACCGCCTCGGGGAAGCTCAGCCCCTCCATCTCCATGGTGAAGGTGATGATGTCGCCATGCGCGCCGCAGGCGAAGCAATGGTAGAAGTTCTTCTCGTCGACCACCGACAGCGATGGCTTGGTGTCATTGTGAAACGGGCAGATTCCCAGATATTCCCGGCCCTTGCGGACCAGTTTCAGCCGCTTGCCGACGATCTCCGAGACCCGAAGCCGGGTACGGATCTCCTCCAGAAATTCAGCCGGGAAACTCATGGGTGAGGCGTCGCTTCCATTTCCTGGCCAAGGAATTGTCGAGGGGGAGATCAGGCTGCCAACCCAACCCTCTCGCGTTTCGAACTATGCCGGATAAGTTCTCGCAAATCGACACCCCGATAGGAAATTTTCCGAGATTGAAAATAGTCCCCAATCTCCATCGCCCTCGTGCAAACCCGGGGCTCAACGCCGCTTGCCGCAAGCCCCAGCTTTCGCTGGGGCGACAGGGGAAGTTGATTCCTTCATATCCCGTCGCCCCTGTGCAAACAGGGGCTCAACGCCGTCTGCCGATAGCTCCAGCTTTCGCTGGGGCGACGGGGGAAGTTGGTTCCTTTATATCCCGTCGCCCCTGTGCAAACAGGGGCTCAACGCCGCTTGCCGCAAGCTCCGGCTTTCGCTGGGGCGATGGGGGTGGGACAATTTTCGCGCGTTACGTCGTCCCCGCGCCGGCGGGGACCTCGAAAAACGCGTAAAATCAAAGACTTTAGTCGCATCTGAGATGAGGTCCCCGCCGGCGCGGGGACGACGGCTCGATTAGCTTGACGCATTTGCGGCTTTTTAATGCTCGCTAAACCAACCCCGAGCGATGCACCGGCGTCCCCGCCACCAGGGTTGCCGCGATTCTGGCAGGGCCGGCGCCGGACCGATCCACCATCACGATGTCGGCGCGCTGGCCAGGGGCGATTTCGCCCCGGTCGGAAAGGCCAACCGCGCGGGCCGGATTGGTTGAGACCAGCCGCCATGCGGCGGTGAAATCGGCGATCGATTTGTCGGCGAGGATGAACGGTGCCTGGGCCAGCGCCGGGTAATAGTAGTCCGAGCACAGGATATCACCCCTGCCCTCGGCGATCTCGGACGCCGCCGAGATGCCTTGCGGGCCGAGATGGCTGCCCCCGCGCACCACATTGGGACAGCCGAGCACGATCATGTCGCCGAGCCGGGCGCTTTCCTCGGCGGCATCGGCGGTCAGTGGAAACTCGGCGATGGTGCAGCCGAGGTCGTGGAATTCCCGGCGCATCCCGGCGCTCTCGTCGTCGTGGCTCGCCATCGGCACGCCCGCCTTCCGGGCAACCCCGGCAAGCTTTCGGATTGCGCCGGGCACATCCGCCTTGCGCTCGACCAGCCGGTTCACCAGGGCCTCGTATTCGTCCTTGGTCAGGCCGGCCCGTTCGTAATGCTGGCTGAGTTTGCGGGTCTCGCCAGAGGCCATCCGGCGCAGGGTCGCGGGCATGTGGTCGTTGAAGGCCAGCAGATCCACCCGGCCGCCCGCGAGCCATCCGGCGATCTCATCCACGGACTCGAGCGCATAGGTCTCGAAGCGCAGATGAAACCGGGTATCGCAGGCAAAGCGGTCCGTGTTCGCCTCCATCGCCTCCAGCAGTTGGACCACCACGTCCCGGCTCCGGAGCCCCGGCTCCCAGGACAGGGTGACCCCGTGATAGGCGGTGGTGATCCCGTTGGCGACCATCTGGCGGTCGGTATCCATCAGGGCAAGATCGAGTGGGAAGGATACGCCGGGCCTCGGCATGATCTGGCGCTCGAAGGCGTCGCCGTGCAGATCGACGATGCCGGGCAGCACCAGCATACCCCGGGCGTCAAGCACCGTCTCGGCCCCGCCCGAGGATCCTCCCACCGAGGCGATGTGTCCGTCCTCGATCAGCACATCGGTTTCCTCAAGGCTTCCGTCGGGAAGCGCGACCCGCCCCCCTTGAATTCGTGTCGCCCGCGCGCCCGTCCCGCTCAAGAGCCTTCTCCCCATCCGGATGCCGTGTCATAAACAGGCTTCTATCTGGCCTTGCGGAGCGTCCAAGTCCACGGTTTTCGCGCGGACCGGCCGACGTCCCAGGCACTTACGGAAGAGGACGCGATGGTCAGATTTCCGCAACCTCTGGAACAGCCGGCCCCCACCGGTCCGCGCTATGCGATCTATTTCGCGCCAGCCCCCGACACGGCCCTGCATCGGCTGGGCTCGCAATGGCTGGGCCGCGACTGCATCAGCGGCGCCGAGCTCGATCAACCGGCCGTGCCGGGTATCCCGGCCGAGACGCTTCACGAAATCACCGCCGATCCGAGACGCTACGGCTTTCACGCCACCCTCAAGCCACCTTTCAATTTGAAACCGGGGACCGATATCGATGGCCTTCTGGAGGCCGTCCAGTCCCTGGCGCGCGCGTACGAGCCGATCGAAACCCGCATGGTCCTGCGTCATCTTTCGGGCTTCCTTGCCCTGATGCAGGGCGAGTCGCGATCCGAAGTCCGCGCCCTCGCCGCCGCTGCCGTCTCCGAACTCGACGGCTTCCGCGCCCTGCCGAGCGAGCAGGAACTGGAGCGCCGCCGCGATCGCGGGCTGAGCGCCGCCCAGGAGACTCTGCTGCAGCGCTGGGGCTATCCCTACGTGATGAACGAGTTCCGCTTTCACATGACCCTGAGCCGGCGGATGCCCGACGACGACGACGCCCGGGCCCTGCGGACCGCAGCGCTGGACTATTTCGCCGACGTACTGGAACAGCCGCAGTCGATCGACATCCTGGCCGTGTTCCGAGAGGACGTGGAAGGCCGGCCTTTCACCCAGATCGAGCAGTTCCGGCTCGGGAAAGCCGGGTGAGCCTGATCGTCCGGGACGGTTCGGCCAAAGACGACGCGGTGTGCGGGCGGATCGTCGGGGCCGCGGCGCGCACCTCGGTCTATGCCGAACGGCTGCCGCATGCCCGCGCCCTGTTCGAGGATGTCTCGGCCCTAGCCCTGGACGGCAGACTGCGCCTGATCGCGGAACTCAACGCTCAACCGGTCGGCTTTGCCGACTTCACCGCCGCCAAGGGGCATATCAAATACCTGTTCGTGCGTCCCGGCGCCCAGGGAAGCGGCGCCGGCAGCGCGCTGCTCGACACGGTACAGGAACGGGTCGGCGGCGAGATCAGCGTGCATGTGCTCGCCGTGAACGATGTGGGGATACTCTGGTATCTGCGCCGGGGCTTCCGGGTCGTCGACGGCTGGGCCGAACCGCTGGAAGGCGAGATGGCGGCCTGGCTGCGGCTGACGCGATCGCACGCTCATTCAGCCGTCTAGGGCAGACTCCCGCCAAGCGCGGCCAATAGCGCGTCGGTGTCCTCGGCCAGACCGACGGTGATCCGGATGAATTTCTCATAGCCCGGCGCCGGGATCGAGGAAATCAGGATACCGGCGTCTTTCAGCGCCGCGAGGACCTCTCGCGCCGGCAAGGGGGTCTCGACCGCGAGGAAATTTCCGACGCTGGGCAAGGGGACGAGCCCCAGAGCTTTGAGACCCGCCGCGAGGCGATCGCGTTCCGCCGCCATCTTGGAGACAATTTCGCGCATATGGGCCTGATCCTCGAGCGCCGCCAGGGCACCCGCCTGGGCGACGGCGTTCACGGTGAAGGCGTTCCGCGCCACCTGAAATCCGCCGGCCACGGCCTCCGATCCGCAGAGCAGATAGCCGACCCGCACCCCGGCGAGGCCATAGGCCTTGGAGAAGCTCCGAAAGATCGCCCAGGGCCCGGCGCGCGCGCTCATCACCGGCAACGGATCGGTGCCGCCGGCCTGCATGGCGAACTCGTGATAGGCCTCGTCCAGCACCAGCAGGACATGGTCCGGCAGTTCCCGGGCCACCCGCGCAACCTCATCCGTCGTCAGCATCCCGCCGGTCGGGTTGTTTGGCGTCACCAGGAACATCAGGCGCGTGTGGCCGGTCACCGCCGCCAGCATAGCGTCCACGTCGCAGGCGCCGTTTGCGCCCACCGGCACGGTAACCAGCCTCGCGCCCTGGATCGCCGTTCCCTTCGCGAAACTGCCGAAGGACGGGACCGGCGCGACGACCTCGTCACCGGCGGTCAGCGCGATCCGCGTCGCGCTGGCGATCAGCTCGTCACTGCCGTTGCCGACAACGATCCGCGCCGCCGGCACCCCGGTGCGCTCGGACAAAGCCGCCGTCAGCGCCCGCCAGTTCGAATCCGGGTAGCGGTTGACGGTGCCGCAGGCCTCGCGCATCGCCTCGATCGCTCTCGGAGACGGCGGATACGGGGATTCGTTCAGGTTCATCCGCCTCATCGGCCCCGACGGCCGGTCCGCGCCGGGCGGCGGCGCCCATGGCGCCATCGCCCGGATATAGGCATTGGGAATCCCGGACTCCCCGGCGGGACCGGTCATCACAAAGCGCTCGGACCCTGGTCACCGGCCTTGCGCACGACCAGCCAAAGGGCATGGATCATGCCGGGCACCCAGAAGAAGATACTAAGCAGGATGTTCAGCCAGAAATGCAGGCCGATACCGACGGTCAGAAAGGCCGCGAGCGGCGGCAACAGCAACGCCAAAATGATTCTGATGACATTCATCGGGTCAGTCCCCAACCCCGTTTTCAGGATCTGCCCATATTACCGGATTGTTCCAGGCCGCGACATGCGGCATGAAGGAAGGCCGCGTCACGCGAACCGAAGGCCGGAGCCCACGCCATGCCGCAGATCACGGTCGGAACCGTCGTCAAGCTGATCCTCCTGTCGCTGATCGTCGGGCTGCTGCTCAACTGGTTCAACGTCAGTCCGCAGGATCTGCTGCGTGACATGTTCGGGAATATCGACGCCATCATGAAATGGAGCGTCGATGTGTTCGGCTCCGCCGCCTCGTACATTCTGCTCGGCGCGGTGATCGTCGTGCCGATCTGGGCGATCCTTTTTTTGCTGCGCTGGCTCAGGAATTCGCAATAGAGACGGTCTATTGCCCCATATCCTCGCGCGGCTGGTCCGAATCGGGCTTGCCATAGGGCGACGGCTCCGCCGCCATTTGGTCGAGGAACCAGCGGACGACGCCTTTTGCGGTTTCCCCCGCTTTTGACGGGTCGCGCTCCGGCGCCCCGGCATCGCCGCCGCCGGAACCGGTGATCGTATCGATGAGGAGATCGGAGATCCGCCCCAGGATCTCCAATCCGTCCTGACTCTGTGTCGCATCGGATGTCGGCGTCGGCAGACGGGCCGCGACCCGCTCCGACTTCAGCGCCGCCGTCATGAATACCCCCCAGGTCCGGGCCGGGAGCGTGAAGCCGGACACGCCGGCCATGGGCGCGCCGTTGTCATTGCCGAACCAGAGGCCCGCGACGGTGTCCCCGGCGAAACCGATGAACCAGGCGTCGCGGTTGTCCTGGCTGGTGCCGGTCTTGCCGCCAGCTGAAACGCCGGGGATCGCGGCGTTGCGCCCCGTCCCGCCCTCCACGGCGCCTTGCAGCATGCGGCGCATGTCACCCGCGACCTGCCGGTGGATGGCGCGGCGTTCGGCGTCCGGCGCCCGGCGATAGAGCCGCCGACCATCAAGGGTTCGGACCTCGGTGATCCCGTAGGCCTGAGCGGCCATGCCATGGTTCAGGAACGGCACATAGGCCGCTGTCAGTTCCAGCACCCCGACTTCCATGGAGCCCAGGGCCAGGGACGGGACCGGCCGCAGGTCGGATGTGATGCCGAGCCGCCGCGCGACATCGATCACCCGCTCGCGGCCGATACGCTCCTGCAGGCGGACGACGGCCGCATTGACCGACCGCGCCAGAGCCTCCGACATCGGCATCAGGCCGTTGTAGCGGCCGTTATAGTTGACCGGCGACCAGCCCTCGACGGTCACTTTTGAATCGTCGAGGGTGCTGTCCGGGCGCATCCGGGATTCCAGCGCCGCCGCATAGACCATCGGCTTGAAGGCCGAGCCCGGCTGGCGGCGCGCCTGGGTGGCCCGGTTGTACCGGCTGACCCGGTAGTCGCGGCCGCCGACCATCGCCCGCACCCGCCCGTCGGCGCCGAGCGCGACCAGGGCTGCCTCTTGGACATTCCTGCCGGCATTGTTCCGCAAGGCCGTGGCGATCGCGGTTTCCGCCGCGCGCTGAACCTCGGGTTCCAGCGTCGTGGTCACCACGAGATCCCGGTCCGTCGCCCGCAATTCCTCGGGCAGACCTTCGATGACCCAGTCGACGAAATGCTGCGCCGCTCCGACATCGCGGGGCGTAGCCGCCCTGGCCGGGTTCTTGCGCGCCCGCTCGGCGCGCGCCTCGTCCAGATATTCCGCCGCCACCATGTTCGCGAGCACCACCGATGCCCTTTCCGCCGCCGCCTCCGGGTTCAGGGTGGGGGCCAGGCGCGATGGGGCCTTCAGCAGGCCGGCGAGCATGGCCGACTCGGCAAGGCTCAATTCCTTGACCGGCTTGTCGAAATAGAGCCGGGCCGCCGAGGCGGCCCCATAGGCGCCGGCGCCGAAATAGACCCGGTTGAGATAGATGGTCAGGATCTCGCGCTTGGTCATCCGGGATTCGAGCCAGATCGCCAGAAACATCTCCTGAATCTTGCGGTTCAAGCTGCGCTCTGACGAGAGATAGAGGTTCTTGGCGAGCTGCTGGGTGATCGTGCTGCCGCCTTCGACCACCCGGCCGGCCAGCAGGTTGCGCCACGCCGCGCGCGCCAGCCCGATGATGTCGAGGCCGAAATGGCTAAAGAAACGCCGATCCTCTGTCGCGATGACTGCGTTGATGAAATGCTCGGGAAACTCGTGATAACCGGCCGGTTTTCCCGCGAACCCGCCGCGCCGCGCCAGTTCCGAGCCGTCCGCCGCCAGGACGATGGTTCCCGGTCCCCGGTCCTGCTGCCATATCTTGGTCGTATCGGGAAGCTCGGGCGCAAAGGCGATAAACAGCAGCGACCAGCCGAGCAGGCCCAATACCACCACGAACAGCAGCCCGTTGAACAGCCGCCTGCCGAGGGAACGGGCGCGCCCTTCCCGGCGCTTCGGCGCGCGGCTCATGCGCCCGGCCGTCGGGTTCCGCTCAAGAAACCACTCCCGAAAAGCCCGATCGCCGATGGCAAACGCCGCATCCCCATCCTCGTGACCAATCTAGAAATCACTTGTGTTCACTTACCGTGTTATCCGCCTAATGGCGATTAGAACCTCCTGGGAATCGAAACGGGAGATCCCGACAATGCCGCCAGAGCTGGAAATCCGACCCGCCGTTGCCGGTGATGTGGAGATGCTTGCCGGGCTGAACAAGCAATTACTGGAAGACGAGAACAATCGCTTTCAACCGGGTCTGGGTGAACTGACGAACCGCATGGCCGGTTGGGTAGCCGGCCAGGAATGGTCGGTGGACCTGTTCACGGAGGGCGGCGGCGCGGTTGTCGGCTATCTGGTGCATGGCCGGCGTTTCAACCCGGCGGCGCCCGGCGGCGACGAGATCTATATCCGGCAGTTCGCGATCGACAGGGCGTTCCGCCGGCAAGGCGCTGGGCGAGCCGCCATCGCGCTGTTTCTCGAACGGCGCTGCGTGCCCGGCATGCGGGTCATGCTGGACGTTTTGGAGACCAACCCGGCAGGAAGGGCCTTCTGGTCCGAGATAGGCTTCGCGCCTTATGCGACGATCATGACACTGACGCTTCCGCAAGCGACGGGCCCAACCGATTGATCACATCCGGCGGCGAAGAAGCATTTCCACCGGCGCACCGTCTGGACTAATGTCCGGCGCGATGACGACCTACGATTCCGCGACCGGCCTGCCGAAGACAACCGCGTTCGAAAACGGCGTGCTGCTGCTCACCCTGACGCTGGTGACCATGCTGTACGCGATGTCGGTCACCATCGCGAATGTCGCGTTGCCGCAGATCAAGGGGGCGCTGTCGGCGACCACCGACCAGATCGCCCTGATCGTCACGTTCAACATCATCGCGACGGCGGTGGCAACGCCGATGACCGGCTGGCTGACGGCGCGCTTCGGCCGGCGGAACGTGATGATCTGGTCGGTCGCCGGATTCACGCTCGCGTCCTTCCTGTGCGGCACCGCCACGTCGCTGGAGCAACTGGTCGTCTACCGTTTCATGCAGGGCGCCTGCGGGGCGCCGCTGGTGCCGCTCAGTCAGGCGATCGTCATCGATTCCTTTCCGCGCGAGAAGGTCGGCTCGGCCCAGGCGATCTACGGCATGGGCGTGGTACTGGGTCCGATCCTGGCGCCGACCATCGGCGGATATCTGAGCGAAGCCTATAGCTGGCGCTGGGTGTTCTTCATGATCGTGCCGTGCGGCCTGGCCTCGCTGATCGGCGTGATGGCGTTTATCAAGCGGCGGCAATCACGGCCGACATCGCATCTGGACTGGACCGGTTTCATCGCCCTCGCGCTCGCCATCGCGGCGTTCCAGTTCATGCTCGACCGCGGCCAGCGCCTGGACTGGTTCGACAACTGGCAGATCGTCGTTTGCTGCTGGGTGGCGATCCTCGGCTTCTACATCTTCGTGTCACACTCGCTGACGGCGGACCGGCCGTTCCTGAACCCGCAGCTTCTGACCAAGCGGAACTATACCCTGGGGTTGTGCATCGCCTTCGTCTTTGGCCTGCTGAACTTCACCCCGATCACGCTGTTGCCGGCGCTGCTGCAGACCCTGCGCGACTATCCGGATTCCATTGTCGGCCTGATCCTGGGGATACGCGGCACCGGCACCCTGCTGGGCTTCACCTTCATGTTCCTGCGCGGCAGCAAGATCGATCCCCGGATCACCATGTTCGCCGGGTTCTGCCTGCAGGGCATTTCCGGCTGGTATATGGCCCAGTTCAACATCAACCTGACCATGTATGACGTGCTTTGGACGACCTGGCTGCAAGGGCTCGGCGTCGGGCTGATCTGGGTACCCCTGTCGATCGTGACCTTCAGCCAGCTCGACGAGACCGAGACGGCGGAAGGCTCGGCGGTCTTCCACCTGATGCGCAACTTCGGCAGCAGCGTCTTCATCTCCATCAGCATTGCGATCATGATCCGGACCGGGACCACGAGCTACTCGGAGCTTTCGGAGAACGCCACGCCGCTGAACCAGGGCCTCGCCTTCCAGGATTCGCTGTTTACCATCTGGTCTCTGGACAATACCCAGACCCTGGCGGCGCTGAGCGGAGAGATCGGACGTCAGGCGGTCATGATCGGCTATCTCAACGCGTTCTACGCCTTCGCGATCACCGCGTTCGCGATCTGCCCGTTCCTGTTTCTCGCCAAGCTGAAGAAATAGCTGCGCATCCGCCGTGACGTGCGACTCTCTCAGAACGGGCCCTTGAAGAACGGGTCCGGCACGTCGATCGGCAATCCCTGCCGTTCTTCGAGAATACGTGTCTCGGCCTTGGCGATGAGTGCCTCGTCCAAGCCCAGCATCTCGGCACAGCTACGGGCGATACGGGCGGCGTCGGGATAGAAGCCCCGGACCAGACCGCGCGAGCTCGGCGTCGGATGGTCGGGAAGGCCGAGACGCACCGGCGCGGCCTTCAAGGCACCAAAGCAGCGGCTGGTGATCTCGGCGGCGATCTCGGCGCCGATGCCGAATTTGGCGAAGCCCGTATCGACTGTCAGCAACCGGCCGGTCCGCTCTACCGAGGCGGCGACCGGATCGAGATTGAGCGGGCGCAGCACACGAAGGTCGAACACCTCGACCCGGTGTCCCAGATCCGCCAGCACATCGGCGGCGCGGATCGCCTCCAGGGTCATGTAGGAGGTCGCCACGATGGTGAGGGCGTCGCCCTGGCGCACGCGCTTCGGCCCGTCCAGCGGTTCACGATAGAAACCCTCCGGCACCTCGCCCGAGGCATAGTGCGACCAGCGGTGCTCCAGGCAGATCACCGGGTTATTGTCCTCGACCGCGCTGATCATCATCCCCTTCGCATCCGCCGCGAAGGCCGGCATGATCACTTTCAGCCCGGGCACGTGGCTGAAGATCGCCTCCAGGCTTTGCGAGTGTTCCGGACCCTGGCCCCAGCCCCGGCCGACCACCATGCGGATCAGAATCGGCACCCGGTGCAGGCCGTTGCTGACATAGTGGATCTTGGCGGCGTTGTTGAGAATCTGCTCCATGGCCAAAAGGGCGAATTCCACCCTCTGCAGACTGATCACCGGGCGCTTGCCGGTCATTGCGGCACCGATGGCGATCCCGATCAGCCCGTTCTCGGCGATCGGCATTTCGATCAGGCGACCGGGCTCCAGATGCTTGTCCAGGTCCTTCAGGGTGCCGAACAGGGCGGCCGGATCCTGAACCCCCTCGGCGAAGAAGATCACCGACGGATCGGCCTTGGCAATCTCGGTCAGGCCGTCGCGGATCGCCTCGCCCAGGCTTTGGGTACGTGTGCTCGCCATCGCCGCCCTACTCCGCGTAAACCGATATGGAAGCCGATGCCGGGTCCGGCAGCGGCGCGGCCTTGGCATAAGCGAAGGCGTCGTCGATTTCGCGCTCCAGATCGGCGGTCAGCCCGGCGAACCAGTCATCGCGGGCAAGGCCCGCGTCGCGCAGCGCCGCGCGGGTCCGCTCGATCGGGTCCAGCGCCCGCCAGCTTTCGAACTCGGCCTCGGTGCGGTAGCCGATATGGTTGTCGTAGTTCGGCCCGCAATGCTCGCGCCAGCGATAGGTGTCGAGCAGCAGGAAGCTCGGCCCGCCGCCGCCCCGCGCCCGCTCCACCGCTCGCGCGGCGGCGGCACGCACCAGAGCGACGTCGTTGCCGTCCACATGCTCCGAGGGAATGCCGTGCGCCTCCGGCAACGCGGTCAGCGGGCGGTTCGGCTGGCGCGCGTCCAGGCGCGTGTACACTGAGTAAAGATTGTTCTCGCAGGCGAAGATGATCGGCAGATCATGCAGGCGCGCGAAATTCGCGGTCTCGTGGAACACTCCCTCCTCGAGGCAGGCGTCGCCGATGAAAGAGACCGTCACCCTTGCGTTGCCGTCCAGCTTGTCCGACAGCGCCGCGCCGGCGGCAAGCGGGATCGCGCTGGCGACGATCGGCACGCTGGACATCAGCCCGACCTCGGGCGCCGCCAGATGCATCGAGCCGCCGCGCCCGCCGATGCATCCCTCGGCCTTGCCGTAGATCTCGGCCAGCATCGCCTTCAATCCGCCCCCCTTGGCCAGATAATGGGCATGGCAGCGGTGCGTGCTGAACATCCGGTCCTCATCCGTCAGCGGCGCACAAATACCCACCGCGGAAGCCTCCTGACCGACCGACAGGTGCACCGGACAGCGCATCTCCTGTTCGCCATATCGCTCGGCGATCGCTTCCTCGACGAGGCGGATCCGGAGCATCGAGGCGAAATCCGAGAGTTCGGGACTATTGTTTTGAACGGTGGTTGGCGCCATGGCGGTCTATGTCGCGTCGGTTGTCGGGGCGGTATCGGCAAGGGCCCGAATGTGGGCCGGCCTCAGATGAAATTCAGATGCATCGGCGGGTTGTCGGGCAGCGTCGGCAAGTCGAACTGGTCTTTCTGATAGCCGTCCAGAAACTCGTTGACCTTGTGCTGGAGGCACAGACTGCCGCACATCTTCTGGGCATTGAAGGCCGGGCTCGCCAGATAGTTCATGACCTCCCAGTACCGATCGCCGGCAAAGATGTCGCGGAAGCGCTCCTCGCAGATATTACCGATATGGAACTTCTTGTAGCGCTCGTTGAACAGCATCCCACAGGGCGCCACCAGTCCGGACCCGGACATCTGCAGCATGAACGGCGCGCCGTAGCAGCGCTGATAGCTGCGCGTGCCCTCGGCGCCGATCTTCGACCATTTCACCTGGACGCTGTAGCTCTCGTCGCTCAGCGCCTCGGCATCGTGCAGGGTCTGGTAGAGGTCCTTGTAGCCGCCGTAGTCGACACCGAGCGAGCCGTCCTCGTCGTCGCTGCAATGCTTGATCACGAGGTAGTCCGGCCGAAGCTCCTTGCCGAGCCTGGCCAGCGGCATGATCTGGTCGGCATATTGCGGCATCAGCACCATCTGCATGCCGATGGTGACGTCCAGGCCCTGCTCCCGCTTGATTTCCGCCATATCGCGGATGTTCTGGCAAACCCGGTCGAACCAGTGTTCCTTGACCCCCATGATCTCGGCATAGCGGGCGCGTTCGCCGGCGGAGATATTGACCCTCAGATAGGTCAACGCCGGCAACACCTCCTCCAGCTTGCGGCGGTTCAGCACGAAACCGTTGGTCCCGACCGCCATCGACAGGCCGAGGGCGTGGCCATGCTTGACCGCGTCGATGAAGATCGGCGAGATCGTGCTTTCGCCGTCCGAGACGAAGCTGATGCCCTTCACACCGATCTCGGCACAGTCGTCGAGGAAATCGAAGATCGCCTTCCTGTCGATCACCTTGCGCTCGTTCTCCTGCAGCATAGCGTAGCAGAAATGGCAGGCATAGTTGCAGGCCCGCGTCAGCGACATGTCGATGGTGATCGGAGCCACCCGCTCGCCGCGCTCCCAGGCACGGATCCGGTCCTGGTGCCAGGCGATCTTGGTGCCGTCCAAAATCAGGTCCGTATGGTCGGTCATGCCGGTCATGGGCGGTTCCCTAGCGGAGTCATCGGCTCGCGGCGCCTAGAGTCTGCGGATGCGGTTCGAATCCTTCGCGACTTCCACGAAGACTTCGATCCGCTCTCCGGTTTCCTGCCGCAGCCAGCGTTCCAGCGCCAACAGATGGGGCGGCTTATCCCAAACGTCCACGTCATCGCCAAAAATGACGACAACCCGATCATACCGGTCGATCTCGAAAACGGCCATCGACGTTTCGCCGAGTCCGGCGCGCTCCCGCCACTTCGCGACGAGGCGGTTCAGCTTCTCGTGCTTTGCCGGCGCATCCATCGCCAGCCACTGCGCGGAGTAGGGTCGATCGAACGCATTGTCGCCCTCGAATGGCCCCTTGGCATCAATACAGGCCGCCCTCAAGGCTCGCATCAGGCGGCGCGGCCGTTGAAAGCAGGGACCGGCATTGCGCGGCGTGAGAATGCCGCCGACCGGCCTCGGCGCCGACGGATCGCGCAGCCGGTCGAGGACGTAGGTCAACCCATGCTCGACAAGCTCACGCGCGCTCGCGCCGACGGCGAAGGCGGCAAGCTGTTCCATCACCGCCCGCTCCGCCTCGCTCGCACCGCCGCCATATCGCATCGTGGTGATCAGGTCCGTTGCCGGATCGACGGCGATGGAGACCGTCATGCCATCCGCCTCGGCAACGCAAGCCACAACTGCCGGCGCATCGGCCGCCGGTCCCGTCGCCGCGCCGGCCGCGCGCAAGGTACGGGCGATGCCTTCGTGGAAGACCTCGAACGCGTCCGGAAAATCGGCGCCGTCGTCAGGCACCGATGCCGCGGATATGGACAAGGCCATGATCCTCTCCGATTTCGGTCTCGACGGTGGCGATCGGTTCGATCACTTCGGCAAGTTTGGCATAGCCGCCGGGCGCCAGGGTTTGCGATCGCAGACGAAGCGTGAAACCTGATGTGCCGTGAGCTTCGGCGGCCTCCACCATGTTCAGGATGCTGGCCACCGGATCGTCGTCGGGCACCCACATCTCAAGAAACGCGAGATCGACCCCATGGCTGCGCAACTGGTTCAGCAGACGGTCGTTATACGACTCGACAAGCGCTTCGTAATCGATTGGATCGCTCATCGGCGCCTCGCCCCAAGGAACGCATTGACGGCTTCCGCGACCCGATCGATCTGCCCATCGTCAAGGCCCTGATGGACCGGCAGGGTCAGGATGCGCTGGGCCTGTCGTTCGGTCACCGGGAAATCGCCGGCCTTGTGGCCGAGCGCGGCGGCGGCGGGCTGAAGATGGATCGGGACGGGATAGTGAATGGCCGTGCCGATTCCCTTGGCCTGCAGGTGCTCCCGCAGGTCGTCGCGGTGATCGACCTGAACGACGAAGGTATGGAAGGTGTTGAACTCGATGTTCCGGCACGGCGGCGAGAACACCAGATCCGGATCGAGGCGCGAGCGGTAGCGCGCCGCGTTGGCGCGGCGCCGTTCGATGATCTCGGCCAGGCGCCCGAGACGGAATTCCAGGATCGCCGCCTGCAGGCTGTCCAGCCGCGAGACGGTGCCGAAACGGGTCACCGTGTTGCGGTCGGCAAGACCATGATTGCGGGCCAGCCGGACATAGTCGGCGATATCGTCACGATCAGTCGCCAGATAGCCGGCGTCGCCGCAGGCATTCAGGTTTTTCAAGGGATGAGCGGAAAAGCACCCGACATCGCCGATCGAGCCGGCCAGCGCGCCGTCGTAGCGCGACCCGATCGCCTGGGCCGCATCCTCGACCACCGCGAGGCCGAACTCCCCGGCAATCTCCATGATGGGTTTCATGTCGGCGACGCGGCCGGTCAGATGCACCGGCATGACGGCCTTGGTCCGGCTGGTAATCACGCGCCGCACCGCGTCAGGATCGATGTTCTGGTCGGCCAGGACATCGGCGAAGACCGGCGTGGCGCCGACCTGATCAATCACCGCGGTCGAAGCGACGAACGAGTTCGGCGGCGTGATCACCTCGTCACCGGGACCGATGCCGAGGGCTTTCAACGCCAGCATCAGCGCGTCGGTGCCTGAGTTCAGCGCGACCACATGCTTGGTGCCGCACCAGGGCGCGAGTGCTTCTTCCAGGCGCCGCTCCCACGGCCCGCCCACATGCTGGCCGCTCTCCAGCACCTCCTCGACGATCGCCATCAGCGCGTCGCGGTCATCGCGAAACTGCCCGCCGATATCGACATAGGGTATCGGGGCGTGTTCGGTAGCCAGCGCGGACATGCCCGCCTCCTATTTCAGCGCGCCGGTAAGCGCCTTGATGACGCTCACCTTATCGACGGATTTGCGATGTCCGACGATTCCAACCTTGAGGGCGCCGACCATGTTGCCGATCAGGCCGAGGTCCTCGGCCCGGCCCCCGGTCTTGGCCAGCAGCGCGGTCACGGCAAAGAACGCGTCGCCCGCCCCCATCGTATCGACCACGGTCTGGGTCAGCGCCGGTATGGTCCGGGAGCCGACGCCGCGCTCGAACGTGGTACAGCCGTGCCGACCATGGGTCAGAATGATCTTTCCGCAGGCCACCCGTTCCGGCAACAGGATCGAGGCGACGGTCTCCAGATCGCTGAACCGGTCGCCGACCGCAAGCCGGGCCTCCGGCGCGTCGATGCAGATATAGTCGGCGCGTGGATATTTGGTGACCAGATTATAGCCTCGGTTGGCGCTGTTGGTCTGGGCATTGACGGCGATGAAGCTGTCCAGCCCGCAAAGCGTCTCGACGGTATCCCGGGCGATCAGCCCATGGCCGAAATCGTTGACGAGTATCGCGTCGTATTGGGGCGCCAGATCGACCAGCATCCGGTTCAACGCGCGGCGCTGCTCATCCGGTAGCGGGTGGTCGTCGATGAACTGCACCTCGAACAGCTTGCCGAGATAGCTGATATCCACATAGCGCAGCTTGCGCGTCGTCGGAGCGCCGGGACGGTAGAACGGAATGAGCGAGACGTTTTCGGGCAGGCATGCGTCGATGACGTCCTCCCGCCGGTCCTCGGCGCCGATCGAGGTGATGACATCGACCTTGCCGCAGAAATTCGCCGCGTGATTGGCCGAAGCGATGACCCCGCCGGCGAACAGCTCGGTATCCTGATACCGGGTGGCGATGATGTTTTCCTTCGACGGCTGGCCCGACGGCAGCACGTACTGGTACTCGTCCAGGATCACCTCACCGATCATCAGTACCCGGAGGTCCGCGGCCCGGTCCATCAGATCAATCAGGGCATCCAGGCCGGGGGATTCCCGGACCCGGTCGAGATAGGCTCTCACCTCGGGCGCGAAGACGCCGAGATGCCGGTTGATCAGCTCGCTGGAACTGAAGGTGATGTCGTCGGTGAAGCGGATGTTTCCGCCATGCGCCTCGACCGCGCGCTGCTCGTCGACGATCTTTCCGGTGACGTCCTTGTTGGCATCGACATAGTCGGAACCTTTCACGTAGACGGTCGGGCGGATGGCGTGAATCACCGGCTCGGCCGTCGGCGCATGGTTGATGCCGACGAAATCGACGAAGTCGAGGGCCGCCAGCATTTCGGCGCGCTGTGATCCAGTGAAGACCGGGCGGCCCGGCCCCTTGTTCACGAACTCGTCGGCGGTCAGTGTCACCACCAGAATGTCGGAACCCTGCTTGGCCTCGCGCAGATGGCGCACATGGCCGAGATGCAGCAGGTCAAAGGCGCCATGCGCCAACGCGATGGACTTTCCCCCGGCCTTCAGCCCGGCGCAGATCCGCGCCAGCCCCTCGATCGAATTTATCTTATCGGAAATGGATTTGCCTTTCGATGCGAGCCATGGTGAGCAATCCCCCATCAACTCGAAATCTTATAAGACTCCGGCGAACGCCGGACAACCAAATGGCTGTGGCCATTGCCAATTCGCTAGCCGAGCCGGCGCAACAGCTCCAGGAAGGTCTCGCGTTCGCGGGCGCTCAGCGGCTCCAGGGTTTTTTCCGTGATCAGCGCCGCCGCCGGGATCGCGCGGGCCGCTATTTCGCGGCCTTTCCTGGTCAATTCCACCAGATGGCGCCGCCCGTCGGACGGGTCCGGGCGTGTGCGCACCAGGGCCCGGGCGCGCAGCCGGTCGACGACGCCCTTGATGGTGGCGCCGTCCATGGCGGTCTGGCGGCCGAGCTCGTTCTGCGAGAGGGCACCGAGCTCGAAAAGCTTCGCCAGAGCGGCGAATCGGGTGGGCGTCAGGCCATCACCGATGCCTTCCGCGAAGATCGCCGCGTGCCGCTGCGAGGCCTGGCGCAGGATGAAGCCGGCCTGATCCTCGAGCCGGTAGGCCGACGGATCGAATTCCTCCAGCGGGTCGCCCGTTTCGTTCAAATCACCGCCACCAACCATGTCCGGCCTCTCGCCGCCTCCCTGCACCGGCCGACGAAATCCAAAGACCAGGGTCAGACCCGGTTTCCGTGACCGCCGGAAACCATTAGCATGCGAATGAATTTCGCCCAAACGGGTTCACGCCACGGAGACACAGCAATGACCGGCCAGCCCAACAAACTCGTCATCCGGAATATCGGCCTGTTGCTGTCCGGCAAGCTGGAGCAGCCGATCCTCGACGGCGACTGCATCGTCGCGGTCGACGGCAGGATCACCGGGATCGGCAGAGCCGGGGATCTGGATACCGGCGAGGCGGGGACGGTCATCGACGCCAAGGGCGCGGCGGTCTCGCCCGGGCTAATCGACAGCCACGTGCATCCGGTGATCGGCGATTATACGCCGCGCCAGCAGCAGCTGAGCTGGATCGATTCCTGCTTGCATGGCGGCGTGACGACGATGATCTCGGCCGGCGAGGTGCATCTGCCGGGACGGCCGAAGGATATCGTCGGGCTGAAGGCCTTGGCGATCGCCTCCCAGCGCTGGTACGACAATTTCCGTCCTTCCGGCGTCAAGGTTCTGGCCGGCGCCCCTGTGATAGAGGAAGGCATGGTCGAGGAGGACTTCAAGTCCCTTTCAGAGGCCGGCGTGACGCTGCTGGGCGAAATCGGTCTCGGCTCGGTCAAGGCCGGCGATACCGCCAAGCAGATGGTCGCCTGGGCGCGGAAATACGGCATGCAGAGCACCATCCATACCGGCGGCCCGTCGATCCCCGGCTCCGGGCTGATCGACAAGGACGTGGTGCTGGAAGCCGATGCCGACATCATCGGCCATATCAACGGCGGCCACACCGCGCTTCCCGACGACCAGATCATCTGCCTGTGCGAGCAATGCGCACGGGGCATCGAGATCGTGCATAACGGCAACGAGCGCTCGGCCCTGCTGGCCATGCGCACCGCCTTCGAGCTCGATCAGCCCGAACGGGTGATCCTCGGCACCGACGCGCCCGCCGGCTCCGGTGTCCAGCCGCTGGGCATCCTGCGGATGATCGCCATGCTCTCCAGCCTCGGCGACGTGCCGCCGGAAGTGGTGTGGTGCTTTGCCACCGGCAATACCGCGCGGATGCGGGATCTCGACTGCGGCATCCTCGAAACCGGCAAGTCGGCCGATCTGATCATTGTCGACCAGGCCCAGCACGCCCCCGGCAAGGACATGCTGGAAAGCATCCATCAGGGCAATCTGCCGGGGGTGGGGATGACCATCATCGACGGCATCGTGCGCTCGGACCGCTCGCGCAATACGCCGCCGGCAATGCGCCTGCCGGAGGTCGTTGCCTAGAGCGCCGCCGAGAATTTCACATCCGCGCCATCACCTTGCGGGCCAGATCCTCGATCAGCCGGTAGGCCTGGTTCAGCGGCGTCATGAAGTTGATGGCATTCAGCCCCTGACGCTCCAATTCGCGCAGCTGCTCGACCATCTCCTCCGGCTGGCCGGCGATGGTGAAGGTCTTGATCATCTCCGGCGTGATGAAGCGGGCCTCCTCGGGGTCGAGAAAGCTGTAATGGCTCTGATGCATCTTCAGATGCGCCCGTTCGGCATCGCGCCTGGTGTGGAAGTCCATGTACTCGTCCCAGAAGGGCAGGACATAGTCCGGCGGCGGGTTGCCGGTCTCGCGGACCCAGTCCACCAGGTAATGGACATTGGCCATGATCGCCGAGCCGCATTGCTGGATCACCGCCTCGTCGGTCAGCTTCTGCCCCGGCTCCAGCATCAGGATATTGACCAGCGCGAAGGTCTCGAACCCGTCCTCGAGAGAGCGCCCTGACTTGGCCGCGCCCTGGCGCACATTGGCCATCGCCTGGGGAAAGGTGCCGCCGCGCGGAATGCCGGTGATCATCCCGTCGCCGATCTCGCCCGCCAGCGCCTGGGCCCGGGGCCCGAAGCCGCTGATATGGATCGGGATCGGGTGCTCGACATCGATATAGTTGAATTCCGGGTTCTGGAACTGGATCGGATGGGTGACGCCGTTGAGGGTGTACTCCACCTCCTCGCCCCGGATCATGGCGCGAACCACTTGGATATACTCCCGGAACGCCTTCAGCCCCATCGGCCGCTGACCCATCGCCCGCATCGCGGTATTGCCGGTGCCGATGCCGAGGAAGGTCCGTCCCGGCGCCAGCCGGTTGATGGTGGCGATCGCGTTCGCCGTCACCGGCGCCAACCGAAGCCCCGCCACCGCGACCCCGGTGCCGAGCCGGATCGTCCGCGTCTGCCGCGCCGCCTGGGCCAGCACCGCGAACGGGTCCGAGCGGATCATCGGCGAGTCGGTGACCCAGCAATAGTCATATCCGAGATTCTCCGCATGGGCGATCAGACCGATCTCATCGGCCTTGGAGGAGGTGATTCCGAATTTCATGGGCGCGGGTCCGGGTCGGTGGCGCTTGCGTAAGAGTGGGGCAGAAGGCCAAGTGGAGCAAGGGGACCTGTTTTCAACAAGACCCTTCGAGACGCGGCCTTGCCGCTCCTCAGGGTGAGTGACGTACAACTTTGACCGACTCACCCTGAGGAGCCACGAAGTGGCGTCTCGAAGGGTCTTGTAACCTCATAGCAAACCAGTCTTAGCGACGAGTGCCCGGCACCCGCCGCCGTCCCTTCCCCGCATGAGTCGTGACAAACGTCTGAACCCCATGCTTGCGGCCGGTGCGGCGGCCCTCGCCTTTGTTGTTGCCGGTGCCGCGAGGCTGCCAGGCGGGGACGAGGTGCTTCTTGCCGGGGCCGATCAGGTCGGCGCGGCCCATGCGTTTGAGGGCCTCGCGCAGGACCGGCCAGTTTTCAGCGTCGTGATAGCGCAAGAAGGCCTTGTGCAGGCGGCGCTGCTTCAGGCCCTTGGCGGTCAGCACCACTTCGCCGCCGGCGCGGCGCACCGGGCGCAGCGGGTTGCGTTCGCTGTAATACATGGCCGAGGCCAGAGCCATCGGCGAGGGCAGGAAGGTCTGGACCTGGTCGGCGCGGAAGCTGTTCTTCTTCAGCCAGATCGCCAAATTCATCATGTCCTCGTCCGAGGTGCCGGGATGCGCGGCGATGAAATAGGGGATCAGATACTGCTTCTTGCCGGCCTGCTTGGTCGCCGCGTCGAACATTGCCTTGAAACGGTCATAGGCGCCGATGCCAGGCTTCATCATCTTGGCGAGCGGCGCGTCCTCGGTATGCTCCGGCGCGATCTTGAGGTACCCGCCCACATGGTGGGTGGCGAGTTCCTTGACGTATTCCGGGCTCTTGACCGCGAGATCGTAGCGCAGGCCCGAGGCGACCAGGATCTTCTTTACGCCTGTGATCTCGCGGGCCTTGCGATAGAGCTCGATCAGCGGCTTGTGGTCGGTATTGAGGTTCTTGCAGATATCCGGATAAACGCAGGAGGGCTTGCGGCAGACCGCCTCGATCGCCGGGTCCTTGCAGGCCATGCGGTACATATTGGCGGTCGGCCCGCCGAGATCCGAGATCACCCCGGTGAAGCCCTCGACCTTGTCGCGGATGTCCTCGATTTCCTTCAGGATCGATTCCTCGGACCGGCTCTGGATCACCCGTCCCTCATGCTCGGTGATCGAGCAGAAGGAACAGCCGCCGAAACAGCCGCGCATGATGTTGACCGAGAAGCGGATCATCTCCCAGGCCGGGATCCGCGCCTTGCCGTACGAGGGATGCGGCGCGCGGGCATAGGGCAGCGCGAAAACCCCGTCCATTTCCGGTGTGGTCAGCGGCACCGGCGGCGCGGTGAGCCAGACGTCGCGGTCCCCATGCCGCTGAACCAGGGCGCGCGCGTTGCCGGGGTTGCTCTCGATATGCAGCAGGCGCGAGGCATGGGCATAGGTCGCGGGATCGTCCCGCACGGTCTCGTAGGACGGCAGGCGGATCACGGTCTTCGCACCCGTCCGGCGCGGCGAGGCCAGAGTGACGCTCTCATCGTCGAGGTCGCCGAGGTCAATCTCGCTCCAACCGTCCGGCACGCCGTCGCTGATATAGGCGACCCCGCGTACATCATGCATCCGGCCCGGCGCCTCGCCCTTGGCGGCGCGGTGGGTGATCTCGACGATCGCCCGCTCGGCATTGCCGTAGAGCAGCAGATCCGCCTTGGCGTCCAGCAGCACCGAGCGGCGCACCTTGTCGGACCAGTAGTCGTAATGGGCGATCCGGCGCAGCGAAGCCTCGATCCCGCCGATGACGATGGGAACGTCGCCAAAGGCCTCGCGGCAGCGATGGGAATAGACGATCACCGCCCGGTCGGGCCGCTTGCCGCCCTCGTCGTTCGGGGTATAGCTGTCATTGTGGCGCAGCCGCCGATCGGCAGTATAGCGGTTGACCATGGAATCCATGTTGCCGCCGGTGACCCCGAAATAAAGGTTCGGCCTACCCAGTACCGTGAACGGTTCCGCCGATTGCCAGTCCGGCTGGGCGATGATGCCGACCCGGAAACCTTGGGCCTCCAGCACCCGGCCGATCACCGCCATGCCGAAGCTCGGATGATCCACATAGGCGTCGCCGGTCACCAGGATCACGTCGCAGCTATCCCAGCCGAGCAGATCCATCTCCTCGCGGCTCATCGGCAGAAACGGCGCCGGGCCCAGGCGATGGGCCCAGAAAGGCCGATAGCCGAAGATGTCCTTGGCAGCGGGCGCGGTCATGGTTCGTAAGGCGGTCATCGCGGGGGTGTAGCAGGTTTCGCGCTTCGGCGGGAGGTTCCGCTTTCCAGCGCCTCCACGAACCGCCGCGCGTTGGCGCCGACTTCCGCCACCGTCATGCCGGGCTTGTAGAGGGCGGAGCCGAGGCCGAAACCGTCGGCGCCCGCTGCCCGGTACTCCGCCATCTTCTCCGGCGTGATCCCGCCGACCGGCAGGACCGGAACCGATTTCGGCAGCACCGCCCGCATGGCTTTCAGGACCGGCGGGCCGCTTGCCTCGGCGGGGAACAGCTTCAGGGCATCGGCGCCCGCCTCCAGCATCGCGAAAGCCTCGGTCGGGGTCGCGAAGCCCGGTACCGCGAGAAGGCCTCGCGATTTCGCCGTCCGGACAACGTCGCCGCCGGCATGCGGCATGACGATCAGCTTGCCCCCGGCCCCGGCGATTCCCTGGACCGAAGCCGGGTCGAGCACGGTGCCGGCACCGATGAGGGCCTCGCCGCCGAAACGCTCGGCCAGGCGCCGGATGCTTTCCAGGGGATCGGGAGAGTTGAGCGGCACCTCGATGATCCGGAAACCGGCGTCAAACAGAGCCTCGCCGATCGCCACCGCCTCGCCGGACCTAACACCCCGCAGGATCGCCACCAGCGGACACGCCTTCAGCCAGGGTGCCAAATGGTTCATGACGTCTCTCCTTCAATCAGCGCTTGGGATAGCCGCCAATGCCCTTTTGCCGCCACATCCGAGGGCAAGGTCCGGCAACCATGTCCAAGGTGCGCCAGGGCCATCGCATAGAGCTCGACAAGCCGGCCGGCGCCGATCAACGCGATCTCCCGCCTGGCGGCGCCGGCCAGGGCCGCATGACATTCATGGCCGATCATCAGGCCCGACAGATAGGCTCCCGATCTTTCCTCGTCGAGCTCCTCGAACAACCCCTTGGCACGCACGCCGAACAGGTGCGAGAGCAAACCGCCGGACTCTTTCGCACGATCCAGGCCCGCTAGAAACGCCGCATCGTCCCAGGTGGCGGCGTCTATCATCCGGCCGAGAATCGTGTGATCGCGAACCGCCTCGAACACCTCGCCGGTCATGTGGGTGGCAAAGCCCGTCACCCGGCCCGCCTCGACGCGCGCCCATTTGGAATGGGTGCCGGGCAGGCAGACCAGCGCCAGCCCGCTTTCGAGATCCTCAAGTGCGCCGAGAATCTGAACCTCCTCGCCCCGCATCACGTCGGGCGTGCCGGACGCGTTGCGGCACGATAGGCCCGGCGCGATCCAGATCCGCCGGGCGCGTTTCAGGTCCAGCGGCAACAGCGCCGACGCCAAGGCGCCCACATCGGCGGGACAGACGAGATAAGCCGCCTCGCGCCAGCCCTGACGGCTGCCGATCATGCCGGAGAGGATCACGGGGACCCCGGGGGCGGCGTCCAGCCAGTCACCAACGGTATTCTCAAACACGGCCTCGAAGCCGCCGTCCTTGACGGTCATGATGCCGGACGGCGACTCGCGCCGCTCCAGCACGCCTCCCTCCGACCCTAGTCGATAGGCCCGAAGGCTGCTGGTGCCCCAATCACATCCGATCGCGGCTGTGTCGGTCATCGGGTGTCCTTTTCTGCCATGGCGGTCAGGGATATTGCGCCGTCAATTTATCAGCGCTCCCCATCCCTCAGGTATGGGAAGACGTGGGAGGGCTCAATGTTCAACATAGCTCCAACACTGTGTTGTTTCCCGTCGCGACAGCGAAAGCTGGGGCTCAACACCGCCTGCCGCAAGCCTCAGCTTTCGATGGGCCGACGGGACATGGAGGGCATGGCATGAGTTTTCAATACCGCAACTTGGTCTAAGCGGCACAATGCGAAATCTTATTCGCATCCGCAGCCCATCGTAATTTATCGCCGGCGAGAACGCGGTACCTTCATGGCCTTGTGACACCGTTATGAGCCAAACGAGGACCCCCATGCCGGCCAGCAACCCCAGTTTCACCGTCCGTCCCCTGCCCGGCGCCAGTTTCGGCGGGGTCGTCACCTTTCCGGCCGGGGCGGACACCCACGCGGCGATCGCGGCGATTGAAGCCGCGCCGGACGCGTTGCTTGACGCTTTCTATGCGGCGCATGGATTTCTGCTGCTCAAGGACATGCACGCGATCAGCCGGGACCCGAGCCTGCTGGTGCGGCTGAGCCGGCTGTTCGGTCCCGAGGTGGAGGATTACCGCGAGACCCTCTCAAAGCGTCACGATGTGCACACGAAGGTGCCGGAGATCCTGCTGGTCTCGAACATTCCGCCGGCGGTCGCGCGGGTGCCGGCACGCTCGGAACCGCCGCTCACCGCCGAGGGCGAGCTGCCGGTCCAGTTCCCGCATCGCCGGGGCTGGCACACGGACCAGAGCTTTCGCAGACCGCCGCCGGACATCTCGCTGTTCTATGCCGAGACCCCCGCTCCCAAGGGCCAGGGCCAGACCCTCTATGCCGACGGCATCGGCGCCTATGAGGCCTTGAGCGAGTCGATGAAGGAATGCATCGAACCCCTGGTCGGCATTCACGTCGCGCCGGGACGGGGCCGGGCCGAATACGCCGTGCGGGCCGGCGAGACACCCCAGGCGCTGCTACCCCATGAGCAGCCGCAGCGCCAGCCCGTGGTCCGGGTCCACCCGGTGACCGGCAAACGCGCGCTCTATCTCTGCGAGGCCGGGCAGATGGACTGGATCGACGGTCCCTTTGAGGGCATGGAACGCGGCATCCACGGCGACGGCGCCAGGCTGCTCTACGCGTTGATGAGCCATTATACCGATCCGCGCTTCACCTATGCCCACGACTGGGACGAGGGTGATCTGGTGATATACGACAACCGCTCGACGATCCACTCGGCGACCTGGTTCGACGCGGAAGCCCACAAGCGCCGTATGTGGCGCACCACGGTCAGGGGCAACCCGGGCCCGCTCTATGACGGAGAGCGGCCTAGCTGGATACCGGTCTGACGTATTCTAATTCGGACGCGGGGTGCGTCGTCAACGGTTCCGGCATGACCGGATCGGTGTGCAGGCGTCAAATGCGGCGCCGGAAAGCCGACAGATTGACGCGCGATGATGCTCTTGCGCCACAAATTCCACGAAATTTTCCATCGCGACCTCGACAAACTCCTTGGCCTCGGCGGAAGCCGTCGTTGATTCAAGCACCACCCGAGCTTCCTGTTGGGCCCGCTCCAGCATCGGGAGCGCCAGATCGAACAAGCACAAGGTTACCGCCGTCGCCGTCAGCCAATGATAATCATACCATTTCATTGGAATCTCGTTCACGCCTACACCCGAGAGACGCTCGGCCCGTTCAATCAAGGCCTCCAATCTCGGACACGCCGCCTCGGGCATGTGACTGGTGCCGATATGCTCGGCCAATTCCAATGAAAGGAAAAAGACGCGTTCATTACAAAGACCTTCCGCGGTGATGCGTCTATCCAGCGCAATGAATCGCTCGTCTCTCCCACCACCACCTTCCGTGATATCGACCCGGTCTTTTGCCTTGAGATATGCCCGCATCGGGTGAATATCCATTTCCAAGATTTGACGCGCGACAGGATCGATATTGTCTGCAAGCGACCGAGCAAATTCGGTTTCCGCGTCACAGGAGATTCCGCCAATACCCCGCAAATCCTCCACGACATAAAGTAAACCTGTAGCCTCCCGAGGATGGAGTTTGGCAATCTCGGCCGCCACTTCCCGAGCAACGCGAACCTCACCGGCCTCGTCTCTTGATTCCTTTGCATCCACGAATTTGCCGATTTCGGCGAGCGACTTTGAAAAAAGACCATCATTTGGGCCGGGATAAGCAGGAGGGTCGAGGCGGCAATCGGTTGCATTCTTCGCCGTGGCCGGACCCGAAATGCCTGGCGCCAGCGCCACCATCAAAAGAAGCGCTCTCCATGTCAAACGCATGGGTATATTCCACTTCACTGCCACAATTAAAATAATGGCTTTTCTATCCTAGATACAATCAAAAATGACCGATAAGAATTCTTATTTTATAGATTATAAATTATCTTTCTGTCAGTTTATACCGTGAGAATATCGACGCCAAGAGATTGCAAAAAGATCAGAGCAGATCGAGGAATTGGGCCAATAAGGCAGCGATTCGATCAGTTGGGAGGAGGCCATGGTTATAGATCGATGGTTGTGACCGCGAGATCCGTAAAGGGCACTCCTCAACTTGAGATATCTGTTCAATACAGGGATCCAAGCGGAAGAGGCCGAACATTAACGGCTGCGAATGAGCTCAGTGCGCGAACTGATATCTCGCCCCATCACGGATTTACGCCCGTCGTGGAGGTGGAGAACAATTCAAATGAGCATATCGAAGTTGAGGACTGCCTAGACATAGGGTAGCAGCGCCCGATCCAAATATCGTAATTAGGAAAATTACTATATTCAAACCTCAATCGCACCCACCGCGTTTATGCTCAGTCACGGCAACCTTCCGGCAAACACCTAGCCTTGCGGCGGCTTTTCCACACTTCGCACAATTTGAAAATCGTCCACCAGAGCAAAAGCCCTCACGCTGCCCCGACCACGCCGCCCGCGATCAGCGCCGCCACTTCATCATTGGCGATGCCGAGATCGCGCAGGATCTCGCTGCTGTGCTGGCCGAGGCGTGGCGGCGGTCGGTTGGCTTCCGGGCCGTCCACGTCGTTCACGTAGGGCGCGCCGATCATGATGAAATCCTCGTCGATACCCTCGGGCCGGGGGATGGAGACCAGCACGTTGCGGTGCTTGAGCTGTTCCAACTCCATCACTTCCGCCATGGTATTGATCTTGGCGATCGGCACGCCTCTCGCGACAAGCTTCTTCTCCCAGTTATCCGCCGTGTCGGCCTTCAGCGCCTCGATGACGCGGGCCTGAACCTCGGCCTTGTTGGCGATCAGCGCCTCGCGGCCGGCGAATTTCGGGTCGTCAAGCAACTCGCCCAAACCGATCACCTCAAACAGGGCCTTCACATGGTTCGGCATGATCGCCGCCGACAGCATGGCGCCGTCGCCGGTCGGGAAAGAGTTCGCCGTCGGGATGCCGGCCACCGACTGGTTGCCGATCCGCGAGTCCTCGACCCCATCGACGATGTGCCTTGAGAGATTGGCCGATTGCAGGACGATAGCGCAGTCGAGCATCGCCACGTCGACCAGCTGCCCCTCGCCGGTGCGCTGCTTGCGCAGCAGCGCCGCCGTGGTGGCGAAGGCGGCGGTCATGCCGGTCATCAGGTCCACGGGCATGTAGCCGGTGCGCAGCGGACCGCTTTCCGGCGAGCCGTTATTGGCCATCATGCCCGAAGCCGCCTGGACTGCCCCGTCATAGGCCGGATCGCCCGCCTTCGGGCCGGTCCGCCCGAACCCGCTGATCACGGTGTATACGATGGAGGGATTAGCGGCTTTCACGCTGTCGTAATCGAGGCCCAGCCGGTCGACCACGCCGGCGCGGAAATTGTGCAGGATGGCATCGGCACCCCGGATCAGGTCGAACAGGATCGCCTTGCCGCGCTCGGTCTTGATGTCGAGGGCGAGGCTCCGCTTGTTGATGTTCATGGTGAGGAACGACGCCGCCATGCCGTGGGCCGCCAACCGGCTGGCCAGCACCTTGTCGCGCATCTGATCGCCGCCCACCGGCGGTTCGATCTTGATCACATCGGCCCCCAGCAATGCCAGATGCTGTCCGCAGGACGGCCCGGCCAGCACCTGGCTGAGGTCCAGAACCCGAATCCCGTCAAACGCTTTTGCCATGTTCTGTCACTCCACGTGCGGCCGCCGTTTCCATAGTGGCGCGATCTTGCCACTCGTCCGCCAGGGGTCAAGCGACGGGACGATCGGGGCTCTGATCGCGGACAAATGCGGTGAAGCCGGCAAAATCGTGACGGGCGATGGAAATTCCCGCTTGTGCGATATGATGACCGGATGTCGGCCCGGCATCTGCGAGGTATCTCATGACCAAGACCAGCGACGTTCTCGTCATCGGCGGCGGCCTGCACGGCATGTCGGCGGCGCTGCACCTGGCGCGGGACGGGGCGGATGTCCGGCTGGTGGAACGCGAGACCATCGGACGGCACGCCTCCGGCGTGAATGCGGGCGGGGTCCGCCGGTTGGGCCGGCACGTGGCGGAGATCCCGCTGGCCGAGGCGGCGCTTCCCCTGTGGCGGGCGATGCCGGACCTGGTCGGCGACGATTGCGGCTTTACTCCCTCGGGCCAAGTCAAGATCGCCGAGAACGAAGCCGACCTTGAGATGCTGAGCGAGCGGGCCGCCGAGGTCCGGAGCCTCGGTTACAGCCATGAGGAGATCATTGGCCTCGCCGAGCTGCGGTCCCTGATCCCGGCGGCGGCGGACCATTGCGCCGGCGCGATGATCGTGCGTGGCGACGGCTTCGCCGATCCGTACCGGACCTGCATCGCGTTCCGCCGCGCCGCGGTCGCCGCCGGCGTGCGGATCGACGAAGGCGTGGCGGTGATAGGGCTCGAGCGCCAGAAAGGCGTCTGGCGGGTGCGCACCACGGCGGGCGGGTATCAGGCGCCGGAAGTGGTGAATTGCGCCGGCGCCTGGGGGGCGGTACTGGCCGGGCAACTGGGCGAGCCGGTCCCGGTGCGGGCCGCCGCCTACATGATGATGGTGACAGGACCGCTGCCGCGCTTCGTCGACCCGGTGATCGGGCTGGCCTCGCGCAAACTGTCGCTGAAACAGATGGCCAATGGCACCGTGGTGATCGGCGGCGGGTTCGAGGGTGAACCGGATGTCGCGCGCGGCGCGACCGCCCTCGACATTCAAGGTCTGGCGAAAAGCGCCGGGATCGCCTCCAGTGTCTTTCCCGTGCTGCGCAACGCGCGTCTGGTTAGGGCCTGGGCCGGAATCGACGGCGAGGCGGCGGACAAGATCCCGGTGATCGGCCGCAGCCTGCACCACGAAGGCCTGACCCACGCCTTCGGTTTTTCCGGCCACGGTTTCCAGCTCGTGCCCGCGGTCGGCCGGACGCTGGCGGAACTGATCCGAACCGGGCAGGCCGGGCTGCCGCTCCTGCCCTTCTCGCCGAGGCGGTTTTCCGACACGACGCAAGCGGGGGAGGCATCGTGATGGCACAGGAAACCCGCCGGAACGCCGAATGTCCCGGGGGACGGCTCTCCTATCGCGAGTCCGGCCCGCGCGAAGGGGCGCCGGTATTGCTGCTGATGCACGGGGTCGGTGGCAATTCCCGCTCGTTCAGGGAGCAGCTCGAGAGACTGTCCGGGCGGTTCAGGGTGATCGCCTGGGACGCGCCCGGCTATGGCGACAGCGCGCTCCGGGGGGCGACCCTCGACAGTTACGCAAACGCGGTTTTCGAGCTGCTGGACGCAATCGAGGTTCAGTCGGTCCATCTGCTCGGCCATTCGATGGGCGGCGTGGTGGCGCAGGGCGCGGCGGCCTTGGCGCCGGACAGGGTCAGCCGCCTGGTGCTGTCCAGCACCTTCACCGGCTACCACCAGGCCGAGGGGTCGCCGCTGGCCGGGTCCTGGCAGGCGCGGTTGCGCGATATCCAGGCCCTAAGCCCCGAAGAATTCGGCCAAGCCCGGGCCCGATCCATGCTCGCCGAGACCGCGTCCGAGGCGGTGCGGGCCGAGGCGGCGTCGATCGCCGCGGAAGTCCGGCATGACGGGCTCAAGGCGGCGAGCGAACTGCTGCATGTCGCCGACACCCGGCGCATGGCCGGTGCCTTGGCGATACCGGTCCTGGTCATCACCGGCGAGCGTGACAAGATCGTCGCTCCCGCCCTTAGCGCCGAGATGGCCGCGCTGATCCCCGGTGTCCGGCGGGTGGAAATTCCAGGGGTCGGCCATGCCGCCTATCTCGAGGATCCGGCCGCCTATACCGCAAGCTTGAATGCCTTTCTGACCTGAATCCCCTTGCCGGAAACCTTCGGCAGCCCTGTAATGCGTCCCGGAGGGGTGATGTCGCGACGCTGGTTCAAGATTCTGCTCCCGGTATGCGCGGTCGCGATGGTCGGCCTGACGGAGGGCCTTCGCGCCCAGACCCTGGTGCCCAACACCTCGGTGCCGAAGGAATCCATCATCGACGTGGACCTTCAGCTTATCCTGGCGGTCGATGTCTCGGCCAGCATCGACGCCGAGGAGGGCCGCCTGCAGCGGGACGGGTACGTGAAGGCGCTGGTCGATCCCCTGGTGGTCACGGCGATACAAGCGGGCAAGCATGGCCGGATCGCGGTCGCCTATACCGAGTGGTCGGGCCCGCTGCACCAGCGCGTGGTGGTGGATTGGCGGATCATCGACGGACCGGAGAGCGCGGTCGCCTTCGCGGCGCTTCTCGACGCGGCGCCGAACCAGGCCGGCCAGCGCACCTCGATCAGCGGCGCGATCCAGCATGCGGTGGCGATGTTCCACAAGGCCAAGCAGTTCCGCGCCGTACGCAAGGCGATCGATATATCCGGCGACGGTCCCAACAACGGCGGTTTCCACGTCCACCGCACCCGCTATCACGCCTTCGAGAACGGCATCACCATCAACGGCCTGCCGATCCATAACGATCGGCCATCGCCGCTCGGCATTCCGGCGATACCCAATATCGATCTCTATTACGAGGATTGCGTGATCGGCGGCCCCGGCGCCTTCATCGTCGTCGCCGAAACCCTGCGCAGCTTTGCCGCGGCGGTGCGGCGCAAGCTGATCCTCGAGATCGCCGGTCTGCAACCGCCGCCCACGGACCGCCGCCTGGCGCGCCCGGAGAACGGTATCGTGCCGGCTCAGACCCGGCTCGGCCTCACCGACTGCACCATCGGCGAGCGGCAATACGATCTGTTCCGGCAACGGCAGAATCTGAAGAATTAAAGCCGCGCGTCCTTGCGCGCCGGCCCGGGGCGGCTCAGCCGAAGAAGCCGCTCTTGTGCAGCTGCTCGTGGAACTGCCGCAAAACCCGGCCCTTCTCTGCCTCGTCATCGATCTGCGAGACCAGCTCGGTCTCGAAATTCGGCTGCTTCAGGCTGTCGACGATGATCTTGCGCGCCAGATCCGAGGCTTTGCCCTTGGGCAGCATTTCAGGCTGGCACATGTTCACCAGCATGAAGGCGCGGATGTGCAGAGGGCGATCCGGATTGTCGATCTTCTGCAGAATCTGACCGTCGACGATATAGGAGGCGAGGAGTTCGTCCAGATGGTTGGTCAGCTGCTGCTTGCGGCTCTCGGGTAGCGCCGAATCCCGGATCCTATAGAAGGCGGACGTGACCTGTTCCATCTTGCGGTTCGGCGGCAGGTCGTCCTGGACGATCCGGTGCACCGAATCCGGCCGCATGAACAGCGTGTTGAGATGATTCTGGATCTCGTCCGCCAACTCGCCCTTGCCGAGTTTGCTTTCGTGCAGCGAGAGCAGGTAATTGGCCTTGCGCGCCGGCTCCCCCAGGGCCCGGATCACCCGGCCGGTAGCCTCGCGCAGCCCGGCCATGCCGCCCTTGTTCAGGATACGCGATTGCCGTTCGGTCACCGCCTCGGCCATTTCCGGGCCGCCGAGGATCTCGTCGCGTGAGACCAGACGATCAAGAATATTCTTGAAGCGCTCGCGTTCGCCTTCCTCCTGGCCTTTCGAAAGCGTGCCCTTTCCCATGAGCTGCCGGCGGATCCGGTCCATCAGCATCACCCGACTGTCCCGCACCTTTCCGGCACCCCACAGTTTGTTCAACTGCGCGGCGGTCTTCTCGACGCTTTCGTCCGGGTGATCCTCGGGCGCGCCCAGATCCAGGGCGCCGGCCCCGAGATCGATCATCGTGATCAAGGCGCTGCCCAGGTCCTCCTGCTGGCCCACCAGATCCTGCAGCACCGAATTGTTGGCGAGCGTATCGGATAGAAATCCGTCAAGGGCGACCAGCGCCCGGGGATCTTCCGCCGGATCCGCCCACTCGACGGTCTGAACCAGCTTTCCCCACCAGTTCCTGTTGTCCAGAAGCTCCCTGGTCACCGTCACCTTGAGCAGATAGTCGAACTCGTCCCCCTCGGCCATGTCGCAGAGCTTGGAGAAGGCTGAATCGAAACCTTCCGCCCTGATCCTGGGCAGCTTCTTGGCTTCGGCCTGGCGCGCCCGCTCGGTTATCTGATTGACGAAATCGAAAAGGATGTCGCGGCGCTCGTTGCTGGAGATGGTGCCGTCGCGGGCCTGAAGCTGGGCAACCTTGGCGATCGCGCTGGGCACCAGGGTGTCCGCGTCCATCGCCCGCTTCAGTTCCTTGAAGGAATGCATCACTTCGGATGCGGTGATGTTGTTCTTGTCGAGATAGCTTCGGAACAGCCGGTTGATGGTCATCCGTCCGTTGGCGCCCATCAGATCGTCCGGCTTCTCGCAATCCGGAGCGTCGTCGATCTCGTTGACGAAGATCCGGTCGTTGCCACCGCCGGCGGCCTTGAGCCGCTCGAAAATAACGTCGGAATCCTTGAGCTGGGAAATCGCGCGGCCGGTTTCGCGGACAACCTTGACGCCGGTGACGCCTGGCCGATTGAGCATCTGAACGGCGATGCTCTCGGACTCGTCCTTTTTCGCGGCGACAGCTTCTATCTGCCAGTTGCCGTCACGCTGAGTGAGAATTTCGTAACCCATCTAAACACTACCCGAGGTAAGCGCCATTCTGCGCGAATCGCTAACGTTTTGCGACGAATCTACCCCGAATCGGCGGATCTAGGAAGCTGATTGACGGGCCGCGATGAAGACATCCGTGTTCCGGTGATGCCGCCGCGCCGCGAATACGCTACCGTGCAGCCACCGATCACGATGCTGCGCAGACAGAGATGAGTCCTGGGAAAGATGACAAAAGGCTCGCTGGAAACCCGTCACGGCTTCGCGCCGCCGCTTGACATCACCGGGGCGGACCGCATTGTCGAAGCGGCGATCGACCGCTATTTCCAGGCGCGCCGCGCCAAGGTGACATCCTTCATCGACACGCATTTCTCGCTCGCCGGGACCCTCAAGCTGCATCGCCAGGCGGTCGGGCTGGATCTGGCGCGCGCGCCGGCGAACGTGGCGCTGATGCTGCCGGCGGCGGCGCTTAAACTGAGCGGCATGGCGGCGCGACGTTTAGGCGCCCGGCGAACCGGAGACTGGCTCCTGGCGCGCAACCCGCTCCTGCGCACCCAGGTCGACCGCGAGATCGAATGGCTTATCCATGCGGAGCTCCTCGAACTGCCTTATGACGATGGTGCCCGCAAATCGACGCGCGACGCCCTGGCGGAGGAAATTCTCCGCGACCCAGCCCTGGTCTCGCATTTCGCCGACCCTCTGCGCGCGATCGGCCGCCACGCCGAGGACCCGGAACTGAGGGAACGCATCGCCGGCATCTTGGAGGCCTATGCGGGCACGCGGGCCGCCGCGTCGGAACTGGCCGGCGCCCTGGTCAATCTCGCCGCCGGGGCCTTCGCGCTCAACCAGTTCACGCCGACGGCGGTTTCCCTCGGCCCGGCCCTGGCCGGCGTGCTGGCCCAGCATCTGGCGGTCTCCTCGTTTCCGCTGGGCACCACCTTGGGAGGGCTCTGGTACGGATTGTTCCCGGCGGCGCCTTCGGCGGCCCTGGTCGGCGTCACCACCGGCGGTCTTGTTGCCGGGCTCAGCATCGCCACCGCTTTCGCCGGCGTTGTCACCGACCCGATCCAGCGCGGCCTCGGCCTGCATCGCCGCCGCCTACTGCGTATGCTGGACGTGATGGAGCGGAATTTCCGGAACCCGGACGCCCAGGCCTTCGTCGCGCGCGAAGTGTACGCGGCCCGGCTGCTGGATCTGGTGGACGTGTTACGGACGGTTCACCGGGTGCTTGGTTAGGGGGAGGGAAAAGGAAAGCCTTCGAATTGCCCCGGCGCCGAAGCGGCGGGCGTCGGAAAGTTCATTCGATTTTTTGCGCACCTAGACAGTCAACCGGCACCGCGGCCGTTTCCTGATTTCGAGAATCTTTTTGATCGTTTGGACCTTAACCGGTACGAACAAGCGTGACAGGCATCGCTGCCCCAATGGGACGGAAGAGATTCCGCTTGCAACCGCAGACTACCGAGTCCGACCTGGTCAAAAGTTTTGATCCGAGAGCCCTGTCGACGGTGTTTCTCGATGATCCGTTCCCGACCTATCACGCGCTGCGCCGGCTCTCCCCGGTGCATCACTGTCCCGACGGCTCGGTGTTTCTGACCCGCCACCGCGATGTGGACGCGGTCTATCGCGACCGGCGGTTCAGTTCCGACAAGAAGGTCGAGTTCGCGCCGAAATTTGGCGACTCGCCGCTCTACCGGCACCACACAACGAGCCTCGTGTTCAACGACCCGCCCTTGCACACGCGGGTTCGCAAACTCTTGATGCCGGCCTTCACGCCTCGGGCGCTCAAGACATTGGAGACGCCGCTCCTGGCGCAGGTCGACCGCTTGCTGGACCGGATCGCGGAGAAGGGCCGTTTCGATCTGATCGAGGATTTCGCCGCCGCCATCCCGGTTCAGGTGATCGGCGATCTCTTGCGGATTCCGGAAGCGGATCGCGGTCCCCTGCGCGGCTGGTCGCTGGCGATCCTCGGCGCGCTCGAGCCGGCGATCTCGGACGCGGTGGCCGAGCGCGGCAACCGGGCCGTCACCGACTTTTCCGCCTATCTTGGGGACCTGGTGGCGGCGCGCGCGAAGGCGCTGGTCCTGGACGGCTCCGACGTTCTGAGTACCCTGATCGCCGGTGAGGCGGGCGGCGACCGGCTGTCCCTCGAGGAGCTGGTGCAGAACTGCATCTTTCTCCTCAATGCCGGGCACGAGACGACGACCAACCTGATCGGCAACGGGATCGCGGCACTGATGGACAATCCGGATCAGCTTGCCCTGCTGCGCCGGCGGCCGGAGCTGATCCATTCGGCGGTCGAGGAGTTTCTGCGCTTTGAGAGTTCCAACCAGCTCGGCAACCGCCGAGCGGCAGAGCCGGTCGAGATCTCCGGCGAGGCTTTTCCGGCGGGAACCCTGGTGACCCTGTGCATCGGGGCAGCGAACCGCGACCCCGACGTCTTCGCCGATCCCGACCGGCTCGACATCACCCGCTCGCCGAACCCGCATCTGGCGTTCGGCGGCGGCGCCCATACCTGCGCCGGAATGAGCCTTGCCCGCATGGAAGGCCGGATCGCGATCGAGCGCATGGTCGCCCGTTTCGCGGTGTTGGAGCCGGACGGGACTTTCGTCCGCGGCGGACGGGCCCGCTTCCGGGGCTATCTCAGCTATCCGATGCGCGCGACCTGAACACCGGTCAGGCAGGCGCTCCCGGCTCGGCATCCGGTTTGGGTTTCACCTTCCGCTCGCCCCAGAGATTGATCAGGTTGCCCGAGAAAATCACCACGCCGCCCAGCAGGATCATCAGGTCCCAAGGTTCCTGGTAGAAGGCATAGCCAATCACCGCGATGAACGGCAGGCGCAGGAAGTCGAGCGGCGAGACAACCGTCGCGTCGGCATGGCTGAAGGCGTGAGCAAAGCAGAAATGCGAGCCGAGGCCGGAGACCCCGATCATCAGGATCCAGGGCCACATCTCCAGCGACGGGACGGTCCAGCCGGGAATCGAGGCGGCGAGCCCCAGCGGTAACTGGATCAGGTTCATGTAGAAGACCACCGTCAGCGGCGATTCGGTCGCGCTCATGTGCCGGGTGAACACATAGGTCGAGGCAAATCCGAGCGCGGCGAACAGGACTACGAAGGACGCCGGATTGATCACCGCGGCGCCGGGCCGCAGGATGATCAGGATACCCGCGAAGCCCAGCAGGATCGCCCAGAGCCGGTTGCCGGTCATCTTCTCCTTCAGCAGCAGCATCGCCAGCACTGCGGTCCAGATCGGCGCGGTGAACTCGATCGCGAACACCTCGGCGAGCGGCAGTACGGCGACCCCGTAGAGCCAGCTCGTCTGGGCGGTGAAGTGGATGACGTTGCGCGTGACGTGCTGTTTGACGCGGGCGGTACGTACCCGGCGGAACCCGATGACCGCGAGCAGCGCCAGCAGAAAGAGCAGACAGGTCAGGCTGCGTATCATCGAGGTCTGAAACGCCGTCAGCTCCGCCGACAGCTCGCGCCCGGAAATCGCCATGCCGCAGAGGAAGACCAGCGCCCCCATCATCCAGAGGCCGGCAAGAAACGGGCGTTGCGGGCGTGCGGTGGTCACGGGCGCGGTCCTAAAGGCAAGGAACGGCTCGGCAATCCGGTTCGGGTCCTTATTCCTCCGCCAAATAAATAGTATAAATCATTGTTTTTAATAAAATTTTTTTGTTGAAATAATATTCTCACCACATTTAGACCCACTTTAAATTCCAATAGGCCGCTTTAGCATGCTCAAGCAGCGGCCCCTGCGGAAGCTTCGGGCACTCACGAGATGGGCGCAAGCTCTTACTGCGCAATTTAAGAGATGCTATGAACGAATACCTCAGCCGGAACGGGAAAGCGCCGGTCGCTTGAGAAGCGGGGCTGCTCATAGTGGCAGAGGACGTTTGGAAAGAAATGACCCGCTGGATCAAAGTCGCAGGATCAGAACTCGCCCCCAACGGAAGGAGTGCAATATGTGGAAAAATTTCTCAATTATTGTTGCGCTAAGCTTGAGCCTGTTGGGCTGCAAAGCAGACGAACTAGAGGTAAGCTTCAAAACTAGTGATCTCATTGCCGTAAAGAATGGAGGTAGCGAGACGGCTGAGTTTGAAGCTGTATTTTCGTTGATAGGTGAGTTGAATAACGAGAGCAGAGCGTTGATCGATGCCCTCGAAAATATTGTTGTGAAGTATATTTCCATTGATGATTTCGAAATAAAAACAACAGATATGGGCTTTAAGATAAATATTGAAGGGGAAATTCCAATACTTAATGATGAAAATTCTGAATACGCTTATTATATATCGGTATTTCACAGCAACATCATCGAAGGATCAAATTTAGTTCAATTAAAAACAGGACATAAATTCGAAATGATGAAAAATGAGATGAGCGCACTAAATTTTATGCTGGCGCCTGATGCTTTTCATCCTACCCGCTTTCGCTTACGCGGTGACAAAGATATCGAGGTACTAGCTCCAGCGGTCCAAGTTGATGGGCAAGATTATCTGATGTGGAGAGGACGCATTGGCGATCGATTGTCATTGTCGTTCTCTGGCGGTGCTTATGACCGAACGGGTCCGGGGTTCTTTTTTCGATAAGGCCGATTAGAAACATTTCAAGCACGGACAATTCACGAAGGAAGTCATCGCCGCGCGGAAGCTCTGGAAGCCCGCGTGGCGGCAAGTAACTCAGTGGCAGCGCGATCAGGAGTTGGATCGGGACACTCTGTCAACCTGCCAGGATTGTGAGAAAAATCCCGGCGCTGGTGGTCATTCGCGCAGGCGGCACTTGGGCTGAGCGATAAGATGGAGCTTATTCAAAGCCCTCATTGAAGGACTGGTTAAAGAATGGAGACCACTCGCAGACAGAAACCCGAGACAGATCGGCTCCCATGCAATTTGCTGCGTGAAGCCCAGGCTGAGCGTTTGTCTCAGGGCTGAGGGGATGAAGGCGATTCTGGCCAGGTGCTGCCGGCGCCGTCATTCGGAATGTCTAAACGGTGATGGTTTCGAAGCAGCGGAAGGGAGCTTTTCGTGACCTGATGGCGAAAATGGCAACAGCGTCTTGCAGGACTCGGTACCTCAGGCAACACGCTGCAAATGGACCTTGATATGCGGGCTGAAGGATCTTGAGAAGATCGGAACTCGCTGGAAGCGGATGCGGCTAAACTCATGTCAAATAGGTCTGGCGGAGCTGACCCTGGTGGAAAAGCAGATCTTGACGCATCAGTGGCTCGCCTTGGGGACCCGAAGTGGGGCAGGGAAAACCGTCAACAAAAAAACAGCTTTGAGGTTTGCTGAGCCTCCGGCTCGGCCGTCGCGCTATATCCGATGGCATGTTCGTTTCCGTGTTCCCTGCGTCCAGACCGACCGCCCCAGACGGCATTCACCCGACCGTTCTTGGTCAGCCACCTGCTCGATCGACACAGCGCCCCGCCCAGGCGGCCGCCAGCTGGAATGGGGGCCGTGCTCACCATCGGAGCTCTCCGTCAGCTCGTCGCAACCCCTGGCGCAGACTCCAGCCGGATACGGCTGATCGAGCGTCACTGTCGGGCTGGCTCTCCGAGTTCCCGCCGGCCAGCAAGCCACCACCGCTACCAAGCCGCAGGACGGCATTCCGTCCTCTTGCACAGACCCGGCGGTCGTATACCGAGTTGCACCGGATCTCAAGGAAGCGTTCCCGCGGTCAGCTCCGCCCGTCGCGGAGCTGCGTGAACAGCTTCCGCCAACAAGCCAGCCATGGCCGGATCGCTGGCTCTCGGCTCTTCACTCTTGTCATTGAAACGATGGTCACCCCATCGGGTGGCCCTGCGATCGCCGTCTCAGACCCCTGAATTGACGTTCACGTGGCCACATCTCGTGGTTATAAGGCAAAATTTTGGAGTGATACGACTTTCTGCAGACCAAACCCATGAGCAGAACCTTCCGCATGTACCTGACGGATGAAACTCGATGAGTTTACCAAAGTGCCTAGAGCTTTGGGTCCCCACGGCCCCAAGACGAGACATTCCCAGAAGCGAGGACGTCTTGGCGTGTCTCGACCGTATTGATACATTCTTCGGTTTCGTCACGGATCTCGCCGGATCACAAATGAACCGTAAAGAGATCCGACCCAGATGGTCTGACCACCACCGAGTCCATCGTCGACCACTGCTTAGTTCGCGAGTGGCTCCGCCAAGGTTGGCGTCCCACCCAGCGGGCCACCTCTGCCCCTGATCGAACCAGGCTCAGGCCCTGGGAGGATCTGCAGCAATAGAGCTGGTCATGGCAAAGCCGCGACAAGTTCTTAGGCTTCACCCTCACCCACGGACGATCTTCAACCCTTCCGAGAAAGCGATCTCCACCGCCCGTGTCTACCAGAAGATCGCCGCTGGCAACATCAGCCATCGCCCTACAACTTCCGCAAACGTGCCCACCGCATCTCGCGCGCTCGGCGGGTACTTCTCTTCGACCGTGCGGCGGCGACCCCAAGCTTGGTCCGCCACCCCCGTGATCCCGTCGCGGCCTCTGACGCTGTACGCATCCGTCACCTCAAAGCGTAAACATCGACACTTTATAAAAGCCATTTATTACAATGTCTTGGGGAGTTTTCCAACCTTCCCGTAGCACCGTTGAAAAGGCAGATCCCCAAAAATAGGGGTCTTGGAGCTTTTCATGCCTCATAGCAGAACTCGGTGCCGCCAGGCCTCCGCCGACCACCTTTCTCGTTTGAAATGTAAACCCCAGACAAACTTGGGGGCTCAGCTATATAGACTACTTAGCAGTGTTGTTTTTTGGGTACTGTCAGCTTCGTTGTTTTGGAGGAACGGATGTCCACCGCTTTCCTAAACTTGATCCAGAATTAGCAGAAAAGACTAAGCGACGCCCTCACCGGGCCGTCATGTGCACAAACAACAGAGCCCGGCACATTTCGACGCAGAACTCGAAGCGCTTTGCAATTTATTAGAAAGCAGCGCCTGCGACATGGCAGGGTGACCCTCGCCGAGTATGGCGCGCTCTCGAGGCTTCTGGCTAAAATGAACGCGGATTAAAGGTCAGCGTCGGTCGCCGGCAGCAGTTCCTTGATCTCGGCCTCGACCTCGTCAGCTCGTCCGGCTCATTGCCGAAATGGTTGAGGTCAACGTAGGTTTCCCACGAAAGTGGAGCCCTTTCCGGATCAAGTAGGCCAGTAGATCGTCCCTCCCCAGCTAGGGCGGGTCAATGCCCCCTGCCGCTCCTGAGGACGGCATCCTGGGCTTGTCTGGCGTGATGACTCCCGGCATCGATCCCTCATCCGCTGAACTTGAGAAGATAGCATGCCAACTAAGCAGTTTTTGGCGTTTTTAGCCGCCAGGTCGCGGTAATATGCGCCGCATCGGTCGTTGCCGAACTTGGTGACGCGAGGGCATCCCGTTGCCAAAGCTCAACGGTCTGGCATCGCGGTCACAGGGCATATCGCGCAACAGAGTTGCCTTGCGGTACTGACCACGCCGCTCACTTTTTGGCACGCGGACCATCTCGTTAGGGGGAAGTCAGCCAAGTTGATAGAGCCGGTCAGCATGACGCTCTTCCTCGTTTTAAAACTAAATGCGCGCCTGAGCCGTTAGCAGAGAAAACGGAGCTGCTGCCGTCCCGTTGCATCAACATCACATCATAGGCTTCCCTTGTCTTCCGGGCCCATGCCGAGCCATAAGGCATGCCGGGAACAGCTAAGCCCATTCCTTTGGCATCTCAAACAACAGGCGTTTATGTCAGCGACCGGCACGTGGCCTTCGATCACATAGCCATCAATAAATGCGGTGTGACGGAAGCCATTGACGGCGGCACTCCTGCTTCCATCTTCGCTCCAGCTAAAAGCGAATTCGGCATATTCTCAATTTTAACAGTGAAGCCATTGCTCGTGAGGATTTCGCCCCTCGGGCAGCATCCGCAGTTCGGATCCTTCAGAACTTTAATGAGCTTTTCAGAAGCGTTTGCGACGTCTGGCAAAGCGGTCATCGCCAGCGTACCCACCAATACCTCGCGACGGGTTAAAAAAATATTGGCCATTCTGCCTCCTTTTGTTTGACAGCCACTCCAGACCCGTCCACTCTTTTGGGAGAGAAAGAGACGATTGAAGTCTTTTGTTTACCCAGAGATCAGTGTGGGCGATCCAGATATACACTTCAGCAGTGTCTCAAGTCCGTTCGGGGCTGACCGGCTTTGGTCGTAGAGTATGCGGGGAAGGCACCCTTGAGAGGGGGAGTACGATATAAACGACGTCGTCGCTCTCGGCCCACCCTCTAAAGGGCATCCTTCACCGATAACGGATGCTACAGCCCCCCACGCCGTCGGGCTACTCCGCACGTTCAGCAGAAGCGATGGAGGGCCTGGGCTTCAGCCTCAACGCGCGACAGTCCCCCATCGAACTCGGCGATGCCAGCGCGCTCGTCGAAATGCGCCTGCCAGTCCTTGTCCGTCCCACCAGCCTGTTTTTCGGGCGCAGATTCGAGCTGTTTTTTTGCGTCCGCATCGTCCACATCGTCCGCACCCTTGTTTTTCATAGTCTTATCGCGGACGTTCCCAAGCGAGGTATTCGATGTGTCGTCCGAATCATTGTTGACCGTCCACAAGTCGGATGAAGCGAAGCCATTGGCCGCATTGGCTTTTCGTATTGAAGCGGACGATGCGGACGTTTCGGACGTTTGTGTTCCCGCCTTTTCTGGCGCCGAGTCGGAGGATGCAGAGGTAATGCGGATGAGTCGGGTCCGTGCCCGGTCTCCCTCGCGCTTGTGGTCGACCTCGATGCCGATCTTGCGAAGGAACGTCGCCGCACAACGCAGTCGCATCCCTAAGGCACGAGAGCTGTTGGGCCAGATCTTTGACTTGACCGCGCGATCGCCCGCAAACTCCCCAAGGACGTCCAGAAGCTTAGAGGCGGTTCCCTATTCCGCCGCCGCCTGATGAGCGCTGGCGAGTTGGCGGGAAACCAGGGTCGCGTAGAGACCGCCCGAGGCCAGAAGCTCGTCATGGGTGCCGGTTTCCACCAGCCGGCCTTCCTCGAGCACGACGATCTTGTCGGCATCGCGGATGGTCGACAGGCGGTGGGCGATAACGACCGTCGTCCGGTCGGCCTTCAGCACGTCCAGCGCCCGGCGGACCGCCGCCTCGTTGACCGCGTCGAGATGGCTCGTCGCCTCGTCGAGGATCAGGATCGGCGCGTCCTTCAGAAACGCCCGGGCAATAGCCACGCGTTGGCGCTGACCGCCGGATAGGCTGGTGCCCCGCTCGCCGACCACGGTGTCGAGGCCGTCGGGAAGCGTTTCGATCAGCGAGTCCAGGGCCGCGTGCTTGAGGGCCGCGTTCAGTTCCTCCTCGCCGGCTTCCGGACGCGCGATCATCACATTGGCCCGCAATGTGTCGTTGAACAGATAAGTGTCCTGGGCGACCAGGGCGATCCGGCTTCTGAGATCGTCGAGTTTGTAGTCTCTCAAATCGGTGCCGTTCAGCGTCACCCGGCCATCGTCTGGATCCCAGAACCGCATCAGCAGCTGCGCCGTCGTGGTCTTGCCGGCGCCCGAAGTGCCGACCAGCGCGACGGTCTGTGCCGCCGGAATCTCGACCGTGATGTTCTCAAGCGCACGGCGTCCCTGGCCCGGGTAGGTGAAGCTTACGGCCTCCAGTGACAGGCCGGCGATACCGGCATGAAGCTCCGGCGCGCCCGGCCCATCGGTGACCGGGATCGGTTCGTTCTCGAGCGCATAGTAGCGCCGGGTCGCGCCTAGGGTGTCGGCGAGCTGGCGGCCGATCTGGGCGATCTCGGAGACCGGCAAAAAGGCTGCCATGGCAAGCAGGGTGATCAGCGGCAGGATGCCCGGGTCAATCACCTCCGAACCGGCCAGCGAAGCCCCGGTCACGACGACCGCGAGGCCGCCGAGGCCAGTGAAGATCTCCAGCAGGCTTTGCTGCTTGGTCAGCTCCGCGAAGAACGGCAGGCGCAGCGCGATGTGATGATCGGCCAGCTTGTCGAAACCCTCGGCCCGGCGCTTTTCGTCCTGGAAGGTGACGATCTCGCCGAGGCCCTGCACGGAATCGACCGCGAAGGCACCGAGTTCTCCCGCCGCTTCCCGCGCCTTGGAGCCGAGCCGGTCGACCCGTTCGCGCATCAGGAAGGGGCTGAGGCCGACGGCGACGAGAAACGGGATCAGCGCCAGCGCTATCCAGACGCTTTGGGCGCCCAGGAACCAGACCACAAGCGCCGGGACCAGCACCGCGACGAAAGCCGGGGCCACGGTATGGGCGAAGAAATATTCGATCAGCTCGATATCGTGGGTCGCGAGACTCATCAGGTCCCCGGTGCGGCGGCGCACCAGATAGGCCGGTGCCAGGGCGTCGAGCTTGCGGAAGGCATCAACCCGCATCTCGGCCAGCAGCCGGAAAGCCATGTCATGGGCGATCCAGGATTCGAGCCAGTGCACGATCCCGGCCATCGGCGCCAGTACCCAGAGCCAGATCAGATACTGGTCGTACGGCGTTCCATTCTTCAGGTTGAGGACGATCAGCGCGCTTGCCACGCCGACCCCGATGAAGGCGAGCACCCGCACCACGCCGAAGGTGAAGGTCAGCGCCAACCGTCCCTTCCACGGCATGATCACGCCCATCAGCGCGGTGACCACCTGGAACCAGTTAAGCCCCTCGGCCTTGATCACGCCCTCGGTCATCGGCCGCTTGGCGCCACCGGGCGTTGAATCGAGCGTCTCCGCCGCCACCCGTTCGCCCAGCTGGGGAACCAGCGCCACATCGTCGGCGCGCTTCGATTCCCGTGCCTGCTCCTGCATCAGCGACGCGTAGACGCCGCCCGCCTTCATCAGATCCGAATGCTTGCCGGTCTCGGCGACCCGGCCCTGATCAAGTACGATGATCCGGTCGCAATCAATGACGCTGGACAACCGGTGCGCCAGGATCAGCGTGGTGCGCCCCTTCATCAGCCGGTCGAGCGCTTCCTGAATGACCGCCTCGTTCTCGGCATCGACGGCCGACAAGGCCTCGTCCAGCACCAGGATCGGCGTGTCGCGCAGGACCGCCCGGGCAATCGCGACCCGCTGGCGCTGGCCGCCGGAAAGCTTGATCCCCTTCTCACCGATGACCGTGTCGTAGCCCTCGGGCAAGCCCTCGATAAAGCCGTGAATGTTGGCGGTCTTGGCGGCGGCGATCACCGAGTCCTGATCCGCGTCGGGACGGCCCATGCGGATGTTCTCGCCAATCGTGCCGTGGAACAGGAAGGTGTCCTGGTTGACGACGGATATGTCACGGCGGATCTGCTCGAAACTCAGCTCGCGTAGATCGACGCCACCGAGTGTAACCCGGCCTTCCTCCGGGTCGAAGAACCGCAACAGCAGGCGGACGACCGAGGATTTGCCGCAGCCGCTCGGACCGACAACACCGATCCTCTCTCCGGCGGCAACCGAGAAATCCAGCCCCTGATGCACCAGCCGGCGGGCGCCGGGATAACGGAAGACCACGTTCTCGAAGGCGATCGACGGCTCCAGACGGCCCGCATCTGGATTCGCGGGCCGGTCCTCCACGTCGGAGGTCGCGTCCAGGATCGAGTAGATCCCCTGGGCCGCCGACATGCCGACCATGCCCTGGTGCAGGACATTGCGCAGCTCTCGCATGGGCCGGAAGATCTCGACGCCCATCATCAGGATGATCAGCAGCCCGGTCAGCTCCATCTCGCCGCCGGTGACCCGGTACGCGCCGAGGACCAGCGCTGCCGCCGCGCCGATGGTGATGGCGCAGTCGGTGATACCGCGCGAAAGCACGTTGGTGCCCAGCACCCACATGGTGCGCTGGAACAGATCGCGTGCCTTGAAGGCGAGGGAATCGGCCCTCGGTCCGCTCTGCCCGAAGGCTTTCAGCGTGGCGAGGCCCTGAATTGAATCGAGGAACTCGGCGGCGAAGCTGGCATAGGAGGCCTGCCGGCCCTTGGAATTGTTCACATCGAAGCTGTGCCAGGCGGCGGGCAAGAACAGGGCGATCATCGCGAAGGCGAACAGAACCGCCGCGACCGGAAGATCGATCCAGGCGACAAAGGCGAAGATGAACAGTGGGGTGAGGAACGAGACCATCAGCTGTGGCAGGTACTGGCCGAAATAGGTCTCCAACTGCTCCACCCCGTCGACCAGTGACAAGGTCAGCGCGCCGGACCGTTGCTTGCCGGCATAGGCCGGGCCGAGCGCCGCGATCCGGTCGAAGAGGGTGCGCCGCAAATGTTGCTGCACGATGGCCGCGGTCTTGTGGGCGACCATGGTGCGCCAATGCTCGAACAGGCCACGCGCCACCATCACCACGGCGATGCCGAGGATCGGGATGGTGAGTTGGTCAATGGAATCGCCGGCGAAGATGCGTCCGATCAGCCAGCCGAGCAAAGCCAGCCGCGCCACCCCGAGCGCCGCCGCGACAAGGCCGATCAGCATCGAGAAAAAGATGCGCCCGCGCACCCCCTGGGTGAAGCTCCACAAACGCGTTTCCAGATGCATGGCGGGCCCTTTCGGCGGGATGACGGCCGATAGTATACCCCCAGCGCGGGCCGACGGCACATGATCGCTTCTAACGAGCCTCGTTAGGTGAACTTAAACCACCGGCGGATGAATCCGGGCGGGCGTTCCCCTTGCCAGGCCCGCGTGGTACGAAACCGGCATCCCGACGTTTCTTCAGAGCCAAAGGCTGTCCCCATGAGCTGGTATGTCCATCACGTGAACCTTGAGGCCCATGACGTGCGCGAATCCGTCGCCTTCTTCCGCGACATCGTCGGCTTGGAGGAAGGGAGTTGGAGCTATCCGGAACGGACCGGAAAGGTCGGGAGCACGTCCGAAACCCTGGCTCTCTTCGGAACCCAGAACCGGGGCCTGCATATCGTGCGGCCGCGGGCCGACTTCGCCGCGGATAACGGCTTCGTTCACAACCCGACGATCGGCGGGCACTACGCGATCTGTGTACCCGACGTGCTGGCGGTCAAACAGCGCCTGGAGGCGGCCTGCGTCGTAGTCTCCGACGCCGGGGTCTATGCCATGGCCGGCATGCATCAGATCTACTGCTTTGACCCGTCCTCGAACCTCGTGGAGATCAACCAGGTGGTCGATGCGTCCGGCGGCGACGGGCCGGTCGACGGCGCGGTGCATCCGATCCGCAAGGAGCCGGGCGACTGGTACATCCACCACGTCAACCGCCAGGCCCATGACGTGCCGGCGACGGCGGCCTTCTACCGCGATCTGATCGGCATGGAGCCGGGTGCCTTCAAGACCCCAGGAGCCGACAAGGTCGGCGATTTCGACCGCTCCAACCAGTCGCTGGCAGTATTCGGGCCGGAGAACCGGGGCCTGCATCTGGTGCGCGGCATGGTGACCTTTCATATCGACAACAACCTGATGCACAATCCGACCTTCGGCGGCCATGTGGCGATCACCGTGCCCAGCGTCGAGACGGTGATGAAGCGCATGGCCAAGGCCGGCCACCTCTACTCCGACGCCGGCACCTATGCGATGGCCGGCATGCATCAGGTCTACACCTTCGATCCGGCGATGAATTTCATCGAGATCAATCAGGACGTCGGGTAGGGCACAGGGCGATCGCGTTTAGGCTTCCGTCCCTTTTAGCTGTTAGCCGTCGCCCTGGCGCAAGGCAGGGCCAGGCACCGGCGGTAACCACGGCATCCTGCCGTCAATCGGCGAACACAGCGGAAAAATTCAGCCGGACGCGCGGCACCATCGCTACACGGCCCTGCCTTGCGCCTGGGCGACGGTGGGATTTTTGATCACTGCCACAGCCTCTCGCCTGGCGTGAGAAGGATTCAATTCCGGCCGCGCTTAGTTCCTGCTTAGGCAGGAGCGACGGCGAGAGGGGAGCGCGTTTTTGAACCGTCGCCCTAGCGAAAGCTGGGGCTGGCGGCGGGCGGCGCTTAGCTCCTGATTTCGCAGGAGCGACGGGGAAGCCTTTCGAGACTCGAGGGTCTCACCCCGCGTCCGCAATCTCCTCGGCCGGCGGGCGCAGGCGCCAGAAGGTGACCGGTGCCTCGAAGCCGCGGAGGAGCTGGGTGTCCTCGACCAGGGTCCGGTCCTTGAGTTGTCCGGCGACGGCGGGATCGTCAAGCACGGCGCTGCTCAGCAAGATCTCGCCCGCCTCGCTTTCGTTCTGCAGGCGGGCGGCAATGTTCACCGTGCCGCCGAAATAGTCGAGGCGGTCGTTCATGGTCACCGCGATGGTCGAGCCCGAATGCAGACCGACCTTGATGGCGATCGGCATGGTCGGGTGGGCGCTGTTGAAACCGCCGAGTTGGGTCTGGATCGCGATAGCGCAGCGCAGGCCGTCCGCCGGATCGGCAAAGGCGGCCATGACGGCGTCACCGATGGTTTTCACAACGCTGCCGTCATGCTCGCGCACCAGGGAGGCGAGGAACTCGAAATGCTCGCGCACCAGGCCGTAGGCGGGCGCATCACCCACATCCTCGTAGAGGGCGGTCGAGCCCTTCAGGTCCGTGAACAGCAAGGTCACCTGGGAAATCGACACCTGATCCCCGCCCTTCAGCACCGAGTCGGAGAACAGGTGCCGGAACGCTTGCAGGGTCGTCGCCCGATGCGCGGTAAGAGCTTCCGAGGCCCAGTTGCGGGACTCGATGATCAGCGTGCGGCGATGCGGGTTCCGGTTCTCCAGCTGGATATGGCCCGGCGGCGACGAAGCGGCGGCGGCGCGAATCTCATCCTCGGCAAAGATCAGGCCCGGGAAATCGCCGCCGGAATAATCGAAATGCAGTTCCGGCCCGGCCTCCAGTGTCCGCGCCCGATAAGGCCCGGGCTCGATCCTTGCCTCGATTTCCTTGGTGCTGTCCGCATCCAGCGAGACCTGAACCTGAATATGGGGCGTGGTCATCGGGCCGAACAAACAAAACTCGCCATGGACCACCCGGCGGATATTGGGAGCCGGCTGAAAAGTCAGTTCCACATTGCGTGAAAAATCCCGGTCATAGGAGATGTTGCAAGACGGACAATGAGCACCGGATGGCAGTTCGTCGAGAGCATGGGTCGCCAGTTTCGCGCCCCGGCACCGGGGGCACAGCAAGTCCCATCGGCTTTCCAGCAACCCGTCCGTCACTGCCTCTAGGCACAGTTCCACGACATGGCGCTCCGGCACGCCCCAAAGCCGCGCCAGTTGCAGCGGCCGGATGCGCATCAGGTCAAGCTCCTGGGCGGTCAGCAGCCATTCGGCGAGACGCTTACCAAGGCCGTGGCCATAGCGCGAGGTATCGATGCGCGCGATCGCATTGTCGAGCCGGGCCCGGTGTTCCGCGTCCGGTTCGACCGGCTTGCCTTCGTAAGCGGTGGCACGCTCGCCGGCAGCCCAGCTCTCGACACGCTCGGCGACGGTGTTGAAGTCCCGCTCCGCCGCCTTGAAGAATCCGTGCTTGAGGAGCAGACGCCCCAGCACTCCGCGCGGCTCGACCTCGAGCGCGTAGCGGCAGAGCGTGCCGCCGTCATCCACATCCTCGAAGCGGACAACCGCCTTCAGGCTTTTCAGCGGGCCCTTGGTGAAGATACGAAGATGCCGGAACCATTGCCCGTGCACCCATTCCTGCGGGATATCCTCCCAGGCAATGGTGACGGGACCGATCTTCGCGGTTCCGAAGAACCGCATGGACCCGTCGGGCTGTTCCTCCTCGCGGATTTCGTGCTTGGGCAGGCCGACGAACTCGTTGTACCGGGCGGTATCGGCGATCACCTCCCAGACCTTCGCTCGCGGCGCCTTGAAGCGGCGCTCGAAATCGTGACGGGTGACGTTGCTCACGGCTCAGGACACCCGCCGGGCCAGAAACTCATCGCCCAACGGCCCGTAAAAAGCAGCGGAAAACCCCGCCGCCTCACGTGCCGGGACGTTGAACGGCGGCTTCACCCCGCCCTTGAAGTAGCGCCGCACCAGACCTTGCCAGATCACCACCGGGTCGTCGCCGCGCCGGCGCACCAGATGATCGAACCAACGCTTGCCGACCGCCACATGGCCGATCTCGTCCCGGTAGATGATCTTGAGGATCCCGGCGCTTTCGCCGTCGCCGACCGCCTTTAGCCGCTCGATCATCGCCGGGGTGACGTCGAGGCCGCGCGCCTCCAGCACCAGGGGAACAACCGCAAGACGCGCCAGGGGATCGTGCGCTGTCGATTCCGCCGCCGCCCACAGCCCGTCATGGGCCGGCAAATCCCCATAGGCCGCGCCGAGCGCCTCCAGCCGGGCGGCCAGAAGCGCGAAATGACCGGACTCCTCGTCGGCGACCCGGACCCAGTCGTCATGGAACGCCCGGGGCATCGCGGCGCCGCCGAAGCGCGCGATCACGTCCCAGGCGAGGTCGACGGCGTTGAGCTCGATATGCGCCAGCGCATGCAGCAAGGCGATCCGCCCTTCCGGCGCGGCGGAGATCCGCCGTTTCGGCAGATCGCGCGGCAGCAGCAGACGCGGGTTTTGTGGACGGGCCGGCCTGTCGGGAGGCTGCGCGGCGCCGATCTCCGAGATCTCGCCGGCGCGCCACATCGCCGCGAAATCACGGCCGCGCTCGACTTTTTCCGACGGCAGCGCGGTGCAGAGAACGCGCACGGCGGCGGCGCGAAGGGAGGAAACCGGATCGTCACCCATGAAGCGAAGTCTAACAATGATCCCGGACATTAGCGACCCCGGAAACCGGTTGGACGACCCTTGTGAATGGTGAGTCTCCGGTTTCAAGGTGGACCTAGGGACACCGCCTGACTAACATGATGACCATCTCATTCTTCGCTTTGCTCTACGCTTTTCATGAGATGGAGAAAGGGCGATGAGAATCTTATTCCGATTGAGCGCCGGTTTCGTGATGCTTGTCACCCTGGCGCTTCACCCGTCGGTGGCGCGCGCGCAATCAGAGGGCGGCTTCGTCAGTGGCGTGCCCCCGTTGCCGGCGATCCAGCAACTCGATCAATACCAGCAATACAGGCTGCGGCCGGATGTTCAAACGACGCTTCCGCCCAGGCCCAGATTCCAGGAACAGCGTGTTCCGCCGCCCGCCGCGCCGCCGCCGCCCCCTTCCGGCCCGTCCGCCGGTCCGGCCGCACCGAAGATTTCAGATCTCTGCCGTGGGCTGACCTTGGAACAGGCCAGGAAAATCAAGATCTGTATCGAAGGATAGGGAGGGAGCGGATCATGAAGAGGCGTCTCTTATTCGCTCTGGCCTTCCTGCTGGCCACCCTTGTCCCGGCGCAGGCGCAGGCGCCGAGCGAGGCCGATCAGTTGCGTATGATCATCCAGGCGCTGCAGGACAACCTGGCGCAGCAGGAACGCACGATTTCCGATCTGCAGGCGGAAAACGCGACCCTCTTCGAAAGCGCGCGAAAGAAGGCCAACTCGGAGAAGATCCAGCGGCTCGAGGAGCAGCTTGAAGCCAGCACCCTTGAGCTGCAGACGACCATTAACGTCATTCGGGGTCAGAACCTGCAGACGGCGAACACTTACAATCAGTTCACCGCGGATCACCAGAAGAAGGTCGCCGACGCGAATCTGAAGGCGACCTACGCGACCCTGGTTATCTCGGTGCTTGTAGTCATCGCCGGAGTCAGCTTCACCGGGCTGCAACTGTACTATGTCGTCACCAAGGGCGGCCCCCAGCCGACCCAGGATCTGGAAGTCTCGGCACAGCGTTTCCGGCTGACCTCCTCGTTCGTCGGCGTGACCGTTCTCTGCCTGTCCCTCGGATTCCTGTATATTTTCGCGACCGCGTTTTACCGGCCGATACCGAACTACACGTCGTCCGACGTAACCCAGGGCCAAAGCGAACAGGGCGCCGGAGACACCGCCAAGCCCGCCAATCAAAGGGAGTAGCGCGGAGCCCGGGCAACATTGCCTTGCACGCGGCGTCCCGGCGACGGTATCGATGGCCGGCGGAACAAGCTTGTTGGAGGCGTCCGGTGGCAACGCTCAGCAGTCAATCCTCCTCGCTCTTCGCCGAGCGCGGTTCGGTCCACGAGATCGAGGAAGGTGCCAGGCTCGCGCCCAAATTCGGGCCGGACGGGCTGATCCCCTGCGCGGTGAGTGATCATCGAAGCGGCGCGGTGCTGATGTTCGCCTATATGAACGCCGAGGCGCTGGCCCTGACCATCAGGACCGGCGAGGCGCATTACTGGAGCCGGTCGAGGGGCGAGTTGTGGCGCAAGGGCGCGAGCAGCGGCCATGTGCAGAAAGTGATGGATTTGCGGATCGATTGCGACCAGGACGCGCTTTGGATGGTGGTGGAACAGACCGGCGCCGCCTGCCATGTGGGGTACCGGTCGTGCTTCTACCGTTCGATCCCGGTTGGCGCGACGGCATCCGATGGGGCGGCGGAACTGACCTTCGCCGAGAGCGAAAAGGCCTTCGATCCGGCAGCGGTCTACGGCAAGGGCTGACCGGCGCCATTATTCAGCAAAGGGGAGGTCCGGACGTGACGGAAACCGTCGAACTCATCCTGCCGGCACTCGACATCACGGACCGGCTGACCCCCACCAGCGCCGGCGCCCTGCGGATTCCGGGCGTCCATCTGCCGGAAAAGCGGGTGCAAATCGACGCGAAGATGCTGGAGAGCCTCATCGCCACGGCCCGAGCGGCGGCAAGATCGGCGCATGTACCCCATTCGCACTTTCATGTCGGCGCCGCCGTGGTGATGGCCGACGATCCGAGCGAAACCGTGTTCAGCGCCGCCAATGTCGAAAACAGTTCCTATGGAGTGACCGTCTGCGGCGAGCGGAACGCCCTGTTCGCCGCGGTATCCAAGGGGTTCAAGCGGATCCGCTACCTCGCGGTCTCGACCGCGGATTCCCTAGGCGCGCTACTCAGCGAGCGCAGTCCGTGCGGGGTGTGCCGCCAGGCGATCCGCGAGTTCACCGCCCATGACGTCACGGTGGATGAAGCCTTGATCCTGATCGACACCGCCGAGCCGGACGTGCTCTGCGATGTGCTGGATATCCCGCGCCTGCTGCCGCACGGCTTCACCTTCGCGCCCTGAGCCTGCCCGTCAGGCCCTCTTGCGCGCCTGGTCCCGCAGCCCGGCCTCAAGCCCGAGCCGGGCCCAGATCAACAGTTCCTCGTCGTCGTCCAGGGCCTGGTCGGGAAGCGTGTAGTACGGCATCGGCTTGCGCCCGACGCGCGGCTGGAACGGCCGCATCCCCTCAGCCTCGAAGAGATTTCGGTTTTCGTCATCGGCCTTCAGGTAAATCTGCTCGCGGAATACCAGCGCGAAGATCACGCCATCGCAATACACCGACAGGCCGCTGAACAGCCGCCGGACCTCGAGCACACCGAGCGGGGCCAGCCGCTCGATCACATGGGCGACATGCTCGGGAATGCGCGGGCCCGCCATGCTACAGCGCCTTGGCGGCGGCCAGCACCTCCTCGACATGGCCCTTGACCCTGACCTTGCGCCAGACGCCCCGCACCACGCCCTTGGCGTCGATCAGGAAGGTCGAACGCTCGATCCCCATGTATTTGCGGCCGTAATTGGTCTTCTCGACCCAGGTGCCGTAGGCATCACAGACCGCGCCCTCGACATCGGCGCCGAGGGTGAAAGGCAGGTCGTACTTGGCCTTGAACTTGTCGTGCCGGGCGACGCTGTCCTTCGAGACTCCGACGATGACCGCATTGGCGCCGGTGAAATCGGGCAGCGCGTCCCGAAAACCGCAGGCCTCGGTGGTGCAGCCGGGCGTGTCGTCCTTCGGATAGAAATAAAGGATCACGTTCTTGCCCTTCAGCCCGCCCAGCGTGACCTGTCCACCGCCATCGGCGGGCATCGCGAAATCCGGGGCCTTGTCTCCAACATCCACCGCCATCATCGTCTCCCTGATCAAGTATCGGCCCGCACCAACGGCCGGTTCATCTCGCCGCCCGTCGTCCCGCGCGCGTCGCCATCCGATATAGACCACGATCCGCCACCGGTCATGGTGAAATGGGCCGCCATCCTCCGCGCGACGGCGGATGACCCCGCTCTAGGCCGCTCCCATGAGCCTGTCGAACAAGTCGCGCACCTTCTCCCCGGTTTCCTCGATCCGCGTTTCCAAGGCCTCGAAACTCCCGGTACCCCCGACCTGCGCCATCCGATCCTTGAGCGATTTCGGCGCCGTTGCCGGATCGAAGGCATCGTCGACGGTGAGGCGCAGCAGCGCCTGGAGATCGCGGAACAGCCGAACCGCCTCGGCCAGCATCTGGGCGTCGTCGCTCTTCAAGGCACCGATCTCCCCGAGCTTTTCCGCCGCCCGGGCGGTGTTTCCCTCGATCACGTCCGGGTGGTCATGGGCATGCATCAATTGCAGGTACTGGACGATGAATTCGGCATCGACAAGGCCGCCGCGCCAATGCTTCAGTCGCCAAGGTGACGCCGCGACATGGCTTTCGGCCATGCGCCGGCGCATGTCCGCGACCGATTTCCGCAGTTCCTCCCTGTCCCGGGGCTGGCACAGGACCTCGCGGATGGCCGCGCCGATGCGGTCCGCCAGTTCCGGCGTCCCGGCGACCACCCGCGCCCGGGTGAGCGCCATGTGCTCCCAGGTCCAGGACGACTCGGCGTGGTATTTGCGGAAGCCTTCCAGACTTGAGGCGATGGGCCCCTTGTTGCCGCTCGGGCGCAGCCGCATATCGACATCGAACAGACCACCGGCGCCCGTCTTGCTGGTCAGCGCGGCGATCAGGCGCTGGCTCAGGCGAATGAAATAGTGGTTGCCGCCAAGCGCTCTTTCGCCGTCAGATTCCCGGTCCAGCGGGCTGTCGTGCAGGAACACCAGGTCCAAGTCGGAGCCCGCCGTCAGCTCCCGTCCGCCGAGCTTGCCCATCGCCACGACCGCGAGGGCGGGAGAACCGGATTCCGGCATCCGGCCATGGCGCAGCGCGAACTCCGCCTCGACGCGGGGAAGCAGGCAGCGCACCGCCGCGTCGACGATATCCGACATGGTACGCCCGGACCGGCGGGTATCGATCTGGCCGCGCAGCACCTGCACGCCGACCTGGAACTGCCGGTCGTTGACCCAGCGCCGCGTCGTGTCCAAGACCTCCTCATAGGAATGTTCGATGAGAAGCTCGTCCTCGAGCTCGGCGGCGAGGCCGTCGGCATCGGGCAGATTAACCGCGACGTTATGGGTCAGAACCCCTTCGAATAGCGATGGATTCATGCCGAGATGCGCGGCAAGCGACGGCGCCATGCCCATGATTTCGGCGATCATGGAAAGCAGGGGCGGATTGGACAGGATCAGCGAGAAGAGCTGCACGCCGGCGGGCACGGCTTCCAGGAACCGGTCGAAGCGGCGGAACGCATCATCCGGCTGCGCGGTTTCCGCGAAAGCGGCCAAGAGGGACGGGCCGAGATCAGTCAACAATTGGCGCGACCGTTCGCTCCGCGTCGCCCGGTAACGGCCGTGATGCCAGATCCTGACCCGGTCGCTGACGGCGCCGGGATCGGTGAATCCCATCCGCTCGAGGGTCCGCAAGGTTTCGGGATCGTTCTCGACGCCGGTAAAGACCAGGCTGCCGCCGACCTCGCCATGGGCGGTCAAGGGCGAATCCTCCTCGAAAAGCGCACCGTAATGCTCGGCGACGACCGTCAGCCGCTGCAACAATTCCCGGCGCAGATCCTCGACTTTCTCCAGCCCAAGAAACGCGGCGATGCGTGCCATGTCCTCGGCGGTCTCGGGCATGTCGTGGGTCTGCGCGTCGGCGACCATCTGCAGGCGGTGTTCGATCCGGCGGAGAAACCGGTAGGCCTCCATGAGCACCTCGGCCACCGGGGCATCGACCCGGCCCGCCTCGACAAGCGCCGCCATGGCATCCGCGGTCCGGGGTTCGCGCAGGCTGGCGCCCCGTCCGCCCCAGATCAGCTGCTGGGTCTGGACGAAGAACTCGATCTCCCGGATGCCGCCCCGGCCGAGCTTCAGGTTGTGGCCCTCGACCGCGATCTGCGCGCCGCCGCGATGGGCCATGATCTGGCGCTTGATCGAGTGGATCTCGCGGATCGCCGCGAAATCCAGGTGACGCCGCCAGATGAACGGCCGGATACGGTCGAGGAAGCGGGCCGCGGCCTCCATGTCACAGCCGATCGGACGGGCGCGGATATAGGCCGCCCGCTCCCAGTTCTGGCCGAGGCTCTCGTAATAATTCTCCGCCGCGCTGGTGGAGACCGCGGGCGGCGTCGCGCCGGCATCCGGCCGCAGACGCAGATCGGTGCGGAAGACATAGCCGTCCGGCGTCCGCTCCTCCAGCAGCTTCACCACAAGGCGCGTTGCCTGGACGAACGCGCGCTGAAGTTCGTCGACGCCGTCGTATAGCGGCGACTCGTCGTCGTAAAAGATCACCAGATCGATATCGCTGGAATAATTCAGCTCGCGGGCGCCGAGCTTTCCCATGGCAAGACAGATCAGCCCCGAGCCGGTGACCGGATCTGCGGGATCGGCGCGGGGCAACTTGCCGCGGCGCTGCTGATCGGCCAGCGCATGCCGCCAGGCGATGGCGGTCGCCCGGTCCGCCAGATCGCTCAGGCCGACGACGACGGCTTCCAGATCCCAGACCCCGAGCGTATCGGCGATGGCGATCGCCAGGGCCGCGTGCCGCTTGGCGACACGAAGCGCGGCCATAAGGTCGTTGGTCTTGGCCTCTTCCGGGTCGAGGGCGTCGAGGCCGGCCATGGTCTGGTCCAGGATCACGCGCGGGCCTTCGGTCAGGATTCGCGCCGCCACGTCCTGGTCACGCAGCAACAGCCGCGTCAGATAAGGGCTGCACGAGAACAGGCCGCCGAGCACCACCGATCCCACGGCGTGCGCCGCTAGATCGCGGGCGGTGGCGGCAAGCGCCGGGTCGGCGAGGCGCTCCGCCCCCTCAAGCCAGCGTTCGAGCCCGATCCGGGCGGCGTCATGATCGGTAACGCCGGGAATATCTCGCGCGGATTCCACAAACACAGTCTTTCACCCGGGTCTGAATTTCCTCGTCAAGGCCGGCAGCCTGAGACAGCACGGGTCCGAGCGTCAAGAACCAACCGCCCGGCCCGGCCCACAGCGAAAACTGATGGTCGCGGCGATCCCCGCCCTGTGCTAACCGATGCGGGCAACGGTTGGAAACGGCACGTGTTCTCCCGGATAGGTATCCTCGTCCTCGAAATCGTGGGCGTCCTTATGGCCGGTCTGCTCATCGCGGTGCTCGCGCTGGGATGGCGGCTCACGTCCGGACCGATCTCGCTGGATTTCGCGCGCGGGCTGCTGGAGGACGCGCTCGCTCCCCGCGATCAGCCGATCACCGTCGAGATCGGCGAGCCGGTTCTGACCTGGAAAGGCTGGACCCGGGTTTTCGACGTCACCATCAACGAGGTTCGCGTCAGCGGCTATGACGGCGCCTTGGACGCCTGGGCACCATCGGTGCAGGTGCGCCTCTCGGTGCAGGCGCTCGCCGAGGGAATCGCCGCGCCGGTCCGGATCACCGTGAACCAGCCGAGCATCCATGTCGATTTCGCGCGCGATGCCCAGGCCGGGGGCGCGGCGGTGGACAGCGCCTGGGTCTCCGAGATCATCCACCAGATCGCCGGCGCGTCCGGCGACGCCGACCGGCTCTCCTATCTGCGGCTGGTGGAGTTGAACGACGCGACGATAGAAGCGGTGCGCCCAGGCGAAGACGATCCTGTCGTGCTGCGGCACCTGAACGTGCGGCTCTCGCGGTATCCGGGCGTTCTGCGGATCAACGCGGGCACCGAGCTTGCGCGCGGCGACAAGGTTGCGCGTGCCGCGTTGGATCTCGACTATGACGATACCGTCCAGGTTATCACCGGCGCCGCGCGGATCGAGAACCTAGCCTTCTCGACCTTGACGGAAGCCGTTCCCGGCCTAGGCAGCAGGCTGGGTTGGTCCGCACCTTTGGATGCCGATCTCAACTTCGAGATCGGGCCCGGCTGGCAACTGCGCAAGGTCACCGGTTCGGTCGGCAGCCAGGACGGCGACCTCAGCCTGCCGGACCTATATCCAGACCCGCGAACGCTGGACTCGGTGGCTTTCGAGGTTGCCTACGATGCCACCTCCGACCGGCTGGATTTCCCATCCTGGAAGCTGCGGCACGGGGATATCAGCGCGTCGGGATCGGCTCAAATCAACGCGCTCCTGTCGGCACCGGTGATCACGGCGCAGGGGTCGACCGAGAACTTTCCGGGCGACCGGCTCATGACCTATTGGCCGCCAACCCTGGGGGTCGACGCGAGAGGGTGGATCGAGCGCAATCTTTCGGGGGGAACGGTTCCGAAAGCCACGGTCGATCTGGAGGTTCGGTTTGATCCATCAGGGGACGCGCCGCCGGTCCTGAACCGGGTGAGCGGCGACATCGCGTTCCGGAATGTCACCGGGTCGTATTTCCGCCCTTTGCCGCCGGCCACCGAGATCAACGGCCAGGCCGCCTATGATGCGACCAAGTTCGACATCCGGATCGATACCGCGAACCTGCAGGACCTGCGGATCGAAAACGCGGTAATCCGCCTGCTCAAGCTCGACACCAACGACCAGATCGCTGAAATCGAGACCGCCGTGCGGGGGCCACTGCAATCCGCCCTGCGCCTGCTCAACCACAAGTCGCTGGATCTCGGCCGCCATATCAAACTCGATACAAAAAGCGTCACGGGCCTTGCCGGGACGCGGCTGCGCTTCGCCTTTCCGCTGTTGAACGACCTCAAACTCGCCCAGATCGATTTTGCGGCATCGGCCAATCTCGACGGCGTGGGGATTCCGGATATCGCCGCCGGCCAGGCGCTGAGCGGCGGCAAACTGACCCTCGAACTCGACCGCGACAGTCTGCGGATCGACGGCACCGGCACCGTCGCCGGCGCCAGGGCGGCGCTTACCATGGACGAGGTGTTCACGCCGAACGCGCGCATCCGCACCCGCAAATACCTCAACGGAAGCTTCAAGGCCGATACGATAAAGGCGCTCGGCCTCCCGGAGTTCATCACCTTGCAGGGCCCGGTGGCCGTGGATGTCGAAACCCTGGATCTCGCGGACGGCACCGGTGAGTTGACGGCGGTGCTCGATCTGCGGGACGCGCAGCTCGCCATCCCGGCGCTGAAATGGAGCAAGCCCGCCAAATCCGGCGGGCGCATCAGGTTCGCGGTCGACACCAGGGCCGGCCGGGTCATCCGGCTGCGCTCGGCAAACGTGCTCGCGGCGGATCTCGGCGCCGATCTCGCCGCCGATTTTCGCGCCGATACCGGCGCTCTGGAGCGCGTGAGGTTCGACCGATTGGTTCTGGGCGACAGCATGATGAACGGGAGCCTGGTGGTCGGCGGGGATGGTCGGATCAGCGTCGTGGTGTCCGGCGACCGCCTCGACATCGACCGATTTCTGGGCGACGACGACGCGCCGGCCAAGGCCGGCGGCACGCCCTTTGACGTCAATGCCCGTTTCGAGGAGGTGCAGGTCGGCGCGCTGCCGCCAATAACCGGAGCGGTCATGACCTTGCGCGACGACGGCGCGCATGCGCGCGACATCCGGCTGGACGGTCGGGTGGGCGAGGAGCCGATCAGCGTCGTCTATGCCGCGCGGGAAGAGGCCCGGCGGTTCCAGATCCGGGCTCGGGATGCCGGCCGGGTGCTGCGCGGCTTCGACATGCTGGACTCGATTCAGGACGGCGCGCTCGACATCACCGGCACCACAACGGGCCGGGGAGAACAGGAGCGCACCCAGATCGATCTGTCGGTAACCGAGTTCGGCTTTCTCAAGGCGCCGGTTCTGGCTCAGCTTCTGAACGCAGCCTTTCTGCCTGGACTGGTCGATATCCTTCAGGGCAACGGCATTCGTTTTGAGAAGCTGTCGGCCAAGATCGACCTCACCAAGGACCGCGCCCGCATCGTCGACGCCCTTGCCTTCGGCTCGTCCCTCGGGATTTCGGCAGAGGGCGAGGTCGACCGGAACGCGCGCACGGTCGAGATCAACGGCATGATTGTGCCGGCCTATGGCCTCAGCCGCCTGATCGATCAGATCCCGATCCTCGGCAAGATCATCACCGGCGGCGAGAAGGAGGGGCTTCTCGCGGCGGAGTATCTGGTCGGCGGCAATCTCGACAAGCCGGTCGTCACCGTCAATCCGCTGACGGCGCTTACCCCGGGCTTCCTGCGCGCCCTGATCAGGGCGACGGGCGAGCCACCTCCCCAGGGCACGGCGGTTCCGGGCCCGGGCGAAGGCCCCAACCGATAGCCGGTCGGGTTCGCGGTCGGAGCCTCAGACCACCCGAAGCAGCGCGTGGCGCTTGCGTCCCGAGGAGAGCTTGATGACGCCGTCGGCACCGATATCGGCGGGGCCGAGCTTCAGGTCGTCATCGTTTACCGCCTTGTCGTTCACCTTGGCGCCATTGTTCTTGATCAGCCGCCGCGCCTCGCCGTTCGAGGTCACCAGATCCGCCTTGCGGAGCGCCTCGACCACCCAAAGACCGCCGTCGATATCCGCCCGTGCCACCTCGAAGGTCGGCAGCGCCTCGCCGATGGTGCCTTCCTCGAAGGTCTTGCGCGCGGTCTCGGCCGCTTCCAGCGCCGCCGCCTCGCCGTGGCACAGCTTGGTCGCCTCGTCGGCGAGGATCTTCTTGGCGTCGTTCAACGCGCTGCCTTCAAGCTTCTCCAGGCGCTGGATTTCCTCCAGCGGAAGCTCGGTGAACAGACGCAGGAACTTGCCCATGTCGCCGTCGTCGGTGTTGCGCCAGAACTGCCAGAAATCGTAAGCGCTCAACCGGTCCGCGTTGAGCCAGATCGCGCCCTGGGCGGTCTTGCCCATCTTGGCGCCCGACGAGGTCGTGACCAGCGGGGTGGTCAGTCCGAATATGGTCTGCTGGTCGACCCGGCGCGCGAGCTCGACGCCGTTCACGATATTGCCCCACTGGTCCGAGCCGCCCATCTGCAACGCGCAGCCATAGCGCCGGCGCAGCTCCAGGAAGTCGTAGGCCTGCAGGATCATGTAATTGAATTCCAGGAACGACAGCGGCTGCTCGCGTTCGAGCCGCAGCCTGACGCTGTCGAAGGACAGCATCCGGTTGACCGAGAAATGCCGTCCGTACTTCCTCAGAAACGGGATGTACTGGAGACCCGACAGCCATTCGTCGTTGTCGCACATCACCGCGTCGGTGGGACCGTCGCCGAAGGTGAGGTATTTCTCGAAGACCTTCCGGATGCCGTTCTTGTTGTGCTCGATATCCTCGTCGCTCAGCAACTGGCGCATGTCGTCCTTGCCGGACGGATCACCGATCTTGGTGGTCCCGCCGCCCATCAGCACGATCGGCTTGTGCCCCGATTTCTGCAGGTGCCGCAGCATCATGATCTGCACCAGACTGCCGACATGCAGGCTGTCGGCGGTGCAGTCGAAGCCGATATACGCGGTGATGGCCTTGTTGGTCATGGTCGCGTCGAGTTCGGCGGCATCCGTCACCTGGTGGATGAAGCCGCGGTCGTCCATGATGCGCATGAACGACGAGGAGAAGCTGGACATGGCCTTGTGCCTCGCGTTTTACCGGAATTTCGGGGAGCCGGATGTAGCACGACGCCCCCCATGCCTCAACATTCTCTCGCGACCGCTCCTTGCCGGCCGGCGGCACGAGTTGACGGCAACCGGCGCGCTGTCTAATCAGGCGGCATGGCGAACAGGATCTGGACCGCGATCGGCTTGATGAGCGGGACCTCGATGGACGGGGTCGACGCCGCCGTGATCGCCACCGACGGAGAGGCGGCGCTGGAAGCGGGGCCTCATCTCACCATACCCTACGAGCCGGCATTCCGTGAAAGCCTGCGCGGGCTGATCGCCGGCAAGGGGGATGTCGCGGTGGTCGAAGCGGACCTCACGCGTCGCCACGCCGAGGCCGTGACGGCGCTGCTCGACACGGCGGGGATGCAGCCCGGGCAGATCGACGTCATCGGCTTTCATGGTCACACCATTCTGCACAATCCCGCCGACGGCCATACCTGGCAGATCGGTGACGGCGCCCGACTGGCCGAGGAGACCGGCATCGATGTGGTCTTCGACTTGCGCGCCGCCGATGTCGCCGGCGGCGGACAGGGCGCGCCGCTGGCGCCGGTCTTTCACCGCGCCCTGTCGGCGCGGATGGCGCGGCCGCTCGGCGTTTTGAACATCGGCGGGGTAGCCAACCTCACCTGGATCGGGGACGGCGAGACGGATCTGCTGGGCTTCGATACCGGTCCTGGGAACGCGCTGATCGACGATTGGGTCAAACGGCATACCGGCGACCCCTTCGACCGCGACGGCGCGCTGGCCGCATCCGGGCGCGCCTCGCCGGTCAAGCTCGCCAGGCTTTTGACCCATCCATACTTCAAGAAAAAGCCGCCCAAGTCGCTGGACCGGGACGATTTCTCCGGCTTCGCGGCACCCGTCCTCGACAGCATGCCGGCGGCGGACGGCGCCGCCTTGCTGACGACGTTCACGGTCGAGTCCATCGCCCAGTCCGCAAGCCTTGTGCCGCAGGCCCCAAGGCAGTGGATCGTGGTCGGCGGCGGCCGGCATAACGGCGCGATCATGGCCGGTTTGCGAACCCGTCTCGAAGGCGAGATCCTGACCGGCGAGGATGCCGGCTGGTCCGGCGACGCGGTCGAGGCGCAGGCCTTTGCCTATATGGCGGTGCGTTCCCGTCTCGGCCTGCCGATCAGCTATCCGGGAACCACTGGCGTGCCGGAACCGATGACCGGCGGCGTATTCGCGCCCAAGCCCTGACCCGGCGACATGCGGCAATATTGCGCAGCCAATTCGTCCCCGGTACCTTCCGCCAAAATCAACGATGCGGGGCCCGAGCCCCGCGCGGGAGGAAATCGATGAGCGGCCATCCCTTCGAGACCGATCTGGACAAGAATCCGGCGAATTACGTGCCGCTGACGCCGCTCTCCTTCCTGGCCCGCACGGCGGCGGTATTTCCGACCCGCACCTCGGTGATTCATGGCGACCAGCGCTTCACCTGGGCCGAGACGCGCGAGCGCTGCCACCGCCTCGCCTCGGCGCTCGCCCGGCATGGCATCGGCAAGGGCGATACGGTCACGGTGATGGCGCCGAACGTGCCGCCGTCCTTCGAGGCGACCTTCGGCGTGCCGATGACCGGCGCGGTGCTGAATGCGATGAACACCCGCCTGGATGCGCCGACCATCGCCTTCATCCTGAACCATGGCGAGGCCAAGGCGCTGATCACCGATACCGAATTCGCGCCGGTGATCAGGCAGGCCTTGGCGGAGCTGGGACGCGAGATCCTGGTCATCGACTATGCCGACCCCACCGTCACCGGCGGCGAGCGGCTGGGTTCCATCGAATACGAGGATTTTCTGGCGAGCGGCGACCCGGCATTCGAAGTCGTTATGCCGGCCTCGGAATGGGATGCGCTGGCGCTCAACTACACATCGGGAACCACCGGCAATCCCAAGGGCGTGGTCTATCACCATCGCGGCGCCTATCTGAACGCGATCGGCAACAGCACCGTCTGGGGCATGAAGAAGCATCCGATCTATCTCTGGACCCTGCCGATGTCCCATTGCAACGGCTGGTGCTTCCCCTGGACCATCACCATGCTCGGCGGCACCCATGTCTGCCTGCGCCGGGTTGAGGCCAAGCCGATCAACGATGCCATCGCCGACCACAAGGTCAGCCACATGTGCGGCGCGCCGGTGGTCATGAACATGCTGCTGAACGCCCCAGCCGAAGCGAGGCGCGAGTGGGATCATCCGCTGGCGATGATGACCGCCGGCGCCGCCCCACCCGCCGCCGTGATCGAAGGGATGGAGGCCAAGGGCGTCTCGATCACCCATGTCTATGGCCTGACCGAGGTCTATGGCCCGGTGACGGTGTGCGAATGGCATGACGAGTGGAACGCGCTGTCCATCACCGATCAGGCGGAATTGAAATCCCGCCAGGGCGTGCGCTATCCGGTTCTGGAAGGCCTGATGGTCGCCAATCCCGACACGCTTGAGCCGGTGCCGAGCGACGGCGAGACCATGGGCGAAGTGATGATGCGCGGCAATGTGGTGATGAAGGGGTATCTCAAGAATTCCACGGCCACCGAGGAAGCCTTCAAGGGCGGCTGGTTCCACACCGGCGATCTCGGCGTGATGCACCCCTCGGGCTATATCGAGCTCAAGGATCGCTCCAAGGACATCATCATCTCCGGCGGCGAGAATATCAGCACCATCGAGGTCGAGGGCGTGCTGTTCCGCCACCCCCAGGTGCTGGAGGCCGCCGTGGTCGCGCGCCCGGACGAGAAATGGGGCGAGACTCCCTGCGCCTTTGTCACCCTCAAGCCCGGCGCCACCATCGACGCGGCCGGCCTGATCGCCTATTGCCGCGACAACATGGCTCATTTCAAGGCCCCGAAGACCGTGGTGTTCGGCGAGCTGCCCAAAACCTCCACCGGCAAGGTGCAGAAGTTCACCCTGCGGGACCGGGCGAAGGCGCTTTAGGGGACGGCCCTTCTCTAACCTCTCCCGTCGCCCTGGCGAACGGCAGGGCATGGGATAAATCTGCCCAACCACACATTGATCCGTCGTCCCCGCGCAGGCGGGGACCTCAGACAACCCGCAAAATCCTGTACCGCGCATCCAGATCCGCCGAGGCCCCCGCCTGCGCGAGGGCGACGGTGAAGATTTTTCAGATCTACACAAAACCGTCACCCCGCGCTTGACGCGGGGCCGAAGCCTGAGGCGGCGGCGACTGAGAGATGGCGGATCACGTCCGATCGCTTGTTCCAATGATCCACGACCCGTCACGTTGAGACTTCTCAGGCGTCGGCCCCGACCTGCGTCGGGGATACGGGAGGAGATTTGCTGAGACAAAACTCGCGCGGAGAGCACCTACATCAAAAATTGTCGTTCCCGCGCAGGCGACGGCAATTTTTGATTTCGGCTCGCAAAGATCCACGTATCCCCGACGCAGGTCGGGGATACGGGAGGAAAGGTGGATTGATGACCTCCTCGAGTCCCCCCATTGCCCCGCTCCCTCCGATCCGCCAAACTTCACCCCTCCCGGCGCGGTCGCGCCGGCCATCCAGCACGGAGTCTTCCCATGCCTGTCATGACCGGCGGCCAGGCGGTCGCGAGAGCGCTGATCGATAACGGCGTCGATACGATCTTCGGCATTCCGGGGGTCCAACTCGACCCGCTCTATGACGCCTTCTATGAGCGCCGGAACAACCTGAAGGTGTGGCACACGCGGCACGAGCAGGGGGCGGCCTTCATGGCGATGGGCTATGCCCAGGCGACCGGGCGGACCGGGGTGTTCGCGATCGTGCCGGGCCCGGGGCTGCTGAACGCGATGACGGCGGTGATCACCGCGAATTCGGCGAACCAGCCGGTGCTCGGGATCACCGGGCAGATCCCCTCGCATCAGATCGGCATGAATTACGGCATCGCTCACGAGGTGAAGGATCAGCTCGCCATGAGCCGGGGCGTGGTCGACTGGGCCGAGCGGGCGAACGTGCCGGCGGATGTGCCGGCGCTGCTGGATGCCGCCTTCGTGCATTGCCATTCCGGGCGCAACAAGGCGGCGATCTTCGAAATGGCGCCGGACCAGTATCTCGCCAAGGGAGAGGTCGAACCATTGCCCGCCGCGAAACCAAGGCCGGCGCCGGAGCCGGAAGCGGACAAGGTTGCCGACGCGGCCAAGCGCCTGCACGGCGCCAAGCGCCCGATCATCCTGGTTGGCGGCGGCGTGGTCGGGGCCGAGGCGGAGCTTAAGGCGGTCGCGGAAAAGCTCGGCGCGCCGGTGGTGATGTCGCCAAGCGGGCGCGGCGTGCTCTCGGACGAGCACGAGCTTGCCTTCAACCAGCTTGCCGGACAGCGGCTCTGGGGCGACGCGGATGTGGCGCTGATCGTCGGGCGCCGGTTCTCGACTCCGGGCCTCGCCTGGGGACGGGCCGGCGAAGTTGAGCTGGTACGCATCGACATCGACCCGACCCAGATCGTCAAGCCCCGCAAGTCCGACGTGGCCCTGCTGACCTCCGCCAAAATAGGGCTCGCGCGTCTGGACGCGGCCCTGGGCGGGCTCGGGCCGCGCCAGACCGCGCTGTGGGACGGCGCCGATGCGGTACGCCGGGAGATCGCCGAGCAGCTTGACGGGCTGGAGCCGCTGTCGGGCTACAACCGGGCGGTACGGGCCGCCCTGCCGCGCGACGGGATGCTGTTCGCCGACGTGACCCGCTTCACGGTTTTCAGCCGCTTCGGCATGCCGTTCTATCAGCCGCGCAGCTTCTTCATGCCCGGCTTCCAGGCGACCCTCGGCTGGAGCTACCCGGCCGCCCTCGGCGCCAAGGTCGGGGCGCCGGACCGCAAGGTGATCGCCACCGTCGGCGACGGCGGTTTCGGCTTCACCATGCAGGAACTGGCGACGGCGGTGCTGCACAATATCCCGGTCACGGTGGTGGTCTTCGACAACAGCGCCTACGGCAATGTGAAGACCATCCAGGCGAACCAGTTCGGCGGCCGCCACATCGCTGTCGATCTCGCCAACCCGGATTGGGTGAAGATGGCCGAATCCTTCGGCATGAAGGGTGAGAAAGCCGAGAGCGAGGCGCAATTGGAAGAAGTGCTCTCCCGTCACCTTGCGATGGACAAGCCGAGCCTGATCACCGTCCCGGTGGGCGAAATGCCCAATGTCTGGAGCCTGGTCCGCCGCCCACCCTCGGCCGGAGGCGGGTGAATGGGCGCGACCCTGGTCCTGACCGTGGTTCCGAGGACCATCGCCCGACGGACGCGCGGGTCAGTGGCCCCGCGGATCGATATCCAGGGTCAGTGGCACGTGGTCGCTTAGCCCCGGTCCGACCCAGTCGTCGAATCCGCCGACATCGAGACGGAAGGGCATAGCGGCCCAGTCCCTGCGCATGAAGATGTAATCGATGTGATAGGCCGGACCGTCGCGGGTGCGGTCGCGCCAGTACAATGTCGGGTCCGTCTCGTCTCCCGCCGCGATCCCCCGCGCGGCGTGGTAGGCGCTGGTCAGACCGAGGCGCGAGAGAGCGGCAATCTCGTTGGCGTGGTTCATCCGCCAGCCCGGCTTGTCCCAGAGCACATGGTTGTTGAAGTCCCCCGCGACCACCGCCGGGCCGCCGGACAGAAACCGCCGGTAGCGCCTGAGTGCGTCCTGGAGATAGCCGGGATTGGCCTTCTGACGGTTGCCTTCATTAGCGTTCTGGGCCCAGACCCCGAGCAGGCGAAGCGGCTCCGTCATTCCGGGCAGGCCATGCACGCTGACCGGGGCCATCCAGTGCAGGCGCGGATCATAGCGATGGCGGCTCATCTCGACGCGGACGCCGCCGAAGCCGGCGATCAGCAGCCCCTTGTTCGGCTTGCTGCCGATCCAGATCATCGAGGCATCGGCGAAGGCCGGCTCGCGCGCGATCAGCCGCGCCGGCTCCGCCGCCTCGGAGATCACGGCGACATCCGGACGCAGGCGGGTCAGGGCATCAAGTTTGCGATGCAGCGCCATGGCGCAGTTCCAGGCGACCAGGCGCATCGGCCGGCGGCCTATCCCGCGAGCTTTTCGATGATCAGATAGCAATGGACATAGTCCATCGCGTGGCCCTTGGGCGCATCCCGGACCAGGGTTTCATAGTTGTCGTAGAAACGGTCGAGGATCGTTTGGCGCTCCTCGGCGGGGCGGGCCGGCGAGAGCCCGCTGGCGAAGGTCGCCTCGCTCCAGGATCTCAGGGTCGGGATATACTCATGCGCGAAGCGCGCGGCGTCGCCATGGGTTTTGAAATCCGTCGCGAAGGGACAGTCGACGACCCGGGTCTCGACATGTTCCAGCCGCAGCCCGGACTTGTAGACCGGGTTTGCCTCGTCCCGGAACGGCGCGGTGAACTGTTCCACCGTGCGGTAGCTTTGCGGGAAGTTGGTGTTCACGAATTCCTCCGCCGTGATCACGCCCTGATCGCGCAAATCCGCCCAAAGCCGGCTGAAGGTGTCGAACATGTCGACGCCGCCGGTGGAGCCGAGATAGCGGCCCTCCTCGTCGATCCCGAAATTGAACAGCGCCAGCCGGCCGCCCGGCGCCAGGTCGCGCGACCGGTTCAGCAGCATCCGCTCCCAATCCGCCCGGCCCTGTTCGACATAGGCCTGGCGTTCCGCTCCCACGGCACCGACCATGTGGACATGGTTCGAGATCACCCCGGGCTTCTCGCTGATGTAATGCGAGGCGGTGGCCGAGAAGCCGAGGTTGAGCGTCCCCGGCGGGAAGATCGGCCGATGGAACGAGGTCGCCGAGGCGAAGACGTAGAGATCGTCGATCTCGCCGATATAGGTCTCTATATCGGTCTGGCCGTGGACGTTCTGGAACACCTGGCTGAAGTCGTTGCGCGGCAGGTCGGTATAGACCATCTGGATCGGCCGCGACGGCGCGCGGCGGCGCACCTCCTTCAGCACCGTGCCGACCATGGTGATCGAGGTGCCGCCATCGGCGCAGCCCATGTCCGACATGGTGAACGGCGTGCCGTCATCGGCGGGGTCCATGCGGGCGACCGCCTCCAGGATCAGGGGTGTCGCGCGGTCGATCGTGTGTTTGGCCCCGATGGTGGCCTTGGAGTAATAGCCACCGCCCTTCATCGACATGAAGCCGGCGGTGGAGGCGGGCGTACGCATAGGGTCTCCTCGTATCCAGTGCCGGGTCACATGACGGATTGCGGGGTGCGCTGGCGGTTCTGATGCGCCCAGGGGCCGGCATAGCCCTTGGTCCAGTCGGGCGGCACCTCGCAGGGTCTCGGGTCGTGGCAGGACACGCGCGCCGGCCTGCCCCGCACGATCGTCCCGGCCTTCGGACTGCGGATCGCGTTCGGCCTGTAGGGGAACGAATCCGCCGAGGAATAGACGTTCAGCAGGAACGGCCGCGAGCGCTCCGACTGGTTCGGCGCCGAGCCGTGAATGGTCCGGCAGTTCAGCATCACCAACGAGCCGGCAGGACCGACCAGCGTGTTGGCCCGCGCCATCTCGATCCTGTCCTCCGGGATGCTCAGGACCCAGTTCCGCTTCTCGTCATACATGCTGTGCAGCGGCCCTTCATGGCTGCCGCGGATGGTGATCAGCGGCCCCTGCTCAAGCCCGCAATCCTCAAGATAGAGCCCGACGGTGACCGGGCTGTAATCGGTATGCGGCCAGGCCTGGATATCCTGATGCCAGTCGAATTTCATGCCGCCCCGCGCCCATTTGAAATTGAGCTTGGAGTGATGGTACTTCACGTCCGGGCCGACCAGATCGGCGACTGCCTCGACGCATGGCGACGACCGCGCGAACTCCCAGAAATCCGGGTGATGGTCGACCGGACTGGAGAGCCGTTTCAGGCGCGGCGCGGCGGCGCTGTGACCGTCCTCGAGAATGAACACGCCGTCGGATGCCGTCACCTCGCGGCTGCGCTCGATGATCTCGGTGGCGGCGGCGCGCAGACGCCTGAGCCAGCTGTCCGGCACCGCGCCCTCGACCAGGACCGCGCCCTCCTCGAAATATTGCTCGCGTTGGGCATCGGTCAGGACCGTGACCGGATGTTTCAGGATATCGTGCTTCAGCATGACCGCTCCTCCCGCATCGGGTTCAGGACATCCCGGCAAATTCGGCGACGATGCCGGCAAGTCCCGTGGTCAGTTGTATCGTGTTCGCCGTCCGCCGGGCCTCGATCCCGGCATCCGCGAAAATGCCACGCACTTTATCGAGATCCCCGACAGCGATCCGGAAGCCCGCGAAATGGGTTCTGTCCGCCGGGCCCGGGGTCTCGCGGCCGAAACGGGCTCGAAACGTCGCCGGGGTCAGGATCGACACGGCGCCCAAATCGGTGGTAACGCGCAAGCCGTCCCCCTCGGCACGGACCGCCGCCGCGCCATGCGTGCCCGTGAAGAAACCGGCATGGCCCGCCGGTTCCGGCGCGACCATGATCGCCTCGGCCGCGTGATGGGCGCCGTTGGCATGAACCTGATAAGCCGGTTTCCAGAAATGCTCCGGCGCGTGCTGCTGGCAGGTGAAGAAGGTCGTCTCGGGCATCGCCGGATCGGTCACGAAGGCGAGCGAGAAGGCCACCGTCACCTCGCTTCCGTCCGGGAGCCGGGCCTTGCGCGAGAAATCCACGTTCTCGTATGCGTTCAGGCCCGCCGCCAGAAAGTCCCGGCGATCGGCCCGCGCGTCCTGGCTCTGGAACACCAGCGAGGACATGCCTTCCCGGCGCTTCAGAAAGTCCGCGTTGCCGCGCGCGAAGCTGAACACCTGCGGCGTGTGATCTGGAATGATCGAGGCATCGGCGACGGCGACCACCTCCAGGAAGTTGCCCTGCATCTGAACCAGGAAGTTCTCGGTCCCGAACGGATGCACCGCGCGCGGGGTGGTCGTAAAGCCCAACCGCTCGAACGCCGTCCGGGCGGCTTCCAGATCCTTCACCACCATGACCAGATGGTCGAGGCCGCGCGCCATCGCCGTTTCTCCCTCTATCGACCCCGCTTCGGGCCTACCGGTTCGCCGCGCCACCATCGACGTTGATGGTGATGCCGGTCAACCACGCCGCCCGGTCGGAACACAGATAGACGGTGACGTCGGCCACTTCCTCGACCGTGGCCGGCCGGTTCAGGGGCATGCCGGCGAAATAGTCCTGCCAGCGGTTCTCGTCGCCCTTCTCGGTCCGGGCCTTGGTCTTCAGCAACGTCGTGATGCGCTCGGTCTGAACCGCGCCGGGGCAGATCCCGAGAACCCGCATGCCGTCCTCCAGGGCATAGGCGCCCATGGCGTTGGTGAATCCGATAATCGAGGCGTTGCCGGCGGAGCCCGCCACGTATTTCGGATCGACCCGCACGCCGGCAAGCCCGATGACGTTGAGGATCACCCCGCCCCCGCCCGCCTTGATCAGCGGGTAGAACCGCCGCGTCATGTTGATATAGCCGAAGACCTTGAGATCCCAGGCCGTGCGCCAGGTCTTCTCGTCCACGGCCTGGATGTCGCCGCCGGGGATCGCGCCGGCATTGTTCACCAGAATATCGATGTCCGCGCAACGCTCGGCCAGGATATCCACATTCGCCGAATCGGACAGGTCGAGCGGATGCACCGTGACCTCGACATCATGCTTGGCACGGATCGCGTCGCGCGCCGCCTCAAGGTCGACCTCGGTGCGGGAGGTCAGGTGCAGATTGCAGCCCTCGGCCGCAAAACCGTGCGCGCAGGCGAGGCCGATCCCCTTGGACGCTCCGGTGATGAGCACCGACTTGCCGGCGAGATGAAGATCCATAGTGCCAACTCCCCCTGATGGCTTTGTTCCGATTGACGCCGATCTTGGAGCGGCGCAGGCGTTCTTGGCAAGCCGGGCCAACTCGATCAGCACATAGGCGGGAACCGCTCGGAATCGCGTCACGGCGACGGCCCCTGCGCTGGTTTCGCTTCATGGCCAGGGAAACCTTGGATAAACTGCCGGACGGTCCCGGGCCTCCGTCTCGGTCGGGTGACGCGGTTGCCCGAGAGGACAAGAACCCGTGAGTTCCGCTCCACTTGAAACCAAGGCCTCGGAAACACCCTCGGGAACCGGCGCGATCGTCCTGCCTTTCGCGATCTGGGCCCTGTTCGCGCTCACGGCCCTGGCGGCGCTTGGTTTCATTACTGTTGCGTATCTGAACGATCTGGACCGGCGATCGCAGCAGCATTTGTCCACCACCGCGTTCAAGCTGGAGCAGGAGCGGATCGGCACGCTCGCGTCGGAATACTCATGGTGGGACGAAGCCATCGTGCATCTGTTTCCGGAGCCCGACCGAGTTTGGATCGAGGAAAACATCGGCCTGCATGCGCAAAGCAATCTCGATGTCGACATGACGGTCGTGGTCACGCCTGACGACGAGGTTCTATTTGCCTTTCGCGAAAAGGCATTCTTCGACATCGATCCCGCTTTTGTGCGGAACCCCGATATCCGGACCCTCATTCAACAGGCGCGACGTTCGGCGATGGACCCCGTTGAGGCCGCGAACGGTTTCGCGCTGTTCGAGGGCAAGCCATACATCTTCGGTGTCAGCCCGTTTTCACCTGAGACTCCCGCCAAAGGCGCCCCGCCCGATCTCGAAAGGCCGGTCCTCATCTTCGGACGCGAGATCGACGCGGAATTCTTGCGCGATCAATCCGAGGATTTCGGGTTCCTGGGTCTCCGCCTGACGCATCCATCGGAACCCAGCCAAAAACTGCTCGTATCGCCCAGCGGCACCCCGGTCGCGGGTCTGACCTGGGAGGCGCGCGCGTCCGGCACCGAACGTACCGTGCGACTGATGGTACCGGCGATCGCCGTGCTGATCGTGCTCGGCGGACTCGGCTGGTATTTCTTGCGCCGTGCCCAGGGCATGAGCCGGGCACTCGCCCATGCCGCTGAAATCGCCTCGTTGCGGAACGAGCAGCTTCGGCAAAGCGAAAGCGCCGCCGTGCGGTCCCAGGCCTTGGCCGAGAGGGCGAGCCAGGAGAAGGACCAAGCGCTGGTGGAGCTTCGCCAACATAACGAGGAACTGCTGAGGGCCCGGCACGATGCCATGGAGGCGAGCCAGGCCAAGACGCTGTTCCTGGCCTCCATGAGCCATGAGCTTCGCACGCCCCTGAACGCGATCATCGGCTTCTCTGAAATCCTGAGGGACCAGCGCTTCGGGCCTCTGGGTTCCGACCGCTATGTCGACTATGCCGACAATATCCGGACCAGCGGCACCCATCTGCTGGCGCTGATCAACGATGTCCTCGACATCTCCAAGATCGAGGCCGGCAAGATGACCATTGAGCCGGAGCAGACCGAATTGAAGGATCTGCTCACCAGCACCATGCGTCTGTTCCATGAACAGGCGCATGTCGGAAAGGTGACGATGACGTTCGACATCGATCCGCCAGCCATCACGATGCACGCCGACCCGCGGGCATTGCGGCAGATTCTGGTCAACCTGCTCTCCAACGCCTTGAAGTTCACCCGGCCGGGCGATGAAATCCGGGTATCCGCCAGGCATCACCCCGGCGGCACGGGAAACGCCGACGACGACCGCGTCAGGATCGTGGTATCGGACACCGGCATCGGCATCCCGGAGGAATTTCAGAAATCGGTTTTCCTGCCTTTCAACCGTGGTCCCGACTCCTCCGGCAAGGATGGGGGCACCGGCCTCGGTCTGTCGCTCGTCAAATCGCTCGCCGAACTGCATGGCGGCAGCGTCTTCCTGCACAGCACCGAGGGCGCCGGGACGACCGTGACCATCGATCTGCCGGCGGCGGCGCCGGGAACGGGCGCGCGGGCCGGCTGAGGGCGAAAGGATCGACCGGCTGACGGTCCGCGGGCTTCCAATCCGGCTCCGGGCGTCGCACACTCAACCGACGACACGGAAACCGGGGGTGGCCATGAGTGAACGGACATGGGATCCGATCGAGTTCGAACTGCTGCGCAACGCGGTGGTCTCGATCGCCGACGAGATGGCGCTCACCATCATGCGCACGACCTATTCCGGAGTGCTGCGCGACAACATGGACTTCTCCACCGCGTTTTGCGACGCCGACGGTAAGCTGGTGGCCCAGGGCCTGACTCTGCCGGGCCATCTGGGCTCGCTGCCGACCGCGCTGGGCGCGGTGGTCGAGCGGTTCGGCGCCGTGATGAAACCCGACGATCTGTTCTGCCTGAACGATCCCTTCAACGGCGGCATGCACCTGCCGGACATCTTCATCTTCAAGCCGATCTTCCACGAGGGAAAGCGCATCGCCTTCGCGGCGACGATCTGCCACCACACCGATGTCGGCGGCCGTGTGGCGGGTTCCAACGCTTCGGATTCCACCGAGATCTATCAGGAAGGCCTGCGCATCCCGCCGATGTACATGTACGAGCAGGGCAAGCGGAACGAGACCCTGTTCAGCCTCATCGAGGCCAATGTGCGCGTCCCGGTGAAGGTGTTCGGCGACATTCGCGCCCAGCTCGCGGCCTGCAACATCGCCGAGCGCCAGTTCCTCGAACTGGTGGCCGAGCACGGCGTCGACACGATGACCAACTTCCTGGTCGATTTCGTCGACTATACCGAGCGGGTGACCAAGGCGGCGCTGCTGGAACTGCCGGACGGCGAGTGGAGCTTCGAGGACTGGATCGACGACGACGGCGTCGATGTCGGCAAACCGATCCGGCTGTTCGTGACCTTCAAGAAACAAGGCGACCGGATGTACGCCGATTGGACTGGCACGTCCGATCAGGTGAAGGGCGCGATCAACAACACGCTCTCCTTCACGAAGGCCGCGACCTATTGCGGGGTCAAGTCGATCCTGCCGAACGACGTGCCGGCGAACGAGGGTTTCTTCCGCTGCATCGAGGTGACGGCACCGCCTGGGACCATCGCCAATGGCGTGCTCCCGGCAGCCTGCGCGGCGCGGGGGCTGACCGGCTTCCGGATGGTCGACTGCGTGCTCGGCGCCTTGGCGATGATGCTGCCGGACAAAGTGATGGCGGCCTCCGACGGCGGCAATACCGGCGTGTCGATCGGCGGCTATGATGACAAGCGCACCCCGTTCATCTATGTCGATTTCGCCTGCGGCACCTGGGGCGCGCGGCCCTGGGCCGACGGGCTGTCGGGCAATTCGAACCTGTTCGCCAACATGGCCTCCCAGTCGATCGAGGTCTGCGAGGCCGAGAACCCGGTCGAGATCCTGGCTTATGAGTTCGTGCCCGACCGGGCCGGCGCCGGCAAGTTCCGCGGCGGCGCGCCGTATCGCCGGGACTACCGGCTGCTGGAGAAGGAGGCCGTGTTGCAGGTTCGTTCCGACCGCAACGTCTTCCGGCCCTATGGGCTCTATGGCGGCAATCCGGGCGCGGCCTCGCGCAACACGATGAATCCCGGCACCGAGAACCGCCCGCTCGATTCCAAGCTGACCATGACCATGTTCGCCGGCGAGGTCTTCCGCCATGAACTGGCGGGCGGCGGCGGCTGGGGAGACCCGCTGGAGCGGGAACCCGGCATGGTACTGCGCGACGTGCGCAACGAGTTGGTCAGCGCCGAACGCGCCTTCCAGGACTATGGGGTCATCGTCGACACCGAATCCTGGACCGTGGACCTGGCGGGAACCGAGCGGCGGCGGGCCGATATTCGCGCCTCGCGTATCGGTGACGCGCAAGCGGTGCTGTGGGAAGACTGGCCGCGCGCCAACCAGGCGGCCCAATAGGCATTTGATGGGAAACCGGACATGAGCACGTTTCGCGTCGGCGTCGATATCGGCGGCACCTTCACCGACATCGTCTTCCTGAACGCCGAAGGCCGGCTTTTCACCAAGAAGGTCCCGTCCAGCGTCGACAACTATGCCCGCGCCATCGTCGAGGGCGTCGCCGAGGTCTTCGCCGATGCGGGGATCGGACCCGACTCGATCCACGAAATCCGCCACGGCACAACGGTCGCCTCGAACGCGATCCTGGAATTGAAGGGCGCGCGGGTCGGTCTGATCACCTCCTCCGGTTTCCGCGACGTGCTGGAGATCCGGACCCTGCGCATGCCGCGGCTCTACGATCTCGCCTGGGAGAAGCCGCCGGCCCTGGTCGACCGCTACCTGCGTCAGGTGGTGGATGAACGGATCAACGCCAACGGCGTGGTCGAGCGGGCACCGAGCCGCGCCGATATCGAACGGGCTGTCGACAAGCTGCTGGAGGAGCGGGTCGAGGCGATCGCGGTCTGCCTGATCAACGCCTACGCCAATCCGGCACATGAGCGGCTGATCGAAGCGGTGATCCGCGAGAAGGCGCCCGACCTGCCGCTCTGTATCAGCGCCGACGTGCTGCCGGAGATGAAGGAGTACGAGCGTCACCTCGACGACGGTGATCAATGCCTATGTCCTGCCGGTGGTCGGCGCCTATCTCGCCGCACTGCGCAAGGGCCTGACGCCGACGGCATTACGGCGCCGATCTATCTCTATGCAGTCGAATGGCGGGCCACCACGGCGGAGACCGCGGCGCGGCTGCCGATGCATATCATCGAATCCGGACCCGCCGGCGGCGTCATCGGCAGCCAGGCGATCGCCCGCGCGTCGGGCCTGAGCGACGTGATCACCTTCGACATGGGCGGTACCACGGCGAAAACCTCGATGATCGCCGGCGGCGAGGTGACCCGGGCGCTGGACATGCAGGTCGGCGGCGGCATTATGCACGGCTCACGCCTGCTGACCGGGGCGGGATACGCGCTCAAGGTGCCCGCTATCGACCTTGCCGAGGTCGGCGCCGGCGGCGGATCGATCCTCAGCATTGATGCCGGCGGTTCGCTCAAGGCCGGACCACACAGCGCCGGCGCCTCGCCCGGACCGGTCTGCTACGACGCCGGGGGCGAGGAGCCGACCATCACCGACGCCAATGTCCTGCTCGGCTACATCAATCCCGGCCATCTGGTCGGCGGTGCCCTGAAGCTGAACCGTGACAAGGCGGCGCGGGTGTTCGAGGAGAAGATCGCCAAGCCGCTCGGCCTGCCGCTGGACGTCGCCGCCCATGGCGCGCATCTGATCTCCGCATCCAACATGATCCGCGCGATCAAGGCGGTCTCGACCGAGCGGGGCCGCGACCCGCGCAACTACGCGCTCTTCGCCTTCGGGGGGAACGGGCCGCTGTTCGCCGCCGGCATGGCGGCCACCATCGGGATCAAGCGGGTCATCGTGCCGCCCTCGCCGGGTCTGTTCTCGTCCTTCGGCCTGCTCTACGCGGATGTCGAGCATCACTATTCCCGCACCTTCCGCCGCCTCTTGTCCGAGGCCGATCCCGCGGAACTGACGGGGGCATGGGACGCGCTGGCCAACGAGGCGCTGGTTCAGCTCAAGGCGGAAGGATTCACCGGCGCGTCGGCGGTGATCGAGCGCTCGGCGAGCCTGCATTACAAGGGCCAGATCTATGAGCTGTCGGTCGCCGCGCCGGACGGCGATTTCGACGCGGCCAAGCTCGCGGAGCTGGCGGAGCGCTTTGGCGAGGAGCACAAGACCGTCTACGGCCACCGCGCGGGCCCTGAGGAACCGGTGGAACTGGTGAATATCGCGGTTGTCGGGCGCGGCGTCTCGGAAGCCAGCCGGGTGCCGGACAAGCTGCGCGCCGATGCCGCGGCCCGGCCAAGCGATGCCGCGCGTCAGGCGTATTTCGGCCGCGATCACGGCTGGATGGAGACCCCCGTCCTTGCCCGGGCCGACCTTTCAAGCTCGGTCAAGGGTCCGGCCATCATCGAGGAATACGACGCGACCTGCCTCGTTCCGCCGGGCGGCACGGCCTCGCTGGACCGGTTCGGCAATATCGTGATCGACCTCTGAGCCACCTGTGAGCCGCCCTTCCGTTCCCGCGCGGCCCGCCGCCTTTCTCGACCGCGACGGCATTCTGAACGAGGATATCGGCTATGCGCACCGGCCGGACCAGATCGTCTGGATTCCCGGCGCCAAGGACGCCGTCAGACTGCTGAACCAAAGCGGTTTCCACGTCTTCGTGGTCACCAATCAGGCCGGCATCGCCCGTGGCCACTATACCGAGCGCCATGTCGAGGATCTGCATGACTGGATGCGCGGCGAACTGAGCCGCCACGGCGCCCGGATCGACGATTTCCGGTACAGCCCCTTTCACCCCGACTTCGATGACGGTCGGTTCACCCACATCGCCCATTGGCGCAAGCCGGGGCCCGGCATGCTGATCGATCTGATGCGCGCCTGGCCGGTGGAGCGGCGGCGCTCGTTCCTTATCGGCGACCGGGAGTCCGACGTTGAGGCCGCCCGAGCGGCCGACCTGGCGGGATATCTGTTCACCGGCGGGAACCTGCTGGAAGCCGTTCGGGAGATCCTGGTGAAGTCCGAGCGGGATTGACCGATTTCCCTGTCCCGGCGGGCCGCAAGCCTGTAAGACGGCGCGATCCGCGACGCCAGGGCCTGGCTCCTTAATCGCTGGGTTTTCAGGTGATGGTGTGATAGGTCACATTTGAGACAAGGTCTCCCGTATTTCGGGTAGCGGTTGCATTTCCGGACTAGACTAGGAAACGATGCTTCGATGGCTTTCGAGCGCGACATCTGGGGAGAGTATGCCGACACCACCCGCTCCACGGTGACGACCCGCTTTCTGCGCGATTTCCGGAAGATCCCTTCCGCCGCCACGCCCAGCATCGTGCTCGCCTCGTTCATCTCCAACGTCACGGCGATGGCGCTGCCTTTCGCGGTTCTGATCGTCTATGACCGCGTGGTCCCGAATGCCGCCGAACACACGCTGACGCTGCTGATCGGCGGCGTGGTCCTCGCCCTGGTGATCGACGCGATGGTCCGGATCGCCAGGGGCCGCATCGTGACCGACCGGGCCGGCCGCTACGGCCACCGGGCCTTCATGGGCATGGTCAGCAAGGCCCTGTTCGCCGATCCCAAGGCCTTCCAGTCAGTTTCCGCCGCCCGGCGCCTGGAGCAGATCCTGGCGATCGACACCTTGCGGGAGTCCCGCGCCGGCTACCTGCCCCAACTGATCATCGATTTCCCCTTCTTCCTGCTTTTCGTGCTGGCGGTGTTCCTGATCGGCGGGCCGCTGGGTTATGTCCTTCTGGTGTGCATCGCGGTTCTGGCCGCATCCACCTGGGTCAACGGCATGCGGGTCCGCCGCCGGGTCGAGGACCGCCAGGATGCCGAGCGCAGCCAGACTAACTTCCTGATCGAGGTCCTGCAGGGTCTGCCGACGATCAAGACCTATTCGATGGAGCGCCTGATGGCGCGGCGCTATGAACGCGTCATCCAGCGGAGCGCGTCGGTCACCCTGGATGTGGCCGAGGGCAGCGGCGATGCCCAGGCGATCGCGAATTTCGTCACCCAGCTGACCATCGCCGCGATCGTCGGCTTCGGCAGCCTGCTCGCCATCGACGGCGGGATGACCATCGGCGGCGTGGCGGCTTGCATGCTGCTGGCGGGCCGCGCGATGCAGCCGCTGAACCGCGCGTCGCTGCTGTGGAGCCAGTATCAGTCGGTCCGGATCGCCAAGGACCATGTGAAGAATTTCGGCCGCATTCCCATGGCGGCCCCGAACCGCCCGGCCTTCATCGAGGCCTTCCAGGGCCGGATCGACCTGCGGAACGTCACCTTCCGCTATGACGCCGAACGACCGGTCTTCGCCGATCTATCGCTGACCATCCGGGCCGGCGAAACGGTCGTCATTCGGGGCGAGAATTGGTCCGGCAAATCCACCCTGCTGGCGCTGATCGCCGGAATCGTAAAGCCGGACGAAGGTGCGGTCTTCTATGACGGCATCGATTCCACCCAGTTGAACGACGCGGCCTTGCGGCGCGCGGTCTCCTATCTCACCCAGCATCCGGTGCTGTTCGAAGGCACGATCATGGAGAATGTGTGCGGCTTCGACATGGATCCGGATCGGGCCAAGGCGGCGCTGCTGGTTTCCGAGGAACTCGGCCTGACCAACGCGGTCTCCAAGCTGCCGAAGGGCTTCACCACCGACATTACCGGCACCACCATGGATTCCCTGCCCGCCTCGCTGCGCCAGCACATTCCGATCGTGCGCGCGCTGTGCGGCGGGCCGAAGGTCATCATCATGGACGAGTGCAACGCCAATCTGGATCACGAGGCCGACATGCTGTTCCGCGAGGCGTTGCAGCGGCGCAAGGGCTCGCACACGATCATCATCGTGACCCAGAGACCGTCCTTCATTGCGCTGGCCGACCGCATCATCGATCTGGACGACCCCTCGACCGTTCACGCCGATCCCGAGGCGGCCGCCTCGCCGATGGACATCCTTCCGCCCCGCGAGTCGCTCGAGCCGGCGGACGGGGGCGACGGCAAGGGCAGAACCGCGGCATTCGGCGATGACTGACATCGAAATCGACGGCACGCTGGCCGATGCGCGCCGGGCGGCGCCAGAGGTCGAGTGGGAACGTCTGACGTCAGCGCTCGTGGGACAGATTAGGTGCCATAGAGGATTTCTTGGCTCATCGTAGTGACCGAAGGGAACGCAGATGAGGCAGAAATCCATGAAGTCCAAAGAGCCTGCCGAGAAGGTGTGGTGTGATATCCGTCGCAGGACATGGCGGCAATATTCATATTCAAAGAGAAGATCCGGATCGTTCTGAAGGGCCAGGCGAGCATTGCTGGACTGTGCCGTCGCGAAGGCATCGCCGAGGTGTGACCGTACAGCAGCTGGTCGAAGGAGTTCCTGGGTGAGGCGGTAAGCGCCATTGCGCCCGAGCCGGCGCCGAACGGCAAGAAGCGGTTGGCAGGTGAGCACTCCAGCGCCAAGCGACAGGCAGCGAGGTGAAGGACTCGCCGAGATGCAGAGCCTGAAGGAACTGGTCGCCATCTGAGTCGAGAACTGGCTGCCCAAAAGCATGCTCGGGGCTGGGACGACGACATGAGATAAACGGCAATCCGAGAAGTTTTGAGATCATCCGGTTGGTCGAGATCCCATCTTCGTGCTGCGCGGTAGTCGCCGACCTTATGGTCCTCCTGGGGGCATCCCGAGCGCACGACTTTTTACAGGTGGTACGACCGATACCGAGCTTTGGCCGTGCCGGTTTGAAGGATCGCACCAGTGGCCCCGGCCGGGTGTGGAACCGCATCCCCTGACGAGGTCCGGGCCAGATTGACGCGCGCTGCAGCGGTTCTGAGTGCCTGAGCTATCGCCTCGGAACTGGCGGCATGGTTTGGGTCAGCAGATTTGCGCGCGCAGCTACTTCGTCTCCGAGGCATCGGTCTACCGCTTGCCGAAGTGGCGCAGGCTGACCTGATCACCAAAGCCCGTCCTTCGTGGTCATCAAGGCGGCGGATGAGTTCCGATAAGACCACCGCGCCCAATCAGCTCTGGCAGACCGACTTCATTTACCTGAAGGTGATTGGCTGGGTTAACTATCTGCGCCGTCAGACCATCCTGACGACTATTCACGCCATGTGGTCACCTGGAAGCTCTGCACCACCATGCGGCGAGCGATGTCACCGACACGTTGGATCTGGCGCTGGAAGCCTCGGTTGCGATGGGCGCCGAGGTCATCCACAACCCTGGCTGCTAAGCGACAATGGTTAAGTCTTATATCAATATGATCTCTCGCTGACTACAAGGAGTGGGGCATATTATCTCAAAGCGCACTCCAACCATCCTAACACCCAGGCAGTTAGACGCCCCCTCGGTGGGGCTGCGTAAGCCCAGTGAACCGAGCGTTGGCATCAGACCTTGAAGAACTGATCCTGCTGGAAAACTACTTCTGCAGGGCGATCTGAGCGGGCAGATCGGAGGTCTTCGTCTCCCATTACAACAACCACGGTACCACGTGAGAGAGCCTCGGTAATCCTACGCCGGCTGACGTCTACTTCGCCGAGATCAGGCCATCATCGAGAGAAGGAGACGCATCAAGCAAAGATACCACATGAAAAAACGACGCTGGCGCACATGCAGCCAAGCGGCACATCAACAAACAGGACAGAGCCTCCGTTACGTAAATCCGTTCTCGCTGTCCCACGACCTTCGACGACGGACACCTTGGCCCTGATAATCAGGCGTCGTCGAACCGGGCGGTCGGGAACTGCATCCGCCTTGGCCCTCGGCGATATCGGCGAAATATCCTTCGCCTTCAAACAGCGCATCGTCGGTCGTTGCTTGCCGAATTGTTCCCGGGTAAGTTCCAGGCGCAGCGTAATCCTCGCCGGAACCGCCTTCGATCGTCGCCGCGGCGCTCGCGGGCATTCTCACCAGCGTTCACGACCACAAGGTCATCGCCGGCACCGGCATCGATCGAATCGGCGCCTGAGCTGCCGCGATGGTATCGTCACCGGAGCCTGCGATAATGCGGTCGTCCCCGCCCGTCGATCAGATCATCGTTCTGGCCCTGCCGTGATCCGATCATCGCCGGCGCCTGCCGACCTGGCATCGCCGTCGCCGGCATTGATCGTCCCGGCCAGAGCCGGTCACGATCATCGCCGGGCCTCATTGGACGTGACGGTGCCGCTGCCGCTGCCGGCATCAATCATATCTTCCGTACCGTCGCTGGCGGAGATGGGTGGAATCTGAACCTGCCCACTTCCTGTCAAATGATCGTATCGTCGCCACGACCAGTGGTGATCCGGTCGTCGCTCTTGCGCAGCCCGCGTCAACGACGTTGTCACTGTCGCCCGCAGATCGTGTCGCGGCCTGAGCCGGCGTGCGGTGATCCGGTCATCGCCCTTTGCCGGACGTGGATATGTTATTGCCGCTGCCAGTATCGGGATCACGTTCGTACCGACACCGGCGAGATACGGTCACCGCCCGATCCGCCGTCAATCGTGTCGTCGCTGCGCTGTCCCGTGGTGATCCGGTCATCGCCAGCGCCCGCGTCGACTGGTTAGCAGCTGCCGTCACCGGCGGAGATGGTGGTCGTGCGGCCCGAACCAGACGTGATCCGGTCATCGCCCTTGCCGGACGTAACGGCGTTGTTGCCGCTCCCGGCATCGATGACATTGTCGCCGTCTCCAGCGGAGATCGTATCGCGGCCCGAGCCCGACGTGATCCGGTCATCGCCCTTGCCGGATGTGACGGAGTTATTGCCGGAGCCCGCGTCGATGACATTATCGCCATCACCAGCGGAGATACGATCGCTGCCCGCGCCGCCATCGATCGTATCGTCCCCGCGTCCCGTGGTGATCCGGTCATCGCCAGCGCCCGCGTCGATGACGTTGTCGCCGTCGCCGGCATTGATCGTGTCGCGGCCCGAGCCTGACGTGATCTGGTCGTCGCCCGTACCAGCGGTCACGGAGTTGTTGCCGCTGCCCGCGTCGATCACGTTGTCGCCGTCACCAGCGGAGATCCGGTCGCTGCCCGATCCGCCATCGATCGTATCGTCACCACGCCCGGCGCTGATCTGGTCGTCGCCAGCGCCCACATTGACGACATTATCGCCATCACCGGCTGAGATGGTGTCACGGCCCGAGCCCGACGTAATCTGATCGTCACCTTTGCCGGCGGTCACCGAATTGTTGCCGGAGCCCGCGTCGATGACGTTGTCGCCGTCGCCGGCAGCTATGGTGTCTGAACCGGCACCCCCGTCGATCGTATCGTCACCGCGCCCCGCCGTGATCCGGTCGTCACCGGCGCCCGCGTCGACTCGGTTGTCGCCGTCGCCGGCGGAGATGGTGTCGCGGCCCGAACCGGACGTAATCTGGTCATCGCCCTTGCCGGCGGTCACCGAATTGTTGCTGGAGCCCGCGTCGATGACGTTGTCGCCGTCGCCGGCGGAGATTGTGTCTGAACCTGCCCCGCCATCGATCGTGTCATCGCCGCGTCCCGTGGTGATCCGGTCGTCGCCGGCGCCCGCGTTAACGACGTTGTCACCCTCGCCGGCGCTGATGGTGTCACGGCCCGAGCCCGCCGTGATCTGGTCGTCGCCTTTGCCGGACGTGACGGCGTTGTTACCACTGCCGGCGTCGATGACGTTCGCGCCGTCACCGGCGGAGATCGTGTCTGAACCTGCGCCACCGTCGATCGTATCGTCGCCGCGCCCCGTGGTGATCCGGTCGTCGCCAGCGCCCGCGTCAACCCGGTTATCGCCATCACCGGCTGAGATGGTGTCACGGCCCCACCGTCGATCGTATCGTCACCGCGCCCGGTCGTGATCCGGTCGTCACCGGCGCGCGCGTCGATCACATTGTCACCGTCGCCCGCAGCGATCGTGTCGCGGCCAGGCGTTCCTGCCAGAATGTTGACCTCCGGGGCTGGCGCACCGGTGCCTTCCGAGCCTTCGGTGGGACTCGGGGTCGGCTCCGGTGATGGTTCTGGCGACGGTTCACCCGTCCCTTCCGAGCTTTCGGTGGGCGTCGGAGTCGGCTCGGGCGATGGCTCAGGCGCCGGTTCAGGCGAGCCCTCCGAGCCTTCGGTCGGCGCCGGCGTTGGTTCTGGTGATGGTTCTGGGGATGGCTCGCCCACGCCTTCAGATTCTTCGGTGGGAACCGGGCTCGGCTCCGGCGACGGATCGGGCGTGGGATCGCCCGTGTTCTCCGAACCTTCAGTGGGAGCCGGGGTCGGTTCCGGTTCGCCGGTGCCCTCAGACCCTTCGGTAGGCGTTGGGCTCGGCTCTGGAGACGGATCGGGCGCGGGATCATCCGTGTCTTCCGTGCCTTCAGTAGGCGTTGGATCTGGCGCCGGTGACGGCTCGGGCTCGAGCGTGGCTTCCGTTTCGCTGGGCGCCAGGGAAGCGGCGGGCTCGGGTGCGGGGTCGGGTACCGGCTCGTTCGCTGGTTCCGGCTCCACCGTCGGGCCGGCGGGAGCCTCCGGGAGGGTTTCGGCCACCGGCGTCTCGGCGGGAACCGCTTCGGCCTCCGGTTCCGCCGGCGCCGCTTGCGGAGGCACGGGAGGAGCCACGGGGGCCGGCGCCGGATCGGGCACCACCGTTTGCGCCGGCCGCGGCGGCGTCACCGGCTCCACCGGAACAGCGGTGATCGTCGTCGGAGTATCCACGAGCGGATCGCCGGCACGCCCGCCGGTGATGATTTCCTCGTTGACCGGGTCCGGGCCCTGAGTGAACGGATCCTCGCGTGCGATCCCGGTACCGCCGGTCCCCCCCGGTTCCTCGAAGCCCGAGACACCGGGCTGCGCGCCACCACCGCCGGACTGGATACCCGTGTCGGTCTGAGTGCCGATGCGTTCGTCCCGGGCGGCCCGCGGCGCCCGCGTCGCGGTCCCGGAATCGTCGGATCCGCTTCGGTCGGCGCGAAGCGGGCTCCGCACCTCCGGCGCCGTCAAGCCAGCCCCGGCCCCGGTCCCGCCGCCTTCTCCGCCGGCAAGCGCGTCGTCCGCCGCGTCGGCCTCAACAACCTCGTCGGAGCGATCCCGAGTGGCCTCCGCACGCGAGTCACCCGTGCTTTCCGCCGCCCCACCCGTCTCGGCACGGCCGGCGTCTTCTCCCGAGGGCGCGTTCTGCCCGGAGGGCCCGCGCCGGCCCTGGCCGAGCGGGCTCATCGTTCCACCGGCGGCTTGAGCCCCGGCGGCCTGGCCGCCCGGACCCGCCTGGCCCGCCGTGCCGGGCCGCGCCGCCTCGGCGGTGGCGTTGGCCTCCCCTCCTCGGACCGCGCGGGCGCCGTCATCGCCGCGCGTCGCATCCCCGTCACCGTCCGCCGAACGACGTTCGCCACGGGCAATGGCGCCGTCGAAGGTCACATTCTCGCCGCGCGCGCCGCCGTCGATCGTGTCCTGCTGCGCGGCATCCCGCGATATCGCCTCCAAGGTATCCTGACTATCGAAGGTCGAGGTCCGCCGTGCCTCGGCGGTCTCGGCTGCGGGATCGCGCTGCGAGCCCAGATGCACGTTGCCGTCGCCCGCCTGGCGGCTCTGCGCGTCCTGATCGGCATCCTCGCGCGGCATGTCGTTCGGCTGCCGGCCCCGATCGCGAGGCTGCTCCTCCTCCTCGGAACGCGGCGGCGCGATGTCGAGTTCCTCGGCATCCTCCGGTTTTTTTTGCTCGTCCGCCATGATGTCCCCCGCCAGGACGGCCCGCCCGCCCGGCAAACCCGGTAATTCACCTACTATATAAAATTTTATTGAATTTTGATCAAGTCAGTTTTCTTCGATTTTTCGCCCTGATTACGGCGCCAACGGCCTTTCCATAGCGGGCTTTTGATGCTACCGCCAAGGCCAGTCGGATGCTGGCGGAGACGATCTTGACCCTGCTCTCGCACGAACGCTACCTGAGCTTGCTGGATGCCATCGGCGGCCGTCGCATCGCGGTCATCGGCGACGTCATGCTCGACCGCTCGGTCTTCGGTACGGTCGAGCGGCTTTCCGCCGAGGCGCCGATCCCGATCATCGACGTGACCGAGGAAACCTATCAGCTCGGCGGCGCGGCGAACGTGGTCAACAATCTGAACGCGCTCGGCGAATTGCCGGTGCTTTTCAGCGTCATCGGCGACGATCAGGACGGCTACCGGCTGCTGGATCTGGTCGGCAAGAGCACCCAGGGCGAGCAGTTCATCTTCCCGGATGCCTCCCGGCCGACCACGGTCAAGATGCGGATGTTCGCTCAAAGCCGGCAGATCGCCCGGGCGGATTTCGAGACCCGGGAGCCGGTCAGCGAGACGATCTGGTCGAAGATGACGACGATCCTGGACGACATCGCGCCCACGCTCTCGGCGCTGATCATCGAGGATTACAACAAGGGGCTGCTGCCCGCCGCGTTCATCGCCGAGATCCTCAAGATCGCCAAGCGTCACGATCTGATGGTGCTGGTCGATCCCAAGTTCGACAATTTCTTCGCCTATCACGGGGTCACAGTCTTCAAGCCCAATCTTCGCGAAGCGTCCGAGGCGCTGGCGATGCGGGTTTCGAATGATGCCGAGATCGAGACCGCGATCCGCACCCTGCGCGACCGCATGGAATGCGCCAATGTCATGGTGACCCTGGGCGCGCGGGGCGTGGCCCTGGTCGATTCCGAGGGCACCTTCTCCACCTTGCCGGCCTTCGTTCGGGTGGTGAACGACCCGGCCGGCGCCGGCGACACGGTGATCAGCGTAATGGCCTCGGCCATGGCGGCGGGAGGCAGCCCCCTGGACGCGATGGCGATCGCCAATTACGGCGGCGGGCTGATTTGCGAGAAGGTCGGCATTCAGCCGGTAACACCGCCGGAGCTGCGGGCGGCGATCCTCCGGCATGCCGGAACCAGCTAGATCCGCCCGGAGACGCCGGCGGCGGCGGTCGCAACAGCCCGGGTGACTGCCGGTGCCAAGCCCCACGATTCGTGACAGGGTGAGCCGGCGGTGCCTGCGGTTCCTCGTCCGCCGGCCCGCGCTGGCGGCGCTTCTGGCCCTGGCCGTCCTGGCGGCGCTGGTTCCGGGCCTTGGCGCGCTGGAGATCAAGACCGGTTATCGCGGCCTGTTCCACGCCGACGATCCGCTGCTGCGGGATATCGAGACGATGAACCGGCGCTACCGGTCGGGCGACGGGCTGCTGATCATGCTAAAGGCCCGGGACGGCGACGTTCTGGACCGTGGTGGCCTGACGGCCCTGAACACGCTTACCGAACGGCTTGCGGCGCTGCCGGAAACCCGCGCGATAGCCTCATTGTCGACCCGGCAAAGGATAATGCGCACGGCGATCGGCCCAATGCCGGCCGATCTGGTGCCGAAAAGGCTGCCGCGCGACGATACCGGCATCGCGGCGATCCGCCGGCTCATCCTGAGCGGCCCCGAGGCCGACCTTCTGGTAACACCCACCGGCGATGCCACGCTGATCCGGGCCGAGGTCACGCCGCTGGACCAGGACGGCCGGGCGCTCGCGCGCTTCATGCAATCCGTCGAGGCGCTGATCCGCGACGCCGAGGCCGGCGACCCGGATCTGACTTTCGCCCTCGGCGGCCTGGTGGCCTTGAACAACGCCTTCGTCGATGCCGCCGAAAGCGATCTGAGACGCCTGTTTCCGGCGATGCTGGCTCTGCTGTGCCTCGGGCTTCTTCTGTTCACCCGAAGCCTGCGCGGCGTTCTGGGGCCGCTGATCGTTGTCATCGCGGCGGTGCTGGCGGCCCTGGGCGCGGCCGGCTGGCTGGCGATCCCGGTGACACCGATCCTGTCCATCGCCCCGACCATCATCCTGGGCATCGGCATCGCCGACAGCCTGCATATCCTGGTCGCCGCCGACCGGGCACGGCTGGCGGGCCGGAGCGCCGCTCCGGCGCTCTACCGGGCACTCCGCGGCAATCTCGTGCCGGTCGCGCTGACCACGCTGACTACCGGCGCCGGATTCCTCGCCCTGCTGTTCAGCAAATCACCGCCGTTCCGCGATCTCGGCCTGGTGACCGCGATCGGGGTTGCGACCGCTTTATTCTTCACCTTCACCCTGCTTCCCGCGATCAACCTCGCCGCACCGGGGAAAATCCGTTCCCGTCACGACCGCATGGGCGCGCGGATCGGCGGCGTGGTCGACGCGCTGCACCGCCGCCGGGTCCTGGCACCGGCACTGACAATGCTGCTTATCGTGATCGCCGGCTCGGGCCTCGCGACGTTGCGGAGTGACGACCGGCTTTCCGAGTGGTTCGACGACTCTGTCGCGTTCCGTCGGAACCTTGATTCCATACACGCCGCCTTCGGTTCGACCGAGCGGGCCTCCTGGGTGGTGCCGCTGCCAAACGGCGCCGAGTCGCTAGACATCAGGTTGCTGGAGCAACTGGATGCCTTCTCGGACTGGCTGACCGCGCAACCCGAGGTCACGGATACGGTCACGCTCGCCACCGCGCTTTCCGAAGCGACGGGAACCGGGGCCCCCGACCGAAATCTGGCGACCCTCAAACGCCTGCTGCGCACCGAAAAGGGCCGCGAAAGGATTTCCGCCCTGCTGGCAGGCGATCTCGGCGAAACCCGAATCGTGGTGACCCTGACCAACGGGTCGACGCGTGCGCTGCTGGATCTCGCGGCCCGGGCACGGTCGTGGACCCGGGAACGGGCCGGCCCGATCAGCGCCGCCGGTCCCTCGGGTCCGGCCTGGAGCCTCGCCATGCTGATCGATTCGAGCGCCCGGGCGATGCTGAACGGAACCGTCGTCGCCTTTCTGGTGATTGCCGCCCTGCTGGGCCTGCTGCTGCGGTCCTGGCGCCTCGGCCTGGTCGGCCTGACGGCCATGGTGGTCCCGCCGGCGCTGGTCTACGGGATCTGGTCCTGGACCGGGCGATCCGTCGGGCTCGCGGAATCCGTCGTCGCGGCGACCGCGCTCGGGCTGCTGGTCGATGCCAGCATCCATATTCTCACCCGCTATCGGACGCCGGCGCTTCGGGCCCTCGACAAGACGCTGCGCGTGCGCCGGGCCTTCGAGGATTCCGGTCCGGCACTGGTCACCGGCTTCATCATCCTGATCGCCGGTTTCGCCGTCCTCACCGCCTCGCCGTTTAGGGGCAACATGCATTTCGGGCTGCTTACCGCCGCGACCCTGGCCACCGGCATCCTGGTTGCCCTGCTGGTACTGCCGCTCGGCGCGGTCAATCCACGACGATGACCTCGGGATCGCCGTCGGCATAGATCCGGGCCACCCCGTCCGACCGCGCCGTGAGGACCGCGCGCTGGTTGATATAGCCCTTATCGGTGATCTCTCCGGCATCGATCCGCGGCGGCGTTGCGGTCAGAAGAACCCGGCGGATCCGGGTGCTGCTCGCCGGCAGATCGGCGTTATGGCGGGCCAGCCCCGTCGCCACGGCATCGCGCACCCGGGGATCGCCGAGAACCCGCTCGATCGCCGCGTCCTTCGGCAGATCGGGACACAGCGTGCGGCAGGCCTCGGCATTGACGAAAGCCAGCAGACCGATGAATTCCCGGTCATGTCCGGTCACGACACAGTCCTGGATCACCGGATCGGCCGCCGCGATCGCCTTGACCCGCAGGTTGCCGACCTGAACCCAGGTTCCGGTCGTCAGCTTGAAATCCTCGGCGAGCCTTCCGTCGAAGACCAGGCCCTGGGCCGGATCGTCCGGATCGGCGAAGCGCACCGCGTCGCCGGCGATGTAAAAGCCCTCCGCGTCGAAAGCCGCCTTGGTGAGCGCCTCGCTTTTCCAGTAACCCGGCGTGATGTTCGGCCCGCGCGCCAGGATCTCCATTGTCCCGTCACGCGGCACGAGTTTCAACTCGGTACCCGGCAGCGGCAGGCCGATCACCCCGGCGCGTTCGATCGGATAGTGAACCCGCGTTACCGCCGGCGCGGTTTCCGTGGTTCCCCAGGAGGAGAACATCATCACGCGCTCGCCGCGCGCCGCCACCGAAAGATCCTCCAGACGCTGCCACAGATGCGGCGGCAGGGACGAGCCCGCATAGAAGACGGCGTCCAGTTGGCTGAAGAAATGGTCGCGGAATGCCGGATCGGCTTCCAGATGGGGAAGCAGCAGCTCGAACCCGCGCGGCACGTTGTAGACCAGGGTCGGCGCGACCTCTCGCAGATTGCGCAGGCTCGGCTCGAACCGTCCCGGCACCGGGCGTCCGGCATCAATATAGAGCGACCCGCCGTTCCGCAGGATGGTGTGGAAATCGTGATTGCCGCCGAAGGTATGGCTCCAGGGAAGCCAGTCGACCAGCACCGGCGGGTACTCGGCGAGGAACGGCCAAACGGCCGCGATCTGCTCCTGATTGGTGGTCATCATGCGCTGGGTGTTGATCACCCCCTTGGGCGTGCCGGTGGACCCGGAAGTGAACAGGATCTTGCCCACGGTGTCCGGGCCCACCGCCGCGAAGGCGCGCGCGACCGCGTCGGTGGGCAAGGTCGCGAGCATGTCGGCGAAAGCCGTGGCGCCCGGCAGGGGCTCCGCCGCCGCGACGATGCCGGCACCGCCAAAATCGACGGTTTCAAGCGCCCGGCGGAACGCCTCGCCGTTTTCGACGAAAACCAGGCCTGGCGCCACCAGCCCGACGATATGGCGGAGCTTCTCGAAATCCTGGGAAAGCAGCGAGTAGGCCGGCGAGACCGGCACCACAGGCACGCCGACATGCAGCGCCCCGAGGGTAAGCTGTGCCTGGGCGAGACTGTTGTCGGAAAGGACCATCACCGGCCGCGCCGGGCCGAGGCCACGGTCCAGCAGGGCCTGTCCGAGCGACCGCGCCGAGTCCAGCGCCGCGCGGTAGCCAAGCCGGACCCAGTCGCCAGCCCCGCCCTCTCCACGCTCGGCAAGAAAGGTTGCCTCGGGAGTGCGGTCCGCCCATTGCTCAAGCCAGACTCCGACCGCGCGCGGCGCCGGCGGCAATTGGATCGGCGAGGTCAGGATCATCGAGCCGTCGGCGCGGCGGTCAACCCGCACGTCGGCCGGCGCCAGCGTGAGCCGGCTGAAAGGCGGTTTGGTCATGGTTACGCGACCCGGCTGCTGGGGGTTCCGGCATGCGCCGACGGCGTATCGAGCCATCGCTTCAGATTGCCGGCGACGAAACCGTCATCGGCAAGATCCGGATAGGCCGCGCGGACGCGATCGATCTCGGCCGCCTGGCCCGGGCTCATGGCTTCGTCGGGGTCCAGCAGCACGAGATTGTCCAGCAGGCCCTGACGGCGCAGCACCTCGTGGCAACCGGCGATGCAGCCATGGAAGTCGTTCGCCGCGTCGAAGAAGGCGGCATTGCAGTCGGTGACCCGGGCATCCTCGGCCAGCAGCGCCGCCGGAATGTCGCCGCGCGCCACCGCCGCATGGCATTGCTCCAGCAGGCGCACCGCTGAGGAGGTCCAAACACACCAGTGGCCGAGCAGGCCGCCGACGATCCGCACCTCGATCGCCTTGCCGTCCCGTTGCAGGGTGAAGGGCGTCAGCAAGTCGGCGACGATGTGGTCGTCATTGCCGGTATAGAGCGCGATCCGATCCTCGGCGCCGGCCGCGACCACGCCGCGCAGCACGTCAAGGGTCCGGTAGCGGTTGAAGGGCGCGATCTTGATCGCCACGACATTGTCGATTTCCGCGAACCGGCGCCAGAAATCCGCCGACAGAACCCGACCGCCCACCGCCGGCTGGAGATAGAAGCCGACCAGGGGAATTTCGGCGGCCAAGGTCCGGCAATGGGTGACGATCTCGTCATCGCCGGCACTGGCGAAGGCCGCGAGGCTGAGCAGCCCGGCGTGATAGCCGAGATCGAGTGCCAGCCGTGCCTCGGAGAGCGCCTGTTCAGTCCGCCCCGCCAGCCCGGCGATCCGCACCAGCGGCCGGTCGGTCCAGCCGTCCATTTCCTCGGCGGCGGCGCGCAGCACAGGCTCGTACAACCCGACCTCGCGGATCGCGAACTGGGTGGTATGCACCCCGACCGCGAGCCCGCCCGCCCCGGCGTCGATATAGTAGCGGCTCAAGGCCCGCTGACGGCGCTCATCCAGGCTCCTGTTGGCGCGCAACGCCAGGGGATGCGCCGGGATCACGACGCCCCGGCGCAAGGCGGAGAGAACCTCCCCAGGAAGATCGCCGCGATGCAACCCCATGAACGGTGCCTCTTTTGTTTCTTCAACGCCCCGAGTTTACGCCGCCGGAACGCGCGACGCCAAGTAATCCATACTTTCACCCCAGTTCAGGACCGGTGATCGCAAAGACCCGTTCGGGATCATCGGCGGGCCGACTCCGCCCCAGCAGCATTCTGGTATAGGGCCGTTGAGCGGCAAACCCGGACCGCTCCAGCCACCCGATGAAGCCGGCATGGTGGTCCGGAACATCGATCATCACCGGTCCTGTGCTTCGGCCGAGCGCCGCCTTGGCAAGCGCGAGGGCGACCTCGGGACGTTCCGCGACCACCGGGCCGAGCTGACCGGCGCCGCGCCCGTCGCGGCCAAGGCAGAAGCCGTCCCCGGCCTCCGAAACCCAGGCCCGGGCCGGGGCCCGGCGCAACAGATCCGCCAGCAACCCCAGACGGTCGGCCCCAAAGGCCTGGCGGTCCAGCGCGGCGAGATCCGAAAGATCGCCGGCGGTCATCGGCCGGCAGGCGACCGGCGCCGGCACCTCGCACGCGGTCACCTGCTCGGCACGGAAACGGGTCAGGCCGTAGATATCGTTGAAACCCAGCGGTCCATAGACCGTCCGCCCCGCCGGCGTCGCGTCAAGCCCGGGCACCTTGCCCGCGGCCTTCAGCGCCTCGATGGAGCGCGCCATCAGCGCGCTGGCGATACCGCGCCGCTGCCAGGCCCCGGTCACCAGCACCATCGAAATCCAGCCGAACGCGCCCGTCCCCGGCAGGGTCAACGCGGTCGCCACGACGCGCTCCGTTTCATCCGTGCAGGCCCATCCCCGGCCCGCCCGGATCATCCACGCCCAATCCTCGTCGATCTGGTTCCAGCCCGCCTCCTCGGACAGGGCGAGACCCGCCCCGATGTCCTGCGGACCCAGCGGTCTGATCCGGATCCCCCCGGGCAGCCGCTCGGACTCAGTAGCTGCCATCGCGGGTCTCGAAATGTGTGGGCTTGTCGAGACTGCCGAGATCCCGGGAAACCCAGTCGGCAACCCAGCCGATGACCCGCTCGAGCGGCACCGTGGGCCTGCCGAACAGGGCCTGGGCGGCGTCGGTGTTCATCAGCCACGCGGTATCCGCCTCCTCGCCGACGATCCGCGCCGGCTTGCCGAGCCGCTCGCCGAACGCATGGGCCAGCGCGCGGACGCTGGCCGCCTCGGGTCCGGAAACATTGAGTGGCGAGACCGGGTCCGTCGCATGGGCCAGCGCGCCGAGGATCTGGGCATTGGCGTCACCCTGCCAAATCACGTTCACATGGCCCATGGTGACGTCCACCGGCGCGCCGTCACGGACCTTGACCGCGATGTCGTGCAGCACGCCGTAGCGCATGTCGAGGGCATAGCTGAGCCGGATCAGGCATCCGGGCGTGCCGTGTTCGCGGGAGAAATACTCGAAGATCCGTTCCCGGGCGACGCAGGAATTGGCGTATTCCCCGGAAGGCGCGATGGGCGGATCCGCCTCCAGCGCGCCGCCGCCCGTCACCGGGACATAGGGATAGACGCAGGCGGTCGACAAGGTGACGATCCGCGCCTTGGCGAATCTCTCGGCCACCAGAGCCGGAACATGCGCGTTCATCGCCCAGGTCAGCCACTCCGCCCCCGCCGAGCCGAATTTCCGTCCGGCCATGAAGACGATATTGGGGATGTCCGGCAGGGCCGCGACCGCCGCCCGATCGAGCAGATCGCAGGTGATGGTCTCCACGCCCTGGCGCTCGAGGCGCTCCTTCGTGCCGGGTTCGCTGAACCGGGCAACGCCGATCACCCGCCGGTCCGGCGCTGCCCGCTTCGCCAGACGCGCCAGGGTCGGCCCCATCTTGCCGGCGACGCCGAGCACCATGATGTCACCATCGAGCGACGCCAGCTTTTCCGGCAGCCATGGCGGCGGCGTGGTCATCACGTCCTCGAGATGCTCGGCATCGTCAAACCGCTCGGGCAAAGGGGTCGCATCGTAACCGGCCATGTCGGGCATCCTCGGGTGGAGATTGACTTTGGAGCGCCAGTGAACACCCCCGCCTCACGGTTGATCAACCCGCTTCGGCTTCCCATCTGAGGGGCAAGGTGGCACCGGAGACGATTTTCGGTTAGGTTGGATCGTCGGAAGGGACTTGGACATGCGGGCTCTCGTCGCCGGACTGATCGTGGGACTGGGGACGGCCATCGCAGCATCGGCGATGACCGCCGGCGCCGGTCATGCCGCCGATCTGTTGACCACCGACAGACAGCATTTCTCCAAAGGCCCGCCGCGCGGCGCCTTCAAGGGCTTCAGCGGCAGCACCCGCAACCGCCGGACGATCACCGTGCAGGCCCAGAACGATACCCTCTACGCCAAGGAGGACGGCCTGATCGCGCAAGCGGCGGAATTCGATCTCGAAGCCTCGCTCGCCTGCCGCGAAAGCCGGTTGCGCCGGCTCGGCGGCGGCATCGCGGAGTTTGCCCAGGACAGGTTTCCCGCCGCCTATGCCCATCACATGTCCCGGGCCGACGGCATTGCCCTCACCAATAAGCTGTACATTTTCGTGAATGAAAGCTCCACCGCCTGCCGGGTATATACTTACGGTCCATGAACCGTAGGGGGCGGCGGATGTCCGTTCGCGTTACCTTCGTCGGCACCGGGGACGCGTTCGGTGCCGGCGGACGCTTCAACACCTGTTTCCTGGTGGACACGCCGGATCTCCGGTTCGCGGTGGATTTCGGCGCGTCCAGCCTGATCGCGCTCAACCGGCTGGGCATTGAGCACAACTCCATCGACGCGATCCTGCTGAGCCATCTTCACGGCGACCATTGCGCCGGGGTGCCGTTCCTGCTGGTCGATGCCATGCTCGGCGCCAAGCGGGACCGGCCGCTCACCATCGCCGGCCCGCAGGAGACCGAGACCCGGCTGGCGGCCGTCTCCGAGGCGCTGTTCCCCGGCATGCATGTCATGAAACCGTCATTTCCACTGGCGTATAGTGAACTCGACCTGATGCAACCGAACCCGGTATGCGGCCTCACCGTCACGCCCTATCCGGCGGCCCATACCGGGGGAACCAATCCTACCTCGCTCCGGATCGAGGCCGCCGGCAAGGTCATCGCCTATTCCGGGGATAGTGACTGGACCAAACACATGCCGTCCGTAGCCCAAGACGCCGATCTCTTCATCGCCGAATGCTATTTCCACGGCGGCACGGTACCGGGGCATCTCTGCTATCCGACCTTGAAAGAGCACTGGGACGAGCTTGGCGCCAAGCGGGTGATCCTCACCCATATGAGCCGCGAGATGCTGCCCCATGCGGACACTCTGCCCGAGGAGTGCGCCCATGACGGCCTGGTGGTTGAGCTTTAGAGCGAGGGCGCGATGACCGTGCGAGTGGCGATCAACGGCTTCGGCCGCATGGGACGACTGGGGCTGCGGGCCGCCTGGGGTTTCGATCCCCGCGTTCCGGCGTCGCTGGACGGACCGCTTGGACCCTGGGGCGGCGGCACCTACGACATCATCCACGTGAACGAACCGTCAGGCGATGCCGCGACCGCGGCGCATCTCCTCAGCTTCGACAGCGTGCATGGCCGATGGCCGGTCGCGACCGGATACGCGGCGGGCTTGATCCAGGCAGGCTCCAGGACCCTTTCCTATTCCTCGAACGGCGCGCTCGCCGACACCGATTGGGCGGGCCTCGGCATCGATGTCGTGATCGAGGCAAGCGGCAGGTTCAAGACCGCCAGGGATCTGCAGCCGTATTTCGACGCGGGCGTGAAGAAGGTCGTCGTCGCCTGTCCGGTCAAGGACGGCGGCGCGCTCAACATCGTCATGGGGGTGAACGATCACCTCTATGACCCGCTTACCCATCACCTGGTGACGGCGGCTTCCTGCACCACCAATTGTCTGGCGCCGGTGGTCAAGGTGCTGCACGAGGGCATCGGAATCCGGCATGGCTCGATCACCACCGTGCATGACGTGACCAACACCCAGGCGGTCGTCGACCGGCCGCACAAGGACCTGCGCCGGGCCCGGTCGTCGCTGCTGAATCTGATCCCCACCTCCACCGGGTCGGCGAGCGCGATCGGACTGATCTTCCCGGAACTTCTAGGCAAGCTGAACGGCATAGCCGTGCGGGTGCCGCTGCTCAACGCCTCGTTAACCGACTGCGTCTTCGAGATGGAGCGCGCAACGACCGTTGCCGAGGTAAACGGTCTGTTCAAGAACGCCGCGGACGGCAACCTGAACGGAATCCTCGGTTACGAAGACCGGCCCCTCGTCTCTACCGACTTCACCGACGATGCCCGCTCAAGCATCATCGACGCGCCGTCGACCATGGTCGTCAACGGCACCCAGGCGAAGGTCCTGGCGTGGTACGATAACGAATGGGGTTATGTGAACCGCATGATGGAACTCGCCGCAAAGGTCGCGGCGTCGCTGTGAGGAAAGGCAAGGGCCGATGAAAGGCATCCGCGATTATGCCGTCGTCACCTCGGCCTATTGGGGGTTCACACTGACCGACGGCGCCTTGCGGATGCTGGTGCTGCTGCATTTCCACACCCTCGGCTACACGCCGTTTCAGCTCGCGACCCTGTTCGTGCTCTACGAGGTCATGGGCATGGTCACCAATCTGCTCGGCGGTTGGCTCGGCGGGCGGCATGGATTGAAGCTGACCCTGCATCTGGGTCTCGCGCTGCAGGTCGCGGCATTGATCGCGCTGTCGATGCTGAATCCGCAATGGCCGCTCGCCACCTCGATCACCTTTGTCCTGGTGATCCAAGGTGTCTCCGGTATCGCCAAGGATCTCACCAAGATGAGTTCCAAGAGCGCGATCAAGCTGGTGGTGCCGGAAGACGCGCACTCGACCCTGTTCAAATGGGTGGCGCTGCTGACCGGCTCGAAGAACGCGCTGAAGGGTGTCGGGTTCTTTCTCGGCGGCCTGCTGCTCTCCACGCTAGGTTTCGTGCACGGGCTCTGGTTGATGGCCGCGTGTCTTGCGCTGGTTCTGCTCGCCTCGGTCACGCTGCTGCCGGGCGAAATGGGCAAGAGCAAGGCGAAAAGCCGCGTGATGGACCTGTTCTCGAAATCGGCATCGATCAATCTTCTATCGGCCGCCCGGGTGTTCCTGTTCGGCGCCCGCGATGTCTGGTTCGTGGTCGGCCTGCCGGTGTTCCTCCACGAGGTTCTCGGCTGGAGCTTCGCGTCGGTCGGCGCCTTTCTGGCGCTCTGGATCATTGGTTACGGCGTCGTTCAAGGTGCCGCGCCCGTCATCCTCAAAAGCTCCCGCGACGGGCGTTCGGGTGAGGTCAAGGCAGCCCAGCTTTGGATCTTCATCCTGGCCGGGGTGACGGTCGTGGTGGCGGCCGCGATCCAGGCGGGATATCAGCCGGCCTGGACACTGATCATCGGCCTCGGCGTCTTCGGCCTTTGCTTCGCCGTCAACTCGGCGGTGCACTCCTATCTGATCCTGGCCTTCGCCAAGTCCGACGACGTCGCCCAGTCCGTCGGCTTCTACTACAGCGCCAACGCGGCGGGGCGTCTGGCCGGCACGCTCCTGTCGGGGATCGCGTATCAGTGGCAGGGGCTGGTCGGCTGCCTCGGAGCGGCGGCGGCGATGCTCGCCGTGGCCGCTGTGTTCACGGTCATGCTCGGCGCGAACCGGCGGGACGCGCCGGGAGACGTGCCGGCGGAATGACCCGGCGTCGGGGCAGACCGCCGGGCAACAACGGGAGAGCGCAATGGCTGGAAAACTCGATCCGGCGGCCCGGACCGAAGCGGTGGCGGGCCTCGACGGCTGGAGCGATGTGGAGGGGCGCGACGCGATCCACCGGACCTTCCAGTTCGCCGATTTCAATCAGGCTTTCGGCTTCATGACCCGCACCGCGCTGATGGCGGAAAAAATGGATCACCATCCCGAATGGTTCAATGTCTACAACCGGGTGGAGGTGACGCTGGCAACCCATGACGCGGGCGGCGTGACCGAGCTGGACATCCGCCTGGCGGATTTCATGAACCGGATCGCCGGCGGCTGAACTCAAGGTTATTTCATCTCGCTCATCTGGATGCGCAGCGCCATGCGGCCCTGGAACACCTCCAGCGCCTTGGCGTGGTCGCGCGGCAGCGGGATCTTGCGGTCGAGGCACATGCCGACCAGCGAGCCGACCACCTCCTCGGTCGAGAAGGGCACGTCCACGGTATCGCCGGAATCCGGCTCGATCGTAAGCACCGCCCGAGGCTTCTCCTCCTCGATGATCGCCGCGCCCTTGACCGAGCCCATGGGAATCTTCTTTTGCGCGCGGATCGCGAAGGCGACGAGAGCCTTCTCCAGCTCGCGCGGCGTGAAGACCAGGAACCGGAACTCAGAGGGCATCACGCCTCCGGCGTCATCAGGGGTGAGGTGGACAATCGGAGGGGTGATGCCACCCACCCGGAGCCTGGTCAACAGAAACCACGTTCGGCAGGCCGCACCGCCGAATGGCCCCGGTCAAGCGATGAGCGCCTCCAAGGATCGAACATAGTCCGCTTCCAACCCGTGCTCGCGCGCACCCTCAATCATCCAGCCGACATAGCGCGGCGCCGGCGCGAAGGGTCCACGTGGCTGGGCAACCCGGTACAGCGCCCCCCGATGCCAAGCGCCATCCGCGCCCAGAACCAGATGGGTCTCGCGCCGATAGAGCCCCTTGTCGACATCCTCAAGCAGATCCAAAGCCTCGATCTCGGCGCGCGCGACGCGGAACAGGACACCCGGCACCAGCTCTCCGGGCGCGGACATGATGGTGCTTAGGCCACCGCGGAGATCATAGGAATAGCGGCGGAACTCGATCCTGTGATTCGGCAAGACGGCCCGCATGAGCGGCTCGGCGCTGGGACATGTTTCGCGCAGATAGCGCGTCGACATGTTCGAGCCGTAAGAAAAGCAAACCAAGGAATCCGTTCCACCGGTCATCGCACCGCGTCCTCCTCCATCGATTTTCGCAACATCGAGAGCATGCCCAGAAGGCAGGCACAAATCACGCTCAGCAGGATAAGCGCCGCCGTGAACCCGCCGGTCGCGTCATGGATGAGGCCGATCACCAGCGGCCCCGAGACCCCGCCGATCTCGGCGGCGGTAAAGAACAGGCCGCCGGCGGTCCCTGCCCGCTTGGCGCCGACGCCGGGCACCTCGACCAGCATCAGCAGCGCCACCGTCATCATCGCGCCGCGCGCCAGGCCCTGCAGGATCAGCCCGATGCCCAGCGCGGGACCCGGATCGAGATGCAGCAGCGCCGTCGTTCCCGCCGCACCGAGAATGAGCAGCGCGAAGACCTTCAGTCGCCGTTCCGGCGTCGCCAGGCGCGGGATGGTCAGCGCCGAGAACACGCTGACCGCCGTCGGGACCGCGGCCCAGAATCCGGCGGTGGCGAGGTCCAGGTCCTTCGAACGCAACAGCTCCGGCAGCCAGTTGTTGAGCCCATGATTGAAGAAGAAAATACCGATGCTCATGATCAGCACGATGCGTACGGTCGGGATCGCGGCAAGGCGCGCGAAGGTTTCCAGAATCGCGCCGCGCGGCTCGGCGGCGAGGCGCGCCTCCAGGGCCCGCGCCGAGGCGTGGCGGGAGATCAGCAGCCAGATCAGCCCCGCCAGGATGGTAAATCCCGCATAGGCAGTCACCACCATCCGCCAGTCATGGCCGAGGGCCGGCATCATCACGCTATTGGTCAGCGCCATCGAGGCGACCCCGCCCATGCCCGGCCCGGTGATGTAGATCCCCATGGCGAGGCCCCGGTCGCGGCCCTCGAACAGCAGTGCGATCAGCTTCGGCGCGCCGATCGAAATCATCGGACCGCCGAGCCCGAAGACCGCCACCGCCAGCATCAGCGACAGATGCCCTTCCGCCAGCCCGCGCAAGGCGCCGGAGGCCGCCATGATCAGCGCTGCCAGAAACAGGCCCTTCGCCGCCCCGATCCGGTCCAGCAGCAGGCCGCAGGGCAGCGAGGCGCCGATATAGACGAAGGGCCAGGCGCCCAGCACCGTCCCCATGGCGCCGTAGCTCATGCCGAGATCGCGGCTGATCTCCGGCACCAGCGGCGCGATCGAGGCGACGGTCACGCCGAAACTGCAATAGATCAGCCACACCCCGGCCAGCATCACCCAGCGGTAGGCATGCCGCGACGCATCGACGGGAGCAGGAGGATCGGAGAGAGACAAGGCGGGGAGTTTCGTCGGTTGGGGTCCGGCAGACATGCACCGGTTTGCCGGCACGGGCAAGGGCCGAGACGCTTTCCCCTTTGCAATCGGGGCCGGTTCGCTAGACTGCGGGCCAGGCCCATTCAGAGCGATCCCGCGAAGGAGATATCCATGCAGTACCTGCACACGATGGTCAGAATCAGCAATGTCGACGAGTCGCTGAAGTTCTATTGCGACCTGCTCGGCATGGTCGAGGTGCGGCGCACCGAGAGCGAGGCCGGACGCTATACCAACATCTTTCTCGCCGCCGGCGACGACGCGGGCAGCGCCGAATCCAAGAGCTGGTCGCCGACCTTGGAACTGACCTACAACTGGGACCCCGAGGAATATACCGGCGGGCGCAATTTCGGCCATCTCGCCTATCAGGTCGACAATATCTACGAGCTTTGCCAGAAGCTGATGGATGCCGGCGTCACCATCAACCGGCCGCCGAAGGAAGGCCGGATGGCCTTCATCCGCTCGCCCGACGGGGTGTCCATCGAACTGCTGCAGAAGGGCGGCGCGCTGGAGAAGGCCGAGCCCTGGGCCAGCATGGGCAACACCGGCTCCTGGTAGGCCTTGTGACAACCGTCATCCCGGCCAGTGCCGGGATGACGGCGTTTGATTTCGGACACCACCCTTTCGAAAGACTCCCCATGACCGACGCCAAGATCTATCCGGAAATCGCCGCCGCCCATGACTCGCTGACCGCGATCCGCCGGGACATCCACGCGCATCCGGAGCTCGGCTTCCAGGAGCAGCGCACTTCGGCGATCGTTGCCGAGAAGCTGCGGGAATGGGGGCTCGAGGTCACCACGGGCATCGGCAAGACTGGCGTTGTCGGCACGCTTCGGGTCGGCAACGACACGCGCAGCATTGGGCTCCGCGCCGATATGGACGCGCTGCCGATTCCCGAGGCCAACAGCTTCGGCCACGTTTCGAACAATCCCGGCGTGATGCATGCCTGCGGCCATGACGGGCACACCACGATGCTGCTCGGCGCGGCGCAGTATCTCGCCAAGACCCGGAACTTCGAGGGCTGCGTGCATTTCATCTTCCAGCCCGCCGAGGAGGGGATCGGTGGTGCCAAGGCGATGGTCGAGGACGGGCTGTTCGATCAGTTTCCGTGCGATGCGATCTTCGGCATGCATAACCGGCCCGGCGCGCCCAAGGGCATGATCGGCATGCGGCCGGGAGCGGCCATGGCCGGCGGGGCGCTGTTCGACATCACCGTGCACGGCAAGGGCGCCCATGGCGCGCGGCCGGAAAGCGGGATCGACCCGACCATCATTGCGGCCCATATCGCGACCGCGTCCCAAACCATCGTCTCGCGTAATATAGATCCGCAGCAGATGGCGGTGCTCTCGATCACCCAGATCAATGCCGGAGACGCCTACAATGTGATCCCGCATACCGCCTATATGAAGGGCACCGCGCGGACCTTCTCGAACGAGGTCATGGCGCAGCTTGAAAAAGGCCTCACCAGCATCGCCAAGGGTGTCGCGATGGGCATGGGCGCCGAGGCCGATGTCGACTTCCGGGTGGTCTTCCCGCCGCTGATCAACAATGACGACGAGATCAGATTCGCCGGCGACGTGGCCGCCGATCTGGTCGGCGAGGAGAACGTCAACCGGATGAACAACCGGATCAACGCGTCCGAGGACTTCTCCTATATGTCGAACGTGGTGCCGGGCGCCTATGTCACCATCGGCCAGGGCACCGGCGAGGACGGCTGGGCCTGCGAGGTGCACAACCCGCATTACGACTTCAACGACGAAATCATCCCGATCGGCTCCAGCTATTTCGCCAAGCTGGTGGAAACCCGGTTGGCCAAGCGCGACTAGGACCTCGCGGATGGCGGTGCCCGACAGTCAAGCGCGCGCGGCATGGCGGACCGGCGATCTGGAACGGGACCGAAGCTGGGTCTTTGATCTGGAGGACAGCACTGCCGCCGAACTCGCCCGCACCGTCAAGGCAGCGTACGAGCCGGAGAAGCCGCTGTTCGAATACCGCCGCGCCGATTTCGACCTCGGCCCGGCCTGGGAGACGATTTCCGCCGCGCTTGCCGAGGCTCATCACGGGCGCGGCCTGGCGCTGGTGCATGGCCTGCCCCGCGAGGCGCTGACCGAGGAGGAATTCAAGCTCTTGAGCTGGGCGATCGGGCTGCATGCCGGCGTCGCGCGTCCCCAGGGCAAGGCCAGCCAGTACATCTCGCCGGTTCGAGACGCCGGGGTCGATTACCGCTCGGCCAGCGGGCGCGGCTTTTCCTCCAGCGCCAAGCTGGACTTCCACGTTGACGGCGCGGATCTCACCACGCTGGCCTGCTACAACGCGGCGAAATCCGGTGGGCAGAGCATGATTTCCAGCAGCCTGACGGCCCGCGAAGTTCTGCTGACGGAGCGGCCCGACCTCGCGGAGATCGCGCATCAGGATTTCTGCTTCAGCCGCCAGCACGAGGAGACCGAGGACGAAGGCCCGTTCTACGCCCAGCCGCTGTTCGACGAGGCCGACGGGCGGGTCTTCTGCAAATGGAACCGCAACCGGGTGCAGAGCGCCCAGCGCTTTGACGACGCGCCGCGCCTCTCGGAGAAGCAGATCGAGACCATGGCGGCGATGGACGAGATCCTGCAGCGCCCGGAGAATATGTTCACCATGTATCTGGCGCCGGGGGATCTGCAGATCATCAACAACTACACGATGCTCCACTCCCGCACCGAGTTCGAGGATTTCTCCGAGCCGGAGCGCAAGCGCCTGCTCTACCGGCTGTGGCTGGCGCCGCCGGACTCGGTGCGCATGCCGGAAAGCTGGTGGGATTTCTACCGTGCGATCGAGCCGGGCACGGTGCGCGGCGGTATTCGCGGCCACAACCATGACGCGGCCTGCAAAGCCTTCGATGCGCGCCAGGCGGCGGAACTGGGGATGAAGCTGGGGGATGCGGTCCCGGCCTGAGGGTGAGGAGACGAGCCATGCATCTGTTCAAGGAGAATGCGCCACGCGACGTGGATGCCGCCGTCGCGCAGCTTCCGGTCATCGGCCTTGGCGCTTATCTGAACGGCGAGGCCGGCGCGCTGGAGCGGGTGGCGGGTGCCATCAGGCGGGCCTGCGAGACCACCGGGTTCTTCTATATTTCCGACCACGGCGTGCCGCAGTCACTGATCGACGCGACCTTCGAGCAGTCCCGCCGCTTCCACGCCCTGCCGCTGGAGGTGAAGAAGGCGCTGGCGCTGGATTCCGACAATCTCGGCTACATGGCCATGAACACCAGCATGCAGCGCCATTCCACGGTGCATAAGGCGACCAAGCCGAACCAGAACGAGTCCTTCTTCGTCACCCATCCGCGCGGCCCGGGCCATCCGGACGTGCTCTCCCCGCGCCCGTTCCGGGGCGTCAACCGCTGGCCCGACGGGGTGCCCGGCTTCCGGGAAGGCGTGATGGCCTATTTCGCGGCGCTGAACGCGCTCGGGCAAAGCCTGCTGCCAGCCTTCTCGGCCGCGCTGGGCATGGAGCCGGACTTCCTCGCTCCCCTGTTCGCGGACGAGAACAACGCCACGCTCCGGATGCTGCACTATCCGCCGACGCTAATGGAGGACAATGATTTCGGCACCGCGCCGCATACCGACAATTCCTTCATGACCATCCTGGCGCGCATGGAGGTGCCGGGCCTGGCGATACGCCTACCGTCGGGAGAATGGCTTTCGCCGCCTCTGATCGAGGGCACCTTCCTGGTCAATATCGGCAATATCCTGCGGCGGATGTCCAACGACCGTTTCCTCTCAACCCCGCACGGCGTCATCGTCGACGGCGAGACCGACCGCTATTCCCTCGCCTATTTCCACAGCCCGAACCCGTACGTCACCATCGAGGTCGCCCCCTCCTGCCAGGGCCCGGATGAGCCCGCCCGGTACGAGCCGCGCCTCTATGCCGACCTGATCCACGAGTTCTTCAGCGCCAACTATTTCCACCAGAAGGATCACGGCCGCATCAAGATGGAGAACCGGTACGCGTGAGGGAGAGGGGCCCACCCTCAAACGTCGCCCTGAAGAAATTCGACCCGATCTTTCACCTTGCGAGACAAGTTTTCCCGTCGCCCCAGCGAAAGCTGGGGCTTGTGGCAATCGGTGGATGAGCCCCAGCTTTCGCTGGGCGACGATGGAATGGAGTTGAGAAACAACTAAAAAAAACCGTAGGAGCCATTGTCTATTTTTGCTTACCTTCGCCACGGCGATATCTATGAAAACGGGCCCAAGGACGGATTCTACGGTGTGTGAACACCCTAGGGCGACGGCCAGGGATTCGTCGGAGATGTGGCGAGACACCACCCCTTACGCGTAGGTCGCCGTCACCTCGCCGAACGGGCCGAAATCGGCGACGAAGGTGTCGCCTTGCCTGGCCCGCAGCATGCCCGTCAGGGTGCCGGTGCTGATCATCTGTCCCGCCTTGAGGCCGATTCCGGTCCGCGACAGCTCGTTGGCCAGCCAGACCACCGGGACGATGGGATGATCGATCACCGCCGCGGCGGTGCCGGAGCGGCGGCGCGTGCCGTTGCTGTAGAGCACGACCTCCAGATTGGCGATGTCCTTGTCCCGCCAACCCTCGATCGCCGGGCCATGGCAGAGCGAGCCCGCGCCGGCGCCGTCGGCGAGGATCGCGGGCAGGGGCGGAAAGGCGTCATCGTGGATGAAACGGCACCCCGCGAGTTCGATGCCTGGATGCAGGGAAGCAACGGCCTCCGTCACCTCCTCGGTTGTATAGGGCTCCTTGCGCGGCGGCAGGTCGGCGCCCAGCCGGACCATGAACTCGACCTCCGGGATCGGATTGCACTGCTCGGCATGCATCACGGTAACCGGCGCCGGCATGACGGAGGGCGCGAAGACCCGGCCATAGATCGGCGCGTTGGTGCGTAGCTCCCGTTGCAGCTCTTCCTTGAAGGCGGCGATCTTCCACCCCGCGACGGCCCAGCCCAGTTCCTCGGCGACCATGCCGGCGATCCGATAGGCGGTCGCCGGGTCCGGCGGCACCAGCGCTGGATCAAGGCCGCTTTGCCCGCGCCGCTCCCGGCGCAAGGCGGCGAGCAGCCTTGCCAGTTCGCGCTCCTGTTCAATTGTCATCAACGGCATGGTCCTTCCACCCCACAGGTTACGGCCCGTGACTACCTCGTACCCCGATCGCCGTCCATGCCCCCGGTCGTCCAGCGGAACCGAAAACGCCGTTTACAGCGACGCCAGAAACACGACCCACTGGTAGGCCAGGAACACCAGGCACGCGAGGATCACCATGAAAAGGACCAGAAAGGTCCCCACCGACCCGCTGGCGAGCATCGAGCGCGCGACCAGGAGCGCCAGCGTCGGCAGCAGGACGACCAGTAGCGCCAACTGAAGTTCGACCATCGTTCGAGGCTTTGCGTAACCGCTGTCAGGAATCCCGGATCAGACTATCCCCGCCGATCCCGCCGATTCTTGACTTCGGTCAACTCGGCGATGCCGGATGCTCTGCCAGGGGTTTCAGTCCCAAGGCCGCGCGGAAGCTGTTGTGATAGTGGTGCAGGGCCGGCTCGTTGCGGCCGAAGACCACGGTGTCGAGTTCGCCGCTTTCCGCCGCCACCTGGATGCGCTCTCCCATGGCATAATCTTCCTGCTCGATGGTGCTGTCGAAGACTTCGTTGATCACCGCGTAGGTCAGAGTCTTTTCCTTGCGCGCCTCGAGGTCATAGACCTCGTCCAGGGTGAGCGCGTTGCCCGAGGCCACCGCTTCCTGTTCGGCGGCGACCGCGTTCTCGGTGAAATAGTGGCAGATGCGGCTGGTCGAGCGTGCCGGGTCGTCCCGGTGCGGATAGATCTTCACCAGATTGGTGGTACCGCGCCCGACGATGATCTGGATGTTCGGGAAGATGTAGTAGAGTAGGGTCGCGCCCATCGGCAGCGCCCATTCCTCTTCCGGCACCTCGCGCAGCATGTCGATGAAGCGGCTGGCAAAGACGAACCGGTGGTTCCTCCCGAAGGTCTCATAGGCGAGGTTATCGCCGTGGAACAGCTGACCGAGGGTGTTCCTGTGCAGCTTCTGGAAGTGGTAGGTCTCGCCGAACGTGTCGTTGGCGAGCTTCCAGTTGAGACGCTTGGTGATCTCGGTCTCGCCGGTGCGGATCAGCCGCTCGAACTTCCAGTTGGCGATCTCCGGCGCTAGACCGCCGAGCATCGCATCGGCGTCGATCACGCCGTCCTGCCTCGGATGCACGAACAGCAGGCCATGCTTTTCCACCGCCGGAAGCTCGACGAGGCCGAGGGACCGCTTGTCCACCGCGCCGAAATGGCCGGGCTGCGGGATCGCCAGCAGAGCGCCGGAATTGTCATAGGTCCAGGCATGAAACGGGCAGGAGAACCGGGTCCTCTCGCCGCGCGGCTCGGTCACCAGCTTGACGCCCCGATGCCGGCAAGCGTTCAGAAAGGCGCGGAACCGGCCCTCGGCGTCGCGGCAGGCCAGCACCGGGGTGCCGAAATCCTCCACGGTCATGAAGCTGCCGGGCTTCGGCAGATCGCCGGTCAGGCCGATGATCTGGGCATGGTCGCGGAAGAAAGTCTCCCATTCCCGCGCCGCCATATCCGGGCAGGTATAGCTCGCGACCGGGTTTTCGACCATGCGGCCGGCATCCACGTTGCGCTTCTCGGCGACCTGGGACATCAGTTCCTTCAGGATCTCGATCTGCTTCGCCCGTTCCATGATGGGATTTCTCCATTTCTTAACCCGGGATCGACCCTTCGCGCGGCTTCCCATAGCATCTTGGCTGGTCGCGAGCGATGGTCAAGGCGGCGGCGGTATCGATCCAAGGGAGCAGTCATGCCTGAAAAAACTTCTCCGCTTTCCCGTGCGAAAATCTTCTGCGAGGCCCATGGCCTTCGGGTTCCCATTCTGATGGCGCCGATGGCCGGTGCCTGCCCGGCGCCGCTTGCCGCCGCCGTCGCCAATGCCGGCGGCATGGGGGCCTGCGGCACCCTGCTGATGGATCCCGCCGCCATCGGCGACTGGGTGGGCGCGTTCCGGGCCTCCAGCAATGGCGGCTTCCAGCTCAACCTCTGGATCCCCGACCCCACGCCGGTGCGCGACGCGGCCCGCGAGGCCGAGGTCCGGGCCTTTCTGGGCGACTGGGGCCCGCCGGTCGCCGCCGAGGCGGGGGATGCCGGACCGCTGGATTTCGACGCCCAGTGCGAGGCCATGCTGGCCGCCGGACCGGCGGTGATCTCCTCGATCATGGGGCTCTATCCAGAGGCCTATGTGGCGCGGATGGAACGGGCCGGCATCAAATGGTTCGCCACCGTCACGACCGTTGCCGAGGCCCGCGCCGCGGCCGCCGCCGGCGCCGATGTGATCGTCGCCCAGGGCATGGAAGCCGGCGGCCACCGGGGCGCTTTCGAGGCAGGCGAGGCGGAACGGGCCATGGTCGGGCTGTTCTCGCTGCTGCCGGCGGTCTGTGATGCGGTGGATCTGCCGGTGGTCGCCACCGGCGGCATCGCCGACGCGCGGGGCGTGGCGGCGGCGCTGATGCTGGGCGCGTCGGCGGCGCAGATCGGCACCGGCCTGCTGCGCACGCCCGAGGCGGCGCTGGCGCCGGCCTGGGCCGACGCGATCGGCCGCACCGCGCCGGAGGACACCATGGTCACACGCGCCTTCTCGGGCCGCGCGGGGCGCAGTGTCGCCACCGCCTATGCCCGCGCCGCCGGTCGGACCGACACGCCTGACCCGGCGCCCTATCCGGTCCAGCGGGGCCTTACCGCCGCGATGAGGGCCGAGGGCACGAAGAACAACGACATCGACCGTATCCAGGCCTGGGCCGGCCAGTCCGCCGCCCTCGCCGAGGCCCGCCCGGCGGCCGACCTTATCCGCGACCTCTGGGCCGAGGCGGAGGCGTTGCTGCGGTAGGCTTTGTGGCTGCGTTGTCCCCGATTTTACAGATCGTATCCCCGACGAAGGTCGGGGCCCAGGCCTGAGAACGGGGAATGTGACGGGTAGAAGATCACCTGTTCCCGTTTCTCCCATTGCTCCGCCACTCGTCACGTGCCGGCGTCTCTGGCGTCGGCCCCGACCTGCGTCGGGGATTCGGGTGGGGTGCGTTTGACCGCGCGAGTTCTCGCTAATTCCCCAGGAACCGCCGCACCACGTTGTCGACCATGCGCGAGACGTTGTTGTCGCCGCCATTGACCGGCAGGGCGCCGCAGAAGGTGATGGAGCCGACGGAGAAGACCGCCCCGCCATTGGGGGTTTCGAAATAGACGATATCGGCGCGGATCAGATCCTCCACCGGCTCGTGCGGCCAGGTGTCGTGATGGGTCAGGATGTCTTCCGGCACCAGCACGAAACTGTCGCCGTGATTGCCTGAACTGGCCAGCACCACGGCGTTGAGAGGCGTGCCGAGGCGGGTATCGGCGCGGTCAAGCTCGAAGCCCGCCGCGCCGCCGCCGGCAAGCCCGAAATCGCCGATCAGATCCCCCTCGATCCCCTCGAAAATCCAGGCGACGGACGGATCGTACGAGGCTTCGGTGCGGGTATAAGGTCCGCCGTCGTGATCTCCCTGGGATGAAAACCCGACCCCGGCCAGCACCTGGGGCGCCCGGCCGTTGCGCCGCCAGAGCCCGCCATAGGTGCCGTCGAAGGCGTTATAATATTCTCCGGGCTCCGCCGCCCAGGCCCGGATGCCGCCCTCGCCCCGCCGGATCTCCACCGCGTTCGGCCAGGCGTCGCTGACCGCGACCTTCCAGTAGAAACCGTTGCCGCCGAGATAGAGGAACCGCCCGCCGCCATCCACATAGTTCTGCAAGGCGTCGAGGGAGCCCGGCGTGTGGTATTCGGGATGCGAGCAGGTGATCAGCAGGTCGTAACCCTTGACCGCCTCGACGCCCCAATTGTGCAACTCGTCATCGGTGATCACGTCGAAATCGTGACCCTTGGTCTCGAGCCAGTACCAGAGATGGCTGTCGGCGGGAAAATGCCGGCAGCCCGAGCCCCGAACCTCCGGATACGAGATCACGTTGGAGCGCATGGTGATGATCGGCCGCAGCCGCGAGGAATAGCCGATGCCGCTGCCGTCGGTATGGTAGTTGTAGGTGGAGAGCGCGAACTGGGTATGGTCGTCGGTGGAATAGGGGCTGGCGCCCCATTCCTTCATCCGCGCCCGCATCGAGTCCGTCGTGTTGCCGCGCGCGATATTGGCATAGACGGTGTAGGTGAAACTCGGGATCAGCACGCAGATCCGGTTGCGCGGCTTGCCCCTCGGCGCGGTGACGAAGAACGGCACCATCTCCTCATCGCCCTCGGCGGTGGCAAGCCGCGCCGCATAGACGCCGCTCTTGAAGCCGCCCGGAACCGTGAAGCTGAAATCGGTCTCCCAGGCGCAGTCGTAGAGATCGTCGTCATGGAAATGCACGGCGGCATAATGCTCGGGCTTCTTGGTCCAATCAAAGCAGGAGCCGTCCCAGGCCGAGGATTTGACGGCTCGAGTCGGCAGATTGACCAGGGTCCCGTGCAGACCGTGCGGACCGGCATCCGGCACGCTCGGGCTGTCGGCATTCCGGGAGAGGTCCCAAGCCGCGACGAGGCTCGGATCCGAGCCGCCCGCCGCGATGGTGGCAATGCGTTCGTCCGCCGGGACAGCGTCGAGGACAAAGGGACACTCGATCTTGCCGTTGAAACAGCCTGCGACCGGCGAGTTTCCCAAGCCCGCCACCACCAGCGGATGATCGCCGGCAATCTTCGGCGCGGCGGCGGCCTTGATCTCGGATGTACCGGTATCGTCCACGTCGATCCGCGCCTTCACCGGGCGCTGGCCAACGCGGAGCATGCCACTTGCCGCATCGTAGCTGGCCCAGACGCGGTACCAGCGCTCGGCGGCAAGCGGCTTGCCGGTCTCGAGCAACGTCTCGCCCGCCGTACCGTCGCCGCAAACGACCCCGGCACCGTTCGGCCCGATCACCAGCGCGAAACCCGCATTGGATTTCGGATCGTAGCGGCCAATGACTCCCTGCCGTCCGAGCTTCGGCGTGGTCGGATAGATCGTGGCGCCGAAGGTGAAGCTTTTCAGCCCCGACAAGGCGGAACTCGCGGCAACCGTCATATGCGAGCCAAGCGTGACCGGCTGTACCCGCGAGGCGTAATCGCCCGCGAAATCGGCGCTGAGCGTCTCCTCGATCAGACCGGGGCCCATCGGGCTCGGATCGCCGGAGATCACCTTTACCAGCCGCGCGGAATAAGGTTTCGCGGAGGCGCTCGAGACCTTGAAGGCGATGGTCTCGCCGGGCGCGAGCGAAAAGCGGTCGGCGTATCCGACGATGGGTATGCTGGGCATGGCGGGGCTCCTTCAGGTGGCGCGGCTCACGATAAACCCGGCACGGCAAACCGCAACCCACTCAACATGATAATGTCGCTGGCCCCATCATCACACCTGTGGCCCGTGCCGTGATTGCAAAATCGCCCCTGATGGCCGAGTCTATCGGCCGGACGATGCCGAACGGGATGATCCAGTCATGAGCTACGAAAAAATTTCCCTGAACCCGATCGCCGGGTCCATGGGCGTGGAGATCGAGGGCGTGGACCTCTCCCAGCCCCTGGACAACCAGACCTTCGACGAAATCCACCGGGCCTTCCTGGAATACCAGGTGATTATCTTCCACAATCAGAAGCTGACGCCGGCCCAGTACAAGGCCTTCGCCCAGCGGTTCGGACCGCTGGAATTCTATCCCTTCGTCAAGGGCCTGGACGAGCATCCCGAGATCTTCGAGATCCGCAAGGAGCCGGACGAGCAGCGGAACTTCGGCGGCAAATGGCATTCCGACATGTCGTTCTCGGAGCGGCCGCCGATCGGCACCATGCTCTATGCGCTGGAGATGCCGTCCAAGGGCGGCGATACGATGCTGACCAACCTCTACAACGCCTACGACTCCCTGTCCGACGGGATGAAGGATCTGCTCGGCGGCATGCAGGCCGAGTATTCGGCGGCGCTGAAGGGGTCGGGCGGAAGGGCGGCGGTGATGAACATGACCCGCTTCGACGTGGACAATCTCGACCGCGCCAACGAGGCCTCTGTTCATCCGATCGTGCGCACCCACCCGGAAACCCAGAAAAAGGCGCTCTATGTCAGCGGCGGGCACCTCACCCGGTTCGAGGACATGACCGAGGAAGAGAGCAAGCCGATGCTCGATTATCTGCGCGAGCATGCGACGCAGCCGGACTTCACCTGCCGGGTGCGCTACCGCAAGGGCACCGTGGCGCTGTGGGACAACCGCTGCACCCAGCACCGGGCGCTGAACGACTATCAGGGCGAGCGCCGGGTGATGCACCGGATCACCATCGGCGGCGGCGACCATCCGAGCTGAACAGCCCGGTTCACCTAAAAAACAAAAGTTTCATTCAGGCGGGGAAACACCATGGGAAAACGCATCGCTATCGTCGGCGCTGGCGCCGTCGGGTCCTATGTCGGCGGCTATATGGCGCGCGACGGCGAGGACGTCATCTTCATCGATCCGTGGCCGGAGCATGTCCGGGCGATCAACGAGAAGGGCATCAGCCTCTATGGCCTGACCGAGCCCGAATGCTTCACCGCCAAGGCCCGCGCGATCAGTCTGACAGAAGTGCAGTCGCTGTCCCGCGAGAAGCCGATCGACATCGCCTTCATCTGCATGAAGTCCTACGACACCGCCTGGGCGACGACCCTGATCAAGGATTACCTCTCGCCGACCGGATTCTGCGTCTCGCTGCAGAACTGCATCAACGAGGAGACCATCGCCAGCGTCGTCGGCTGGGGCCGCACGACCGGTTGCATCGCCGCCAAGATCGCGGTCGAGTTGACCGGACCCGCGGAAGTGCGCCGGGGCGTGCCGCTGGGCGGCAACAAGCACACGGTGTTCCGGGCCGGCGAGGTGCATGGCCGGATCTCGCCGCGCATTCTGGAAGTGGTCCGCCTGCTCTCCAGCGTCGACAGCGCCAAGGCGACCAGCAATCTCTGGGGCGAACGCTGGTCAAAGCTGACCGCCAACGCCATGCGCAACGGCGTGTGCGCCGCAACCGGTTTCGGCGCCAATGCCTGCGACAACGAGCCGATCACCAGGATGCTTTCGATCCGGCTCGCCGGCGAGTCGGTCAAGATCGGCCAGGCGCTGGGTTACGAGCTTGAGACCATCAACAAGTTCGCGCCCGAGGACTGGGTCGCCGGGCTCGAGGGCGACAAGGCCATGATCGCCAAGATGGAAGCCGACATGCAGGCAAGTTCCGTCGGCCGCTCCGACGATTCCCGCCCCTCGATGGCCCAGGACATCGCCAAGAAGCGGCGCACCGAAATCCTGGCGATCAACGGGTTCGTTGCCGCCAAGGGCAAGGAGATCGGTATCGACGCGCCGGCCAACGCGGCCCTGGTCGAGGCGGTCCGCAAGGTCGAGACCGGCAAGGCGGAGCAGAGCCTGGATCTGGTGCGGCATATCTAAGGTCGCGGTAAGTCCAAAAAACCCGTCGCCCTCGCGCAGGCGAGGGCCTCCCCGGCTTTTTGATGCAAGGCCCCGGATTTTGATGGCGATTTCAGGTCCCCGCCTGCGCGGGGACGACGATGGGGGAGCAGCGAGCTTGGCGATATTCCAGACGGCCGCGCAGGTTGCTACGTGCCTCAAGAAATTGACCAGCGATAATCCGGTCACAACATGGCAATGCCAACCGTGAACTTTACCCTTACCGAGGAACAACGCCTCCTCGTTGCCACCGTCCGGCGCTTCATCGACGAGCATCTGGCGCCGCTGGAGGAACAGGTGGACCGCGACGGCGTGCTGGCGCCGGAGACCGCGCGGGCGATTTTCGAGAAGTCCAAGGGCCTCGGCCTCTATGCCACCAACATTCCCGAGGAATTCGGCGGCGGCGGTCTCAACGCCTTCGATACGATGCTGCTGGAGGAGCAATTCGGGCGGACCACCGATATTCTGATCCGCCGCGCCTTCGGTAATGTCTACGAGGTGCTGCTGCGCTGTACCCCGTCCCAGGCGGAGCGCTGGCTCCTGCCCACGGTCCGGGGCGAGCGGACCTGTTCGATCGCGATCACCGAGCCCGGCGCCGGCTCGGATGCCGCCGGCATCAAGACACGGGCGGTGCGCGACGGCGCCGGCTGGCGGCTCAATGGGCAAAAGCACTATATCAGTGACGGCCTGTTCTCGGATTTCTTCGTGGTCTCCGCCGTCACCGATCCGGACGCGGGGTCGCGCGGCATCTCGCTGTTCCTGGTCGACAAGGACAGTCCCGGCTTCACCGTCGGCCGCGACCAGCCGATGATGGGCCTGCGCGGCACCAGCCATATCGAGATGTTCTTCGACGATATCCGCCTTGGCCCCGAGAACCTGCTGGGCGAGGAAGGGCGCGGCATGCGTCAGGTGCTGGAGACCCTCGGCCGGGTGCGGCTCGGCCAGGTCGGTGCGCGGGCGGTGGGCAAGGCGTCCAAGGTGCTGGATCTGATGGTCGAGCATGCCCGAACCCGCGAGCAGTTCGGCCAGGCGATCGGGAATTTTCAGCTTATCCAACAAATGCTGGCCGACAGCGCGATCGAGATCAACGCCGCCCGGCTGCTGCTCTGGCAGGCCGCCGCCGAGATCGACCGGACCGGCGACGGGCGCGAGCTGATTTCCATGGTCAAGGTCCACGCCGCCGAGACCCTCGGCCGGGTGGTCGACCGGGCGGTGCAGCTCTTCGGCGGCGCCGGGTTTTCCAAGGAGCATCCGATCGAGCGCTATTACCGCGACGCGCGGATCTACCGGATCTTCGACGGCACCTCCGAGATCCACCGCACGGTGCTCGGCGGCGCGCTGATGCGCAAGGGGTCGGCTTTGTACGATCCGTTCGGCTAAAGACGGCGCAACAGCGAGATTTATCCCGTTGTTCCCGGGAACTCCGCGCAAATGCTCTCATCCGTATCCCCGACGAAAGTCGGGGCCGACGCCTGAAACGCCGGCGACCGCGGAATGGCGGAGCACTTCGCGAAGATCTTTGAGGTTCGCAAATCTTCAGCCGTGATCAGCCATCCGTCACCATCGACAGCCACAGGCGTCGGCCCCGGCCTCCGCCGGGGATACGGGAAATCTGTGTTGAAAGGTCAAGGATCGGTTGGAATTTCGTCGGCTAGCCCCTGACGCATTCCTTCACGCCAAAATGTGTGAATACCGTCGGGCCTTACGCCACGGCGACGGTCGAGAACGGTGGGGCCATCGCCTCAGCCGGCCGTGCGGACCTTGTGGATCGCGGCCTTCATGGCCGTGCCGATGCGCTCGGCGAAATCGTCCGGCACATGCGGGGCGACGGGCAGGGAAATGGTCTGGGCCGCGAGCCACTCGGCGACCGGGAACTGTCCCGCCTTGTAGCCGTATTTTTCCCGGTAATAGCTCATCAGCGGCACCGCGCCCGGATAATGGACCGAGGTGCCGATATTCGCCGCCTTGAGCTCCGCCGCCACCGCGTCCCGGTCGAGGCTGCCGTCGCGGGGCAGGACCGCGTTCAGGCAGTAGAAGCAGGATTGCGCCTTGCCCTGGGTCGGCTCGAACACCGTGACCTCGTCGAGCTCGGCAAGTGCATTCTTAAGCGCGTGGTAGTTGCGCTCTCGGATCACCAAGCGCTCATCCAGCTTGAGCAGCTGGGCGAGGCCGACGGCGGCCTCCACCTCGTTCATTCGGTAGTTGAAGCCCAGCATGGTGACGTCGTAGATCCCGGGCTTGACCCGCGCCTCATGGCTGCGGTCATAGCCGAAGGCCTTGCGCTTGCGGATCTGATTGGCGAGTTCCGCGTCGTTGGTGGTCACCATCCCGCCCTCGATCGAGGTCATGTGCTTGATCGGATAGAAGGAGAAGCACCCGGCCTTGGCCAGAGTGCCTGCTTTCTTGCCGTCATAGGTGCCGTCCACCGCCAGCGCCGCGTCCTCGATCACGAAGGCGCCGGCCTTGTCCGCCGCCGCGTTGATCGGATCCATGTCGCAGGGCAGTCCGAGGAAATGCACCACCATCACCGCCCGGGTGCGGCTGTTCAGCGCCGCCGCCACCCCGTCCGGCACGATATTGCCGCTGGCGGGATCGACATCGACGAAGACCGGCTTCGCCCCGCAATATTCCGCCGCGTGGGCGGTGGCGACGTGGGTGATCGCCGGCACGATCACCTCGTCCCCCGGCCCGAGATCGTTGGCGAAGAGGCAGAGATGCAGCCCGGCGGTTCCAGAGGAGACGGTGATCGCATGCTCGGCTCCAGCGCGTTCGGCGAAGGCCTTCTCGAATTCAACGCAGACCGGCCCATGCGCCAGGATCGGCCCCGACAGCACCTTCAGCACCGCGTCGATCTCGTTCCGGTCCAGCAGCGGCATGCCGAAGGGGATCATCTCGTCACTCATGGGGTCCTCGACATCGATTAGATCAGATAACTCACCGGCACCGTCCGCCGCGCCTCGAGGGAGTCGTAGCAGGCGAAACAGACATCCATCACCCGGAAAATATCGCGGACCGACACATTCGGCTCCCGGCCTTCGCGGATCGCGGCGATGAAGTCGGGCAAGAGGTCGAACTTCTCGATCGCCGGATAGGGCGTCGTCACCACCTGTTCGTTCTCGTCCTGGTCGCCGTCGAACAGCTTGGCGTGGGGCTTGTCGTTCACGAAGGTCTTCTTGGTGCCGTATACCGCCAGTGCGTGCATCTGGGTACGCTGGGGCCCGAGATTGGACATGGTCCGGCCCAGCGCACCGCCCTCGAAGCGCAGGAGGTTCATGATCACGTCGTCGTACTTGTAGGCCGAGCCTCGGGTCAGGATCTTGTTCCCCATGCCCGTGACCTCGGTCACCTCCTGGCCGATCAGCCAGCGCATCAGGTCGATCAGGTGGATGCCGCCGCCATAGGTGACGCAATAGAAATCCATCTTGCCGCGCCAGCCCCGGGTCAGCTTCCAGAGGATCTGGTGGATATAGTCCCCCTCGATGGCGACGATTTCGCCAAACTCGCCGGCGTCGATCCAGGCCTTCAACTCCTTGAAGCGGGGCGAGCGGCGCAGGATCAGGTTCGAGGTCATCAGCTTGCCGCTGTCCTGCTGGGCACGGAGCAGCCGTTCCGCGTCGGCACGGTTCAGGGCGACGGGTTTTTCCAGCATCACGTGCTTGCCGTGGCGGAAGGCGCTGATCGCCTGTTCCACATGATGATCGTCATGGCTGGCGATGCTGACCACGTCGATATCCGGGTTCTCGGTCACCGCGCGATAGTCGGTGTGCCGCCCCGCGACGTCATTGCGGTCCGCTACCTCGCGCAGCTTGGCCGGATCGACGTCGCAGATATCGGTGACCTCAACCCCGTCGATGGCGTTGTAGCCGAGCAGATGCTGCTCTCCGACACCGAGGCCGACGACACCGGCGCGCAGACGGGCGCTCATGGCCGGTCCTCGTTGGCGGCGGCCGGCGGGCCGGGCGGGGTCCAATGGAAGGTCACCATCTCGCTCGACTTGGTGAAGCCGTTGGCGGCGTAGATCGCCATGGACGCCTCGTTCGTGGTCTGGGTGCCGACCCGCAACACCGGGACCCGTCCCGCATAGTGGCGGATCGCCGCCTCGACAAGGGATTTACCGATGCCGAGACCCTGGGCTTCCGGCGCCACGGCGATGAGGTCGATCACCGCCCAGTCCGGCCCTTTCAGGCAGAGGTTGAACCCCATGACCTCGCCCCGGAATTCGGCAATGAAACCGGCATCTCCGCGCCCGGTCAGATTGTTGCGGACCCAGGCCCGCTTGCTCTCATCGGCGGCGGCGTTGTCGAGAAACGGGTCCGTGTGATAGCGGTCGAACTTGAAACAACGTCCGGCAATCTCGGCGCAGGTTTCCGCATCGGCTTCGGTGCCCAGCCGGATTCCTTCCGGCAGCGCCCCCCCTTCACCGGCGGTCAGCGGGCGCTCGAAACTCACCAGCCGCTCGATTTCGCGGAAAGTCGTGATTTCCATTACATTGACCCAGTCCGGACGCACCCGGACCGAGACTAGGATCGCGTCGTCGGGAATGAATTCCTCCAAAAGGGGAATCTCCGTCACCTCTTCAAGCTCGGCGCGATAGACCGGGCCGCCGAGAATCTCGCTGTCGAAGGGCTGCGGCGTCATGGTGACCATGGTCACGGTGTTCCCTTGGCGACGGCGGGCACGGCGAAGGCGCGCAAGGTGTATTTCCCGCTCGGCTCGCGGATGCGCTCCACCGACAGGGTATCGAATCCGGCGGCGCGAATCAGCAGCGCGATGGAGGCGGCGGAATAGGCGTCGAAATGCTCGACGAAGAACTCCTCGCGCTCGGGCCCGGCATCGGCCAGCGCCGCCTCGCCGTCCGGGAGTTCGACATAGACGGCGCCGCGATCCGTCAGGAAGTCGCGCGCCCGCGCCAGCATCGCCGCCGGCTCGCGCACATGCTCCAGAACCTTGTTGAAACTCACCAGATCAAAGCGGCGCGGCGCGGTGATGTTCATGAAATCACCGGTCAAGGTCTCGACCTCGGCGAGGTCTCCGATCATTGCCGTCGCGGCGGGGTCCGGGTCGAGGGCGACGCACTCCCAGCCGGCCTCGCGCATCGCCGCCGGAAACACGCCGAGCCCGCTGCCGACATCGAGGCAAGAGCGCGGCGGCTCCCATCCGAGCGCACCGGCAAGCAGGTTCATCCGCGCCACGCGCTGGCGGTTGTCGGACCGCTCCGGAGGCAGGCCCATGATCTTCTCGAAGGTGGCGCGCATCTTCTCGCCATAGGTCGCCTCGGCATAGGCGCCCTGGTAGAGGCTCGCCTCGAGATCGAAGCCGTGCAGGTTGATCACATGGCCGCAGCGCCGGCACTGCCAGAGGGTCCGGCGATAGGGATTGATGCCGAAATCGGTCTCGCCCTCGGGCGGCGCGTCATAGCTCGCGATGCGGGCGTGCTCGCCGCCGCAGAACCGGCAGGGCGCGGCGCTCTCGGTCATCCCGCCGTCCAGTCCCAGTCGTCGATCAGGAATTCCGGAATTTTCCAGACCCCGCCGTCGCGCTTCCAGATTGTCTCGTCGCGGAAACTTTCGGCGATCTTCCAGAACCAGGCCTCGGGCTTGCCGACGAACGCACAGAACCGGGCGATATCCTCGCGCGGCGCCTGAAAACCGCTTGCCCTCAAGGTTTCGATCGCTTCGTCCCGGCGAGTGAGGCCATAGCGGATCTGAACCGAGAGATTGTCGAAGCTGCGAAGGATGCCGAATTTGTACCATTTCAGGAAATGATGCAAGGCGATGAAGTGGCAATCGATGTCGGCAAAGCTCCAGACCCCAGTCTTCAGATGCCCCTCGCCGCTCTCAAACCCATGCTCGCCGGAGATCCGGGCGTTGTCGAAGGAGTTCCACTTGAAGAAAGAGCCGAGAAAGATCGATTTCGGCGCGAAGGCCGCGAAATCCTCCGCCGGCGGCAGCCGGTAGGCGGCGAGATCCGCATCCGTCAGCCCTTCGGCGCCGATCCAGTCCTCGCGGCTGGTCTGGTTGGTCACCCCGTGCCTGGCGATCCAGTCGAGGTCAAGCTCGGTGGCCAGCCGGTCCGCCTCGTCTCCACCGAATTCAAGCTGCGGGTTCTCGCCCCAGACCACCAGCGGAACGCGCATCTGGACCGCCAGCCGGGTCGGAATCGCGAACAGCGCCATGTGCATCGGGATCGCGGTCGCCCCCTTGCGCTCATAGGCGGCGACCATGAACCGCCGCTCCACGTCTGGGCTGATGGTGAAATCAATATGATCGATGCCGAGCCGTTCGATCATCCGCTCGACATTGCGCTGGCCGATCTCGGTGCGGCCCGGCGTGCGCCAGGTGACGCCCAGCACTTTCAGGCCATGCTCCTGGCAGGTGATCACCTGGTACCAGCTGTCCTTGCCGCCGCTGACCGGCACGATGCAGTCGTAGCCCGACGCCCGGACCTTCGCCTCGGCAACAACGGTATCGAAGGCCTTCGCCCGCGATGCCCAGTCGATGTTCCGTTCCTTGTCGTCATGGCCCCGGCAGCCCGAACAGACCCCCTCGTCATCCAGGAAAATTCCGGGGCGCGTGTCGGGCAGGATGCAGCGGGTGCAATATCTCAAGGCAGCCAGTCCCGATGGTGTTCGAGGAACAGCTTCGAGGAGATGAAGCTGAACAGGTTCTTCGAGAAGCTGTTATCCGCCATGCTACCATCAATGAAGCGTTCGATCGCCTCGCGCTTGACGATATCGAAAATCGGTCCGTCCGAAAGCAACTGGTCGCGCGTGTCCGGGTCGGAGCGGTCCACGAGACTGTCGATCGGCGCATTGAAGCCGCGCTTGCGCTTGTCCAGGCGCACGGACTCGGCGACCACGCCCTCGCCGGACGCGCGCAGCAGATATTTCGCGCACCCGTCCTTGATCAGATGCTCGGCCGGAACCGAAAACATGAACTCGGCCAGCGAACGGTCCAGATAGGGCGAGCGGTTCTCCACCGAGTAACGCATCGAATTGCGGTCGTCCTCGTGCAGGATCACCGGCACGGTCTCGCGGAACAGCTCGTTGCACATGCGGTTGCGCAGCAGGTTGTCGCCGTAGCGCGCCTCCTCGAACGGTTCGGTAAAAGGCTCCGTCAGCCACTGCTGAAACAGCTCGGCATTGAGATAGACGTGTCCGCGTTCGTTCGGGTTCTTGGCGAAGACCAGCGGATCCTGCAACACCGGGTTCTGCACATAGGCGCCATAGCTGCCGCGCCAATCCTCGACCAATTTTGGGAACTCCGGCCGTTCGCTCATCTCCGCGAGCCAGAACGCGTAATGGTCGTAGTAGCCGGTAAAGAGCTCGTCCGCCGCCGAGCCTGAGATCGCCACCCGGTACCCGGCCTTGGAAATCGCCTCGGACAGGAACGAGTGAAGGTAATAGGTCAGGGTCGCGACCGGCATGTCGTGATAGCCGACCAGGTCACGCATGCGCTCGAAAAAGCCCTCGGTACTGGTATGCACCTTATGGCTGGCGCAGCCGAGGAACGCGACCTGGGCCTCGATATTGTCGAGCTCGTCGTAACGCTCGTCGTCGTCGATGATGGAAAAGGCATGCAGATCGTGGCCGAACCGCTTGACCGCCAGGCCGGACAGGGTCGTCGAATCGATCCCGCCGGACAGACAGAAGGCGACCGGCACGTCCGAGCGCAGACGGATCTTCATGGCGGTCTCAAGCCGCTCCCGCGCACCGTCGAGCGCCTGCGCCTCGGTCATCGCCACCGGTTTGTAAGCGAGCGTCCAATAGGGTTTCGGTTCGATGGGGCCGGGACCCTGGAGAGCGATATAATGCGATGCCGGCACCTCCGAGACGTCCTTGAAATATGTGCGCGGCTGCTTGTAGAGCGACTTGTAGCCGTTCACCAGGAAGCGCTGGATCTGCTCCAGATTCACATCCGGCTTGGCGCCCGCCAGCGCCGCCAGGAATTTCGGCTCCGAGCCGAAATAGAGCGTGTCGCCAAGCCGCCACAGATAGAGCGGCTTCTCGCCGAACCGGTCACGGCAGAGGATCACCCGGTCCCGCCGCCGATCGATCAGCGCGAAGGCCCACATGCCCTCCATCCGGTCAAGCGCGTCCTCGCCCCATTGCTGCCAGGCCGCCAGCATCACCTCGGTATCGGCCTCGGTGGAGAAGGTGTGACCGAGAGCCCTCAGCTCGTCACGCAGTTCGATATAATTGTAGAGCTCACCGTTGGTGACGATGACAAGATCACCCCGGTGAAACGGCTGCATCGCGCGGGGATCGGTATCGATGATCGCCAGCCGCGCGAACAGCAGGGTCACCGTGCTGCCGGCCACCCGCTCCACATGCATCGCGGTCCCGTCCGGCCCGCGCCGGCGCATCAGGTGCCAGGCGCGCTCGATCCGGTCCCGCGCAATCTCTCTTGGTCCGATAGCCCCGGCGATGCCACACATGCGACTTGTCTCTGATCACTCTGCCCGGCGAGGTCCTTCGGGCACGGTTTGAACCGGCTTCAGGCGGCGAAATCAGCCTTGGTGAACAATACACCCGCGCCGACCGGCTTTGCGAGCGTGCGGCCAAGCACCTCGGCTTCACGGCCGGGAGCGATCTGCTCGCCGGGACGGATCCACATGATGTCGCCCGGTCCGACGGTCTCCCCTGCCTTCATTTCCCGAGCCGCCGCGATGGAGCGCCGCACCGGCACCTCGCTGTCGCGTTCGACCTGCCGCGGCGCGAGATCGCCCGAGCCCATCAGCACCTCGGCCTCGCGAATCGCCTTGACCAGATCGGCCATCATGCCCGGATCGGCGGAGAGCTGGTGGTCCCGGAAATCGGAATAGTTTCGGTCCAGGGTGAAATGCTTTTCGATGATCCGGGCGCCGGCCGCGATCGACAGGGTCGCCGCCTGGGTCCCGAGCGTGTGGTCGGAATAGCCGATGGTGGCGATTTCACCGAAACGTCGGACAAGTCTGTGCACTGCGCCCAGATTGGCGTCTTGCGGCTCGACGGGATAGGCGGAGACGCAGTGCAGCAATGCCAATTCCGGTCCGCTCTTCCGGCCCGACCGCGCCTTCTCGACCATGGACGCCGCCAGCGCGATTTCCGGCTCACCGGCGAAGCCGGTCGAGATGATCACCGGTTTGTCGGTACCGGCGACGAACTCGATCAGCGGATAGAAAGTGTTGTCGCCGGAAGCGACCTTCAGCGCGTCCACAATGCCGTTGAGGAACACCGCGCTCGGCATGTCGAGCGGCGTCGAGATGAATTTGATCCCCGCCCCATGGGCGCGTTCCGCGAGCTGAGCGAACTGATCCTCGGTCAGCTCGAACCCCTGCATCCGCTTGTAGCGCTCGACCTGGGTCGGGGCGACGAAGGTCTCCGTCTTGTAGGTCTGGAACTTGACGGCATCGACACCGGCTTCGGCGGCGCGGTCGACCATCTCGCAAGCGACGTCGAAGGACCCCTCGTGATTATTGCCGATCTCGGCGATGACGATGACCTGCCGGTCACTATCCAGGTTCCCGATGCGCATGTTTCCTCCAGGGCCCAGCGGCCTTTGCTTCACCCCCGACACGAGGCGTTAAACCAAGGGCACGGCGATGCTGGTATCACTCCGCAGGGCAAAAATCAAAGTGCCCGCGTGATTGACATTTTCCGGCCTCAAGCCTAAACGCGCGGCGATGCTTTCTCTCCGCCGATCAAGGGCCCCATAAGAGCCATGCCGGAAACCGCCATCGCCGTGATCGGGGTCGGATATGTCGGCCTGCCTCTCGCTCTTGCCCTCGGGCGGCACCACCCGGTCGTGATCGCCTACGATGTCGACCCAGCTAGAACCGAGGGCCTGCGCGCGGGCTTCGACCGCAACGAAACCGACGGCGACCCCCTCAACGCGCCTGAGAACCTGATCTTCACCTCGGACAAGGCCGATCTTGCCCGAGCCAGCGCCTATATCATCACCGTGCCGACGCCGATCGATTCGGACCGCCGCCCGGATCTGACTCCGGTCCGCAGCGCCTGCCGGGATATCGGCGGCGTCATCGCCAAGGGCGACCTGGTGATCCTGGAATCCACCGTTTATCCCGGTGTCACCGAGGAAGTCTGCGGCCCGCTCATCGCCGAGATATCGGGGCTGCGCCAGGGAGAAGACTTCCAACTCGGCTACTCGCCGGAGCGGATCAATCCCGGGGACCGCCGCAACACCCTCGAATCGGTGGTCAAGATCGTCGCCGGCCAGGACGAGGCGACCCTCGAACGGGTAGCCGCGATTTACGCGCCGGCGATCGGCGCCGGGCTGTTCCGGGCAAAATCCATCCAGGTCGCCGAAGCTGCGAAGGTCGTCGAGAATGTACAGCGCGACCTCAATATTGCGCTGATGAACGAATTGGCGATGATCTTTGACCGGATGGGGATCAGAACCTCAGACGTCATCGACGCCGCCGCCACGAAATGGAACTTCCAGCGCTTCACGCCCGGCCTAGTCGGCGGCCATTGCATCGGCGTCGATCCCTATTACCTGATCTCCCGGGCCGAGGGACTGGGATACTATCCGGAGGTGATTCGCGCCGCCAGACGGCTGAATTCGGGCCTGGCGGATCATGTGGCCCAGCGGACCATGGACCTTCTGGTTCAGTCCGGGCGGCCGATCAGTGGCGCCCGGATCGGTATCCTGGGGTTGACCTTCAAGGAGAATGTCTCGGATTTCCGCAACAGCCAGTCGCCGGTGATCGCCCGGGAACTTGCCCGTTTCGGCGCCAAGGTGCTCGCGCATGATCCGCATGCCAACCGCGAGGAGCTGCGGGCGGAAACCGGCGTCGAACTTTGCCCGTGGGAGGATCTGTCGGATCTGGATGCCCTGGTGGTGACGGTTCCGCACAGACATTATATCGATATGCCGGCCAGCGAGTTGGTCGGCCTGCTGAGGGACGGCGGTGTCCTGGTCGACGTCAAATCGGCCTTCGACCCGGCACTCTTGCCGGGGGCGCTCCGTTACTGGAGCCTTTGAGGACGGGCCCGCGCCGGGCCGAAAAGGGAGAAAACAGTGTCATCCAATCGCGCGAGAATCGGAATTTTGGGGTGCGGCCGGATTTCGGCGCGTTATCTGGAGGTCTTTCGCGACGAGCTGAGCGATGTCGCCACCGTGGTCGCCGTCGCCGACAAGGTCGAGGAGAAGCGCGAGACCCTGGCCGGCGCGCTGGAAACCCAAGCGGTTCACGGCATCAAGGAACTGGTCAAGGCAAAGCCGGACATCGTCTGCATCCTCACCGAGTCCGGCAACCATGCCGAACATGCCCTGGCTTTGCTTAAGGCGGGGATCAACGTCATTGTCGAAAAACCGGTTGCGCTGCGCATTTCAGATGCCGAGCGGCTGGGCGAGGAAGCCGACAAGCGCGGCCTGATCTGCGCCGAGATCAAGCAGAACCGGTTCAACCCCGCCCTGCGCTTCCTGCGCGGAGCCGTCGACGATGGCCGCTTTGGGCGCCTGGTGACGGCCGGCGTTCGGGTGCATTGGTGCCGCGAGCAGACCTACTACGACGACGAATGGCATGGCCGTTGGGCCATGGACGGCGGCGTGCTCTCGCAGCAGGCGATCCATCACCTCGACGCCCTGCGGTGGCTCGGCGGCCCGATCGAGGCGGTCTGCGCCAGCGGTCAGGCAGTCCTCAACAAGCTCGAGGCCGAGGATACGGCGGTCGCGGTCGTGCGCTTCGAAAGCGGGGCGCTCGGCACGATCGAGGCAACCACCTCTGCGCGGCCCCGGGATTTCGAAGCCTCGCTTCACCTGGTCGGCGAAAAGGCCCTCGCCAAGGTCGGCGGGATCGCGATGAACCTGATCGAGACCTGGGCCCCGGTCGAGCCCGAGCCCGAGGACGAGGATGTCGGTGAACGCCATTCTCAGGAAGTGCCGACGGGCTATGGTCTGAGCCACGGCCCTTATATCCGCGATGTGCTGCGCTGCCTCGCCGAGGGCCGGGTCGATGTCGCGGTGAATGTCGAGGAGGGCTTGAAGACCCTGCGCTTCCTGCACGCGATCTACGCGAGCATGGAGAACGGCGGCTGGGTCCGTCTCGCCGACCAGCCGGTGTCGAGCCGGCTGGGGGTGTGAGTCTGCCGCGCCGGCCGAACAGGTCACCCTTGCCGGCGCACCCGGACGGTGGCGCCGAGCCGCACGCGCTGGCCTTGCACAAGGGCGTCCTCGCCGCGCCGGACCGCTTCGCCGGCTACGCGCGCCTGGCAAGCCAGTTCCGCGTTCTCAACCAAGCCGACGCAGCCGACCGGGCGCTGCGCCGTGCGCGTGCGATCGCGCCGGACGAGCCGCGACTCCTGGTCAATGCCGCGACGCTGTGGCTGACCACGGGAATTGCCGGCGATCCGGAACGCGCGCTGCGCAGGGCGCTCTGCCTTGAGCCGGCACTTGACGCCGCGGCCGATCGGCTGCTGCTGACGCGCAAGGCCGCCGGCGCTCTCGAAGGCGCGGCCCGCGTGGCACGATGGGCCGTCTGCCGGCGGCTCGGGGAACGCACCGCGCCCTTGCTGGAACTCGCGGTTCTGCGGCACGAGACCGGCAACACACCGGACGCTTGCCGGACCCTCGACCTCGCCTTTCGCGAGACTGTTCCGCTGTCTGCCGACCCGGGCCCGATCATCGGCGCGGCCGGGCGTATCGGCGGCGACGCAGGCAAACTCCGCGTCCTGCGCCAATTGCTGTGCCACGAACCGAATTCGCCCGTCCCGGCACGGGAACTCGCGAGCCTGCCGGAAGACGGCGGACCGGTCACCGCGATCCGCCGGATCTTAACCCGGCTGCGTCTGGCGCAGCCGTTCGACGCGGTGGTTCAGAACGGCGCCGGTGTCGCGTTGGAGCGACAGGATCGGACCGGAGAAGCGATGCGATGCTACATCAGGGCCGCACTTCTCGAACCGGGCCTGCCGATCGCGCTCTTCAATGTGGGGACCCGGTCGCGCTACGCGGGAGACTTCCGCAAGGCCGAGCGATTGTTTGAGCGCGCGCTTGCCGCCAGTCCGGGCGACCCGATCTTCCGCTATAATCTCGGTCATGTTCTGCTCGCGACCGGCCGGTCCCGGCGCGGCCTGTCCCTGTATGAGGAGCGCTGGCGTTCCGGGCAATCGATGTCGCACCGCCGCGGTGGCCGGGACGCCGACTTCCGTCAACCCCGATGGCACGGCGCGGACGGGACGGCGCAGGAAGGGCCTATCCTGATCTGGGGAGAGCAGGGCCTCGGCGACGAGATCTGGTTCGCCGGGTATGTGCCTGGATTGTTCGCGGACAAGCAGGCCGTGCTGGAATGCGATCCCCGGCTGACCCGCCTTTTCTCGCGGTCCGGCCTCGCCGAAACCGTAGTCGCCAGGACGGATCCGCCACATTCCCTGGCCACCGGCGCGCGATGGCAGATCGCCGCCGGCAGCCTGCCGCTTCTCGACGACACAGGGTCAGTTGGACCGGTCAGACCGGCCCCGCGCGGCTATCTCAAAGTGGACCCGACACTCGCGGCGAGGCTGCGCGCGCGCCTCGCCGCTCACGGCGGCGGTCCAACGATCGGGATTTCCTGGCGCAGCCGGAAACGCGATCCCGCCCAGACCTTCGAAGCGCCGCTCGCCTTCTGGGGGCCCGTCCTGAACATTCCGAACGCCACCCTCGTCTGCCTGCAATACGACGCGACTACCGACGAGATCGACGCCGTCAACCGGAAATTCGGCGTCACGCTCGCTCGTTTCGAAGACATCGATCCGTTCTGGGACATCGACGGCCTCGCGACCCTAATATCGGTTCTGGACCATGTGGTCTCGATCGCCAATGTAAATGTCGCTCTGTGCCACGGCGTCGGCCGGACCTGCCATGTGGCCCTACGGCACTATCAGGAGGATTGGCGGTTTCAGCGGGACCGGTCCCATTCCGCATGGCTGCCCGGTTGCCGGCTGTACTGGCCCGGGGAACCGGAACGTCCGGCGGAGGGCGGCGAGATAGAGTGGCGGAGCGTCTTTTCCCGGATCGGCCGGGCGCTCACCGAACCAGTCGGGACGGCTGAAATCCGGCCGGAATCCGGAATGGAGCCCCCGCTCTAGCCTGCCGCCAGCGCCGGGAACCGGCCGATTCGCGGGTTACGATACGTGAGAACAGTCACATTCCGCCGCCGCCGCTCGAAAATCGAGAAACCGGCTGGAAGCGGCCGATCATTGCTCGGCCGACCGGCCCCGGATCGGTTCCGATGCAACGGTCCCGCCGGATCCCGGCGGCGCGGCGGACCACGCGACATGCGGTCGCATCCTAGATCGGGCCGTCCCGCGACGCGGCCGGGCCAAGTCATGGGTCGTGCTCACGTCGTCATAAATCATTATAAAACAATTAGTTAGAAGATTTAATCGAATAATCGCCAGCGGCTCAGGGATCGTCGACACGGGCGCGCGGCGCCGGCGTTGGTCCCGTGCCTCCGGGAAACAGGCAACGTCGCGTGGATGCATGGAAACTCGATCGGCGCCACGGATCCGCCAAGGCCGCGCGCGCCGCACCATCACGGGGCCGATGACCGGCTCGATCCCGCGATTTCCCTACCGATTAAGGTGTTGCGCCGACACGAGGCGCAGTGTAATGGTGTGTTGATGGTCGTGTAGACTTCGCTCATCATGGGACCCGGGTCCCGGATAACCGGCGGACCGAGAGTTTTTCGTACCTACGAAGCCTCACGGTTGAGACTAAATCTCGGGCAGTCTGCCATCAACAGGGTCGGCTTCGACGCGCTAATGGGGATTTTCAATGGCATCAATCACCGGAACGACTTCTTCCGACAATCTCACCGGCACGGGTAACGCCGACGACATCACGGGTCTCACTGGGTTCGGATACGATCAGCGCGCTTTGGCGGTGCTGATCTGATTTACGGCAACCAGGGTTCGGATAACATTCTGGCGGCTCGGCGGCGCCGACACGGTGTTCGGCGGCTGTGACGGGGACACGGTTGACGGCAGCGACGGCAACGACGTGATCTACGGCAACCTCGGCAACGATCTGTTGTCGGGCGGCGGCGACAGCGACTCGATCTTCGGCGGCCAGGGCAACGACAACATCGTCGCGGGCAGCGGCACCGATGTGGTCTACGGCAACTTAGGCAACGACACGATCGACGGCGGCGACGGCGCGGACACGCTGTTCGGCGGCCAGACAACGACGCGCTGACCGGCGGAGCCGGCTCGGACGTGCTTTACGGCAACCTGGGCAACGACACGATCATCGGCAGCGGTGACGCGGACGCGCTGTATGGCGGCCAAGGCAACGACGTGCTGAGCGGCGGCGACGGCACGGACCTTGTGTTCGGCAACCTGGGCAACGACACGCTGTTCGGCAGCGGCGGTGCGGACACGCTGTATGGCGGTGACGGCAACGACCAGCTGAACGGCGGCTCGAAGCGGACCTGATCTACGGCAACGCGAACGCGGACACGATTTCGGGTGATGTCGGCAACGACACGATCCAGGGCGGGGCCGGCAACGACCTTTGCCTATGGCGGTGGCGGCAACGACGTTATGGTTGGCGGCGAACGGGTGCGACGACACGCTGTATGGCGGCACCGGCAACGACCAGCTGACGGGAGGTACGGGCAACGACCTTCTGGTTGGCGGCATCACGGGCGCGTTTGGCGGTGTCGACACGCTGTATGGCGGCGACGGCGCGGACACGCTGATCGCGGGTTCGACCCAGGGCGACATTCTGTACGGCGATACGGGCAATGACAGACTGGTCGGCGGCACGGGGATGACACGCTGTTCGGCGGTTCGGGCAACGACGTGATCGACGGCACGCTGGCGGTGCGGATCTGCTGTACGGCGAGGACGGCAACGACGTGATGCGGGCGGGCTCGGACAGTGACACGCTGTTCGGTGGCTCGGGCAACGATGTGCTGTATGCGGCGCTGGTCGGCGGCACGGACAATGGCGGCGAGCTGTTGTACGGCGGCGACGGCAACGACACGCTGTATGCGGGCGCGGCGATCTCGGGTTTGGCGGACACGCTGTACGGCGGACGGAGCCGACAAGTTCGTGGTGAGCATCGATGGTGACGGTAGCGACGATCACCGGCGGGACGATCACGGGCGCGGACATCTTCAGCTTCTCGTCGGGATCGGACAAGATCACGCTTGTGGGCTTCCGGCTTCACGAGCGCGGGCAGCCCGGCTCTGGTGACGTCGTCGGGCGGTTCGTTCGGGGCGACGGGGACGATCGTGACTCGGCGAACACGGGGAACAACCTTGTCGAGGTGTTTCTGAACGGCGCGGGGTCGAACAACTACGCGAAGATCACGGTGAACGGCGTGACGACGCTGAACCTGACGGACTTCGAGTTCTCCTGATCCCGGCCAAGACGGCTAAGCGGGTGGCGTCCTCGGGGCGCCACTTCGCGTTTGGGGGCTGGGTTTGAGGCGCGGGCATCTCCGCTATGCCAAATCGTCGTCTTCCCAATCGATCGCGCGCAGCCGCTCGGTGACCCGCTCGACCCGTTCTCCGAGTGCCGCCAGCTGCATGGCCTCGGCCGCGTCGATCTCGCGCATCAGCGACAGCATCTCCGGGTCCATGGTCGGCAGAACCCGGTAGCGCCACCGCTCCTTTCCAGCTTCGGTTTTCCCGACAAGGAACAGCCGGAACCGGATATTCCTGACGTAAAGATATGCAAGCGCCTTGATCCAGGCCGACCGGGAGTTGCAGAAGAAAGACGGGTACGAGAGTTCGGCATCGATCCGCCCCGGGACCACGGCATTCGGATCGATCCGCGCCGCGCGCGCCGCGTCGAGCAATGTCTCCAATGGTCCCTCGAGGGACCAGTTGATTTCCGCCTCGGCCATGCCCGTTCTTGCCTCTTGGCTTTCATGATCCTAATTAGACATGCCAACCGCGATCACGATCAATGACTTGGTTTCACTTTGCCAACGCCTGCGTGGCGACGGCCGGTGGCGCGAGTCGGAAAACCAGAGCCGCCGTGGCCTCGTTCAGGCCGTGGCCCATGGCGGTCTGCTTTTCGAGAATGCCTCGAACGCCTATGCCTCCGGAGACATGCGGACCGCACGCGCGCGTTTCGCGCGGGTCGGAACGGTCCTGCCGGGGGTCAGCGCGGTCCATTACAATATCGGGGTCTGCGAGCGCGCTTCCGGCCGGCATGGCGAAGCCTGCGCCGCGTTCCGCAAGGCCCTGGTGCTGGACCCGGGCGCCGGCGGTGCGCTGGAGTCCCTGGCGCAAAGCCAGAGCGCACTCGGCCAGGCCGGACACGCCATCGCTTCGGCGCTCCGCCTGATCCGCGTGCGTCCGGGAGATCACAGGGCCTTGGCGATCCTCGGTTTCGTTGCCTGGAAGTCCGACCGGTTGGACATTGCCCTGCCGGCGCTCAAGGCCTCGCTCATCCTTGCGCCCGAGGCGCGAGACGTCGACATGAATCTGGCGAATGTCCTGGTCCGCCTGCAGCGGGCGCCGGAGGCGATTTCGCGCTACCGCCGGCTGGCCAGGCTGGTTCCCACTGACCCCGCGGCTTGGCTCAATCTCGGTGTGGCGTGGATTGCGAGCGGAGACTGGAAAGCCGCGGCCGGTGCCTATGCCCGATATGCCAGGCTGACCCGGGGCCGCCCATGGAACCAAGCCGTCGCCGACCCCTTCCCCGATCTGCCGGCGGAATCGGTGTCGACCCCCTCCCGGCGCACCGCCTGGCATGCATTGGAGTTCGAGCTCAGCCAATTGCGGCATCTGCTGGAACACGGCTTGCTGCCCGCCGATTTCGAACGCGAAGCCAGCGCCTACCAGGCGTTGATCCAAGGCCTCGACGCCGGGCGGCGCCGGGCAGTGGCGTTCGACCTCGACGAGACCGAGATCGGTGGCATCTCCCGCTACCATGGACGTCTGACCCACCTTGCCGCCACCAACTGGCGGGAGAGCAGCCATGGCCCGGCGCTCAATCCGGCCACCGCGTGGCGCGGCGTCGAGGCGGCTTATCGCGGCGCGGTGCCGGCGCTCACGGTGATCGACGACTTTCTCACCCCCGCCGCGCTGTCGGCTTTGCGGCGGTTCTGCCTCGACTCCACCATCTGGTTCGAACTGAAGGGCGCCGGCTATCTCGGGGCGTATTTCCGGGACGGTTTCAACGATCCTCTGCTGCTGGCGATCGCCGAGGAGCTCAGCCGTCGGATGCCCGGCATCTTCGCCGACCACCCGCTGCGCATGATCTGGGCCTATAGCTACGAGCAATCCATGGTCGGGATTAACCCGCATGCGGATTTCGCGCGGATCAACGTCAACTTCTGGATCACACCGGACGAGGCGAATCTGGACCCGGAGACCGGCGGCCTGCTGATTTACCGGCGGCCGGCGCCCGAGAGCTGGGGTTTCGAGCAGTACAATGCCGCCCCCGGCAGCGAGATCATGGCATTCCTGGGGGAGGACGCGCGCACGCCAATTCGCGTGCCGCACCGCCAGAACCGCGCGGTCATTTTCGATTCCCGGCTGTTTCACGAAACCGACCGCCTCAGCTTCCGCGAGGGGTTCGAGAACCGCCGTATCAACATCACCATGCTGTTCGGCGACCATTGACCAGTCACGAGCCTTCCACCCGCCACGCGCCGAGATCACGGCCCACCCGCTGTAGCACCGCCCGCCACTGTCCCACCTCCGCCTGGCGATAAAGACGGCAATTCGGGTACCAGGGCGAGTCCGCGCGATCCTCGAACCAGAACCAGCTGAGGCCCGGCCCCTTGGGCAAGAGGATCCAGGTCTCAATTCCGAGGCTCCCGGCCACATGGGCGGTGGTGCTGGAAACGCAGATCACCAGATCCAGGCCGGCGACGAATTCGGTAAAACCCGCCATGTCCGAGATCTGGTCGATCCCCTCGGGAATTGCCGGCGCGGCCCCCAGGGCCTGTTGCGCGGCGGCGACCTCGTCCGCCACGTCACCGTATTGCAGACTGACGAAATCCACGCCCGGCACCGAAAGGACCGGCCCCCAATCCGCGAGCGGCACTGATTTCCAATCCCCGACGAAGGGGTTGACACTGCGCCAGTGCAGGCCGACGCGCGGTCTCGCGCGACCGGACCGGGCGATGGGCGGGCATCGCAAAAGCGGTTTCGGCGACGGAAAATCGGAAATCGAGTCGCGTACGAAACGGCCCACGAATTCAAGAGGATAACAGGCGGCAAAATCGTCAATCCGAACCGGCGGCGGCGTGCCGGAAGCCCAGCCCTTGACCGCGATGCCCGGCAGCGCGGGCCCGAGGAGGCCCGCTATCCTCGGATCGCACAGCAGGGTTACCGGGCCGGCGCGCCGCGCGACATCGTCCAGCAGAGTGGAGAACATGATCTCCTCGCCGATCTTCTCCTCGCTCCAGAGCAGCAGCCGCCCGCCGTTGAGTGGAAGACCGTCCCAGACCGGCAACGTGAAGGCCCCGTCGCGCGGCTGTAGGCCGGCGGCTCGCCACGGTTCCTCCAAACGGGCCCAACCCTCGGCCATGGCCCCGGTCAGCAGGAGATTACGGCCAAGATTCAGCACCGCCTCCCGATTGCCTGGATCGATCATTCGCGCCTGACCGAAACGTCGAATCGCGAGCCGTAGCTCATCGGCGAGCTTGTGCAGGATCCCGAGGTTGCTCCAGGCATGGCGATGGCCGGGCTGCAGAACCAAGGCGCGGCGGTAGGCGGCTTCGGCGGCGTCGGCGGATTTCGCGTCGAGCCGGGCGAGGCCAAGCCGATTCCAGTAATCCGACGCGCCGGGCGTGGCGGTGAGGGCCCGACGCAGCGCGCGCAAATGCTCCGCGCCCACAAGGACACCGGCAAGGTTGGTGTGAGCCTGAGCGTTCGCGGGATCGAGAAGCACGGCGCGGCGCAGACAGGACCTGGCCCTGTCCTCCTGTCCCTCGGACCGCAGGCAATGGCCCAGCGCGAGCAGGGTTTCGGCCTGCAGCCTCGGCGCGGTGCCGCGCCGCGCCGCCATCCAGGCCCAAGACAGCAGTCGCACCGCCGTCTGCCGGTCGCCCCCGCGCAATGCGGCAAAGCCGGCACCGTACAGCGCCATCATCTCGACCGGCGCGGAAAGCACCGCGCGGCGGAACGCGCCGGCCGCGGATGCCGGACGCGATGCATCCAGATGCGAAAACCCGAGGCTGAGGTCGCGTTGAAACGCTTCGGCGGCTAGATCCGGCTTCATGACATTTCCCGTGCCGTCGGCGGCCCAAGGTGACCATCCGGCACCCACAGTGTGCGGGAGAACCCTTGCGAAGGAAACGGGGCGGGGGAAGACGGTCGAAGCTTCTGCGCGGCGACTGGACATTGGCGCGCGTTATCCTATATCCGTAGCCCGTGGCGCAGGCCGTTCCATGGCGGGACGGGCGCGGCGCCGGATTGGGACGAATATGCACCGATTTTTCGCCGTCGGCGCCCTGGCGCTTCTCTTGCTCACGGCATGCGGCGCCGAGGAGAACCCGGTCCTGGGGAAATGGCGGGGTCAAGCCACCAGCGAACAGCTGGACGGGCTGATGATCCCCTCAGGCGACGAGCCGGGAACTCTGATTGCCGAATTCACCACCGACAGGGTGTCGCTCAACGGTCAGCTTAGACCGGTGGAACACAAGAAAAACGAGGAGACCCGGTATATCAACGAGATCGGCACCAACCGAACAATGGCCGCCCAGTTTCCAGAACCCGATCGGATGAAACTCAGCATGCCGCATCGCTTCAAGGCGGATATCGTCGTGCTTCATCTGACCAGGATGCCGGCTTCGCCCTAACCGTTCCCTTGCGTTCCGATCATCAGGAAGGTTCCATGACGCACGCAAAGACCTATTTCGATCAGGTCGCCCGGATCGCCGCCACGATCGATCACGAAATGATAGAGCGCATTGCCGAAGAACTCGCGGCGCTGCGGGAGCGCGGCGGCCGCCTGTTCTTTCTCGGGGTCGGCGGCAGCGCCGCCAATTGTAGTCACGCGGTCAACGATTTCCGCAAGCTGTGCGGGATCGAGGCCTATACGCCGGTCGACAATGTCGCCGAGCTCACCGCGCGCACCAATGACGAGGGCTGGGCAACGGTCTTTGCCGCCTGGCTCAGAACCAGCCGGATCGATGCCGCGGACGCGGTTTTCGTCTTTTCGGTGGGCGGCGGCGACGCGGAACGTAATGTCAGCGCCAACATCGTGCACGCGCTCGACGAGGCCAAGGCGAAGGGCGCCCGGATCCTTGGAGTCGTGGGACGCAACGGCGGATACACGAAAAAGGTCGGAGACGCCATCGTCGTCGTGCCGGTCGTCGACGAGGCCGCGATCACCCCGCACAGCGAGGCTTTTCAGGCGGTGGTCTGGCACGCGCTTTCCTGCCATCCGAAACTGATGCGCCAGGAAAACAAATGGGAAAGCCTCGGGCCGGTCTAAGTCCGGTTCTCGCCCGGCCCCCGCGTCAGCAGCGTCTCGAAATACCCGATCAAGGCCTTATCGCGCGCCTCGGCGCCAAAGCGGGCGGCGGTGGACCGGCCGGCCTCGACCATCGCGCGGAACCGTGGATCGCCGCCGCGCAGCCCGCGCGCCGCCGCCGCGAGGGCGTCCGCTGCCTCCTCCAGCGCGTCCTCCTGAACCCACGATCCGTTCGCGGCATCGGCGTAATCCCAGCCTCCGTCGCCGGCGAATCCCGCCACCAGACAGCCGGCGGCCATGGCTTCCAGTGCCGGCAGCCCGAACCCTTCAAGGCGCTGCAGCGATAGGAAGAGTGTCGAGCGCGCAAGCGTTTCCAAAACCTCGGAATGCGGCATGTTTTCGATGACGGCCCAGGGAATATCCGCCAGATCGGGGTACCGCAGCGCGAAATGGTGCCTGATGAAGTTAAACTCGAACCGCCGTTTTCGCGGCATGACGGCGATCCGCTCGACCTTGCCGGCGATGGAGTCCGGCATCTCGACCGCACAGGGGATGACCGGCACGTCCGACGCGATCCCGTTGGTTTCAAGGAAGCGCTTGATCCGCTGCGACGCGCAATAGACATCCGGTATCCCGAGCTCGGCATAGCGCCGGGCCGGGCCCAGACCGTGACGGCAGAAATAGTGATTCTGAACAAAGACCGCCTGCCAAAGGCCGGCCTTGGCGGCCGCGACGAGGTCGGTATGCGAGAATGTCTCAGGCCGGATGATCACGTCCTTCGCGGTGATGTTGATCGCGCCGGACAGGATCGGCGCATCCACCTCGAAAGCCGTGGGCCGCTGATCCTGGTTTTTCGTGTAGGCATAGGCATCGAAACCGGCCGCCCGCAGCGTCCGGACATGCTCAAGCAGCACCTTGATGCCGCCGGAGGGCCCCGACGAGCGGACGATGTAATAGATGATGCGGCCCGGACCCGGCATCGCTGAAAACTCCGGCAGGAACTGACGGTGGACGACGAATCGGCCGCGACAAGCTATATAACGCAGGCAACGCCGAGACCAGTATCCGCCGGGAACGCGATGCCCGAACGCGACACCACGCCCGAAGACCTGTTCGCCGACGCCGACGCCGCCGCCGCGCGTGGTGATCTTGAGAGAGCGATCACGCTGTTCCAGGAGGTGGCGCGACGGTCGCCTCAGGATTCGGCCGCGCTGACCCGCGCGGGTCACCTGCTCCTGCGGCGCGGCCGGACGACCGACGCGCTCGCGATGCTCGATGAAGCGGTAGCGCGGTACCCCGGCAACGCGACGGCCTGGTTCCTGAAAGGCGAAGCGGCGGAAAAGGCCGGCGCGCTCCCCGCCGCCGCCGAGGCCTATGGCAAGGTTACCGCCCTGCGCCCGGACCTGGCGCTGGCCTGGTCCCGCCTCGGAGCGGTATCCGTGAAGCACGGGGCCGTCGCGGCGGCGATCCCGGCCCTGCGCGAGGCGGCGCGGCTGGAGCCGATGACGCCGGGTCACCACGCGGATCTGGCGCGGGCCCTGTTCGATGCCCGCATGACCGAGGAAGCGGTCCCCGCGTTCCGGCGCCAACTGCTGATCGCACCCGCCGATCCCGAGGGATACTACAATATCGCCGTCAGCCTGCCGCTGATTGGCGCACGGGAAGCCGGGCTTCGCGCCTTCCGCCGCACCGTGATCCTGAATCCAGCAAGCGGCGGCGCCTGGTCGAGAATCGCCAGACTGTCCCGGCGGCTGAACCCCGGTGCCGATACCGGCCCGTCGGATCGCCGGGCACTGGTCCTGGCGCCGGGCGATGGGGAGGCGATGCTGCGCCGTGCCGACGCGGCGCACGGCACTTCGGACGCCCTAAACATCCGCCGCCGCGCCATTTGCCTCGATCCGGGAGACCTGGCGAACCGGGTCGCCCTTGCCGGCTTGTTCCTGGATCATGCGAACCCCGCCGAGGCGATCCGGCTGCTCGAGCCCATCGCCGGCTCGGACAATCCGGCAGAGGCGGCGGTCGACGTCTATCGGCGGGCCTGCCGGGCCTTGGGCCGGCCGATCCCGTCCTGGTGCCTTTCGGCCTATCAGCGCTGGCTGGACCTTTATGAGCGATCCGGTCGCCTGGGACCCGCTCCGAGCCGGCATGACGGGCCGCTCATCTCGGTGATCATGCCGGTCCGCGATCCGCCGGCCCACCTGCTGCGTCAGGCGATCGCCTCGGTGACGGGGCAGTCCCACGCCGCATGGCAGCTCTGCATCGCCGACGATGCCTCGCGTGACCCGGCCGTGCTGGCGGTCCTGCGGGAGGCGGCGCGCGATCCGAGGATCGATGTGACCTTCCGCGCCGAGAACGGCCATATCTCGGCCGCCAGCAACAGCGCCCTGGCGATGGCGCGCGGCGATATCGTCTGTTTCCTCGATCATGACGACCTTCTGGCGCCGGATGCACTCGCCTGGGTGGCCGAGACTTTCACGAGCCGGACCGGCCTGCAGATGGTCTATAGCGACGAGGACAAGATTGATGAGGCCGGCACCCGGTTCGATCCGCATTTCAAACCGGACTGGAACCCGGATCTGCTGGAAAGCCAGAACTATCTCTGTCATCTGATGGCGATCCGGCGTCCCCTAGTCGAGCGGCTCGGCGGCTTCACGGTCGGTCTGGAAGGCAGCCAGGACCACGACCTGGCGCTCCGCGTCTCGCAAGCCGTCGGGGCAGAGCGGATCGGCCATATCCGGCGCGTCCTCTATCACTGGCGGGCCACCGAAGGCTCCACGGCGCTCGGAACCCATACAAAGCCTTATGCGGCCGAGGCGACCCGTCGGGCGCTGCAAGCCCATTTCGGCCGTCTGGGCGAGGACGCCGAGGTGCGCGCGACCGCGAACGGCTGGCGCGCCTTGCGACGGATGCCGGCACCAGCGCCGCTGATTTCCGTCATTGTGCCGACCCGCGATCGCCGGGACCTGCTGCGCCGCTGCATCGACGGGCTGCGCCGGGGCACCCGGTATCCGGCAATCGAGATCCTGGTCGTCGACAACGGCAGTTCCGAGGCGGCGAGCCTGGATTACCTGGAGGATCTGAAACGCGCCGGCGATGTCCGGGTCCTGGAGGAACCGGGGCCGTTCAATTTCTCCCGCCTCAACAACCGGGCCGTCACCGCGGCGCGCGGCAGCGTGCTCTGCTTCCTCAACAACGACGTGGAGCCGCTCACACCGGACTGGCTGGATGAGATGGTCGGGCATGCACTCCGGCCCGGGGTCGGGATCGTCGGCGCCAAGCTGCTCTATCCCGACCGAAGGGTACAGCATGGCGGGATCATTCTGTGCGGCGAGCACGTGGCGCGGCATCTGCATGTCGGCCTCGCCGAAGACGCGCACGGCCACTGGGGCCGCGCCGCCGCCGTCCAGTCGCTGGCCGCGGTCACCGGTGCCTGCATGGTGGTCCGGCGCGACACCTTCACCGCTATCGGCGGCTTCGATGAGGTCTGGCCGGTGGATTTCGGCGATATCGATCTGTGCCTGCGGGCCGGGACCGCCGGCTACCGCACGGTCTGGACGCCGCACGCGGTGCTGCTGCATCACGAATCCGCCTCGCGCGGCACCTTCTTCACCCGCGCCAAGCAGGAAAGCTACGAGGCGGCCCGCGCGGCGATGGTGCGGCGGTGGGGCGCGGTGCTGGATAACGACCCGCACTACCATCCCCATCTCTCGATCGATCCCGGCGGCACCCCCTTCAGCCTCGCCTTTCCGCCGAGGGAGGCGCCCGTCCATGGCTGAACCATCCCCCCGGCGCTGGATCGGCCCCACCGTCAAACTGGCGCTCAGCCTGGCGATGGTGGCGGCCGTACTCGCCATCGCTGATCTGGCGGCGGTCGGCGCGGCCATCACCGCCATTGGCGCCGGCAGCCTTGCGCTGGCGGTTCTCCTCTGTTTCAGCCAAATCATGATTTCCGGCCTGCGCTGGTATGTGGTCGGTGCCGGGACCGGCGGGTTCATCGGCCCCTGGCAGACCCTGCGGGCGATGTTTGCGGCCATGTTCTGCAATCAGTTGCTGCCGACCTCGATCGGGGGGGATCTGGTCCGGGTCGGCCTGCTTACCCGGCACGGCCTGACCGTCGGGCGGGCGGCGCGCACGGTGATCCTGGACCGCACCGCCGGCCTGCTGTCGCTGCTGACCCTGATGGCGGTCACCGGGATCGTTTTCAGCAACCAACTGCCCGAGGACTGGCCCGTGGCGCTGATCCGTGCCGTGCCGCTTGTCGCCATCGCCGTAGTGCTGGCCGGCCTGTTCCTGGGGGATCGTCTCGCCGGTGCCCTCGAGGCGCGCGGGCGGCTCGCCTGGGTGGCGGGGCTGCTGCGGGATTCGAGCCAGCTGCTCCGCCAGGGCCATCGCACGGCGGTGATCCTGCTGCTGAGCTATGCGATCCACGGCGCTAGTGCCGGCGCGGTCTGGGTTCTGGCAACCGGCAGCGGCCTCGGGATCGGCTATGCCGAGGTTCTGGGTTTCCTGCCGATCGTCATTCTGGCGCAACTGCTGCCGATTTCGATAGCCGGCTGGGGCGTGCGCGAGGGCACCGTCGTCACCCTGTTCGCGCTGTTGGGCATCGGCGCGGCGCCCGCCGCCGCCGTCTCGATCCTCTGGGGCGGGGCGATTGCCGCCGGCGCCCTGCTCGCGGGCATCATCTGGGCGCTGACCCGGCGCTCGGGAGAGCGGCTGCCCGGCCGCGATCCGTCTCAGGCGCCGTAGAACGCGTTGACCTCGCGCGCCACCTCGGCGATCTGATCGGCGTCGAGATGCTGGTGGTGGGGCAGCGCCAGGACCCGGTCCGCCTGGCGCTCGGCATTCGGAAAATCGCCGCGCTTGTAGCCGTACCGCCGGGCGGCGGGCTGCAGGTGCAGCGGCGTGCCATAGTAGATCAGCGTCTGGATCCCCTTGGCCTCGAGATGCGCCTTCAGCGCATCACGCCGCTCCGCCTGGATCAGGAACATGACGAAGGGGTTCACCTCATGCGGCGCGCAGGGCGGGATGAAGACCTCCGGCACGGTGATCAGCTCGCGGTAGAGATTGACGTTGCGCCGCCGCCGCTCGGTGATCGAGGCGAGCCGCCCCAACCGGTAGAGCAGGATCTCGGCCTGCAACACGTCCAGACGCGAGTTGACGCCGTAGTCGAGGCAGGTGTCCCGGTCGACGAGGCCGTGATTGCGGTATTGCCGGGCCTTCGCGGCGATCGCATCGTCGCTGGTAATCATGAATCCGGCGTCCCCGGTCGCGTTCAGGGCCTTCAGAGGATGCGCGGAAAAAGCCCCGACCGATCCGAACGTGCCGCCGTGCCGGCCGTGATAGGTCGCGCCCATGGACTGGCAGGAATCCTCGATGATGAGCAGACCGTGCCGCTCCGCGATCTCCTGGATCGCGTGCATGTCGGCGATCCGGCCGGTCCAATGCACCGGCATGATCGCCTTGGTCCGGGGCGTGATCTTCTTTTCGATCTCGGCGGGGTCGATATTCTGGTCCTCGCGCACATCGGCATAGACCGGCGTGCCGCCGACATGGGCGATCGCGCCGGTCGAGGCGACAAAGGAAATCGGCGAGGTGATCACCTCGTCGCCGCGCGTGATCCCCATCGCCATCAACCCGATCATCAGCGCGTCGGTGCCGGAATTGAGGCCGACGCAATGCCTGGCCCCGGTATAGGCGGCGACCTTGGCCTCGAAGGCGTTCAACTCGGGGGTGAGGACGAAATGCCCGCTTTCCAGCACCCGTTCCACGCAGGCCAGCAATTCCTCGCGTTCCTCGAGAAAACGCTGCTGCAGATCAATCAACGAGATCCGGATATCGGCCACGGTCATTTCCCCGCGTAGAAATTTCTGACGGTTTCGATCACGTAGTCCTGCTCGGCGCGCGAGAGGTGCTGGTCGACCGGAAAGCTGATGCACTCGGCCGCGTGGCGGTCGGTCACCGGAAAATCGCCGGCCCTGTAGCCGAACGGCGCCAGCGCGTCCTGCTGGTAGAGTGGGACCGGATAGTGGATCTTGGCTTCGATGCCGCGCTCGAGGCAGTATTTTAGCAGCGCGTCCCGCCGTTCGGCGAAGACCATATACAAGAGATAGACATGTTTGGTCGCCGCCTGCCGGACCGGAACGCGGATCCCCGGGATTCCGGCGAGCCCCCGATCGTAATAGGCCGCCGCCTCGGCGCGCCCGGCGACGATGTCCGAAATCTGGCGCAGGATCCATTTGCCGACCACGGCCTGGACCGAATCCAGGCGCGAGTTGTAGCCGAAGATCTCCATCTCGTCGCGGTTGCGCAGCCCGTGATTGCGCAGCAGACGCACCTTGCGGTCCATCTCGTCGTCATTGGTCACGACGATGCCGGCATCGCCCCAGACATTGATGATCTTGAGCGGATGCATGGAAAACGCCGTGGCGTTCCCCCAGCCACCGACCTTGATGCCGTCCCGCTCGCCCATCAGGCTCTGGCAGCCGTCCTCGACCACCGGCAGACCATGGCGCTTGGCGATCTCCATGACCCGGGGCATGTCCGCCACGTCGCCGGTAAGATGGATCGGCATGATCGCCTTGGTCCTCGGCGTGATCGCCGCTTCGAGCTGGCCGGTATCGATGCAGAAGGTATCGTCGCAATCGACGAAGCGCGGGGTCGCGCCGACCTCGACGATGGCGCCGACCGAGGCATAGAAGGTGTTCGCCGCGGTCAGGACCTCGTCGCCGTAGCCGATCCCGAGCGCCTTCAGCGGGATCTTCAGCGCGTCGGTCCCGGAGCCGACGCCGATCGCATGCCGGGTTCCGACCGCCGCGGCGAACATCGCCTCGAACTCGCCTACCGGCTTGCCCAGCGTGAAATCGCCGCTGCGGACCAGGTCACGCAACTCGGTGAAGATCTCCTCGGGATCGGCGAATTGCTGACCGAGGGGCGAGAAGCGCACGTGGGAGATGCCGTGCGCGCCGGTCCTGTCGGTCATGATCGCGATCTCCGCAAGGAAAGATGAAAGGCCTGTGCCGTCAGGCCGGAAACTTATAGTGCGCCCGGGGCGGCCGGACCAGCACTGGTTGGCGCGGTTTGAGAGCCGGCCGCCGCGCCGGCCAGCACCGCATCGGCGTCCAGGCCCCGGCGCAGGTCACGGCGCACCTCCTGCCAGCGGAAACGGACCGAGTTGCGGACGATTTCCCCGTCCAGTTCCCTCAATTTTTCGATGACCGGCGCGGATTCGACCAGGGCGTCGGGACTGACCGTGAAGGCCGACTCATCGTCGCCCACAGCGAAGAAATCGGTGGCCGCGATCCGAGCGCGCAAACCCGCCGCGTGCTCTTCGAACGCCTCGCCGGCATCCTCCGGCACCCCGGTCCGCGCTAGAATCGCCTCGCAAACCCCGGTCATCAGTCCGGAAACCTCCTTGCCGGTCCGATTCGCGAGCAATCCGCCGGAAAACACCGCCAGATCCGACAGACAGGCCAGCCACATGCGCCATTTCGCGCGATTGACGGAAATCATGAAGTCGTCGTTCGCGAACAGCTCCGGATATCTGGCTCCGGCCCGGGTCCGCAGATAACCGTATAGGGCGGTCTGCGCCACGTGGCTGGCCCGGGTGTCGAGGAATTCCGCCAATCCGTCGATATCGGTGATCCGGGTCCGGCGCCGGGTTCCCGCCGTGTACTCGCGAAGTGCCCGCCAAAAATCGCGGGGGGATTTGAACGCTTCTCGAAGTTGTTTATGAAGCATCACGAGAGTAGGCCCAATCATCGGTTATATAATTTTTTTAGTGAATTTTAGCACTTTGCGGTAATCTTTTCGCGATCCGATTCGGTTGTCCGCACGATTGGCGGCCTCCGTTCGTGGCGTCCATCAAGGCGCGCGATTAACAAAATAGCGCCGATTTAAGGGGGAAGTAGCATGTCCGATGACGCTTCTCAGAGGGCGGAACATTGGAGACGGACAAAGTCTCTGATGATCGTCCATCTGATCATCTGGTTTGTTTTCGCCTATCTGTTGCACTGGTTCGCGCCACAACTGAACGGCATGTCGATCCTCGGCTTTCCGTTGGGCTTCTATATGGCGGCCCAGGGGTCGCTCATTGTTTTCGTGGTCCAGTTGTTCATCTTCGTCCGCCAGCAAGACCGCATCGACGTTGAGTGCGGCATGGCCGAAGACAGCTAGGGGGGTGGCGACATGAGTTTCCTCAGAGGATCCGGCGACTTCATCGACAACCTGCCCAGAATCTACGGCTTCTATACCGGCGGGTTCATTATCTTCATCATCCTGATGGCGATTCTGGAGCAGATGGGCGTCAAGGCCGACACCATCGGCATTCTGTTCGTTGCTTTCACGGTGCTGATCTATGCGGGCATCGGGTGGCTTTCCCGGACCATGCAGGGCGACGCGTACTACGTGGCGGGCCGGCAGGTTCCACCGGTGTTCAACGGCATGGCGACGGCGGCGGACTGGATGTCCGGCGCGTCCTTCGTCGCGATGGCCGGCGGCATCTACATGGGCGGTCATGCCTATCTCGCCTTCGTGGTGGGCTGGACCGGCGGTTATGTGCTGGTCGCGGTGCTGATGGCGCCGTATCTGCGCAAGTTCGGCTGCTACACCGTCCCTGACTTCATCGGCACCCGCTATGGCGGCAACCTCGCGCGGTTCTGCGCGGTGGTGGTGCTGGTGGTGGCCTCCTTCACCTATGTGACGGCGCAGATCAACGCGACCGGCACGATCGCGTCGCGGGCGCTGCGAGATTCCTTTCGAGGTCGGCGTGTGGTTCGGCCTGCTCGGCATCCTGCTCTGCTCGATGCTCGGCGGCATGCGCGCGGTGACCTGGACCCAGGTGGCCCAGTACATCGTGCTGATCATCGCCTATCTGGTTCCGGTGATCTGGATGTCGAACAAGCAGGGCTTCGGTCTGGTTCCTCAGCTCGTCTACGGTGACGCGGTGGCCCGCATCGCCGAGCTCGAAGCGCTGCATCAGGTCGGCCAACTGCTGCCGGCGACCCCGGTTCCCGGCATGAGCGCCCTGGTCAAGCTGCACGCGGCACCGGGCGAATCGGCGCTGGCGGCCTGGCAGTTCGTCACCCTGGTGGCCTGTATGATGCTCGGCACCGCCTCCCTGCCGCACATCCTGATGCGGTACTTCACCACGCCCTCGGTGAAGGCAGCTCGGGCATCGGTGGCATGGTCGCTGCTGTTCATCTTCCTGCTCTACTTCACCGCGCCGGCGCTGGCGACCTTCACCAAGCTTCAGGTCCTGGACCCGAATCTGGCCACCAGCATCATCGGCAAGGCGATCGCGGATGTGAACGCGATCGAGTGGATCCAGAAATGGAGCGCTGTCGACTTCGTCAAGATCGTCGACTCGAACGGTGACGGCATATTGCAGATCAACGAGTTCTTCATGCGCGGCGACATCGTCGTGCTGGCGACTCCGGAAATCGCCGGTCTGCCTTATGTGATCTCGGGCCTGGTCGCGGCCGGCGGCATGGCGGCGGCCATGTCGACGGCGGACGGTCTGCTGCTCGCCATCGCCAACGCCCTCAGCCATGATCTCTATTACAAGATCATCGACCCGAAGGCGGAGACGGCGAAACGGCTGGTGGTTGCCCGTGTCCTGCTGATCCTGCTCGGTGCCGCCGGCGCGGCGGTGGCCAGCTTGAAGCTGACCAGCATCCTGGGCGCGGTGGCCTGGGCCTTCGACTTCGCCATGTCCGGTCTCTTCTTCCCCCTGGTGCTCGGCATCTGGTGGAAGCGGGCGAACCGGCCTGGCGCGATCGCGGGCATGGTCCTCGGTTTCGCGGCCGGCTCCTGGTACCTCTACATGGTGCGCTGGGGCGGCATGGAACCGTGGTATGGCATCGACCATCTGCGCTTCGGCATTGTCGGAGCGGCGGTCAGTCTCGTGGCCATGGTCGTGGTCTCGCTGGCGACCCCGGAACCGGACGAGGAGACCCAGAAAATGGTCGACGAGGTCCGGGTACCGAAGGGCGACTCGATCCTGTCCTCGGATCACTAAGACTCACTCATCAACCAACAAGCTGGGGCGGAGATTTTCTCCGCCCCTTCTTCTTTCAGGCCATATCCACCGGCGGAGCGGCCGTCGTGGCTACCCGGTCGAGGGCGTCCACATAGGCGTCGAGCACCGCCGCCTCTCCGGCCTCGGGGTCGGGTTCGATGAACCATTTCAGGAACGCATCACGCTCGGAGCGAACATAGAACGCCTGCGGTCCGTCACGCTCGATGCGGTCCAGCGCATCCAGCAGATCGTCTCGGCAGCGAAGGTCGGCGCAGGGCAGGAACGCCGCCAGGGTCGACCGGCTGCCGTGGCACCAGCTCAACTCGAGCACCGGCTTGTTCCGCGCCACGGCTTCCCAGGTCACGCTTGTTCCAAGCGCGAGGACGGCATCCGCGGCTGCCACCAGGGCGGCGGATTCCAGATCCGGCGGCGCCACCGTCCACCCGGCGTCCGAGCCCGGCGCGCTGATGCCGGCGTGAAGGTCGTGTTCTTCGGTCCGCTGGCGTTCCAGCACCCATTCGCCGTTCCGGCGCTCCAGGCGATGCCGGCCGCCTTTCCTCGGATGCGGTTTGACCATGAGGGTGACGCCGGGCCGTCCGGCGAGGATCGTCATCACCCGTTCCAGTTCAAGCCAGTCGACGATCTTCTCCGGCTTCGGAAGAAACAGCACCAGCCGGAGCCCCTTGCCCCGCTCGCCGCCACCCGCCGGTGCCAGCCAGCGCCCGCATTCGCGCAGCCAGCGGCGGCAGTAGCGGGCGCTTCCAAGCACCGCCACCCGGGGTCCCGTCGGCAATCCGTACTTGATGAGCGTTAGGTCGCTGGCATGCACAGAGAGGTCGAACAGATCGTCATCCGGCTTGGGCGCCGGTGGCCTCGCGGTTTCATGGATCTGGGTCAGCCGGTTGACGAAGGCCTCCTCGCCATGCGGCAGGGCCGCGAACCCGGCACCCTGGCGCCTGGCGGCACCGCCGACAATCCGGGCGGTGACGTCGTTGCTTTTGTCGAACACCACGATCCCCGCCGTCGCACCCGCCAGCAGATTCCGCGTCACCGCGTCGATATCCAGGCCATCCGAGAGCTCGCAAAAGCCCCGTACATGCACGCCCCGCATCTCCCTGGCGGCCGAGACCCGGGCATCGGATGCCGAAAGCGCGCCGGTGATGACGATCACCGCGTCACGGGTTCCGGTTTCGCTCCAACGCCAGACCACCGGAAGCAGGTGATCAAGGCTGATCATGTCCCGCGTGAAGGCCAGCAGGCGCGGCCCCGCCGGGGCCGGGACCGCACCGCCCAGACGCGGGCTGTCCGCCACCTCGCGGCGGAAATTCAACGCCTCGCCCAGCAAGGCGAAGGCGCGCTTCGGATCGGGGCCGCTCTCGACGCAATCGCCGAGCAGGGGAATCGCCTTCGCCAGCCGCCCCCGCCAGAACAGCGTGCGGCCGGTGAGATATTTCAGCCGGATATCGTCGGGAAATTGCCGGACCGCCCGAAGTCCGTACCGGGCGGCGAGATCCGACATCAGGCTGATCCGGGTCGCCAGCCAAACGAGATTGGCCGACGCGAGGCGGTCTCCGGGATCGGCGCAGAGGATGCGGCGATACCGCTCAAGCGCGGCGGCATCTTCGCCGTTCCGGGTGTCCGATACCGCGCGGGTGTGCTCTTGCCGCACGATGTCGGCGATGGAGATCTGCAAAGCCTGCTTCCCGGGCGGACCGCCCGTCCGCCACGCATGATTTTTTTCAGTATAGATGGTTTGGCCAAGCACGGTAAGATTGGCGGACCGCGCGAGACGGCGGCTTGACGCCTGCATTCGGGAGCATCACGCGAATGGATGGGATTCCGCTTTGGGCGATCATCGTCGACTATGCCCTCGGGATGATCATGTGGACTCTGATCGGCCGGTTCGGGATGAGCATTTTCCTGCCCCAGGACAGCCAGTTCTTCTTCATGCGCTTCTTCGTGCGGGTGACGGACCCGCTGATCCGCCGGTTTGAGCCGATTACGCCGGGATTTCTGCTTCCCATCCTCATCCCGCTCTATGTCGCCTGGTTCTTCTACATGTTCCGCTTCTACCTGATGCCCTGGCTGCTGGGCTATTCGGTGATGGGGATGCTGTCCTTCCCCTTGGAAAGCGAGATCGCGATCGGTGTTGCGCATATCGTCGGCCTGTTCATGAAGTAAGGGAGCATTCGAGATGCCGAGAACCACTCCTCCCCCAGGTCATACCCCCCTGGTGGCGCTCCCGGCGGTCAGTCTCGATCTCGAAACCACCGGCCTCGACGTCACCCGCGACCGGGTGGTCCAGATCGGCCTGGTCGACCTCGACGGCGAACGTCTAGCCGAGAACAGCGCCTTCGAGACTCGGATCGATCCGGAGATTCCGATGCCGGCCCCGGCGGCGCGGATCACCGGTTTGAGCGATGAAGATCTCGCCGGCGCTCCCCGCCTTGCCGAAATTCTTCCCGATCTGGCCGGCCGTCTGTCGGGCCGGGTCCTGATCGGACACCACATCGCCTTCGATCTCGCGATCCTTCGGAACGAGGCGGCAAGACTCGGCATCGTCTGGCGCGACCCGCCCTGTCTCGATCTCGCCCATCTGCTCGCCGGTCTGGAGCCGCGGCTGGCCGATCTGGGCTTCGAGTCGGTGCTGGGCTATCTGGGTGTTGCGATTCGCGGCCGTCACGATGCTCTGGGCGACGCGACGATGGCCGCCGAAGGCTACCAGCGCCTCTGTCCGATGCTGGTCAAGGCGGGCATCCGGACCCTGGCGGAGGCGCAGGCGCTGACCGACCGCCGGCCTGAATTGCGGCGCCGCGAGATCGAGGCCGGCTGGCACGGCGGCGCCGGAGCGGAGGGCCCCTCCGGCGGCACAGCGCCGGCTCCGGGACGGCTCGACGGGATCGTCTTCGCCCGCCGCCTGCGCGAGGTGATGAGCGCCCCGCCGGTCCATGCCGCGCCGCAAACATCGGTCACCGATGCCGCCGCCACCATGATCGAACGCCGGATCGGCGCGCTTCTGGTCGGCGAGCCGTCGCTTGCGCCGGTGGGCATCGTCACCGAACGGGACCTGCTCAAGAGCCTGCTGGCGGACCGCCGGACCGGAGCGGCCGAGGCGACCGTCGCCGAGATCATGAGCCAACCGGTGGAAAGCCTCGGCGAGGACGAGTTCGTCTACCGCGCGCTCGGCAGGATGGACCGCCTGGCGGTGCGCCATCTTGCCGTCACAAGGCCCGACGGTTCGGCGGCGGGCATCATCTCCCAGCGCGACCTGCTGATGCATCGCGGACGCTCGGAGGCGCTGATCAAGGATGCCGTCGATACCGCCGCCTCCGATGCCGACCTTGCCGCCGCCTTCGCCCAGGTGCCCGCTGCCGCCGACGGCCTGTTGCAGGATGGGCTCGACGGCCTCGCCATCGCCGGGGTCGTCAGCCGGGAATTGCGCGCCGCCACGGCCCAGGCCGCCGCGCTGGCGCTCACCCGCCTCGCCGAGGACGGCCAGGGGTCGCCGCCGGCCCCCTGGTGCCTTCTGGTACTCGGCTCGGGCGGGCGCGGCGAAAGCCTTCTGGGCGCCGACCAGGACAATGCCCTGGTCCATGGCGGCAGCCCGGAGGACGACCCTTGGTTCGCGGCGTTCGGCGCCCGGATCGCCGACAGTCTCGACCTGGCCGGGGTGCCACGCTGCACCGGCGGCGTGATGGCGGCAAACGCCGAATGGCGGGGCACCCGCGAGGACTGGCGCGCACGGGTCGGCCATTGGCTTTCCCGCGCCCGGCCCGAGGATCTGCTCAATATCGACATCTTCTTCGACATGGTGCCGGTTGCCGGCGCCCCTGAGCTGGCGGACGGCATCCGGCGCGAGGCGGTCGCGGCGGCCTCGCGGAACCCGCCTTTTCTGGGCCTGCTGGCGCGCTCGTTGTCCGGCATCGTGCCGAGGCTGGGTCTGTTCGGCGGATTGCCGGTCGAGGACGGCCGCTTCGATGTCAAGCGCAACGGCCTGCTGCCCCTGGTCAGCCTGGCGCGCTCCCTGGCCCTGGCCGACGGAATCGACGCCGTCTCGACGCCCGGCCGCCTTGCCGCCGTGGCCGAGCGCGGCCGCCTCGGTCGGGCCGATGTCGAGGGTCTCGCCGAGCTGCACCGGATCCTGATGACCGCCCTTGTGGGCCAACAGCTCCGCGATTTGGAGGCGGGGATCAAGGTCTCCAACAGGGTTGCCGCCGCCGCTCTTTCGAAGCGCGATACCACGGCGATCCGCGACGGATTGAAGCGTCTCGCCGGCATTATCGGCGATATTCACGGCCTGATGGCCCGCTAGCGGGGTCGCTCATGCACCATCGCGGCAATTCACGCTTTGACGCGGCGGTCGGGCTTGCCTAACACCAGGCGGAACGAATTCATCGGGGAATGCGGGTGACGTCAACTTCCGGCCCGGCGACGCATATCAGCATCAGGGACGCGCTGGAAACATACCGGCGCGCCGTCGAGACGCGAGCGCTTGTCCAGGCGCAACGCATGACCTGGCGGCTTCTTGCGGCCGGGGTGATCGACGTACGGGTGCTGACCCATCTCGCGGAACATCTGTTCGGAGCCGGCGAGACCGCGCCTGCGAGCCGGCTCGCCCGGATTGCCGCAACGATCGATCCCAGCGGCGCGCGGCCCTACCGTCTGGCGCTGGCGATCGCCGAAGCGGAGGCCCGCACCGCCGGGCACCGGCTCGGAGGATGGGCCCATGCCTCGGACCCTTCCGATGCCATGGCGCCGGCGCGGGCGGCGGCGCTGGCCCGCCTTGCCGGTGACGGGACGGCGGCGATGCTGCATTTCCGCCGCGCCGCCACGGCAAGCCCGTATTCCGGGGTGGCCTGGGTCAATCTGGCGGCGGAACTTCGCAGCGCCGGCGACACCGAGAAGGCGGCCAATGCCGCCCGCCGTGCCGTCTGTCTGGCTCCCGCCCTCTCGGTCGCGCTGTTCGCCGCGGCCGAAGCGGCGGCGGCGGCTTTCAACCATGCAGCGACCGCGAAGCGGTATGACCGGGTGCTCAAGGTGGACCCGGCCCACACCGCCGCCTATCAGAACCGGGGGCATGCCCGGCGGCGCCAGGGACGGACGGAAGCCGCGATCCGCGATTATCGCCGCTCGCTGCTGCTGGCACCGGCGCAGCCCGGCGTGTATGCGGCACTGGCGCAACTGACCCTGCCGGAGGGCGATATTCCAAGGGTGCGGGGGCTGTTCCGGCGCGCGGCGGCGGCCGACCCGGCCAACCCGGAAGCCGGGTTCTTCGGGGCCCTGACCGATCTGCGCGTCGGGCGGTTCGCCGAGGGGTGGGACGGCTATGCCTGGTTTGGCGAACTCGGCTTTCCGCGCCTCTCGCGGCGCCAGCGCCTGCCCCGCTGGCCGGCTGAGGAACCGGCGCCCACAGGCCTTCTGGTCTGGAACGACCAGGTCGGCGTCGGCGAGGAAGTGATGTATCTAAGCGCGATACCCGAGCTTGCGGCGCGAGCCGGCCCCCTGGTGATTTCCTGCTCGCCGAAACTGCGCACGCTGGTCCGCCGGTCGTTTCCAGACATCACCGTCACCTCGCCGCAAGCCGTCGCCGAACGGGACCCGGACCTCGGCCCGAGGCCCGCCGAGACACCGCTGATCACCGCCATCGCGGCGCTGCGGCGCAGCTTCGGCGCCTTCCCTGCCCACCGGGGGTACCTTGCCGCCGATCCGGAGCGTGTCGCCGCCCTGCGAACGCGCTACCAGGACCCGTCGGGCCGGCCCCTGATCGGGATATCCTGGTCCAGCCCGCTCGGTTTCCAGGGCCCGCGCAAATCCGTCCCGCTTGCCGATTGGGGCCCGGTCTTCGGCGCGCTCGACGCCCGCTTCGTCTCGCTCCAGTACCACGCGGATGCCGGCGAGATCGCCGCCGCCCGAGACCGTCACGGGGTCGATATCCTGGTGGATGAGGAGCTCGACAGCTTCGGGGATCTCGACGCCCATGCCGCCCAGATCGCGGCCATGGACCGGGTGATCTCGATCTCGAGCATTGCCGCCCATCTCGCCGGGGCGCTGGGAAGACCGGTCGACCTGCTCTATCCGAGCGAGATTGTCCTGCTCTGGTACTGGTTCCATGGCCGGACCGACAGCCCCTGGTATCCGTCGATGACCATCCACCGCCCGCCGACCGATGGCGACCGGGCGGCGCTCATGGCCGCGGTCGCGCGGTACCTGACCGAAAATAGACGAGCTGGTGCAGCGCCAGGGTGACGAGGAAGCAGAACAGCGCGGCGAAGAACACATCGCTCAGGAAATGCGCCCCCACCGCCATCCGGAAGTACCCGGTCACCGCCGTCGCCGCGAGGCACAGCGCGACCGCGATCCGCCGCTTTGTCCCCTCCAGCAACAGCGCGAACCCGAGTGTCGCCGCCACAAACGCCACGTCGCCCGAGACGAAGGAACAGTTGCCGGCGCATTGATCCGCCTGGGCTAAAGCCCGGCTGAACAGCTTGTCGCCGCCGAGGGCCTCGATATGTTTCGGCCGGGCCCGCCCGATGAAGGTCTTGAGCACCCCGTTGACCAGCAGGCCGGGACCGATCGCATAGCCCAGCACGATAAAGGTGATCGCCCTCGGGTGCCATCTGAGGACCCGGCCACGGGAAATCAGGCTGACGCAGGCCAGAGCCAGCATCACGATCACCAGGTCTTTCACATAGGGCCGGATCAGATCGTCGACGAACCGGTGGACCGGTCCGTCCCGCATCAGAAATCCGTTGCCGCCGGTGTGAAACGCCTCAGCGACCCCGAGATCAACCTCGGGAAAGACGATGAAGAACGCCGCCGCCGCCAGGGTCAGCGTCGCCACGATACGGGCCGCAGGCTGGCCGAACAGCATCGCCGGCATGGAGTCAGCGCCCGACATGGCCGTCCAACGCAAACAAATGCAGCACACGTTCCCGGCCGGCGCCGATCGGTACCCGGACCGGCGCCAGACGGCGGACCTCGGTAAATTCCCGCAGGATCGGCTGCGGATCGTCCCATTTCGCGACCAGCAGGACCCGGTCTCCCGCGGAGGGCCGGTATCGCGCCGTCAACTCGTAATGATGGTCCGGGTGGCCGTCATAGTCCCACATCAGCGGCCGCCAGGGCGTGTCCTTGAGCTGGTAGAGCAGCGAGGCCATAGTCTTGCGGTCATCGGTCAGCAGAATCCGTTCGGGATCGCGTCGCATCGCCTCGATAACCGGCGCCGCCGTCTCGGGCCAGGCCCGCAGGCGCCGCAGCGGATCGCTCTTCAGCGGCGGCTCGACCCCCGGCAGATCCAAAAAGAACAGCGCCAGCGCCAGCGCCGCCGCAAGATGCAGGCTGGCCGAGACCTTGGCGAGCCAGAGCCGGGCTCCCGCCACCGCCCATCCGGCCACCAGGATCGTCGCCGAAACATAGGCGGCGGCGGCCCAATTCGCGTTGGCGCGCGACAGCAGGGCCTGGACCGTCACGATCAACAGAACCGGCAGGCAGAAGCAGAACAGCCAGGCCTCGCGCCGGTCGGCCCGGCCACGGACAAGCTGCACGGCGCGCCACGCCAGGGCGGCGAGCAGCAGCGGGCCGAATACCCCGGCCTGCTCGCCAAGGAAGGAAACGAGCTCGCCCGGATGGAACAACGAACCGCCGAGATTGGCGTTCTGGCCGACATGGGCGACGGTCGCCCAGCCGTTCTCCATGTTCCAGGCGAGATTCGGAATGATCAGCAGGCCCGCCGGCAGACTGACGCCGAAGATATAGGGGCTGGTCAGGAACCAGCGATGTTCGCGGAACGCGGCGCAACCCAGGACCATGCCGACGATGAAATAGGCCATGGCGTATTTGCTGAGTAGACCGAGGCCAATGGCGAGGCCCAGAACCACGGCCCAGGCCGGCGCCCTGTCCTCGAGCACGCGGATCAGCGCGTAGAGCGCCAGGGCCCAGAAGAACAGCAGCGGCACGTCGGTGGAGATCACGGCGCTGGAGAACGAGACCGCCGGCAGGGTGAGGAACAGCAGCCCGGCCCAGAAGCCGGTCCGCCCGTCGAACAGGCGCGCGCCGATCAGACCGCAAAGCACACTGGTGCCGGCATGCAGGATCGGCGAGCCGGCCCTGGCGCACCACTCCGCGTCGCCGCAGAGCGCCGTCGTCCCGCCGATCAGCCAGGCGATCATCGGCGGCTTGGTGTAATAGCCCCAGGCGAGCTCTCGGCTCCACGACCAGTACTGCGCCTCGTCGCCGTGAAAACCGAGCCCGGAGGAAACCAGCACCGCGATCCGCGCCAGCGTCACCAGCGCGACGATGGCGATCAGCAGACCGAGACCGTTCGCTCCGGCGGCCGCGGCCGCCCGCCTCGCCCTCATGGCTTTCATCCCCGCAGGATCATCATCCGCGCCAGGGTGTACGGGATCGCGGGTGGAACATCAACGGCGAGCCGCCGGGCGGCGGAGGATCTTTTTGCACCGCCGGCGCGAAATCCCTTGTCTTTGAGCGCCGTCCGCTTCAAACCAGAGCCAAACCGCCTAACGAGGATTACGACGACATGAGCGCCGCGCCCCGGGAATATCCGACCTTCGTCACCCATCTGGAATGCTCGATGAACGGCGAGCGGTTCGAGGCCGGGAAGGTGCACGGCCTGTCCAATGTCGGCCGGCCGCTGCTGGTCCGTTACGACCTGGACGGGATCGCCAAGGCGGTGACCCGCGAGGCGATGGCCGCGCGTCCCGGCGGTTTCTGGAAATACCGTGAGTTCCTGCCGGTCACCCGGACCGCGAATGTCGTGGAACTGGGCGAGGTGATGACTCCGCTGATCTCGCTGCCGCGCCTCGCCGGCAAACTCGGCGCCTCCGGCCAGCTTATCGTCAAGGACGAAGGCCGGCTGCCCACCGGTTCATTCAAGGCGCGGGGCCTGGCCATGGCGGTGGCGATGGCCAAGGAACTCGGCCTCCAGCATCTCGCCATGCCGACCAACGGCAATGCCGGCGCCGCCATGGCGGCCTATGCCAGCCATGCCGGGCTGCGCACAACGATCTTCTGCCCCGACGACACGCCCGAGGTGAACGTCTCGGAGATCGAGTTGCAGGGCGCGACGGTCTATCGGGTCAACGGACTGATCAATGATTGCGGCAAGATCGTCGGCGACGGCAAGGCGGCGACCGGCTGGTTCGACGTCTCGACCCTGAAGGAGCCCTATCGGATCGAGGGCAAGAAGACCATGGGACTGGAGCTTGCCGAGCAGATGGGCTGGCAGTTGCCGGACGTGATCTTCTACCCCACCGGGGGCGGAACCGGCCTGATAGGCATGTGGAAGGCCTTTGACGAGCTGGAGGCGATCGGCTGGATCGGCGCCAAGCGCCCGCGCATGGTCGCGGTCCAGGCGACCGGCTGTGCACCGATCGTGAAAGCCTTCGAGGACGGCGAGGAGCACGCGCCGGTCTGGCAGAACGCGCACACCGCGGCGGCGGGCATCCGGGTGCCGGTCGCGGTCGGCGATTTCCTCATTCTGAGGGCCGTGCGGAACAGCGGCGGCTTCGCCATCGCGGTCACCGACGAGGCGATATTCGAGGCCCAGGCCGAGGTCGCCAAGGAGGAAGGCGTGCTGCTGTGCCCCGAAGGCGCGGCCACCTTCGCTGCCTATAAGCAGGCTCTCGCGGACGGGAAGGTGAAGGCGAACGAGACGGCCGTCCTCTATAACTGCGCGACCGGCCTCAAGTACCCGATGCCGCCGATCAGCCGCGCCCTCGATCGTCACAAGCCGATCGACTATGCCGCGATGGCCTGATCACGGGAGGCGAGATGGCCAAGGACTACACCGCCGAAAAGGCGATCAACCGGCGGTATTGGGACGCCCTGGTCGCGGTGAACGCCGATACCGAGGGCAATGACGGCTACAATCTGAAGGCCTTCATTGCCGGCGAGCGGGACCTGCATCCCATCGAGGAGGCCGAACTGCCGGACGTGAACGGCCTGTCGCTGCTGCATCTGCAGTGCCATTTCGGCAAGGACACGCTGTCCCTTGCCTCTAAAGGGGCGACGGTGACCGGCTTCGACTATTCCCCAGCCGCCATCGAAAAGGCCCGCTGGCTGGCCCGTGAGATCGGCATCGACGCGACCTTCGTCGAGGGCGATCTCTATGACGCGCCGGCTCTGATCAAGGGACGGTTCGACGCGGTCTTCGTAAGCTGGGGCGCCATCAACTGGCTGCCGGACATCCATGGCTGGGCCCGCGTCGTCGCTCATTTCCTCAAGCCCGGCGGCTGGTTCTACATGGCCGAGGGCCATCCGGTCATGGCAACCATCGACGACGAGGACCCAGACGGACCGGTCACCGTGCGCTATCCGTATTTCCACAAGCCCGACCCGCTGCGCTTTACCACCACAACGGCCTATGCCGACAACGAGACCCGGCTGGAAGTGACCGAGAATCACGAGTGGTTTCACCCGGTGGGCGAGGTCGTCACCAGCCTGATCGAGGCGGGCCTCAGGCTTGAATTCCTGCATGAGCATCCCGAGATCACCTGGCGGGCGATGCCCTATCTCGTCCCCGGCGCGCGCGGCCAGTACCGCATGCCGGACGGGCGGCCGAACATCCCGCTGTCGTTCTCGCTGCTGGCGGTAAAGCCTGGCGCCTAGAGCGCCGAAAGAGGAGAAGCCCGTGCGCGCCGCGGTTCTGCAGGGAAGCCGGATCACCGTCGAGACACTCGCCGATCCCACACCCGGACCGGGACGGATCCTGGTGTCGCCGATCCTGACCGGAATCTGCGGCTCGGACCTGCATCATCGGGCCCGCGCCATCGACCTTGAAGCCGCGACACCGCCCAGCCGGCACGGGACGCTCCCCCGATTCGTGCCGGGCCACGAGTTTTCCGCCACCCTCGTCGATGCCGGTCCCAACACCGCGAGCGATCTTCGGCCTGGAGACAGGCTTGTCGCCCTGCCCTTCACCCATGGCGCAAACGGGTTCGAGGTGATCGGGCTCTCGCCGCTGCATTCCGGCGGTCTGGCGACACTCTGTCTGGTCGATGCGGAGCGCGCTTTCCGGGTTCCGGATTCGGTGCCGGACGATCTCGCGGCGCTCACCGAGCCTTTCGCGGTCGGCCTGCACGCCGCCAATCTCGCGAAGCGGGCCGCAGGACCCAACATCGTGATCGGATGCGGACCCGTGGGCCTCGCCGTGATCGTCGCGCTGTCCCGCCAGGGACGCGGGCCGATCATCGCCGCCGACTTCTCGGTCCGCCGGCGCGAGGCGGCGGCGGCCGTCGGCGCGGATATCGTCATCGATCCCGCCGAGGATTCGCCCTTCGCTCACTGGGACGAGATCGCCTTCGCACCCAGCCCGCCGTCACCCCTGCTCGCCCGCACCTTCGCCGGCCAGCCGCCCGGCCTCAACATCTTCGAATGCGTCGGCGCGCCGGGTCTGATCGACTGGGTGGTGAAGTCGGCGCCCCGGCATTCCCATGTCGTGGTGGTCGGCGTCTGCGCGCATCAGGACAAGCTGACCCCGCGCGAGGCGATCCTGAGCGAACTGACCCTGGATTTCAGTTTCGCCTACCGGCCAGAGGAGTTCGCGGCCGCCCTCGACGCGATCGCGGGAGATCCCGACCGGGCAAGGGCGCTGCTCACCGGCACGCTGCCGCTCGCGGAAACCGGGCCGGCCTTCGACCGGCTAGCGAACCGGCCGGAAGAGATCAAAATACTCATCAACCCCCACGCCTAGCGGAGTGGAACCGTCGGCAATTCTCCGCTATAGAACCGCCACGAGCGCGCGGGTGCCGGGCTCCTTTGCGTAGGAAAGAGGGTTGTCATAAACGTTGACGATAAGATCGACTCGGTAAGCCAGGAAATCGACCTTTTGCTGACCACGTTCGGTTTTGACGTGATCGGCGCGATCATCATCCTGGTACTCGGCTGGATGCTCGCGGGATGGGCCTCAAAGGCGACCCGGGCGGCGGCGGACCGCGCCAAGTGGATGGATGTGACGCTGAAGCCGCTCGCCGCGTCGCTGGTCCGCTACCTCGTTCTCATCATCACCGTCGTCGCGGTGCTGAACCAGTTCGGCGTCGAGACGACCAGCGTGATCGCCGTGCTCGGTGCCGCCGGCCTGGCGGTCGGCCTGGCGCTGCAGGGAACCTTGTCCAATGTCGCCGCCGGGGTGATGATCCTGGTGCTGCGCCCCTTCAAGATCGGCGACTTCATCGAAGCCGGCGGCAAAGCCGGCACGGTGAAGGAAGTCGGCCTGTTCGGGACCGAACTGGCCACGGGCGACAACGTCTATATCAGCGTGCCCAACAGCGCGATCATCGGCGGCGCGATCGCGAATTTCAGCCATCACGGCACCCGCCGGATCGACATCGTCGTGGGCATCGGATACGGCGCAGACATCGACCAGGCCTTCGGTGTGCTGCGCGGATTGGCGGAAGCCGACGATCGGGTGCTCAAGGAACCGGCGGTGCATCTGTCGGTCCGCGAACTGGCCGACAGTTCGGTCAATATCGGGCTTCGCATCTGGGTCAACGCCGCCGACTATTGGAACGTCCTGTTCGATCTCAACAAGGGCGTGAAGCAGGGTCTGGACGCCGCCGGTATCGAAATCCCGTTCCCGCAGCGCGTGGTCGAGATCAAGAATGCCGAGCCGGCCCCGGCCGCCGCGGCAAGGCGCCGGCGCACCGCTGCGAAGCCGGCCGGAGCGGACTGAGGTTCCGCCGATCGGCTTTTTCCCCGCAAAACTGAGGCCCTGATCAAGCCTTAGCGGACCCGTGCGCCGGGGCCGCGACGGCGCTACACTCCCCCAATCCGATTGCCGGAGATGGAGGGTTCGCCATGGCCTGTCACCTCATCGCGCGCGGGGCCGCCCGCGCGGTTCTGTGCGTTTTCCTCCTGGCGCTGGCGCCGGCTCTGGTCCGCGCCGAGCCACTCACCCTCACCATCGTTCACGTGAACGACTGGGACCGCATGGACGACGACCGCGGCATGGGCGGTGCCGCCAAGATCGCTTCGGTGGTCAAGGACGAGCGCGCCCGCGCCGAGGCCGATGGCGGGCTCGCCATCGTGACCTTCGGGGGCGACATGATCTCGCCCTCGCTGCTGTCGGGGATCGATAAGGGCGCCCATATGATCGATCTCGCGAACGCCGTCGGCATCGACGTCGCGGTGCTGGGAAACCACGAGTTCGATTTCGGACCCGAGATTCTGATCAAACGGCTGGCGGAATCGAAGACCCGGTGGCTGGCCGGCAACGTCGCCTACAAGGGCAAATCCGGTTTCCCGGGCACCGCTGCGACGTGGATGACTGAAAAGGCCGGCTATAAGATCGGCTTTCTCGGCCTGGTGACCCCCGAGGCGATGCAGATTTCCAGCGCCGGCGAGGATGTGGTGATCGGCCCTCCGGAAGATGCCGGTGCGATACTCGCCGCCGAATTGAAGAAGGCCGGCGCCGATATCGTGATCGCCATCACCCATGACGGGCTCGCCGCCGATCTGGAGTTGCTGCGCGCCGTCAAGGATATCGACGTGCTGCTCGGCGGGCACGACCACCTCCTGACCGCCTGGTACGACGGCCGCCAGGCGGTGATGAAGGCGGGCTCGCAGGGCGGGTTCGTCGGCGTCCTCGATCTCGCGATCGACAGAACCGAGGGAAGACGCGGCCCGGCGCTGGCCTGGACTCCGAGCTACACGCTCGCCTCGACCGCCGCCGTCGAGCCCGATCCCGAGGTCGCCGCCAAGGTCGCGGCCTATAAGGGCCGGCTCGACAAGGAGCTTGGACAGATCATCGGAACCAGCACCACGGAACTCGACACCCGCCGTTCCTCGGTGCGCGCGGTCGAGACCGCTTTCGGCAATCTGGTGACCGACGCCATGCGGATCGCCACCAAAAGCGATGCCGCGATCACCAATGGCGGCGGCATCCGAGGCGACAAGCAGTACCCGGCCGGCGTCAGGCTTGCCCGCAAGGACGTGCTGACCGAGCTGCCTTTCGGCAACAAGACGGTGAAGCTGTCGATGACCGGCGCCCAGCTTCTTCAAGCGCTGGAGATCGGCGTCAGCCAGGTGGAAAGCAGCAAGGGCCGTTTCGCCCAGGTTTCCGGCCTGAGCTTCGTCTATGACGCCGGCAAGCCGGTCGGAGCGCGGGTGAAGAGTGTGAAGATCGGCGACGCGCCCCTCGATGCCGCCAAAACCTATACGGTGGCGACCAACGACTTCATGGCGCGGGGTGGCGACGGTTACGACGTGTTCCGCGCGGCCAAGGTTCTGATCGACGCCAATTCCGCGACACTGATGGCAACCCAGGTCATCAACCATATCGCGGCGGCGGGAACCATCGCACCCAAGATCGAAGGCCGGATCACGCGCGAGAACTGAAGACAGCACCGGCGCCGGGCGCTATCTTCCCTCGGGATTTCCGTGGAGCGCCCGCGCGGCGCCCATCAACCTGGGAGAAGACAATGCTTTTGGACGTCCGCACCTATACCTGCAAGCCGGGAACCATCAAGGCCCATCTCGAGGTCTACGAGAAATACGGCAAGGCCGCGCAGAGCAAGCATCTGGGCCAGCCCGTCGCCTATCTGGTGACCGAGACCGGCAATGTGAACCAATATGTGCACATCTGGGCCTATGAGAATGCCGGCGACCGCGAAGCCAAGCGCGCCGCCATGCAGGCCGATCCGGATTGGGTCCGCTACACCCAGGAAAGCGCCAAGCTGGGCGCCCTGATCAACCAGGAGAACAAGCTGATGCGGCCGGTCGATTTCTACGGCAAGCCGCAGCGCTCGGCCTGATCCGACCCGCACGAGGAAAGGCCCGCCGAGGCGATCTCGGCGGGCCTTCTCCGTTTCCGGCGCTACTTTCGATGAGACCGAACGCCCTCCTCACGGCAAGGGAGGAGCGTCAATCGCGCGGCGCCGGGTCGTAGCGGTACAGCCAGGTCTCCGTCAGCGCCACGTCCGAGGCTCGCAGAAAGGCCCGCAACTCGACCGGCGCCGGCGCCGACGGCTTGACGTCGAACACGCACCGCCAACGCCGCGTGCCGGGCACCTGTTCGGCAATCGGGCCGATGACATCGCCCCCCGCCGCGCCGACGACGGCCTCGACGGTGGCGCCAGGGGCAAGATCGGCAAGCGGTCCGCCGGCGAACTCGACGACGAATTTGCGCACGCCTTCAGGCCGCGATTGGCCCGGCTGGCCGCCATGACCGATGCGCGTCGAGACGCAGCGCGCGACCTCGCTGGAAAGCACCGGCGGCTCGGCGCCCCAATACTGACGGTACCGGAAGGTGTAGGACGCGCCGGCGCGGACCGGCTCCTCGGGCACCCAGAAGGCGCCGATATTGTCGTGCACCTCGTCGTCGGTCCGTAGCTCCATCAGCTGCACGGAACCGCGACCCCAGGGCCCCAGGGGTTCGATCCACAGGCTCGGGCGCAAATCGTAGCGCACGCCGTCCAGATAATTGTCGAAGACCCGGTCGCGCTGCAGCAGTCCGAAACCGCGCGGGTTCTCGTCCACGAAACTCGAAACCGTCGGCAAGCGTGGATTGACCAACGGGCGCCAGATCCGCTCCCCGGCGCCGGTCCAGATCATGAGCCCGTCCGAATCATGGATCTCCGGCCGCCAGTCCGTGCTGACGCCCGGCGTGTTCTCGCCATACCAGAACATCGACGTGATCGGCGCGATCCCGAAACGCTCGACATCGCGGCGCAGGAACAGGCGCGCCTCCACATCGACGGTCACGGCATGGGTCCGCCGGATCGCGAACCGGTAGGCCCCAACGACGCTCGGCCCGTCGAGAAGCGCCAGAACCGTCGTCGCGTCCGTCTCGCTTCTCGCGGTCTCGATGTAGAACTCGCGGAACAGCGGGAACTCCTCCGAGCCCGCCGTCGCGGAGTCGATGGCGATGCCGCGGCTCGACAAGCCGTATTGTCCGAGATCACCGATCGCGCGGAAGTAACTGGCGCCGAGAAACGCCATCCAATCCTGGGTGCGCCAATCGGCACGGGTGCGGGCTTCATGAAACCGGAACCCGGCGAACCCGATATCCGGCGGCAATTGGCGCGCCGGGCTATCCTGCGGCATGGTGAACAGATCGGGTGAATAGAGGATCTCCGCCGCGCGCCCCTTCGCCAGCCTGAAAATCCGCACGCCGGTCGGGAAATAGCGGCCGACATGGAAGAACATGCTGGGGTATAGCCCCGGTCCGGCAGCGTTCAGCCCCTGTTCCGGGTCGAAGCGAATACGGCCGTGGGCGTCGTAGTCGATTTCTTCGACGGTGCTCGGCGCGCGCCTGGGCGGTGGCGTATACCCGTCCCTCAGCAGGTCGGCGGCACGCCGGACCAGCGCGGCATCGTCGAAGGGAAAGGCCGGGCCGAATTTCATCTCGGCGGCACCGGCCAGGTCCGGCCAGGCGGCGGGCATCGCGAGACCCAGAGCCCCGAGACCGGCCCGCGAGAGCACCTGACGCCGCGTGAGCCCGGCGGATACCGCGCTCGTCACATTCAAGGGCTCTGTCCTGACGAGGCGCTTGGCTCGTATCGCGCGCGCTTGGGCCATTTGGGTCTGCAAAGCCTTTTCAACTGGATCCGGAACAGCAGGTATTGGAGTCGGCACGCACCGCCGCGGGCACTATCGGCGAGAACGCGGCGGCGGCCGCATTTACCACCAAATTCATTGGCGATCGAGAGGATACTTTTTCGGCTAAAACCAAGGATAAATATGCCGGGTAACGTGGCGTTCAAGACGCCGGAAACACAATAAATCCGGCGTTGCATCACACGGAGCCGACACGGCACGACGATTTCCGGATACAGGGCCGCCTATCTTGGGTTAGAACCGGATCTGGACGTTTCGCGCTCAGGGAGCATCGACATGGCCCCCGATGACGGATTGCTATCGCCGGACTGGATTCTAGAGCCCCAGGCGCGCGGCGGGGTGCGCGGCCGCTACACGGTCCGGATCCGCAACCTGGTGCTGGCGATGTCGATCGGCGTGCATGAGCACGAAAAGATCGCGCCGCAGCGGGTAGCGATCAGCGTCGAGTTGCAGCTCGACTACCCGGCCGGCGGTTTCGCCGACGCCCTCTATCGCAAGGTCGTCTGCTACGAGACCCTGGTCGCCCGGATCAAGGAGATGGCGGCCGAGGGCCATGTGATCCTGGTCGAGACCTTCGCCGAGCGCGTGGCCGACCTCGCGCTCACCGACCGACGGGTGCATTCCGTGGCGGTGGATGTCGAGAAGCTGGATATCTTCGACGATTGCGACGCGGTGGGCGCCACGGTGGAGAAATCGCGGGTCTAGAGCGCGATTTCTATTCCGCGGCGCGGGCGTCGCCGACACCGAATTGCAGGGCCGCCAGGCGGGCATAGAGCGGACTTTTCGCCAGCAGTTCGTGGTGCCCGCCGCTGGCCACGGCCCGGCCCTCCTCCATCACCACGATCCGGTCGGCGCTGAGCACCGTGGCGAGCCGGTGCGCGATCACCACCGTTGTCCGGCCGGCCATAATGCGTTCCAGCGCGTCCTGCACCGCGCGCTCGCTTTCGGCGTCGAGGGCGCTCGTTGCCTCGTCCAGCAGCAGCACCGCCGGATCGCGCAGGATCGCCCGGGCGATCGCCAGGCGCTGACGCTGGCCGCGGGAAAGGCGCACGCCTTTCTCACCGAGATCGGTGGCGAAGCCGTTCGGCAGTTTCTCGATGAACTCCAGCGCGTGCGCGGCCTCGGCGGCGGCGCGGATTTCGCCGTCGCTCGCCTCGGGGCGGCCATAGCGGATGTTCTCGGCCACATCGGCGGAAAAGATCACCGCGTCCTGCGGCACCAGACCGATACGCGCCCGCGCCGCGCCCGGGTCGGTCCTGGCGAGCGGAACCCCGTCCAGGCACACGGTCCCGGATGTCGGATCATAAAACCGCAGCAGAAGCTGGAACACGGTCGTCTTGCCGGCGCCGGACGGGCCGACCAGCGCGACGGTCTCACCCGGCTCGACGGACAGCGAAAAATCGTCGAGCGCCGCCTGATCCGGCCGCGACGGGTAGCGGAACTCGACATTGCGGAAATCGATGCGGCCGACCGGCGGGTCCGGCAGCGGGTCCGGGTCCGCCGGCGCGGCGATCTCGGCCTTCGTCGCCATCAGGTCCATCAGCCGGTCCATGGCGCCCGCCGCCCGTTGCAGGTCGCCCAGGACCTCGGACAGGGCTCCGGTCGAGCCCGCAACCACGATCGCATAGAAGACGAAGGCCGACAGCTCGCCCGGTGAAATTCGCCCGGCCAGGACATCGCGGCCGCCAATCCACAGCACGATGGTCACCGCGCCAAAGACGAAGGCGATGACGATGGCGGTCAAGGCGGCCCGGCTGCGCACCCGGAAGACCGCGGTCGTGAAGGCGTCCTCCACCCGCGCGGCGAAGCGGCGCCGGTCCACCGCCTCGTGGCCGAAGGCCTGGACCACGCGGATGCCGTTCAGGGTCTCCTCCACATAGGCGCCGACATCGGCCACCCGGTCCTGGGAGGCGCGGCTGAGCCTGCGGACCCGACGCCCAAGCAAGACGATCGGCAGCACCACCAGCGGAATCACCAGCAGCACCAGGCCCGACAGTTTCGGGCTGGTCACCAGCAGCATCACCAGACCGCCGGCGAACATCAGGGCGTTGCGCAGCGCGATCGACACCGACGAGCCGACGACGGTCTGCACCAGCGTGGTATCGGTGCCGATGCGCGAGATCAGCTCGCCGGTGCGCCGGGACTCGAAGAAAGTGGCGCTAAGACCGACCACATGATTGAACAGCGCGCTGCGCAGGTCCGCCACGACCCGCTCCCCGACCCAGGAGATCAGAAAGAACCGCGCGTAGCTGGCGGCGGCCAGCAGCAGCACGACGCCGCCCAGAACCACCACCGCCCGGTCGAGCAGCACCGGATCGCCCGCCGAAAAACCCCGGTCGATGAGAAAGCGCAGGCCGGTCCCCATGCCCAGCACCGTGCCCGCCGCGATCAGCAGCGCGACCGCGGCACCCGCCAATTGCCAGCGGTACGGCGCCATAAACGGCAGAAGCATGCGCAATGACGACAAGTCACGCTGCCGCTCGATCGTGGGATCGTCCTTCAGGCTCACGTCGCTCCAACCCGATAGCCATGCGTTCGCGCACCATATGAGCGGGCCCCGCCGAACACAACGGTTCGCGGGTCCGGTGCCGAAAAGAACCCGTTTTCGGCTTGAACCCTGGGGCGGAACCCGCTATACCGCGCGCCTTGAATGACGAATCCAGGGTTTCGAGCGAACCCGCGCGGGAGCAGGCACGATGAAGGCGGATATTCATCCCGACTACCACGAGATCACCGTGATCATGACCGACGGCACCGAGTACAAGACCCGGTCGACCTGGGGCGCCGCTGGCGACGTGATGCGCCTGGACATCGACCCGAAATCGCATCCGGCCTGGACCGGTCAGCGCCGGGTGCTCGATCAGGGAGGCCGCGTCGCGCAGTTCAACAAGCGTTTCGCCGGGCTTGGCCTGAAGAGCTAAACGTCAATACATTCAAAGTGTTGAGCGGGCGCCTCGGAGCGCCCGTTCGGTTTTTCGGGCCTGAAAAATTTTTCGAAAAAAATTCCAGGGGTCTCTTGAACCTCATTTTGACGATCCTAAATCTTGTCTGTTCCGGCCGCCCGTAGCGGGGCCGGGACAGGTTTAGAACCGGCTCGGCCAATTGGCGGGCCCCTTGAATGTCCACGTTGCTTCCAAGGAGGATTTGGACAATGCGCACCATCGATTTCACCCCGGTTTTCCGTTCCACCATCGGTTTCGACCGCATGGCCCGCCTCGTCGACGCGGCCTATCAGGCCTCCGAGGCTTCGGCGCAGAACAGCTATCCGCCGTACAACATCGAAAAGCTGGATGAGGATTCCTACCGGATCACCATGGCGGTCGCCGGCTTCGGCGAGAGCGACATCGACGTCACCGTCAAGGAGAACAGCCTCACCGTCTCCGGCAAGGTCGAGAAGGACGAGAGCACCCCGGCCCAGACCTATCTGCATCGCGGCATCGCCACCCGCGCCTTCGAGCGTAAGTTCGATCTGGCCGACCACATCGTCGTGACCGGCGCGGCAATGGAGAACGGCCTGCTCCACATCGACCTCGTCCGCGAGGTTCCCGAGGAGAAGAAGCCGCGGACCATCGCCATCGGCACGAAGACCAGCGCGCCGACCATCGAGCAGAAGGCCGCGTAAAGCGACTGTTTGAACAGCCCGGTCTTCCCGGGTAAAGAAGGGCCGGTTCCGGAAACGGGGCCGGCCCTTGGCGTTTGTGGAGGCGCGAGGGCCCGGATTGTCCAATGAACGAGGCGGTCATGAAACTTCGCCAGGTCATGTTCGAGAGAGGCGAGATCATCGTCGAGCCCGACCAGCCGTGCCAAGGCGCCTTTCTGATCGAAAGCGGCAAGGTGGAAATCTACCGCATGGCCGGTGAGCGGCGCATCGTCGTCGCCACCCTCGGCAAGGGCGAGATCTTCGGCGAGATGGCATTGGTGAGCGGTACCGCCCATGCCCGCTATGTGAGAGCGCAAGAACGCACAAGTTGTCTGGTGATCTCCACCGAACAGTACAAGGCACTGCTCGAGGAAACCCCGGCGATCATGCAGCTGTTTCTCTCCCGCGTGGTCCGCAAACTCCGGCGCACCACCGCGCTCACTTTCGGCGAATAGCGGGACGACGGGCGTTGGCGGCTCCGCCGTCTCCGTTCAGCGCCCGGTGAAGTTTGGGCGCCGCTTTTCCATGAAGGCGGTACGGCCCTCGGTATAGTCGTCGCTGGTGCCGCATTGCTCGACCGTGGCGTAATGCGCCGACAGGTCCTGTTCGGATTCCGGCTTGCCGTGCTCGATCAGCGCTTCCTTGACCGCGCGGATCGACAAGGGCGCGTTCACCGCGATGCGTCCGACCAGATCGCCCACCGCGGCGTCGAGCTCGGCCTCGGGCACCACACGGTTCACCAGGCCCATGATCCGGGCCTCCTCGGCGTCGAACTGGCGGGCGGTGTAGAAGATCTCCGCCGTAAAGGCCGGGCCGACCAGGCGCTCAAGCTCCTTGATGCCCTTGGCCTTGTAGCCGATGCCGAGCTTGGCCGCCGGCACGCCGAAGGTGGACTTGTCCGAACAGATGCGGATGTCGCAGCCGATGGCGACGGCAAGGCCGCCGCCGATGCAATAGCCGTTAACCCGGGCGATGGTCGGCTTGGCGATCCGTGCCTGGGCCGCATGGAACCCGGTGACCGCGCGGTCATAGGCCTTGCGCGCTTCGGTCGAGGCGCGCTCGTTCTCGAACTTGGAGATATCCGCGCCGGCGACGAAGGCCCGGTCCCCCGCCCCGGTCAGCACGATCGCGCGCACTTCCGGATCCGCCGCATATTGATCCAGCAAGGCCGTGGCGCCTTCCCACATGTCCCGGGACATGGCGTTCAGGCGGGCCGGGTTGTTGAACGTGATCCAGGCGATGCTGTCGCGGACCTCGCTCAGCAGCCGGTTTTCCTCGGAGCCCGCGATGATTTCCTGGGTCGCCATGGCCTTGTCTCCTTCTCGAACGCTTTACTGCCTGTCCCGATCAAATCACATTTTCGGCGCGAAGGGCGGCGATTTCGTCCTTGCTCATGCCGAGTTCGGTCAGGATCTCGTCGGTGTGTTCGCCGTATTCCGGCGGCGGCAGGGCCATGCTGGTCGGGGTGCGCGACAGACGCACCGGCTGGCCGACCAGTTCCATATCGCCGCGCGCGTGGCCGGTGACCTTCTGGGCCATGCCGAGATGCTTGACCTGCGGGTCCTCAAACGCCTCGCCGATATTGTAGATCGGCCCGCTGGGCACGCCGTTCTTGTTCAGCAGCTCGACCCAATGCGCCGTGGTCTCGGTCTTCATGAATTCCTCTATCTCGGCGTTCAGCGCGTCCCGGTTGCGCGAGCGCGCGTCAGGCTCGGCATAGTCCGGGTGATCGCGCAGATCCTCGCGCCCGATCAGATCGCAGAACCGCTTCCAGATCACCTGGCCGGCGACACCGAGATTGATGTAGCCGTCCTTGGTGGTGAAGACGCCGGTCGGGATGCTGGTCGGATGGTTGTTGCCGGCCTGTTTCGGAACATGACCATCGACAAGCCAGCGCGCCGCCTGGAAATCCAGCATGAACAGCTGGGCCTGCAGCAGCGAGGTGTCGATCCACTGGCCTTTGCCGGAAACCTCCCGCTCCAGAAGCGCGATCATGATCCCCTGGGCCGCGAAAAGACCGGCGCAGAGATCGGCGATCGGGATGCCGGCCCGGACCGGGCCCTGGCCCGGCAGGCCGGTGATCGACATCACCCCACCCATGCCCTGGGCGATCTGGTCAAAGCCCGGACGCTTGGCATAGGGGCCGTCCTGGCCGAAGCCGGAGATGCTGGCATAGATCAGGCGCGGGTTCACCGCGCTCAGCGCCTCGTAGTCGATGCCGAGCCGGGTCTTCACATCGGGACGGTAATTCTCGACCACCACGTCGGCGGTCTCGCAGAGCCGCTTGAACAGGGCCACCCCGCGCTCGTCCTTGAGATTGAGGGTCATCGCCCGCTTGTTGCGGTGCAGGTTGAGGAAATCCGGGCCATGCCGCGAGCCGCCCAACGCGTTGCCGCTCTCCATCGCCTCGGGCAGTTCCACCTTGATCACGTTGGCGCCCCAATCGGCGAGCTGGCGCACGCAGGTCGGCCCGGCCCGCACCCGCGTGAGGTCCAGGACGGTGAAGCGCTTCAGCGCGTCGGAAGCTGGTTTGGCACCCATTGCGGCAATCCCCCGTGTTCACATTCCCGTGGCCCGAAACGCGACCGCGCCCGGTTGTCGCGCTGCTTAGCGCGCCGCGCGCCGATTTGCCACAAAATCGCCTCTATCCCCTCGAATTCCGGCCCCAATGATCCCATATCTAGAGCATCGTCGGTTCGTCCCCTCGGACCGGCGGACTTCCGCTCGGATACCGTCCCCCAACGCCCGAGTGGTCGATAAGACTGGTGCGGCGCCGTCCCCCTCCCCCCAATCCCGGCGCCGCATCTTTCTTTCTTGGATTTTGCCGGCACACGCGGCCGAAAGGGACGGTTCAACTACCTTCATTCCACAAGATCTGGTACTTTGAGGTCCGCTTTCCTTTGGAACCACAAGATCTTGGCCAATCTCGACGCCGATACGATCACCATCTCTGCCCCGGACGGCACGCCAATCACCCTGGCGGTGCGGATCAGCGGCCGGGCCCGGCGGGTCGGTCTGCGCCTGGATCCGGCCGGCGAATTGCCGGTGCTGACGGTGCCTTGGGGCGCGCCCCTCGACCGGGCGGCCCGGTTCGCCCAGGAACAGGCGGGATGGCTGGCCCGCAACCTTGCCAAACAACCGGCGCGCGTCGCCTTCGAGGACGGCACCGTGCTGCCGGTCCTGGGCCGCGAGGTCCGGATCCGCCATTGTCCCGATCAGCGCCGCGGCGTGTGGATGCAAGGCGGCGCCGGCAGCGATGGGAAAGCGATGCCGGAGCTATGTGTGAGTGGCGAGAGCGACCATCTCAACCGCCGCGTAACCGACTGGCTGAAGCGGCGGGCCCGCGAGGAAATCGCGCCGCGCGCCCGCGCCCATGCCCGGGCCCTGGACCGGCGGGTCGCCAAGATCTCGATCCGCGACACCACCTCGCGCTGGGGAAGCTGTTCGTCGCGTGGCGGGCTGTCGTTTTCCTGGCGTCTGATCCTGACGCCGGAGCCGGTGCTGGACTATGTCTGCGCCCATGAGGCGGCGCATCTGGTGGAGATGAACCACTCCCCGGCCTTCTGGCGCCTGGTCGGCGATCTCGTCGGCGACTGGGAGCCGCACCGCCGCTGGCTCAAGCGTCACGGCGCGGAACTGCACCGCTACGGGTAGAGCTCCGTTTCCTTCACCGAATCCCTGGCGAAACCAGAGTCCATTCCGAAGGGGTAGACCGCGACGGATTGCGGCAGTCAACCGCGCTCAAGGCGCCACACCGGGCGGCATGGGCCTTGGATTAGGTCCAGCGGTACGGGGAAGAGGTCATCCGTTCCCGGCGATCTTCTTCTCGAAGGCGCCGCGCATGAAGCGCGCCCAGATCTTCGCCGGCAGCCCTCCGCCGGTGACGCCCTTCATCGGCCTCGCATCGTCGCGCCCGACCCAGACGCCGGCCACCAGATCCCCCGCATAGCCGACGAACCAGGCATCGCGGTTGTCCTGGCTGGTCCCGGTCTTGCCGGCGGCGGGCAGGCCGAATGCCGCCCGCTTGCCGGTTCCGCTGCGGATCACCTCCTTCAGCATGCCGTCAAGCGCCGCGACCGCCGATGCGCCCGCGACCGGCGGCAGTGCCGAGTTCCGGTGCTCATAGGTGACGCCGGACATCGCGGTGGAAATCTCGGTGATGCCGAAGGGCTCAACCGGATGGCCGCCATTGGCGAGCGCCGCATAGGCCGCCGTCAGTTCAAGCACCGTGACCTCGCCGGCGCCCAGCGCCAGGCTCGGCTCGTTGCGCAGCGCCGCCGTCATGCCGAGCTGGCGGGCAAGGCGGATGGTCCGGGCACGCCCGATGGTTTCGGACAGCCGCACCGTCGCCACGTTGAGCGAGGCGGCGAGAGCGTCCCGCAGGGTGACCGGACCGCGAAACTGTCCGTCGAAATTCCTCGGCCTCCATCCGTTGATCTCCAGCGGTGCATCGTCGATGACGCTGTCGGCCCCATAGCCGGCGGAAAGCGCGGCCAGATAGACGAACGGCTTGAAGGCGGAGCCGGGCTGGCGCAGCGCCTGGGTCGCGCGGTTGAACTGGCTGGCGCCGTGGTCCCGGCCGCCGACCATGGCCAGGATCGCACCATCGAGCCCCAGCACCACGAGCGCCGCCTCTTGCCCGTCACCACCGCCCGCCGCCGCGAGTTCCGCCGCGACAGAGCCCTCCGCCAGCCCCTGCAGGCGGCGGTCGAGGGTCGTGCGGATCATCCGGTCGTCGCCGATCGGACCGGAATAGCCGGCGGCGCGGTCCAGCACCCATTCGGCGAAGTAGCGATGCCCCTGGCTGACCGCCGCGCTGCCCCGGATCCCGGGTTGGAGGGCGGCGGCGGCATCGGCGCGCGCTGGGGCGAGGAAACCCGCGTCGACCATGTTCGCCAGCACCTGGCGGGTCCGTTTTGCCGAAAGCTCGGGATTGGCGGCGGGGTTGTACCGGCTCGGCGCCTTCAGCAGACCGGCCAGCAGCGCCGATTCATAAAGCCCGAGCGCCTCGGCGGATTTACCGAAATACTTCCGGGCCGCCGCGTCGACCCCATAGGCGCCGGCGCCGAAATAGACCCGGTTCAGATAGATCGTCAGGATCTCCGGCTTGGTGAAGGAGGCTTCGAGCCAGAAGGCCAGCAGCAGTTCCTGAACCTTGCGTTCGATGCTGCGGTCAGGGCTGAGGAACAGGTTCTTGGCCAATTGCTGGGTCAGGGTGCTGCCGCCCTGGCGGATCGCGCCGGCGCGGATATTCACCACCATCGCCCTGGCGATGGAGATCGGATCGATACCGAAGTGCTCGTTGAACCGGCGGTCCTCGGTCGCCAGAAGCGCGTCGATCAGGTCTTTCGGCAGATCCGCCGCGTCGACCGGACGGCCGTGCTGAGCTCCATGGGACGCGAATTCACGGCCGTCGGCGGCGACCAGACGCACCCCGCCGGGCCGGGTCATCGATGCGAGGTTCGAGACGTCCGGCAGTTGCGTCGCCTCGTAGGCCAGCAGCACCATCAGCGCGCCGACCATCCAGATCCCGGCCAGCAGGCAGGCGCGGGACACCGCCTTCAGCGGCGCCTTCCACCACCGCTTGCGGCCCCCGCCGCCGGAAGCCGGCGCGCGCGGACGGCGCCCGCCGGTCGCCGGTTTCCGCTTCGGCGACGCCTCGGCCTTGGACGACGCCCGGCTCTTGGCCGGGGGCTTTCGGCCCCGTCCCGGTCTCGCGCTGGCCGGCTTACCGGCTTTCGGTTTCGCGTTTTTTCCTCGCGCCATCGTCTTTCCGACCGTGGCGGGGCGCCGGTGGAGTCCGGCGCTGCCCCGTATTCAAGCAATATGACAAGTATACGTCATTATCCCGCTGAAAAACATGGAAACCTACGGTTTATTGGGCGATACTCACCGGGAGCTGGAACCGTGGGAAGGACGGGAACGCGGCATGACCATGCGGGATAGCCGGGGGATACCGGTTTCATGTGGCGATAAGGACCTCGTCGCGTCCCTTGAGAGCGCTCACGAAAAGGCCCTGTCCTTCGTCGGCGCGCCGGTGGACGACATGGTCGCGATGCTGGACGGCAATCCCGGTTTCGTGATGGGGCATTGTTTCGTCGCCGGGCTGCTGACCCAGGCGATGGAGACCCGAATCTACGCCACCATGGTGCGGCATCTGGAAGCCGCCGAGGCGCTGGTGGACCGGGCGAACGAGCGCGAGCGCGGCCATATCAAGGCGATCCGGGCCTGGGTCGACGGCGATTTTCACGCCGCCGTCGAGGCTTGGGACGCCGTGCTGGTGGAATACCCGCGTGATCTTCTGGCGCTGCAGCTCGCGCATCTGTCGGACGTGCTGCTCGGCGACACGGCGAACCAGCGCGACCGGATCGCCCGGGTTTTCCCCGCCTGGGACGAGAGCGTGCCGGGCTACGGCTATGTGCTCGGTTTCTATGCCTTCGGGCTTGAGGAAAACCGCGACTTCTCCAGGGCCGAGGAATTCGGCCGCCGGGCGGTGGCGCTCAACCCGCAGGACCGCTACGCGATCCACGCGGTCGCCCATGTCATGGAGATGCAGGGCCGCCAGGCCGGCGGCATCTGGTGGATGACCAGCCGCGAGACCGACTGGGCGTCCAGCAATTTCGCCAATCATCTGTGGTGGCACCTCTCGCTCTATCACCTGGATCTGGGCCAGGTGGATCGGGTGCTGGAGATTCACGACTCGCGGCTGCGTGGTGCCGATCCGAGCCACGAGAAATACGAGGAACTGGATTCGACGGCGTTGCTGTGGCGCCTGAAGCTGATGGATGTGGATGTGGGGGACCGCTGGCGGCACCTCGCCGATAAGTGGGAGCCCAGCGCCGCCGATACGCTCTACGCCTTCAACGACGTGCACGCGATGATGACCTTCGCGGCCGACAACCGGCGTCAGGCGATCGAGGCGGTGATGAACGCCAACGAACGCTATCTCGACGATGCCAATGACGCGAATGTCGCAATGACCCGGATCGTCGGCATGCCGTTCTCGCGGGCCATCGTCGCGTTCTGCGAAGGCCGCTACGGCGATGTGGTCGACCTGCTGCTTCCCATCCGGTACCGCACCCAGTATCTCGGCGGCAGCCATGCCCAGCGCGACATCATCGCCTGGACCCTGCTGGAAGCCGCGCTGCGCGCCCGGCGTTTCAAGCTGGCGCTCGCGCTGGCCAATGAGCGCACGCAACTTCGCCCGACCAGCCCGCAGAACTGGCGGCTGACGGCTCGGGCGCTGCGCGGCCTGGGCGACCGTGCGGCGGCCGAGCGCGCCGAAGCCCAGGCACAGTCGATCCGGCAGTATTGAGGGAGGGATAGATTGGATTTGAACATTAAGAACGTCGTCCTCGCGAAAGCGGGGACCTCAATCCTATTAACACGGATCGAAGCTTTTCCATCTTTCGGAGGCCCCCGCCTCCGCGAGGGCGACTGAGTAATTGTAGGATTTTTTCCAATGACGTCGAAACCAACCGCTCCCCGTGAAACCGACCTTTATGAGCCGGTGAAGGCGTTCCTTGAGGCGCAAGGTTACGAGGTCAAGGCGGAGGTATCAGGCTGTGACGTGGTGGCGGTACGCGGCGACGAGCCGCCGGTGGTGGTGGAACTGAAGACCCGGTTCAATCTTGAGCTGCTGCTCCAGGCCGCCGACCGGCTGGCGGTCAGCGACACGGTCTATATCGCCATCGCCGACGGCCCACGCTCAGGCCTGCGCGGGCGCGGCAAGCGGGCGCTGAAATTGTGCCGGATGCTCGGCTTTGGTGTCCTGCTAGTACGGTCCTCGAAGAACGGCGTCGGCCATGTCACGCCGGTCCAGGACCCGGGTCTTTATCAGCCGCGCCGCAACCCGCGCCGCTCCAAGCGTCTGCTGAAGGAATTCATCGAGCGGGTGGGCGACCCCAATACCGGCGGCGCGACCCGGATGCCCGTGGTCACCGCCTATCGCCAGAGCGCGCTACGCCTGGTCGCCGGTCTCGCGGACGGCGAGACCTCGACAAGAGAGCTTCGTGCGCTAACGGGGGTAGAGATGGCCAGCACTATCCTCCAGCGCAACGTCTACGGCTGGTTCGACCGCGCGTCGCGCGGCATCTACGGCCTCAGCCCCAAGGGCCGCGAAGCCGCCGATCTCTACCGCGAGGTGATCGACCGGCTGATGGCAGCGTGAGGCAAGGGATCGCCGCAATCTCGATTGGCGCTGTTTAAGGTGAAGAGAATGATGGACCCCGTTGAACAGGAACTCCGTATCGATCTCGCGTGTCTTTTCAGAATCAACGCGCATCTGGGGTGGGAAAACTCCATCAACACCCATAGCACGCTGCGGTTGCCCGGACCGGAGCATCATTTTTTGATCAACCCGTTCGGCCTTCGCTTCGACGAGATCACGGCGTCGGACCTGATCAAGATCGATCTGGACGGCAACGTGATCGGGGAAAACCGTCACCCGGTCAACCGCGCGGGCTATGTGATTCACAGCGCCATTCACCTGCGCCGCGAGGACGCGCGATGCGTGATCCACACGCACAGCCTCGCGGGGATGGCGGTCGCGGCGGCGTCGGAAGGGCTGATCGAGCACAACATCTTCGGGCTCGGTTTCCACGGCTGCCTGTCCTACCACGATTTTGAAGGCGCGAGCGGTGATCACAACCTGTCGGAACGCGACCGGCTGGCCGCCAGCCTCGGGCCGGACAACAAGGCGATGATCATGAGGAACCATGGTTTGCTGAGCGTGGGGAGTACAGTCGCCGAGGCTTTCGTGTGGATGTACCGGCTCGATCGGGCCTGTCAGGCGCAGGTCATGGCGAACGGCGCTGGCGGTTATGTTCAACCGTCACGGCAAGCCGCCGCGTTCTCCGTGAAGGGCGCACATGATTTCGCGACCGGGTTTGGCGCCTGCGCGCCGGGAGAGCTTGAGTTCGCCGCTTTCCAGCGTCTGATGGACAAACTCGACCCGAGTTACCGGAACTGAACTCGACCGCGACGACGCCCCCCCCCTCAACCAAACGCCCGCTTGATCCTCGCCCAATCCTCGATCGCGTCCTCGCTGCCCGGCGTCAATTGCACCGTGAACTGGCGGTAGCCGGCGTCGCGCAGGGCTTCGACGCGGCCCTTGATGTCGGACTCGGTGCCGGTGAAGGTGCTCTGGCGGATCAGTTCCGCCGTGATGAACCGGCGCTCGATATCCTTCACGAACATCAGATGGCCGCGATGGTTTTCCAGCCAGGGGGCGTCCTTGGGCTCGAAGCCGCGCGCCAGCTCCACATAGCCGGCGACGGCCTCGGCGACGGAATCCGGCACCGGGCTGCTGTTCGGCAGCCCCGCCAGCGCCTCGTCGGCACAGCGGTGCAGCAGCACGGCGGCGCGGGGCCCGGCCTGGGCCATGGCGCGCGGCGAGTCCGCCGCCTCGCCCTGCGCCAGAATACATCCGAGGACAAAGGCGGTGGCGTGAAGGTCGCCGGCGGCGCGCCCGGCTTCGGCCCAGCTCTGCTGCATGGCCTCAAGGCCGGCGACGCCGTTGGCGACATCGTTGAAGAACAGGATCCAGTTGGCTCCGAGCCTGGCGGTAAGCGCACGGCCGCGCGGGCCGTAGGCGGAGACATGCAAGGCCACCGGATCTAATGTATTGATCAATCCGGCTTCGGGATTGAGGAAGCGGATCTTGCGCGGCTTGCCATCGAGTTCGGTCTCGATGGTCTCCTCGGCCAGCATGCCCATGACGACGCGGATATACTCCTCCATCTCCCGGAGCTTCAGCGCCCCCAGCCCCATGGCGCGGCGCCCGGTGAAGCCGGTGCCGACCCCGAAATCGATCCGTCCCGGTGCCAGCTTATTCAAGGTGGCGAAGGCGTTGGCGGCAACCGGCGCGATCCGGTTCGAGGGAATCAGAACCCCGGTGCCGAGCCGGATGCGCGAGGTCTTCACCGCTGCCGCACCCATGGCGACGAAACAATCGGCGCTCAGCATCTGGGTGTCGTAGAACCAGGCATGGCTAAAACCGAGCGCCTCGGCCCGCTCGACCACCTTGTAGGAATCCGCCGATGTCGCCAGCGCTATACCGAAATCCATCACGTTCTCTCCCGTTTCGCCGCGCCATTGGACTTGGCCGATTTCGTTGTTGAGGTCGAGCCTAGCACGGCGGCTCCACGGAAAGCTCAAGTGAACGACGCCCGGAAACGCGTGCAGTGCTGTCCGGGAAAAGCTCCAGACCGCTTGAAGCTTTATCTTTCGTCGTCCTCGCGGACGCGGGGACCTCGAAATGCCCGAGAACCGTGAGCCTTTGACCAATCCCGCCGAGGCCCCCGCATCCGCGAGGGCGACGGCCAGGGAGTGTGGCGAGTCCGAAAAAATCAAGTCCGAAGCACGCGCCGGTAGGCCAAGTATGGAGATAAAGGCCGCCTTTATCCGACCGTAGCGATTTTCCCGGACAGAAGTGAGATCGAGCGCATATGCATTGTATTTCGGCTGATTTTGGGCATCATGCGCACATCTTTCAGGGAGGATTCCTTATGCTCAGGAAACTGACACTACTCGCCGCCGCCGGCATGCTCGCCGCGAGCCCGGCGCTCGCCGCCGACAAGGTGAAGATCGGCTTCGTCACCACCATCACCACACCCGCCGGCGTGATCGGCGCCGATGTCGTGAACGCGGTCAATCTCGCGATGAAGGATATCGGCGGCAAGATGGGCGGACTGCCCGTCGAGCTGATCATCGAGGATGACGGCTTCAATCCGGCGACCGGCAAGCAGAAGACCGACAAGCTGGTCAAGCAGGACAATGTGGATTTCGTCGCCGGCTATCTGTGGAGCCATGTGCTTCTGGCCTCGCGCAAATCGGCGCTGGATGCCGGCAAGTTCCTGATCAGCGCCAATGCCGGCCCTTCGCAGATGGCGGGCGAGCTCTGCGACAAGAACTTCTTCTCCACGTCTTGGCAGAACGACCAGACCCCAATGGCCATGGGCGAAGTGCTGAACAAGAAGGGCGTGAAATCGCTCTATGTCATGGCGCCGAACTATGCCGCCGGCAAGAACATGGTCGCGGGCGTGGAACGCACCTTCAAGGGCAAGATCGTCGGCAAGGACCTGACCAAATGGGGCAAGGATGCCCAGCTCGATTTCTCCGCCGAACTGGCCAAGGCCAAGGCTTCCGGCGCCGAGGGCATCTTCATCTTCTATCCCGGCAAGGCCGGCGGCGCTTTCATCAAGCAATACGAGCAAGCCGGTCTGCGCGGCAAGATCCCGCTCTATTCGGTCTTCACGGTGGATTCCATCGCCCTGCCGAAGCTGCAGGAAGCCAAGATGAGCGGTGTCATGGGATCGGTCATGACCCAGTTCTGGGCCCCGGATCTCGACACCCCGCAGAACAAGAAATTCGTCTCCGGCTTCAAGAAGGCCTATGGCCACTATCCGTCCTTCTATGCCGCCCAAGCCTATGACTCGATCTTCCTGATCAAGAGCGCGGTCGAGGCGGTCGGCGGGGATCTGACCAACATGGACGGCATGCGCGCCGCCATGGAGGCCGCGACCTTCCCGTCGGTGCGCGGGGAGTTCGTTTACGGGAACAACCACTTCCCGATCCAGAACTTCTACAGCCGTGAGGTCGTCCAGGACGCCGACGGCGTCTGGACCACCGCGGTGCGCGAGGTGATCCTGAAGGACCACCAGGATCCATACGCCAAGGACTGCAAGATGTAAGGCCTTGGCGACTTTACACGATCAAGGGCGGAGCCTTCACGGGCTCCGCCCATTTTATCTCGATCCGTATCCCCGACGAAGGTCGGGGCCCACGCCTGAAACTTTTCAGTGTGACGGATAGCAGATCACGATTTGAGATCCCTTGAAGTGCTCCGCCATAACGCGCTAGCCGGCGCTTCAGGCGTCGGCCCCGGCCTGCGCCGGGGAGGCGAAGTGGGAGAGGTGGCGAACACCCGGATGACGGCGAGACGTCAAGACGCGACAGAGAAAAAGCGGTCTAATCCTTCTTCATGATCAGGCGGGCGCGGTCCGGATAGTCGGAGATGATGCCGTCTACGCCGAGATCGAGCAGGCGGCGGATATCGGCCTCCTTGTTGACGGTCCAGGGATGCACCTCCAGGCCCAGGGCATGAGCCTCCTTCACCGTCTCCTCGGTCACCTCGCGGTGATAGGGCGACCAGATCGCCCCGCCCAGGGCCTTAACGATCCGCGGCGCCGAGCCGCCGTGATCGTCGATATCCGCCCCGGCGAGCCAGGGCGACGCGCCGTCGCGGCCCGCCTCGAGATTGTCGAGCCAGTTTTGCGCGGCGGTCAGATAGGCGGTCTTGATCTCCGGCGCCAGTTTCTGGACCGCGAGCAGGGTACGCCAGTCGAAGCTCTGCACGATCGACCGTTCGGCCATCCCGGCCTTGCGGATTTCGGCGACCAGGGCCTTGGCGAAGCTATCCGGGTCCGGCGTTTCATCCGGCGCCAGGGGCGACAGCTTGGTTTCGATATTGAACCGCAGGGTCGCGGGGCCCTTTTCCCTGGCGAGGGCGAAGACCTCCGAAAGGGACGGGACACGCGTGCCGTCCACCGGAACCTGATCGGGAAACCGGCTGGCGGTCCTGCCGGCGGGATCCAGCCGGCCCACGTCGAAGGCGTCAAGCTGGCGCCGGGTCAGCGCGCGCACCAGCACGGGCTCGGCTATCCAGCCCCCGTCCTTGCGGGCGAGATCGGGCTTCAAGGACCGGTCATGCATCACCACGACAACGTCGTCGGCCGTCATCACGGTGTCGAGTTCCAGTATGTCGACGCCGAGTTCGATCGCCTTGGCGAAAGCCGGCAAGGTGTTCTCCGGCAACAGGCCGCGCGCGCCGCGATGCCCGTGCAGGTCCGCCGCGGCGGCGGCCGACGCGAGAAGACACGCGCCGCCCACGGCAGCTACGGCGATCGCGCGCATGCGAATACGGGTGGGTAAGCGTTTCATCCGGCCAGATCCTTCCAACAGCACATCGACCGCAGCATCGCACGGAGAGCGGATCGCCGACAGCCTCAACAACACCCTCGCGGGGATGTCATCACAATGTCACCGAACGGTATCGAAGCCGTTATGTGAAACCGCTATCACCGCCTCGGGAAGGGGCCGGCGCCGAGCGTCCAAAATTTGCTTGATCCGCTCTTGCCCACGGGCACCTACCGTAACATGATTGCAACATTCCTATGTGTGATCGAAAAAGTTCTCGGGAGAATTCGATGTTCAAGTCCAAAACCCTGCTGGCGGGGATCGCCGGCGCGCTTTCAATCGGTTACGCCAGTCAGGTACTGGCGGCGACGGAGATTCAATGGTGGCACGCCATGGGCGGCCGCAACGGCGAGTTGGTGAACTAAATCGCCGATGGCTACAATAAGAGCCAGTCCAACTTCAAGGTCGTGCCGGTCTACAAAGGCAACTACACCGAGACGATGACCGCGGCGATTGCCGCCTTCCGGGCCAAGAAGCAGCCGCATATCGTGCAGGTCTTCGAGGTCGGCACCGCGACCATGATGGCCGCCAAGGGCGCCGTCTATCCGGTGCATCAACTGATGGCCGACACCAACACCCCGTTCGACCAAAGCGTCTACCTTCCGGCGGTGATCAGCTACTACACGACACCGGACAACAAGCTGCTCTCGCTGCCGTTCAACAGCTCGACCCCGGTGCTCTGGTATAATGCCGACGCACTGAAAAAGGCGGGCGTCGCCACGGCTCCGACAACCTGGGACGGCGTGATGGACGCCTCCAAGAAGCTGGTCGCCTCAGGCATGAAGTGCGGCTTTTCCTTCGGCTGGCAGTCCTGGGTGATGATCGAGAATTTCTCGGCCTGGCATAATCTCGAGATCGGCACCAAGGAGAACGGTTTCACCGGCCTCGATACCGAGTTCCGCTTCAACAATGACAGCGTGTCCTCGATGCTTCAGGCGATCGCCGATTCCCAGAAGGATAACCTGTTCCGCTATGGCGGCCGGCGCGGCGAGAGCCTGCCGAGCTTCACCAACGGCGAATGCGGCATGTGGATGAACTCGTCGGCCTATTACGGCAGCATCAAGAAGCAGGCCAAATTCGCCTACGGGCAAACCCTGCTGCCGCTGAACACGTCGGTCGCCGACAAGGCGCAGAACTCGATCATCGGCGGCGCCACCCTCTGGGTGTTGTCCGGCAAGGACAAGGGCGACTACAAGGGCGTGGCCGAGTTCTTCAACTACATGTCCTCGGACGCTGTGCAGGCACGGTGGCACCAGGAGACCGGCTATGTGCCGATCACCACGGCAGCTTACGAGCTCTCCAAGAAGCAGGGCTTCTACAAGGAGAATCCCGGCACCGATACGGCGATCAAACAGCTCAGCCTGAACACTCCGACCCCGAACTCCAAGGGCCTCAGGTTCGGCAGCTTCGTTCAGGTGCGTGACATCATCAACGAGGAGATGGAAGCGATCTGGGCCGGCAAGAAATCCGCCCAGGAGGCTTTGGACGCCGCGGTCGAACGCGGTAACGTCCTGCTGCGCAAGTTCGAGAAAGCCAACGCCGCGACCCACTGACCGTGGCATGACTAGGGCAAGGAGCCGGCGGACGAGAACCGCCGGTTCCTTTCCTGCATTCCAGTGGGGCGGTCCATGGCCTATCTGCAAACCAGCAAGACCCTTCGAGACGAGGCGCGCCGGCCTCTCCTCAGGGTGAGTGACATGATTTGCAGGTCGACTCACCCTGAGGAGGCGCGCGCGCCGTCTCGAAGGGTCCTGTTAACCCCACGGCAGTTTGAAGCCGGTGCGTCGCGCCTCGACGCGACCGGGCGGAAATCCTAATCCGTGATCAAGCGCGTCACCTTCCGCCACAAATGGCTCCCCTATCTGTTGCTGGCACCGCAGCTGGCGATAACGCTTATCTTTTTCATCTGGCCGGCCGCCCAGGCCTTGTGGCAATCGCTGCTGGTGGAAGACGCATTCGGTCTGTCCACCAAGTTCGTCTGGTTCGAGAATTTCGAGGCCTTGATCGGCGACCCGCTTTACCTTGAGTCTTTCGTCAACACCTTCATCTTCAGCATCTCGGTCGCCGCCGTGTCCATGGGCGCCGCACTGCTGCTGGCGGTCATGGCGGACCGCATCATCAAGGGCGCGACGGTCTATAAGACCTTGCTGATCTGGCCTTATGCCGTCGCACCGGCGGTGGCCGGCGTGCTCTGGTTCTTCATGTTCAACCCGGTGGTCGGCATCAATGCCTATGTGCTGCGGGTCCTGGGTTATGAGTGGAACCACTACCTTGACGGCGGGGACGCGATGATCCTGGTGGTGATCGCCGCCTCTTGGAAGCAGGTCAGCTATAATTTCCTGTTCTTCCTGGCCGGGCTGCAGGCGATCCCCCGCTCGCTGATCGAGGCCGCCGCCATCGACGGCGCGAGCCCGATGAAACGGTTCTGGACCATCATCTTCCCGCTGCTTTCGCCGACGACCTTCTTCCTTCTGGTCGTCAACGTGGTCTACGCCTTCTTCGATACTTTCGGGATCATCCATGCGACGACGGAAGGCGGGCCGGCGGGCGCGACCCAGATCCTCGTCTATAAAGTCTTTTCCGACGGTTTCGTCGGCCTCGACCTCGGCATTTCCGCGGCCCAGTCCGTGGTCCTGATGGCGATCGTCATTTCGCTGACCGTCGTCCAGTTCCGCTATATCGAGCGCAAGGTGGAATACTGATGGTCGAGAACCGCCCCTACCTCACCCTGCTCTCGCACCTGATCGTGCTGGTTGGGATCGCGATCACCATCCTGCCGATCTGGATCACCTTCGTCGCGTCCACGCATCCGATAGAGGCGATCATGGACGGCACCGTGCCGATGTGGCCGGGCGGGAAGCTGATCGAGAACTACACGACCGTGCTGGGTGCCGGGATCGAGGATGCCGGCGGCATCCCGGTGGGCGTGATGCTGATGAACAGCCTGATCATGGCGCTGTCGATCACCATCGGGAAAATCGCCATATCGCTGATCGCGGCCTATGCGATCGTGTATTTCAACTTCCCGTTCCGGATGAGCTGTTTCTGGATCATCTTCGTCACCCTGATGCTGCCGGTGGAGGTGCGGATCCTCCCCACCTTCAAGGTGGTCGCGGATCTCAACCTCCTGAACAGCTACACCGGGCTCAGCCTGCCGCTGATCGCGTCCGCGACGGCGACCTTCCTGTTCCGCCAGTTCTTCCTGACAGTGCCGGAGGAACTGGCCGAGGCAGCCCGCATCGACGGAGCCGGACCCTGGCGGTTCTTCAAGGACATTCTTCTGCCCCTCTCGCGGACCAATATCGCGGCCTTGTTCGTGATCCTCTTCATCTTCGGCTGGAACCAGTATCTCTGGCCGCTGCTGGTCACCACCGAGGAAAGTTTCTACACCGTGGTCATGGGCATTCAGCGCATGGTTCAGGCGGCGGAATCCCTGCCGCTGTGGAATCTGGTCATGGCGACGACGATGCTGGCGATGATCCCGCCCGTGATCGTGGTGGTGGCGATGCAGAAGCTGTTCGTGCGGGGCCTGGTGGAAACCGAGAAGTGACGATAAGCCAAGGAGCCTGAGGCATGGCGATCCTGCGCCTTGAAAACGTGACCAAGACCTATCCGAACGGCTTCAAGGCCATTCACGGGATTGATCTGGACGTGGCGGACGGCGAATTCATCGTGCTGGTGGGACCATCCGGCTGCGGCAAGTCGACCCTGCTGCGGATGATCGCCGGCCTGGAGAGCATCACCGGCGGCAACGCGGTGATCGGAGAGCGGCGGGTCAATGATCTGGAGCCCGCCGACCGGGACATCGCCATGGTGTTCCAGAACTATGCGCTCTATCCGCACATGAAGGTCTACGACAACATGGCCTACGGGCTGCGCAACCGGGGCACACCCAGGGACCAGATCGACGCGCGGGTCCGCCAGGCGGCCGAGATCCTGGAGCTGACCGAGCTTCTCGACCGCCGGCCCTCGCAGCTTTCCGGCGGCCAGCGCCAGCGGGTCGCCATGGGCCGGGCCATCGTGCGCGAGCCAGAGGTCTTCCTGTTCGACGAGCCGCTCTCGAACCTCGACGCCAAGCTCCGGGTGCAGATGCGGATCGAGATCAAGCGCCTGCAGAGGCGGCTGGGCATTACCAGCGTCTATGTTACCCATGACCAGGTCGAGGCGATGACCATGGCCGACCGCCTGGTGGTCATGAACGGCGGTATCGCCGAGCAGACCGGATCGCCCATCGAGGTCTACGAGACCCCGGCCTCGACCTTTGTTGCGACCTTCATCGGCTCGCCCTCGATGAATCTGCTGGACGGCGAGGTGAGCAGCGACGGCGCATCGCTGCTGATCGCGGGAACGCCTCTGGCTCTGCCGGCACCGCGCCCGCAGCTCGCCGGAAAGCCGGTGACCGCGGGCATCCGCCCCGAGCATCTGAAAGCCGTTGATGCGGGACAGGGCCTGAACCTGACCCTGGATCTCGTCGAACATCTTGGCGCCGATACCTTGCTGCACGGGCATCTGTCAGGAGCGGAAAAGCATCTGATCACGATGCGCGTCGAGGGCCACTTCACCGGCAAGCCCGACAGTTTGACGGTCGGACCGGCGGATGCCACGCATCTGCATCTGTTCGACAAGCAGAGTGGGCTTAGGCTCTGACGTTTTCGCGGCTTCCTTTCCCCGTCACCCATCTTTTCCCGGCGCCCCAGCGAAAGCTGGGGCTCGAGGCAAACGCTGGCAAGCTCCTGCTTTCGCAGAAGCGACGCAGGAGTTTCGAAATCGACGGCGACCTAAACCACTGGTTCTGTTCGCATCAGCTTCGCATCCAGGCATTGCCCCAGAGATTGAGGGTCCGGCGGTCGTGCGGCCAGTGGCGGACCGGATGGTCGGCGTCCATGAGTTCCAGCTCGGCGGAGAACTCGACTTTGTTGCCGTCCGGGTCCAGAACCATGAAGAACAGGTTGTTGCCGGCGCCGTGCCGGCCGGGGCCCCACCAGATCGGGATGTCGAAGGTCGCGAGATGGTCGGCCCAGTCGCGGATATGGTTCCAGGACGGCAGGTCGAAGGCGCAGTGGTCGAACGCCCGCTCGGGCGCCCGGAAGGCGGCGAAGCTGTGATGCTGGGGGTCCGAGCGGTAGAAGGCCGCCGTGATCGCCCCGTCATCGGCCAGCACGTGGTCCGAGGGCAGAAAACCCAGCACCCGCTGGTAGTAGTCCATCATCGCCGGCAGATCCGGGCTCGCCACCACCACATGCTGTAGCGTGCCGTCGAGGCTGTCGTCCGGACCGTCGGTCGCCGGGCGCTCGACCCCGAAGCAGAGGGTGTTGCCGTCGGGATCGCGCACTGCGAAGGCGCCCTGCTGCAGCAGCGGTGAGAGTGACTCGACCGCCTCTCCGCCTTCGGCGGCGACATGGGCGCGCAGGGCGACGAGCTTGTCGTCATTGGCCACCGCGAAGCCGCTAAAGGCCAGGGTCTGGGATTTGCCGGCCTTGAGCAGCAATCGCCGCCCCGGCGCTTCCAGCAGCCACTGGCCGGCGCCGATCTCGGTCTCGGCCATGCCCAGCGCGTCGCGGTAGAACTCGCGCATCGCTTCGGGCTTTTCGGTCTCCAGACACAGATGATTGAGCGTCGCGGACCAGAGCGGTGTTTCGGGCATGGGTGTCTCCTGGCGGCGGGGCGAGGAACGGGCCGCGCCGGCGAAGTCTACACCACCGGCCTCGGCATTTCACGTGCCGAGCGGCGCGGCGGCGATCACCAGGGCGTGCCCTTCGGCACGTAGTCGAACAGCACCTGCGGCAGCAGCAGGGCGATGTCCGGGAAGGCCATGATCAGGCCCAGGCAGACGAAATGCAGGATGATGAACGGCACCACGCCCTTGTACATGTCGGCGAGGCGGATCTCGGGCGGGCTGATGCCGCGCAGGAAGAAGATCGCCGGCGCCATCGGCGGGGTAAGATAACTGGTCTGGATCACCACCAGGAACATGATGCAGAACCACACGTCGTCGACCCCCATGGAACGTATGATCGCCGCCGCGACCGGCAGGATGATGATCATGATCGAAACGAACTCGAGCACGAAGCCGGCGATGAAGGTCAAGGTCATCATGATCGCCATGGTCGCCCAGGGCCCGAGATCCCAGGCAACGAAGGCGTTTCGCACCGAACTGATCCCGCCCAAGGCCACGAACACGCCCGCGAACATCATTCCGCCGAGCAGGATGGTGAGGATCATTGCGGTGATCTGAAGGGTTTTCAGAAACGCTTCCCTCAACACCGAATGGCTGTAATTGCCGTACAGGATGGTCAGCAGGATCGTGCCGGCGGCGCCCATGGCGGCGGCCTCGGTCGCGGTCGCCCAGCCCAGCATGATGGTCCCCAGCACCGAGAAGATCAGCACGAAAAGCGGTACCAGCGAGGTCGCGATGATCTTCATCTTCTGGGTGAGCGACAGCGCGTCTCTCGGGTCGGCCGCCGGTACCGGCGCGTCGTTTGGCCACAAGGTACAGCGGGCGATGATGTAGAGCAGATAGAGCCCGGCCAGCAGCAGGCCCGGCAGCATGATGCCGACGAAGAGATTGCCGACCCCGACACCGGCGATCGGGCTCATGATGACCACCACCACCGACGGCGGAATGATGGTTCCGAGCGAACCGCCGGCGCAGATCACGCCGGAGATCAGTTCCTTGTTGTAGTGATGGCGCAGCATGACCGGGATCACCAGCATGCCGACCACCGCCTCCGCGGCCCCGACCACGCCGCTGGCGGCGGCGAAGATTACGCACAACAGCACCGTCGCGATGGCAAGGCCGCCCGGCAGTCTGCGGGTGAATAGATGGAGCGCCTCGAACAGCTTTTCGGCAATGCCCGAGCGCTCCATCAGGCAGCCCATGAAAATGAACAGCGGTACCGCCGAGAGCACGTAGTAGGAGGCGACCTCGTCGACCTTGGAGACCAGTTGGTGCACCAGCAGGTCGCCGAACCGGTAGAGCCCGAAAAACAACGCCACACCAAAAAGCGAGAAGGCGACTGGAATCCCGATGAAGATGCAGATCATCAGCACCGGGAACATCATCAGGCCTATGCCTAGGGTCATCTCGGCCTTTCCACACGGTCGATCGGGCCCGGCGTGGGCCTCGCGCTGGCCGTCCCCAGGATGAATGGCGCGCACCCTAGGGCCCGGTTTGCCGCAAAGGCAAGGCCGGCCGGCGTTTTCGCGATGTCATCACGTCAGGGATCGGCACCCCGGCCCAAATCGTCCTCCGCTCCCGGGGATGTGACCGGCCGGCGCCGCAATTCATCCTTGCCCCCCGCAACTTCCCGCTCTACGACTTTGGCGACCCACCCGGACGCTCAGCCAGGGAACCCCGCATGTCGGCAGTCGAGGATACGGGACGGCTTGATTCCCGGAAGTTTCAAGACCCCTTCCGGACGGCGGCCGGCGAGGTGCGCGCGTTTGTCGAACTCACGTCGCTGGAAACCCTATGGGTGAACACCGGCACCCTTTGCAACATAACCTGCGCCAACTGCTATATCGAGTCTTCGCCGCGCAATGACCGGCTGGCCTACATAAGCGGGGCCGAGGTCGCCGCCTATCTGGACGAGATCGACGCGGATGGCCTTGGCGCAAGACTGATCGGCTTCACCGGCGGCGAGCCATTCATGAATCCGGACATGCTGGCGATGCTCGAGGACGTCCTGTCGCGCGGGCACCGGGCGCTTGTCCTGACCAACGCCATGAAGCCGCTGCACCAGAAGCGCGCCGGCCTGCTGGCGCTTCACAAGGCCCATGGCGCGCGTCTCGTGCTCCGGGTCTCGATCGATCACTACACCCAGGCGGTGCATGAGGCCGAGCGCGGCGACGGAACCTGGGCGCCTATGCTGGAGGGGCTCAGCTGGCTCCGCGATCACGGCTTCGCGCTCAACATTGCCGGGCGCAATCTGACCGGCGAGACGGAAGCGCAGTTGCGCGCGGGCTTCGCGAAGATGTTCCGCGACCTCGGCCTCGGTCTCGACCCCAACGATCCGGTCGACCTGGTGATCTTCCCGGAAATGGACGCCGGCGCCGACGTGCCGGAAATCACCGAGGCGTGCTGGGGCATCCTGTCGGTCTCGCCCGAGGCCCAGATGTGCGCCTCGGCCCGCATGGTCGTGAAGCGCAAGGGCGCCGAGAAGCCGGCCGTGGTCGCCTGCACGCTCCTACCCTATGACCAGCAGTTTGAACTCGGCACCACGCTCGCCGACGCCGACCGCCGGGTGCAGCTCAATCATCCACATTGCGCCCGCTTCTGCGTCCTCGGCGGCGCCTCCTGCGGGGGGTGACATGTCCCTGCCCCGTTTCATGAATTTCGATGCCGCGCCGACCCATGTGGCGCCATTCAGCCATGCGGTGGAGGCCGATGGCTGGGTTTTCATCACCGGTCAGATGCCGACCGATCCCGATGACGATTCCAAGCCCCTGCCCGAAGGCGTGGCGGCGCAGACCCGGCGCGTCATGGACAATCTGCTGATCGTGCTCGACGGGCTGGGGCTCGGGCTTGGAAACGTGGTCAATTGCCGGGTGTATCTCACCGAATTCAAGCGCGACTTCGCGGCGATGAACGAGACCTACAAGGCCTATTTCGACGCCGGCCGCCTGCCGTCGCGGACCTGTATCGGCGTGACCGGCCTCGCCCGGGACGCGCTGGTCGAAATCGACATGGTGGCCCGGCGTCCCTAAAATAGACGGTTCGGCAGATCGCAGTTGAAGGTCATGAACTTGCGGGCATGCGGAGTCGGCTGGCGCGGCGAGACGCCGTGGATCGCGTGGGCCGAATTGACGGCGATGAACAGGGTGTTGGCCTCGTAGGGCACGGTTTTCACCAGTTCGAGACAGTCGGACCTGATGTGACTGCCGTCGAAGACGTTTCCGGCCAGGCTGTGTCCGGGCTTCAGCCGATAGAGTTCCAGATCGCCACCGACCGACTCGTCCTCGTCGCGAAGATAGAACAGCGCCACCCAGGCCTTCTTCACGCTGTCCACATGCGGCCCCCGGACACTCGACGCGGCGCCCCGGATCGGCGTGTTCACATCCATCGCCGCGTTGAGCAGCAATTGGCGCTCCTGGAACGTGTCTCGGCTCTTCAGGCCGACGCTGAGCGCCTCGATCTTGTCGATGAAGACCGAGGCGTGCGGGTGGCAGTGTTTGAAGGCGTCCCCGAATATTCGCGCGAAATGCAGCAGGTGCTCGCGATCGGAATTGGTTTCCAAAAATTCCCGCCAAAGCGGAGAGACGATGTCGGAACCGGAGGCCTGCGCCCGATACAGGGTCAGGCGGGTGTTGTCCGTCTCGGTAAAGTCTGAAAATTGCCGGAAGTCCGGGAACTCGGCGATGAGCCTTTGCAGCAGATCGCGGTCCACGACGTTCCTTGCCACGATATGCGGAAACGGCTCCATCTCGATATCAGAAGCGTCGAGTTTCTCAAGCAGGGAGACCATCGTACCGTTCCTTCGAGGCCGAGACCGGCAACACGCCCCCACCAATAGACGCAGACCGGTCCTCCAGGCAACCGGGATCAAGGGACGGCGGCGGCAGGCCGCTTTCGCCACGAACAAACGTCGCTCCGACCGATGGGGCACGAAAATGAAGATTCCATCTTGACATCTTTTATTTCAAATTTTATATAAATGCCAATTGAGGGTGCTTGCCGAATCGCGGCGAACTTGGTTTGATTGCCAGAATATCAGGGTTTTCGCCGATTCGCTGCGTTATGGAGAGGGAACGCGACGATGGCAATCGACCCGACTGGCCGATTTCCACAATTGCCGGTTCCGCTGCAAGGCCAGCGGCCGGTGGTCCCGACGCCGACGAATGACGGCGCCGCCGATACCGCGCGCGTCCAGAACCGGGGCCGTCCGGCGGAAGCCGAGCTCCTGACTTCCTCGCCCGAGGACGACGGGCGCCGGCGACAGGCCGATCCCCAGACCCGCCAGACCGGCTTTCAGATCCCGGAAAACCCGAACCCTAACGCACCGCGCGGCTCGATCATCGATATCGAGGTCTGACCCCCGCGCGGTCCGCCGACGGGGTTGAGCGGCAAGCGACGATGCTCGGCCCTGCCTTGTGCCAGGACGACGGTCCACCAATAGACACGCGGTGGTCGTCGGATGACTGCGCCCGGCTTAGGGCCCGGCACGCCGCCCGCGACGCCCGCGTCGTGGGGTTTGCGATGGGAGCGCGGCCTCGGCGAAGAGATCGGCGGTCGAGCCGGTGAGCGCGCCGACCCGGGCGACGATGGCCGCGAGATCCGGCGCCGCCTGCCGCGCACTTCCGTCCAGCGCCGCGCGCATGGCCCGCACATGCTCAGCCGTCGTTCCGCAGCACCCGCCGATGATCCGGGCGCCGAGATCCCGGGCCAACCGCGCGAAATCGGCCATCAGTTCGGGCGTGCCGTTATACCGGATCGCCCCGTCGATATATTCCGGGATCCCACAATTCGCCTTGGCGATCAGGATGTCGCCGTCGGCCGTCTTGCCGGCAAGGCTGAGCAGACCCGCCAGCAGGTCCGGCGCCCCGGTGCCGCAATTGCCGCCGTATCCCACGGGCTTTTCCTCCAGACCGGCGATAATGGCGGCGAGACGGGCCGGCGTCAGGCCCATCATGGTGCGCCCGTTGGTATCGAAGGACAGCGTGCAACACGCCTTGAGCCCGACATCGCGAGCGGCCTCCAGGGCCGCGCGCAGCTCGTCTTCCGAGGACATGGTCTCGACCCAGGCGACGTCGGCGCCGCCCTCCTTGAGCCCCCGCATCTGCTCGGCGAAGGCGGCGACGCCGTCGTCATGGGTCAAGGGGCCCAGAGGCTGAAACAGGTCCCCGGTCGGGCCGACGGACCCGGCAAGCACCACCGGCTGTTCGGCGCGCGCGATCTCCTCGCCCAGCAGTTCGGCGGCGATCCGGTTGATCTCCCGCACCCGGCCATCCAGACCGTGCAGCCGCAGCCGGTTGGCGGTACCGCCAAAGGAGTTGGTCAGCACGATATCCGAGCCCGCGACGATGAAGGACCGGTAATGTGCCCGCACCTGCCCCGGCTCTTCCAGGTTCCACACTTCCGGCGCCTCGCCATGCGGCAGGCCGAGCGCGAACAGATTGGTCCCGGTGGCGCCGTCGGCCAGCAGGACGTCCCGGTCCTTCAGAAGTGTTTCAAGCAGCGTGCTCATGCCCGACCTCCGGCAGCATCGTCGCATCCGACGGGGGCGGGAACCTGATCCGTTTCGCCACAAATTGCAACGCAGGCGTCATCGGCGCCGGATCCGCGGCCGGCGGAACGGGTGACGCGGCCGCGAAGGCGCGCTATGACCAACCCGCACGCCAGCCCGGGAGGAACCAATGGCCGCGGACGATATCGAATACCGCATCGAGGGCGACGCCTCGCCGCTTCTGACCATCATCCTGGACCCGGGCGAGGCGGTTCAGGCCGAGGCCGGTTCGATGGTGACCATGGACCCGGGAATCGAGATGTCGACGGAGATGCCCGGCGGGCTGGTCGGGAGCCTGTTCCGCAAATTCTCGGGCGAGACCTTCTTCATGCCGTTCTTCAGCAACACCGCCGACGAGAAGCGCACCGTAAGCTTCGCCTCGCCGATGCCCGGCCAGATCAAGGCGATCGATCTTTCTCAGCACGACGGCCTGTTCTTCTGCCAACGCGACGCCTATCTCTGCAGCGCCAAGGGCGTGGGGATCAGCATCGCGCTTACCAAGCGGCTGACCTCCGGCCTGTTCGGCGGCGAGGGCCTGATCCTGCAGAAGCTCGAGGGCGACGGCATGGTCTTTCTCGGCGCTGGCGGCACCCTGATCGAACGCACCCTGGCGGCCGGGGAGACCCTGACGGTCGATACCGGCTGTCTGGTCGGGTTTTCCGGGACCTGCGACTATGACATCCGCTTCCAGCGCGGGGTGAAGAACCTGCTGTTCGGTGGCGAGGGTCTGTTCCTGACCCAGGTGACCGGCCCCGGCGTCCTGATCATCCAGACCCAGCCGATCGCCGAACTGGCGCTGGCGCTGAAACGCCTGATGCCGCCGGACCCCGAATAGAGAGACCGGGTAAGCCTCGTCCGCGAACCATTTTCGGGCTTCGGAAGATTGGCGGTTAAGCCGGTGCGGATCAGCGCCCGCGCTGGGCCAGTTGCCGCGCCCTGGTGGAAGCCGGGGCTCTGGGCCAGTGCTGTTTGAGCCCCTGTTTTCACAGGGGCGACGGGATAATCGGAACCGACTCCCTCCGTCGCCCCAGCGAAAGCTGGGGCTTGTGGCAGACGATGTTGAGCCTCTGTTTTCACAGGGGCGACGGTCAAGAGACCACCCATATACCCCGTCGCCGCGGCGAAAGCCTGGGCTTGTGGCAAACGGTGTCGAGCCCCTGTTTTCACAGGGGCGACGAATGAGAGTGGGGCTAACGTCCTCCGTCGCCCCAGAGAAAGCTGGGGCTCTGGGCGAGCGAGGGTTGAGCCATAGCTCCCGTTGGGGTGATGACGGGTGGCAAACCTTCGGACCTCTCTCGAATCCCCGACACGCGCTGGCGATGTGAACCGCGAGGTCCGGCACGGGCGACCTTCGCCGTGGTCTCGGGTAAGCTGTCCGCATGGACAATCCCGCCGAGCTTCCGGATCACTACCGCACCGATTGCCCGCGTTGCGTCGGCCTCTGCTGCATCGCCAGCGCGCATCTTCCCGCGAACGGTTTTCCGGAGACCAAGCAAGCGAACCAACGGTGCCGCAATCTGACCGACGACAACCGGTGCCGGGTGTTCGAGACCCTGGAAGCCGAAGGCTATCTTGTCTGCCGGGCCTATGATTGTTTCGGCGCCGGACCCACGGTCACGCGATGGATCGAACGGGACGGAACCCCGATGCCGAGCTCTCAGCGTCTCGAGGATTTTCGCCAATTGTCGCGGCTGCATATGCTGGTGACGGCGGTTCGTGGGCAGGATGAAAAAACCATCGCTCCCCTGGTTGCCGCAGGGAATGAGGTTAGCCTTGCTTATAAGCTGAACGGGATTTTCAACCCGACTTCGCAATTCGTCAGCATGCTCAAATATTATAAAGACATTGTAGACGCGCTCCTGCGTGAAAAATAAATAAAAAGTTGACCAATGCACATGAAAAAACGTCGAGCTTTTTCATGATGGTTTCCCAAGAAAACCTCATAAAATTTCAGAAAATTATGGAATATCAAAATAAATATGAATAAAAATATTTATATATTGATATCTTGATATATATTATTTAGTAAATGATATTATTAAATAATCCTGATATCCATTTCAGAATATCAATATGAAACTTATCATATTATTCGTCAGATATTTTCTGGCCATTTATGACATTCGAGTCGCGAGCGGGATAACACAATTTCAAAATATGCAAAGCTAAGCCGACGTTTGCGCACGCTGAAAAACCGTTATTTTTCAATTATTAATAGTATGCTACATTTTTGTGCAATTTAATCCAACCGTAGATTCCCGTCCGGGCCGAAAATGTTGACTCTCTAAGAGTGTCAAACAATCCGTGGGGAATGCTATGTTAAGTCACAGTGATTTTCGCAACGTGAATCAGCACATCGACGCATACATCGACCATATAGAAGGTCTGGGTCTGCGGCTAAGGGTTGACGACGATTTGACAGCGTTCGCGTGCGCGCGCGCTGAATTCAAGGGCTATGTCCATCCAGCCCTTGATCCGAACCGCAGTGACGTTAGGGCCGGCTTGTGGCTCGAGGCGACCGGTCCGGATCGACGCATCGCAGGGTGCGTTGCTATTCGTCGATTCGATAACGAATGTTTATCCAACCTGATCTGGTCGCGACAGTTGTGGGGCGATCGGCGCCCGTTGCTGCGCTCAATCACGCCAATAACTCTAACCTGGCCGGATGATATGCCTTCCCCCATGGGACGCCTGATCTACTCAGGGGGGCTTTTCCTGGATGAAAGATATCGTTCAGCGAAGGTCGGGATATCGATGGTCAGGCTGTTACGTGCGCTGGCTTTTCGCGATTGGCGGCCGGATTGGGTTTTCGGACTCGCTGCGGAACGTCTCGCGCTGGCGGACATACCGAGAAAGCTCTACGGGTACACGAGAACAGTGCCGTGTTTTAACGAGAAAACCGATTTTGGGCCGGTTCATCAGAAGGAGTGGTTATCCTTGATCTCACTGGATGAAATGAAAGCTGAGTACTTAGCTCCCGCGACCCTACCATCCAATTGGGAACCGCCAATCCTGAATGAGGGAAACAGAAACCAATTGGTTGCCACAGGGTAGAAGTAGTCGGCGGTAAAATGAGCCATCGCTGAACTTCTTTACCTGCCAGAAAATATCGAATGCTCTCGGCTGTCTCGCTTGGATGCACTCGGAATAATCTTCGGTAAGAGCTTCCCTATAAAGCGGGGTGCGATTTTGCCGAAGCATTATGCCGGTCTTGTCAATTCCCGTTAATGCGATGACAGCCGGAGCATGCTTCACGACGACGTAGTCAAAGCGATCCGGAGCGGAGATATCAATCACTGATACCACGTCGAGATCGCGGACTTCGTCGACAAACGAATTGCCCTGGCCGTGTTCCTCCCAGAGATTTACCAGTTCCGAAAACTCGGCCGACGATCTGGGGTCTACTATTCGTCTGAGGATGTATCCATCCTCGTCGCCGGTGATTCGCCAACCGTCGGACTGCTTCGGTTGCCATGCCTCATGACTGTGCCACGCCCGTTCAATCGATCGGAGTGTGCGATCCGAGGCATCCCAATTCGCATCTCTTATTCCACGTAACGGCGTTTCGGTGAGATATGCAGCCTTGGCTATTCTGCGAAGGCTTAGGCTTTTCACTGTTCGTGCGAACCTCTGAACATCGCCCCGTAGGATCACCATTTGTCCGACCAGCATGTCGGAAATGAGTGGTGATCTGGAGGGCATTGCAAGAAGTTCCCTGCGCTGTTGCGTTTTTGAGAACGCAATATTCTCAATGAACAGAGATTCTGCGCTTTTCCGCTCGTTTTCGTCAACGCATAATGTGATCGCCAAGCAGGGACGCTTTTGAGGCGACGGAACACGGCTCAAATTGTCAAGCTGGCTGTAAACAGGAGAAATAGAAAAATAATAAGAACTGTAAAGTTTTAAATGTGGAAAATTACAGTGATTCATCAAAAAACAAACTTTGGCCGTAACATGATCCTTGATTATAAGTAATCTTGTGATATTCGTGGAATTATTTGGGTTTGATATTTTAAATCTAGGTTGATCTTTGCAGGAAGGCTCAGTCATGACACGAACCGTTCGAAACGTCGAAATATCCGGGCATCGGACCAGCTTCAGGTTGGAAGAGCCGTTTTGGGAGGCGGCGACGCGGTGTGCGCGGGATCGCGGGATGACCATCGGTCAACTCTTCACCGACGTTGTCGAGGAATGCCGTGATCATCAGGCGACCATGTCGTCCATGGTGCGGACGTACCTGATCTGCCACTTTCGTGACCGGGCGATGTCCGGCAGGGGAGCTTGACGATGGCACGCGTCCCTACCGAACAGATTCGCCGCAACCTCGAAATCGCCAACCGCCGGACATCCTTCGCCCTTGAGGCCGGTGTCTGGGACGCCCTGGTGGATATCTGCCGCCTCGAAGGCGTCAGCGTCGACGAGCTCTGCGAGCGGATCGTCGCCGGCTCGAAGGATGTCAGCATGGCCTCGGCGATCCGGACCTATGTCATCGAATATTTCATGAAGCTGGAAGCGTCCGGCCGCAAGGTCGCGTAGGCCGGGTTTCGGAGCGGCTGAAGCCGGAACAAACCCCGGACAACGCCCCGGCGTTTGCAGGAAAAGTGTATAAGCGGCAGGAGTTTAGATCTCCTGCCGTCGCGATGTGATCCGCCGTCCCCGCGATCCCGTGTATCGGACGATGAATGCGCTCCGTATATTTACGTAAGTAATCTTCTCAAGTTACCGCCGGCGGAAACTACCGTAGCCTTCAATGGAAATTGGAGAGGGCCACGGTATGTTGAAATCAGTCAAGAATGTCGAAATCGCCGGATATCGGACCAGCTTTCGGCTTGAGGAGACGTTTTGGCGGGCGGCCAATGATTGCGCGCGGGACCGGGGGATTTCCGTCGGACAGCTTTTCACCCAGGTTGTCGAGGAGGGCCGGGACCATCGGGCCACGATGACGTCGATGGTCCGAACCTATTTCATCGGTCACTACCGCGACCGGGCGATGAACCGGAAGGGAGCATAACCATGGCGCGCGTTCCCACCCAGCAGATCCGCCGCAACCTGGAGATCGCCAACCGCCGCACGTCCTTTGCCCTCGAGGCCGGCGTGTGGGAGTCCCTGGTCGATATCTGCCGTCTTGAAGGCATCAGCGTGGACGAGCTTTGCGAGCGGATCATCGCGGGTTCCAGGGGTGTCAGCATGGCTTCGGCGATCCGGTCCTATGTCATCGACTATTTCATGACGCTGGCCACCGAACACGGGAAGGCCGCGTAACGCACATACGCGGGTCCCGGCGCGTCATCCGTTCGGCGATATGCCGGGGTCGGCCGGCTTGCGCGCCAGCACCGCGTAGTCCCGGGGCCCATAGAGCAACAGCGCCGCGTGGTGGGGCAGTTTACCCTCTTTGGCGATCCGCTCGTATTCCGGTTCGGGGTGCAGCCGCGCGAGGCGGATCTCCGCAAAGCCGGCCTGTTCGACCATCAGGGTCAGCAGTTCCGGCGCCAGCGGTTTCAGATGCGTCGGATCGATATGGAACTTCCAGGCGCCGACCCTGAGGTTCTCGGGGTTCGGGGTCTCCAGGATCAGCCTGCCGCCGGGCTTCAAGACCCGCGCCGCTTCGCCAAGCAGTGTCACCTGGCGCGGAAAGCTCAGATGCTCGATCAGGTGCAGCGCCAGCACCGCATCCAGGGACCGTTCCGCCCGTCCGGCGAGAAAGTCGAAGATATCGCCGGCCTCCACTGTCTGGCCGCTGGCAGCGGCGGCGCGCGCCTGTTCCGGGTTCGCCTCCACCCCGATCGCCCTGACCCCGGCCTCGCCCAGCGCGGCCAGCAGCTCGCCGCGGCCGCAACCGAGATCGGCGGCGAGAAACCCGTCGCGTTCCGCCGGGTCCAAGGCGGCGCGGCAGGCGATAATATCCAAGACGTAGGGCCGCACCCGTTCGCGCACCATGGCCGCGTCGCCGCGATAGCGATCCTCCAGCAACCGGTAGAAAGCCGGGTCAACCTGGACCGGCGCGTCCCGGTCCCGTGCGAGCGCGTCGACCGCCGCTTCCAGCGCGCGGATCCGTGCCTCGAGAGCCTCAAGTCGGGCACTGTCGGTCGGCTCGGCCATGGATACGCCTTTCGAATGAGGGCACGCTCTCGCGTTCGTGATCGGCGCGGCGCAACCAGCTAGTGTGGCGCGCTTCGGCCCGGTCAATACTCCGCTTGCCGATCGTCGGCGGATTGCCTGCCGGACGGCCGGAAACGCAGGGAGATCCTAGCATGACTCTACTCAAAACCATCACCCGGACCGCGGCGGCGGCAAGCCTGCTGGCCCTGATCCTGCCCGGGGCCGGACCGGTGCTCGCGGCCGATCATTCCATGAGCTTTTTCGTGACCAGCACCGGTCTCGGCGACGGGGCCAATCTCGGCGGTCTCGAGGGCGCCGACGCGCATTGCGCCAAGCTGGCCACGGCGGCGGGCTCGACGGGCAAAACCTGGCGCGCCTATCTCTCCACTCAGATCGAGGGCAAGCGCGGCATCTCGGCGCGGGACCGGATCGGCCAGGGGCCCTGGTACAATGCCGCCGGAGAGTTGATCGCCAGCGATCTCGACCAGCTGCATATCAGCCCGAACATCTTCCTGCGCACGGCGCTGGACGAGAACGGCAAGCGCATCAAGGGCCGGGGCGAGAAGCCGAACGAGCACGATATCCTCACCGGCTCCAAGGAAGACGGCACCGCCTATTTCCCCTGGGAAGAGGGCGACAAGACCTGCTCAAACTGGACTAGCAACGACAAGGGCAGCGCCACCGTCGGCCATCACGACCGGCACGGCGGCGGCAACACGTCCTGGAACGCGGCGCATAACTCGCGCGGCTGCAGCCAGGACAATCTGAAGAGCACCGGCGGCAACGGCTATTTCTACTGCTTCGCCGCCGATTGAGGGACCGGTGATGGCGGTGCCCGCGCCTTGAATTCTTTCCGGCGCTAATCCGCCGCCATCACCCCTTCCGCCCGATCGGGATAGATGATCCGCTCGGCCAGGCGGTGCATCTCCTCGATCTCCGCGCGGGAGCGGTAGAGCGGACGGGTGCCCTTGATCGCGGCGAGCTGTTCGGCCTGGATGTTGCGCCGGATCTCCGAGGTAAACGAGTTCAGCCGGTGATAGGCCTCGGACAGGGTGCGCCCCAGTGAGGTGACGCCATGGCCCAGCAGCACCACGGTGTTGGTGTCCTGGATGAAGCCGGCCACCGGCCCGACATCGTCCTCCACATCCATATGGGCATCCACATAGTAGGGCCACTTGCCGAGGATGAAGGGCATGTCCAGCGACAGCACGCCGACCTCGGTGAAGCCGCCGCTGGCGAAGAAGGCGATGGTGGCGTCGTCATGCACATGAATGACGGCATTGATGTCCGGGCGCAGGCGCAGGATCTCGCGGTTGAGATTGTGGCCGACGCTGGTGATCCGCTCGCCATGCAGGAGCCGGCTGGTCGGAATGTCGGTGATCACCAGGTTCTCGCGGCCCATCTCCTCCAGCGAGATCTCGGCATGCTTGGTATAGGCGACGCCGTGTTCATAGTCGGGATGCGGGGCCCGGACCGCCATGTTGCCCAGCGTGTTGTGGATATAGCCGCGCCGCGCCACCATCCCCGCATAGCGCAGGAATTCCTCGGCGATGGCGGGTTCGAAGACGACGGGACGCGGCATGATATCCTCCGGGATGTTCAGCCCTTCAGCGCGCCGGCGGTGCGGACCACCGCGTCGACGACCGCCTTGACCTGGCCGACATGCGCTTCATTGGCGAGCGAGCCGTCCTCGTTAAAGGCGGACGCGGCGCTGCTGATGGCGACCTGCTGGGGCACCATGGTCACCCCGATGTTACCCAGGATCGAACGCAGATGCACCAGGCCGCGCAGACCGCCGAGCGCGCCCGGCGCCGCCGACATGATGCCGGCGACCTTGCCGCGATAGGCGGCGACCATCGCGTCGTCGCCGTCCGGACGCGAGATCCAGTCCAGCGTGTTCTTCAGCAGCGGTGCGATCGAGCTGTTGTATTCCGGCGAGGCGATGATCAGCGCGTCATGGGCAAGGAAGATCTTGCGCAGTGCCCGGGCATCCTCGGGCACGCCCGAGCCGGCCTCGACATCGCCGTCATACATCTGCAGGCGATGGTCGGCGAGGTCGAGCAGGGTCACATCCGCGCCGGCGTCCTTCGCCATGCCGGCGGCGATGCGGGCGAGTTTCTTGTTGAACGAAGCCGAGCGGGCGCTGCCGGCGAAAACCAGAATCTTGGGAGTGGCCATGGTGTCTCCAGGGGGCAAGAGCAAAAAATCCGCACACACTTAGTGGCCCGCGCCACGGCGCGCAAGACGGCGCCGAGGAAACGGTGTTTTGACGAAGATAGACCAAATCCACCGACGCTCTTGCCCGTGCCCGCGCTTGCGCTTATCAAATCCGCCGTCACGTCAATCGCCGGAAAGGCCGCGCCCATGTACGTCGTCACCGTTGAATTCACCGTGAAACCCGGCTCCGTCGCCGCGTTCCGGCCGGCGATGCTGAAGAACGCCAAAGCCAGTCTCGAGGACGAGCCGGGTTGCCGGCAGTTCGATGTCTGCTTCGCCAAGGACAATCCGGGCGCCTGCTTTCTCTATGAGGTCTATGACGACCGCGCCGCCTTCGACGCGCATCTCGCCATGGCCCACTTCAAGGCCTTTGATGCCGAGGTGGCGCCGATGCTGGAGGCCAAGGTAGTCAAGACCTGGGAGCTGGTGCAGGGCACGGTGCTTAAATGAGCGCCAACGCCGCGCTTCAGATCAGCGTCCTGCCCGGCGACGGTATTGGTTCGGAGGTGATCGATCCGACCATCGGCATCCTGAAGCAGTTGGAATCCGAGATCGGCGGCTTCGCGCTCAGCTACGGCCACGAGAAGGCCGGTGCCGCGCATTTCGTGGAGACCGGCACCGCGCTGCCCGAGGAGGCGATGAAGCGCGCGTCCGAGGCCGACGCGATCCTGCTCGGCGCCATGGGCATGCCGGATATCCGCTATCCCGACGGCCGCGAGATCGCGCCTCAGCTTGACCTGCGCGAGGAGTTCGAGCTGTTCGCCGGGGTGCGTCCGGTGAAGACCTGGCCCGGCATGACCGTGCCGCTGGCCGATCCGCGCGCGCAAAATCTCGATTTCGTGCTGATCCGCGAGAGCACCGAGGGGATCTTCGCCGGGCGCGGCAAGACCCGGATGGACGGCGACGACGCGGCGCATGACAGCATGACCATCACCCGGCGCGGCTCGGAACGGCTGTTCGACTTCGCCTTCGATCTGACAAGCCAGCGCAAGGCCGCCGGCCACAAGGGCCAATGCGCGCTGATCGACAAGGCCAATGTGCTAGGCGGCTTCGCCTATTTCCGCAGGATTTTCGAGGAGCGGGCGAAGCTCAACCCGGATATCGAGCCCGCCGCCTTCTATGTGGACGCGACCGCGCTCAACATGGTGCGCCAGCCCTGGATGTTCGACGTGATGGTCACCGAGAACATGTTCGGCGACATCCTCTCGGATCTCGGGGCCGGGCTGATGGGCGGAATGGGCATGGCGCCGTCAGCCGATATCGGCGCCCGGCACGCGGTCTTCCAGCCATGCCATGGCAGCGCGCCGGACATTGTCGGCCAGGGCAAGGCCAATCCGGTCGCCACTTTCCTGTCGGCGGCGATGATGCTTGACTGGCTTGGCCACCGCCACGGCATCGCCGAATGCGTGACGGCGGGACGGGTCTTCACCGCGGCGGTGGAAGGCGCCTTTGCCGGCGGCGCGCTCAGGCCGTTCGAGCTGGGCGGTTCCGACGGCACCAAGGCGATCACCGGCGCCGTGGTGGCGCAGTTGGAGTCCGGCGCGGCGAGGAAGGCGGTGGAGGGTTAGCGGGCGGACGGCTATCGAGGAGAAGGATCATGGACGCGGCGATAAATAGTTTTCTGGCGGGGATTCCGTTCCTGCTGACCCATTTCGCGGTCACCATCGCGATGCTGGTGGCCGGCGTCTTCATCTATATGTGGATAACCCCGCATGACGAGAAGGCGCTGATCCGTCAGGGCAATACCGCCGCCGCCGTATCGCTTTCCGGGGCCGTCATTGGCCTCGCGATTCCGCTCTCGGTCTGCATGGCCAACAGCGCCAGCATCTGGGACATCGTGATCTGGGGCCTAGTCACCCTGGCGCTCCAGATCGCCACCTTCAAGATCATCGATCTCTGGTTGAAGGATCTGTCGAAGCGGATCGAGGCGGGGGAGATCGGCACCTCGATCCTGCTGGTCTCGATCAAGATCGCGGTGGCCCTGATCAACGCCGCGGCGGTTAGTTAAATCATTGTCGCCCTGGCTTTCGCGAGGGCGACGGAATCGTGAATGCCCAGCGGGAAACGCAAGGGACCGCGTCCTTCGATCTCGGCACTAAACCGGTTTGGTTCCCGGATCGAACCGCGGTAAGACCCTCAGGACCCCGGTATCGCGGATCTCCTGGTCTTCCAGGTCCAGCGGTGTCGGCACCGGATAGCACCCGACCTCCTGCAGGCCGGATTTCGGCAGGTAGGCGCGTCCCGGATCGCCGATCAGCACCAGGGCGCCGGCATTGGCATGCCGGGTCAGCCAGGCCAGCACCCGCTCCGCCATGGGCCGCTCGTAGCAGACGTCGCCGGCCAGCACCACGTCCCAGAGCGGCCCACCGTCATTGGCCAGCACCGGCTCGTCCAGCATGTCGCGCCGGATGATCTCGAGGCCGCCGTCGAGCCCATTCGCCTCGGCATTCAGCGCGATCGCGGCACAGGCATGGGCATCGATCTCGTTCGCCGTCACATGCGCCGCCGACGCCCAGAGCGCGGCCAGCCCAGCGATCCCGCTGCCTGCGGCGAGATCCAGCACCCGCTTGCCGCCGACCGTCTCCGGCGTGTCGATGATGAAACGCGCCAGCGCCTGCCCGCCGGCCCAGGCAAAGGCCCAGAACGGCGGCGGCAGCCCCTCGGTCTCCATCTCGGCCTCGGTCATCAGCCACAGGGATACCGCGTCCGTGGCGAGATGCAGCTTCAGCTCCGGCACAAGCGGCGGATGGGTAAGCTGGGTCTTGGCGCGGATGAAGGCGGTGGGGGCACTCGCCATGATGCGGCCTAACCCGCCAGGATCGCAGCGGTGACGATGAGGCCGAACCAGCGGTTGGACTGGAACTTGGCGAGGCAGTCCCGTGGATTGTCGATATCGACTTGCCAGGCCTGCCAGGCGAGTTGCAGCGCCGCCGGGATCAGCAGCAGATAGAAGTATCCGCCAAGCCCGGCCGTCACGCCGGTCAGCAACAGCCCCGCGATGGCGAGGCCGAAGAAGATCCAGAGAAATCGGACGGTCCTGTCGCCCAGTGCCAGGGCCGAGGACTTCACCCCGATCAGCGCATCGTCGCTCTTGTCCTGATGGGCGTAGATGGTGTCGTAGCCGAGGGTCCAGACGATGCCGGCGCCATACATCACCACGGCTGGCCAGGCGAGCGCGCCGGTAACCGCGACCCAGCCCATCAGCGCGCCCCAGTTGAAGGTAAGGCCGAGCACGAATTGCGGCCAATAGGTCACCCGCTTGAACAGCGGGTAGGTGAAGACCAGGAGCAACACCGAGACGCCGAGGATCCAGCTTGCCTGGTTGAGCTGAAGCAGGATCGCCAGACCGACCAGCAGCTCGGCCACGAGAAACACCAGCGCCTGTTTGACGGTGATATCGCCATAGGCGATCGGCCGGTCGATGGTGCGGGCGACCCTGGCGTCGAAATCCCGATCCCAGAGATCGTTCACCGTGCAACCGGCGCCGCGCATGACGATGGCGCCGATGCTGAACAGGAGATAGAGCCGCGCCATCTCCCAAGAATCCACCGTCTCCGGCCCGGCCCGCCAGCCCAGCGCCAGTCCCCACCAGCAGGGCAGCAGCAGCAGCCAGGTGCCGATAGGCCTGTCGAGCCGCATCAGCCGGGCATAGGGCCGCCAGGTCTCGGGAAGCACCCGGTTGACCCAATGATCCCTTGGAATGTCGCTGGCGTCGGTCATGGGGCCTGCATATCACAGAGTTTCGACCGGTTGCCAATCCGCCAAATCCGTATCCCCGGCCTGCGCCGGGGATACGGGAACTGACGAAAACACCCTAATCCCTCAGCCCCACACCATGGCGAAGGTCACCGGGTGGGCCCAATAGCGCTCGAACCATTTCTGCTTCTCGGTCTTCCAGTCCTCGTCGACCAGGCCCTCGGTCATTTCCAGCAATTGAAAGCCGGCGTCGATCCCGGCGGCGACATGGTCGCTGGTGAGATGCACATGGCTTTCGACGCCGACGGACTGGCCATCGGCGCGGTCGAAATGGCCGGGGATGCCGAGCATCAGAAAGTGCGGGTGATAGCCGACCAGCACGAACCGGCCTCCCGGGCGGACCAGGCGGCGGGCTTCGCCATAAAGACCTGGAAGCGTGGCGAGATGCTCGTCGACCAGGCTGGCGATCGCCAGATCGTAGCCGGCGCTCGCGAACGGCCCCGCCGCGAAATCGCCCAGCACGAGCCGCCGGTACACCTTGCGGGCGCGCGCCCGATCCAGCATCTCCGGCGTCAGATCGATCCCGTCGACGGCGCCGAACCCGGTTTCTCTCAGCCAGGCTCCGACGCGGCCGGTACCGCAACCGAGATCCACCGCTGTTCCCGCCGCCGGCCAGTCGACCGTCGACAGGCGCCCTAGCAGGCGCAGGTCCATCACGTCGAGGACCGTGTCCTCATAGGTCGCGGCCCACTCGCCATAGCCCTCGCGCACGCCGAGCATCGGATAGTGGCGGGTATCGTAGGTCTCGAACTTCATTCCTGGCTCGTTGACAAAGCGGTCTATCCCGACAGGGCCGCCGCGCGCAGGTTCTCGGGCGTCAGCGGCAGCCGCCGGGGCCGCACGCCGGTGGCCCGGGCGACGGCATTGGCGATGGCCGCGCCGGTCGGTCCGCACACCGCTTCGCCGGCCCCGAGGAACGGTTCGTCCGGCTGATCCAGCAGGACCGTCTCGATCTCCGGGATGTTGTCGAAGCCGATGATCGGATAGCTCTCCCAATCCCGGCTGGTAATGCCGTCCGGATCATGGGTGACCGCCTCATGGATGGTCCAGCTCGCGGACTGGATGAAGCCGCCTTCCAACTGGGCGGTGAATCCGGTGGGATCGACGATCTGTCCGGCATCGCCGGCGATGACGGCGCGTTTGAGGCGCACCCGGTCGTTCCCGTCCACCGTCAGTTCCACCGCGACCGCGGCATAGGCCTTGGCGTTCTTGTACTGGGCGAAGCCGATCCCCCTTCCATGTCCTTCCGGCGCCTCGGAAAGTGGGCCGATCCGTGACGCGACCGCCTCGATGCAGGCGCGCGCCCTCGGATCGTCCAGGTGACGGAGCCGCAGTTGCACCGGGTCCTCTCCGGCCGCCTCGGCAAGCTCGTCGAGGAAGGATTCCAGCGCATAGACATTGGCGAAGGCGCCCAAGGTGCGCAGCGCCGAGGTCCGGTGCGGCAGGTCGCGCACCAGATGCTTGACCAGGCGCGGCTCCGGGATCCGGTAAAGCGGCTCCAGATTGCGGTGAATGCCCCCGTGATGGGTCATGTTCGGCGGCGGCGGGATCACCGCCGGAGGGTTCGCCAGATAGCGGGCCGGGAGCAGCCGCGACGGGCCAAGGCCGGCGACGCCTGGCCTCGGTCGCATGACATGGGTATCGCTGTGGGATTCGTGGCTCCACGCGGTGATCGAGCCGTCGGCGGCGATCGCGCCGGAGAGGTCCATCACCATGGCCGGGCTGTACGGCTCCCAGGCATGCTCGTCCTCGCGGGTCCATTTCAGCAGCACCGGCACCCCCGGCATGGCGCGGGCGACGAAGGCCGCGTCGACCGCCGCGTCGTCGGCGCCGTTATGGCCGTAGCAGCCGGAGCCGGGCCGGTGGTGGATGCGCAGCTTCTCCACCGGTATCTCCAGCAGTTCGGCGAGGCTGGTGCGCAGCAGATAGATGCCCTGGCTGTGGGTCCAGATCTCGAGCGTGCCGTCCCGCGCCACCGCGAGCCCCGCCGACGGGCCGATCGAGCCGTGCATGATGTAGGCGCGCTCGTAGCGAGCCGAGAGGCTGGTCCTGGCATCGGCGGGGGGGTCAAGCGGCGGAGGCACCGGTGTGTCCAGCACCGGCATGCCGTCCACGACCGGCATGCTCATCCGCGCATTGGTGGTGAGCTGCTCATAGATGTCGCGGCTGTCGAGTTTCGGCCCAGTCGTCCAGCGCGCGGCGTTGAACAACACCTTGGCCGCCTTGATCACCGCAAATTCGTCGGCCCCGGCGATGGCGAGGAAACTGCCGTCGTGGACCACGGTGAAGCCGTCCCCGAGAGCCGCTTGGGAACCCCTCGTCAACTGCTTCGAGCCGGGCCAGGGCGTGCGGCGGGCGCACCGGGCGGGCATGCACCATGCCGTCCATGACCATGTCGTTCACGAAGACGTGCCGCCCGGTGACGATATCCTCGAGATCGAGCGGGGCCGAGGGCTTGCCGACCAGTTTTCGCGCCGAAGCCGGCTTGATCCGCGCGCCGATATCGATGGGAACACCGAAGGCCTGGTCGCCCTGCAACTCCCAATAGGTGGTGGCGCTGTTGGTGGAGCGGGCGGTGATGGTGCCGTCATCGATGTCGAGCTCATCCACCTCGACACCGAGCGCGACGGCGGCCTTGGCCAGTAGCACGGCCCGGGCGGTCGCCGAGGCGGGCGGACGGCGTTGCCGGATTCCTCCATCGAATTGCGCCGAGGTCATTCCCTCGTCCGGGCCGTCGATGGTGTCGGGACGGATCATCACGATGCGGCCGGGCGCGACGTCCAGTTCCTCGGCGGCGAGGCGCGAGACGGCCGAGGAGATCTTCTGGCCGATATCGACTTTGCCCATGCGCACCCGGACCTTGCCGTCGCGGGTGATCGCGATCCAGGAATCGAGGTTCGGGTTCTTGGTGAGGCTCGGGTTCTCGGCCATGGCTCAGCCCTCCCGCCGCAGGCGGTCGACGGCGGCGAGGATCCGCGCGTGGCTGCCGCAGCGGCAGAGATGATCCAGAGCGCCTCGCGAACCTCCGCGTCCGCTCGGTTTCGCGGTGCGCCGGAACAGACCGGTGACCGCGATCACCATGCCCGGCGTGCAATAGCCGCACTGCGCCGCCGTCTCGGCGATGAAGGCCCGTTGCACGTTGCTGAGCTTGCCGTCCTTGGCGAGGCCTTCGACGGTGACGATCTCCTTGCCCTCGAATTCCGAGGCGGCGGAGACGCAGGAGAGCTTGCTCTCGCCATCTACAAGCACCGCGCAGGCACCGCATTGCTCCAGCCCGCAGCCGAGCTTGGCACCAGTCAGACCGAGCTGGTTGCGCAGCACCTGCAACAGCGGCGTATCGCTCGCCGCCTCGACCCGGCGAGCCTCGCCGTTGACGCGCAGATTCAGTGTGGGCATCGGCGGATTCCTTCACGCAAGCATCGGCCGGGATCGAAGCATCCTGTTGGCCCGGCGCGGTATCGTGCCATAGTGACGCGATATCGGCCATGGTGGGAAGCCCGTCGCGGCGCCGGTCGGAGGAGTATCGCGATGACGCTGAAATCCGGGTTGTCCCCATGAGGCAATCGCCGCGATCGGCCCGGATCATCGTTACCCTGGCCTGCTTTCTGATGGCGACCTTCGCCTGGGGAGCGGTGTTCTACGGTCACAGCGTCTACATGGACGCGCTGACCCGCGGGCGCGGCTGGCCGACGGCGTTGGTCTCGACTGCGATCCTGGTGTTCTGGCTGTCCAGCCTGCCGGGCACCCTCAGTGTCGGCTACTTGATCGACCGGCGCGGCCCGGTGCCCGTGGTGCTGCTGGGTGCGTTTTCGATCGGTCTCGGCCTGATCGCGCTCGGCCGGGTGACCGAGCCCTGGCAGCTTTTCGCCGCCTATATCGTGATGGGATTTGGGTATCCGGCGATGGCGGCGGCGGCGATCAGCCCGACCCTGGCGCCGTGGTTCGAAAAGGGTTTTGGCGCGGCCCTGGGTGTCGCGCTGAGCGGTGCCAGTGTCGGCGGCGCTGTCGTGCCGCTGGTCCTGGTTCATTTCAGCGGCCGGAGCGGGTTCGAGGTGACGATGCTGGCCACCGGTGCCACGGTGCTCGTGGTTGTCGTGCTGGCGGCGATCGCGCTGGCCCGGCTCGGCCGCCCGGAAGCAGCACCGGTGGAACAGCACGAAACCGTTTCCGTCGGCGCCGGGCAGAGGCTGCGGGACCCTTTATTCTGGCGTATCTCGATGGCAGCGGCCCTCGGCCTCGGCGGCCAGGTCGGGCTGCTGGCGCATCAGATCCCCATCGTCGCGGCCCATGGCACACCCGAAGCCGCGGCCCTCACCGTCACCGTTGTCGCGGTCGGCTCGGCGGTCGGCCGCCTGGTGATCTCGCAGACCAGCCGGGTGGTGCCGGCAACCCTACTGGCGGCGCTGAGCTATGGGCTTTTCGGAACCGGCGTGGCGGTCATCGCACTATCTCAGTCGTTGGTCCAGGTCACCATTGGCTGCGCCATCGCCGGTTTCGTGGTCGGACCCATCGTGCTGCTGCCGCCGGTTCTGGTGCGTCAGGCCTTCGGCGCGAAAGGCTATGGGACGACCTACGCGCTCGTGAATGTGGTGATGTACGTCCTGGCGGCGCTGGGGCCGTGGGTGGTGGGTATGCTTTATGCCCGCCACGGCGACTATGCCGGCGGCCTTTGGACATTGGTCGTTCTGGAGATCTGCGCGATCGCCCTGATCGTGAAGCCGCTTCCGCGGCCGCGTCTCACTCCTTAAGGGTGCGCAGCATTTCCTCACGAAGCGCGTCGAGCTCGTTCTTCGGCGCCTTCTTTTTCTGGTTCGAGCGGGTCACCGGATCGTCGGGCAGCCTCTGCCAATCCCATTTCTGGCCGTCGTCCACCTCGTCGGCGGCCTTGCGGGCCGGCCGCTGGTTGCCCGGCATGGTTTGCAGGTCCCACATCTTGCCGGAATTGGCGGCGTTCGGCGCCGGTTTCCCGGACCCCTTGGCTTGGGCTGGTGGCGTCGCCTGTTTGGCCTCCGGCGTTGGCATCTTCCAATCGATGAACTCGGCGGGCGCCGACGGTTTCACCGGGGCGGCCTTCTTGCGGCGCAATTGGGTCTCGCGCACCTCGGTCGCCTTGCTCTCGGCGGTGGTGCGAATCGAGTTGCGTTTTTCCGGCGGCAGGGCATCGAACAAGGCCTCGGCCTGTTGATAATCCGCGGTGCTTCCGGTGACCGCCGCCTTGTACAGAGCCCGCCCCGCGCCCTCGCTGCCCTTTGCTTTGGTGCTGTCGGCGAGAATCCGGAGCCCGCGCCGCGTTTCGGCGTCGAGCTCGCCGCCTTTCTGACCGTCATCCGCCATACTGGTATCTCCTGCACCCTCGACAATTATATCCGTAACCGCCAACCATGACACGTGAATTTGAAGCGAATGCGATCGAATGTCACAAATTCCGTAGGGTCGTCTGCGAAATGCTTGCTGGAAACTTGCTTAGTCGCTATTGGCGGAACAGCGTGAATTTCGGAGGCGGTCATGATTCTCGTTGGACGCAATGTGTCACCCTTTGTGCGCCGGACGGCGGTGGTTCTGAAGCTGCTCAGGCTGAAGTACGAGCAAAGCATGCTCTCGACGGCGGACGATCTGCCGGACATCCTGAAACGCAATCCCGTCGGCCGGGTGCCGGCGCTCATCCTCGATGACGGTGAGACCCTGATCGACAGCGGCGCGATCATCGATCACCTGGTCGAGACCCACGACAAGGAACGCAGGCTGCTCCCCGCCTCGGGCGCGGCACGGCGCGCGGTGCTGCGGACCACGGCGCTTGCCCACGGCGTGATGGAGAAGGGCGTTTCCTCCTCCTACGAACGCAACCGCCGGCCCGAGGACAAGGTCTTCCCCGGCTGGGTCGAGCGCTGCGACAGTCAGGCGGAGTCGGGCCTGCGGGCGCTGGAAGCGCAAGCGGCCGAGGCAAAGGGCGCCTGGCTGCACGGCGACTACATCTCGCTCGCCGACATCACCGCGGTGCTGGCCTACGAGTTCATCCGCGCTTCGGCTCGCCATGTGATCGACCGGAACAGCTTCCCGGCGCTTGCCGCACTTGCCGCCAAGGCCAAGGACCTGCCGGCATTCGCCGAGACCAAGCCGTAAGGCGCCGGCGGCGAGACGTTAACCACACACCTCAACCCGCATCCGCGCCTTTCATTCCTGCGAAAACAGGGACCTAATACCGCTCGCCACAAGCCCCGACTGTCGCCGCGGCGACGGGCGAGGAAGGGCGACGCCTCAGAAGAATGATGCCGCGCGCGCACCCCCGCGGCGGTTATTCGCGTCTCAGTTTCCTGGCAACTGGTTCAGCAGCAGGGTGCCGAAACCGACCATCTGCGGGCTGGTGCCCCGGTAGGTGCGGATCGCCGACAGCACCAGGCCGGTCTCCTCGGCGCTGATCGGCGCCGGAGATGGTGGCGGCGCCAGGGTGGCGAGGATCCCGGGCGCCGTATCGACTATGCGGTCGGCGATCGTCTCACAGGTCTTCAGAACCTCAGGGTCGGTTAACCACGGCCCCAACGCTCCGGCTATCTCGGCGAGGTAGCCCGGCCAATGGGCGAGGATGCGGTAGAGGCCGGGAACGAAGGCCTCGCCGGCAAGCTCGGTCTCGAAGGTATCGAGAACCGCGCGCCGCGCCGGGTCCAGCGCCTCCCAGGACACCATGCCCGGAAGCAGCGGTAGGGCCGGTGGAAGCGGCTCGGCCGCCGGCGCCTTGACGGTTCCCATGGCGCCGGCCTCGCCGCGCAGCACCCGGGCAAGGCAGCCGGCAAAGACCAGATTGATCGGGCTGACCCTGGTGAAGGTTCGGCAAACGTCGCCGATCACCGCCTCGTCGGCGCTGATCACCTCGAGTGAGCGCAATTTCGCTCGGGAGATCGGCGGCAGGGCCGGCAAGGCGGAGACATCCGCGTTCCGCCAGCCGGTATGCTGGATCGCTCCGGACGCGAAGGCCGGACGGGTGAAGGTCCAGCTCCATTCCAACAATCCCGGATAGGTGGCCAGATGCCGGAACAGCGAGGAGACATAGGGCGCGGCATAGGCCTCGCGGATCTCGTCGTAGATCCGGGCGATTTCCCCCGTCGCCTCCGCCTCCGTGATCTCGCGCAGCGCCGCCATGGCGGTTCCTCCTACTTCCTATTGGAACCTATTAGCTAAATCATAGCGCCTCGAAGCCGCATCGTCGTCCCCGCGTAGGCGGGGACCTGAAACAGGCAAAACTTTAAAATCTTACTTTCACACCCGGCGAGGCCCCGCATTCGCTAGGGCGATGGCCAAGGTTGTGGCGGGCCGGGCCACCGGCTGATACCGTCATGGTCGGAGGTATCGGCAAGGGAGACACGCGGATGGCGAAGCCACTGGATCTGGAAGGTCTCGACCATGTGGTCCTGAGAGCCCGCGACATCGAAGCGATGCTCGGCTTCTATCGCGACGTGCTCGGCTGCCGGCTGGCCAAGCACAACGCGCCGCTCGGCCTCTACCATCTCGATGCCGGCGGCTCGATGATCGATCTGGTCACACTCGACGGCACCCTCGGCCAGGCGGGTGGGGCTGGGCCCGGACCGACCCTCGCCTCTGGGGGGCGGAATGTCGATCACATCGCGCTCAAGGTCCGCAACTTCAACGCCGCCTCGATCCGCGCCCATCTCGCCGCCCACGGCATCGAGTCGGGTGAGCCGGTAACGCGTTTCGGCGCCGAGGGGGACGGCCCGTCGATCTATCTCACCGATCCGGAAGGAAATGGCGTCGAATTGAAGGGCGTCTAACGCACTCGCGGCCGGTTTTGCCGAAAATCCCCGAAAATCGATGCACTATACTGCGTTTTTTTGACCGATCTGTCCGGCAGCCCTACGCCTTGCGGCCGCTCATGATGGCGTGACCGGCTTTCATCCAATGCACATCCGCATCGGCGAAGCCGGCCTCGCGCAGCCAGGCGAGTTGGTCGGCCAGGATCGAGGGCTTGTCGATGGGATCACCACCCGGCGCGACATGCCGGTAATAGTTCCATTGATCATCCTCGAAGGCTCTGAAACCCTTGAGGTTTCCGTCGATTTCCCGGGCCCGGTGGCGAACCTCCTCGTCCCAGGCCTCGGCGGCGATCCGGCGTCCCGCCTGGCGCGGCGGCTCGGTGAGATCCGCCAGCACGAAGACCCCGCCCGGCGCCAAGGTGGCGTGCAAATCCTTGAAAAGACGCCGCTTTCCCTCGGCGTCAAGGTGATGCACCGCAAGCGAGGTCACCACCGCGTCGATCCCGCCGCCATCCAGCCCGCGCCAGTCCTCGGCCAGCAGGTCGAACGGGCGGGTCTCCAGCCGCGCCGCATGGGCCCCAGTCCCGCGCCGGGTACTCTCCAGCATCGCCTCGGAGCCATCCAGCGCCAGCACCCTGGCCTCGGGAAAGCGGTCCAGCAGGGCCCGGGTCAGCATCCCCTCTCCGGGGCACAGCTCAACGATCCGCATCGCCGCCGGCCGGTCTTCCAGCAGGCGGGTGATGATGCGGATCTGGGTCTCCCGCTCCGGCGTGTAGTATTTGCCGCGATCAAGGAAAACTGCGGAATCCACCTCGTTCTATGTGTCCGGCATCAGCGGCCGATCCGGCCGATGCCCGGCAGCTTCAAGGCTGGCGGGTTGAGGTCCACCCCGAAGGTGAGGCCGAGAAGGTTGATCTCCAGCCCCTCTTCCAGACCCACCATCACACCGGCGAGGCCGATGGCGGACAGCTGAACGCCGGTACCGCTGGGGCTCATCGCCACCGGGCGGCTCGGTGGCAGATAGTCCTTGCCGATCGCGGTCGGCGGCAGGTCAATGCGCAGCTCCGGAACCTGCCGGGCAACGAAGGCGGTGAAGGTATTGCTGTTGGGACCCGGCCAGACGGTGTAGCGGTCGTTATAGGGGTATTTCGCGCTCGCCGCCTCGATCCGGTCGATCAGCGCTTCCACCTCCGGGCCGCGCAAATCCGCCAGAAGCTCGGGCTTGGAGCCGAACCAGTAGGCGTCCGGCACCCCGCGCGAGACCCGCACTGCGTCGTTGCCGTAGCGCACCCCCCAACCGATCACTTCGTGCCGGACATAGTGGTCGGCGCCCCGGCGCTTGGTGGCGATCCAGGTATGCACCCCGAAGGCCCCGCGCCAGCCCCAGGCCCGGCCCGCATAGACCTGAACCACCGGCTGGAACTCGCCGGCCGGGTCCGGCGCCTGCCGGCTGCTGTCGCGCCGGGCCTCACTCCAATGCAAGGCACCCTCCGCTTTGCGAATGCCGTAGCTCACCGTCAGGGGGAGCACCACCAGGGCCAGCACGATCAGGGCGTAGCGCCTAGTCGCGGCGATCCGGGACCGGCTCTGGTCCTTGCGCTTTTTAAGTCCCCACATGCGCGATCATATGATCATATAGGGGCGGGCACGCAAGTCGCATACGCGGGTTAAAGGAAACTTGACCGCGCCGCGCCCACACCCCGTAACGCCTAAGGTCCAAGATGGAACCGGCGGGCCGGCCCGCCGCGCCGCCCGCGAACCCGGAAACCGCCATGCCTTTCGCCCGTCTCATCGGCGCCGTCAGAAACGGACCGCTCGGCCAGGAAGCGGATTTCCGACGGCTCTGGACGGCGCAGATCTTCAGTGCCGCCGGGATGGCCGGAGAACAGGTGATCCTCGGGTTGCTGGTGTTCCGGATCACCGGGTCCTCGGAATGGGTCGGGATTTCGCTTGCCGCCTATTACATGCCGCTGTTCATCGCTGGAACCCTGTCGGGCGCAGTCGCCGACTGGATGGACCGCCGGCGCATGCTGAAGATCCTGGAAGCCGGGTTCATCGCCGCCCAACTCGCGGTCGCCGGCGCACTGGCGGGCGGGTTCGACGCGCTCTGGATGATCATCGCGGCCAGCGCCGTGCTGGGCGCGCTCCGAGCCATGCATCAGCCGGTCCGGGTCAGCTATGCCTATGATCTGATTGGCGGATCGGCGATCGTCACGGCAATCGGGACGCTGAATCTCGGCCTGCGCTCCGGACAGTTCGTCGGCTCCCTGGCGGCCGGCGCGGTGATGGAGCTGATGGGGGCGCCGGCGGCTTTCACTGTCCTGGCGGCCGGCCATACCCTCGCCTGGTTCCTGGTCGGCAGCCTGAAAAGCGCGGGCCGGGCCTCCGTCGCCGCCGCCGAACGCGCGCCGATCCGTCGCAACCTTCTGGAATATATCGAGGAACTCCGCAGAAACAGCATCCTGCTGATGCTGGTGCTGCTAACCGCGTCGGTCGAACTTTTCGGCTTCTCCTTCCAGACCGGATTGCCCGAACTGGCCGCGGGACGCTTCGATGTCGGGGCCGACGGGCTAGGCCAGCTTCAGGCCGCGCGGGCTGCGGGTGGCGTCGCGGCGAGCCTGATCCTGACCCTGGGCCTTGCCTGGCTCGCCCGGCCCGGCCGTGCCTATCTCGGCGTGATCGCCCTGTTCGGCCTCGGCCTGATCGGGGTTTCGGCCTCGCATCATTTCGGCCTCGCCATGGCGGCGCTTTTCCTCGTCTCGGGCATGGCGACGGCCTCGGACATCCTCACCCAGTCGATGCTGCAATTGAGCGTTCCCAACGCGCTGAGAGGTCGGGCCATGGGCGCCTGGTCACTGGCCATCGGGATCTCGCCGGTCGGGCAGATGGAGATGGGCTTCCTGATCGGCGCCTTCGGACTCGGCGCCGCCTATGCCTTCAACGGCTGCATGCTGATCGCGCTGGCCCTCATCGTCGCCGCGGCGGTACCGAGCCTGCGAAGACTTTAGGGTCGCCCCCTATTTCGCCTCGAAAACCAGATAGGTGCGGGTCTCAATGCTTTCGCGCGGCGGCATGTCTTCGGTTTCGTCAGGATGAATGAAGGCGCCGTGGGGGCTGAAACGGGCACGGCCGTCGTCGATGCTGTCCCAGCCCTTGATCAGGATCACCTCGTCGGGAGTCATTTCCGAGGCGTAGTACCAGCGGTGTCCCTCTCCCCGGGCAAGCTGGTAGATCTCGCCGACCCGGTCGGGAAAGCGCTGGTCGGTGGCGATCAGATCCTCCGGCGGCACGCTTGACGCATCGGCCAGCGCCAGGGGAGAGCGCAGGACCGGGCCCTTGATCGGGCGCCAGACATTGACCTGGATGATTCGGCCGCCCGAGGACAGCACCCGCTCGACTTCGGCATCGCCTAAGGTGTCCTTGGCGCGCTGCGGGCCGGATTTCACGGTGTAATCGGCATGCACCCGCCCCGCCGGGCCGCGGCGGCCATCCGGGTTCGCTGCGCCCGACATAGCGCTTGAGCGCCTTGTGTGGTCGAAGATCGTGACCGAGTCGGCACCGGTCATCTCCTTCAGCATCGCGGTCAGTTCGGCATTGTATTGGTTTTCGATGAGAGCGTCGTCATAGAGGTCGGCGACCTGGCTCCGATACCGGCGCAGCTCGAACCCGTTCACGTCCAGGGATAATGCGTCGGCAACGTCCCGCATGTCATGGATGACCGCCGGCAGGTCCTCGGTCTTGAAGAAGACCTTGGGCTCTCCGCCGGTGATCCGGGAGCTTTCGAAATACGGCTTGGTATCCTGGCGCACGATGTAGCGCAGATTGGCGGTAACCGCGTGATCGGCGTGCGGGGCAACAGCGCGGGCGGCGGCCTGGGTCATGACGGGGCTCCTCAAAATCCGAAGGTGTTCGTTCCGTTGAAGAGAGAATGGGGGTGTCGCGCCTATTTTTAATGCCCAAACGGAAAAGACACCCGGTCATTTTCGACCATAATGCGCGAATTGGAAAGAGGGTGGGGTCGAGCCCGATCCAACATCAAAACAACCGATCCACCAGCACCCGTTTGCCATTTCCTCAGGCGTGGGCCCCGGCCTTCGCCGGGGATACGGCCAAAAAGTGTCCCAAAACAGGGCCTTCAGACCCGCTCACCCTTGCCAGGAGCGGTCATCTTCACGACCCGGTCGACGTAGATGGAGGGGGTGACGATGGTTTCCGGGTCAAGGGCGCCGAGTTCGACGATCTCGGTGACCTGGACGACGCAGAGATCGGTGGCCGCCGCCATCACCGGGCCGAAATTGCGGGCCGACTTGTTGTAGATGAGGTTGCCCCAGCGGTCCGCCGTCTTGGCCAGCACGAAGGCCACGTCGCCGCGCAGGGGATATTCGAGAACCTGCATCCTGCCGCCGATCTCGCGGTGTTCCTTGCCCTCGGCGAGCTGCGTGCCGACTCCGGTCGGGGTGAAGAAGGCGCCGACACCGGCCCCGGCGGCGCGGATCCGCTCGGACAGGGTGCCCTGGGGCACGAGTTCCAATTCGACCTCGCCGCGCGCCCACATCTCCTCGAACACCACCGAGCCGCCGGACCGCGGGTAGGAGCAGATCACCTTGCGGACCTTGCCGGCGGCCAGCAATCCGCCGATCCCCTCCCGCCCGACCCCGGCATTGTTGGAGACGATGGTCAGGTCCGTCGCCCCCTGCTCGTTGAGCGCGTTCAGCAGCTCCGTCGGCATGCCGGCCCCGCCGAAGCCGGAGACCAGGATCGTCGAGCCGTCCTTGATGCCCTCGACCGCCGCGGCAAAGCTGTCCATGATCTTGTTGATCGCCATTTGCGTCGCGCTCCCAAGCGTAAAAACCTTCCGAAGGTTCTAGATCGGGACGTCCCGCGCGTCCAGCGGCGCGGCGGCGCCCAGCACGCGGAATATCCTCCGTCGCGAAGATCGCGCGGGAGGCGCGAAACCGGGTTACACTTGCGCCGTCGTTCAATGAGCCGTCCCGCCGATCCGAGATACCCGCATCATGATCACCCCTTTTCGTCGCGCGCTTGGCCTTATCGTTGTCGGCAGCGGCACGCTGATCACACCGCTCGACTCCTCGGTGAACATCGCGTTCCCCTATATCGTCGGCGATTTCGGCGAGCCCATGGCCATGATCCAATGGGTGGTGATCTGCTATGTGCTGACCTATGCCAGCCTGATGCTGGTTTTTGGCAAGCTCGGCGACCTGTTCGGTCACCGCTGGGTCTTCGGGATCGGCCTCGCGGTCAGCATTGTCGGCCTGCTTCTGGTCTCGGTCTCGCCGAGTTTCGAGGGCCTGCTGTTCTTCCGTTTCCTGCAGGGTCTCGGCGCCGGCCTGGTGACCAGCGTCGGGCCGGCGCTGATCATTGCGCTCTATCCCGAGGAGCAGCGCGGGCGCGCGGTCGGCATGTTCACCCTGATCTATGCGCTGGGCAGCATGCTCGGCCCGTCGCTGGGCGGCTGGCTGGTCGAGCAGTTCGACTGGCGCGCGGTTTTCTGGTTCCGGGCCCCGATCGCGCTGTTCTCGCTTTCGCTGCTGCTGACCCTGCCGGCGACGGCGCGGCGCCTGGGAAAGCCGTCCTACGACATCGCCGGCTCGGTCGCCCTGATCCTGGCGATGAGCAGCTTCCTGATGACTCTCAACCAGCTCCAGCGGCTGGAACAGCAGGGCGTACTTCCGGTTCTCGGATTTGCTCTGGTCTTCGTGCTCTCCGTCGCCGGTTTCATTCGGGCCGAATCAAGAGCGCGCGAGCCGATCCTGAAGCTCGGCGTGTTCCGCAATCTCGAATTCGCGGTGGTCAACCTGACAAGCTGTCTGGTCTATCTCGCGACTTTCGCGGTGATGCTGATCATCCCGTTCCTGCTGCCGAGGCTGCCCAGCCTGCCGGTATCCATGGCCGGTCTCGTGCTGGCGGTCGGCTTTGTCGGCGCGAGCCTCGCGGCACCGCTCGGCGGACGGCTGATCGGGCCGCTCCGGGCCAACTGGATCTGCTTCGCCGGCGCCGCGATGACCGGCCTCGGCATTCTGGCGATCGGCTGGGTGACCGGCGCCGAGGATCTCTGGTGGATGATCGGCGCGCTGCTGCTTCAGGGTGTCGGCACCGGACTGTTCCAGGTCTCTTACATGTACATCGTGACGGGCGCGCTGCCCACCACGGACCGGGGCGTCAGCGGCAGTCTGGCGATGCTGACCCGGACCATCGGTGTGGTCACCAGCGTGACCATGCTGACCATGGCCTTCGCCCTGATGCGCGAGGCGGCGAGTGCCGGCGGTCTCGGCGAGGCCGAGCTTCCAGAATGCATTCCAGGGCACCTTCACCCTTGCGGGCGGCGGACTTTTGGTGTTCCTGCTCGCTACAATGGCATGGTCACGCGTCTGGCTGGGCCATCCCGACCGATAACCGACCCGCCGACCCGGAGCCACGCCATGAACAACTCGGACCTCATCGTCAAGATTCTGAAGGAGGCCGGTGTCACTCACGGCTTCGGGATTCCCAGCGGCAACGTGCTGCCCCTGGTCGAGGCGATGCGGCTCGGCGGCATAGAATTCGTTCTGACCGCGCATGAAGGCTCCGCCTCCTTCGCCGCCGACGTCATGGGCCGGATGACCGGCAAGCCGGGATTCTGCATCGCCACGCTCGGCCCGGGCGCGACCAATCTCGCCACCGGGGTGGGAAGCGCCTATCTCGACCGCACGCCGATGATCGCCGTGACCTGCAACCTCAACACGCCGCAGCTCGGCCGGCGCATCCAGATGTGGATCGATCACCACGCGCTGTTCCGCCCAATCACCAAGGCGACCTTCGCCGCCACCAAGGACAATGTCGCCGAGATCATGGCAAAGGCGCTGGACATCGCGATGAGCGAACCGATGGGCCCGGTCCATATCGACCTGCCGGAAGACGTCTCGCTCGCACCGGCGAGAGACACCACGGTGCCGGGCGCGGTGAAGACCATCCCGGTCGCCGCCCGGGCGAGCGACGCCGACCTCAAGGCCGCTTCGGACCTGATCGCCAAGGCCAAACGGCCGGTCGCGGTCCTCGGCTCCTCGGCGATGCGCATGACCGACCCGGCACTGCTGAAGGCCTTCGTCGAGCATCACGGCCTTCCTTTCGGCTCCTCGACCATGGCCAAGGGCATGATCGACGAGGATCACCGGCTGTCCTTCGGTTGTATCGAGAGGGGCCGCCGCCAGGTGCAGCGTGCCTTCATCCGCTCCGCTGACCTGGTCGTGGGCCTCGGCTTCGACACCATCGAGGTCGAGTACGAGGCCTGGGTCGGCTCGGTGCCGGTGCTATCCATCGATATCGAGGACCCGGATGTCGCCGCCAGCGTGACCGTCGCGGGGACCGTCACCGGCGACCTCACCGACAGCCTCACGCGGCTGCTGAAACTGCCGGCGCACGGCAACGACTGGACCGAGGAGGCGGTTGCCGAGCACCGCAACGCCTTCCAGGCCTCGCTGCGGCCGAAGGTCGCCAGCTTCTCCCCGCACGAGGCCCTGGACGTGGTCCGTGGCGTTACCCCCCGCAACGGGGTCATCTGCTACGATGTCGGCGCCCATACCCACCAGATCGCCAGCCAATGGACCACCCACGCCCCGCGCTCCTGCCATGTGACGAACGGCTGGTCGTCGATGGGGATCGGCATCCCCGGCGCGATCGCCGCCAAGCTGGCGCGCCCCGACCTGCCGGTGGTCTGCGTGATCGGCGACGGCTGCTTCCAGATGACCTGTGGTGAGCTTGCCACCGCCCGGCGCCAGGGCCTCTCGCTTCCCATTGTGGTTTTGGACGACCGTTGGCTGTCACTGATCCAGATCAAGCAGGAGAAGCGGCAATATGCCCAATGGGGCTCGCAAGTCGAGATGGGTCAGTATGAGACACCGCCGTCGCACTATTTCGGCGTTCCGGCGGTCGGCGTGCGCGATGCCGACGGGCTAAAATCAGCCCTCGAGGCGGCGTTTAAGGCCAAGGGCCCGACGGTGATCGAGGCCGTGGTTGACGCTGGCCACTATTTCGAAACGGTATTCGACTGAGGCAGGGTGAACGATTACGGCAAGGCAACCCCAGATTCTCTCTCCGCTTCCGGCCCACGCGCGCTTCCTGCGCCTGAACTTGCGTGCCGGAGCGGACCCGAAGCCGGTCCTGAAGCAGCTCGCGGCGGCGGGACCGGACACAACCGTGGTGACGGGCCTCGGGCCCGGCCTCATCAAGGCCCTTGGCGCATCGATCGAGGGTATGAGGCCTTTCCCGGCTATAAGCGGACCTGCCGTCGAGGTTGCGTCGACCCAGTCGGATCTCTGGTTCTCGATCGGCGGCGGGTTGGTCGGCCTGCTGACCGCCTATCTGGCGCGCCGGATCGCCGGGGCCGAGGTCGACCTCATGGACATCGATCCGGCTAAGAAAGCGGCCGCCCGCGCCCTCGGCGCGCGCTTCTTTAACGCGCTTTCCGATGACGCGGGTTACCCAATCGTCATTCATGCGAGCGGCGCACCGGAGGGACTGGCGACGGCCCTGAAAATCGCCGGTTTCGAAGGGCGCATCCTTGAGTTGAGCTGGTATGGCGACCGGCCCGTCACCCTGCCGATCGGCGAGGATTTCCACGATTGGCGCCTGACACTTCAATCCTCACAGGTCGGCAGCGTCTCTCCCGCGAGGCGGCAACGCTGGAACCATGCCCGGCGGCTGGACAAGGCCCTCGATCTGCTGCGCGACCCAACTCTTGATCTTTTGATCTCCGGTGAATGCCGGTTCGAGGATCTGCCCCGGACGATGGCGATGCTTGCAGATGGCAGGCTCACCGCCCTATGTCATCGGGTCGTCTACACCTATGAGAGGAGCCGGCTTCGTGTTCTCCGTCACGGTCCGCGACCACATCATGATCGCCCACAGTTTCAGGGGCGCCGTCTTCGGCCCCGCCCAGGCCCTGCACGGCGCTACCTTCGTCGTCGACATGGAGTTCCGGCGAACGGAACTGGACCCGGACAACATCGTCGTCGATATCGGTCTCGCCCATGAGGCGCTGAAGGATCTGCTCGCGGTCTACAACTACAAGAACCTGGACGATATCGAGGCCTTCAAGGGCATCAACACCACCACGGAATTCCTCGCCCGCGACATCCACCGGCGCATGGCGGCGAAGATCGCCGAGGGCAAGCTCGGCCCGCATGCGGACGGCCTCGCCTCACTGAAAGTCTCCCTGCACGAGTCCCATGTCGCCTGGGCTTCCTATGAAGGGCCCGTCGGATGACGGAACAGCGGCCGCCGTCGCCACCGATCCATCTGGTGGTGCCGGGGCCGATCGAGACCCTGACCGGAGGATTCATCTATGACCGCCGCGTCGCAGACGGCATGCGGCAGGCCGGGCGCCTCGGCGGCATGACCTGTCTCGCGGGCGCCTATCCGTTTCCAAGCGCTCCGGACCTGGAGAAGGATGCACGGAGCATCGCCTCGCTGCACCCTGACGGCCCGCTGGTGATCGACGGGCTGGCCTTGACCACGCTCACCGACCGCCTGCCGGAGGCTGTGGCGCCCAGCCCCTTGATCGCACTGGTTCACCATGCGCTCTGCGACGAGACCGGCCTCTCGCCTGAGTTGGCGCGGACGTTGTTCGAGGCGGAAGGCGCGGCGCTGAGACGGGTGCGGGGCTGCATCGTCACAAGCCCCGCCACCGCCCGGCGGATGGAGGATTTCGGGATCGCTTCGGACCGGATACGGGTCGTCCTCCCCGGCCTCGACCATCCGGCGCCCGCGCCGCCCAAGGCGTCCCGCGCGGGCCAGCCGGTCCGGCTGCTCTGTGTCGCCTCTCTCACGCCGCGCAAGGGGCAGGATCAGCTGCTCCGCGCCCTTGCCGCCCTCACGGATCTGGACTGGCGGCTGGATCTGGTCGGCGGCGCGCGGGACCCGGACCATGCTCGGCGGATCAAGGCCATGGCTGCCGCCCCCGACCTGAAAGGCCGCGTGTGCTTTCTCGGCGAGGTGGAGAGTGCCGGCCTCGCGAACCACTATCGCGGCGCCGACATCTTCGTTCTGCCGTCCCATCACGAGGGCTATGGCATGGCGCTTGCCGAGGCGATGGCCCATGGTTTGCCGGTGATCTCAACCCATGCCGGCGCGATCCCGGAGACCGTCCCGCGCGACGCGGGAGAGCTGGTGCCGCCAGGGAATGCCGAGGCCTTGGCCGAGAGCCTGCGCCGTCTCATTGTGGACGCCACGGCGCGCAAGCGGATGGGCGAAGCCGCCCGCCTGGCCGCGGCCCGGATGCCGAGCTGGGAGCGGACGGCGGCCGATTTCACCGCCGCCGTCGACGGTCTTTCGGGGTGGTCATGAGCGGTTTTTCCGAAGACTGGCTGGCGGCGCGGGAAGTCTTCGATCATCGGGCCCGGTCACCGGAGATCTTGGCGGAACTGAATCGCTGGCTCGCACCGCGAAGGGCGGCCGGGAAAAGCGTCCGGGTTCTGGATCTGGGCTGCGGCACCGGCAGCACCGCGCGTTATCTCACGCCGCGCCTCGCCGCGCCGCTGTCCTGGACGCTGGTCGATGGTGATCCGGCCTTGCTGCGTCGCGCGGGTGAAAGCACCGGCGGGAGGCCCATCGACGCCGACCTTGCCGAATGTGATCTCTCCGCTCTCATCGAAGCAAACGACCTCGTCACCGCCTCGGCGCTTCTCGACCTGGTGTCCGAAGCCTGGCTCGAGCGGCTGTGGCGGGCGGTCACGGAACACCGCGCGGCGCTGCTTGCCGGGCTCAGCTATGACGGACGCATCGCGCTGGCGCCGGCGGACCCTTTTGATGCGGCGATCCGCGATCTGCTCAACCGCCATCAGCGCGGCGACAAGGGCTTCGGGCCGGCGCTGGGACCGGCGGCGAGTTCAGCCCTGGCGAAGCGCGCGCATCGGGACGGCTGGCGGGCCATGGTAAGACGCTCCGATTGGCGGCTGACGGCCGGTTCCGATTCCACCGGCCTCGCCATGCTGATCCGCGGCTGGGCCGAGGCCGCCCTGGAACTCGCGCCCGGACTGGAGGAGAAGATCATCGCGTGGCGGGACCGGCGGCTGGCGGAAACCGCGCTCAGCGTCACCGTCGGCCATCGCGATATTTTGGCCCTTCCGCTGCTTTAGCTCCCGGCGCGCAGATCGCAGTCGAACAGCACATCCTCGCCCAGTTTATGCACCTTGGCCTTCGGCCGGACCCCCTCGTCCACCCGGTCGATGGCCGGCAGATCGAACCCCTGCCGACCCGAGCCGAGGATCAGCGGCGCGACCAGCACGTGCAGACGGTCGATCGCATCGGCGGCGAGAAAGCGCGAGACCGTATCCGCGCCGCCTTCGACGAGCACCGAGTTCATGCCGCGCGCGTGCAGCGCGTCGAGGATCGCGCCAGGGGCGATGGCGCCGTCCGTCTGCGGCGCAAGCTCGACCCGCTCGGCCCCGGCGGCAACCTTGGTTCCCGGCCTGGTAACGATCAGGCAGGGCGCGCCGCCGTCGTTCAGCATCTTGGCGGAGGGTGGCAGCCGGCCTGCCGGATCGACCACCACGCGGACCGGGCTCGGTCCATCGACGCGACGGGTGCTGAGCATCGGATCGTCCAGGACGGCTGTCGACGCACCGACCACCACCGCGTCCACCAGCGCCCTCAGATGGTGCAGATGATCCAGCGCCTTGGGCCCGTTGATATAGTGCGAATGCCCGGACGCCGTCGCGATCCGGCCGTCCAGGCTCTGGCCGATCTGGGCGATGACGAGTGGGCCGTCCAGGGAAGCCTCGACGATTCCGGCGTAACAATCGGCATGCAGCGGATCCATGAGCCCGGCGATCGACAGTTCCAGCGCCGGACGGGCCGTATGATGGCCTTCGCCGTCGACCTCCGTCTCCTCGGCCCGGGCCCGCTCCTTGAATGCCAGGAGACGGTGCCAGGAATCCTCGAACCTCGCCATCACGTCCGCCTTTCCGGTTTCGGCCACTCCAGCGCGCCCACATCCTCCAGGACCCGCGCCAGAGCCGCGCCGAGATGGTCCAGAATACGCTCTCCCAGTTCCGCCGTCGCCGAGGCCGCGTCGCCGGTGACGCCAGCGGGGTTGAGATCCTCGGCAAGCCACCCTATCCCGATCCCTGGCCCTTCGGCGGTCAGCAGTGCCGAGGCCTCGGCGATGTCCCGGTCCCGTGACGCGAAGTCTTGCGCCAGGTCCATGCGCACCAGATCCGGGTGCAGTGTCCGCATCAGCGAGGTTTCCACCAACCCGCCATGCAGGCCGTAGCGTGCCTCCTCGTCACCGACCGCGCCGTCCGGCAACCCGAGCCCGAAGATATTCACCCGCGCGACCAGCATGCCGTGGTCCCGGCGCAACCGGACCGCGAGCTGATCGACCACGCCCGGCTGCCCGCCATGGCTGTTGAAGACGACCAACCGGCGAAGACCGGCCCGCGCCACCGACGCACCGATGGCATTCCAGGCCGCCAGCGCCACTTCCGGCTCCATCGACAAGGTGCCGGGAAAGCTCGCGTGTTCCGGACTGACCCCGATGCGCTGGGTCGGCAGCCGCAGGACCGACGTTGCCGCGTTCAAGTGCCGGCCGGCGGCCGCGATCACGCCGTCACAGATCATCGCGTCGGTACCGAGGGGCAGATGCGGGCCGTGCTGTTCGATGGCCGCGACGGGCAGCAGCGCAACCTTCGGGTCTTCCTCCCACTGGTGCCCGGCCGTCAGACTTTCCCAGTTCCTCATCGCCATGCGCCGGCGCCCTCCGAGACACAAGCGGACAGCTTACCTTTCAAGGCCATGCCGCGCATCCCGGAACTGACCTAACCCGCATGCGCCAGCGATCCGGCGGGGCATTCCCGGCGTGGGTTCAGTTCGGCATCGCCCACGGCATGAAGCCGGGCGATCAGGCGGCGCGGGAGCGAGCGCCGGGTGATCCGCCGCCGCTCGTGGGACGGCTGACGCGGATCCGAATCCGTGTTGAGGTCGAAATAGGCGATGCCGCTCGCGCGAAAATCGAAAAGCGCAACGTTAAGAGCCGCGACTTCGCCGGCCCAATGGGCGGTGACGAGGCGCGGCGGCGCGTCCTTCACCATCGCGACACAGCGTATCGCCGGCGGACCCAGACGGGATTCCAGTTCGGCCATCATCTCGGCCGCGCGGCCCCGCGATGCCAGGCCGTCACGCCATTCGAAAAGCAGCTGGCGTAAACGGCCGGTCGTGGGATCCAACTGATAGTAGACCAGGCCGGGCGCCCCCATCGCCGAAAACCCCCGATCCAGGAACTCTCCCAAGAGCGGGCCGAAAATGATCGGCGGATCGAGCCGCCGAAGCGGCGGGCTGCGCGCCAGGATCTCGCGCCGCTCCATGCCCAGGCGGGTTCCGTCCGGCAACAACGCGACCGGGTCGGCGCCGGCCATCGCGGCCCGCGCGCCCGTCGTGCCCGCCGCCGCTACGACGGCAAAGACCAGAAGCCTGAAGATGCATCCCCTCATCTCTTTCATCTGGTGTCGCGGGATGGCCGATCCAAGCCATGGCGACTGCCGGCTGGCATGGATCGGCGCGAAATGTGGTATTCTCCACGCCATCCATCGTCGCCGCTTCCCCATATGGCATGGATGGTGCTTGTGACCGGCTGGAGGTGAGCCATGACAGTCATCAGTTTGCGCGCCCAGGAAAAGCGCCGGGACCGGCGGCGCGAGATCGACATGCTGCTGGAGTACAACGGCCAGGAGTTCCGGATCGCCGATTGCAGTCTCGGCGGCCTGGTCATCGAGGGCGGCTGTGCGGTCTTCCCCGCCGATTCGGATGTGAAAGCCAACCTCAAGACCGCAAGCGGCGAGATTACGGGCTGCCAGGACATTTCCCTCAAGGTCGTGCGCAACGATCCTGAAGCCGACCGGGTGGCCTTTAATTTCATGGGCCTCGGCGATGCCTGCTTCACCGCGCTGGAACGTCATCTGACGGGCCGCGGCAACCGGTAGCCGCGCCCTCGCCCCGAGGCCTCGCCCCCCGGTTTCGCACTTGATATGCTCCGGGCGACCGTGTCCGCCGGAGCATCGGCGGCGCGGCATGCGGGAAATGTGACGACATGAACGACGCCGAAGCGGCCTGGCGGGATCTGAAGCGGCACGGGGCGGAGATGGCCGGCGTTTCGATGAAACGCCTGTTCAAAGACGATCCGGACCGCTTTGAAAACTTTTCCCTGGGGCTCGACGACCTGCTGGTGGACTTTTCCAAGCAGCCCGTCACGGCAAAGACGTTGGCCCTGCTGCGCCGCCTCGCGGAACGAAGCGGTCTTGCCGAGCGGCGGGACGCGATGCTGTCGGGCGCGAAGGTCAACGCCTCGGAAAACCGCGCCGCCCTGCACACCGCGCTGCGGACGCCACGCGACCGGGTGATCAAGGTCGACGGACGCGACGTGATGCCCGAGGTCCACGCGGTGCTGGACCGGGTTCTCGCCTTCGCGAAGGCCGTCAGGTCCCGCAATCACAGAGGTGCCACAGGCGGCGCATTCACCAATGTGGTGCATATCGGGATCGGCGGATCGGTCCTCGGCCCGTCGATGATCACCCAGGCCCTCGCCCCCTACCATCACGGCCGGATCCGGGTGCATTTCGTCAGCAATGTGGACGGCGCGCATCTGCACGACACGCTGAAGCAGCTTAATCCGGCTCATACCCTGTTCCTGATCGCCTCCAAGACCTTCACCACCCAGGAGACGATGCTGAATGCCACCTCGGCGCGGCGATGGATTTCGCAGGCCCTCGGCAAATCGGCGGTCGCGTCGCATTTCGCCGCCATATCGAGCAACCTGGCGGCGGTCCGACGCTTCGGCATTTCCAAGCGAAACACTTTCGGCTTCTGGGATTGGGTGGGTGGCCGCTATTCGCCCTGGTCGGCGATCGGACTGCCGGTGGCGATCGCCATCGGCCCTAAACGCTTTGCCGAACTTCTGGCCGGCGCGTACCGCATGGACCAGCATTTCGCGGACGCGCCGCTGGACCGGAACATTCCGGTCACGCTGGGGCTGATCGGGGTCTGGCACCGCTCAATTCTCGGGCGCGCCTCCAGCGCCATCATTCCCTATGACCAGCGGCTGACTCGGCTGACGGCGCATCTGCAGCAGGTGGACATGGAGTCCAACGGCAAGTCCACCCGCCTCGACGGCAGCCCGGTGCCAGTGCCTACCGCCGGCGTGCTGTGGGGCGAGGCCGGCACCAACGTGCAGCATTCCTTCTTTCAGCTTCTGCATCAGGGCACCGACATCATCCCGGTAGATTTCCTGGTCGCCGCCCGTCCGCACGAAAAGATGGCCGGCCATCACGACATGCTGCTGGCGAACTGCCTGGCCCAATCCCAGGCGCTGATGCTCGGGCGCAGCCGGAAGGAAGCGGAACGGCTCCTGCTGGACGCCGGCATGCATAAGGCGAAAGCCCGCGCCCTGGCGCCGCATCGGGCGTTTTCCGGCAACCGCCCGTCAACCACCATCGTCTATCCGCAGCTGACGCCCGGCATGCTCGGCATGCTGATCGCAATGTACGAGCACAAGGTGTTCACCCAGGGCGCGGTGTGGGGGATCAACAGTTTCGATCAGTGGGGCGTTGAACTGGGCAAGGAACTCGCCGACAGCCTGATGCCGGCCATACGGGGCGCGGCACCGGCCAAGGACACGGACGGCTCGACCCGGGGCCTGCTCGACGCGCTGAAGCGTTTCGGCGCCGGCTGATCCGGGTGTCCGTGCCTCCCGATATCGGCGCCGCCGTCGATCAGGCCCTGGCCCTGCATCAGGCCGGCGCGCTGGAAGAAGCCGGACGCGCCTACCGAAGGCTGCTGGACGCCGTGCCGGATCTGGCCCAGGTCCGGCATCTGCTGGGGGTGCTGCGGCACCAGGGCGGCGACACGGCCGGCGGCGCGCGCGCGATCAAGACGGCGATCGTCCAGGAGCCGGGCGAGCCGGTGTTCTACGGGAACCTCTCGACCCTGCTCATCGCGCTGGCCGATCCGGCGGCCGAAAGGACGGCGGAACACGCCCTAATTCTTTCCCCCGGATTCCAGGATGGCTTGATCAACCGGGCCGCCGCGCGCCTGCATCGCGGCGCCATCCAGGCGGCGATCGAGGATTTCCGGGCCCTGATCCGCCAGGCCCCGGACCGGCCCGACCTTTATGACCGGCTCGCCAACGCATTGGAAGCCTTGGGTGATTTCGGCGCCGCGCTGCCCTGGCGCCGGCGCATCGCCTGTGCCGTGCCGGCGGATCCCACCGTTCTCGCCGGCATGGCGAGCTGCCTGATGATGGCGGGCGATGGCCGCGGCGCGCGGCGGCACCTGGCCCAGGGAACCATCCTGGCGCCGACGCCGGCGGCCCGATTCCGCGCGGCGCATGCCCAGAACCGGGTGCCGGAGAGTGCCGAGGACATCGCGGACGCCCGGGCCCGGCTTCTCGCCTTTCTCGACACCGCTGAAGACGAGGAACTTGCGATCGCCGATCCGGCTCGCGAGGTCGGCTTGACCAATTTCAACCTCACCTATCACGACCTCAACAACCGCGAGCTTAACCGCCGCATCGGCGCGTTCTATCTTCGGGCGTGCCCCGATCTCGCCTGGACCGCGCCGCATTGCCGGCGCCAGCCGAGGCCGGGACGGCGCATCCGGGTTGTTGTGGTCTCGGTCTTTCTCGGCTCCCACACCATCGGCAAGCTGTTCGGCACGGTACTCGCCCGCCTGCCGCGAGAGCGCTTCGAGGTTGTCGCCGCGGCCCATGCGAAGCCCGGCGACGCCGCCTGGATCGCCCAGATGCGCGGCGCCGACGGCCAGGTGATCCTGTCCCACGACCTTGCCCAGGCCCGCCGGCAGCTCGCCGCCGTCGAGGCCGATCTCCTGCTCTATCTCGATATCGGCATGGACCCGTTCACCTATTACCTGTCCTTCGCGCGGCTTGCGCCGGTCCAGGCGGTCTGCGTCGGCCATCCGGACACCACCGGGGTGCCGAATATCGACTATTTCCTCACCACCAGGGGCTCGGAGCCGCCGGACTGGCGCGCGCATTACAGCGAGCGCGCGATCCTGCTGGACGAGTTCCCGTTCTTCTACAACCGCCCGCCCCCGGTCGGCGCCCTCGCCGGGCGCGCCGATCTCGGCCTGCCGGAGACGGCGACGCTCTATACCTGCCCGCAGACCCTGTTCAAGATGCACCCGGACCACGACGGCGTGTTCCTTGAGATCCTGCGGCGCGATCCGAACGGGTTACTGGTGCTGATCGAGTCCGCCCAACCCTTGGAGACCGAGCGGATGCGCGCCCGTCTCGCCGCCGCCGGACCGGATGTGTTCGACCGGGTCCGTTTCCAACGCCGGATGAACGGTTTGGAGTATCTCGGTTTCGTTGCCTCGGCCGATCTGCTGGTCGAGACCTTCGGCTTCGCGGGCGGCAATTCGACCTATGAGGCGCTGTCCACCGGCACGCCGATCCTCGCCTATGCCGGCAAGCACATGCGCGCTCGGGTGACCTTGGATCTGCTGTCCATGATCGGGCTCGGCGACTGTGTCGCGGCGGACCGGGAGCGCTTCATCACCATGGCCCTCGATCTCGCCAACGACACCGGCGCCCGCCGGGAAGCACGGCGCCGGGTCCCCGAGGCGAGCCCGGCCCTGTTCGAACGGCAACGCGCGGTCGACGGCCTCGCCGCCTTCCTGGAGCGCGCCGTCGACGCGTCACGGGCCGGCACATCGCTGGAGCCGGGGCCGCTAGAGGGTTGAAACCCGCTTCTTTCAGTATCCCCGGCGCAGGTCGGGGATACGGGTATTGGTACGGTGGCCCTATCTCTTTGAAAAATCTTCCCATACGCCGTCGAAAGACCGCGCTCACCGCCGCTGGGGGATCACCGTGTCGGGCACGGTTGCGGCGATGACATCGGCCAGCTTGCCGATTAGCGCCATCCGAGTGAACGACCCCCGAAACACCAGCCGTACCTCGCGCCGGGCCGCGCCGGAAGCCTCGCGCCGGACCGCGATTCCTGCATCGGTGACCCACGGCCCCGCGAGACTCATGGCCGGCACCAGGGTGATCCCGAGACCGCCGCCGACAAGCGCCAGGATCGTGGTCAGGCTGGTCTCCTCGGTACTGATCGCGGCCGGATCGCTGCGGATCGCCGGGTAGAAGGACAGGACCTGGTCCCGCAAGCAATGGCCCTCGGAAAGCAGAAGCAGGCGCTCGCCCTTGAGTTCGCCAAGATCGATCTCCTCCCGCGCCGCCAGCGCATGGTTTCCCGGCAGCGCAATCCAGAAAGGCTCCTCGTAGAGCGGGATGGACCGCAGGCGCGGCGCCTCCGGTTCGCTCGCGGTGACGGCGGCGTCGAGCTCGCCGGCGAGCAGCATGGCCTCCAGATCCCGGGTGAACCTTTCCGTCAGCTTGACGGACACCTCCGGCAGCGCGCCGACCAGGGCCGGGATAAGCCGGGGCATCAGATAGGGTGCGATGGTCGGGATCACCCCGAGCCGCAGGGGCCCGGAAAGCGGATTCCGCGCCGCCGCGGCGATCTCCCGGATCGCATCGGCCTCGGCAAGCGAGGCCTGGGCCCGCGCGACGATCCGGCTCCCCTCGGGCGTGACGCGCACGGATCGTTTGGTGCGCTCGAATATCTCGACGCCGAGGGTTTCCTCCAGTTTGCGGATCTGCCCGCTCAAGGTCGGCTGGCTGACATGGCAGGCCTCGGCGGCCTTGCCGAAATGCCCGAGCTCGGCGACCGCGACGATGTACTGGAAATCCCTCAGATTCATTGATCATCGTCCAAATCTATTAATTATATTTTTTTAAACGATTTCACCTTAGACAACAAGCTTCCCACATTAGTGAAAGACGGTGCCGCACACGTGCGGCGTCGATCAAATGGACAACATTTCTCTGGGAAGGATCGCGTGATGAACGAGATGACCTCAAACAGTGCCGGCGGATGCCCGTTCTCGGGCCGCGTCACCCCGGCGGGCGGCGGCACGTCGAACCGCGACTGGTGGCCGAACCGGCTCAAGCTCAACGTCCTGCGCCAGCATTCCTCCCTGGTGAACCCGCTGGATTCCGGCTTCGATTATCCGGCGGCGTTCAGCGCGCTGGATCTCGACGCGGTCAAGCGCGACATCACCCGGGTCATGACCACGTCCCAGGACTGGTGGCCGGCGGATTATGGCCATTACGGGCCGCTGTTCATCCGCATGGCCTGGCACAGCGCCGGCACCTACCGCACCGGCGACGGACGCGGCGGCGCGGGAACCGGGAACCAGCGCTTCGCGCCGCTGAACAGTTGGCCGGACAACGGCAACCTGGACAAGGCGCGATTCCTGCTCTGGCCGGTGAAACAGAAATACGGCAACGCGCTTTCCTGGGCCGATCTGATGATCCTGGCCGGCAACTGCGCGCTTGAGTCCATGGGCTTCAAGACCTTCGGCTTCGCCGGCGGGCGCGAGGACATCTGGCAGCCCGAGGAGGATATCTACTGGGGCAGCGAGGCCGAATGGCTGGGCGACAAGCGCTATGCCGGCGACCGCGAGCTCGAGAACCCGCTTGCCGCCGTGCAGATGGGCCTGATCTACGTCAATCCCGAGGGCCCGAACGGCACGCCCGACCCGGTGGCTTCGGGCCGCGACATCCGCGAGACCTTCGCGCGCATGGCGATGGATGACGAGGAGACCGTAGCCCTGGTGGCCGGCGGTCACACTTTCGGCAAGGCGCATGGCGCCGGTGATGCGGCTCATGTTGGCCCGGAACCCGAAGCCGCCCCGATCGAGGCCCAGGGCCTCGGCTGGCTGAGCAGCCACGGCTCCGGCAAGGGCGTCGATGCCATCACCAGCGGCATCGAGGGCGCCTGGACCCCGACCCCGACCCAGTGGGACATGAGCTATTTCGACGTGCTGTTCGGCTATGAGTGGGAGCTGAGCAGAAGCCCCGCCGGCGCCCATCAGTGGCGGGCCAAGAATCTGGCCGACAAGGACCACGCGCCGGAGGTCGACGGCTCCGGCAAACGGGTGCCGATCATGATGACGACGGCGGACATGGCGATGCGCATGGACCCGGCCTATGAGAAGATCTCGCGCCGGTTCCACGCCAATCCGGACGAGTTCGCCGATGCCTTCGCCCGCGCTTGGTTCAAGCTGACTCACCGGGACATGGGCCCGAAGGCACGCTATCTCGGCAAGGAGGTACCGGCGGAGGATCTGATCTGGCAGGACCCGATCCCGTCCGTCACTCATCCGCTCGTCAATGACAATGACATCGCGGATCTGAAGGCGAGGATCCTCGGCACGGGTCTCACGGTCTCTGAACTGGTGTCCACCGCCTGGGCCGCGGCCTCGACCTATCGCGGCTCGGACATGCGCGGCGGCGCCAATGGCGCGCGCCTCCGCCTTGCGCCGCAGAAGGACTGGGAGGTCAACCGGCCGGAGCAGCTTGCCAAGGTGCTGAAGGCGCTGGAGGCGATCCAAGCCGGCTTCAACAAGGCGCAGTCCGACGGCAAACAGGTATCGCTAGCCGATCTGATCGTGCTCGCCGGCAATACCGGCATCGAACAGGCGGCGCGGGCGGCCGGTACCGAAATCTCGGTTCCCTTCACCCCGGGCCGGGCGGACGCGACCCAGGAGCAGACCGATGTCGAATCCTTCGCGGTGCTGGAGCCGCTGGCCGACGGGTTCCGCAACTACCAGAAGGCCAAATTCACGGTTTCGGCCGAGGAGATGCTGGTCGACAAGGCCCAGTTGCTGACCCTGACGGCACCGGAGATGACGGTGCTGCTCGGCGGGATGCGGGCGCTGGGCACCAATGCCGACGGATCGGCGACGGGTGTCCTGACCGACCGGCCGGGCGCGCTGAGCAACGACTTCTTCGTCAACCTGCTGGACATGGGCACCACCTGGCGGCCGATCTCCGACGACGACACTTTGTTCGAGGGCCGCGATCGGGCCAGCGGCGCGGTGAAGTGGAAGGCGAGCCGGGTCGACCTGATCTTCGGTTCCAACTCCGAACTGAGGGCGCTCGCCGAGGTCTATGCCGCCTCGGACGGCGCGGCCAAGTTCATCCACGACTTCGTCGCCGCCTGGTCCAAGGTGATGGACCTCGACCGGTTCGACGTGAAGTAGCGTTTGAAGGAAACCAGCGCGGCGGCGGCGCCTCCAGACGGGGGCGCCGCCTACGTGCGGACTTAGGGTTAGAGATCCGATAAAGGTCGATGCGGTGATAGACCCTTCGAGACGCGCGCTAAGGCGCGCTCCTCAGGGTGAGTTAAAAAAATATCCTTATTTCAATTAATTAAGATCTCATCCTGAGGAGCACGCCTTGTGTGCGTCTCGAAGGATGTTGGCTTCTCATTGCTCCAAGCAACAAGACGATCACCTAACGCACCGCCGGGAAGATCAGCATAAACGCCGAAACCGTAACGATCGACAGGACCGTGGTGAACAGCATCACCGTCGAGGTCCGCCGGACATAGACGCCGTTGGCCTGGGCCAGAACGAAGGGTCCCGACCCGATCGGCAGGGCCGCCGACAGCACCGCGACGATCGCCCAGAGACGATCGGCCGGGAACAGAAAAAACACCGCCAAGGCCGTCAGCAAAGGATGAACGACCAGCTTGGCGATGGTCATGACGGCAATCTCCCTGGTTCCCTCGGTCAGCGGCTTGTCGACGAGAAACAATCCAATCGAAAACAGCGCGCAGGGCCCGGCGGCGGCTCCGAGCAGCCGGGTGAATGTGTCGACGGCGACGAAAAGCTCAAGCCCCGTCGCGGCCCAGGCGAGTCCGGCGCAGGGCGCGACGATCATCGGGTTGCGGGCAAGGGCCCGAGCGACACTTCCGACAACGCCGAGGAAGCTCGATTTCTCCCGCTTCGAGATTTCGATCGGCGCGATCGCGAAGGCAACGGACAGCACGGAGATGATGGTCGCCACAATCGCCGGGAGCGCCGCCTCCTCGCCATAAGCGGCGATCGCGAGCGGAATGCCCATGTAGCCGGTATTCGGATAGGCGCCGTTCAAGCCGTGCAGCGCGCTTTCCCCGAGATTGAGGCGGAAGAAGAACCGTCCGGCGAAGCTGGTCAAAGCCCAGGTCGCGGCCAGGGCTCCCGCAAAACCGCCGATGAACGGCCAGTTGAAGACCCGGGCGACATCCACGCTTGCCATGGCATGGAACAACAGAGCCGGCAGAGCCACCCAATAGACGAAGGCGTTCAGCGCCTGACTGCTCTCGGCGCCGAGAAGACGGTAGCGGCCGCAGACATAGCCCGCGGCGACGATGCCGAATACCGGGACAACAATGCCTAATAGGATTTGCAGAACTTGCCTCCTTCGATGCGGGTTTTCAGTGGCTGACGTGCTTCATCCGCAGCAGAGGAGTGCTGGACGGCAAAAAGCCTGTCAACCTGTTCCCAGCATGCGAGCGATCGTGCATTAATGCCCGCGAACCTAAGAAACCCCATTGGAGCACTTGGACATGGACGTCGTCGGACTTGGAATTCACTACGAGGATCTGCCGGTCGGGCGCCAGTTCCGGACCGTCGGGCGGACCGTGACCGAGGCCGATATCGTCAATTTCATCGGCGTTACCGGCATGGTGGAGAATCTCTTCACCGATATCGAGTATCTGAAGACCAAGAGCGCCATCAAGGGCCGGGTCGCGCCGGGCGCGTTGGCCTATTGCTTCGCCGAGGGGCTGCTTGTGCAGGCGACCATGCAGCATACCGGCATGGCGTTCCTCAATATGGAGTTCGACGTGCACGGCCCGACCCTGGCCGGCGACACCATCCACGTTGAATGCGAGGTCGTCGAGGCGCGCCTGACCCGCCAGCCGGGGCGCGGCCTGGTGCGCACCCGCAACCGGATCATCAACCAGCGCGGCGAATGCGTGATCACCTACACGCCGCTGCGCATGGTCAAATGCAAGGACGACACGCTCCGCCGGGAAGCGGCGGAATAGGCGGACCGACGCGCCCGGTCACACCGCCGCCGCGAGCTCGGCCCCCAGGTCGGCGGCGGCCGCGCGCATGTCGTCGGCAAGCGCGTCGCGGGTCGCGGGATCGAACCGGTCCCCCAGGCCGACACAGGCGATGCTGTGGGTGATGAATCCGGCCGCGTCCAGCACCGGAACCGCCGCGATCGTCACCCCGGCGATGTAGTTGCCCCGGTCCAGGCTGAAACGCTCTCGGCGGGCCTCCTCGATCTCGCCGCGCCAGTCCTCAAGGCTTGGCGCGCGGTGCCAGATCAGACCTCGAAAGCGCTCCACGACCTCGTCCCATGGCCGGTCGGTGAAGGCCGCGACGCAGCGGCCGGTGGCACTGATAAGAGCGGGAAACCGGCTTCCGATCTCGACCTGCAGGCTGACCGGGGTCTGCGCCCGGGACAGCGCGACCACGATCATGTGCTCCAGATCCGGCACCTCGACGCCGATCGCGGTGATCCCGTACTGCCGCGACAGCTCGTCAAGCCTGGGGCGCGCCAGGCTGGGGAAGTCGTCGCTCTCCAGCACCGCGCGGGCCAGCGGCAGGAGACCGGCGCCGAGCCGGTACTGCTTGGTCCGAGGATCCACCCGCACGAACCGTTCGGCGACCAGGGCCCTCAAGGTGTGCATGGCGGTGCTGGGCACCAGATCAAGCGCGTCGGCGATCGCCGCGAGGCGCAAGGGCGCGCGGCTCCGGGCGAGCAGGCGCAGGACCGCAGCGGCACGGGTGACCGCCGGAACCGGACGGATACGGGGGGATCTGCCGTCGTTCATAATTGTATATATACAATTTAATTTGTTCTTGTACAACAAAAATGATTCCACCATGATGCGCCCATGGGCAAGCTTACCGACTATGTCAGCTACGCCGACGCGCATCGGCATTTCTCGAAACAGGCGCTTTGGGACCTATTCGACGGCGACCGGGCGCGTCTCAACATCGCCCATGAATGCCTGGACCGGCATGACCGCGAGCGCACCGCCATCCGCATCGTCAAGGCCGAGGGCGGCGTCGAGGCCTACCGTTTCGGCGAGGTTGCGGACTGCTCCGGCCAGGTCGCGAACTGGCTGACCGCGCGGGGTATCGCCAAGGGCGACCGGGTGGCGATCATGCTGGAGCCGTCGCTGGCTTTCTACGCCGCACTGTTCGGCGCCATGAAGGCCGGTGCCGTGGCAGTGCCGCTATTCACCGCCTTCGGGCCGGACGGCCTCGCCGCCAGGCTTGACGACTGCAAGCCCAAACTCCTGCTGCTGGCCCCGGAAAAGGCGGATCTCGCGGGCACCGGCGGCGTCGAAACCGTGATCGCCGGCGCCGCGTTTCTTGCGGATATCGAAACCTACGATGCCGCCTTCACGCCCGATACCGCGTCCGACGACATGGCGATGTATCAGTACACCTCGGGCACCTCACGGGAACTGCCCGAGGCGGTCAAGCACCGCCACAGGGCGGTGGTGACGGTGATCATCGCGGCGCTCTACGCAACAGGGGTGCGGCCCGGCGATCGCTACATGTGCCCCTCCTCGCCGGCCTGGGGCCATGGACTCTGGCATGGCACCCTGGCGCCGCTCGCCCTCGGCGTGGAGATCGCGGGCTATGCCGGCAAGTTCGATCCGGGGCGGCTCCTGGACGCGATCGAGGCGCTCGGGATCACCAATCTCTCGGCCGCCGCGACCCATTACCGGATGATGCGCAACCACGGTGACGATCGGCCGCGCCGTTTCAAGCTCGAAAAACTCTCCTTCACCGGCGAGCCGCTGGACAGCGAGACCGCGCTCTGGGCGCGCCGGACCCTGGGTCATGACGTGTGCAGCATTTACGGCACCACCGAGGTCGGGGTGCTGATCGCCAACTACCCCGGCGCCCCGGATCTTCCGGTCAAGGCCGGCTCGCTGGGCAAGCCCCTGCCGGGATGCGAGGTCGCGATCCTTGATCCCAAGGGCGGGCCCTGCGCACCCGGCGCGATCGGCGAGATCATGCTGCGCCGCCGCGACGACTGGTTCCGGGTTAAGGATTTGGGCAGCGTCGATGCCGACGGCTACTACTTCCACCACGGCCGGGCGGACGACGTGATCATCTCCGCCGGCTGGACCATGAGCGCGGTCGAGATCGAGGATGTTCTGCTGAAGCATCCCGACGTGGACGAGGCCGCCGCCATCGGCGTCCCGGACGCCGAACGCGGCCAGGTGGTAAAGGCCTTCATCGTCTCATCCCGCCCGCCCGGCAACGCTTTCACCCGCGAACTTCAGGATTTCGCCCGACAGCGGCTCAGCCGCCATGAATATCCCCGCCTTGTCGCAGTCGTTCCCGAACTGCCGAAGACGCCCGCGGGCAAGGTCAACCGAAAAGTGCTCCGCGACCGGGAGCGCCAAGCCGAGGAGCCGACGTGAGCACCGATATCGATACATCTTCCGCCGAAAGCTTTCCCCATATCACCGAAGCCGGGCTGGACGAGTTGCGCCAGCGGCTGGGCATCCGGATCTCCCGCGATCCGGAACCCTGGTGCCATGAGGCGACCCGCGACAACATCCGCCACTACGCCCACGGCATCGGCGACGACAATCCGCTGTGGTGCGAGCCCGACTATGCCGCGCAAACCCGCTATGGCGGGCTGATCGCGCTGCCGTCCTTCCTGTTCGCCACCAGCCGGATCGCCTCCGGCTATGTCGGCGGCCTGCCCGGCGTTCACGCCATGTGGGCCGGCGCCGACTGGACCTGGCACCATCCGGTCCACCGCAACGACGAGATTTCGACGGAATCGCATCTGAAGGACCTGATCGAGCACCAGACCCAGTTCTCCGGCCGGGCGATCCAGCAGATCTACCACGTCGATTTCTATAACCAGGGCGGGGTCAAGGTCGCCGAATGCGACAGCTGGTGCTTCCGGACCGAGCGTGACACGGCGCGCGAGAAGGGCACGAAATACACCGAGGTCAAAGCGCGCGGCGAGAAGCGCTACACCGACGCGGAACTGGCGGAGATCTTCCAAGGCTATGCCGGCGAGGAAATCCGCGGCGCCACGCCGCGCTATTGGGAGGACACGGCGGTCGGCGAAAAGCTGCCCCGGATGGTGAAGGGGCCGATGACCGTGACCGGCTTCATCGCCTTCGCCCAGGGTTGGGGCGGGCTCTACATCCGCGCCAACAAGCTCGCCTGGAAGCAGATCTCGCGCCATGGCGGGCTCGGCATTCCGAACCGTTTCAATATCCCCGACTGCCCGGAACGGGTGCACTGGGAGCAGGAATTCGCCTACAAGGTCGGCGCGCCGGGTGCCTACGATTACGGACCGGAGCGGTGCTCCTGGATGACCCATCACATGACCAACTGGATCGGCGACGATGGCTTCCTGATCAACTCCAAGACCAAGATCCGCCGCCACAATCCCGAGGGCGATACGCTGTTCATCGACGGCGCGGTGACCGGTAAGTTCGAGAAAGACGGCGACGGCTATGTCGAAGTTACCCACGAGGCCCGCAACCAGGACGGCGAGCTCTCGATCCTGGGGACGGCCGTGGCGCGGCTGCCGAGGAAGGGCAAGTAAACGACGGCAAGACGAAGGTTTAACGAGCTCTTATAAAGGTGCCGTCACGCTCCCTGGTCGCCGTCGCCCTGGCGAACGGCAGGGCCCTGATACAGACCTGTCCTCCAGCTTCGGTTCCTAATTTGTTTGGCTCAACGAAAGTCCAACCGGTCACGCTGCACCACCGGAGCATGGCCCTGTCGTTCGCCAGGGCGACGGTCAGGTCTCTACGTGTTGTCTGTCCAATACCTAGTATTCCCGACCTTCGTCGGGGATACGATTGGATATCGCAATGCTCGTTTTCCGCAGATCAATGATACTTCCGCCTGGGCGCAAGGCCGCCACGAACGCGGGGCATGACCACGGCGCGCCGATCCTCTAAAACCAGGAGGATGCCGAAACCGTCACGTCAGGGGAATCCCGATGCCGCTCGACCCGTCCAAATACCAGCAGCTCCAGCTAGACCGGCCCGCCGACAAAGTGTTGCGGATCACGTTCAACCGGCCGGAGACCTACAACTCGCTGGATTCCGTCGGGCATCGCGAGCTTGCGTATATCTGGCGCGACATCGACGATGATCCGACCATCAACGCGGTGATCCTGACCGGGGCGGGCAAGGCGTTCTCGTCGGGCGGCGATTTCGGCATGATCAAGAAGATCATCGACGACTATGACGAGCGCGCCAACGCCTGGAAGGAGGCGCGGGACCTTGTCTACAACATCATCAATTGCTCGAAGCCCATTGTCTCGGCCCTGAACGGGGTGGCGGTCGGCGCGGGTCTGGTCGCCGGGCTTTTGGCCGATGTCTCGATCGCCGGCAAGCGCGCCAAGATCGTCGACGGGCACACGCGGCTGGGGGTCGCTGCCGGCGATTCCGCCGTGATCAACTGGCCGCTGCTCTGCGGCATGGCCAAGGCCAAGTACCTGCTGCTGACCTGCGAGCCGGTCAGCGGCGAGGAGGCCGAGCGGATCGGCCTGGTCTCGCTCTGCGTGGAGGATGACGAGCTTCAGGACAAGGCCCTGGAAATCGCCACCAAACTGGCGGGCGGCGCACAGAGCGCGATCCGCTGGACCAAATACGCCCTCAACCAGTGGTACCGCATGGCCGGGCCGGCTTTCGATACCTCCACCGCGCTGGAAATGCTCGGCTTTACCGGTCCCGAGGCGCGGGAAGGCCTCGCCGCGCTTCTGGAGAAACGCAAGCCCGACTTCCCCAAGGACAGCCCGGTTTAAGGAGCCGACCTGATGAGCGCCAACGACAAGCCCTTCACGCCGGTCACCCCGGTGCCGGCGGCGACGGTGATGATGCTGCGGGACACGGCCGACGGGATTGAGGTTCTGATGGTGGAACGGACCCGAGAGGCGGACTTCGCCGGCGGCGCGCTGCTGTTCCCCGGCGGCAAGGTCGACGACGCGGACCACGACGTGATCCGGTCCGGGCGCTGCGCCCTGCCGCCGGATCTCCCCGATGACCGCCGGGCGATCCGCATCGCCGGCGTGCGCGAGGTCTTCGAGGAGGCGAACATCCTGTTCGCCCGCGAGATGGGCTCGACCGCGCTGATCTCGGAAGACCGTGCGGAGGCGTTGAGCCAGAAGTACCGCAAGCCGCTGCTGGACAACGAGATCGGCCTCAACGACATCGCCGAGGCCGAGAACCTGCAGATCGCCAGCGACCGGCTGGTACCCTTCGCCCACTGGATCACCCCGGTCAGAAGCAAGCGCCGTTTCGACACGCATTTTATGGTGGCAAGGGCACCCAAGGACCAGCTCGCCCACCATGACGGCTGGGAGACCTTGGGAACGATCTGGATCAAGCCGCTGGCCGCGATCGCCGATGCCGAGGCGGACCGCCGGCGCGTGGTCTTTCCGACCCGGATGAACCTGAAGAAGGTCGCCGAGTCTCCGACCGCCGATGAAGCCGTCGCGCGCGCCGCGAAGACACCGATCGTCTCGGTCCTTCCGGTCTCGAAGGAAGTCGACGGCAAGCGGTTCATCAAGATCCCCATCGAGGCCGGCTACGGCATTTCAGAGGCCACCGTCGACTACACGGCCTCGGACCAACCGCCGCCGCTGCCTAAATCCTAGACCCGCGCCGCGCGGCGAACGAAGACAACCTGGAGAGTTGAGCCATGGATTTCGCGCTCACCGACGAACAGCAGACCATCCGCGACACCATCCTTCGGATCGCCGCCGATTTCGGCGACGACTACTGGCTGGAGAAGGATTCCAAGGGCGGCTTTCCCAACGAGTTCTACAAGGCCTTCGCCGATGACGGCTGGCTCGGCATCGCCATGCCGGAGAAGTACGGCGGCGCCGGGCTCGGCATCACCGAGGCGGCGCTGATGATGCAGGCGGTCGCGGAATCCGGCGCCGGGATGAGCGGCGCCTCGGCCCTGCATATGAACATCTTCGGTCTCAAGCCCGTGGAGATCTTCGGCAACGAGGAACAGCGCCAGCGCTTCCTGCCGCCGCTGATCCAGGGAACCGAGAAAGCCTGCTTCGCGGTCACCGAGCCGAATGTCGGTCTCGACACCACCAAGCTGAAGACCAAGGCGACGCCGGACGGCAACGGCTATGTGGTGAACGGCTCAAAGATCTGGATCTCCACCGCCCAGGTCGCGGACAAGGTTCTGCTGCTGACCCGCACCACCGATATCGAGGACGTCAAGAAACCGACCGAGGGCTTGACCCTGTTCTATACCGATCTCGACCGCGACCGGGTCGAGGTGCGCGAGATCGACAAGATGGGCCGCAAGGCGGTTGACAGCAACATGCTGTTCATCGACGGCCTCAAGGTTCCCGTCGAGGACCGCATCGGCGAGGAAGGCATGGGCTTCCGCTATATCCTGGAAGGCATGAATCCGGAACGCATCCTGATCGCCGCCGAAGCCATCGGCATCGGCCGCGCGGCGCTCGCCCGGGCCAGTCAATACGCCAAGGAGCGTATCGTCTTCGGCCGTCCGATCGGCCAGAACCAGGGCATTCAGCACCCGCTCGCCAAATGCTGGGCGGAGCTGGAAGCGGCGAACCTGATGGCGATGAAGGCGGCCTGGCTGTTCGATTCCGGTCAGCCCTGCGGCGCCGAGGCCAACGCCGCCAAGTATCTCGGCGCCGAGGCGGGCTTCGAGGCCTGCCAGACAGCCGTGATGACGCATGGCGGCTTCGGTTACGCCAAGGAATATCAGGTCGAGCGCTATCTGCGCGAGGTCATGGTCACCCGCATCGCCCCAATCAGCCCGCAACTGGTGCTGAGCTTCCTCGCCGAACGGGTTCTGGGACTGCCGAAGTCATATTGACGCGGCTCACGCATACTCGCCCAGCTTCCGCCGGGCGATGACCATGCGGTGGACCTCGGTCGGGCCTTCGTAGATCCGGGCGAGGCGGACCCTCTGACTCATGATCGCGAACGGCATCTCGCGGGCCATGCCCATGGCGCCGAAGCTCTGCATGGCGTTGTCCAGCACCTCGGTCGCCATTTCGGTGGCGAAGACCTTGATCATCGAGGCCTCGGTGCGCACGTCGGCGCCGGCATCCTGCTTGCGCGCCGCGTCCATGACCATCAGCCTCGTGGCGTGAATCTTCGTGGCGGCGTCGGCGACCCACCACTGGATCGCCTGGCGCTCGCTGAGCCGCACGCCGAAAGTCTCGCGCTGGGAGGTATGCTCGCACATCATCTTGAGCGCGCGCTCGGCCATGCCGACGCACATGGCGCCCATCTCCAGGCGGCGCACCGTCAGGCGCTTCTGCATCGGCGCGAAGCCCTGGCCGACCCCGCCCAGGACCTGGCTGTCCTTCAGGCGCAGATTGTCCATCACCAGCTCGTAGGTGCGGTGGCCGCCGAGCATCGGGATCTCGCGCTCGATGATGAAACCCGGCGTGTCGCGCTCGACGATGAAGGCGGTGATGCCGCCGCGTGCGCCCTTGCCGGGATCGGTGACCGCCATCAGGATGATGAAGTCCGAGCTCGGCACATTCGAGACCCAGACCTTGCGCCCGTTGATCACCCATTCGTCGCCCTCGCGGACCGCGCGGGTCTTCATCTGCGCCGGATCGCCACCGGCGCCAGGCTCGGAAATGGCGATGCAGGACCGCATCTCGCCCTGGGCGTAGGGTTCCATGTATTTGTAACGCTGCTCCGGGCTCGCGACCGCCTCAAGCATATGCAGGTTCGGCGAGTCCGGCGGAAAGATGAAGGGCGTGACCGTGCCCTTCAGCTTTTCCTCGATCGCCATCATCACCGGCGTGCTGAGCGCGACGCCCCCCATCTCCTCCGGCGCGTCGAGCGCCCACAGCCCCAGCTCCTTGCACTTGGCCCTGAGCGGGGCCTCCTCCTCGTCGGTCAGCGCATGCTCGCCGCCCGCCGCCTCGCGGTCCATCACCAGCTTTTCCAGCGGCATCAACTCGTTCTCGACGAATTTCTCGACCAGATCGATGATCATCATTTCTTCGTCGGAAAAATCGAAACCCATGGTCTTGCCCCTCGGAATTTTGCAGAACTTTGCGTGAAAACGCCCGGAACGTAGCTGGCTCCCGGCGGCCTAAAGCCCCAGATCCCGTTGCGTCAGATCGATGGCCAGCCGTGCCCGCTCCACCAGCAAATCAACCTCGGCCCGGGTGATCACCAGCGGCGGCGAGAGCACCATGCCGTCGCGGACAGCCCGCATCATCAGGCCGTTCCGTACGCTGTGATTGCGGCAGAGGGTGCCGGTATCCCCCTCGGGTTCGAAGAACACCGGCCCGTCCTTGTCACGCACCAGTTCGACCGCCGCGATGAGGCCGACGCCGCGCACCTCGCCGACCAGAGGATGATCCTCGAGGGTTCTGAGCGCCGCCTGGAAATACGGCCCGATATCGGAGGCCACCCGCTCGACCAGACCTTCTTCCTCGATGATCGCGATATTCTCCAGCGCCACCCTGGCGGCGACGGGATGACCGGAATAGGTAAAGCCATGGAAGAACTCGCCGCCCTCCTCGATCAGGACATCGGCGACGCGCGTTCCCACCATCACCGCCGAGATCGGCATGTAGCCGGACGACAGCCCTGGCCAGGGTCATGAAATCCGGCCGAATATCGAAGGTGTCGGCGCCGAACCAGCGCCCGGTGCGCCCGAACCCGCAGATCACCTCGTCACAGATCAGCAGCACGTCATGGGCCCGGCAGATCCGCTGGATTTCGGGGAAATACGTGCTCGGCGGAATCAGAACCCGCCGGCGCCCTGGATCGGCTCGGCGATGAAGGCGGCGATCCGGTCGGCGCCCAGCTCCAGGATCTTGTCCTCGAGCGCCCGGGCCGCTTCGAGCCCGAACTCCTCCGCCGTCATGTTGCCCGCGTCGCGATAGGTATAGGGCGAGCGGATATGAACATAGTCCGGCAACGGCAGGCCGCCCTGGCCATGCATGGCCGCCATCCCGCCGAGGCTCACCGCCACACCGGTGCTGCCGTGATAGGCATATTCGCGGCTGACGATGATGCTCTTGTCGGGCTTGCCCTTCAGGGCCCAGTAATGCCTGACCATCCGCACGATCGTGTCGTTCGCCTCGGAACCGGAATTCGCGAAGAACGCCCGGTCGAGTCCCGGCGGGGTCAGCGCGGCGAGCTTCGCCGCCAGTTCCGTGGCCGGCGGCGTCGTGCTGCGGAAGAACGTGTTGTAGAAGGGTAGCTCGATCATCTGCCGGCGCGCGGCATCGGCCAGCCTTTCGCGGCCATAGCCGACATTGACGCACCAAAGCCCGGCCATGCCGTCGAGAATGGCATTGCCGTCCGAATCCCAGAGGGTCGAGCCTTCGGCCCGCACGATCACGCGCGAGCCCTCCTGGTTCAGATCCTTGGTGTCGGTGAAGGGATGCCAGTGATGCGCCGCATCCATCTCCTGCCAGGCGGCGGTATCATTGTAATCGACAGACATGGCATCAAGTCTCCCGGCGCGGGCTCGGCCGGCGCATCACACGTTCAACAACAGGAACTCGCGTTCCCACGGGCTGATCACCTTGAGGTATTCCTCGTTCTCGGCTTCCTTGATCGCGGTCAGCACGGTAACGAAACGCTGTCCGAGAACCTCTTTCAGCGCCTTGGCCCGGGACAGCCGCTGCAGCCCGTCCTCGAGATGACGGGGCAGTCCGATCGGCAGTTTGTACGCCGACCCCTCGACCGGCCGCGACGGCTCGATCTTCTCCACCATGCCGAGATAACCGCAGGCGAGCGATGCCGCAATCGCGAGATACGGGTTGGCATCGGCACCGGCGAGCCGATTCTCGACGCGCCGGCTCTCGGCCCCGGAAACCGGCACCCGCAGCCCGGTCGTGCGGTTGTCGTAGCCCCAATGCACGTTGATCGGCGCATCGGAATCCCGCACCAGCCGACGGTAGGAATTGACATAGGGCGCAAGCAGCGGCATCGCCGCCGGCAGATACTTGCGCGAGCCGCCGATGAAGTGACGCAGCGCGTCGGTGTCGCGCCCCTCCTCGTCGGCGAAAATGTTCCGGCCGGTCGCCATGTCGTGCACGCTCTGGTGCACATGCAAGGCGCTGCCGGGCTCGCGCTGCATCGGCTTGGCCATGAAGGTCGCGTAGACCTTGTGATCGAGCGCGGTCTGGCGCACCGTCCGCTTGAACAGAAACGCTTGGTCGGCCAGTTCCATCGCGTCGCCGTGGTTGAAGTTGATCTCCATCTGCGCGGCGCCGGCCTCGTGGGTGAGGGTATCGATATCGATCCCCTGGGCCTCGCAATGGTCGTAGATGTCCTCGAATAGCGGATCAAACTCGTTTACCGCATCGATGCCATAGGCCTGGCGCGCGGTTTCGGGGCGTCCGGACCGGCCGATCGGCGCCTCCAGCGGATAGTCCGGATCCTCGTTGACTTTGACGAGGAAGAATTCAAGCTCCGGCGCCACGACCGGTCGCCAACCGCGTTCGGCGTAGAGATCAAGAACCCGGCGCAAGACGTGGCGCGGCGCAATATCCACCGGACTGCCGTCGAAGTAGTAGGGATCGTGGATGATCTGCGCGGCCGGCTCGTCGTACCAGGGGATCGCCCGAACGGTCTCGGCGACCGGGGCCAGATAAACATCGCTCACCCGCTCGTCGGTCTCGCGCTCGTCCGCATAGGTGCCGGTGACGGTCTGCACGAAGATGCTTTCCGGCAATCTCAGGCCGCGCTCCCCCATGGTCGACAGGAACTTGTTCGCCGGCAGGATCTTGCCGCGCGGAATCCCGGCGATGTCCGAAACCATGCACTCCACCTCGGTGATCCGATGCTCGGTGAACCAGTCGGCAAGGTCGATGCTCATGGTGAACGCCAGGAAGTGGATCGCGCGTCGGCGACGGTGTGGCCGCCTGTCGCGTGATGCCGTTCTACGGTATAGGACTTGTTGCGACAACAACCCTTGAGACTAGAACATTCATGACCGCCGCCGCCTTTCTCGACGCCCATAAGACCATCGACAGATTCGAAATGCTGGTTCCGGACCTTTCCGGGATCGCACGCGGCAAGCGGGTGAGACGCGCCGGATTGCGGGCCGCATTCGCCGATGGCCTGGCCCTGCCGTCCTCGGTTTTCGCCTCCAGGGCCAGCGGCGAGTCGGTCGGCGCGTCGGGTCTGGTCTGGGAGATCGGCGACAAGGACCTGCGCTGCCTGCCGGTTTCGGGCACGCTGTCGCCGATGCCCTGGGCCCCGAGGCCGAGCGCCCAGGTGCTGCTTCGGATGATCGGCGAGGACGGCGCGCCTTTCTTCGCCGATCCCCGAACGGTGCTGGAATCCGTTCTGGCGCGCTACGCCACCCGGAATTGGACCCCCGTCGTGGCCCTGGAGCTTGAGTTCTTCCTGATCGCCAAACCCGGAGGGCGGCACCGCGCGCCGCGGCCGGCGGATGCGCCGCTGACCGGTCAGCCGCAGACCAAAAATCAGGTCTACGGCCTGGAGGAGCTGACGGAATTCGATACCGTGCTCGACGCCATCGAGGATGCCTGCCGGCTGCAGGGCGTGCCGGCGAGCGCGGCGTCGGCGGAATACGGGCCGAGCCAGTTCGAGATCAATCTCAACCACGTCGACGACGCGGTGCGCGCCGCCGATCATGCCTTCCTTCTGAAACGTATTATCAAGGGCGTCGCCGGCGCCCATGGCATGGCCGCGACCTTCATGGCCAAGCCCTTCGCGGAGCAGGCCGGCAACGGCATGCACATGCATTTCAGCATTCTGGATCAAGAGGGCAGGAACGTCATGGCCGAGGCCGACGGCGCGGACCCGCTTTCCAATCCGCTGCTGCGGCACGCGGTGGGCGGGCTGGCGGCGGGCCTGCGCGACCATTCGGCGATCCTTGCGCCGACCGCGAACGCCTACCGCCGCTTCGGCATCGGCAGCTATGCACCGATGAGCGCGAGCTGGGGCTACAACAACCGCACCGTCGCGTTCCGGATTCCCGACAGCGCGCCGGAGGCACGCCGGATCGAGCACCGGGTTCCCGGCGCCGACACCAATCCCTATCTGATCGCCGCCTCGGTCCTCGCCTCCGCCCTCGACGGCATCGAGCGCGCCTTGGAGCCGCCACCGCCGGCCGAGGGCAACGCCTATGAAAGCGATGCCCGGCAGATTCCGGAAACCTGGACCGAGGCCCTGCGCGCGTTCAAGGACTCGCCCCTCATCGAAGCCGCTTTCGGCGCACCCTTCCAGGCACTGTTCCATGCGGTCAAGAACGAGGAGCGCCAGGTTTTCGACGCGGATGTCACGCCCCGGGAGTGGGAATGGTATCTGACCACGATCTGAACGGCCGCGAGGTCCCGGAACCGCCGACCTTCTATCACGCCACCCGCAACCCCTTTCCCCCGCTGCCGCGGCTCGACGGGCAAATCGAAACGGACGTCTGTGTCATCGGCGGCGGATTGACCGGGGTTTCCACCGCCCTGCATCTCGCCGAGCGCGGGTACTCGGTGGTGCTGCTGGAGGCCCGGCGGATCGGCTTCGGCGCATCCGGGCGCAACGGCGGCCAGCTGGTCAGCGGCTACAGTTGCGAAATGAACCGCATCCGCGCCGAGGTCGGCCTGGAGGCATCCAGAGCCTTCTGGGACATGGGCGTCGAGGCGCTGGCCGATATCGACAAGCGGATCGCCCGGCACGGGATCGAATGCGACCGGCGCCAGGGTTACTTCTTCGCCGCCCGAAACCCCGGTCAGATGGCAGGCTTGCTGGAGATGCAGGCGGAATGGCGGTCGCTGTACGGATACGACCGCATGACGGCGGTTCCCCGGGACGCGGTCGGCGATTGGATCGGCACCGGTTTCTATCACGGCGGCCTCGCCGATCCCGGCGGCGGGCAGATCCATCCCTTGAACTATCTTCAAGGCCTCACGCGCGCCGCCACCGAGGCCGGCGCGCGCATCCTCGAGAATAGCGAGGTGATCCGATTGGAGCGAGGAAACCGGCCCGAGGCGCATACGCGCGCGGGCTCGGTGCGGGCCCGGTTTCTGGTTCTGGCGGGCAATGCCTATCTCGGCGGCCTGGTCCCGGAACTTCAAGGCTATATCGCCCCGGTTTCGAGTTTCGTCTGCGCTACGGAACCCTTGGGCACCGCGCCCGCGGACCAGGTCATTCCCGCCGATGTCGCCGTCGCCGATGCCAGCGTCGCTCTCGACTACTACCGCCTCAGCGCCGACAAGCGGCTGCTGTTCGGCGCTGGAGCCGTCTATTCGGGCCGAACGCCCCATGCGCTTAGCCGCTTCCTGCGCAAGCGGATCGGCCGGGTGTTTCCGGCCCTCGCCGATACCCCACTTGAATATGTCTGGAGCGGCCATGTCGGCATCACGGTCAGCCGGATCCCGGATTTCGGTCGCCTCGAGCCGTCAATCTACTACGCGCACGGATTTTCCGGTCACGGCGTCGCGCTGACCGGGCTTGCCGGAAAACTGATGGCCGAGGCAGTCGACGGGGATGCCGGCCGCTTCGACATGTTCGCGGATATCCGCCACCAGCGTTTCCCGGGCGGACCGCTGCGCACCCCGGCGCTGGTCCTGGCGATGGCGTATTACAAGCTACGGGACCGGCTCGGATAGTACCGGTCCGGCCCCGATCTCGCTGGTTTCAGGCGCCGCCTATTTCGCGGTAATGGCGTCGACCTCGGCGATCTCCTCCGCCGTCATCGCCCAGCCGGCCGAGGCGACGTTGGAGTCGATCTGCTCCGGCTTGGTCGCGCCGGCGATGATGCTGGCGACGGTGGGCCGCGCCGCCATCCAACTGAAAGCGAGTTCCAGCAGACTGTGTCCGCGTGCCTTGGCGAAGGCCTCCAGTTTGTCGACGATGGCGAAATTCTGGTCGGTCACATAGGTCCGGTTGGCGAATTTCGGCATGTCGGTGAGCCGCGCGCCCTCCGGCATGGCATCGCGCTTGTACTTGCCGGTCAGCAGCCCGCTCGCCAGCGGGAAGTAGGGCAGCAGGCCACAGCCATTGGCCACCATCGCCGGCAGCAATTCAGCCTCCACCGACCGGTTCAGCATGTTGTACTCGTCCTGGCAGGACACGAACCGGGTAAGGCCCGCGGTCCGGGAGATCCACTGGGAATCCACCACCTGCCACGACTTCAGGTTCGAGCAGCCGATGTAGCGCACCTTGCCCTGGGTCACCAGATCGTCGAGCGCCCGGAGTGTTTCGTCGAGCGGCGTCAGCGGGTCGGGCTGATGCAGCTGGTAGAGGTCAAGCCAGTCGGTCTTCAACCGCTTCAGCGAATCTTCGACCGCATTCATGATATAGCGCCGCGAGGCACCGATCTTGGTGCCGTCATCGCTCATGGCCATGCCGAACTTGCTGGCCAGCACGATATCCTTGCGCCGCGCGCCCAGGATCTCGCCCAGTTGGGTCTCGGAGCCGCCGCGCGCGCCGTACATGTCGGCGGTATCGAAGAGCGTGATGCCCTTCTCGATCGCCCGGTCGACCACGGCGCGGGTCTGGTTCACATCCAGGCGCATGCCGAAATTGTTGCAGCCGAGGCCGACCACCGATACCCGGAGGCCCGAGGTTCCGAGATTTCTGTATTCCATAACGCTTTCTCCAAGATTCAAGGCGGCGACACTAGCGCGTTTGCCGGCCAAGGGAAATCCAAGCCGTCACCCGGTGCGAAGAAAGCGGGAATTCCATCGCCCGACCCGCATCACAGTTCTGTAAGCTCGACAATCTTAGCCTTGGCAAAAGTAAGCATGACAACTATATTTCGGCCATGGAACGTGAGGATCTCGACCGGAATTTCGGCTTCCTGCTGCACGACGTGGCTCGCCTGATGCGAACCGTGTTCGACCGGCGGGGGCGCGAGCTCGGCTTGACCCGCTCGCAGTGGTGGGTGCTCACGATGCTTTACGCCAAGGAGGGCGTGACCCAGTCCGAACTGGCGGATTTCATGGAGCTGGAAAAGGCCACTCTCGGCCGGCTTCTGGACCGCCTGGAAGAAAAAGAGTGGGTGGAGCGGCGCATCGACACGCTTGATCGCCGCGTCAAACGGCTCTATCTCACGGACAAGGTTCAGGAGATCATGCGAGCGCTGCGCAATACGGCGGCCGAGGTACGCAAAGACGCTTTGGGCGACCTCGACGACGTGGAACGCGAGCGTTTCATCGACACGTTGTTGAAGATCAAAACCAACCTGCTGACGCTTGACGACCCGCGCCCGGACATGGCCGCGCGCGAGGCTGCCATGGCGGCGGCGGATGACTGAGGCCAGGAACTATGAGCGACTCTGACAATCAGCAAGCACAAGAGGCTTCCGCGACAACCCCGCCGCCGCCAGCACCGATGCGGCCCAGGCGGCGCTGGGGCCGGACGCTGCTGCGTCTGGTTCTTCTGATCGTTATCCCGGTCCTTGCGATCATCGGCGGCGGTTACTGGTACGAAGCGACGGGGCGGTTCATCACCACCGAGAACGCCTATGTGAAATCCCATGTCATTGCCGTCAGCCCGAATATCGACGGCCGCGTGACCAATGTCTTCGTCGAGGAGAACCAGCGGGTTAATACCGGCGATCTGCTGTTCAAGATGGACCAGGAACCGTACTGGATGCAGGTCCGCATGTCGGATGCCAAGCGCGAGGCCGCCCGTCAGGATATCGAGTCGACCCGCGCTGAATATCATCAGGTCGTCGCCGAAATCGAAAAGGCGAAGCAGGACGTCAAATATTACGAAAACGAAGCCAACCGTCAGCGCAAGCTCGCCACTAAGGCGATCACGACCCGCACCAAACTGGACGAGGCGGAGTTCAACCTCACCTCTGCCCGGCAGAACGTGGCAACCCTGCGCCAGAAACTCCAGACCGTGACCGCCCGCCTCGGCGGCGATCCGAAGCGCAGCGCCGAACAGCATCCCGATTTCTTGGCGGCGGAAACCGAAAAGGCCATGGCGGAAATGAATCTCGGCTATACCGAAATTCGGGCACCGGTCGCCGGCATCGTAACCCGGCTGAAGCTGGAGGCCGGCGAATGGGTCGAGGCCGGCGAGCCGGCTTTCGGAATCATCGCCGTCGACACTACCTGGATCGAGGCCAATCTCAAGGAAACACAGCTCACCCATGTCCGCGAGGGCCAGGAGGTGAAGGTCGAGATCGACGCCTATCCGGACGTTGTCTGGAAGGCCAGAGTCGCCTCGATCAGCCCCGCGACCGGCGCCGAGTTCTCGGTACTGCCGCCGCAGAACGCCTCGGGCAACTGGGTGAAGGTGGTGCAGCGTCTGCCGGTCCGTATCGAGATTGAAAGCGCCCCCGACAACCCGCCCCTGCGCGCCGGCATGACGGCGACGGTCAGCATCGACACGCATCACAAGCGCGAGTTGTGGAAGACCGTGAAAACGGCGATCGCCGAGTTCCGCGGCGGCTCGGAAAGCAATTAGGGTCCGGGCAGTCCGATCGAACCACCACTGGTTTTCACCCGCTGATTCGGGATGCCGTCGTCCCGGACAGGAGCATCGCCATGAAGATCCCGACCCTGCCGTTTACCACCACCGACTGGAGCCAGGTTCCGGTGGAGGAGTATCCCGGCGAGCGCGGCAAGGCGCTATGGCGGACTCTGGAGGTCGGCGATATCCGGATTCGGATGGTGGAATACACGCCGGGCTACATCGCCGATCACTGGTGCGACCGGGGGCATATCCTGCTGGTTCTTGAAGGCGAGCTGCATTCCGAGCTTCAGGACGGCCGCCGGGTCACCTTGACGCCGGGAATGAGCTATCAGGTCTCCGACAAGGGCGACGCGGCCCATCGCTCGGTGACCGAGACCGGCGCCAAGCTGTTCATCGTGGATTGACGGGAAGCCCCCGTTTCGGACCTCGGTGCTTGCAATTCGCCCCCAGGGACCGATATATCTCGGCAAGGAAGGTTGGGGCGGACAGGCTCCTCGCCAACCCGGTCAGGTCCGGAAGGAAGCAGCCTTAACGAGTTTCGGTCTGGGTCGCTTTCCAACCTTCCGCTCAGCCTCTAAGATCCCCCCATGAGTGACAGCGCGGCCGCCGAAGGCGCGGACTATCGGGTTCTCGCCCGCAAGTACCGCCCCCAGAACTTCGATGATCTGATCGGACAGGAGGCGCTGGTCCGCACCCTGAAAAACGCCCTCGACCAGGGCCGCCTGGCCCATGCCTTCGTGCTGACCGGGGTGCGCGGGGTGGGCAAGACGACCACCGCCCGGATCATCGCCAAGGGCCTCAACTGCATCGGCGCCGACGGCAAAGGCGGGCCGACGGTCAACCCATGCGGGGTCTGCGACAATTGCCGCTCGATCACCGAGGACCGGCATGTTGATGTCCTGGAAATGGACGCCGCCAGCCATACCGGTGTCGACGACATCCGCGAGATCATCGACGGCGTGCGCTACCGGCCGGTTTCGGCGCGCTACAAGGTCTACATCATTGACGAAGTGCACATGCTCTCGCGCAACGCCTTCAACGCGTTGCTGAAGACCCTGGAGGAGCCGCCGGATCACGTGAAGTTCGTCTTCGCGACGACCGAGATCCGCAAGGTGCCGATCACCGTGTTGTCGCGCTGCCAGCGCTTCGATCTGCGCCGTATCGGGTCGGACGATCTGGTTACGCTGTTCACCACGATCTGCGCCAAGGAAGGCGTTGAGGCTGAGGCCGAGGCGCTGCGGCTGGTGGCGCGGGCGGCGGACGGCTCGGCCCGCGACGGTCTCTCCCTGCTCGATCAGGCGATGGCGCTGGCGGATGGTCCGATCAGCCCGTCTCTTGTCCAGGAGATGCTCGGCCTGGCGGATCGCGGCGAGGTGCTCGACCTGTTCGAGGATCTGATGCGCGGGAGGCTCCCGGCCGTACTGGCCCGGGTCAACGCGATGCACGATCTCGGCGCCGATCCACTGGTGATCGCCCAGGATCTGCTGGAGAGCACGCATCTGGTCACCCGCTTCAAGGTGGCGCCGGACAATGTCGGACAGGATACCTCGGAAATCGAGCGGAGCCGTGGCGGCGCCCTCGCCGAAGCCTTGAGCATGCCTCATCTCGGGCGTGCCTGGCAGATGCTCCTCAAGGGGATCACCGAGATTCAGCAGGCCCCCTCGCCGCTGGCGGCGCTGGAAATGGTGCTGATCCGTCTCGCCCATCTCTCCGACATGCCGAGCCCGGCCGACGTGATCCGGAACCTCGGCGCCGGCGAGCCGGTCTCCGCGCGGGCGGCTTCTGCACCGCCGCCAGTCCCTGCCGGCGCCCCGGCGGCGCGGGCGGACCCTGTCGCGGCATCACAGCCGGATGACCCGGGCCCGGCCATGATCGCGGACCTGGAACCGGAGACGCCGGCGCCCGGGATGCCCGAACCGCCGGCACTCGAGCCCGAGGAGCCCGCCGCGCGCCCGCTTCCCTCGAGCTTCGCCGAGATCGTGGCTCTGTTCGAGAACCACCGCGAGGCAGTCCTGCACGCCCGCCTGGCGCGGGACGTGAGGCCGGTTCGGGTCGAGCCGGGATTGCTGGAGATCGAGAATACCGGCGACGTCGATGCGGCGCTCACCGGCGCGATCGCCAAGCTGCTGATGGAATGGACCGGACAGCCCTGGTCGGTGACGCTCAGCGACGCGCCCGGGGAGCCGACCCTGGCGGAACGGCGCGATGCCGCCGAGGCCCGGGTGCGCGAGGAAGCCTCCACCGATCCGGTTGTAGCGGCGGTCCTGGAAAGTTTTCCGGGGGCGGCGGTCGAGGCGGTCCGCCCGCTGATCGGCCCGGACCAGGGGACAACCGACCCGCATCCGGACCCTCTTGAGGGCGACGACGATGACGACGATGAGCCGGGCAATGGCGACGACATGACGGTGCCGGCACGGGCACGCGAAGGCTAGGACAGAGCGACGGCAAGGAGCCGACGGGGAAGAGGCAATGAAAAATCTCGGTCAGATGATGAAGCAAGTGCAGGAAATGCAGGAAAAGATGCAGTCCATGCAGGAACAGCAGCTTGCCATGGAGGTCGAGGGCACCAGCGGTGCCAGCATGATCCGCGTCACCCTGAACGGCAAGGGAGAGATGCGGGCGATCCGGCTTGATCCGTCAATCGTCGACCCCAGTGATGTCGAGGTGCTGGAGGATCTGATCATGGCCGCAGTGAACGACGCTCATGCCAAGGTCGAAAAGCGCAAGCTCGAGGAAATGCAGAAACTGACCGGCGGACTGCCGCTGCCGCCCGGCTTCAAGCTGCCGTTCTAGGCGGGCGCCATGGCGGACTCCTTCGGGCCGGGCGAGCTGGACCGGATCATCCATCTTCTAGCCAGGCTTCCGGGCCTCGGCCCGCGTTCGGCCCGGCGGGCGGCGCTGCACCTGCTGAAACGCCGGGAAGCGCTGATGCGCCCGCTGGCCGACGCGCTGTCCGACGCCGCCGACAAGGTCGTCGCCTGCACCACCTGCGGTAATCTCGACACCATCGATCCCTGCGGCATCTGCCGCGATCCGAGGCGCGATCCGAGCCGGATCTGCGTGGTCAAGGAAGTCGGCGATCTCTGGGCTCTGGAGCGGGCGGCGGTGTTCCGGGGCCGCTATCACGTCACCGGCGGTCTGCTCTCGGCCTTGGACGGCATCGGCCCGGAGGAACTCAATATCGACGGCCTCACGGCCCGCGCCGAGGCGCCGGAGGTTACCGAAGTGATTCTCGCCATGGACGCCACCGTCGACGGCCAGACCACGGCCCACTACATCGTCGACCGCCTCGCCGGATGCGGTGTCGAGATCTCCCGCCTTGCCCGCGGCGTGCCGGTGGGCGGGGAACTCGACTATCTGGATGACGGAACGCTGGCCCAGGCTCTGAAGGCGCGGCGGTCGGTTTAAGAAGCTGTCGAAACGACGGAGTCCGGCGTTCTCGGGATTTTTCCACAATCCGACGCGTTACGTGCTGCCGATTGTATTTCGCCTCCCCGGCGCAGGCCGGGGCCGACGCCTGAAGCGCTCATTGACGAGAGATGGCGGAGCACTTCAAGCGTTCTGTGCGGATGATCGCAAATCCGTCGCGCGGATCCTACTCAGGCGTCGGCCCCGACCTTCGTCGGGGACGCGAACCGAGATTGATCACGATGCCATCTTGGCGTCAGCCACGACCACGCGGCGCCATTCCTCGGTTTCCGTCACGCCGACGGCGGCTTGGTCGCCTGCATCGAGGGGCGCTGGTTGAACTTGGCGAACCAGGCCGCGAGTTTGGGATGGCTGCCGCGCCAGTTGCGGGCGTCATAGCGGAAATCGAGATAGCCGCAGGCGCAGCCGACGCTGATGGTGCCGATATCGACCCGGTCGCCAAGGCTGTCGGCGGCGGCCTCCAGGGCATCCACGGCCCGGTCGACCTTGCCGAGCTGGCCGGCGCTCCAGGCATCCCAGCGCAGGTTCTCCGGGCGTACCATGGTCTCGTAGCGGTTGTTGACCGCAGCGTCCATCAGACCGTCGCAGATCGCCTGCAGGCGCAGCGCTTCCCAGCGCGCCGGACCCGAGGCCGGGAACATCTTGGCCCCGGAATGCAGGCTGTCGAGATATTCGCAGATCACCGGCGAATTCGAGAGCGCCGTGCCGTCATCCAGCACCAGGGCCGGAATCTTGCCGATCGGATTGGCCTTGGCCAGGACCGGATTGGTGTCGATCGGCGTGGTGCCGCCGTCCAGCAGCTCGAGCTTGCCGACGAGACCGGTCTCGTGCGCCACAACCATCACCTTGCGAACGAAGGGCGAGCCGCCACCATGGAAAAGTTTCATCATCTGCCTCTGGGTTGGATGCCGGACGGAATGCCCGGATCGCGTTAGCGTAAACTCAGAAATTGTCCTTGCGGGTCCGCACCTCGCCGAACACCGCGACCGGGTCGGCGCCGGGCATGCCCACCGCGGCGGCGAGCGCCGGATCGTCGGCCCGCAGGAACGGGTTGGTGTCCAATTCGTCCGCCATCACTGTCGGGATGGTCGGCTGTCCCCGGCCGCGCATTTCCTCGAATTCCCGGGTCCGTGCCTGCAGGCGCGAATTGTCGGGATCGACGCTGAGGGCAAAGCGGGCATTGGACAGCGTGTACTCGTGCCCGCAGTAGATCCGCGCCGTACCCGGCACCGAGCGCAGCTTCAGCATCGAATTCCACATCTGCTCCATGGTGCCCTCGAACACCCGGCCACAGCCGAGCGCGAACAGCGTATCGCCGCAGAACAGCGCGTCGGAATCGGCAAACCAGAAGGCGATATGGCCCTTGGTATGCCCCGGCGTCTCATAGACCACGCCCTTGTGGCCGCCGATATCCACGGTGTCTCCCTCGCCCACGGTGACGTCCATGTCGGCGATGCGCGCGGTCTCGGATTTCGGGCCGATCAGGGTGGCGCCGTACTGTTTCGCCAGCCAGGCATTGCCGCCGGTATGATCGAGATGATGATGGGTGTTCAGGATGTGGGTGAGCTTCCAGCCGCGCTTCTTGAGGGCCGCTTCCACCGGCTCGGCTTCCGAGGGGTCGACCACGGCGGTCACGCCGCTCTCGGCGTCATGCGCGAGATAGACGTAATTGTCGGACATCGCGGGAACCAGGATGATCTCGAACGGGGCCATGGGGCGCTCTCCGTTTTTTTTCGGTGCTCTCGGGCGGGAGCGGCAACCTAGCATCAACCCTTCGCATCGGCCAAGGCCGGGGCTAAGATCCCCCGCTGGCAGCGGAGTCCTGGGTCATGAAGATTACAAATGTGGAAGTCATCGAGCTGGAAATGCCCTTCGACCGTGGGGTCTCCAAGCAGGGAGAGGTCGGGTTCCTGAATTGGGGCAAGCTCGATTTCTGCCTCATAAAGGTCGAGACCGATACCGGCATCACCGGCTGGGGCGATGCCTTCTCATTTCAGTGCCGCCGCGCGGTCGCCGAAGCGGTCAGGCACATGGTGGCGCCCCGGGTGATGGGCCGCGACCCGAGAGACATCGCGCGGATCAGCCATGACCTGCAGCAGGCGCTGCATATCTTCGGTCGCTACGGCATCACCATGTTCGCGATTTCCGGCATCGATATCGCGCTTTGGGACATTGCTTCCAAGGCGGCGGGGATGCCGCTCTATCAGATGCTCGGCGCCTCCGGCGGCACCAAGGTACCGGCCTATGCCAGCCTGTTCCGGTACGAGGATCCGGAGCTCGTCGCCGACCGGGTCAAACACGCGGTTGGCCTCGGCTACGGTCTCGCCAAGCTGCATGAGATCAAGGTGCCGGAAGTCCGCGCCGCCCGGGAAGCCGGTGGCGAGGACCTGAAGATCATGGTCGACACCAACTGCCCCTGGACGCCCGAGAGGCGCGGAGATGACCCTCGCCTTCGCCGAGTATGACCTGCACTGGATCGAGGAGCCGATCAATCCGCCGGAGGATTTCCGGGCGCTGGCAAGACTGCGCGAGGATACCGGCGTCGCCGTCGCGGCCGGCGAGAACGCCTGCACCGGCTTCGAGTTCCGCAACATGCTGGAATTCGGCGCCGTCGACTATGCCCAGCCCAGCGTCACCAAGGTCGGCGGCATCACCGAGTTCCGCAAGGTCGCGGCCTTGTGCGAGTCCTTCGGGGTGCAGATCATGCCGCATTCGCCGTATTTCGGGCCGGGTTTCCTCGCCACCTTGCACCTTGCCCAGGCGCTGCCCAATCCCGGCCTGATCGAGCGGATCTTCATCACGCCAGAGGCGGATTTCTATCCCGGTGCCTATGACCCGGTGGACGGCTTCTTCGGCGTTCCCTCAGGACCGGGCCTTGGGATCGAGCCGGACCCGGATCTGATCAAGACCTATCGCGTCGGATAGGTCTTCGCCTGCGGCGGAGCGGCCATGTACAACGATGCCGTCGATCTTTGGGACTTTTATGGCACGCCGCTCGGCCAAGTGGCGCGGCGGCTGATCCGGCGCCGAATCCGGGCGATCTGGCCCGATGTTTCGGGCATGACGGTCCTTGGTCTCGGCTATGCGACACCCTATCTGCGGCCGTTCCGCGACGAGGCCGAGCGGGTTTTCGCCCTGATGCCGGCCCAGCAGGGCGTCCTGCATTGGCCGCGCGACGGGCGCAACCTCGTGGCGCTGGCCGACGAGGGCGAGCTGCCGCTGCAGGACGTGTCGGTCGACCGCGTGCTTCTGGTGCACGGTCTTGAATGCAGCGAGCAACTGCGCCCGATGCTGAACGAGATCTGGCGTATCCTGACCGGAAACGGACGGCTGCTGGTGGTGGTGCCGAACCGGCGCGGCCTCTGGGCCCGGCTTGAGCGCACCCCCTTCGGCCATGGCCATCCCTATTCCTCGTCCCAGCTCTCGCGGCTGTTGAGAGCCAGCATGTTCACCCCGACCCTGACCACGCGGGCGCTCTATGTGCCGCCCTATCCGTGGCGCATTGTCCAGCGCTCCGCCTACGGGATCGAGGATATCGGGGCCCGCTGGTTCAAGCAGCTCGGCGGCGTGGTGATCATCGAGGCCAGCAAACAGATCTACGCGACCATCAAGCCCCGGGCCCTGAGGGCGCGCGCCCGGGCCCTTCTGCCGGCCCCGGCGATCCGCGCCTCGGCAACGCCCATGCAGGGCCAAGATTTGCCGCTGTATTCCACGCTTTCATCGACCGATATTGAAAAACATAACATGAAAGTTATATAATTTTGTCCAGTTCTGGATGGATAATCGTCCAAACCAAGGAAGCTGCGGAGGAAATCAGAAGGCTGCCGGCGGACATGCAGGCAAGGTATCTGAGGATCGCCGAGTTGATCATCGCCAACGGGCCTTTGCGGGTTTCGGAGCCGCATATCAAGAAAATCAGCGGGAAGATCTGGGAAATGCGCATGAGAGGCAGGGATGGAATATCCAGGGCACTGCATTTTCACGCGAGCGGCAGACGGGTTGTTGTCGTCCGGGCCTTCATCAAGAAGACGCAAAAGACGCCAAGGAACGAGATCGCGATAGCGGAAGCTCGAATGAAGGAATTTCTCGATGAAGAAATTTGCTGAATTTAAAAAGGAACTTTTGGCGGATTCCGAAGTCAGGGCCGAGTATGACGGGCTTGAAGCTGAGTTCCAGATCGCCCAGGCGATCATCAGCGCGCGCGCCAAGGCCCGACTGTCCCAGGCCGGACTAGCGGCTCTCATGAACACCAAGCAACCCGCGATCGCCCGTCTTGAGTCCGGCAAATCAAGACCGACGCTTGCGACACTTCAGGCGATCGCGACGGCGACGGGCCAGCCGATCACCCTGCGGATCGAACCAAAGGTAAGGCGTGCAAGCTGATCGCGCATGACGGCGACCGGAGCGCCGGGAAGAAACGTCTTACTCCCTGCCGGAGACAGGATGTTCGAGACCAGACGCCCGGCCCCTCCTGTCCGCTTGCAATCAGGCAATCGGCGGATTAATCCTAGCCGCCTTGCCTGCGGGAGCCGTTCCTTTTTGACCGCAGGTACGCCGGGGATGTGTCGTGGCGACATTGGAAGACCTTCGGGGTGAAATCGACCAGATCGATGCGCGCATGCACGAACTGCTGATTCGGCGCGTGGAGATCGGGCGCGAGGTCGCCGCGGCCAAGGCCGGGGCCAGTGGACCCAACCTCCGGCCCGGGCGCGAGGCGCAGATCATGCGCCGCTTGGCGCAGCGCAACCGGGACCCGCTGTCGATCGCTTCCGTGGCGCGGATCTGGCGGGAGATCCTGAGTGCCAATCTCAATCAGCAGATCGCGGTCAAGGCGTCGGTCTTCGCGCCGGATGTTGCGATCCGGGATCTGGCGCTGGAATATTGCGGCACCGCCTCGACGATCGAGCCGGCCGTCAGCGCCGAAGCCGCCGTCGCGGCGGTTGCCGACGGCACCGCGCAGATCGCGATCCTGCCCGGCATCGAGCGCGGCACGGCGCGGCGATGGTGGCCGCTTCTGCTTGGCGACGCCCCGGGCAAGCCGCGCATTCTCGCGCGGCTTCCGTTTTTCACGGCGCCGGCCGGTGACGCCGACGCGCTGATCATCGGCCCCCAGGAACCCGAACCCTCGGGCGACGATGTCACCCTGTTCGCCATCGCCGGAAGCGGCGCATCGGACGAAGGCCGTGCCATCGACGAATGGAACGACGGCGGACGGCATTGGCGTCTGGTCGAAGTTGACGGTTTCGTTGACCATCCGACCGACGAAAGCGAACGATACCGTCTCGGCGCCTACGCGACCCAGTCCGCCCTTTAAGCTCCTCAACAAGATCCCTTGTGTCACCCCGGAGGCTTGCATGACCGCCCCCAGCCCACGCCCGACGATCGCCGCCATGGTGCGCTACAACCCGAATCTGAGCGCGCCGAAAACCGGCCGCATCATCCGCCTGTCCGCCAACGAAGGCGCGCTTGGGCCAAGCCCCAAGGCGATGCAGGCGCTGGCAGAGGTCGGCAACCGGATCCACCATTATCCCGAGGAAGATCCTCGCGGCCTCGCCGAGGTGATCGGCGAGGCGCATGGCCTCGATCCGGAGCGCATGATCTTCGGCTGCGGCTCGGACGAGCTGATCCAGGCGCTGTGCCAGGCGTTTCTCGATCCCGGCGACGAGGCGATCCACACCGAATACGGCTTCGTCATGTATCCGATGTCGACCACGGTCGCGGGCGGCGTGCCGATCTCGGCGCCGGATATCGACTACCGGGTCAATGTCGATGCAATTCTGGAACGGGTGACCGAGCGGACCAAGATTGTCTTCCTGGCCAATCCGAACAACCCGACCGGGTCCTATCTCTCGCGCGCCGAGGTGGCGCGCCTGCACCGCGAACTGCCGGAGCATGTGCTGCTGGTGATCGATTCCGCCTATGCCGAATTCGTCTCCCGCAACGACTATTCCGACGGCTCGGAACTGGTCGAGGCTTCCGAGAACGTGATCATGCTGCGGACCTTCTCCAAGCTCTACGCCATGGCCGGACTGCGGCTCGGCTGGGGCTACGGGCCGCGCGGCGTGATCAACGCGATGCATGTGGTCAAACAGCCTTTCGGCGCCAATCGCGGCGCCGTGGCGGCGGCCATCGCGGCGATCGGAGATACCGAGTTCGTGCAGCGCTCGATCGCCCATAACGAGACCTGGCAACCCTGGACCAAGGCACGGTTCGAGGCGCTGGGCCTGAAGGTCCTGCCGAGCGTCACCAACTTCCTGATGGTGCGCTTCCCGGACGAGCCGGCGCGCAATGCCGCCGCCGCTGGAGAATATCTCAGCGAACGCGGCATCCTCACCCGGGGCATGGCCGGCTACGGCGCGCCGGAGTTCCTGCGGCTGTCGATCGGCACCGAGGAGGAGATGCGGATCGTCGTCGACACGGTCGCCGAATTTCTGAAGCAATGAGATCTAGGTAAGACGATATGACGGAAGCAAATTCCGCCGGGATGCTGTTCGAACGCGTGGCCCTTATCGGGATCGGCCATATCGGCTCGTCGCTCGCCCGCGCGATCAAACGCGAGCCCGGTCTGGTGGGCCATCTGGCGATCTCGGACCTCGATGAAACGGCCCGGGCGACCGCCGCACGGCTTGAGCTTGGGGATTCGGTCCATTCGGAGCCGGCCGACGCCGTTGCCGGGGCCGATCTCGTGGTGCTGTGCACCCCCATCGGCACCTACCGGGCGATTTCCAAGGCCCTGGCGCCGCACCTGAAGCCCGGCTGCATCGTCAGCGATGTCGGCTCGGTGAAGCGCGCGCCGATCCGCGATATGAGCCCCAATCTTCCCGACACCGTGCATTTCGTGCCCGGCCATCCGATCGCCGGGACCGAGCATTCGGGGCCGGAATCCGGTTTTCCGGAGCTTTTCGAGGGACGCTACTGGCTGCTCACCCCGCTCGAGGGGACCGACCCGGCGGCGGTCGCCAGACTGCGCCGGCTCTACGAGACCATCGGCGCGCTGGTCGAGGAGATGGACGCCGACTATCACGACAAGGTGCTCGCGGTGACCAGCCACGTGCCGCACCTGATCGCCTATACCATCGTCGGAACCGCCGTCGATCTCGAGGGCCATCTGCAGAACGACGTGATCCGGTTTTCGGCCGGCGGATTTCGCGACTTCACGCGCATCGCCGGTTCCAACCCGATCATGTGGCGCGACATATTCCTCAACAACCGGGAAGCGGTGCTGGAGATCCTGCAGCGCTTTACAGAGGATCTGACGGCGCTGCAGCGGGCGATCCGCTGGGGCGAAGGCCAGACCCTTCAGGATCTGTTCACCCGCACAAGGGCGATCCGGCGCGGCGTCATCGAAGCCCGCCAGGAAGTGCCGCCGTCAGCGGACAAGCGGGGGTAGGCGGCCGAGGACGAAGGGGCCGGCGCGCAGCACCCCGTCCTGGGCCGTCAGCGGCAGGCGGACGACCGGCTCGCCGCCATCCTTGGCGGGCCGGGTCAGCAGCGCCAGCGCGAGCTTGGCGACGGTCGCCTCGCCGGGTTTGACGACGCCCTTGGCGACGAGCCCGTCGATCAGGCCGTTCAGCCCCCGGATATCGGCGGTGCCGGCGCCCAGCGGGCGCAATTGCTCGTCAAAGGCGAACGTGCCGTCGAACGCCAGATCGAGGGGCATCCATTCCACGTCCAGCCTTTCGATCTCCAGCACGCCGCTCGCATCGCGCCAGGCGACCAGATCCTCAATGCTTCCGTCGCCGAGCGGGCCGCGCAGTGTCAGCCACGCCTCAGCGGAACCGGTCGAACTGGAAAGCAGGGCGCGCGCGTCGGGCACCTCGATGCCCCGGAGCACCAGCCTCGCCGCATGTTCGTCAGTCGCGTCCGGTCCGATCGGCCCTCGCAGCGATCCCGAGACCGCCCGGATCTCCGCCACCGCGCGCGGCGCCGTCGCCGAGCCTCGAAATCCGATCTCCTCAAGGTCGAGATCGGCGGCCTCGTAGAGCAGGTCGTATCCACCCCCCGCATTTGTCTCCGCCTGGCCGGCAAGCGATCCGGCAACGAGGCGCCAGGCACGCCGGGTCGGATCATGGCGCGCGCCACTGTCCACCGAAGCGGCGCTGTAGCGGATCGTGCCGGGCCGCCAAAAATCGACCCACAGAGACAGGGAGGCGGCCCGCGCGCTCACCTCACCCAGAGCCCAGCGCGCTTCGATCCGGGGGGCTTCGAAGGTCCAACGTACTGAAAAAGGGAAACCGCCGCGCCGCATCTCCCCCGGCGCCAGCACCACCCGGTCGGCGGGAAGACCCTCGATCCAAGCGACGATCGCCGCCCTGGACCGCTCCGATGCGATCCACCACGCCCCGCAGTAGGCGGCCGAGGCGACGGCAAGCGCCGCAACGGTCCACATCGCTCGCCGCACGCCGGCACCTCCATCCGATGGGTTGCGGGACCCGGGCGCCGAGGCTATCAACCAGTCCCGTCACGCCTTTCGCGATCCCTTGCCATTTTAGACATGAACACCATGGTTTCCAAAGACGCGGTCTGGGTTTTCGGCTACGGCTCGCTGATGTGGCGACCCGGCTTCGCCTACGAGGACCGGCGAATCGCACGGCTGCACGGCTATCACCGGCATTTCTGCGTCTGGTCGCACCGCTATCGCGGGTCGCCCCGGGTCCCGGGGCTGGTTCTGGGACTGGACCGTGGCGGTTCCTGCCGGGGCGTCGCCTACCGAATCGCGCCGGACCAGGCCGAGGCGGTTCTGGCCTACCTGCATGAACGCGAAATGATCACTGGGGTCTACCGGCCGTCGCGGCTCGCCATGACCGTCGCGGGCGGCGCAAGCGCGCATCCCCGGATCGTCGCGCAGACCTATGTGGTCGACCGGGCGCATCCGCAATATGCCGGCGCCTTGTCCGAACCCGAACTCGCCGCCCTGGTCATTCAGGGGGTCGGAACCGCGGGTCCGTGCCATGAATATCTGGTCAACACGGTCGGCCATCTGCAGGATCTCGGAATCCCCGACAGGCGTTTGGAACGGATGCTGGCGATGGTCGAGGAAATGCGGGCCGGACGTATGCCGATCCCCCTCGCCCCGGCCGGACCGCCGCCGCATGCCGCGAATCTGCACCGCGCCTGAGCCCGGTCACCGCCCGCGCCGCGCGGCGGCTTTGAGCAATAGATTTATCCTAGGCCTTAGAATTCCGCGCCGGCACTCTATATAACGTCAATGGCCTGGAACATCTTGCGCAGCGTCTGGACCGCCGCGAGGCGGGGTGTTAGGACAAACTTGGTGAGGCGTGCGTCGGACCGCGCGCGAAGGGTACGGACGCGCGCATGACCGGTCAGGGCAGAAATTACTTTTGCGCGCTCTGCCGCGTCCGCACCGCCGGCCAGCGGCATGACCACCCGGCACAGGCGGCCCGCTTCCTCTCCCACGAAACCTTCCGGCCCGTCCCCCGATGATGACCGCGACTCTTTATGCGGTCGGCGGCCTCGTGCTTCTGATCTTCGGGGCCGAGTTCATGATCCGCGGCGCGGTCTCGGTCGCCCGCGCGGCCGGCATCAGCCCCCATGTCATCGGCCTGACCGTGATCGCCTTCGGCACCTCGGCGCCGGAGCTTTTCGTGAGCCTGAAGGCGGCGTATCACGGCTCGCCGGGGATCGCCATCGGCAATGTCATCGGCAGCAACATCGCCAACATTCTGCTGATGATCGGGACGGTCGGGGTGATCTGTCCCTTCATCTGCACCGGCCGCTCCCTGAAGCGCGACTGTTTCGTTCTGCTGGCCGCCACCGTCGTCTTCATCGCTCTCGCCGGCGAGGGAATGATCGAGTTCTGGCATGGCGTGATCATGCTCGCCGGTCTGTTCGGCTATCTGTCCTACTGCTATGTGGACGAACGCCGGGCGGGCGTCGCCGCCGGATTGCATGCCCAGGAGGCGGAAGAGTTCGAGACCATCCAGGGCACCCGGCTCAAGGCCTGGACGATCACCATCGGCGGGCTTATCGCGGTGGTGTTCGGGGCCAAACTGCTGGTCACCGGCGCCATCGAGATCGCCGTCGCGCTGGGTGTCTCGGAGACCGTTATCGGCATCACCATGGTCGCGATCGGCACGTCGATGCCGGAATTGGCAACGACGGTGGTCGCCGCGATCCGGCGGCACGACGATGTGGCGCTCGGCAACATCATCGGCAGCAATATCTTCAACACACTCGGGATTCTGGGCGCCGTCGCCCTGGTTCGACCGCTTGCCGTGCCGCGAGAGGTTCTGACCATGGACCTTTGGGTCATGGGCGGCGTGACGCTGGTATTCGTCCTCTCGGTGATTTCCATGAAGGCGATCAGCCGGCCGATGGCGGTCGGATTCTTCGCGGTCTATGTCCTCTATATCACCAGCCAGTTTCTTCCGCTGAAGGCGATGCTATTCGCGGCGGTCTGAGCGCCGCTCCGCTTGAGACCCATGTATCAGCGCTGGTAGGTGAGCTGCACGCCGACGGCGGCGCAATCGGGGTAGACGTCCGGCTTGCGGGTCGACACCACGGCGCTCCGGACGCTCGGATGCGCGGCGATCAGGGCCACGATTTCGCGGCACAGGGTTTCCTGAAGATTAAAGTGCCGGCCCTCGACGAGGTCGAGAATTCCGCGCCGCAAGAAATCATAGTCCAGCACCGCCCCGATCTCGTCCTGCGCGGCGGCGCCGGGGAGCTCTACTTCCATGTCGACGCAGATAAGCAGCCGCTGCGGCCCGGCCTTTTCGAAGTCATGGATTCCAATATTCGCCTGAATGGCGAAATCCGTCAGGAAGAGTTTCATCGACGTGATGGGCATGAGGTCATGGGTCCGTCTGGCGCCCGCCATGCGCGGCAGGCTTTACGAGGGGTCCAGAAAGGCAACATCGCGGGGAAGTTTTTGCAAGTGCTGGCCGCCGTCAATGGTGATCACCTGGCCATTCAGGGACGGCGTGGTCAAGATGAAACGGGCCGCCTGGACGATATCGCGGGTCGAGGAGACCCGGCCTATCGGGCTCATGCGGACGCCTTGCTCGAAGCTTTTTTCTCCCTGGCCGCCGCTTTCCAGCGTGATGCCGGGCGCGATGGCATTGACCCGAACTTTTGGCGCCAGCGCCATCGCCAGCGTCAGGGTCGCGCCGTACAGCCCGAATTTGCTGAGCGTGTAGGACAGGTAGTCCGGGTTAACGGCAAAAACCTTGTTGTCGAGCATGTTGATCACACAGCCTTCGCGCGCCTCGCCCAGTGTCTCGGCGAACGCCTTGCTCAGCAGCACCGGGGCGCGCAGATTGACCGCGTGATGCCGGTCCACCGCCGCCGCCGTCAGCGATCCGATCTCGTCATAGTCGAACAGCGACGCGTTGTTGATCAGTCCCTCGAGCGGCGGGCCGGCGTCATTCGCCTCGGCGATCAGTTCCGACGCCGTTTCAGCGCGGGAAAGATCGCCGGCGACAACCGCGCCGCGGCCACCGGCTTCCGTGATCTCCGCCAGCAGCGCCTCGGCATCGGATTTCGAGCGGTTGCAGTGGATACAGACGAACCAGCCGTCGCGCGCCAGTCCACGGGCCAGTTCGGCTCCGATGCGCCGCGCGCCGCCGGTGATCAGGATCGCACCCTTGCCTGTTTCGCTCATGGGTCACCTAGTCGGGAACCGGACCGCCTCGCCGGTCCAGCTTCCTCTCGCACAGCCCGTCCCCGGGCACAAGCGCGACAACATTCGCGCCCATGCAGATCCGTCATGGATCCGTCATACGGGGTTCTATATTCGCCCGACCACATGAAGGAGTTGGTCCAAACTCGCGGACGCGGGCACAAATCACGCCGAGCCATTACTTCGGATTATGTCACTTATATTTCGCTTTTCGGCGGGCAAAAAAACCGAATCTTGGCCCCCTCGCTCAATATTTATTCACAGACGCAGTATAGCCCGACGATTCCCAGGACAGCCGCGGCCTTCGGGTGAAATTCGTCTCATTTTTCTTCTTGACTATTAAAAATTACATCTTTTCAATTAGTTAGTTAGTTTGCCTATTTTTTAAGCAATCTCGCCAATGTGACCGTGTCGTGGGAGCCCCGACGGAATCAAACAGGGTTACCCACAAGGTTATCCACACGGTCCGTGGATTAATCCACCAACGGTTCGTGAAGCCTGGTTGACGGGGTCCGCCGCGCTGGCGACATTGCCGCATGGCTGAGACCGACGTGGACATCGATGCTACCCGCCAGCGCCCGGCGAACAAGGGAAAACCACGTCCCGACGTCGAGGCGGGGATCAGGGTCATCCAGGAGCAGGTTCGAAACCTGCCGAATTCTCCCGGCGTTTACCGCATGCTGGATGCCGATGGCGATGTGCTCTACGTGGGCAAGGCCCGCAACCTGAAGAAACGGGTTGTGAGCTATGCCACACCGGCGAAGATCTCCCACCGCATTTTCCGCATGGTCAGCGAAACCGCCTCGATGGTGATCGTCACCACCCATACCGAGGTCGAGGCGCTACTGCTGGAAAGCAATCTGATCAAACGGCTGAAGCCGCGCTACAACGTGCTGATGCGGGACGACAAGTCGTTCCCGCATATATTTATCACCGGCGATCACCAGTGGCCGAGGATCATCAAGCACCGGGGAGCGCAGACCCGCAAGGGCGACTATTTCGGCCCCTTCGCCTCGGCCGGAGCGGTCAACCGGGCGATCACCGCCCTGCAACGCGCCTTCCTGATCCGCAACTGCTCGGACGCGGTGTTCAACAGCCGCACCCGGCCGTGCCTGCAATACCAGATCAAACGCTGCGCCGCGCCCTGCGTCGGTTATGTGAGCGAGCAGGGATACGCGGAACTGGTCGACCAGGCACGTGGCTTTCTCTCCGGCGAGAGCGGCGCGGTCCAGCGGACCATGGCCCGGCGCATGCAGGAAGCCAGTGACGCCATGGAGTTCGAGACGGCGGCCCTGTACCGCGACCGGATCCGCGCGATGACCCAGATCCAGGCGCATCAGGACATCAATGTCGAAGGCCTGGCGGATGCCGACACCTTTGCCCTGCACAATGAGGGCGGGTCGAGTTGCATCCAGGTCTTCTTCTTCCGGGGCGGCAGCAACTACGGCAACCGGGCCTATTTTCCGAGCCATGACAAGGCGGTGGACCCGGCCGAAGTGCTCGCCGCCTTCATCGGCCAGTTCTATGACAACAAGCACCCGCCCCGCCTGGTCATGGTAAGCCACGCGCTGGCCGAACAGCCGCTGCTGGCCGAGGCTCTATCGGTGAAGGCCGAACGCAAGGTCGAACTCCTGGTGCCCAAGCGCGGCCCGAAGCGCAAGCTGCTGGAGCATGCCCTCACCAATGCCCGCGACGCATTGGGACGCCGGCTCGCCGAGAGCGCGTCGCATCGGCGCATGCTGGAAGGCGTAGCGGAAGCCTTCGGTCTCGACGCGCCGCCGCAGCGGATCGAGGTCTACGACAACAGTCACATCCAGGGCACCAACGCGGTCGGCGCGATGATCGTCGCCGGTCCCGACGGGTTCATGAAGAACGCCTACCGCAAGTTCAACATCCGGGGCGTCATCGCACCGGGCGCGGCGCCGTCAGATCCTCCCGACGCCGCAAACGGGGCCAGTACGGAGGACAGCGAAGCCGCCATCCAGGGCGGCGACGACTATGCGATGATGCGCCAGGTTCTGACCCGACGTTTCGCCCGGGCACAAAAGGAGGATCCGGACCGGGACCAGGGGACCTGGCCGGATCTGGTGCTGATCGACGGCGGTCAGGGGCAATTGAGTATCGCCCTCGAGGTCGCCAAAGATCTTGGAATCGAGGATGTGCCCCTGGTCGCGATCTCCAAGGGCCCGGACCGCGACGCCGGGCGCGAGCGCTTCCACATGCCGGGCAAGCCGGTCATGTCGATGCCGGAACGCGATCCGATCCTCTACTACCTTCAGCGCCTGCGCGACGAGGCGCACCGTTTCGCCATCGAAACCCATCGGGCGCGGCGCTCCAAGGCGATCGCCCAGTCCGGCCTGGACGATGTTCCCGGGATCGGCGCCAAGCGCAAACGCGCGCTGCTGCATCACTTCGGCTCGGCACGCGCCGTCACCCGGGCCGGCCTCGCCGATCTCGAGTCCGTCGACGGCGTGAGCAAGGCCGTGGCCAAGCGCATCTACGACTACTTTCACGATGACGCCTAGCGAACCGTGCGCCGGGCCGTTACATTACTTGTCACCCATTGAAACCCTGACCTTGCCGGACCCTGGCGCGCACGGATGAAACGCCTTCCGAATATCCTTACCATGTCGCGGATCGCGGTGATCCCGGCGCTGATCGCGCTGATCTGGATCGGCACGCCGACCCTGCGCTGGATCGCGCTCGGAATCTACAGCTTCGCGGCGCTGACGGATATTCTTGACGGCTATCTTGCGCGCTCGATGAACCAGCAATCCTCGCTCGGCCGGCTGTTCGATCCGATCGCCGACAAGCTGCTGGTCGGCGGCTGCCTGCTGGTGCTCTGCGCCTTCGACTACATCACCGGCTGGAGTGTGCTTTCCGCGGTAATCATCCTGCTCCGGGAAATTCTGGTCTCCGGCCTGCGGGAGTATCTCGCGGAAATCCGCGTCGGCCTTCCGGTCAGCCGCCTGGCCAAATGGAAGACGGTGCTGCAGATGTTCTCGCTCGGCTTCCTGATCGTCGGCGACGCCAGCCCCGCGATGATCCCGTCGGTCCTGATCGGCGAGGTGTTTCTCGGGATCGCGGCGGCGCTGACCCTGTGGACCGGCTACGACTATCTGCGCTCCGGTCTGCTACATGCCAGCGCGCTCGACGAGAAATCGGAAACCCGGCGGAGCGCGCCATCGGGCTCCGGCCGGAATCCGACAGCCTGAGCGGACCGGTTCCATGAAAGTCTTCGCAATCGCCGGCTGGAGCGGAAGCGGCAAGACCACCCTGCTGGCAAAGCTGATCCCGGCCCTCGTCGCACGCGGCATTTCGGTCTCGACGATCAAGCATGCCCACCACAGTTTCGATATCGACAAGCCCGGCAAGGATTCCCACGTGCACCGCGAGGCCGGCGCCCGCGAGGTGATGATCTCCTCGGCCACCCGCTGGGCTCTGATGCACGAGAACCGGGGCGAGCCGGAACCAAGCCTGGAGGAGTTGCTGGCGCGGCTCGGTCCGGTGGATTTGGTCCTGGTCGAGGGGTTCAAGCACTATCCTCACGCCAAGCTGGAGGTGCATCGGCGCGGGAACGGCAAACCCTTGTTGCAACCGGACGATCCCCATGTCCGCGCGATCGCGAGCGACGTGCCGATCCGGGAAGCACCGGTTCCCGTGTTCGGCCTCGACGACATCGAGGCGATCGCCGGCTTCGTGCTGGCGAGCACTGGGCTTGACCACCAAGTGTGATACTCTTGGCCATGGCTCAACTCAGCGACGATTGCTTCGCCTTCGGGGGCGACCTGACACCGGTTGACGCGGCGCTCGCGCGGCTGTCCGAGGTGCTGGTCACCGTCGCCGAACCGGAGACGGTCGAGCTTTCCGGCGCCTTGGGACGGATCCTCGCGGAGGATGTCCAAGCGTCCGAGAGCGTTCCGCCGCACGACAATTCCGCCGTCGACGGTTACGCGGTGTATTTCGACGACCTTGTTCTCGGCCTCGAGACGGTGCTGCCGATCGCCGGGCGGGCGGCGGCGGGCCACCCCTTCGCGCGCGCCCAGGCGCGGGGCGAGGCGGTCCAGATCTTCACCGGTGCGCCGATGCCCCGGGGCGCCGATGGCGGCGACGGGCCCGACACGGTGCTGATGCAGGAGGATTGCCGCGCCGGCGACGGCATGGTGGCGATTCCGCCGGGCATCAAACGCGGTGCCAACCGCCGGTCCGCCGGCGAGGACGTGCGATCCGGCGCCGTCGTGCTGCGCGCTGGCCGACGGCTGAGGCCGCAGGAGATCGGGCTCGCGGCGGCAGTCGGACGGTCTCGCCTGCTGGTCCGCGCGCCGTTGCGCGCCGCGGTCTTCTCCACCGGCGACGAGGTCCGCGAGCCCGGCACGCCGCGCGCCGAGGGGACGATCTACGATTCCAACCGCTTTGCCCTTGCCGCCTTGCTCCGTGGAGCGGGCGCGCGGGTCAGCGACCTCGGCATCCTCCCCGACGACCGGCGCGCCATCGCCGACGCGCTTGCCCAAGCCGCCACGGATCACGATCTGATCCTGACCTCGGGCGGAGTTTCGGCGGGTGGCGAAGATCACGTGCGCGACGCGGTGGAGGATACCGGCTCGCTGCATTTCTGGCGGCTGGCGATCAAGCCGGGTCGCCCGGTGGCTTTGGGACAGGTCGGCCGGGTACCGTTCATCGGCCTGCCGGGCAATCCGGTCGCCGCCATGGTGACCTTCCTGCGGGTGGCACGCCCCCTGATCCAGCGCCTCGCGGGTGCCGAGCCCGCACCGCCCGCCCTGTTCCGGGTCCGGGCTGGGTTCAGCTACAAAAAGAAGCAGAGCCGCCGGGAATATGTGCGGGTGCGCCTGGAATCCGGCGCCCCGGATGGCCATGTTGCCCGCAAGTACGAACACGAAGGGGCCGGCATATTGTCTTCCATGGTTTTCGCCGACGGGCTGGTCGAACTGCCTGAAGCCACGACCACGGTCCGCGAGGGTGACCTGGTCGACTATCTGCCGTTCAGCGAGGTGGGGTTGTGAAACTGCTGTATTTCGCCTGGGTGCGCTCCAAGACCGGCGTCGCGGAGGAAACCGTCACGCCTCCCGACGAGGTACGCGACGTCGCCGGCCTGATCGGATGGCTGAAGGGACGCAGCGCCGGCGCGGCGGACGCCTTTGCCGATCTGTCCGTGGTCCGGGTCGCGGTCAATCAGGATTATGTGGACCTGGACCATCCGGTCGCGTTGGGTGACGAGATCGCGTTCTTCCCGCCGGTGACCGGAGGCTGAGCCATGATCCGGGTGCAGCGCGAGGATTTCGACCTCGGTGCCGAGTTGCGGGCACTGAGCGAAGGCAATCACCAGATTGGCGGTCTGACCAGCTTCGTCGGGCTGGTGCGCGACATCGCCGGCGGCGCGGCGGTCTCGGCGATGACCTTGGAACATTATCCCGGCATGACCGAAAAGCAGCTCGCCGATATCGAGGCCGAGGCCAATAGGCGCTGGCCCCTGGACGCCAGCCTGATCATCCATCGCTACGGCCGCCTGGAGCCGGGCGACCAGATCGTGCTGGTGGCCTGCGCCTCGGCGCATCGCGAGGCCGCCTTCGAGGCTTGCCATTTTCTGATCGACTGGCTGAAGACCAAGGCGCCTTTCTGGAAGCTCGAGGACACGCCGGACGGCGGCAAATGGGTCGATGCGCGGTCCAGCGACGATGCCGCCGCCGCCCGCTGGGCGAAGACGTGACGGCGGAGCGGCCGCGGGTCGGTGTCGGCGTGATGATCCGGCGCGGCCCGCTGGTCCTGCTCGGCAAGCGGCTATCGGGTCCCGGAACCGGCTGCTATGGCTGGGCCGGCGGTCATCTCGAATTCGGCGAGACCCCCGAGGCCTGCGCGGTGCGCGAGGTCGCCGAGGAGACCGGCCTGGTGATCACGGCGGACGCGCTCGAGCCGCTCTGCGTCTCCAACACCATGGCCTACGGCAGTCACTATATCGACATCGAGTTCCGCTGCGAGGTCGCCGAGGGCGAGCCCCGGGTGATGGAACCGCACAAGCTCGAATCCTGGGCCTGGTACGCGCCGGATCGCTTGCCCGCCCCTCTGTTCGAGGCCGCCGCCATGGCCCTCAAGGCTGTGGAGCACGGCGCCTGGTGGACCCCGGCGCGCTAACCGACAGACGCGTCATCCCAGCAGCGTCCCCGGGGGAACCGGATTGCCGCGCAGAAAGGCGGCGCTGTCCATCGGGCCCTTGCCGGGTTTCTGTATCCGGGTCAGCCGCAGCGCACCGTCGCCGCACGCGACGGTCAGGACCGGGTCCAGCACGGTTCCGGGATCATTGGTAAGCCTGCCGAGATGCACCACCTCGGCAGCCAGCACCTTCAAACGGTCGCCGCCGATCTCGCACCAGGCGCCGGGCCACGGATCGAGCGCCCGGACCAGACGCTCCAGTTCTACCGCTGGCCGGGTCCAGTCCAGACGCCCGTCCTCGCGGTTGAGTTTGGCGGCGTAAGTCATCCCCTCTGCCGGCTGGGGCCTGGCGGCGAGTGACCCGTCCAGAAGCCCGGTCAGCGCCGGTACGATCAACCGGGCGCCCAGCGCCGCCAAGGCGTCATGCAGGCTCGCGCCCGTGGTTTCGGGCGTGATCGCGACCCGTTCCATCAGCAGGACCGGGCCGGTATCCAGCCCCTCCTCCATGACCATGATCGCGACACCGGTCTCGGTATCGCCGGCCATGATCGCGCGCTGAATCGGTGCCGCGCCCCGCCAGCGTGGCAACAGCGAGGCATGGACATTGACACAGCCATGGCGCGGCGCGGCGAGGATCGAGGGCGGCAGGATCAGGCCATACGCGACGACCACCGCCGCGTCGAGTTCCAATGCCCGGAAAGCGTCATGCTCGGCCGTGTCGCGCAACCGCACCGGGCTGCGCACCTCGATACCGCGCGCCTCGGCGAATTCATGCACCGGGGATTTCCGGTCCCGCTTGCCGCGTCCCGCCGGACGGGGCGGCTGGGTGTAGACGGCGGCGACCTCGTGGCCGGCCTCAAGCAGCGCGGCGAGGATCGGAACCGCGAATTCCGGCGTCCCCATGAAAGCGATGCGGGCAGGCCCGCCGGGCCGGCTCACGGACGGAACGGACTCAGGCCGCCGACCCACGCAACCGATCCTTCTTCGCCTTAACCATCTTCTTCAGGATCATGTTGCGCTTCAGGGCCGAGAGATGGTCGACGAAAAGGATACCGTTGATGTGGTCGATCTCGTGCTGGATGCAGGTCGCCAGCAAGCCGTCCGCCTCGATCTCCCGCGCCGCGCCGGTCTCGTCGAGATAGCGAATCCGCGCTTCCGCCGGCCGGGTCACGTCGGCGTAATGGCCCGGCAGGGAAAGACATCCCTCCTCGTGCACGGCCTCCTCCTCGGAAACCGCGATCACCTCCGGATTCACCATCCGCAACGGATTGGGTTTTTCGTCGGCGCGCGCGCAGTCGACCACGATCACCCGGCGCTTGACCCCGACCTGGGGCGCGGCAAGGCCGACGCCCGGCGCGTCGTACATGGTCTCCAGCATATCGTCCATGAGACGCCGGACCTCGTCATCGACCTCGTGGACCCGGTCGCATTTCACCTTGAGGATCGGGTCCGGAGCCCAGACTATTGGAAGTACCGCCATGATTTCGCGACGCATTGTTGCTGTTGGCTGTCACCTAGGGGATCGAAGCCGGGGCGTCAAGCTCACGAGGTCATCGCGGTTCCGACTCCAGCCTCTCCCCTTTATATGGTGTGGACATCGCGAAACGAAACCCTACGAGGCCTCGCCTTGGCACCTAGCAAAAGATTGGGAAAAGTCACAGCGCGCCCAGCCGTTCCGCTTGTCCAGGGACGCGCGTCATGGTTTCATCACGCTATAGCGTTACCCGTCAAAAAGCGTCGGAGATGCTCTTTGTTCAGCCGGCCATTGGTTGATCGTTCCGCCCTATCGGCCCACTCCTGCGCAAGGACCAGGTAATGGCTTGGGCGACGGAAAGTTTCAGAACCAACAACATCAAATGGGGAAACGATGTCTTCGGCACTTCCGGGGGTCAGGTCACGTGGAGCGCCGCGATATTCAATTTCCCGGAACAGCCGTTCCATTTCACCGGCGTTCTGGACAACGAGCAGATCGGCGCTGTCCGGGAAGCCTTCGATGCCTGGGAAGCGGTGGCGAATATCAACTTCGTCGAGGTGACGGATTCCGCGTCGGTCGATATCCGCCTCGGCTTCGATGATATCGACGGCAAATCCGGCACCCTGGCCCAGGCGTTCTTCAGCTTCGTCGGCGTCACGATCGTCAGTTCGACAATCGGCTTCGACACCGCGGAGAATTACGTGGTCGGCGAGGGCAATGTCGGCAGCGGCAACGTTAACTTCAAGACGGTGGCGATCCACGAGATCGGCCACGCCATCGGCATCAGCCATTCGTCGGTTACGCCGGCGATCATGCAGGCCTTCATCGACGACGACGTGAATTCGCTGCAAAACGACGATATCGAGGCGGCTCAATTCCTCTATGGTGCCGCCATCGGCGGGACCACGAACACCGGAACCCCGACAACGACCACAAACAACGGTACCGACGGCGCCGACAGTCTGGTGGGATCCAGCGGCGCGGATATCCTGAGCGGCGGCAGCGGGGCGGATCTGATTTCCGGTGCCGGCGGTGACGACATCATCTATGGCAACAAGGAAACCGACACGATCTTCGGCAACGACGGCAACGACACCATCTTCGGCGGCCAGAACAACGGGCCGGAGACCTCGAACAACGGCTCCAGCGCCCAGCGCCAGGGTGCCGACGTTCTGAACGGTGGAAGTGGCAATGACGTCATTTATGGAAATCATGGCGGCGATTCGATCACCGGCGGCGATGGTGACGATACGATTTTCGCCGGCCAGGACAACGACACGATCTCGGGCGGTGCGGGAAACGACTTCCTCGCCGGCAACAAGAATGACGACCTGATTTCCGGCAATGGCGGCAACGACACGCTGAACGGCGGCGAAGGCAACGACACGATGTTCGGCAGTTCCGGCAGCGACCGCTTTCTCTTCGCCTCGAACAGCGGCAATGACGTCGTCATCGATCAGCGGGTCACCCTTGTTTTCGACCGTTTTCTGATTGAAACCAATATCAACGGAACCGGCGTCCGCACCGGGGCCGACATGCTCTCACGCATCTCCAACAACGCGGCGGGGGACGCGGTGATCGATCTGGGCAGCGGAAATACCGTCACCTTCCAAAACGTCGAGGCGAACTTTTTCATCGCCTCGGATTTCGAGTTCTTCTAAACGGCCATGGCGTTTTCGCGCACCGGCTAGCCTTTCGGATTCCGGGTCTACCCAGCCGTCACATCCTGCGCGCCCCATTCGACAATACGAAGCCAGGGCCAGCGCGCCTGATAGCTGGCGGCCTTGGCGGCGAACAAGTCGGGCTTGGCGTGGGGCCGGTTGGCCCGCAGAACCCCGTCGAACATCTCCGCCAGGCCGTACGGAGATTCCGCCCGCATTCCACCGGCATCGTCGGGAGCAATGGCAACACAGGTGCCGCGCACCAGGAAACTCGAGATTCCATGCCGCGAACTCTCCAGCGGCACGTGCGGATGGCCGAACCGCTTTTCGTACCAAAGATGCACGCGCGCCTGATTGCGCACCTCGATCTCGATATCGAGATCCCAGAACACCGACCTTGCGCGCTGAATGACCCGGTCCTCCGCCTCGTAGCTGGTGTCCCGGTCGTCGAAATAGAAGATATCATAGTCCTTGATGTTCTCGGTGACCGGCCGGTCCGAGAGGACGTTCCACACGGTCTGATACAGGCACCCGGCGACCAGCCAGGTATCCGGGACCTCAAGTTCGTGGAGCCGCTCCAGAACAGCCCGGTTGTACGGGTTTCGGCAGGCGAGCTCGATGAAGGTCTCGGCGCTGGGTTCAAAAGCATCGTGATGCTGGAGCATGGCCCTTTGATAGCATGGCGCCGGCCCGCCCGGAATGTCCCTCGCCCGTCCGGATCCGGTTTGACCGGACCGGGTGCTGACCCTAAAACATGCCGTCCCTGAACCAAGGAGGCTTGCGAGCCATGTTGAGCGGAAAAAGCGCAGTCATTACCGGCGGCAGCATGGGTATCGGTGCCGCGATCGCCGAGAGTTTCGCGGAAAACGGCGCCGAGGTGATGATCGTCGCCCGCACCGAGGCGGCGCTACGGGAGACGGCGCAGAGCATCCGGGACAAGACCCGGGGCCGGATCGAGATCCTCGCCAGCGATCTGCGCGAGCCGGCGGCCCCGGCGGCCGCGGTCGCGGCGGCGGTGCAGGCCTTCGGCAAGCTCGACATCGTGGTCAACAATGCCGGCGCCACCAAGCGCGCGGATTTCTTCGAGCTTACTGACGAGGACTTCGTCGACGGTTTCGCGCTGAAGTTCTTCTCGATGATGCGGATGACCAAGGCGGCCTGGCCGCACCTGATCGAATCCAAGGGCAGCATTCTCAACATCATCGGGGTCGGTGCGCGCTACGGCGCGCCTGAATTCACCATCGGGGGCCCGGTCAACTCGGCCTGTCACAACTTCACCAAGGCGATGGCCGAGCGCGGCCGCGCCGACGGCGTGCGGGTCAACGCGATCAATCCCGGCCCGGTGCGCACCCCGCGCCTGCAGCGCACGATCCAGCGCATGATCGCCGAGCGCGGAATCACCGAGGCCGAGGCGCTGGACCAGGTCCGCAACAATTTCCAAGCCACCCGGGTCGGCGAGCCCGAGGATATCGCCAACCTCGCCCTGTTCGTGACCTCCGCCAAGGGTGACCTGCTGCACGGCTCGGTCATCGACATGGATGGCGGCGCGATCAAGGCGCTCTGACCAAGCGGAGGCCCGTCATGGCGCGCTATCCCGGCGACGAGAACGAACAGCGGATCGACGAGGCGGTCCTCGACCGGGTGGTCGCGGATATCTTTTCGGCCTGCGGAATGTCCTCCCAGGACGCCTGGCTGGTCGCGGACTCGCTGGTGCACGCCGATCTGCGGGGCATCCATTCGCATGGGGTGATGCGGGTGCCGGTCTATGTCGGCAAACTCATGGACGAGGGCGTGGACCCCAAGGGCCAACCCCGGGTCACGCGCGATCACGGCGCCGCCCTGGTGGTCGACGGCGCCAATGCCATGGGCCAGGTCGCCGTCAGCGTCGCCATGCGTGCCGCCATCGAGCGGGCCGAGCGTACCGGAATCTGCGCCGCCGCCGTCGCCAACAGCAATCATTGCGGCGCCATGGACTATTACGCGCTGATGGCCAGCGAGGCCGACATGATCGGCATCGCGACCACCAATGCCCTGCCGACGATGGCACCCTTCGGCGGCGCCGAGCGCATCCTCGGCATCAATCCGATCGGCATTTCGATCCCCGCTGGGGACCACCCCGCCGTGGTACTGGACACCTCGTTCGGCGCGACGGCGCGGGGACGGATCGAAGTCTATCAGCAAAAGGGCCTTGAGCTGCCCGAAGGCTGGGCGATGGACGCCAACGGGCGGCCGACCACCGACCCGGCGGTGGCGCTCGGCGGCCTGATTGCTCCCATCGGCGCCCACAAGGGTTCCGGCCTCGCACTCATGACCGGATTGCTGTCGACGGTCCTGACCGACGCCGCCTACGGCACCCACCTCGGCAGCGTCGAGGACGGCCCGGCGCCGGGACGCGACGGCCAGTTCGTCCTGGTCATCAACCCGGCCGCCTTTGACGAGATCGGGAAGGTCAAGGCCCGGACCGACGCAGCCGTCGATCAGATCCTGCGCAGCCGGCGCGCGCCCGGCTTTGACGAGGTGCTGCCGCCCGGCCGGCCCGAGGCCAATCTGATGCAGGAATTCGCCGAAGACGCATTCCGCTGAACCAGGAAACCATCGACCATATCAAGGCCGCTGCTCACCGGCTGGGGACCGACGCCTCGGCACTCGACTGACCATCCCGTGGCATCAGTGGACGGGTAAATCGGCCTGCGCCTTGCCGGCGGTCGATGGTGAATTGACGCCCCTGGAGACCCGCCCTAGGTTGTCGCGAAAGCCACGCACAAGATCCGGGAGGCCTGTCCATGTCCGAGACCAAGAAGCTCGCCGAGTTCGCGGCCGGCATCACCTATGACTCGCTTCCGCGAGAGGTCGCGGAGCGCACGAAATTTCTGATCATGGATACCGTCGGCATTTCGGTGCGGGCGATGCACGACGCGGAATCGACTCCGGCACTGATCAAGGCCTGCGATGCCATGGGTTACGCCGGCGGCTCCTCGCGGGTGATCGGCGCGTCCGAAACCTATTCCGCCCCCGGCGCGGCGATGATCAACGGCACCCTCGCCCACAGCCTCGATTTTGACGACACCCACGCCTCGGGTTCGATCCATTCCAGCGCCCCGATCGTGCCGGCTGCCCTGGCGGCAGCGGAAATGGTCGGCGCCGACGGCAAGACCGTGATCGCTGCGATCGTCGCCGGCTATGAGGTGCAGATCCGCCTCAGCCTGGCGCTGAACCCGACCGAGCACTACAAGCGCGGCTATCACCCATCGGCTACCTGCGGGACCTTCGGCGCGGCGGCGGCGGCAGGCCGGATCTTCGGCCTCGACGCCAAGGCGATCGAAAGCGCCTTCGGCATCGCCGAATGCCAGACCTCGGGCTCCATGCGTTTTCTGTTCGACGGCGCCTGGACCAAGCGGTTCCAGGTCGGCTATGCCGGCCATAACGGCCTCATCGCCGCCACCCTGGCGCGTGAGGGCTTCGTCGGGCCGGCCGGCTCGATCGAGGGCAAGGACGGCTTCCTGCTATCCTATGCGCCGAGCCCGGATATCGCCCGCGCCGCCGCCGATCTCGGCACGGTCTGGGAGACCATGAAGATCGGCGTCAAACCCTATCCCTCCTGCCGCTACAGTCACGCGGCCATGGGCGCCATCGCGACCGCCCGCACCCAGAATCAGATCACCGTCGGCGAGGTCGAAGCGGTCGAGGTCGGCCTGCCGCACACCGGCTGGCGGATCATCGGCGAAAACGATGAGTTCAAGCGCGCGCCCGCCGGTCCCGTCGATGGCCAGTTCTCGATGCCGTTCTGCGGCGCCGTGGTGCTGCGCCAGGGCACCATGGGCTGGGACGACTATGCCAAGCATCTGAACGACAACGAGACCATGGCGCTGGCGGCGAAGTTCAGCACCGTGACCGATCCCTGGGCCGAGGCGGAGTATCCGGCCAACATGTCCGGCATCGTGCGCATCAAGACCGCGCGCGGCACCTTCGAGGAAAAGGTCGTGGTCCCGAAGGGAGAGCCGGACAACTTCATGACCGCTGGCGAAGCACGCTCAAAGTTCGACGATCTGGTCTCGCCCTATATGGATGGACAGCAGCGCGACGCATTGACCGATGCCCTGCTGAACCTGGACAAAGCGGCCTCGGTCGGCCCGATGCTGGAGCTCACCCGCTCCGAGGCCCCGGCGCTGCGTGTCGCCGGCGAGGACTGAGGACCTTGAGCTACGCCAGTACGCCCGTCCCCGGCGCCGAGGGGGAACGCCGCTTTCGCGAGGATATCGGGCGGTATTTCGAGGATTTCACCATCGGTGACATCTATGAACACCGGCCGGGACGAACCATCAACGAGGCGGACAATTCCTGGTTCACTCTGCTGACCATGAACACCCACCCGCTGCATTTCGACGCCGAATACGCCAAGAACAGCGAGTTCGGCCGGATGCTGGTGAATTCCTGCCTCACCCTGTCCATGGTCGCCGGGATGAGCGTCTCGGACGTAAGCCAGAAGGCGATCGCCAATCTCGGCTGGACCGACATCAAGCTGCCGGCCCCGGTCTTCGTCGGCGATACGATCTACGCGGAGTCCCAGGTTCTCGACAAACGCGAGTCGAAGTCCCGCCCGACCCAGGGCATCGTTTCGGTACGGACCATCGGCAAGAAGGCCGACGGCACGGTGTTCATGAGCTTCGACCGCTCCATGCTGATCGCCAAGCGCGGGCATGGGGTAGAGAATTAATAGCGGCTCCTGCAACCGTTCGAACCATTTAGTGAGAGAAAGCACATGTCGGAAGCGGAAGAGTTCACGGCGGAGGAACGCGAGGAGCATGAGCGCATGGTCCTGGACAGCGTCGACCGCTTCCTTGAGCGTGACGTGGCCCCCTATGCCCATGATCTCGAAGCCGAGGACATCTACCCGCAGGAAATCGTCGACAAGATGGTGGAGATGGGCCTGTTCGGCGCCACCATCCCGATGGAATACGGCGGGCTGGGCCTGTCCGCCTCGACCTATGCCAAGATTGTCGAGCGGGTCTCCACGGTCTGGATGTCGGTCTCGGGCATCTTCAACTCGCATCTGATCATGGCGGCGACGGTGACCCGAGGCGGCACCGAGGAACAAAAACAGAAATGGCTGCCCAAATTCGCCAGCGGCGAGCTGCGCGGCGGCATCGCGCTGACCGAACCGGATGCGGGCACTGATCTGCAGGGCATCCGCACCCGGGCGGACAAGTCCGGAAATGGCTACAAACTCAATGGCGCCAAGGCCTGGATCAGCAACTCCGTCCAAGGCGGGGTGCTGGCGATTCTGGCCAAGACCGATCCCGAGGCCGAGCCACGTCATAAGGGCATGAGTCTTTTCCTGGTCGAAAAAAGCCCGGAGTTTCAGGTCACCAAAAATATGAAGAAGCTCGGCTACAAGGGCATCGATACCGGCGAGTTCGTCATGGACGACCTATTCGTACCGGGCGAGAACCTGATCGGCGGCTCCGAGGGCCGGGGCCTGCAGCAGATTCTCGGCGGCCTTGAGCTCGGTCGCATCAATGTCGCGGCGCGCGGCGTCGGCATCGCCCGCGCCTGTCTGATGAAGTCGGTCGAATACGCCCAGGTCCGCAAGACCTTCGGCAAGCCAATCTGCGAGCATCAGTCGATCCAGATCAAGCTGGCGGACATGGCCACCAATGTGGAATGCGCGCGGCTGCTGACCGAACAGGCCGCGCGGGCCTACGACCGGGGCGAGCGCAGCGACATGGAAGCCGGCATGGCCAAGCTTGTGGCGAGCGAGGCCGCCCTGTCGAACAGCCTTGAGGCCATGCGCCTGCACGGCGCCTACGGCTATTCCAAGGAGTTCGACATCGAGCGCGACTATCGCGACGCGCCGCTGCTGGCGATCGGCGAGGGGACCAACGAGCTGCAGAAGCTGATCATCGCCCGACAATTGATCGCTCGTCACCCGGTCTGACGGCGGTCCCAAGGGCGAGGCGGCGAAACCGGCACCCGGTTGGGCGCCGGTGATCCGCCTTATGATTTCGCATCGATTTGTCGACGAAAATTATCGGTTTATTAATTATTCCTCGATATCCTGATATGTAGTTTAAACAATAAATCCCATCGCCGCCGGGATTATCCTGTCCCGACGGCTTCCAATCCCTCCCTGTCCTAGATTGAGCGGCGCCCCGGCGGCCCGCTCTTTTTTTGACCGAGACGGTTTCTTAAGGGCCGGTCAGCCTTTGCGCAGCTTGGCGGTGACCGCCTCGAAGGCCCGGAGCGTGGCATCGCTGACATGATGCTCCATGCCCTCCGCATCAGCCTCCGCCGTCTCGGGGGGAACGCCGATGGCGTGCAGGAACTCCAGAACCACCTTGTGCCGGGCCCGGGACCAATCCGCCAGTTCCCGGCCCTTGTCGGTGAGAAAGATCGAGCGGTACGGCTTGGAATCCACGAATCCGTCCTTCTGGAGGCGCTGGATCGTGGCATTCACCGTGGGCCGGCTGACTCCCAGGTGCGCGGCAAGATCGACCAGGCGCGCCTCGCCGTTGATTTCGATCAGGTCGGAGATCAGCTCGACATAATCCTCGGCGATCTCGACCCGGTGATCCTCGCGAATGCGCTGAAACAGGGCCGCCCGGCGTCCCGCGTCGCGCAGATCTATGACCGGAGCCTTGTCGTTCGCGTCGACCTCGGTGTCGACCGGATCCGGTTTTCGTGATTGCTTCGCCACCAGGCCGCCCCCGTCCCCAATTACCGCGCCCGCGCCCCGAATAGCGGGCGGTACTTATACCCCTGCACCCGTTTCGGCGGGCTTTGGCCACGGACCCGACCGAGGCAACACCAGCCTAACCGTTTCCACGAAGCAGGAAAGCAACTATGTCAAACCCCACGCGCTCAAGGCCATGGCGCGAATTTTTCCGAGCCTATCCGAGAGGTTTGGGTATCGGTTCCGGCCCTTGGCCAATGGAGGAACGGAAAATGGCAACCGGACGATCAGTGCTCATCGTCGACGACGAGCCCGCCATCGTGGAAACGGCGAAGCTGATCCTACAGCACGAGGGCTACACCGTTTTCACCGCGTCCAATGCCACTCTCGCCATCAAACGCCTCGGTGTTCTCACGCCTTCCGTGATCCTGCTGGACGTGAACATGCCCGACGAGAACGGCTACCAGCTCTGCCGCCGCATCCGGCGCGACTATTCCCATATAAAATGTCCGATCGTGTTCTTCACCGGCAACAATACGGCGGATCATCTGCGCATGGCGCGGGAAGCCGGCGGCGACTATTTCGTCATCAAACCGTTTTCGGCGGTCACGCTGATCACCGGCATCAAGCGCGGTTTCGTGGCCTGGTCAAAGAAACGTCAAGGCTGACGCCGACGCACGGAACGCCTGGCTACCGAGGCGGAACGAAGGCCGCCTGGGTGCCGCCGTCGACAGGGATCGTCGCCCCGGTGACATAGTCGGCCTCTTCGCTCAACAAAAAGCGGACAACCCGCACGATATCGCTCGGCTGGGCGATCCGTCCGATCGGGGACGGCCCGGAAGGACGCCAGTTCCCGCGCGTCGCCGGATCGTTCTGGTTGTTCACCATGGGCGTGTCCACCGTGCCCGGCGCCAGCGCATTGACCAGGATGCCGTGCGGCGCGCATTCGACGGCGAGAATCCGGGTGAGCTGGCTGACCGCCGCCTTGGAAGCCGAATAGGCGCCGCTGTCGATCTTCGGACGCAGCGCCGAGACCGAGGAGAGAAACACAATCCGTGCCAGTTCGCCCGCACCGGCGGCCTTGCGCAGCATCGGCATCGCCTCCCGCGCCGACAGCCAGAGCCCCCGCACATTGACCCCGAAGACCAGATCGAAATCCGCGACACTCATCTCCGCCAGTGGCCCCAGCTTCAGGATCCCGGCGCAGGCGATCAGTGCATTGACCGCGCCCGCCTCCTCCCCAATCGCCGCCATGACCTCGGCGACGGCGTCCGCATCGCGCAGATCGCAGACCCGGTGATGGAACCGCTCATTTCCGAAACTCGCCGCCGCTTTCGCGAGGCCGTCGGCGGTCACATCGATGCCGTGGACCACCCATCCCCGCCCGAGAAGATCCCGGCACGTCTCCAACCCGATCCCCGAGGCAGCCCCGGTCACGATGGCGGTGTTGGTCATGATCGATCTCCCCCTTCTTCATACCGGCGCGCCGGCACCAGCGCTTCGATCCCACCCGGCAGCATAGGAGAACACCCCCGGTACGATCGAGTCACGGTTATGATCAACAGAGACCGAGCGAGACCTTATTTTTGCAGACGCTGCTCGAGTTCGGCCAAACGCGTTTCCACGTCCGGGCGGTTGGCATCCAAACTTTTGGCCATGGTGAGGTCGGCCTTTGCCCCCTCTATGTCTTGCACGCTCAATCTGGCGAGTGCACGCGCATCGTAGTTCTCGGGCACCGTGTTTTGCACCGCCACCGCCCGTTCGCAGTCCGGCAGGCCACGGGACGGCTCGCCTTTCAGCACGTAGGCTTCGCATCTCGCGCGCAGAGCGCGGTCATAGTCAGGAGCGACGGCAAGAGACCTGGTGAGGTAGTCGATCGCCTTATCGAATTCCCTTTTGCCTATGAACGCCACTCCCTGATTTTTCGGAATGTAGTGTGTGCCCGCGAATTTCTCGGCGGCCTCATCAAGAACTTTCAAGGCTTCGTCGAACCGGCCTGACTGTTGAAAATGTAAGCCAGGTTGTTCAATGCGGTTGCATAGTCTGAGTCAGCGACAAGACCTTTTGGTAACCAGCCAGGTAGAGATTGTAGTTTTCTATACTTTTTTCCGGATTTCCAGATTCATCATAAAATAGACCATAGTAGTAATAGGCGGAATGTTTTTCCGTACCGCTGGCGATCTTGTCCAAATTGACCTTTGCCTCATCGAACTTCTTAAGACTTATGAGCGCAACCGCAAGTTTCGAATCAACGTCGTATCGTCAGGGGCCAATTCCAAGGCTCGTTTCAAAACCTTTTCGGCCTCGTCGTAGCGCCAGGCTTCGTTCAAGGCGTAACCCCAGGCCTGAAGCACAGCGAGGTTATCCGGCTCTCCCGCACGGCAAGATCGTCATAGATCGCGATGGCCTCGTCGAACCTGCGTTCACCCGTCAGGGTACGCGCTTCGATCAGTCGGTCGACCGTCGAGCGCGGCTCATTTCGTGAGGTGGTCTGCTGCTTCACCAATTGCCGGTCGGCAGTCTCGAGAACATTGCGCGCGGCAGTGCTGGTTGGTATCGTTGAGGTAAGCGACGAGAGCATAGCGATCAATTTCTTCCATCGCTTGGCAAGCGACTTCCAAGACCAGTTCTTCGATCATCCTTTCCGCCGGTTGACGTGTCGGCGAGGCCGCGCCCGCCGATTTGCATTTGCGACGATCCTCACGGACGGAAATTCTTTCCGAACTTTTCCTTATCTCGGATGATTCTGGTGTGAAACACATATGATTTTCTTTATTATCAATAACTTCTTCGGTAATCTGTCCGAAAATCACCGTATCGATCTGCCAATCTTTTCTTTCAGATAGGCGGCGGCGTTTCCTGATGGTGAATCCCGTGCCGGGAATCACGATGTCGTTGGCCAGGCCGCCCAGATCGTATTTCTTGCCTTCGGCGGTATCCGACGCCTTGTCGCGAATAGTGATCAAGTGATAGCGCAGCCGTTGCGCCACAAATTGTGGGGTGTAGCCGGAATTCGAAAGGCCGGCGGCACGTCGATCGGGCGGATCTCGACTCGATGTCCGACGCCTTCCCACGCAACAAACGCCAATGCTAAGACGAAGAGCAAGGCGACCCGATGTTTAAATGGCTCCTGAAGCAGATGATGGCCCACGCATCCCCGTCCTGGCCGCGCGCCGCCAAGGGGCTCGCCGGCACGAGCTCCTCAACACCGCCTGTGTCGCCGCCGCTCCCGGTGGCGCCAGCGGAATCGCCGGGGCGGCGTCAGTTCCTCCGGCCGGCCGTCAGCACCGCCGCTCGCCGCTCAGAAGACCTATCGTCCTTGTCGGTCTGTCCGTCGTCAGATTAAATGGGACATGAGAACCAGATTCCGTAACGGAGGCTCTGGCTCCTGTTTGTTGATGCTATGCCGCTTGGCGCATGTGCGCCAAGCGTCGTTTTTCATGGTGTCTTGCTTGATGCGTCTCCTTCTCTCGATGATGGCCTGATCTCGGCCGAAGTAGACGTCGGCCGGCGTGAGATTACCGAGGCTCTCGTGGTACCGGTGGTTGTTGTAGTAGGAGACGAAGGCCTCGATCTGCCGCTCCAGATCGCCCTGCAGGAAGTAGTTTCCAGCAGGATCCGGTTCTTCAAGGTCTGATGCCAACGCTCGGCACAGGCTTACGCGGCCCCACCGGGGCCACGATCCCTGCTCACTACCTGGGTCTGGGGATGGTTTGGTGCGCCCCGGACATGGCCCATGCCCCGCTCGCCCAGCCAGTCGGCGAGATCGCCGGCGATGTAAGACGAGCCGTTGTCGCTTAGCAGCCGGGGTTTGTGGATGACCTCGGCCTTGTCGCAGCCCGAGGCTTCAGCGCCAGATTCAACGTGTCGGTGACATCGCTCGCCCGCATGGTGGTGCAGAGAGCTTCCAGGTGACCACGTAGCGTGAATAGTCGTCCAGGATGGTCGACAGATAGAACCAACCCCAGCCAATCACCTTCAGGTAAGTGAAGTCGGTCTGCCAGAGCTGATTGGCGCGGTGGTCTTATCGCGGAACTCATCCGCCGCCTTGATGACCACGAAGGACGGGCTGGTGATCAGGTCATGCGCCTTCAGCAAGCGGTAGACCGATGCCTCGGAGACGAAGTAGCTGCGCGTGTCGGTAAACCGTACCGCCAGTTCCCAGGCGATAGCTCCGGGCACTCCAGAGCCAGCGCTATAATCTGGCGGCGGACCTCGTCGGGGATGCGGTTCCACACCCGGCCGGGGCCACTGGTGCGATCCTTCAAACCGGCACGGCCAAAGCTCCGGTATCGGTCGTACCACCTGTAAAAGGTCGTGCTCAGGATGCCCAAGGACCGTAAGGTCCGGCGTGCCGGCAGATGGGATCTCTCGACCAACCGGATGATCTCAAGCTTCTCGGATGCCGGATATCTCATATGTCGTCGTCCCCAGCCCCGAGCATGCTTTTGAGCAGCCGGTTCTCCAGGCTCAGATCGGCGACCAGTTCCTTCAGGCTCGCATCTCACGGCGAAGGTCCTCACCTCGCTGCCTGTCGCTTGGCGCTGGGTGTCACCTGCCAACCGCTTCTTGCCGTTCGGCGCTTCGCTCGAACCAATGGCGCTTGCGCCTCACCCGAACTCCTTCGACCAGCTGTAATACAGTCCCTCGGCGATACCTTCGCGACGGCATACAGTCCGGCAATGCTTTCCTCGCCCCCGCAACCTTCCAGAACGATCGGATCTTCTCTTCAGACGAATATTGCCGCCGTGTCCTGCGACGGGATATCCCGCACCACCTTCTCGGCGGGCTCTTTGGACTTCATGGATTTCTGCCTCATCTGCGCCCTTCGGTCACTACGATGAGCCAGAAATCCCTCCTTACGAACACCTAATCTGTCCCACGGCGCTGACGTCAGACAGCGGGTCAATATCCAGGAGCGCGCCGGTCTTCGGATCCGCGTCCTCGATATTGCAGCCGACCAGGCCCGCCTCGATCGCGCCGCGCACCGTCGCCGCCACTTCCTCAGGCGCCGTGCCGTATCCGGCTTCAAGATCGGCGGTCACCGGAACCCGGCTTTGCCGCGCGATCTCGCCGCAGATCTTCAGCATCGCCTCGCGGCTCATCCGCTCACCGTCGCGATACCCTCGGGCAAGCGCGATGCCGGCACTGGTGGTGGCGATCACCGGATAGCCCGCCTCCACCATGAGCGCGGCACTGGCGTGGTCCCAGGCATTGGGCAGCACCACCATCTCGCCTTTCAGATGCATGTCGCGGAACATCGCGGCCTTGCCGCGCACAGCCTCGATCGACCTCATTTTTTCTCTCCCGTCATGACGGCCCGCGCCGTCCCATGCGTGGAAGATCGCGCCTTCCACTTCATAAATCCAATGCATAGTTTTTCTAGAGATCATCAGTTAAACTGATAAAATGGATATCAAGGAAATCGAAGCTTTCGTCGCCATCGCGCACCATGGCGGCGTGACCCGGGCCGCCGACCGCCTGCACCGCTCGCAGCCCGCGATCAGCCGGCGCATCCGGCTCCTGGAAGACCAACTCGGCGCCCCGCTGATAGAGCGGGTACGCGGCCGCGCCATGCTGACCGAAGCGGGCGAGGTCTTCCTGCCGCATGCCGAGGCGGTGATGGCCATGATCAAGGACGGCACCGAGGCGGTCCGGGCGCTGGCCGACGCCCGCACAGGAACCGTCATGGTCGCCCTGGTCGGCACGCTCGCCAGCACCAGCATCATCGGCCAGCTAAGCGAGTTCCGCCGCGCCTATCCCGATGTCCAGGTGGAGCTGTGCACCGCGAACAGCCGTGAGGTGAGCGATCTCGTTCGGCGCGGCGAGGCCACCTTCGGCATCCGCTATCACGCCGATCCGGCGGCGGACCTGATTTCGGAAATCGTTACCGCCGAGAGGCTCGCCGTGGTCTGCTCTCCCGACCACACCCATGCCGGCGGAAAGCTCAAAAACGCCAGGGTGTTGCGCGACGACCGCTGGGTCGGCTTCCCCGCCGACAGGGGCTATGGCCAGAGAAGACAAGACGATCGCCAGTCCGAACTGTCGCGCCAGCTTGCCGCCGCTGGTCTGGAGGAGGCGGAGATCGTCATCATCGACAGCCTCACCGCACAGAAACGCCTGGTCGAAGCCGGGTTCGGTCTGGCGCTGATGCCGGAAAGTGCCGTGCAAGAGGAACGCCGTCTCGGCTCCCTGGCGGTGATTGAGGTGGCGGACCTGAAACCGTCGGTTCCGGTTGCCGTCGTGCGCCGCGGATCCGGCTATCTCGGCGGCGCGTCTCTGGCCCTTCTGGACGCGATCCGGACGGGCGGCATCACACCGCTCTGAACGAATCCGAAGCATTCTCACACGCCGACGTGCATGGTCCATCATCCCGGAATATGCGACAGTCACCGCTTCAACGACAGCGCCGGCCGGCTCTCCGCGATGACGAAACCGCCCGATCCATTCGATGACAGCGCCCGAAGACAGGAAGGTCTCAGGGTAGCGTCGATCCTGGTGATCGCGCTGGGTATGACCTGTCTGGTCATCACCGCGTCCTGGGCGGCGCTGGTTGGACGGTCGCATGGTGTCGGCGACGGGCCGCTGCCGGAAAAGATGGTCGACTCGATGCTGCTGATGAACGCCGGGGGGCCGCTGATCGTCGTGATCGGCCTCGCCCTGCGCCGGGCGCCGGGCAGCCCGGTCCGTCAGAGCCTGATCGCGATCTGCCTCACCGGGCTTTGGTTCTATGGCAAATTCATGGGTAGTCTGTTTTTCAGTTGAGCGGAGCGACACCGTCATGAACCAGTTCATCAATGCGCGCGAGACCATCGTCACCGATGCGATCGATGGCCTGCTGGCAAGTTCCGGCGGCACGCTCGCCCGGCTCGATGGCTACCCGCATATCAAGGTGGTGACCCGCGCGGACTGGGACCGATCCAAGGTGGCGCTGGTCTCTGGCGGGGGATCGGGGCATGAGCCGTCCCATGCCGGACTTGTCGGCAAGGGCCTGCTGACGGCGGCGGTATGCGGCGAGGTTTTTGCGTCGCCCTCGGTTGATGCGGTGCTGGCCGGCATTCTGGCGGTGACCGGACCGGCGGGGTGCCTGCTGATCGTGAAGAACTATACCGGCGACCGGCTGAATTTCGGGCTTGCCGCCGAGCGGGCGCGGGCGCTTGGCCGCGATGTGTCGATGGTCGTGGTGGATGACGATATCGCGCTCCCCGATCTGCCGCAGCCGCGCGGGGTCGCGGGAACCCTGTTGGTGCACAAGATCGCCGGCGCCCTGGCGGAACGCGGGGCGGATCTCGCTACCGTCACGGCGGCGGCGGAGCGGGTGATCGCCGGCGTCGCCTCTATCGGCATGTCGCTCGATACCTGCACTCTGCCGGGCAGCGCCAAGGAAGCCCGCATCCCCGCCGGCAAGGCAGAACTCGGCCTCGGCATTCATGGCGAGCCGGGGGTGAACCAGGTCGATTTCGCCGGCGCCGGCGAAGCCGCCCGGCTGGTCGCGGAACAGCTCACACCTCATATGGCCGGCGGTCCTCATGCGGTGCTGATCAACAATCTCGGCGGGGCGACGCCGCTGGAGATGTCGATCCTGACAAGCGAGCTTTTGAAGACGCCGCTGGGGTCCGGTCTCTCGATGATGATCGGCCCGGCGCCGCTGATGACGTCGCTCGACATGCGAGGGTTCTCGGTGTCCGTCCTGCCGCTCGGCGAGGGCGACGCCGAAGCCTTGCGCGCACCGGTCAGCCCAGCCGCCTGGCCCGGCGCGGTCGACATCAAGGCGCCGACGGTCACGCCGCTGCCGGAAGGGCTGGCGCCGGAACACCCGGGTCCCTCGGCGCATGGCCCGCGCCGGGATTTCCTGCTCAGGGCCTGCGACATCCTGATCGCGGCGGAGGCGGACCTAAACGCGCTCGATGCCAAGTCCGGCGATGGTGATACCGGTTCCACCCTTGCCGGCGCAGCGCGGGCGCTCGCCGGCGCCGTGGACCGGCTACCCTTGGCGTCTCTGCCGGATCTCCCCCGCGCCATCGGGATCGAGCTTGGCCAGACCATGGGCGGCTCCTCGGGCGTGCTGCTGGCGATCTTCTTCTCCGCTGCCGCGGACGGCGCCAGGGAGGACGAGCCCGTCGCCCAGGCGCTTACCCGGGGCCTGGAGCGGATCAAGCAGGTCGGCGGCGCCGCCGAGGGCGACCGCACCCTGATCGACGCCCTCGCCCCAGCCCTCGCCGCGCTCCCCAAAGGCCTCGCTGCCGCCGCAAAGGCCGCCCGCGCCGGTGCCGACGCGACGGCGGCGATGACCAAGGCCAAGGCTGGCCGCGCCGCGTATGTTCCCGAGGCGAATTTGCGGGGGAACAATGATCCGGGCGCCGAGGCGGTGGCGCGATTGCTGGAGGGATTAGCGGGTCAACTGTAGGACTTTAGTTGTCCCACATGACGTCACGCCGGCGAAAGCCGGGGCTTTTGGCACACGGTGTTAAGCCCCTGTTTTCGCAGGGCGGCGGCAAAAGGCGTTGAAAAACATGAATAAAGTTGAACCGTATCCCCGACGAAAGTCGGGGCCGACGCTGAGCCGGCTCCACGAGACGGATAGTCGAGCACATACGATCTCTGAAAATGCTCCGCCATCCCGCGATCCCAACGCTCAGGCGTCGGCCCCGGCCTGCGCCGGGGATTCGGATGATGTCGATGGAAACAGAGTCCACCCCTTCCCCGTTCCGCCACCGCGCCTAAACTCTCCCCATGAGCATTGAGACCATGACCCGGGCCGACTCTCGGCCGAGATGCAGGCACGGCGGCAGGAGCAGAATCTGCCAGCTGGTCGGGGCCGAGGCGCCGGATCTTAAATCCGACGTCGCCGAGCAAGATGCCGGGCGGCCGCTGGAGGTCGTCTCGGAGTACAAGCCCGCCGGCGACCAGCCCCAGGCGATCGCCGAGCTTGTCCAGGGCCTGAATGACCGGGAATGGGATCAGGTTCTGCTGGGCGTCACCGGGTCGGCAAGACCTTCACCATGGCCCATGTGATTGAGCAGGTCGGCCGCCCGGCCCTGGTGCTGGCGCCGAACAAGACGCTCGCCGCCCAGCTCTATGGCGAGATGAAGAGCTTCTTCCCGAACAACGCGGTGGAATATTTCGTCTCCTATTACGACTACTACCGCCCGAGGCCTATGTGCCGCGCACCGACACCTATGTGGAGGAAGCCTCGATCAACGAGCAGATCGACCGGATGCGCCATGCCGCCACCCGGGCCTTGCTGGAGCGCGAGGATGTGATCATCGTCGCCTCGGTCTCCTGCATTTACGGCATCGGCGCGGTCGAGACCTACGGCAAGATGACGGTGGTCCTCAAGGTCGGCAAGACCATCGAGGTCCAAGGCCTGATGCGCCGGCTGATCGAGCTGCAGTACCGGCGCAACGACACGTCCTTCCATCGCGGCAGTTTTAGGGTGCGTGGCGACAGCCTTGAGATCTTCCCGGCGCATCTGGAAGACCGGGCCTGGCGGCTTTCCTTCTTCGGCGACGAGCTGGAGGCGGTGCACGAGTTCGATCCGCTGACCGGCCAGAAGACGGCGGAGCTGGATCAGGTGCGGGTCTTCGCCAACTCCCATTATGTGACGCCGAAACCGACGCTGACCCAGGCGGTCAAGCAGATCAAGGTGGAGCTGAAGGAGCGGCTGGAGCATCTCAACACCGCCGGCAAGCTGCTGGAGGCCCAGCGGCTGGAGCAGCGCACCACATTCGACATGGAGATGATGGAGGCGACCGGCTCCTGCGCCGGGATCGAGAACTATTCCCGCTATCTCTCGGGCCGCGCCGCGAGAGCCGCCGCCGACCCTGTTCGAGTACCTGCCGGACAACGCCCTGCTGATCGTCGATGAGAGCCATGTGACGGTTCCCCAGCTCGGCGCCATGTACAAGGGCGACTATGCCCGCAAATCGACGCTCTCGGAGTTCGGCTTCCGCCTGCCCTCGTGCATGGACAACCGGCCGCTGAAATTCGAGGAATGGGAGGATATGCGCCGCAGACGGTGTTCGTCTCGGCCACTCCCGGCCCATGGGAGCTGGAGCGCACGGGCGGCGTCTTCACCGAACAGGTGGTGCGCCCCACCGGCCTGATCGACCCGGTCTGCATCATCCGTCCGACCGAGACCCAGGTCGATGACGTGATCGCCGAATGCCAGGACTGCGCCGCCAAGGGCCAGCGGGTGCTGATCACCACGCTGACCAAGCGCATGGCCGAGGCGCTGACCGAGTACATGGCGGAGGCAGGGTGAAGGTCCGCTATATCCACTCCGACGTGGACACCCTGGAGCGGATCGAGATCATCCGCGATTTGCGCTTAGGCGTGTTCGACGTGCTGATCGGCATCAACCTGCTGCGCGAGGGGCTGGATATCCCGGAATGCGCGCTGGTGGCGATCCTGGACGCGGACAAGGAGGGCTATCTGCGCTCGAAGACCTCGCTGGTCCAAACCATCGGCCGGGCGGCACGCAATATCGACGGGCGGGTGCTGCTCTATGCCGACAAGATGACCGACAGCCTGCAATACGCGATCGACGAGACCAACCGCCGGCGCGAGCGCCAGCAGGCCTATAACGAGGCCAACGGCATCACGCCGGAAAGCGTGCGCAAATCCATCGGCGATATCCTGGAAAGCGTCTACGAGCGCGGCGACCACGTCACCGTCGATACCGGCGAGGAGGACGGCGCCTTCGTCGGCAAGGACATCAAGGAAATCATCGGCGAACTCGAGGCCCGCATGCGGACTGCCGCCGCCGACCTGGAATTCGAGGAAGCCGCTCGTCTGCGCGACGAAATCAAGCGTCTGGAGGCCGCCGATCTCGGCATGACTCCCGAAGGCAAGCCGCTCCCCAAGGGCGCCGTGGTCCGGATCAAGGCCCCCATACAACCGCCGAGCGGCCGACCTCCGTCAAAGCAGGGGCGGAGCGGGAAGCGAAGACGGGGGCAGTAAGGTCGGGGGCCGCCGTCGGCATTTCGCGGCTCCGCTCACACAAGACCAGGGTTTCTATTGACTAGTATACGGCCTCAGTCGGTCTAAAATGCTCGGGCCGGGCAAGACCACACGGCGGCGGCCACCGAATCCGCGTAAGTACATGCCGTAATGGTTCAGGTCGAAATTATTTACTAAATTTGGCTGCAATGGTGTTTGGACTGGTGCGAGGAGTAGGTTCCACGCAAGTCTCTTAAATTGAACCTCGGCCCCCGCTTGTCATTTTTTGGGCCAGATCAAGGAAAGGTGCGTCGATGGCCGCATGCGAGCCTGTCCAACGTCGAACGACCTTTGCCGGCGTTCCGTGAACTGACGCCCGAGCGATCGCACGATGGCGAACACCTCTCCAATCATCAACCAGATTTCCCGGACACTGGCGGGTCCCTTCCTGCTGCTGCTGGTGTTCAGCCTGACGGCGATGTCGGGGTTGATACTGTACGTCACGCAAATACAGAACGAATCCGCGATCAACAAATCCATTCATCTCGCAACCGCCGTCATCGAACGGCAGAAGAAGTCCCTGGCCGCCATCGCCAAAGAATCCGCCTATTGGGACCAGGCCGTCGAAAACCTCGTGACCAGTTTCGATCCGGCATGGGCCGACGGCAATGTCGGCGCCTATGTCCACGATTCCCTTGGCATCTCCTCAACCTATGTCCTCGGGCCGGGAAACCAGCTCATCTACAGTTCGATGTACGGAAGCCGTTCCAATGACGACCCGCTGGCGCGGTTCGACGGAGGACTGGAGCTGCTGATCGCCCGCGCCCGGTCGGGCGAAGAAAACACGGAGCCCAAGGCAGCGGTGGGGCTCTTGCGTGACACCGGGGACGGTGCCGTCCATTTCGTGGCGGCGGTCGAGTTGACGACCTATTTCGAAAAGGACGGCGCCGAGGTGAACCGTGGAACCGACGCGATTCTCATCTTCACGATCAAGATCGACGATGCCTTCGCCCTCGACATCGCGGCAAGCTATCTGCTGCGCGGTTTCCGTTACATAACCACCCCAAGTTCCCCCGACACCCCGTCGATCCCTCTCACCGGCCCGAACGGGGCCGGGATCGGCACCCTTGTCTGGGAGCCGGACCTGCCGGGCAACCAGGCTTTGCCCATTCTGCTGACCGCGGTCGTCGCGGTTTTCGTCCTTATGCTGGTCACGGCCTATGTCTTCATGCGGCGGGCCGCGACCGTCGCCAGGGAAAGCGAGGATCTTCTGCTCGCCAAGGAACTCGCCGACCAGTCAAGCGCCTTCAAGTCGAAATTCCTGGCATCGATGAGCCACGAGCTGCGCACGCTGCTCAACGCCATTCTGGGCTTCGGCCAATTGCTCAAGATGGGCATCGTGGACGAAACCCGGGACGACGACCGGATCGCGCTCGAGCAGATCGAAATCAACGGCAAGCATCTGCTCGCCCTGGTCGATCAGATCCTCTCGCTGGCGAAGATCGAGCAAGGGCGTGTCGATGTCGACTTGCGCGCCGTGGACACGCACGTGGTGGTCCAGGAATGCATTGACATCACCAGCAACATGGCGACCGAGAAAGGCGTTTCCGTGATTTGGGACCGGGACCGGTCGGCGCTCCCGCGAATCGTAACCGACCGCATGAAGTTCAAGCAGATCCTGGTCAATTTTCTGACCAACGGGATCAAGTACAATGTCATGGGCGGGAAAGTCGATATCCGTGCGGAACTGGACGCGGACAAGGCGGTCACGATCTATGTCGACGATACCGGCCAGGGGATCGCCGACGACCAAAAGGCGCATGTTTTCCAACCCTTCGACCGGTTGGGCCGCGAGACGTCGAACATCGAGGGAACCGGGATCGGGCTGTCGCTCAGTCGGGAGCTCGCCCTGCGCATCAACGCCGAGATCGGCTTTTCCTCGACCCTCGGCCAGGGCAGTTCGTTCTGGATCAGGCTCCCGCTCGACAAGCCTGCGTGACCGCGCCGGTAAAGCGATCACACCGCCCGAAACACATAGGGTTTCTCCAGCCGGGCGATATCGGCGGCGGTTAGTTCCACGTCCACCGACGCGGCGGCATCGTCGATCTGGTCAAGTTTGGTGGTTCCGATGATCGGCGCCGCCATGACCGGCTTGGAGAGCATCCAGGCAAGCGCAACCTGAACCGGCTTCACGCCGAGGCGCCCGGCGATCGAGACCAGCGCCCGGACCACCTTGCGGTCGCTGGGGCGGAACAGCGAGGCGTCGGCCCGCGCGTCCTTCTGTGCACGCTCGGTCTCGCCGCTGCCCGCCCCCTGGCGGTTTCCGGCGAGCACGCCCCGGGCAAGCGGGCTATAGGGGATCAGGCCGACTCCCGCTTCCAGGCAAAGGGGGATCATTTCCCACTCCTCCTCGCTCTGAATCAGATTGTACAGATTCTGCATGGCGATCGGTCGCGCATAGCCTTTGCACGCCGCAAGCGTGACCATCTGGGCGAATTTGTAGACCGGCATGGTCGAGCCGCCGATATAGCGTACCTTGCCGGCCTTCACGATCTCGGTCAGCGTGTCCAGCGTCTCTTCCAGCGGCGTCACACCGTCCAGGCGGTGGACCTGGTAGACATCGATATAGTCGGTCTTCAGGTGCCGCAGCTGCTGGTCGATGCTCTTCAGCAGGTGCTTGCGGCCAAGTCCGCCCTGGTTCGGTCCCTCGGCCATGGCGATGCCCACCTTGGTGGAGATCACCAGTTCGTCACGCGGCGCGTATCCCATCAGGGTCTCGCCCATGATCCGCTCGCTCTCGCCGCTGTTATAGGCGTCGGCGGTATCGAAGAAGTTGATGCCCTTGTCCAGCGCCCGGCGAAAGAACGGCGCGCTGTCGTCCTGGTCGAAGGGCGCCCAGGCCCGGCGGCCGCGCGCGCCCCAGGAGTTGCCGCCGATGCAGATCGCGCTGACATGAAGGCCGCTATCGCCGAGACGGACATATTTCATCGCAAACTCTCCATGTCACGCTGTCCAGATCGCCCGGGGCCGACCGGACGGTCCTCCTCGCTCGTGCCGCTGTTATCCCGCACCCGCCGCCCACGGAGCAAGGCCGCCCCGGCACACCCGCCGGGGAAGGGGTGCCGTCCGGCGCCATCCGCCACGATATCCGGGATCACGCCGATCATCTCCCCGGCAAGGGCGCGAAGAGGCTTGTCCGCCCGGCGGCTTGGCGACAAAGTGCGGCGCGGCGCTTGAGCCGGGACAACGATGGAAAGGGAGACGGTCATGGCCGAGACGGTGGGATGGATCGGGGTTGGCAGCATGGGAAGCCGGATGGCGGCCAACCTGGCGAAAGGCGGTTATCACCTCGTGGTCGCCGACATGATGAGCACGGCGCATGCACCCGCCGGGTCGACCATCGCCGCCAGCAACATCGAAGTCGCCCAGGCCGCCGAGACGATCATTCTCTCGGTGCCGGCGGGGCCCGATACCCTGGCGATCGCCGAAGAATTCATCGCGGCACCCAACGCCAAGGTCAAAACGGTCATCGACACCTCGACCATCGGCATTCCCCATGCCCGCGAGGCGGCGGCGAAGCTGGCCGAGCACGGGATCGAATATGTCGACGCACCGGTCTCGGGCGGCATCGCAGGGGCAGAGGCGGCGACGCTCGCGGTGATGATGGGCTGCGCGCCGGCCAGTTACGAGCGGCTGAAAGGCATGCTCGGCTGCATCGGCAAGAACGTCTTCCATGTCGGCCCGGAAGCCGGCCAAGGCCAGACCGTTAAACTGCTGAACAATTTCCTCTCGGCCACCGCCATGGCGGCGACCAGCGAGGCCATGGCCTTCGGCACCGCCAATGGACTGGACATGAAGGCGATCCTCGATGTGGTGAACGTCTCCAGCGGGCGGAACACCGCGACCATGGACAAGTTTCCAAACCGGATCGTCAACGAAGCCTACGACGGCGGTTTCGCCACCAAGATGATGGCCAAGGATGTCCGGCTGTATTGCGAGAACGTCGCCACCGCCGGCACTACGAACCGCCTGGCCTCACTGGTCGCCGAGGGCTTCGCGCTGCTGGAGAAGGCCGAGCCCGGCTCCGACTTCACGCGGATTTATCCGTTCGTGCGCGGCGGCCTGAAAGGCTGAGGCGGAATCGGGGACGGCGGCGCGTTCAATCCGGTTTCTGTTCGCCGTCCTTGACGCCGGCTTCCGGGAACAGCCACAGGGCGATCACCAGGAACACCACGAGACCGGCGATAACCTTGGCGACGAAAGGATCGGCATAGGTCATCTCAAGCCAGGCGCAAAAGGCGCCGATGGCGACGACCGCAAGGGTGAGCATCAGTTTGACCTTGGTGGGCACCGATCCGGCCTCCGGAAATCGACTCTTCTGGGTCCGAGTGTGCCATCACAGCGCGCGCCGGCCAAGTTGCCAATCGGCGCGCCGGTATCCAGGATGCGCCGGTACCTTGCAGAGTCTTCGAAAGGACATGGGCCATGGATGCCAGCCAGGAACTGAACGACAGGATGATGCCGTTTGCCCGTCTGCTGGGAGTGCGGGTGACCGCCGCGAGCCCGGACCTCCTCGAAGCCGAGCTCGTGATCCGCGAAGAGCTGCGCACCAGCGTCGACGTCGCCCATGGCGGCTGCCTGATGGCCTTCGCCGACACCATGGGCGCGATGGCGACGTTCCTGAACCTGCCGGATGGCGCGAGTACGACGACCTTGGAAAGCAAGACCAATTTCCTGGCCGCCGCGCCGGGAGGCAGCCGGATCACCGGGGAGACCACGCCGATCCACAAGGGCCGCACCACCATGGTCTGGCAGACCCGAATTATCTCCGAGACCGGCCGGCTGGTCGCCCTGGTGACACAGACACAGATGGTGCTGCTGCCGCGTTCCTGAAGCTCGAATGGAAACGGCGGTCTCCGATGGAGACCGCCGTTGGCGACGTCGGGCCGCCTTGGGTGGGGGAGGCGCCTGGCCGGCCCGGTGTCTTGGGGGCGAGACTACGGCCGAGATCTGAACAAACCCTTAACCCGGCGATGCTTCTTTTAGTGAGCCACCGCGCCGGGTCCTCTGCCGCCAGAGATCACGCGGCCTCGTCGGTGACCTGCGCGGCGGTGACCCCTTCCCCGGCGACGGTGGTGCGGCGCATGTCGCGGACCGTGCCGGTGTCGCGGAACGGGCGGACCCGATGCAGGATCTGGCGATTGTCCCACATGACCAGATCGCCGAGCCGCCATTCATGGGCGTAGACGAACTGGCGCTGCACCGCGTGCTCGGTCAGTTCGCGGATGAAGTCCCGCGCCTCCGGCATCTCCCAGCCGACGATGGTGCCGATATGGGCCGAGAGATAAACGGCTTTGCGCTCGGTGACGTCATTCCGGCGCACCAGCGCGTGCCGGACCGGCGCGAAGGTTTTCTTCTCCTCGGCGCTGAATTCATCGAAGCCGAGCTTGGCCCGGGAGTAGATCAGCGAATGCTCGGTGATCAGGTCCTCGATCTGCTCCTTGATGTCCTCGTCCAGCGCATCATAGGCCGCCGGCATGAAGGCGAATTCGGTATCCCCGCCCTTCGGCGGATCCGAGCGGCAGGACAGCAGGGAGAATTTAGCCGGCACGGCTCGGAATGAGCTGTCGGAATGCCAGAGCCGGTTGCCAAGATTGAACATCCGGCGCCGGTCGTTCCGCTCCAGAATTTGACCGTTTTGATCAAGATTGCTGACATCGGCCATTTCCAGGCGCAAACGGCGCTGATCGTCCTTCAGGACGTTGGAGCCGACCGCGAGTTCGAGCTCGCCGAAATTGCGGCTGAAGACAACCTGTTCCTCGTCGCTGAGGTCCTGGCCAAGAAACACCAGGACGCCAAGGCGGTCCATCGCCTGGTGAAGCTCGCGTGCCTGATCCGGCGTCAGGGGCTTGCGCAGATCCAGACCGCTGACCTCGCCGACGAAATGTTCGTGCAGTTGCCGGATCGAGATGCCCATGGATTAGCCCCTCCCGCTGCGTTGACTTGTCTGAACCGAAACGCCGAAGCGTCAAAAAAGTGCTCAAGCGTTACACGGGACGCTGCCCCATGTCCAAATGAAGTTCGGTGCCGTCATAGGGGTGGCTTGCGGCGACCTCCTCGTCCAGCTCCACCCCGAGTCCCGGCGCGCTGGGCGGGAGGACATAGCCATCTTCCCAGGTGATGGGCGTCTTCAGGATTTCGGCGTGGAAGCCGTCCCAGCGCTGGATGCTCTCCAGGATCAGGAAGTTCGGGCTGCAGGCGGCGAGCTGGATATTGGCAGCGCCGACCGCCGGTCCGCAATAGAGATGCGGAGCAATCTGTGCATGGTGCGCCTCGGCCATGCCGGCGATCTTCTTGGCTTCCAGAATGCCTCCGACGCGGCCGAGATTCATCTGCAGGATCGAGGCGGCGCCAAGCTTCAGGACACGCGCGAACTCGGCTTTGGTGGCCAGCCGTTCCCCGGTCGCAATGGGGATGCTGGTCTGCCGCGCCACCCGCGCCATCTCCTCGGGCATGTCCGGCGGGGTCGGTTCCTCGAACCAGAGCGGCTCATAGGGCTCCAGCCGCCGGGCAAGGCGGATCGCGCCCGAGGGGCTGAATTGGCCGTGGGTGCCGAACAGCACGTCTGCTTTGCCGCCTACCGCCTCGCGGATGCGTTTGACGAACAGCTTGGACCGGTCCATCGCCTCCAGTTCAGGCTGGCGCGGGTCATAGACCGTGTAGGGACCCGCCGGATCGAACTTCACCGCGGTAAAGCCCTGGGCGACACATTCGGCGCCCCGTTTGGCGGCGAGATCGGGGTCGCTATAGACCCGCGCCTCCTCGAAGGCGTTCTGCCCGTCGGCGGCGTCGGGATAGAGATAGGTATAGCTGCGCAGCCGGTCGTGCACCCGGCCCCCCAGCATCTCATGGACCGGCTTGTCCACCGCCTTGCCGGCAATGTCCCAGCAGGCCATCTCGATGCCGCTCAGCACTCCCATCATCGAGATGTCGGGGCGCTGGGTGAAGCCCGAGCCATAGGCCCGGGGTCATAGATGCTCAATCTTGAACGGATCGTGCCCGACCACCAGCCGTTCGCACACATCCTCGATCATCCGCGCGTCGACGTGCGGGTTGAAGGGGACGCTATAGACCTCGCCGATGCCGGTGGTGCCGTCATCGGCGGTCAGCTTGACGAAGATGAAATACCTGCCACCGAAACTGGGCGGCGGGTTGCCAGCAACGAAGGTCTTGAAGCCGGTGATTTTCACGAGAAACCCTCAACCCCGCCCATAGAGCGCGTCGAGCCGTTCCCAATAGGCCTCGCGGACCTTATGGCGGCGGATCTTCAGGGTCGGGGTCATCATCACATTGTCGGTGGTGAAGGCCTCGGTGGCGATGGCGATGCGGCGGACCTTCTCGATCTGCGAGAGCTTGGCGTTGATACGGTCCATTACCGGCCCCAATGCCTTGGCGAATTCCACATTGCCCGAGAGACTGGCGAGGTCGGGCTCGACGCCGTTGGCTTTCGCCCATTCGGCGATGAAGTCCTCCGACGGCACCACCACGGCCACGAGATTCGGGCGCTTGTCGCCATAGACCATGGCCTGGGCGATTTCCGGCTCCAAGGTGATCACCCCCTCCACCCTTGCCGGCGCGATATTGTCGCCACCGGAATTCACGATGATGTCCTTTTTGCGGTCGGTGATCTTGAGGTACCCGTCATCCTCGATCACCCCGATATCGCCGGTATGCAGCCAGCCGTCGACGATGGTCGCCGCCGTGGTCTCGGGATCGTGCCAGTAGCCCTTCATCAGCAGCTCGCCGCGCACCAGGATCTCGCCGTCATCGGCGATCTTGATCTCGACATCGGCCAGCGCCGGGCCGACGGTCTCGATCCGGGTCTTGGACGGCCGGTTGCAGCTGATCACCGGCGACGCCTCGGTCTGGCCGTAGCCCTGCAGGATGCCCACGCCGAGGGCGAGGAAGAAGGTCCCGATATCCGGGTTGAGCGCCGCGCCACCCGACACGAAGGTCTTCAGCCGCCCGCCGAACCTGCCGGCCACTTTCTTGCGCACAAGAAGGTCGAGGACCCCATTGGTCAATCTCTCACCCAGCGAGAGGGTCTCGGGCGCCTCGTGCCGTTTCTGGCCCAGTTCCAGCGCCTTGTGGAACAGCTTGGCCTTGGTGCCCCCGGTCTGCTCGACCCCCCGGCGGATACGGTCATGCAGCACTTCGTAGAGCCGGGGCACCGCCGTCATGATGGTCGGCCGTGCCTCCTGGAGGTTCTGGGCGATCTTGTCCGGTCCCTCGGCATAATAAATCTGCGCGCCGATTGAGATCGGGAAGAACATCCCGCAGGTATGCTCGTAGGAGTGCGAGAGGGGCAACAGGGACAGGAACACATCGTCGCCGAGGCCCAGCTCGACCAGCAGATCATAGGCGGCATAGCAGTTCGCCAGGATCGAGCCATGGGTAAGCATCACGCCCTTGGGCCGCCCGCCGGTACCGGAGGTGTAGATGAAGCAGGCGACATCCTCGCGGGTGAGCGTCGCCGCGTTCTCGCGGATGTCGTCGGGCGCGGCGTCGCCCATCTCCATAACCTCGTCCCAATGCAGGCTGCGCAAGCCCGCCTGGGTATCCGAGGCGGGAGGCTCCATCGAGATCACGATCTCGCAGGACGAGGCACTGCGGGCGGCTGGAAGCACCCGGCGCGCCAGGCGCTCGGTCGAGACAATGGCAAGCTTGGCTTCCGAGTGGTCCAGGATATAGAGATGATCATCGGTGGTGTTGGTGGTGTAGGCGGGCACGCTGATCGCGCCGAGCGAACCGATAGCCAGATCCGCGACGACCCAGTCCGGCCGGTTCTCCGAAACGATGACCACACGGTCGCCCTTTGCAACGCCGAGCGACCGCAGGCCGCGCGCCAGCCGGCTGACCTGGGACGCGGTTTCCAGATAGCTGCGCGATTTCCAGGTACCGGACAGCTTCTCCCAAAGAAATGGTTCGCCCCCGAGCCGGTCGGCCTGGTCGAAGAACATCGTCGCGAGATTGCGGATTGTCTTATAGTCCATTGCTCACCCCCAGTGCCTGCCCATATACACGCGGAACCCAAGCTCCAACGCGTGCCGGCCCGCGGCACGTTATCACCATCCGATGGATACAATCATGGCCGAAGCGGCACAATCCAGTCCCGAAACCGATCTTGGCGCGCTCCCGGAATGGAATCTCGCCGACCTGTATCCCGGGACCGAGTCGAAGGCGCTGGCCGACGACCTGGATGCGACGGCCCGGGACGCCAAGGACTTCAAGGCACGCTACGCCGGCAAGGTCGCGGACCTCACCGGGGTGGAGCTTGGCGCCGCGATCGCGGAATACGAGCGGATGTTCGAAATCACCGGCCGTATCTCATCCTATGCCCAGCTGATCTATGCCGGCGACATGTCCAGTGCCGAGAACGGCAAGTTCGCCCAGACCATGCTGGAGCGCACCACCGCCATTGGCAGCGACACCTTGTTCTTCGAGCTCGAGATCAACCGCATCGGGGATGTGGATCTGGAGCGCAAGCTGAAAGCCCCCGAGCTGGCGCGCTATCAGCCGTGGCTGCGGGACGTGCGCGTCTTCCGCCCTCACCAGCTCTCGGACGAGCTTGAAGAGATGCTGCACGAGAAAAGCGTCGCCGGACGCGGCGCCTGGACCCGGCTGTTCGACGAGACCATGGCCGGCCTCAGATTCGAGCAGGACGGCAAGGAGCTGACCTCGGCGGAGGTGCTCGACCGTCTCTCCCACAAGGACCCGAAGGTGCGGGAGGCGGCGGCCCGCTCGCTCGCCAGGGTGCTCGGCGCCAACAAGAAGCTTTTCGCGCTGATCACCAACACGATCGCCAAGGACAAGGAGGTCGAGGACAAGTGGCGTCACTACCCGCGGCCGATTTCGGCCCGCAACCGGATCAATCAGGTCGAGGACGAGGTGGTCGACGCGCTGGTCGAGGCGGTGACCTCGCGCTATTCACGGATCTCGCACCGGTACTACGCGCTCAAGGCGAAGTGGTTCGGTGTCGAGGCACTGGATTTCTGGGACCGCAACGCGCCGCTTCCGGACGATGACGACACGGTGATTCGTTGGGATCAGGCCAGGGACACGGTGCTGGAGGCCTATGGCGCCTTCTCGCCCAAGCTCGCGGAAATCGGCGCGCGGTTCTTCACGAAGAATTGGATCGACGCGCCGGTGCGGCCGGGGAAGTCGTCCGGCGCCTTCTCGCATTCGACGGTGCCTTCGGTGCACCCCTATATCCTGATGAACTACCAGGGCAAGACCCGCGACGTGATGACCTTGGCCCATGAACTCGGCCACGGGGTGCATCAGGTGCTCTCGGCGGACCAGGGATATCTTCAGGCCGACACCCCGCTGACCCTCGCCGAGACCGCCTCGGTGTTTGGCGAAATGCTGACTTTCCGCTCAATGCTGGCGGCGAGAACAGACCAGAAGCGTCGCCGGGTGATGCTGGCCTCGAAGGTCGAGGACATGATCAACACCGTGGTCCGCCAGATCGCCTTTCACCAGTTCGAGACCCGGGTGCATGACCAGCGCCGCAAGGGCGAGCTGACACCCGATGCGATCGGCGACATCTGGATGGGCGTGCAGGGCAACAGCCTCGGCCCGGCGATCCGGTTCGATGACGATTACCGGGTGTTCTGGACCTACATCCGCATTTCATCCACTCGCCCTTCTATGTCTACGCCTATGCCTTCGGGGACTGCCTGGTGAACTCGCTCTACGCGGTTTATCAGGATGCCGAGCGCGGGTTCGCCGAAAAGTATCTGGAGATGCTGTCGGCGGGGGGCACCAAGCGGCACAAGGAACTGCTGGCCCCGTTCGGCCTCGACGCCGGCGACCCGGCCTTCTGGAACAAGGGACTGTCGGTGATCGAGGGCTTCATCGACGAGCTGGAGGCCATGGAATAGAGTTGCGATAGGTGCAAGTGGATGCGCATGTTCACACGTCCAGGCTGAAAAGTAGACGTCACCCTGGCGAAAGGCAGGGCCTTGCACCAAGTGCGTCCGCCCGATCCGAAAGTTATCCGTTGCCAAGTCGATAGAGCCGGCGCCACGTTCGGAACATGGCCCTGCCTTTCGCCAGGGCGACGGAAAAACCGGGCGCGGAGTTTCCCGATCTAAGCTCTTATCCGCAGATGTGGGAAATGGGCACTCGGAGGGGCCGGCATGAGCAAGACCAGGGAATTGGATAGTCACCTCGACCACCTGCCACGGGTTACCCTTGCCCATGTGCCGACCCCAATCGAGGTGATGCCCCGGCTGTCCGAGGCCGTCGGCGCCGGTGTCACCCTGCTGGCCAAGCGCGACGACATGACCGGCTTCGCCGCAGGCGGCAACAAGGCGCGTCAGCTCGAGTATTCCATGGGTGCCGCCGTCGCCGCCGGGGCCGACATGATCCTGGTCACCGGCGCGGTACAGTCGAACTACATGCGCACCGCCGCCGCCGCCGCTGCCAAGCTCGGCATGGAATGCCATCTGCAGTTCGAGGACCGGGTTACCGGCATGGATTCGGGCTATCACGAGAGCGGCAACGTGCTGCTGGACCGGCTGTTCGGGGCGGCGACATCAACTTTCCATCTGGGAGAGGACGAAGCGGCGGCGGACGGCAATCTGGCCCAGATCGCCAGTACCTACCGCAACCAGGGCAAGACCCCGCATCAGCTCAAGCTGTCCGCCGATACCAAGCCGCTGGGTGCGCTCGGCTATGTGCGCTGCGCCGCCGAGATTCTCGACCAGATCGAGGCGGGGGAACCGGCGATCGACGCCATCGTGCTGGCCAGCGGCAGCGCGGCGACCCATGTCGGCATGTTGCTGGGCCTGCGCCTGCTCGGCTCGGCCGTTCCCGTGCACGGCATCTGCGTGCGCCGCGACGCTGCGCAGCAGACCGAGCGGGTGCGCGGCATCGTCCGCCTTGCCGAGGAATTGGTGGGATGCGGCCATATGGTCGATGACGGCGAGGTTCATTGCCATGACGATTGGCTTGGGCTTGCCTATGGCCGTCCGGTCGAGAGCACCCACGAGGCGATCCGGCTCGCCGGCCGTATGGAGGGCATCGTCGTCGACCCGGTCTATAGCGCCAAGTCGCTCGCCGGAGCCATCGGACTCTCCCGGGCCGGAACCTTCAAGGACGGCGCTCGGGTCCTGTGGATCCACACCGGCGGCCTACCGTCGGTCTTTGCCTATGGCGACAAGATGCTGGGGTGAGGGGATCTTCGATCTCGCGGTAACAGGCCCCGTCGAGACGAGGCCTGACGGCCTCTCCTCAGGGTGAGGCGCAAAGTCGTGCAAGGCTCACCCTGAAGAGTGTGTTATTGCGCCCGTCTCGAAGGGTCCAGTCACAAAAAGCGTCACCGCTTGCGCTCTAAGAACGGCTTCATCATGCGTTGCGGCTCGTCGGTCCTGAAGGCGTCGGAGAGGGAGGTGATGCCGGCACGGATCGCGTCGTCGAGCGGCAGGCGCTCCCACTCGCGGACCAGGGCCTTCTGGCTGCGGACCGCGAACGGGCCGGCGGCCGCAATGGCGTCGGCGATCCGGGCGGTCTCGGCGTCCAGCTTCGCCGGCGGCACCACGCTCTCCAGGAATCCCCAGTCATAGGCCGTGGCGGCGTCGATGTTCTCGGCCGTCAGCACCAGATAATTGGCGCGGCCCCAGCCCACAAGCCGGGGCAGCATCGCCGCCTCGATCACCGAGGGGATGCCGACCCGGACCTCGGGCATGCCGAAGACCGCGTTGTCGGACGCAACGCGCAAATCGCAGGCCGCCGCCATCTCCATCCCGGCGCCGAGGCAATAGCCGTTGACGCGCGCGATCACCGGTACCGGCAGTTTGCGGATCAGCACGAACAGATCGTGCAGCGCGCTGATGAAGGCGCGGCCAGTATCGGGATCGAGGCTGTTCAGCTCGTTCACATCGGCGCCGCCGACGAAGGATTTCGGCCCGGCGCCGGTCAGCACCACAGCCCGCATGTCCTTGTCCCCGGCGAGAGTCTCGAACACGTCGGCAAGCGCGCCTATACCGGCACTGTCGAGAGAATTCAGCTTCGCCTGGCGGTCATGAACGACGGTGACGATCTCGCCGGTACCGGAGGGCCGGCGCTCGATGGTGACGGGCATTCACCCGCCCTCCACATCCGTCGGCTGCCCGCCCTCGTCGCGGATCAACTGGCGGACCTCCTCGCCGGCGCGTTGCAGAACCGCCATGTCGGTGCCGCGCAGCACCAGTGTGGTGCCGTAATTGCCGGCCCGGAAATACGGATAGCTGCCGATGGCGATATCGGGATAGCGGGCCTGGATCTCGCCCAGGCCCGTCGCCACCTTCCCCTCGCCGAGATTGGAGGAGATGGCGAGGGAGAGCACTTTCGCGCCGCCCTGCAGGGTCGGCAGCAGTTCCTTGACCATGGCCTGGAAGATCCGCGGCACGCCGGCCATCACATGGACATTGCCGACCGTGAAGCCGGGCGCGGCGGAGACCGGGTTCAGGATCAGGCTGGCGCCGTCGGGGGTGCGGGCCATGCGCATGCGCGCCTCGTTCAGATCCACGCCGACATTGCCGGCATGGGCGCGCATCCTTTTCACCGCGTCGGGATGGTGCGAGACCCCGAGATTGAAGGCCTTGGCGACGGAATCGCAGGTGATGTCGTCGTGGGTCGGCCCGATCCCGCCCGATGTGAAGACGTAATTGTATTTCTCGCTCAGCGCCCGGACCGAGGCGATGATCTCGTCCTCGTCGTCGCTCACCACCCGGACTTCCTTCAGACGGATCCCGGCCTCGACAAGTTCGTCGGCGATGAAGCCGAGATTGGCGTCCTTGGTGCGGCCGGACAGGATCTCGTCGCCGATGATGATGAAGGCGGCGGTGACGATCGCGTCACCGGCCATCGAAGCAGATGTCTCGTTTGGCATGAGCGGTTTCTTCGCATGGTTCGGCGGGGTAGAACAGGGCGGAACCATCGCCCATCGGACCCGGCCATGCAACTGCCCCCGCTTCACTCCGGACGGCTGATCAAGCGCTACAAGCGCTTTCTCGCGGACGTGCGTCTCGATAGCGGCGAGGAGATCACCGCGCATTGTCCGAACCCCGGCGCGATGACCGGGTTGCAGGACCCGGGATCACGGGTCTGGCTGTCCCGGTCCGACAATCCGAAGCGCAAGCTCGCCTACACCTTCGAGCTGATCGAGACGCCAAGCGGACTGGTCGGCATCAATACCGGCCACCCCAACACCATCGTCGCCGAAGCCATTGCCGCCGGCGGGATCCCGGCGCTGGCCGGCTATGCGTCTCTCAGGCGCGAGGTGAAGTACGGCGAGAAATCCCGCATCGATATCCTGCTGGAAGACCCCGACCGGGGTCGCTGCTGGGTCGAGATCAAGAATGTGCACCTGAAGCGCGACGACGGACCCAATCCGGGCGCGGCGGAGTTTCCGGACTCGGTCACCGCGCGGGGCGCCCGGCATCTGGAGGAGATGGCGAACCAGGTTCGCGCCGGCGACCGGGCGGTCATGGTCTACCTGGTCCAGCGCATGGATTGCGACCGGTTCTGCATTGCCGGCGATATCGATCCGAATTACGAGGGCGCGCTCACCCGGGCCCTGGCGGCGGGCGTCGAAGCACTCTGCGTCGACACGGAAATCACTACGGAGGCGATCACGGTGCGGCGCCCTCTGCAACCCGATCTGGCGTGACACGGCCATTTCATCGTCCTGGTGATGGGTTCCGTCTCCAGCCGACGCGCCTGTTGACCCACGCTCCTCGAAAACGGCACACTTCCGTCGCTACCCATTAAAAAGGTGGGAGAGGCTTTCAAGAGTTGCAAAAGAAAAGCCGAGCGCAGGATAGGGAATGGGGGTTTGACCTAACGTGAGATGTTTTGGCTGGCGGCGCGTTCATGCGTACCGGCACCTGGTCTAGCGTTGGGCGTTTAATCCCGCAGCAGAGGATTAAAACCGGCGGTGACGACTTCGGTCCCACCGCCGCAAGCCCACTTGCAAGGGAAATGAGGCCGCGATGGTAGCGATTGTTCGGATCATCGAACGTTTTTCGATGGCGATAGGCTGGATAGGGGCGCTGATCATGGCGCCGCTTATTCTGTCCATAGTTTTACGAGGTGATGTCGCGCCATTTCTTCAGCGCGCCGACGTTCTGGGCAAACTACGAGGTCGGCTACATGCTGGCAGGCACGACCTACATGTTCGGCATGGGATACTGTCTGCGTCGGTGGGCACATCCGGGTTGATTTCCTTTCGACCAGATGTCGCTCAAGGGCAAGGCCACGTGAGAACACGCTGGGCTACATCTTCCCTAATGATCCCTGTCTGCGCCTGGGTAACCTTCGGGCTGTATGAGTATGCGGTCGAGGCCTACGTTGCGAACGAGGGTCTCGGGCGAGTCGGCGTGGAACCCAATCATCTGGCCGTTCCGTGCGGTCTGGGTCATCGGCTTCATCGCCTTGACGCTGCAGGGCTTCGCGGAATTGCTGAAGAACATCATGATCTTACAGGTATCGATATCGCCCAATACGGCTTTGGCGCGACCGAGGGCCACGGGATGACCTTAGGTATCGGCCTTCTCATGTTCCCGGCGTTGATGATCTGCATCTTCATCGGGTTCCCGGTAGCATTCTCCTGATGGGTGTCGCATTCGCCTTCGGGCTCTACCGCTTCGAGTTCAACCTGGTTCACCAGCTTGCTCGCCAAGGTCGATGACGTCGCCTCCTACGTGCTGGCGGCAGTTCCGTTGTTCATCTTCATGGGATCGATGCTGGAACGCTCGGCATCGCCGAGAAGCTGTTCGGGCGATCCATCTTTGGACAAGACGCCTACCCGGCGGGCTCGCGGTCAGCACGGGTGCTGCTCTGCGTCGTGTTCGCGGCGCCAGCAGGGCGTTGTCGGCGCCACCGCAGTCGGTCGTTGGTCTGCTGGCGATCCCGGTGATGCTGCGTTACGCCTACGACAAAGGTCTGATCTCCGGCACGATCTGCGCCAGCGGCTCGCTCGGCACGATCATCCCACCCTCCGTCGTCGTCGTGATTCTTGGCCCGGTGGCGGACGTGTCGGTCGGCGACCTTTTTGCCGGACTGCTGTTGCCAGCCTGATCCTGGCGGGGCTCTCATCGTCTACATCGTGGGCCGCTGTATCCCCGTGCGCCGCAGGACGGACCGGCTCTGCCGCCGGACGAGAACGACCCCGCCGTTCTTCCAGAAAATCTACGTTACCGCGACCGCCCTGGTTCCGCCGCTCGTGCTGATCTTCGCGGTTCTGGGCCGATCATGCTCGGCCGCGACCCCGACAGGCCGCCGCCATGGGGCGCAATCCCGGCACGGTGGTAATGACCATGATCTACTGCCTTCAACATGGCGATCCTGCAGGAAGCGTTCCTGAAGACCCCTGCAGATCACCGCCATGATCCTGACCATTCTGCTCGGCGGAACGATGTTTCGCCGGCGGTCTTCGTGGCCTTGGGCGGCATCAGCGCGGTCAGCGACCTGCTTGAGGCCGCAAATCTCGGCCCCTGGTCGACGATGCTGATCCTGATGTTCATCGCGTTCTGGCCGGCTTCGTGCTGGATCAGATCTCGATCATCCTGATCATCATTCCCGTGGCCATTGCCGTGTTGCGCAGCATGGGCGTGGACGATGTGTGGTTCTGCATCATGTTCCTTGTGGTGATCCAGACCAGCTATCTCACCCCGCCGATGGCGCCAGCGATCTTCTATCTTCGCGGCATCAGCCCACCGGAAATCAGCCTCGGTGACATGTATCGCGGTGTCGTGCCGTTCATTCTTCTGGAGTTCGTCTGTCTCGGTATGATCATGGTCTTTCCAGAACTCGCGTTTGGCTGCCGGAAGTGCTGTTCGACCGCTGATCCGGCTAGTCCACTTTTGACATGGAAGAGAAGCTCTCCCTGGGGGCGCTGCCGCATCAGACGCAACGCCCCTGTCAGGAAGACCATCATGGCCATGCCGAACGTCAAACTGACTTATGAGGTCAAACCGGATTCCCACGCCATGCTCGGCCGGATTGCCGAGCGCTACGGCCTGCCCGACGAGTCCAAAGGCACTCCGGTGCCTTCTCGATTATGCCCGCCATGGAGGGCGACTGGGGGACGAGATCTTCAAGAAGAAAGTCCGCTGCCGCCGCGCTGTGGCTGAAGCGGATTCACCGTGGATTGACCCGGCAGGAAACGCTAGTATATCGGCTAATCCTCCACGATCGACGCCCTTCGCGGCGCGCCTGAAACAGGGACCCGTACCATGATGAGCGAGGCGGCAAACCGAATTCCGCAAGGGATACCGCGCCAAGATTGACGGCTGGTACAACGGCTATGTCCATATCGCGGTGATCTCGCCATCGGCTTCACCGCCATGTGGATCTTCACCAGCATATCTCCGAATGTTCAGTGGTACGAGTGGCTGATCATCCCGGCGACCATCGTGGTCTGCAACATCTTCGGTGGTTCCTGCACAAGCATGTCATGCACCGCCGGATCAACGTGACCGGCCTGCGTGCGATCTACGCAGCACACCTGAACCACCACCAGTTCTTCACCGACAGGAGGTCCGTTTTCGGGATCACGAGGATTGGCGGGTCACCGTCTTCCGCCCTACGCGCTGGTGATCTTCACGTGATGTCGCTGCCCGGCGTGGCGGTGTTCAGCTATCTCTTCGGCTGGAACGTCGGCTGGCTGTTCATCTGCACCACCGTCGGCATGTACCTGACCTACGAGTTCATGCATTTCTGCTGCCACGTGGACGAGAACGCCTTCGTGCGCAACATGCCCTTCATCAATACGCTGCGGCGCCATCGTCGCGCACCACACAAAGCCTGATGATGGAGGTGAACAGAACCTCACCTTCCCAATCGCGGACTGGGTGTTCGGTTCCTCGGATCTGGACCGCGGCTTGCTGGGCCATCTTTTCAACGGCTACAGCACCAAGCATCTGAAGGCCGATCTGCGCTCCCGGCCGCGCACCCCGTTCGAGGCCACCGAAGGCCCCGTGCCGGCGGAATGACCCGCCTGAACAGCGGGACAGGTCAGCTTTCCTCACGAGGCCGTATCGCGGCCCAATTGGTCGGCGCATTCGTCGTCCTGGTCGCGTGCGGCGGGTTCGCGACGCTGGAACGGTTTCTCGCGCCCCGTGCCGAGCTTTGGGAGCGGTGGACCGCCGAGGACGCAGCCAGTACAGTCACCATCGACCATGCCGCCTGGGATGGATTTCTTCGACGTTACGTGGCCATGCTGGCCGATGGCTCCACGGGCCTGCGCTACGCTGCGGTTACCTCCGATGACCGAAAGGCGCTCGAAACCTATATCGACACGCTTTCCAGAATCCCGATCAGCCAGCATGCCCGTAATGAGCAGCTGGCCTATTGGATCAATCTCTACAATGCTTTGACGATCAAAGTAGTCCTGGATCATTACCCGGTTGCCTCAATCCGAGACATCAAGCTTTCCGGAGGCTTTCTTTCATCGGGCCCGTGGGAGGCGAAGCTGATCGCCATCGAGGGCGAAGAGATCAGCCTCAACGATATCGAGCACCGCATTATCCGGCCGATTTGGCGTGACCCTCGGGTTCACTACGTACTCAATTGCGCCTCGATCGGATGTCCGAACCTGGCCGGAAAGGCCTATACCGCCGCCTTGGACGACGACCTTGACCGGGCCGCGGTAACCTTCATCAACAGCCCGCGCGGCGTGCGCGTCAGTGGCGGCCAGGTCACGGCATCGCGGATCTATGACTGGTTCTATGGTGATTTCGGTGGCACCGACGACGCGGTTTTCCAGCACATAGTGCATTTCGCCTCGCCCGAACTCCGGGCCGCCCTCGCTCCGATTGGCAAGATCACCGATGTCGCCTATGACTGGGGTCTGAACGACGCGAGCTGAGCCGGCCCGCGCGCAACCGCCGAGGCCACCCATGACCACGCCCCAGCCCTATTCCGGTTTCATCATCGACGGCGCACAATACGCCAAGTGGGACCGCTCGATCTTCAAGGAGATGCGCGACGGGGGCGTGACCTGCGTGAATGTCACCATCGTCTATTGGGAGACCGCGCGCGAGACCCTGTCGGAGATCGGCAAGTGGAACCGCCTGTTCGAGCAGAACGGCGACCTGATCATGCAGGCGCGGACCGCCGATGACGTGCGCCGGGCCAAGGCCGAGAACAAGACCGCCATCACCTTCGCCTTTCAGCATTGCTCGCCGATCGAGGAGGACATCGATCTGGTCGAGATCATGCACACCCTCGGCGTGCGCTTCATGCAGCTCAGCTACAACAACCAGAGCGTCTGCGCGACCGGGTGCTACGAGGCCGAGGACCCCGGCATCACCCGCTTCGGCAAGCAGGTGATCCGCGAGATGAACCGGGTCGGCATGGTCGTCGACATGTCGCATTCCGGCGAACGCTCGACCTTTCACGCCATCGAACTGTCGGAGCGGCCGATCACCGTCACCCATGCCAATCCGAAGTCCTGGCATCCGGCCTTGCGCAACAAGACCGACGATTTGCTCAAAGCACTGGCCGAAAGCGGCGGCATGCTCGGATTCTCGATGTATCCGTTTCACCTGAGGGGCAAATCCGCCTGCACCCTGGAAGAGTTCTGCCAGATGATCGCGCAGACCGCCGACCTCATGGGCATCGACCGCATCGCCATCGGCTCCGACCTGGTGCAGGGCCATGGCGACGAGGTGGTCGAGTGGATGCGCAATGGGCGTTGGAGCAAGGCGCTGGATTTCGGCGAGGGTACTGCCGCCGATGCCGGCTGGCCGGACCCGGTTCCCTGGTTCACCGGCAACCGTGACTTCGGCAATATCGCCGCCGGCCTCGTCAAGCATGGATTCTCGTCCGAGGATGTCGCCAAGGTGATGGGCCTCAACTGGCTGCGCTTCTTCGAGGAAAATTTCGGGCCGGCGGGATGACCGGCGCCGAAGCCCCGGCGCCGGCGGTTCCCGAGGCGCCGCTCCGCCCGCCAGAGACGGTCATGCGTCTGGCCCGGGTCGGTTCGTTCCACCCGACGCGCATCAGCTTCACTCGGACCCTGGTCCGGCGCATGGCGCGCGAGAACTGGCGCATCTCACGCCCACTGTTCGAGCTGGACGGGAACGGCATCGGTACCGCCATCTACCGGATCGATACACCGGCCTCGCCCTTGTGGTTTGTGGCTTTCGCCGATCACCTGGACCCTGCGGACCGGACCGACAGGGTCATCGCCGAGAAATGGGACGCGACTTTCACGCTCACGGCGCGGGATCCCATGGCGGGAGAGATCGAACGGCTGCACGCGAACATCCCGCTTCAGGAAGCCGGACGCTGTTCCCCGGAAGAGCTGGTCCTCAGCCGTGCCAACAAAAGCGTGCGCTTGTTCGAGCATGTGGCGGACGCACTCGCACGAGGCCGTCAGCCGGACCGTGCCAAGATCCTCGATGTCGGCTACCTCGTGCGCACCACGGCGGTCTACGGCAACGGCAAGTTCGGCCTCGCCGATCTCGGCAAGCTGCGCCTTTCGGGTGTATTCGAGCTGCCGTTTCAGGCCGAGATGCTATGCGTCTATCTGGTCCGGCAGTTCAGTCTCGACTGGGTGGAGCACATCGCCCATGCCCGTGCTCCGGGTACCTTCGCGCCGATGGATGACGCCCTGAAACGGGCGCTCGGAGTTGGCAATGCCACCGGGCTTGGCATGGCGCCCTTCCTGGTGGGCCACCCCAAGCTGATCGACGCCTGGATCACCGCGCGCGAGACCGCGCTCGCCCGGGTCCGCGCGGCAACCAAAGCCGATGCCGGGACCGTGGAACGGTTCCGCGCCTTGCTGTCGCGCGCATCGGATCACGTGCGGCAATGGCCGACCACCGATGGGCTGCAGCAGCAGCGCTGCGCCGACCTTCTCGACCAGCTTCCTCTCCTCCGCGAGGCCGAGGCATCCCTGCCGCGCGAGGGCCTTTGGGACGGGTTGGTGAACTGGGCTGAGAGCCATGTGGATCTGGAGGCTCAGGAACTGCTCAACAGCGTGCTGATCGAGCTCTATCCGGCTCTGGTGGATGAGCTTGAAACCCGCACCGGCTCCGATGAGATCATGCGGTTGGAGCCGACGATGAGCCTCGGAGATCTGCTGGCGCTTATCGATACGCACTATGCCTGGGTGCGGGATTTCGACTTTGCAGCCGAAGCGGCGAATGCCCGGTTCTGGTACCGGTCCGCGGAAAAAGAGGAACCGCGGCTCGGCTGGCGCTTCAAGGAACCGGGTTCGGAGAAGGAGATTCGGATCGCCGTCGCGCGGGACGTTTCTCATCTGCGCGAGACCCTGGCCGATCAGTATGCCGGGATGTTGGACGCGACGGTGGCCGAGTTTCTGATGGCCTTTCCGGAGTGGCGGCAAACCGTGCGCCGGGTTCAGAGCCTCGCCGGACTGCCCTACGCTGAATTTCGCGACAACCTGATCGATGCCGCGTGCCGGCCCATCGACCTTTTGCGCTGCAAGCTGTCGATGTTCGGCGCCACCAAGTTCGACCCGAAATCCGATCTCTGGACCCGGATCGCGATGTTCCAGGGTGCGCCGCTTGCCGACGGACTCGACGGCGAGGATGCCGATGACTGGGCCTTCCCGGTGCTTGCCGAGGGGCTGGGAAGTTGAGTGCCGGCGCGGATAGCCATGTGTCCCTCGCCGAGGTGCTGCAGACCAGCCTCAAGGCGTTGGAAGGAACCGGCCTTCCGGCGGGCATCGACCAGGACTCGGCGGAGAACGTCGCCTGGCTGGAGGCGCGTGGTCTCGGCGGCATTGCCATCCTGGCGCGGGAACTGGAGCGCTTCGGCGAGACGGTTGCCTGGTTGCCGCCGGACATGGACGAAACCCGAGACGGCGTCGTCATCACCAGCGAGGATGCAAGCGCGGTATTGCTGGCGCCCGGCGCGGTGGACTTCGCGCTCGGCGGCGCGGCGGTAACCATTGCCCGGTGCTCGGCGCCGTTGCTGATCGCCGCCGAAGCCGCGCGGCGTGCTCCGGCCGGCGCCGGCCTCACGGTTTCCTGGGGCAGCGGCCGCAACCGAAGCAGCGCCAGATGCGGCAACGGGCTTGCCGTTCTGTCCCTGGACATCCGTACCGCTCGGCAGACCTCGGACGTGACGATCCGGGCCGGCAAGCCGCCATCGGCGAAGGAAGGCCAGCGCCTTGCGGGTTTCCATGCCCACTCCCTGCGTGACGGGATCCTTGCCGATGCGCCAGCCTGGAAGACCGTGAAAGAAGCGGCGGCGCGGGTTCTGGTACCCGCCAGCGCCCAGTCGCGGGGCGGCGCGGGGGCCGAGGTCGACGATAGCGCCTGACCTCGCGCTACGCCGATCGATCCCCGTACCAGTTAAACTCCAGCAGCAGGCATCCCGTCTCGGTCCTGACCGGGCCATGCATGGTGCCGGGAGCCCGGCTGGCATATCCCGGCGCTCGGTGCACCCGTTCGCCATCCGCGTCTATGGAGACGATATCTCCCTCCAGCACGTACAGCTCCTCCCAATAGGGATGGGCGTGCGCTTCCGGCGTACGGCAACCGGCATCAAGGCGAAGCAGCCGGGTGCGCACCCCTGTCCGCGCGGCGGTGTCCAGAGTGCTGCCCAACACCTTTTCATGGATCAGCGGATTGTCCGCACGGGTTGTAAAGCCGCTCGACGTATCCAGATCATGGAAATCCAGATTGACCTTCCCCGGCCCCATGATCAGGCGACCTTCAGCTCACCGTTCAGGACATAGGCAAGGATCGCCACCACCTGGTCCGGCGTTTCGGCGACCGCCAGCGCGGCGGCGTCGACCTCTTTCAGCGCATGGGTCAGCGCCGGATCGTGCAGCACGATCACCGGCTTGCCCAGGGCCGCGGCGTAACCCGCGTCGAAGGCCGCGTTCCACTGCCGGTATTTGTCGCCGAAACGAACCACGACCACATCGGCGCGCTCAATCAGGGTGCGGGTACGAATGGCGTTGATCTTGGCGCCCTTGTGATCCTTCCAGAACGGCTTGTCCTCGCCGCCCAGGATCGCGACCCCCACATCGTCGCTGCTTTCGTGATGGGTCACCGGCGCGGTGAAGGTGATCGACAAACCCTTGGTCTTGCTGCCGTTTTCGATCTGCTGGCGCCAATCGCTGTGAATCTCTCCGGACAGGTAGACGGACAACGCGCTCATGATGGCTCTCCCGAATGCTTCTCAATGTTACCCCGTGCATAGGCCGCGACCCCACTGGACGCAAGCCCGGGACCGGCGGGCGGAGACCCTTTCTCCATTCCGCTTGCTCCGGATGCGGGCCGCCACCACACTCCGGCGATGGACCCGGCTCATGACATAAACACGCCAAAGCGCGACCGTAGCGTCGAGATCGCCGTCGCGCTGATGGTGATCGCGATCTTGGTTCTGCCGGCGATCGATGCCATCGCCAAACTGCTCTCGGCCACCGTTCCCGCCGGGCAGGTCGCCTGGGCGCGGTTCGTTTTTCAGGTTCTGCTCATGGCGCCCTTTGTTGCCGCCGCCTGGCGCCGGACACCGCCGGCCAACATCGCGATCCAGGCGCTGCGCGGTGTCCTGATCGCCGCCACGACGGTGCTGATCTTCGCGGCGGTCAAATACATGCCGATCGCCGACGCCATCGCGATCTTCTTCGTCGAACCCTTGATCGTCACCCTGCTCTCGGCGGTGTTCCTGGGCGAGCGCATCGGCTGGCGGCGGATTCTCGCCGCCTTCGTCGGCTTTGCCGGCGCGCTGATTGTGGTCCGTCCGAGTTACGAGTTGTTCGGCGCGACGGCGATCCTGCCGCTCGGCGCGGCGCTCTGTTTCGCGGTCTATATCGTGCTCACCCGCCGGCTCGCGCGGAGCCAGGACGCGGTGGTGATCCAGTTCAATTCAGGCCTGTCCGGTCTGGTTTTCATGAGCGGGGCGCTGCTGATCGGCCATGGCTTCGAGATCCCGGTGCTGGACCCGGTCTGGCCAAGCCGCTCGGAATGGGCCTTGCTGGCCTTGTCCGGCGTGATCGCCACCGTCGGCCACTACATGATCACCCTGGCTTTCCGTCATGTGGAAGCGGGCGTCCTGGCGCCGTTCCAATACCTGGAGATCGTCGGCGCCACCGCCTACGGGCTCTGGCTGTTCGGGGATTTTCCCGACGCTGTCACCTGGATCGGCATCTCGGTGATCGTCGCCTCGGGCCTCTACATCTTCCATCGCGAGCGGGTGCGCGGCCGCGCCACCGCCGGATAGCGCCTGCGCCCGACGTCGTCTATCCCAGCGCACCGAAATTGAAGGTAAGGCTGATCCGGCGGTTCTCCAGCCCCGGCTTGAAGCGGATCCGGTCCGACTTGTGCAGCACGTCGGCACGGAACAGCATCGCCCGGTTCCCCGCATAGGGAACATAGTCCCAGCGCGTGGCCGGATCGGCGACCAGGGATTCCAGCACCTGCGCGCGCCTTGCATCGTCGGTGGCGTGGAAATAGGCCGCCGGAGCCTGTTTGTCGCAGATCCAGAGGCCGCCGCGCTCGGCTTCCGCATTGGCCTCATCCGGCGTCAGCCAATAGTTCAGCGTCACGACTCGGCGATCACCGACCAGGCCCTGATCGGCGTGCAGATGGCCGCCTTCACCATCTTGGTAATACATGTAGCCGAAAACGGTGCGGAGCATGAGCCCGTCCAGAATCCCGGGCAGCGCGCGCTGGAGATCGGCGGCGATCTGGAGGATCAGCGGGCAACACAGGCCTTCGGCGAACCGGCCGCCGACCTCGCGAGCGAACTTGGTCTGGAACCAGATCGTCGATTCCCGGCAGAAACGCAGCAGGGCGGCATGGGCCTCGGGCTTGAGCAGATCGTCGATCCGCGCCGCCAGCAAGCCGTCCTCGGCATAGGCACGCTGGATCTCGGCGACGGGCAGCGCCGGGTTGAGCGCCCCGCCGGCGATCTCCGGAGCCGGGGCGAGAAAGTGCAGCCGGTTGAAGGCGGATCGGAACTCGGGCGACACCGGTGGCCGGCGGCGCGCGAGGTCGGTGACCTCCTCACCCTTCAGCGTATCGGCGATCGTCTCCGCCTCATCCGCGAGGCCGGCGAAACGCTCCGGCAGGTGATCTCGGGCGATCAGATGGCGCCATTGTTCGGCGTCGTGGCGCAGCTTGGTCGCGCCGGTCAGCCGGAAGGTTTCGGCGTCCTGGTCCAGCTGTGCGTCCGGCGCGCGCAGGGCCCGGACCTGCTCGAAGACCGCCTGATCCGCCGCCGCGATATCGCCGGATGCGAGATGCAGCAAGGCGATCTGGGCGTGGGCACGGTCGTGCGCGGGCTGCTTCAGAAGGGTTTCGCGCCAGGTCGTGAGCGCGCCGGCGTGGTCTCCGATGTCCCGGCGCGCCATTCCCAAGGCATAGAGCAGGCTGGGATGGCCCGGACGGATCGCAAGGGCGCACCCGAAAGCCCGCGCGGCGCCGGCGGCATCGGTGCCGGCATGGCGGGCATCGCCCAGCCCCTTCATGGCGTCGCCGTCACCCGGTTTCAGGCAAAGCGCCCTCCGGAACGCGGTTTCCGCTCCGGCATAGTCGTGCAGGCCGAGACGGGCGACACCCAGATTGTTGCGGGCGGGCACATAGTCAGGCGCGGCCGTGATCGCCCAGATACAGGCATCCCCGGCCGCCTCTGCATCGCCGAGGGAAAGCCTGGCAACGGCAAGATTGTTCAGCGCCGCGACGTGGTCCGGGTGTTTTTCCAGCACCGCCTCGTAGCAGGGAATCGCCTCTGTCGTGCGTCCAAGGCCTTGCAGCGCGTTGGCCAGGCCGAGCTGGGCTTCCATATGGTCGGGCCGGGCGCCGAGGCAGACCCGGAAATGGTCAACCGCTTCGCCGAGCGCGCCCTGCTGGCTCGCCGAGACGCCGGCCAGAGCTGATCGTGCTGATCGTCTTCGTCTCAACCCTGCCGATCCTGTTTCTCGCCGCCTCAATCATCACCAAGCTCGGGGAATCCGCCGGTGGTTTCGGCAACATCGATAGCGACATCTATATTTCCGTCGGCTCGATCACCTTCGTCTGCCTGATCGGCGGCCTGGCCGCCGCGCTGATCATGGCGCGCGAGGTCGGCAGCCACGTGACCAAGATGCTCGGGGTCATGCACGAGGTCGAGGGCGGCGATTTTTCCCAGGAACTCACCATCGTCTCCGCCGACGAGTACATGGACCTCTATCGCGGCTTCAACAAGATGATCGAGGGCCTGCGCTCAGAGCTGGAAATGCTCGAGGTCACGAAGGAGTTGAGCGGCGAGATCCATCTGGACGCACTGCTCGGCCGGCTGATGCAGTCGGCGGCGAACCTGCTGGGGGCCGAACGCGCCACCGTGTTCCTGTTCGATGCCAAGACCAATGAACTTTGGTCGCGCTACGCCATGGGCCTGGATCAGGGCGAGATCCGCTTTCCCGCCGATGCCGGTATCGCCGGCGCGGTGTTCAAATCCGGACAGCCCCTGCAGGTGGACGACGCCTATGCCGATCCGCGCTTCAACCAGGATGTCGACAAGGCGACGAATTTCAAGACGCGGAACATCCTCTGCATTCCGATCCTGACCAAGACCGGTGCCCGGGTCGGCGTCACCCAGGTGGTCAACAAGTCGAACGGCGCGTTCAACCATCGCGATCTCCAGCGCCTGACCGCGTTCACCGCCCAGGTTTCGGTCTCGTTGGAAAACGCGCAGCTTTTCGACGAGGTTCTGCAGATCAAGAACTACAACGAGAACATCCTGGCCAGCGCCAGCGACGCGATCGTCACCATCGAGACCGACGGCACCATCCTCAAGATCAATCAGGCCGGGATGAGCCTGCTCACCGGCGGAGAGGATCCGGTGGGACGCGACATCCGCGAGCTTTTCGTCGAGGGCGAGACCCAGATTGTCTCGACGGTGCGCCGGGTGATCGAGACCGGGCGCTCGGACATCGCGTTGGATATCGAGTTCACGACCCTCGCCGGCGACACCGTCTCGGCCCATGTGAAGACCGACGCCCTGCAGGACGGCGAGGGCAAGATCATCGGCGCGCTGCTGTCCTTCGAGGATCTCAGCGACGAAAAGCGCCTTAAATCCTCGATGTCGCGCTATCTCTCCAAGGACATCGTCGACCAGGTCATGGATGGCGGGCTCGACGCGCTGGGCGGCACGGATCAGGAAATCTCCGTGCTGTTCTCGGACATCCGCAGCTTCAGTTCGATCTCCGAGGAACTCTCGGCGACCGACATCGTCGATATGCTGAACGACTATTTCACCCGGATGGTCGACGAGATCTTCGCCAATTCAGGCGTGCTCGACAAATTCATCGGCGACGCGATCATGGCGATCTTCGGGACCCCGTTTCCCGCGCCCGGCGACGCCGACGACGCGGTGCGCACCGCGATCGGCATGTTCCGGAGCCTGGATCAGATGAACACCGAACGGGCGGCCCGCGGCCAGCCGCCGATCCGCATGGGCGTCGGAGTCAATTCCGGACGCGCGGTGGTCGGCAATATCGGCTCGCCCAAGCGCATGGAATATACGGTTATCGGCGACGCGGTGAATCTGGCCTCGCGGGTCGAAAGCCTCACCAAGCATTACGGAGCCGAAATCCTGGTGACCGACGGGACGCGGCGTCTGCTGTCCATCGACGCGCCGATCCGTGAGCTGGACCTCATCGCGGTCAAGGGCAAGGACCAGCCCGACGTGATCCACGAGATCATCCGCCCGGACGGCCCCTCTGCGATGCTCAAGCATCCGGACGCGCTGGCCCGGTTCGCCGAGGCCGTGGCCCTCTATCGCGCCCGGGATTGGCCCGGCGCGATCGAGCGCTTTCAGGCGCTGGCGGAACTGGCGCCCGGCGACCGTCCCACCGAGATCTATCTGGAGCGCGCCCGCACCTTCCTTGCGGAACCGCCGCCGGAGAACTGGGACGGCGTGTGGCGGTTCGACACCAAATAACCGCTATCGGATCGCCGGCAATTCCCGCTCGGTGATATCGCCGGATCGTGAAGATTGGGGCTCGACCCGGCCCCGGTAAAAGGGCAGGCTCGCGACACCGCCGACGATCGGCACGGGACCTAAAGCAGGCGCCGGCGGCCCCGCCCGGACAGGAACTTCACCGAAGGAAAGACCATGCGATCGAACAAGATCAAACAGATGTGGCGTGACGGAAAATGCGCGACCTTGGGGTGGCTGTCCGTATCCCACGGACTTACCGCCGAGGTTATGGCACGCCAGGGGTTCGACGCGCTCTGCATAGACATGCAGCACGGCAGCAACGAGTTGAAGGACCTGTTGCCCATGCTCCAGGCGGTCTCGCAGACCGACACCGTCCCGTTCGTTCGGGTCGCCTGGAACCAGCCGGAAACCATCATGAAGGCGCTGGATCTCGGCGCCTACGGGGTCATCGTGCCGCTGATCAACAATGCCGAGGAAGCCGCCCGCGCGGTCGCCGCCTGCCGTTATTCCCCGGTCGGCATCCGCTCAGTCGGACCGCTGCGCGCCCTGCATTACGGCGGCGCCGACTATGTCAGCCACGCCAATGACGAGATCATCGTCCTGGCGATGATCGAGACTAGGAAGGCCTCGACAATCTCGAGGCGATCTGCGCCACGCCGGGCCTCGACGCGGTCTATATCGGCCCCGCCGATCTCTCCTCGCACTGGGTCTGGAGCCACGCGGCGACAATCCCGATCCGCTGCACATGGCGACCTGCGACAAGATCCGCGACACCGCGCACAAACACGGCATCAAGGCGGTCATGCACTGCGCCGGCGCGGCATTCGCGGCGGGCGCGGTCAAGCGCGGCTTCGATATGGTGATGTTGACCTCCGACATTGCCTGCATGGCGGCCGGCGTGCGTAAGCAGCTTGACGATCTGAAAGCGGCGACCGCTTGACGTGACCGAGTCCCGGAAACGGGCGAGCAGGGTTTCCGGGGGACGGCGGGTGCCGTTTTCCGGTCCTGTTTTTTCCGCGTCAAGGCGTTTTCGGCTATGCTCGCGCCGGACTGGAAATGCTTCAGGGAAGGTTCAGCTTGGATAAGCTGGAACGTGAGGCCCTCGTTTCGGATGCGGGCCGAAAAGACACTCGAGCACGAGACCATCGCCAGGGCGGGACGCGACCTCGTTGCCTTGTCCCAATTCAACGCGATCCGTTTCCTCGACCATCACGGCGTCCCGGTCCACCAATATGACCTTCCCGGCGATGCCGTCACCGCGGACGGCACCCGGCACTACTTCAGGTTTCTTGAGGTCGGCGCGCATGAAGCGGTCCGCTACAGCCTGAAGTTTTCCTTCACCCAGGTGATTCTCAATCTGTTGCGCTCAATCGCCCCGACCCAGGACCGCGCCAGCATCCTGGATATCGGCAGCAACATCGGCGAAACATACGCGCTGTTGAAGGAACTGCTGCACTACGAACCGGACGGCCCGACGCTTGAGTTCGTCGGCCTCGATATCAGCGAAAACTGTGTCGCGTTTGCCCGCGACCTGTTCCTCGGCGATCCGAGTTTCCAGAGCGTGCAGGGCGAAGCGTCCGATCTTTCGCGGTTTCCCGACCGCACCTTCGATTTCGCCATATCCAACGGTGTACATAATCACGTCGTGGACCAGGGCCGAGCGGTGCGCGAGGCGCTGCGGGTCTCGCGGATCGCGGCCTATTTTCAGATCAACCTCAGCACCACGGGCAAGACCGAGGAATATGCCAATTCTTCGGCGCCGGAGTTCGGATACAAGGTCCCGACCCTGGATGAGTTCATCGCCTATTTTCCCGATGCCGAGCACTATCACTGGTATCTGCCGACGCGATACAGCCGGAAAACCGTGCAGAACGACGACAACCGGTACATAGATCTGGATGATCCCACGAAAATCAGCTGGCACAGTCTGATCGTCTCGCGCTACCCCATTTTCAACGGCGCGAATTGACCTCGGCCCATGGAGAAGAACGCCGGCCCCTCCGACAGCACTTACGACAGCGCCGGCACGGCGCGGCTGGTTTGGCGGGAATGCGGCAAGTACGTCACCATCTCCGGCAGCGAGGCGATTTTCTCGTTCTCGCCCATCGATACCGAGTCTCTCATCGGTGCCCTGGAATGGAACGAAGTCGCGGTCTTCCGCAAGATCCGGTCCATCATGGCGCATCTGGACGACGCGGATATCTCTTCGACCAACCGATCGCTTTATCTGTTCTCCGCCTCCCTGGTGGTCAAGATCCTCTCCGGAACCGGCTCGGGCCGGCACCATATCATTCACGGCGACGTGCGTTACTCACCGTTTTTCGAAGCCTTTAAGATCGTTTCCGCCACGCCGGAGAGCGCCGCCTACCATCACAGCTTCATTTGCAAGAGCGAAAGCTATCACAACACTTTCAATGCGTTGCACCGCCGGTTCGACCGGAACACCAGCGCCGTCAATGTGATCGACGACGTCAAGGTCCACGGCCCCGATGAGACCGGGGACCTGGTCGGCGAAAGCGTCGGCGCGGATCTGCTGATCTGTGATTTGTTCCGGGACAGCGCCGAAAAAGCCGCGCAACGCATCAGGCGCCTGTACGCCCCGGCCAATCCGAACCCTCCGGACACGCTGATGATCGTCAAGGGATCTTCCATGGACGGTATCGCGGTAGTGGACGTGTTCGAGAACCGTTTCGAACTTCCGAGTCTGCGCCGCCTCTCGCGCCTCTGCGCCGAGCTCGAGGTGCGTTGCCATTTCATCGAACTCACCGATTTCGACCGGCGCTCGCTCATGCCGTTCAAAGGTCCCTATGCCGTTTACCTCCTGTATCTATCACGAGCGGATCGGCCGCACCTTTCCGCCGCCGGATTCAAGCGGGCCTTGGACGATGCTGGTGGCCAGTCGCGCGCGCTCGCGCCTTTCGACTCCCTGCGCTTCGACCAGAACTATTCCGCCGGCACCACCGGGGCGATCCCGCTTGTCGACGGCTATGTCGAGCCGGACTGGCATGCCTGGAAGGCGGAGCGGGACTGGGACCCCGGCCGCGCCGACTGGAGCAAGCGCCGCTACGCCCACGAGATGGACTTCCTGAGCCCGGCGATGTCGCTGTTAGCGCAGCCGGGAGTCGACACGCTTCGGGCGTTACTGCAGCGGCACGGTGCCAAGGGGTTGGTCAGCCCCCGCCTGCTCGCCCTGATCGCCTCCGAGAAATATACCCAGGAGCCAGCAGCGGGCCTGTTCTCCATCCTGCTGGCCTTCGAGGTCGCCGAGTACGAGGTCGGGAGGATACGCTACCTGTTGTCCTGCCTATGCGCCGATATCACCGACGGCAAACGCGCGGAAAACCTGTATCCGACCTTCCGCCCACAGGACTGCGTCGCGCGGGCGCTGCGGGCGGCCGTGGAGCTGATGATGCGCGCACCGGCTTTCCGGGACAAAACTGTCCTGGCGACCCTGCCGGGCATCGTCGATAAGGTCTACGATCTGCCGGGAGCCGACCGAAGCCGCTACGGCGCGGTACGCGCCGCCGCCGAGGAACTCGCGAAAGAAGGCCCTTAATCCCCGGCGCGCCGGCGAAAGCCGGTCCTTAGGGCGAACGAAGGGTAAGCCCCTGTTTTCACAGGGGCGACGGAGAACAAGAGTGGTGATAAAGTCCTCCGTCATCCGATCGCACAGGGAGGACACCCCATGCGCATGCCCGAAAATCCCGTTCCCGGTCCGGCGCGCGATTTCGTCGGCTATGGCCGCGAGGTGCCCAAGGTAGTCTGGCCGAATGAGGCGCGGGTCGCGGTGAGCCTGGTGGTCAATTACGAGGAAGGCTCGGAAGTTCACCTCGCCGCCGACGGGCGCAACGAGGCCGCACTCGGCGAGATCCCCTATGTCATGGATCCGGCGCACCGGGATCTCGCCATCGAATCAGTCTACGAATACGGCACAAGAGCCGGCATCTGGCGCCTGCAACGGCTGTTCGACAAGGCCGGCGTGCCGGTCACCTTCTTTGCCGCCGCCGTGGCGGTGGAGCGGAACCCCGAGGTCGCCCAATGGCTGCGCGACAGTGCGCACGAGGTGTGCAGTCACGGCTGGCGCTGGGAGGAGATGTGGCTGCTCTCCCGCGAGGAGGAGAAAGCTCACATGCTGGCCGCCATCAAGAGTTTCGAGGAGACCACGGGCCGCCGCCCCAAGGGCTGGTACTGCCGCTACGGCCCATCGGTGAACACCCGTGAGTTGCTGGTCGAGGAAGGCGGCTTCACCTACGATTCAGACGCCTATAACGACGACCTGCCCTACCACGTCCAGGTCAATGGCAAGCGCCACCTGATCGTTCCCTACAGCTTCACCTACAACGACGCCCGCTTCGTCATGGCCCCGGGCTATGGCAGCCCGGACGACTTCTTCCGCCTCTTGAAACGCGCCTTCGACGTCTATTGGGAAGAAGGCGCCACCCATCCCCGCATGATGAGCATCGGCCTACACCCCAGAATCGTCGGCCAGGCCGCGCGCGCTTCTGCGCTCGCCGAGTTCATCGACTACGCGCAGAAGAAAGGCGGGGTGTGGTTCACGACCCGGCTGGAGATCGCGGAATGGTGGGAGAGGCAGGGATTGGGGTGAAAGCGCCCGTTGCCCCGTACTTGATACGGGGTCGACGCCCGCGATGCTGTCTAATGACAGCCAGCGGAGCATGATGACACGCCGCATATGTTTGCCCAAAATCGATCTCGCTGTACCGCGCAGGCGTGGATCCCGCGTCAGGCGCGGGACGACGGCGTAAAATCATTCACCAAAACACCAGCGCCCGCATCTCGATGCTTTCCCTCGGCGCCGCGTCTGACGGCGTGGTCGGGTCCTCGAAGGCCGTGTGGGCGGTGAACCTCACACCCGCGCTGGGGTCGGTGTCGAAGACCTTGAAGACCAGGGCCTCGTCGCGGCGCATCTGCGGAAAATAGTACCAGCGGTGCGCCGGGTTGTGGCAGATGTGATAGGTCTCCGCCGTGCGGTCGCGGTAGCGGCGCTGGTTGCGGATGAAGCCGGTCACGGGGATGGTCTTACCGTCGCAGAGCGCGAGCGGCTCCGACTCGACCCGGGGCGCGATGGAGCGCCAGGTCTGGATGATGGCGAAGCGGCGGGAGAGCAGATCCTCGGCCTCGTCCGGTAGAAAGTCGCGTATCCGTTGGGGTGCCGAGGTCTCGGTATAGTCGTTATGGACATAGCGCACCGGCGCCCGGCGCCAGCCCCCGGCGTGCTTGTCCTGCATCGGCGTGCGGATCGTGTGGTCGAAGACATGAACCCGCGCGCCGCCGCTTTCGGCCCGGATCAGCGCCGCCGTCTCGGGATAATAGACCCGGCGCACCTCGTCCTCGTCGTAGAAGTTCCGCACCTTGGTATGGTGATCCACGAGCGTGAAGCCATGCCCGGATAGAGTGAACGGGCCGCCGGTGACCCGCCCGTTCATGATCCGAGTAAGGCGCGGCTCGTAGGTGGCGATCCGCTCGTTATACGCCTCCTCGGGCCAGTCCACATAGCGGATCGAGGGCAGCCCGTCGTCGACGATATAGGTGAGTTCCGCTTCGACAACGTCGAAATCGGCGGTCATGTCCTCGGCAATGGCCATGGGCAGGTCCTCTCGGGCGACAGTGCTCCCGAGGATTTAAGGCCCGGTTCAGGCGAAGGTCAAATCCGCCGGTTCGGTGCGGGGACGATGAGGACGCTTGATCCCGAACGCAGACCGGGACATTAACGGGGGTGACTGACGCCCGCCGCGAGGAGCCCCAACCGATGATCACGCTTTACGGCATCCCGAACTGCGATACCTGCCGCAAGGCGCGGAAATGGCTGGACGGCAAGGGCATCGCGCACCGCTTTCACGATTTCCGCAAGGACGGGCTGGATGCCGCCACCGTCGAGGCCTGGGCGGCGGAACTGGGTCTCGAGGTGCTGGTGAACCGGCGCGGCACCACCTGGCGCGGCCTCGCCGAGGCCGACAAGGCCCGGCTCGATAGCGCGCCGGCGGCGCTGCTGACCGAGGCTCCCACCTTGCTGAAGCGCCCGGTGATTGATCTTGGGGAGCGCCGCCTAGTAGGCTTTGACGCGGCGGTTCAGGCCGCGCTGGAAGCGCTCTGATCCCGGGAGGGGGCATGGCATCCGACTTCATCATCATCGGCGGCGGCCTGGTCGGCTCGGCGCTGAGCCACGGGCTGCTGAAGGCCGGTGCCACGGTCACCATCCTCGACGAGGGCGACCTGGCGTTCCGGGCCAGCCGGGGCAATTTCGGCCTGGTCTGGGTGCAGTCCAAGGGCGACGGCATGGCGGAATATGCGCAATGGAGCCGCCAGTCCTCGGACCTCTGGGTGGAGTTCGCACAGGCGCTGGGCGAGGAAAGCGGCATCAATGTCGGCCATCACCGCCCCGGTGGCCTGGAGCTGTGCCTGGAGCCGGAGGAATACGAGGCCTATGAGACCTCGATCAAGCGCATGCACAATCAGGGCGGCGTCGGTGACAACGACCGCCGGATGATCAGCGGCGACGAGGTCCGGGCGATGGAGCCGAATGTCGGCCCCGAGGTGATCGGCGCCTCGTTCTGTCCGCATGACGGCATCGTCAACCCGCTTCTGACCCTGCGCGCCCTGCATCGGATCGCCGCCGAGCGCGGGGTCGACTACCGCGCCGATCACCGGGTCGAACGGATCCATACCGATGGCGGCGGCTTCCGCGTCGTCACCCGGCGCGGTACTTTCAGCGCCGCCAAGGTGATCCTCGCCGCCGGCAACGGCAGCGCGGCTCTCGGAGCGGATGTCGGCCTTACCATCCCGGTCGGCCCCGAGCGCGGCCACATCATCGTCACCGAGCGCACCCGCCCGCTGTTCAACCATGTGCTGGGGCAGGTGCGGCAGACCGACGAAGGCACGGTGATGCTGGGCGCGACCAAGGAATCCGTCGGTTTCGATACCGGCTTCAATCCGGCGATGATCCAGAAGATCGCCAGCAACGCGGTGCGCAAGATCCCGGCGCTGAAGGGACTGCGGATGATCCGGAGCTGGAGCGCGCTGCGCATCATGTCGCCGGACGGCTTCCCGGTGTATCAGGAATCCGATGAGCATCCCGGCGCCTATTCCATAAGCTGCCACAGCGGCGTAACCCTGGCCGCCGCCCATGCCATGGCTTTGGCGCCGAAGCTGCTGGAGCCGGGCTTCAATGCCCATTTCGCCGCTTTCTCACCCCGGAGGTTCGATGTTCCAAAGACTGAGTGACCCGATGCGCAAGACGGTCTCCTTCCGCTTCGAGGGGCGCGAGATCGAGGCCCGGGAAGGCGACAGCGTCGCCGCGGCCCTGCTGGCGGCGGGCGTCGACAGCCTGAAGGACGCTCCGGTATCCGGCGCGGCGCGAGGCCCCTACTGCATGATGGGCGTGTGCTTTGAATGCCTGGTCGAGATCGACGGCGCCGGCCACCAGCAGGCCTGCCTGGCGCCGGTCCGCGCCGGCATGGACGTGCGCCGCCAGCCGGCCGCCCGGGATGTCGGCGCCGCGGTCGAGGGAGACGGGCGATGAGCACGGAAATCGACGTCGTCGTCATCGGGACCGGCCCGGCCGGCATGGCCGCCGCTTCCGCCGCCGCCGGGGCCGGGGCCTCTGTCGCGGTGCTGGACGAGCAGTCCGAGCCGGGCGGCCAGATCTACCGGGCCGTCGAATCCGTCGAGCGCCGGCGCCCGGCGGATCTCAGTTTTCTCGGCGAGGCCTATGCCCATGGCGCCAAGGTCGCCGGCGCCTTTCGCGCGGTGCGCACCGACTACCGTCCGGGCGCCACGGTCTGGCATATCGGCGCGCGCTCCAAGGGCGGGCGCCGGGACGTGGTGTTGAGCCGCAGCGGTGTCGCCGAGACTTTGTCGGCGCGGCATGTGGTGATCGCCACCGGCGCACTGGAACGGCCGGTGCCAATCCCCGGCTGGACCCTGCCCGGCGTGATGACCGTCGGCGCGGTGCAGTCGGCGCTGAAATCCTCGGGAATCTATCCGTCCGGCCGGCTGGTGCTCGCCGGGTCGGGCCCGCTGATGCTGCAGCTCGCGGCCCAGTTGATCGCCGCCCATGTGGCGATCGCGGCGATCGTCGATACCACGCCGCCGGGCGGGCTTGCCCGTGCCTTCTTCCACCTGCCCCAGGCGCTGATCGGCGGCGAGACCCTGTTGAAGGGGCTGAAACTGAGGAGAACCGTGCTGCGATCCGGCGTGCCGATCCATGCCGGCGCCAGCCATCTGGCGGCCCATGGCGAGGGCAGACTCTCCAGCCTGTCCTTCACCTCGGCGGGCGTGGATTACCACCTCGACGCCGATGTTGTCGCCCTGCATGAAGGCGTGATCCCGAACACCCAGCTCAGCCGTCTGGTCAACGCAGAGCATCGATGGGACGATGTCCAGCGCTGTTTCCACCCCGTCACCGACCAATGGGGCGAGACCTCGGAGCCCGGGATCTACGTCGCCGGCGACGGCGGCGGCATTGCCGGTGCTCTGGCGGCGGAGCGCAGCGGCCGGATCACCGGGCTCGCCATCGCAAGGCGTCTCGGCCTGCTGGCGGACAGCGCCCGCGATCTGGTCGCCGAGGAGCAGCGCCTGCGCCGCTTCGTCGATGGCGCCATTCGAGGATTCCTCGACCGCTATTATCCGGCGCCGGACTGGATCGGCCAGGTGGCGGACGATGTGGTGCTGTGCCGCTGCGAGGAGGTGACCGCCGGCCGGCTGCGCGAGGCGATGGCCCACGGCTGTTCCGGCCCGAACCAGGCCAAGGCCTTCCTGCGCTGCGGCATGGGACCCTGCCAGGGCCGGATGTGCGCTAATAGCGTCACCGAGGTGATGGCGGCGCAATCCGGCAGCGTGCCGGACGAAGTGGGCAGCTTCCGCATCCGCCCGCCGGCCAAACCCGTCACCCTGGCCGAGGTGGCGTCGCTGGACGTGGGGTGAGTAGGCGAAATCCACTCAGCGCTGTGAACGGAGCCATTTAAGGCCAGGGCAACCTTCATCGCCACCGCGCCCGGGCACAGTCATCCGAGCATCTTGGGGGCAAACTAAGCCGTCGCCCCTGTGAAAACATGGGCTCAAACGCCGGTTGCCCGAAGCGCCAGCTTTCGCTGGGACGACGACATGGTTGGTGGCATTGTTATGAATTGACCGAAACGCCGAAAATCGGTGTGAGTTTCGTCGTCGTCCCCGCGAAGGCGGGGACCTCGCCGGCGCGAGAGCGACGGAGACGTACTCTTCTCCACCCCTCCCGGAAACAGCCCCTCACTCCGCCGCCGCGATCTTGTCCTGGGTCTTGGTGTCGAAATCGCTCGCGTCATGGCGTTCGTGGAGCTGTTCCGACGGCTCGCCCATGACCCGGTTGACCATACGGCCGCGCTTGACCGCCGGGCGGGCGGCGATCTCGTCACGCCAGCGCAAGAGGTTCTTGTAGGTGTGGGTCTCAAGGAAGGTCGCGGATTCACCGTACATGGCACCGGTCGTCAGATTCCCGTACCAGGGCCAGATCGCCATGTCGGCGATGGTGTAGTCTTCGCCGGCCATGAACCGGTTGTCCGCCAGATGCCGGTCCAGCACGTCGAGCTGGCGCTTGGTTTCCATAGCGAAGCGATTGATGGCGTATTCGATCTTCACCGGGGCGTAGGCGTAGAAATGCCCGAAGCCGCCGCCGAGATAGGGTGCGCTGCCCATCTGCCAGAACAGCCAGTTCATGCACTCGGTCCGCTTGGCGTGGTCGGTCGGCAGGAACTCACCGAACTTCTCGGCGAGATAGAACAGGATCGAGCCGGACTCGAACACTCGCGTCGGCGGATTGGTGGAATGGTCCATCAGGGCCGGGATCTTGGAGTTCGGATTGACGCCGACAAAGCCGCTGCCGAACTGGTTGCCCTCGCCGATCCGGATCAGCCAGGCATCGTATTCGGCACCCGAATGCCCCTTGGCCAGCAGTTCCTCCAGCATCACCGTCACCTTCACACCGTTCGGCGTACCGAGGGAATAGAGCTGCATCGGATGCTTGCCGACCGGGAGCTCCTTCTCATGGGTCGGCCCGGCGATCGGCCGGTTGATGTTGGCGAAGCGGCTGGTGGTGTCTTTTTCCGTGTCCCAGGTCCAGACCTTGGGCGGGGTGTATTCGGTTTCGGTGCTCATGGCGCGGGCTCCAATGCTGAAGGCGCGAAAGTTGCGTAAATGTCCGGCCAGAAAGTGGAATCCGGGAACCAGGAAATCAACGCCAGAGACCAGCCCGCTTTGCACGACACTGCTTCCATACCGGAATGGGTGATGTGTTGCGACGCGCCTCTCGATTCCGTCGCCTTGGCGAAAAGCAGGGCCATGTACCGATATTGTCCGCTTGGTTGATCGTGTTTCCCTCGGGCGGTCGGACCGTCACGCGGTGTCAGCCACGCCAGGCCCTGCCTTTCGCCAGGGCGACGGAAAATGCCGGGTGGACGGCCATTTAGGAGGCCGAAAAAGGTACAATCATCACCCCCCTGGTTTGAGGCCTGCCGCCTCGGCGCTACACTTTCGCCGTGTTGAACCGCCGCGTGGGGCCACCGGGCCATGGACAGCTTCGACTATATCGTGATCGGCGCCGGGGCGGCGGGATGCGTGCTGACCAACCGGCTGAGCGAAGACGGCGGCGCCACGGTCTGCGTGCTGGAGGCGGGCGGGCCGGACCGGCATCCCTATATCAGGATCCCCGCCGGTTTCGTAAAGACCCTCTACGGCGACCGCTTCGTCTGGCCGTTCCAGACCCAGCCGTCGGAGTCCCTCGGCGGGCGCGGTCTTGCAATTCCGCAAGGCCGGGTCGGCGGCGGGGCGAGCTCGATCAACGGCATGGTCTACAACCGGGGCCAGAAAGCGGATTTCGACACCTGGGCGCAGATGGGCAACCGGGGCTGGGGCTTCGAGGATTTGTTGCCTTATTTCAAGCGCTCGGAACGCCGGATCGGTCCGGGCGACGATGCGGTCCGGGGCCGCGACGGCGAGATGCCGATCACCGACATGGACTGGATCAACCCGGTCGCCGAGGCCTTTCTCGCCGCTGCCGAGGCCGCCGGCATCCCCCGCGCGACGGACTACAATTCTGGCCGCCAGTTCGGCGCGGGCTACTTCCAGCGCTATATCCATAACGGCAAGCGGGTCAGCGCCGCCGATGCCTTCCTGCGCCCGGCCCTCGCCCGCAAGACGGTCGACCTGCGCACCCGGGCCCAGGTCGTCGAGATCATGCTGGAGGGCAGGCGCGCCACCGGCGTTCGATATCTCGACGGCGATGGGATAGAGTGGGTGGTCCAGGCTCGGCGCGAGGTGATCCTCTCGGCCGGGGCCGCGAACTCCCCGAAACTTCTGCAGCTCTCCGGCATCGGCCCGGCGGCGCTGCTGGGCGAACTCGGCATCCCGGTGCGCCATGCCCTCGACGGAGTGGGCGAGAATCTGCGCGATCATTACTCCGTACGCATGGTGGCGCGGGCCAAGGACGCGCTGACCATCAACGAGTATGCGACCTGGCCCCGGCTGCCGCTCGAGGTCGTCAAATGGCTCGCCGGGCGCCCCAGCGTGCTCGCCATGTGCCCGACCATCGCCTTCGTGCACGGCAAGTCGCACCCGGATGTGGAGGACAGCGACCTGCGCATCCTTTTCACTCCCGGCAGCTATCAGGACGGCAAGACCTATGTGCTGGACGATTATCCCGGCATGACCTGCGGCGCCGCCCAGCCCCGGCCCGAAAGCACCGGATACGTCCGCGCCGCCTCGCGCGACCCGGCGGCACCGCCAATCATCCAGCCGAACTACCTCGCCGCCGAGACCGACCGGCGGATCACCTTGGCCGGACTGCGCCTGGCCCGCAAGCTCCTGAACAGCCCGGAACTCGCGCGCTATTTCCATAGCGAGACCCTGCCCGGCGCCGAGGCCCAGAGCGACGACGAACTGCTGGATTTCGCGCGGCGGCGCGGCAATACCGGCTATCACCTCTGCGGCACCGCCAAGATGGGACCGGCCGACGACAAGATGGCTGTGGTCGACGACAGCCTCAAGGTCCACGGGCTGGAGGGCCTGCGCGTCATAGACGCCTCGATCATGCCGATGCTCCCCTCGGCCAACACCTATGCCGGGACCCTGGCCATCGCCGAAAAGGGCGCGGATCTGGTGCGAGGGCGGTAAGAGAAGTGGTTGCGGACAGGACCCTTCGAGACGAGGCCTGGCGGCCTCTCCTCAAAGCGAGCGCGGAAAAACTGACTCACCCGGAGGAACACGCGGCAGCGTGTGTCTCGAAGGGTCCTCGCAGCCGCGTGATTCAGCAATGCCCTCTCCGCATAATCGTCGCGATTTGATACAGTCCCCGCACCCGTCACCGAGGGGCACGCCAGACCATGACCACCGACAGGAAAGCCGCGATCTCGCTCTGGGACATTTCGGCCGAGGAAAAACCGGTCGACAGTCCGATGACCGGCGATCTCCAGGCCGAGGTGGCGATCGTCGGGGGTGGCTTTACCGGGCTTTCAACGGCGCTGCATCTCGCCGAGAAGGGGATTGAGGCGCATGTGCTGGAGGCGGAGACCATCGGTCATGGCGGTTCCGGCCGCAATGCGGGGTTGTTGAACGCCGGGGTCTGGCTGCCACCCCAGGACGTGCGCAAGCAGATGGGCGAGGAACGCGGCGCGCGGCTTGTCCGGGTGCTGAGCGACGGGCCGGAATATGTTTTCTCGCTGATCGAGAAGCATCAGATCCGCTGCGAAGCGACGCGGCAGGGCACCATCCACGCCGCCCATGCCCCCAAGGGGTTCGAGGATCTGCGCCGGCGCTGGCAGGAGTGGCAGCGGCTCGGCGCACCGGTGGATCTCCTCGATCGCGCCCAGGCGGCGGAGAAGATCGGGACCGATGTTTTCCACGGCGGCTTGCTGGATCACCGGGCCGGGACGATCAACCCGATGGGCTATGTCCGGGGTCTTGCCCGGGCGGCGACGGGCGCCGGCGCCAAGCTGCATACGGGTGTCAGGGTCACCAAGCTGCACCGGGAGAACGGCGGATGGCGGCTCGAAACCACGCGGGGAGAGGTCGCGGCGAAGACCGTGATCTTCGGCACCAACGCCTATACGGACGAGCTTTGGCCGGGCCTCAAGGACACCTTCACCATCATCCACTACTTCCAGCTCGCGAGCGAGCCGATGGGAGAGCGGGTAAGCCATGTCCTGAAGGAAGGCCAAGGGCTGTGGGATACCGCGCCGATCATGTTCTCGCTGCGCCGGGACGCTTTCGGACGGCTGATCATCGGCTCCATGGGACGGATCTTCGGCGGCGAGAACGGGCTCTCCAAGCGCTGGGCCGCGCGCCGTCTCGCCCGGCTGTTCCCGGATCTCGGCGAGGTCCGGTTCGAGAAGGCCTGGCATGGCCGGATCGCCATGACGCCGGACCATATCCCGCGCATCCACCGCCTGGCCGAGGGGCTCTATACCCCGATCGGCTATAACGGCCGCGGCATCGCGCCGGGCACGTTGTTCGGCAAAGCGATGGCGGAGCTTCTGACCGGCGGGTCGGAGGCGGATCTGCCGCTGCCGGTCACCGAACCGAAACGCGCCTTGGCGGCGCCGGTCATGACCCGGCTGATGGATGCCGCATTCACGGCCAATCAGATCTTCAAGTCGATCTAGGGGAAATCAGATGTCTTCGAGCCAACAAACCCACAAGGGCCAATGCTTCTGCGGCGCGGTGCGCATCGAGGTGCGCGGAGAACCGTTGCGCATGGGCTATTGCCACTGCGGCGATTGCCGCGCCTGGGCGGCGGCACCGGTCAATACCTTCACGCTCTGGCGGCCTTCCGACGTGACGGTGACCCAAGGGGCGGAAGATCTCGCGACTTTCAAGAAGACCGAGAAGAGCCACCGCAAGTTCTGCCGCAAATGCGGCGGACATGTGATGAGCGAGCATCCCGAGGGCGGCTTCATCGACGTCTATGCCGGCGTGCTGCCGACCCTAAACTTCAAGCCCGGTGTGCACGTTTACTACGGCGAAACGGTCCTGCCGATCGCCGACGACCTGCCGAAGTTCCTGGACTTGCCGGCGGAAGCCGGCGGCTCGGGAAAGACGGCGGATTAAAGGGTGGTGCCGCCTAGGCGGTGATCGCACCGGCGTAGGACAACAGACCCAGCAGGATCAGGCTGCCGGTGACGAACGCGGAGGTCTCGAAGGTTGATCTGAACATTTGGCTTTTCCATCAAGGATATGATCGACAAGCCATAGTTGATGTCCCGCCGCGATTGTTGCAGCGCATATATTGCATCGCAGCAATGCGTGCGGCGCATGCGCCCGACTCTTCCGCCGGCGAATGCGGGTTTTCTAGAAGGAAAGCTAGCCTCCGGCAGCGCGCGGCGCGAAGAAATGCTCGATGAAGGCGTCGATGATGGTGCCCACATGGCGGTCATTGACGTGGCGGGGCGCCCCGTCATCGTCGCCGAAGGCGCTGTAGGACGCGTGTCCCGACGCCCAGCGCACGATCTCGAAGGACGGCCAGTAATAGACATCCTCGAGCCCCCGCCGCATGACCTGGTCGATGGCGACGCGCAGGATGGATTTGGAAACACTGTCCGCCAGCATGCAGGTCACGTCGGTGCGGTGGGTCGCGATCAGCGGCACCGGCGACAGAGTGAAAATCACCGGTTTCGCGCCGCAATGGGTACGGACCAGATCGACGATCGCGGCCATGTTGTCGGCATTCTCGTCGACGGATGAGATCTGGAACGCGTGGCATCCCTCATCGAAGATGTTCTGCGGCACACCGCGCCAGAAGACCCCGCCGGTCTGCTTGTCCCGCCAGACTTCCGCAAGACCGATGGTGATCACGAAGCCGTCGAAAGCCTCGAAGCTCCGCCGATAGAACGCGTGCTCGGCCGGCGGCATCCACCGGTCGATACCGCCATCCTCGAGCTGATCGTACCAGTAGGCGCCGCTGTCGATGTTTCCGGTCAGGCTCCATTCGATGAATTGGCGCAGGGCGAAGGTATTGTTGAGCCCCTCGGGCACCGAGATAAGCTCCATGGTCCCGCGCCGGGCCAGCAGCCGCTTGCGCAAGTGCCCCGCGAAGCACGAACCCATGGTCAAGATGTTGGCATCCGAGCCGAAAATCGGCGCCTCAGGGATCGAGCGGGAGATGACGTGCTCGCGCACGAGGCGGTCAAGATCGGCGAAATCCTGGTTAGAGCGTGGGAAGAAGCTGATCGATTTCGGCTGGAAATGCCATTTGTTCGCCTTGCCGGATGCCACTTCCCGGGTTCCGGAATCGGCGAAGATTTCCGCCGGCGCGGTCTCCTCGGCGCCGCGAAACGCATAGGCGTCGAGATCCGCGATTCCGGCGCGGTCAAGACTGCCGACCGTCACGCCGGACCTGAAATGCACCGCGTCGATGCCCGCCCGACGTCCGACGGCAACGGAATCCTCGAAGCGGTTGAGCCCCTTGTAGACCCGGGTCAAGGGAAAGGCGCAGCGCGTGTCACCGGCGGCGAGACCTTGGCTGTAGATCCGCGCGGCGGCGTCCAGGTCCAGACGCCGCTCCAGCGCTTCTCCCAATGGGCGATAGGCCTCGCGCAGACCGGGATCGAGGAGAACCGCCGCCCGCAGGGCGTGGATCGCGGGGTCCGGATCTTCCGCCGCCAGGGCGGATGCACCCAGGGCAAGCCGGATCTCCGGCCGTCCCGGTCCCGCCTCCGCCGCGCGCCGCAGCACCGTGACGGCCTCGTCATGACGGTTCAGGCGATGCAGCCAATCGCCGCGCATCAAGTCCACGTCGGCACCGGAGAGATCGGCGCCGAGCAGGCTTTCCACGGCATCTTGAAGCTCGTCCTTGCGGTTCAACTGCCAAAGGATCGGAAAATACAGTTTGTAGACCGAAAGCTGGTCGGGCTTAAGCCGCGTCACCTCACACAAGCTCGCCGCCGCCTCGGGCAGTTCGCCGAGCTTCATGTGGGCGTAGCCTTTGGCGAACAACGCCTCGGCAAAGCCCGGCCGGGAGGCCAGAACCGGCTCCGCCGCCGTGACCAGATCGCGGTAGGCGCCGCGTTCCAGCATGCCTTGCCATCGTCCGATCAGGTCCTGGTCCGTCGAGGCATCCATCGGCATATCGGGCCATGTAAAATCGGTCGACCGGTATCATCGCCCGCGAGACGATACCATGAAAAGTCATGGGTTCCGCCCGGCGCGCGTTTGAATTTAGGCTGGGCTTCGCCGAGCGATCAAGTATCACTCCTGGCAATCAATCGATGATGAGTCCGGCCCATGCAGACCACCGCTTCCGGCACGCCTTATTGGACCGACGGCCCCGTCGCGGCGGACCGGCCGACATTGGTCTTCCTGCACGGCGTGCTGATGGACCATCGAAGCTGGGACCGGCAGGTCGCGGATCTGGCACGGGATCACCGGATCGTCCGCCTCGACATGCTGGGCCATGGCCGCTGTCCCGACCAGCCGGGTCCGCGCCGGCTCGAGGATTTCGTCGATCAGGCGCGCGAGGTGATCGGGACCGCCTGCCCCGGCGAGCGGCCGGTCCTCGTCGGGTTCTCCATGGGCGGCCTGATCGCCCAGGCCTACGCGATCCAATATTCGGCGGATCTGAGCGGACTTGTCCTGATGAACGCAGTCTATGACCGCACGCCCGAGGAAGCGGCTTCCGTCGCGATCCGCCTTGCGACCCTGGAGCAAGACGGCATCGAAGCCGTGGTCCGCGCCGCCCGGGAACGCTGGTTCCGGCCCGACGAGATCGCCGAGCAGGGCGACGCGATAGAGGAGATCCTCGGCTGGATGCGCGAGGGCGATGCCGCCGCCAAGACCAAGGCCTACCGCGTGTTCACGTCCGAGGACCACAAGACGGCGGGCCGGCTCGGCGCCATCAGGTGCCCGGCCCTGGTCATGACCGGCGACGGCGACAAGGGCTCGCCGCCGCATATGTCCGAGGCGATGGCGGCAGCGATCCCCAATGCGCGCCTGCGCATCCTGGAGCGCCAGCAGCACATGATGCCGGTCCTCGCCGCCGCCCGGGTCAATGCCGAATTGCGCGGCTTCCTGGCGGGGCTGTAGTGGTGCCGGTCCCGGACTTGATCCAGGATCGCGGAGGGTCCTGGCGACACGTTGACCTCATTTCGGATGGTTGAGACGCCCGGCGATTTTCGCGTTGCCCGTCGCACCATGCCGGGCTCACCTTGAGGTTTGAAAATACGGGGCATCACGCGAATGCCTCGTGAACGGTTGGAGGAACGCGATGGATTTCGGCACCTTTCTTTTGCTTCAGTCGCCGTCCGCGCGGAGCAACGAGGAAATCTACGGCCGCGGCGTCACCCTTGCCCAACATGCCGACAGGCTGGGTTTCGAGAGCGTCTGGTGCGCCGAGCATCATTTCTCGACCTACGGGTATCTCGCGCGCCCGCTGATGTTCGCCAGCCATCTGGCCGCCAAGACCGAACGCATCCGCGTCGGTTCCGCCGTCGTGGTTCTGCCGCTACACCATCCGCTGATCGTCGCCGAGGAGATCGCTACCGCCGACCTGTTGAGCGGCGGACGCCTCGATGTCGGCCTCGGCCGCGGCTATCAGACCTACGAGTTCGAGCGCCTCGGATATTCCCTCGGAGAAAGCCGAGGCCGTTTCGACGAGGCCGTCGAGATCCTGCTCGAGGCCTTCAAGGGCAAACCGTTCAGTTATCACGGCAAGTGTTACGACTTCGCGGAGACCACGGTTTTTCCGACCCCGGTGCAGAAACCGCGGCCGCCGATCTGGGTGGTCGGCCAGAGCCCGGAATCCATCGGCGCCATCGCCAAGCGCGGATTCAACCTGGTTTCCGGCGGCTTCGGCGTCTCGATCGAGCGCCTCGGCGATTTCCGCCGCGCCTTCGACGAGCAGGTCACTGATCCCGCGATGAAGGCGCAGATCCGGGTCAGCACCCAGCGCCCGGTCTATGTCACCCGCGATGAATCCGAGCTGCCGGCGATGGTTGAGCAGGCACGCTGGAACATGCGGGTGACCCTCAGCCTGCGCCAGGGGGCTCGAAAGGGTTGAGAAAGGCCATGCCCAGGCGGTCCCCTTCGAGAACGAGCCCTCGGACCGGGATCTGCTGGAACGCTATTTCGTCATGGGCACGCCGGAAACCTGTATCGAGCGCATCAGGGAGCTCAAGGCGGTCATGGGCATCGACCACTTCAACGCCAATTTCTGGTTCGGCGATCTGGAGGAGGCCAAGGTTCTGCGTTCCATGGAGATGTTCGCCAAGGAGGTCATCCCGGCGTTCAAGTGAGGGAAACGCGCAGTCCGGCCGCTTTTGCGCGATCCAACTACGGATCCCCGGCGGGAATCGGGGTCCAAGCCTGAGGCGGTTCGGCGTGACGGATAGTGCTCGCTTTCGAACGATCGTTGGTATCAAACTTCCTTGGCATGGGCCCTGACTTTTGTCGGGGATACGGCTCAGAAAACGTTGCAACATTTTCGGGCGTGATCACGGAGACAAGACGATGAAGATCGGATTTATCGGCCTCGGCACGATGGGCGCGCATTTCGCCACCAACCTGCAGAAGGGCGGATTTGACCTTGTGGTCCACGATATCAGCCGGCAGATCGCCCAGACTCATCTCGACGCCGGCGCCACCTGGGCCGACAGCCCCAAGGCGCTGGCCGAAAAAAGCGATGTGATCATGACCTCCCTGCCCGGCCCGCCGGAGATCGAGGCGGTGGCACTGGACGGAGCCTCGGGCCTGATCGCCGGGGTCAAGCCGGGGGCGGTGTTCTTCGATCTTTCCACCAACTCGCCGACCCTGATCCGGCGTATCCACGCCGAGTTCGCCGAAAAGGGCGCGCATGTGCTCGATGCCCCGGTCAGCGGCGGGCCGAAGGGCGCCAAATCCGGCAAGCTGGCGATCTGGGTCGGCGGCGACAAGGCGGTCTTCGATGCCAACCGGGCCTGCCTCGACGCCATGGGCGATCAGGTGAAATATATCGGCCCGATCGGCGCCGGCGCGGTTTCCAAGCTGGTCCATAACAGCGCTGGCTACGCCATCCAGGCGGCGATCGCCGAGATCTTTACCGCCGGCGTCAAGGCGGGGGTCGAGCCGCTGGCGCTTTGGGACGCGATCCGCCAGGGCGCACGCGGCCGGGTGCGCACCTTCGACAGCCTTGCCGATCATTTCCTGATCAACAGCTACGATCCGCCTGATTTTGCTCTCCGCCTCGCCCACAAGGATATCGCGCTTGCCTGCGAGCTCGGCCGCGATGTCGAGGTGCCGATGCGCATGATCAACATGGCCCAGCAAGAGATGCGCGAAGCCTTGAACCGGGGCTGGGGCCACCGGGACAGCCGCGCCTTCCTGCTGCTGCAACAGGAACGCGCCGGCCTGCTCATCGACGAGAGCCCCGAGGACGTGGCCGCGATCGTCGCCGCCGACCCGGCGAACAAGAAATAGGAACGAGGCGCGGCGGCGGCTTACATTTCCGCGGCCAGCCTCACGGCCTGGTCGATGGCCCGCTGGGCGTCGAGTTCGGCAGCTTCGTCGGCACCGCCGATCAGGTGCACCGGGATGCCGACCGCCGCCAACGGGGCCTGGAGGTCCCGCAGCGGTTCCTGGCCGGCGCAGATCACCACCGTGTCGGCCGGGATCACCCGGTCCTCGCCGCCAATCGTGACGTGCAGGCCGGCATCGTCGATCGCCCGGTAGGTGACGCCGCCGAGGAACTCGACCCCCTTCATCTGCAGCGCCGCCCGGATCGCCCAGCCGGTCGACTTGCCGAGGGTGCGCCCGAACCGCTGGTCCGACCGCTGGCAGAGCGTGATCGCGCGGGCGGAGCGCATGGCCGGGCCCGCCGCGTCTATGCCGCCGGGCTCGGCGAGGCTGGCATCGATGCCCCATTCCTTGAGGAACCCGGTTATCTCGGCCTCGCCAGACCCGCGCGGCCCGTCGCCATGGGTCAGGAACTCGGCGACGTCGAAACCGATCCCGCCGGCGCCGATGATCGCCACCCGCGCGCCCACGGGCCGGCGGTGCCAGAGCACATCCACATAGCTCATCGCCTTGGGATGATCGGCGCCGGGAAGCTCGGGAAGGCGCGGCGTGACACCGGTCGCCAGAATGACCGCCTCGAAGCCGGCATCGACGAGATCCCCGGCGCCGGCCCGCGTCGACAGCCGCACATCGACGCCGAGCCGGTTCAGCCGGGTCGCGAAGTACCGGATGGTTTCGCCGTAATCCTCCTTGCCGGGAATCGCCTTGGCCATGTTGAACTGGCCCCCCAGGCGATCCTCGGCCTCGAAGAGCGTCACCGCATGACCGCGTTCCGCCAGGGTTGCCGCCGCCGCCAGGCCGCCGGGGCCGGCGCCGACCACCGCGTATTTCCTCGGCGACGCGGCGGCGCCGATGCGCAGCTCGGTCTCGCGGCAGGCCCGGGGATTGACCAGGCAGGTGGCGATCCGCGCCGAGAAGATGTTATCGAGGCATGCCTGATTGCAGGCGATGCAGGTGTTGATCTCATCGGTCTTGCCCGCCGCCGCCTTGGCGACGAAGGCGGCATCGGCGAGGAACGGCCGGGCCATCGAAACCATGTCGGCCTCGCCGGCGGCGATCACCGCCTCGGCCCGCTCCGGCGCATTGATCCGGTTCGAGGCGATGACCGGTATAGAGACCGCCTGCTTGATCCTCTTGGTCGCCCAGACGAAGGCGTTGTGCGGCACGGAATGCATGATCGTCGGGATCCGCGCCTCGTGCCAGCCGATGCCGGAATTCAGGATATCGGCACCCGCCGCTTCCAGGGACCGGGCGAGATCGACCGCCTCCTCTCCGGTCATGCCGCCTTCGACCAGATCGAGCACCGAAACCCGCGCCATCAGGATCAGGCCCGGCCCCGCCGCCTCCCGCGCCCGCCGGACGATCTCGACGAACAGGCGCTTGCGTTTATCCCAGGACCCGCCCCACGCATCGGTCCGCCGGTTGGTTATGGACGAGAGGAACTCGCTGATCAGATAGCCCTCCGAGCCCATCAGCTCGACACCGTCATAGCCGACCTCGCCGGCCAGCGCGGTGGCCGCGGCGAATGCCTCGATCGTCCGATGGATATCGGCCTCGGACATCTCGCGCGGCTCGTAACTGTTGATCGGTGCCCGGATCGCCGACGGCGCTACCAGATCCGGCTGCTTGGAATAGCGCCCGGCATGCAGAAGCTGCAGCAGGATCCTACCGCCCGCCTCGTGCACCGCCGAGGTGATGACACGGTGCTTTTCGGCGCAATCCGGAAAGGTCGGCTCTCCCTCGCCGAGGCCGAACTTGCCTTCACGGTCGGGCGAAATGCCGCCGGTAACCATCAGCGCGACACCGCCCCGGGCCCGTTCGGCATAGAAGGCAGCCATCCGCGCATAGCCGTCCGGCGCTTCCTCGAGCCCGGTATGCATGGATCCCATGAGCACCCGGTTCTTAAGCGTGACGGCGCCGACCCGGAGCGGCGACAGCAGATGCGGAAACGCGGCGGTCATGGCAGGAACCCAGGACAGATGGACAGATCCGCGATTGCTAACACGCCGCCGCGCCGGGAGGGGAGGCGAAACCGCGCGTCAGGCCCGCCTCAATCCTTCTTCTTGAACGCGGCGGCGAGGGTCGCGACCGCCTGGCGGTGGCGCGCGCTGCTGCGCGGCGGCGGCGCCTGGGTCTGCCGGGTGGTGGACATGGTTTGGGCCAGATTCGATCCGATGGTCGACAGCAGCGCCTTCGAATCGTCCTGGCCGGCGGCCCGGGGCCGGCGCGGACTGCTGGTCGAGGCGGCGCGCTGTACCGCCAGCGCGCAAAGATTGCCGAGAAACGGCGCGACCAGCGCCTTCTTCAGTTCCGGATCCGATTCCGACCAGACCCGCAGCAACTGGCCGGCTTCGCGACGGTTGCCGCTGGTGGCGCTAAGGGCCTCGCGCGCCTTCAGCCTCACATAGTCCTGGGACATGGCAGTGACCTTGAGAAGTCCGTCCGAATCGCCGGATCTTATCACAAATCGCGGGAACGTGCGTTAGTCGAGGCATTTTGATCGCCAAGGACGCTTGGCTTGGGACCGCCCGGGGCTTAGGCTTCCGGTATCGGTTCCCGCTCGGGAGTATGTCATGCGACGTCCATCCGCCTTGCTTGCATGGACCCTGTCCATGGCGCCGCGACTTCTGGCCGCCATCGGGCTCGTCCTTCTGTTGACTTGGAGCCAGACAGCGGGCCTCGCGCAGGCCCAGCAGAACGAACGGACGGACCCGCTCCAATCCGAGGTAACCATCATCGCGGCGGTTCCCGGCGACGCGCGGACCGCCCGGACACTGGGCACCAGACGCAGCGGCAACGGCGTGGTGATCGGCGATGACGGCCTGGTCCTGACCATCGGCTATCTCATTCTCGAGGCCAGCGAGATTCACGTCATCGATCCGAAGGGCGATGTGGTCTCCGCCGAGTTCGTCGCTTATGACCATGCCACTGGATTCGGCTTGATCCGAACCTCCAAGCCGCTCGGGGTGACGCCGGCGAAGATCGGCACCTCGGCGACGCTGAGCGAATCGGACTATGTCGTGGCGGCGGCCAGCGGCGGCGGCGACAACGCCACCATGGCCCTGGTCGTCAGCCGGCGGCCTTTCGCCGGTGCCTGGGAGTATCTGCTCGAAAACGCGATCTTCACCACGCCGCCGCTGCGGTCCTTCCAGGGCGCCGCACTGTTCGGCCGTGACGGCAGTCTCGTCGGCGTCGGCTCGCTGATCATCCGCGACATTACCGACGGCAAGGGCGGACCGCCCGGCAACCTGTTCGTGCCGATCGACCTTCTGAAGCCGATTCTGGCCGATCTGCTGACCTTCGGGCATTCCACCGAAGCGGTCCGGCCCTGGGTTGGCATATATCCAGTCGAGGCCAACGGCGTGCTCATGGTCAACCGGCTGGCGGCTGACGGGCCGGCGGAACAGGCCGGCATCCTGAAGGGCGACGTGATGCTCGGCGTCGCCGAAACGCCGGTTCGGGAGATGGACCGGTTCTTCAAGCTCATCTGGGCGCTGGGCCAGTCCGGCGTCGACGTACCGCTGAAGATCCTGCGCGACGGCAAGGTCGTCGATATCACGGTAAAAAGCGGCGACCGGATGAAATGGCTGCGGATGAAGCCGTCCTTTTAAACCGGTAGCCCAGGGTTACGCGTAGCGGAAGCGGTTCATGGCGCCCAAGAAACGGAAATCCACTTCGGCGCGGCGCATGATGCATCTGGCCCAGTTCCTGGTGCACGGGCCGACCTATCACAGCCTCGCCATGTGGCGGCATCCCAAGACCGCCGCCGCTGGCTATGACTGGAGCCGGCCGGCGCTCTATCAGCACATTGCCAAGGTCTGCGAGCGGGGCCTGTTCGATACGGTTTTCTTCGCCGATCTCAACTACATCGCCGACACCTATGGCGGCAGCATGGGGCCGGCCCTGCGCAACGCCACCCAGGCGCCCGAGCATGACCCGATCCCGCTGCTGTCCTTCATGGCGGCGGTCACCGAGCGGATCGGCGTCGCCTCGACCTTCTCGGTCAGCCACAGCCACCCGTTCTACGCCGCCAGGCTCTGGGCGACGCTCGACCATCTGACCGAGGGCCGGGCGGGCTGGAATGTGGTCACCTCGATCAACAGCAATCAGGCCGCCAATTACGGCGACGAGCGCCAGCCGACCGACACCCGCTACGACCGAGCCCACGAGTTCATGGAGGTTTGCCAGAAGCTCTGGCGCTCGTGGGACGAGGACGCGGTGGTGATGGACCGGGAAAACGGGATCTTCGCCGACCCGGACAAGGTGCGCCGGATCGAGCATGAGGGCCGGTTCTTCAAGTCGCGCGGGCCGTTGAACGTGGTCCGCTCGCCGCAGACCGGTCCGGCGATCCTGCAGGCCGGAACCTCGCCCAAGGGCCAGGACTTCGCGGTGAAATATGCCGACGCAATCTTCGCGATCCAGCCGCGCGCGGTCGATGCCGCAGCCTATTTCGCCTCGATCAAGGGGCAGATGTCGGATATCGGCCGGGATCCCGAGACCTGCAAGATCCTCTACGGCATGCAGCCCTTCATCGGCGAAAGCGAGTCCCATGCCCGCGACCTGCAGGACGCGCACAACGCGCTGGTGCCGCTTGAGGGCGGCATGGCAATCCTGTCGGCGCATCTGGATTTCGATCTTTCCAAGATTTCGGCCGATGCGATCATCTCCGAGCGCAAGGAGCCGGAGCTTTACCGGATGCGCACGCGCTTCCACAAACCCGACGGCACGCCGATGACCGTCGCCGAGACCGCCGCCCGCCACGGCCAGAGCGTCAGCCTGCCGCAGTTTGTCGGCACTCCGGAGAGCATCGCCGATCAGATGGAGGCCTTCTTCGACGAGGTCGGCGGCGACGGCTTCATGCTTTCGGCCAGCCATTCGCCGGGCGCAATCGAGGAGTTCGTCGACCTGGTGGTCCCGGAACTGCAGCGCCGGGGACGGTTCCGCACCGAATACAAGGGCAAGACCCAGCGCGAGATCCTGACTCAGGCGGATTAAGCGGGGACCGCCGGGAACCGCGCCGGGCGAGGGCAACAAAGCAACCCGTGCGGCGGCGTTGAACCGAAAATTTTACGGACAACCGCAATTCTGAACGATTCTTCCTGCGTTTTTGGCGCCAATATCGACAGGAAATTTCGCCTGCTCCATATTGCTGCTATGTGAGGCCCGTCTCCGCCACCAGGAAGCCAGCATGTCCACAGCCGCCACGAAATCACCGATCGTCACCCCCAAGGATCTCGAGACGCTCCAGGCGCTGGAGAAGAAGGTCCTGTGGCTCGCCATGTGGATGATCCACAACGCCAATCATATCCGGCCGAGCCGGGACGGGCTCAAGGTCGGCGGGCATCAGGCGTCCTGCGCATCGGTTTCCACCGTGATGACGGCGCTCTACTTCCACACGCTCCGGCCCGAGGACCGGGTCGCGGTGAAGCCGCATGCCAGCCCGATCTTCCATGCGATTCAGTACATGATGGACCGCCAGTCGCTGGACAAGCTTGAGCGGTTCCGCGCGCTCGGCGGGGTGCAGTCCTATCCGAGCCGGATGAAGGACGCGGACGAGGTCGATTTCTCCACCGGCTCCGTCGGCCTCGGCGTCGCGATGACCTTGTTCGCCTCCATGGTGCAAGACTACACGCGCCAGCATAACCTGGTGCAGGACGCCGACAATACCGACCGCAAGCCCGGCCGGATGATCGCCGTCATGGGCGATGCCGAGCTCGACGAGGGCAATGTCTACGAGGCGATGCTGGAGGGCTGGAAATACGATGTCCGCAATCTCTGGTGGATCATCGACTACAACCGCCAGAGCCTCGACGGCGTGGTCTCGGACGGGCTGTTCCAGAAGATCCGGGAGTTCTTCGCCAATGTCGGCTGGAACGTCAATCTCCTGAAATACGGCAAGAAGCTGGAGCGGGTCTTCGCCCTGCCCGGCGGCGACGTGCTTCGGAACTGGATCGACGAATGCCCGAACGATCTCTACTCGGCGCTCACTTTCAAGGGCCAGTCGGGAGAGCCCGGCGCCTGGCGCGAGCATCTCAGGGCCGATCTGCGCGGCGTGCGCGGTATGAAGGACATCCTGGAGGATCATGACGACATCGCGCTGCATGCGCTGATGACCAATCTCGCCGGCCAGGACATGGAGGCGGTGCTGGAGGCCTTTCACGGGGTCCAGGACGACACCCCGCAATGCTTCATCGCCTATACCATCAAGGGCCATGGCACGCCGCTCGCCGGCCACCGCGACAACCATGCGGGGCTGATGAACCAGGAGCAAATGAACCGCTTCCGCGCTGACATGCGGGTACCGGACGGCGAGGAATGGTCGAAATTCGGCAATATCGGCATCGATGCCGAACGGGCTCGCAAGTTCGTGGTCGCGGCGCCGTTCAACAAGCCGGGATCGCGGATCTTCGATGCCGCCAAGGTGCCGGTCCCCGACACGCTTCAGCCAACCTACCGGGCCAAGGCTGCGACCCAGGCCGCCTTCGGCAATGTGCTGCACGAGCTCGCGCGCGGGAACTCGGCGCTGGCCAGCCGCATCGTCACCACCTCGCCGGACGTCTCGGTCTCGACCAATCTCGGGCCCTGGGTGAACCAGCGCGGGGTGTTCAGCCTGGATGTCCGCAACGACGTGTTCCGCGACGAGAAGGTGGCCTCGGCCCAGAAATGGCTGCGTCACGGCGGCGGCCAGCATTTCGAGCTCGGAATCGCCGAGAGCAACCTCTTCACCATGCTGGCGGCGCTGGGCCTGTCGGGGCCGGTCTTCGGCACCAGGCTGCTGCCGGTCGGCACGCTCTATGATCCGTTCATCGCCCGCGGCCTCGATGCGCTGAATTATGCCTGCTATCAGGATTCCCGATTCATGCTTGTGGCGACCCCGGCAGGCATCACGCTCGCGCCCGAGGGCGGCGCGCATCAGTCGATCAACACCCCGCTGATCGGCATCGGCCAGCCCGGCCTCACCTCCTTCGAGCCCGCCTATGTGGACGAGATGGCGGCGATCATGCGCTGGGGCTTTGAGTATATGCAGGAAGACGACGGCGGCTCGGTCTATCTTAGGCTGTCGACCCGGACCCTGGACCAGCCGAAGCGCGAGATGACTCCCGAGCTCGAGGCCGACATCCTCGCCGGTGCCTATTGGAGGGTCGAACCCGGCGAGAATGCCGAATGCGCGCTGGTCTATTGCGGGCCGATCGCGCCGGAGGTGATGGAGGCGCATGCCGCGCTTTCGGACGAGATTCCCGGCCTCGGCGTGCTGGCGATCACCTCCTGGGACCGGCTGTACCACGACTGGCAGCGCTCGGTCGGCCAGCCGGCCAACGGGTCCGGCCATGCCCGCTGCCATCTGGACGCCGTGCTCTCGCGCCTCTCGCCGCGCGCCGGCCTGGTGACGGTCCAGGACGGCCACCCGGCGAGCCTCAGCTGGATCGGTTCGGCCAGCGGCCGCCGGGTCTATCCGCTCGGCGTCGCCAGCTTCGGGCAGTCCGGCGACCTGCCGGACCTCTACCGCACCTACCGCATCGATGCCGAGGCCATCATCGACATGGCCGCCAGCGCCTGCCTCGACGCCGCCCGCGCAGCCTGAGGCGGGACTGGTTTAAGACGACCGGGCCGCGCCTTTCTCGGCGCCGGCGAACAGGACCGCGTGCTGACGCGCGAGCGCCTCGGCCCGGAACGCCCGCCCGGCATCGTCATAGTCCCGCGCCGGCCGGGGCTCGGGATCGAAATGGCCGTGCGTGTCCTCGCCCAGGGCCAGGGTCGCGGTGGTGCGTCCGCCGTTCTGGCGCACATGGCTGGCGATATAGCGGATCGCGAAACCGATGCGGGGAATGCTGCTGGTATTGGGGTCCGAGCCATGGACGAGGCCCACGTGATGCAGCGACATCTCCCCCGGCTCGAGCGTGATATCGACGGCGGCGGCTTCATCCACGTCGACGGCGATCTCCTGCCCCCGGGTCAGGAGATTGTCCTTGTGGAAGGTATCGCGGTGGTCGAGCGCCTGACTCTGGCTGCCCGGCACAACGCGCATGCAGCCGTTCTCGCGCCGGCTCGGGCTGAACGCGACCCAGGCGGTCAGCACCTCGTGCGGCTCCAGCCCCCAATAGTTCGCGTCCTGATGCCAGGAGACGAATCCCGGGTCGCCGGCGGGCTTGGCGAAGAAGCTGCTGCCCCAGGCCAGCAGATCGGGACCGAGGATGGCGCTCACCGGGCCGGTGATCGCCGGGTCGCGGATCAGGTCGTAGAGCCAGGGAAACACCAGATGCGGCTTGCTGCGCAGCACCATCGTGCCATCCGCCTCGCCGCGCGCCCGGAAGGCGTCGTAGCGGGCATGCAGATCCGCCGCGCGCGCGGGCGTGATGACCCTGAGCGGCGAGAGGAACCCGTCGCGGTGATAGCGCTCCACCTCCTGGGCCGTGAGTGTCGCGGTCATTCTGGTTCCTCCCGGGATGCGGTCTCAGCGAATTCTGAGGACGCGGCCCGGCGCAGACAAGACCCTTCGAGATGCGCGTACCGCGTTCCTCAGGGTGAGTCGCCTGGTCAAATATCACTCACCCTGAAGAGCGGCCGAACGGTCGCGTCTCGAAGGGTCTTGTCCAGCCCCCGCTCTACCGCCGCACCAGAAAGATCAGCGGGATCGCCAGGAAACCGGTGATCGCGAGCAGCAGGAAGGCGTTCAGATACCCGATCATGGCCGCCTGGCGCTCGATTTCCCCGCTCAGCCGCAAGAGCCCCTCCAAGGTCCCGAAATCCCATCGACCCAGCGTCTCGGGGAAGGAGAGCGGCTCGTTGAAGGGGCTGATCCGATGGCTCATGCCCTGATAGTTCGTGGTGGTGGACCGGATGATCAGCGTGATGGTGAGCGAGATGTAGATGCTGCTGCCGATATTGCGCAGCAGATGCAGCACGGCGGCGCCCTCGGGGATGAACTTCTTGTCGATGGTGGCGAACATGATCATCGTCAGCGGCACCCAGGACAGCCCGACGCCGAAGCCCTGCACCGCGCTCGCCCAGGCGACGCCCGTGGTGGTCATGTTGATGTCGAAGCTCGCCAGGAGCAGGCACGAGCCGGCCTGTGCACCGAAACCGAGGACCAGCCCGATCCGGGGGTCGTATCGGCAGATCCAGACCACCAGGAAATTGCCCATGAGCGCGCCGATGCCCCGGGCCGCCAGAAGCAGGCCGATGATCGAGTCCGGATAGCCGCGCAGGTTCTGCAGCATGGTCGGAAACAGCACCATCGGCGTGAAGTTCAGCATTCCGTACAGGAACACCAGCAGCACCCCCAGCGCATAGTTCCGGTCGCGGAGCAGCCAGGGGTTGAGATAGGGCCGCGGCGTGGTCAGGACATGGGCGACGAAGATGTGGAAACAGATCAGCGCCGCCGCCGCTTCGATCAGGATTTCCGTGGATTCGAACCAGTCCAGACGGTTGCCCCGGTCGAGCAGCAGCTGGAAGGCGGCGAGCGCCAGGGACAGGCTGATGAAGCCGGTCCAGTCGAGACGGCTGTCCGGATCGTTGCGCCGGTCGAGGATGTACAGCCAGGAGCCGATCAGCGCGATCACCGCGAAGGGACCGATGATGTAGAACACCCAGCGCCAGTCATAGGCCTCGGAGATATAGCCGCCGGCGGTCGGGCCGATCACCGGGCCGAACACCACGCCCATGCCCCAGACCGCGGTGGCGAATCCGTGCTGGCGGCGCGGGAAGACGTCGAGAATGATCGCCTGGGAAAGTGGCACCAGCGGCGCCCCGAAGGCGCCCTGGCAGATCCGGTAGACCACCAGCTCCGGCAGGCTGGTCGCGCGCCCGCAGAGGATCGAGGCGACGGCGAAGCCAAGCACCGAGGCCAGCATCAACTGGCGGCGCCCGAAGCGGCTGGTCAGCCAGCCGGTCATCGGGGTGACCACGGCGGTACCGACGATGTTGAAGGTCACCGTCCAGGCGATCTGGTCCTGGGTCGCGCCCAGCGCCCCCTGCAACTGCGGCAGGGCAATGTTGGCGATGGTGATGCTCATCCCGTACAGGGTCGAGGACAAGGTCACCGTCGCCAGGATTAGCCAGTGCAGGAGGGTGGTGCGCTCCTCCATCGGGGAGGCCTGGACGGTCATCGCGGGGTCGCTCGCGGTTTGGCGGGCCGGCGGGAGATTGGGCTGAAACGTGGCTTCACCCCCTTACCATGCGGCAAGCGGCACCCGGAATCGAGCCAAATAGACGGCAAGTCGCCGTCATGGAGCGGCATCACACAGGCGCTGGGCGCCGCGATGGATTTATCGGTTTGCGGCGGCTAGATTTTCCGCCTAACCCGGTGCTCGGGATATCGACGTTCGAACAAGCAAGGAGATCGGCCATGGCAAGTCATGCGACAGGAGACGGCGGCATCCCGCCCCGGGACGCGGGCAAGCGTGGCCTGACCCGGATCATGACCCTGGGCGGCGCCTACGGCACCCGCAACTACACGGTCAAGGATCTGCGCGACGCCAAGGGCAAACGGATCCTGTGCGAGACCCTGCCCTTCTCGGTGGAGGAGGCGATGGCCGCCGAGGAGGCCGGGATCGACACCATGAAGGTGCGCTTCGATCCGAAGAACCCGGACAGCGCCAAGGCGATCCGGGCGGCCGCGCCGAACACCTTCATGGCCTTCTCGGTGCCGCTGCTGGCCGCCGCGACGGCGGACGAGGCGGTGCGGCTCGGCTACGACGCCATGGCAATCGGCGCCGATGCGATCATGTGCCAGTGGAGCCCGCGTTTCATCGAGGCGGCCCGCGAGGCCGGCATCCCGGTACAGGGCCATGCCGGTCTGGTTCCCCGGCGCAGCACCTGGACCGGCGGGCTGCGCGCCGTCGGCAAGACCCTGGACGAGGCGGTCTGGGTCTATAACGAGATCAAGGCGCTGGAAAACGCCGGCGCCTATGCGGTCGAGGTCGAGGTGATCCCCGAGGCGCTGCTGGCCGAGATCACCAAGCGGACCAGCCTGCTGACTTCCTCGATCGGCGGCGGCGCCGGCGGCGACATCCAGTTTCTTTTCGCCGACGATATTCTCGGCAACAACCCACCGCCCTATCCCCGCCATTCCAAGCAGTACCGGGAAATCTACAAGATGAAGGAAGCCATGCAGGCCGAACGGGTCGCTGGCTTCAAGGAATTCATCGCCGACGTCCGGAGCGGCGCCTTCCCGGCGCCGGAGCACGTCATCAAGGCGTCCGACGGACTTGTCGACGGCTTCCTGGCGGCGATCAAGGAATAAGGGCGGATTTCGGACCGCCTCAGAAGGACGGATTCTGGTCCCAGTCCGGGTCGTCGCTGGGCGACAGCGGCTTGTCTCCCGCCAGCAGGCCCTTGCCGGGGACGAAGTTGATCTCAAGCCGGATGCCGTCCGGATCCTCGAAGACGATGTAGTAGTAACCGGGCGCGAAATCGCCTTCCAGCGGGCCACGGTCGATGAAGGCGCCCATCTCGCGCAGCTTGGCCGCCGCCGCGTCCACATCCTCGCGCGAGCGGGCCCGCAGACACAGATGATGCAGGCCGACCCGGTTCATCTCGAACCGTTCCGCCTCGCGTCCCTCGGCACAGCGCTGGATCCCGACCGCCGTGCGGCCTCCCACATGGTAGAGAAAGTTGTTGCCGTCATAGACCTTGGTCATGCCCAGGAACGGCAGCAACTCGCCATAGAAGTCGCGGGCCTTCTCCCATTGGCTGACGGTCAGGATGACATGGGCCATGCCGTTGACTTGGATCATTGTTTTGCTCCCCGCCGTCCCCGGTGCCGCCGAATTGCCTTTTGCGGCCGGCCCCCGCATCATTGACGATCCATGATCGCCGCCGGAGACCGTCATGAACAAGGATCAATTCAAGGCCAGTCTTGCCGCCGGCGCGCCGCCGGCCGGGATTTCGCCGGCCCTGCTGGCCCTGTGGTGGCAACGCAAGGGCGACTGGCACAAGGCGCATGAAGCCGCGCAGTCCGACGACGGCGCCGATGCCGCCTGGGTGCATGCGCTGCTGCATCGCGAGGAGGGCGACCTTTCCAATGCCGGCTACTGGTACCGCCGGGCGCGGCGCGAGCCGTGCCGGGATGCGCTGGAAACCGAGTGGGAAACCATCGTCTCGGCGCTGGCATCATAGGGCGCGAACGCCCCCTCACCCCGCCGCGCGGTAGGACTCGCCGAAGGTCTCGGTGCTGTAGCGGAAGACACGCAGGCCGTCGGACCAGTGATCAACGCCGAAGCCGGCCTTGCGCTTCAGATGACGGATAAAGTCCTCCGCCTTCGGGATACCTTCCCAGACGCTGGGCAGGAACAGGCCCCGCCGCCCCTGGTCCTGCAGGATCAGGCCGTCCATGTCGGGCCGCACCTGACGCACCAGATCCGCCTCGTCCTCGAAGCGCATGATCCGCGGGAAGGACAGGAGCGAAACCTCGATATCGAGCTGATCCAGCTCCTCGGCGGTCAGCGGCCCGAACCGGGGATCGCCGAAGCCGGCCTTGTAGGCATTGTTGATCACGTCGGGGAGCAGCGCCTGATGCGCGACGACGGTGCCGATACAGCCGCGCAGCCGGCCGGCGATCTTCAACGAGACGAAACTCGCCCGCATCGCGGTCAAGGACTGGGAGATGCCCGGCCCGTATTCCAGGTTCGGCGCTTGCCCGGTTTTCACCCCATGCGCCAATGACTTGCGGGTCACGTCCAGGAGCACCCGGCGGTCTTCGTCGGAGATCCGCGCCGCCTCGGCATATTCCATGGCATAGGCGCCATAGCCGACCACCCGGTCGCGGCCGCCCCTGGTGTCGCCGGAATTGCGCACATCCAGATGCGTCACCCGAAGGTCCTCGCCCCGCGCTAGTTCAAGCACCCCCGCCAGCGCCCGGTGCCCGCAAGCCCCTTGGCCGTCGATCTTCTCGCGCTGCAGGAGTTCGATCTGGCCGGTGGTCGTCTGGTCGAGGCCGAGCGCCGTGTCGTAATCATGGAAATGCGAGAGATCAGAGGAGACCGAGATCACCGTTTCCGGCCCGCCCCAGACCAGCTTCAGGGCGTCACGCACCAGATCCACCCCCGCATCGCCGACCAGGATCGGCACAATGGAAAAGTCGTCCAGGACCCGCTGGAGGAACGGCAGGTGGGATTCGAGACTGTGTTCGCCCTCGAAGACCCGGTCGAGCACGCTGAAACCGGGCAGCGGCATCAGCTTTTGCAACGCCCCCCAATCCACCGGCACGGCACCGAGCGGGGTCGCCCAGGCGTCGCTGCTGGTGGTTGCGATCCCCTTGAAGCCGACCCGGTGCGCCGGGCCGATGATCACCACGCGCTTGACCCTTTTCCGGTGCGCGGCAAGCTGCTTGAAGGCGGTGCCGGCGATCTCGCCCGAATAAACGAAGCCCGCATGGGGCGCGACGACGACCTTCGGGTCGGCGACCGGCGAGGTCAGCCCCTTGTCGAGGCACGCCATCACCATGTCGGCGCATTCATTGCCGCCCGCCGGATACCAGGCGCCGGCCATGTGCGGCGGGCGCACCCGCGCCGATGTGCTGTCGAGAGCCATGATCATGGATTATCATAGCCGGCGACGCGACGAAACAACGCGAAAAGGCTCAGCCCATGGCCGAGACCTTCACCGAGACGCCCACTCTCGCCGAGACCGCGCCGCCGGCGGTTGCCGGCAAGGGGCCGATCGTGGCGACCGAGCATTGGACGATGCTGGAGGACGGACGCGTGCAGTGCGAGATGTGCCCGCGCTTCTGCAAGCTGAAGGAAGGCGCGCGCGGGCTGTGTTTCGTGCGGGCGCGCCAGGACGACGCCATCGTGCTCACCACCTATGGCCGCTCCTCGGGTTTCTGCATCGATCCGATCGAAAAAAAGCCGCTGAACCATTTCCTGCCCGGGACCTCGGTGCTGTCCTTCGGCACGGCCGGTTGCAATCTCGCGTGCAACTTCTGCCAGAACCACGACATGTCGAAGAGCCGCGAGATGGACACCATGCAGGCCGAGGCCCAGCCCGAGGCGATCGCCCGGGCGGCCCAGCGGCTGGGCTGCGCGTCCGTCGCCTTCACCTATAACGATCCCGTCATCTTCCATGAATATGCCGCCGACATCGCCGATGCCTGTCACGCGGTCGGGGTGAAGACCGTGGCGGTGACGGCGGGCTATGTGACGGACCGGGCCCGCGCCGGTTTCTTCGAAAAGATCGACGCCGCCAACGTGGACCTGAAGGCCTTTACCGAGCGGTTCTACCGCGACGTCACCAAGAGCCAGCTCGGCCCGGTGCTGGATACGCTGAAATATCTGAAGCATGAGACCGATGTCTGGGTCGAGATCACTAATCTCATCATCCCCGGCGAGAACGATTCCGAGCGCGAGATCGACGAGATGACGGCCTGGGTGGTGGAGAATCTCGGCCCCGACGTGCCGATGCATTTCTCGGCCTTTCATCCGGACTACCGGATGATGGACAAGCCCCGCACGCCGTTCGAGACCCTAGCGATGGCCCGGCGGGTGGCGATGCGCAACGGGGTGCGCCATGCCTTTACCGGCAATGTCCATGACCTCGGCCGCCAGTCCTCGTACTGCCACGGCTGCGGGACCCGAACCATCGGGCGCGACTGGTACCAGCTGTCCGGCTGGAACCTGGACGGCGCGGGCGCCTGCCTCAATTGCGGCACGGCGACGGCCGGTGTGTTCGACGGTCCGCCGGGCGTCTGGGGCCGCAAGCGGCTGCCGGTCAATATCGATCTGTTCCGCTGAAGAACGAGGCGAGCGCTGGCAGAATGGCGGAGGACGGTGAAAAATTCAGGGACCTTGGCGGCCGCAGGCCCGGCCTGCGCATGCTCGGCGCGACGGTTCCGAAGCTCACCGGCAAGGCGTTGCGCAAACGCGGGTTTCTGGAATCGGCCGTCGTGCACCGCTGGGCCTCGATCGTCGGCGATGACCTCGCCGGCTGGTGCGCGCCGGAGCGGGTCGCCTTCCCGCGCGACAAGCGGGCCGGCGCGACCCTGCATCTCGTGGTTCCCGGTGCCCGGGCCCTGGAGCTGCAGCATCTGGAGCCGATCCTGCTGGAGCGCATCAACACGGTGTTCGGCTATGACGCGGTCGAGCGGATCGCGATTCGCCAGGGCCCGCTGCCCGAGCCGCGCGGCGGCAAGCCGCGTCCCGAGCCGAGGCCACTGGATCGCCGCGAGGAGGACTGGATCTCGGGACAGCTCGCCGGTTTCTCCGACCCGGACCTGAAGAACGCCTTGCAGGCCCTTGGCCGCGCCGTGCTTTCGCGGAAATGATCCGCGCCGGTCACAAACGCGCGAAGCCGGCGCGGCGAGGATCGGGCGCCTAGAATCCGCCATGATTTACCGGCACAGTCCACAAGCGGTTGCGGGGTCACGCGGCCCCGCCTATTGTACACAACATCTAGTGGATCGGAGTTCGACGTGCAGCGTAGAACACTAAACTTTGCGATCGGGGCCGTCCTGGCCGCGCCCGGGATGCTGGCGCTTGCCGGCGGCGAGGCGGCGGCCCAGGGCAAGGTGGATCTGGAGGCCGCCCTCAGCCCCCGGAGCATCGGCAGCCCCGACGCCAAGGCGACCCTGGTGGAGTATTTCTCCCTTACTTGTCCGCATTGCGCGCGGTTCCACGCCGAGACCTATCCCAAGATCAAGGCGAAATACATCGACACCGGCAAGCTTCGGATGGAGTTCCGCGACTTTCCGCTCGACCAGTGGGCGCTGCGCGCCGCCGCGCTCGCGCGCTGTGTCCCGGAGAAGCACTATCCGGCGATTCTGGACGTGCTGATGAAACAGCAGGAATCCTGGGCCCGGGCTTCCAATCCGCTTGAGGCACTGCTCAGAATCGGCCAGCTCGCCGGGCTCGACCGCGAGACCGCCCAGGCCTGCATGACCGATCCCAAGCTGCTGGACGGCATCATTGCCTCGCGGCTCGAGGGCAGCAAGAAGCACGATGTGGATTCCACGCCGTCCTTCCTGCTCGACGGTGAGAGGGTCCGGGCCTTCACCTTTGAGGAATTCGAGGAACTTCTGGCGGGTCTGGCCGCCTGACGCGGCGGCTACCTGAAAGGATCACGACGCGTGCAATTCAATCGTCTGAGACTCAGCGGCTTCAAGTCCTTCGTCGACGCGGCGGAACTGGAGATTACCTCCGGCCTGACCGGCGTCGTCGGCCCGAACGGCTGCGGCAAGTCCAATCTGGTGGAAGCCCTGCGCTGGGTCATGGGCGAGACCTCGGCCAAACGGATGCGCGGCGGCGAGATGGACGACGTGATCTTCGGCGGCTCGTCCGCGCGTCCGGCCCGCAATGTCGCCGAGGTTTCATTGCTGGTGGATAACTCCGACCGCACGGCGCCGGCGGCGCTCAACAACGCGCCGGAGCTTAACATCACGCGGCGGATCGAGCGCTCGAAAGGCTCCAATTACCGGGTCAACGGCCAGGAGGTGCGCGGCCGCGACGTGCAGCTGCTGTTCGCCGATGCCGGCACCGGCGCCCGGTCGGCGGGCATCGTCAGCCAGGGCCGGATCGGGGCGATCATCAGCGCCAAGCCCTCGGAACGCCGGGTGATTCTGGAGGAAGCCGCCAATATCCGCGGCCTGCACACCCGCCGGCACGAAGCGGAACTGCGCCTGAAGGCCGCCGAGGCCAATCTCGAGCGGCTGGAGGATGTGGTCAAGGCGCTCGGCACCCAGCTCAACGGCCTGCGTCAGCAAGCCCGCCAGGCGGCGCGCTACCGCACCGTGAGCGAACAGATCCGCCGGGCCGAGTCGGTGCTGCTGCACGGCCGCTGGCGCCTGGCGATGGAGGAGCGGCTGAAGGTCGCGGCGGCTCTGCGCGATGCCGAGGCGGCGGTCGGCGAGGCGACCGGGAATGCCGCCCGGGAATCGGCGCGTCAGGCGGATCTCGCCGCCAAAATGCCGGATCTGCGCAAGGCGGAGGCGGAAACTTCGGCGGCGCTGCAGCGGCTGACCCTGGCGCGGGCCGAACTCGACCGCGAGCAGGAGCGCATCGTCACCGCGCGCTCGGAGGCCGAGTCTCGTCTCCGGCAGATCGGCGACGATGTCGAACGCGAGACCGCACTTGCCGAGGAAGCCGGCGAGGCGGCACAGCGGCTGTCCCAGGAACGCGCGGCGATCGAGGCGGCGCGCGAGGGCGAACAGGAACGCCAGGCCGAGGCCGCCACCCGGCTTTCCGAGGCCAATCGGCTGGCGGACGAGTTGGAAGCGCAGATCGCCCGCCTTACCGAGATCATCGCCACCACCGAGGCCCGGCGCGGCGCCCTGGACCGCCAGGTCCGGCTGGCGGCCGAACGCCATGAACGGCTGGATCGCCAGTTGGAAAACCTGGACCGTCAGGCCCAGGAACTGAAGGACCGCACCGTCGCGCCCGAGGATCTGGCGGCGGCGGAGGCGGCGGTCGAGGAATCCGCGGAACGGATGGAAGCCGCGCGTCTGGCGCTGGAGGCGGCGGAAGAGGAAAAGACCCAACGCGCCGTCCAGGTCGAGGCGGCGCGCGAGGCGCTGCGCGAGATCGACGGCGCGGTCGCCAAGCTCGAGGCGGAGGCGGGCGCCCTGCGCGACATGCTCCTGGCCGATGCGCCGGCGGGGCTGGCCCCGGTTCTCGATCAGATCACGGTCGAGGCGGGTTACGAGAACGCCCTAGGCGCGGCACTGGGAGACGATCTTACGGCGCCGGTGACGCCGGGCGAAGACGGAGCGGAGCCCCGCTACTGGACCGGGCGCAGCGGAACCGCGCCCGGCGCGGGCGCGGCGTTGCCGGCAGGCGTGGTACCGCTCGACCGGGTGGTGAGCGGCCCGGCGGAACTGACCCGGCGGCTCTCGCAGATCGGGGTCGCCGACTCGCCGGCAGCGGCGGCCAGCCTGCAGGCTCAGCTTTCGCAGGGTCAGCGGCTGACCACGCGGGACGGCGGTCTGTGGCGCTGGGACGGATTCGTGATCACCGTCGAAGCGCCGAGCGCGGCCGCCATCCGCATGCGCCAGCGCAACCGCCTTGCCGAAATCGAAGCGGCCCTGGCCGCGCGGTCCGGCGACCATGCCGCGGCCAAGGAAACGGTTGCCGCCGAGCAGACCGCGCTTGCCGGGATCGGCGAGCGCGAGAAGCAGCACCGCGCCGACCAGCGCGCCGCCATGGGCGATCTGGATGCCGCCCGCAAACAGCTTGGCGCCATGCGCGGCCGGCTGGCGGAGCTGGAAACCAAACTCTCGGCCATCGCCGAGACCAAGCTGCGGATCGCCGCCGATCAGGCCGAAGCCAACGAACAACGCGAGCAGGCCGAGGCGGATCTGGCCGAGCTCGGCGACGTCGAGGCGCTACGCGCCGAAAGCGCCGGGCATCGACGCGCACTCGCCGACCGGCGCTCCGAACTGGTTGATGCGCGGGGCGAGCATGACCGGCTGGTCCGTGAGGCCCAGGGCCGCGGCCAGCGGCTTTCGGCGATCCAGGCGGAACAGACCACCTGGGCCGACCGGGTCGAACGGGCCAAATCCCGGATGATCGAACTTGAGGAGCGCCAGAGCGCCGAGAAGACCGAGCTCGAGCGGCTGGCGGCGCGTCCGGCGGAGATCGCCGAACAGCGTGCCGGCCTGGTGACCGCCATCGAGGGAGCCGAAGCCAAGCGCAAGACCGCCGCCGATGCCCTGGCGAGCGCCGAGGTGCTGCTGGGTCAGGCGGATCATGCCTCGCGCGAGGCGGATCGAATCGTCGCGGCGGCACGCGAAGCGCGAGTCCGCGCCGAGGCGGAACTGGAGCGGGTCAATCAGGGCCTGAACGCGCTGAGGGAGCGCATTTCGGAGCGCCTGGAATGCCTGCCTGACAAGATTCTGGAAAAGGCCGGCATCGCGGCGGACGAGGAACTGCCGGACATCGATTCGACCGAGGCCCGGCTGGAGCGGCTGACCAGCGAGCGCGAGCGGATCGGACCGGTCAATCTGAGAGCCGAGCAGGAGGTCGAGGAACTCGAACAGCAGATCGAGGGAATGAACAACGAGCGCGACGACCTTGTCGGCGCGATCGCCCGGCTGCGCCGCGCCATCGGCGCGCTGAACCGCGAGGGCCGGGAACGGCTGCTGGCGGCTTTCGAGAAGGTGAACCGGCATTTCCAGGACCTGTTCGTGAAGCTGTTCGGCGGCGGGAGGGCGCATTTGACCATGGTCGAGGCCGACGATCCCCTGGACGCCGGGCTGGAAATCATGGCGAGCCCGCCGGGCAAGAAGCTGCAGATGCTTTCGCTGCTTTCCGGTGGCGAGCAGGCACTGACCGCCACGGCCCTGGTCTTCGCCGCCTTCCTGACCAACCCGGCGCCGGTCTGCGTGCTGGACGAGGTCGACGCGCCGCTGGACGACAGCAACGTGCACAGGTTCTGCAACCTGCTGGAGGAGATCTCCGCCAGCACCGGAACCCGCTTCCTGATCATCACCCACCATCGCCTGACCATGGCCCGGATGGACCGGCTTTTCGGCGTCACCATGGCGGAACAGGGGGTGAGCCAACTGGTTTCGGTCGACCTGGATGGGGCCGCGCGGCTGCGCGAGTCGGCCTGACCGGTCGTCACTCCGCGCACTTCCGCGTCCGTCATTTTCTAACATGTTGAATTAGCGTAATAAATTCAACTGTTCCCGATCCGGGTTCCGCCTTGACACGAGGGGGCGTCGTTCCTTATGTTTGCCGCGATTTCGCGGGGGTCTCCGCGGATTCCATCTCGCGATGGACGCGTGGACGGAAGGTCGGCGAGTGCCGCATGGCGAAAGACGACCAGACATCTCCGCCTTCGCTCGATGATCTCGATGCGCGCCTGCGCGCGGCACGGGACGGAGCGGAGCGGAAATCCGGAAAGCGCGCGCCGGAAAGCGCGTCATCGTCCCCGCTCGTGGGCATGGCGATGCGGGCGGGAGTGGAATTGGTCGCGGGAGTGGGCGTTGGCACCGCCGCGGGCTACGGGCTGGATAAGTGGTTGGACACGTCGCCCTGGTTGCTGATCGTGTTCTTCCTTCTCGGCGCCGCCGCCGGAATGCTGAATGCGTATCGCGCGGTATCGGGATTGGGAATGGCGCTGGGTTACCGGCGTGGGGCAGACGAAAACGCGCCCGACAAAGGGCGTGGTGGCGAGTAGAGGGGAATTTCCGTGGCGTCACCGGTTGAACAGTTCAAGCTGAAGCCCCTGCTTCCCCTGGAAGTCGGTGGATTGGACCTGTCCTACACGACCTCGGCGCTGTGGATGACGATCACGGTGATCGGCGTCACCGCGTTCCTGACCTTGAGCATGCGCGGCGGGCGCCTGGTGCCGGGCCGCTGGCAGTCGATGGCCGAAATGGCCTATGAATTCGTCGCCAACATGGTGCGGGAGAATATCGGTAACGAGGGGCGGCAGTATTTCCCCTTCGTATTCACGCTGTTCCTGTTCATCCTGTTCGGCAACCTGATGGGGATGATCCCCTACGCCTATACCTTCACCAGCCAGATCATCGTGACTTTCGCGATGGCCTTCGCGATCTTCGTCGGTGTGACGATCCTGGGGCTGGTGCGGCACGGCTTTCATTTCTTCACCTTGTTTTTTCCCTCGGGCACGCCGATCGCGCTGGCGCCGGTTCTGATCCCGATCGAGGTGATCTCGTATTTCGTGCGCCCGGTCAGCCTGTCGGTGCGGCTTTTCGCGAACATGATGGCCGGCCACACGATGATGAAGGTGTTCGGCGGCTTCGTCATAGCGCTGGGCATCTTCGGCGTGGCACCGATGGTCCTGATCGTCGCGCTGACCGGCTTTGAAATCCTCGTCGCGGTTCTGCAGGCCTATGTCTTTACCATGCTGACCTGCATGTATCTCAACGACGCCATCCACCTTCACTGACGGTCGGACGCTCCCGGCCGTTCCCTGGAACCACCACTCAACCAAACCGCTCTATCTCGTAAGGAAGGACATCTGTCATGGAACTCGACGCCGCGAAGATGATTGGAGCCGGCCTCGCCGTGATCGCCCTGGCGGGCGTCGGTGTCGGCATCGGCAACATCTTCTCCTCCCTGGTTTCCTCGATCGCCCGCAACCCGGCCGCCCGGGGCGAGGTTTTCGGCATCGGCATTCTCGGCTTCGCGCTGACGGAAGCCATCGCGCTGTTCGCGCTGCTGATTTCCTTCCTGATCCTGTTCACCTGATTGCCGGCGCCCGACGCCGCCGTCCGTTGGACGCGCGGCGTGGGTCCCAGGCGAGAGGAGAGCACATGCGCGCGAATCCCGATTCGTTGAGGAGCGTTGCCCTCGGCGGCTTTGCCGGCATCCTGGCCCTCGGGGCCACGATGGCCTTGCCGGCATCGGCTAGGGCGGCGTCCGAGGCGGGCGAAGCGAAGCTTCCCCAGCTCGACATCCAGACCTACCCGTCGCAGATCTTCTGGCTGATCGTCGCCTTCATCGTTCTGTATTTCCTGGTATCGAAAATCGCGGTTCCTCGGATTTCCGAGGTCCTGAGCGAACGCGACGAGCGGATCGCCGACGATCTGGACAAGGCGGAAAGCTTCAAGCAAGAAGCCGAACAGGTGCGGTCGGAATACGAGAAGGCGCTGGGCGAGGCGCGGGACAAGGCGCATGCCGCGACCCGCGAGGCTCAGGAGGCGGCGGCCAAGAGCGGCGCCGCGCTCGAGGCGGAATCCCATGCCAAGATCAACGCGATGCTGAAGGACGCCGAAAGCCGGATCGCCACGGCCAGGGCCGAGGCGGTCAGCAATGTGCGCACCGTGGCCCGCGACGTCGCCGGCGACGCGGTCTCCAAGCTGATCGGGGTCCAGGTCGCGGAAGCGGAAGTCGAGCGGGTGATCGATGCCGCGATGGAGGCCCGGTCATGAGCGAGTTTCAATTCGGCCCCTCCGAGGCGGTCGCGGTCGCCTTCGTCATCTTCGTCGTTCTGGTGCTCTGGAAGGGCGTTGCCAAGATCACCGTCGGCCTGGACAAGCGCGCCCAGGACATCCGCACCCAGCTCGACGAGGCGCAGAGGCTCCGCGAGGAAGCTCAGGCGGCACTGGCAGGCTATCAGCGCCAGCAGCGTGATGCCCTGGCCGAGGCCGAGGAAATCATCGCCCAGGCCAAGCAAGAGGCGGAGCGGATGAAGAAGGACGCGGCCGCGGCCCTGGCGGCGACTCTCAAGCGCCGCGAGGAACAGGCGGTCGACCGCATCGCCCAGGCCGAGGCCAAGGCGCTGCAGGACGTACGCAACCAGGCGGTTGACCTGGCGATTGCCGCGACCGGCCGGCTGATCGGCGAAAGCATGACGGCGGATGTGCAGAACCGTCTGATCGGCGATGCGACCGGAGAGTTGACCGGCAAGCTCCAGTAGCGGCGCGACGTTGCGGGAATACGGGACGGCGGCCGGGCTTCGGTCGCCGTTTTCTTTTGACGGCGGCCGCCACGAAGATCGAGGTTTTCACCTCCGCGATCCGTTGCGATCACGGCAGAGTGGTATAAGTAGGACAGACGATTTCCGGGCCGGACAGGGAAAGACCATGGATCTGAAGCACCATATCCGCCAAGTGCCGGATTTCCCGAAGCCGGGGATCCTGTTCTATGACATCTCGACCCTGCTCGGCCATGCCGAGGCGTGGCGGGAATGCGTGCGCCAGCTGCATGCGGCGGTCGCGCCGTTCAAGCCGGATTTGCTCGCGGGTATCGAGTCCCGAGGCTTTCTGGTCGCCGCCCCCCTGGCGCTGGAAATGGGGCTGGGATTCCAGATGATCCGCAAGCGCGGCAAACTTCCGGGAGCGACGGTTTCCTACAGTTACGATCTGGAATACGGCACCGATACGATCGAAATTCAGGAAGGCGCGGTGAAGCCCGGACAACGGGTGGTCATCCTCGACGACTTGCTGGCCACCGGCGGGACGCTGCGGGCGGCATCGGATCTGTTGAAGCAGATCGGCGCCGATGTCGCCGGCGGCGCCTGCATCATGGAACTGAGCTTCCTGAAAGGCCGGGACCGGCTCGATATCCCCTTCGAAACCCTGCTGCGCTACGACGAATAGAGCCGAGGCGCCATCGAGTCAGCTGATCCGGATCACCGCGCGGCCCCTTACGCCGCCGGCGAGGATCTCCTTCGACAGCCGCGGCAGGTCGTCCAGGCTGTGCAGCTCGGTCATTGCCTGAAGTTTGTCCAAGGGCAGATCCCGCGCCACCCGACGCCAGGTCTCCAGCCGGGGTGCCTTGGGACACATCACCGAATCGATGCCCAACAGGTTCACGCCCCTGAGCAGGAACGGCAGGACCGTGCCCGACAGCTCGTTGCCGCCGGCGAGCCCCACCGCCGCCGCAGAGCCGCCATAGGCCATTTGCGTCAACAGGTTCGAGAGCGTGCTCCCACCGACATTATCAATGGCGCCGGCGAACCGCTCGCGGGCCAGGGGCCGGCTTGGTGGCTCCGCGAGCTCGGCCCGGTCGATGATGGTCTTGGCTCCGAGCGATTTAAGGTAATCCGCCTGCTCGGACCGCCCGGTCGACGCCGCGACGTCATAGCCGAGCTTGGCCAGGATCGCCGTGGCGACGCTGCCAACCCCGCCCGAGGCTCCGGTCACCAGCACCTCGCCGGCGCCGGGCGTGACCCCGTGAGCCTCCAGCGCCTGGACCGCCAGCATCGCCGTGAAACCCGCCGTTCCCACCGCCATGGCCGCTTCCAGGGAGAGCCCGTCCGGCAGGGGAACCAGCCATTCGCCCTTGACCCGGGCCAGTTCCGCATGGCCGCCCCAATGAATCTCGCCGACCCGCCAGCCGGTCAGGACCACCCGGTCTCCCGGCTTGAAATCCGGGTTGTCCGAGGCCTCCACGGTGCCGGAGAAGTCGATTCCCGGGACATGCGGGTAGTCGCGGACCAGGCGGCCGATCCCATTGATCACCATGCCGTCCTTGTAGTTGACGGTCGAATGGCTGACCCGAACCAGCACGTCGCCGTCGGGCAGGTCGGCATCCTTGAGCGTCTCGAATGCGGCCGAGACCTTGCGGTCGGCCTCTCGCAGCACCAGGGCGCGGAAATCGGTCATTCCTGACTCTCCGGATTGGCTTAGCGGATCGGCTCCAGGATCGAGACCACGTTGGCGACCGCGACGCCGCCCATGTTGAAGATGCCGCCGAGCTTGGCGCCGGGGATCTGCATCTCACCGGCCGCGCCGCGCAGCTGCATGGCGGTCAGCACGTGCATCGACACGCCGGTCGCCCCGATCGGATGCCCCTTTGCCTTCAGGCCGCCGGACGGGTTTACCGGCAGCTTGCCGTCCTTGTGGGTAAGGCCTTCCTCGATCACCTTGTAGCCCTCGCCCGGCTTGGCGAGGCCCATGGCCTCGTACTCGATCAGTTCGGCGATGGTGAAGCAGTCATGGGTCTCGACGAAGGAGAGATCGTCCAGGGTCAGCCCGGCCTTGCCGAGCGCCTGGCCCCAGGCCTGGGTGCAGCCCTCGAACCTGATCACGTCGCGCTTCGACATGGGCAGGAAGTCGTTGACATGCGCCCGGCTGCGGAAGGCCACCGCCTTGGGCCGGCCAAGCGCTGTCTCGACGTCGGTCAGCACCAGCGCCGCCGCGCCGTCCGAAACCAGCGAGCAGTCGGTACGCCGGAGCGGGCCCGCCACCAGCGGGTTCTTGTCGGTCACGTCGCGGCAGAACTCGAAGCCCAGGTCCTTGCGGATCTGCGCATAGGGGTTCGACACGCCGTTCTTGTGGTTCTTGGCGGCGATCCGGGCCAGCGCGTCTGACTGGTCGCCGTAACGCTGATAGTAGGTCTGGGCGATCTGGCCGAAGACGCCCGCGAAACCGCCCTCGATGCCGGATTCCTCTTTCAGATAGCTTGCGGTCAGCAGCGCCTCGCCCACCGCCGGGCCCTTGAGGTCGGTCATCTTCTCGACCCCGACCACCAGCACCACCTTGCCACGCCGGGCCTCGATGAAGTCGATACCCTGATGCACCGCCGAACTGCCGGTGGCGCAGGCATTTTCAACCCGGGTCGCGGGCTTGAAGCGGAAACCGTCCGAGGCCTGCATCACCAGCGACGCGGTGAAGCCCTGGGGCGAGAAGCCGCCGCCGAAATGGCCGAGATAGATCGCGTCCACGTCTTTCGGCTCGAAGCCGGCATCGGCCACCGCCTCGGCAGCGACCTTGACGACCATGCTCTCCACGTCCTCGCCGTCGCGCCGCCCGAACGGCAAATGCGACCATCCAACGATGCAAGCGGTCATGGCTGTTCTCCCAGAGTTGCGGTTGGCCGTTCTCACGGCATGTCGGTTGACCGACCTTATAGCGGAAAGTCGGGGGCGGAGTCTTGGCCGGTGGCACACCACGGCGCTGCCGCGCGACGAAACCGGGATGACCTGCCCAGGCCGGCCCGCTATTGTTGGCGGGCGCCGTGACGGAACGGGCATCGCGAGCGGCGGCTGGCAATGCGGGGGCCGAGCGGTTCCGGGCGGCGCGGGCCAGGGAACGCGAGACCCGAGGGGGGCTGGGTGGCGAGCGATACGTCGCGATTTCTAAGCGTCCGGGATGATCAGGGCACGCTACGGGTTTCCGTCGCGGATGCCTGGACCCTGGATGCAGCGATCGCCCTCAACGACGAGATGCGCGCCCTGGCGGCCAGGGGAGCATCGTCGGTTTCCCTGGACGGATCGGGGCTGACGGCGCTGGACAGCGCCGGCGCCTGGGTTCTCGGCCGTACTCTGCGCGCGCTCTCCGAGCGGGGCGCGGCGGTCCAAATCGACGGCCTGCGCGACGATTACCGCGCGCTGCTCGAGAAGACCGAGATCGGCGGCCTCGACATTCCGTTCTCGATCCCCCGGCGCCCGGCCCTGGTCGGCCTGCTGGAACGCACCGGCACATCGGCGGTTTCCACCTTTCATACCGGCGTTGACCTGCTCGGCTTCCTGGGTCTCACCCTGGTCACGCTCGGGCGCATCCTCACCGGCCGGGCGCGGCTACGCTGGATCGCGCTGTTGCGCCAGGTCGAAGCGGTCGGCTTCGACGCCCTGCCCATCGTCGGCCTGCTCTGCTTTTTGGTCGGCGTGGTGCTCGCCTATATGGGAGCCTTGCAGCTGCAGCGTTTCGGAGCCTCGATCCTGACGGTCAACCTGGTTGGCGTATCGGTGCTGCGCGAGATCGGCGTCCTGCTGACCGCGATCATCGTCGCCGGCCGCTCGGGAAGCGCGTTCACCGCCCAGATCGGCACCATGAAGGTCAACCAGGAAGTCGATGCGATGGAAACCCTTGGCCTTTCGCCTGTGGATGTCCTGGTGATCCCGCGGCTGGTGGCGCTGTTCATCGCCCTGCCCCTGCTGGTGTTCTTCGGCGACATGCTCGGCCTGATCGGCGGCGCGGTGATCTCGGTGCTGTATCTCGATCTTTCCTTCGGACAGTTTCTCGTCCAGCTGAAGGACGCTGTCGATTTCTGGGATTTCGGCACCGGCATGATCAAGGCGCCGGTCTTTGCCTATGTCATCGCCCTGGTGAGCTGTCACCAGGGCTTGCAGGTCTCCGGAAGTGCCGAAAGCGTCGGCACCCGCACGACGGCCTCAGTCGTCCAGTCGATCTTCCTGGTGATCGTTCTCGACGCGGTCTTCGCCATCTTTTTCGCGGAGCTTGGGATATGAGCCCGGCCGAGCTGATGGCCGCCACCGACGATACCGTCGACGCGGCAATCCGGGTGCGCGGCCTGCGCACCCAGTTCGGCGTTCAGGTGATCCATGACGGGCTCGATCTGACGGTACGGCGCGGCGAGGTGCTGGGGGTCGTGGGCGGCTCGGGAACCGGGAAATCGGTGCTGATGCGGACCATCATCGGCCTGCAGCGGCCCGCCAGCGGGGATATCGAACTGCTGGGCGAACGGATCACCGCCTCCGCCGGCACGCCGGCGACACGGCGCCTGCAAGGCCGATTCGGCATGATGTTCCAGGACGGCGCGCTGTTCAGCTCCCAGACCGTCGCCCAGAACATCCAGGCGCCGATGCGCGAGCGCGGCGGCATCCCGGGCGACCTGATGGACGAGCTGGCGCGGCTGAAGGTGCAGATGGTCGGCCTGCCGCCCGAGGCAGGCGCGAAATACCCCTCGGAACTTTCCGGCGGCATGCGCAAGCGCGCGAGTCTCGCCCGGGCCCTCGCCTTGGACCCGCAGGTCGTGTTCCTGGACGAGCCGACGGCGGGCCTCGACCCGATCGGCGCCGCCGCCTTTGACGAGCTGATCCGCGACCTTCAGGCAAGCCTGAATCTCACCGTCGTGATGGTGACCCACGACCTGGACAGCCTGGCGACGATCTGCGACCGGATCGCGGTACTTATCGACAAGAAGATCATCGTTGATACTCTGGAGGCGCTGACCCGCCACCCGCATCCCTGGATTCAGGACTACTTCCACGGACCCAGGGCCAGGGCGGCGTTCACGCCGGGCAGGACGGAGGAATAGGCATGGAGACAAAGGCAAGCTATGTCGTGGTGGGCGCCTTCGTCTTCGGGCTCTTCGCGGCGGTGCTTGGTTTCGTCGTCTGGCTCGGCAAGCTGGATCTCGACCAGCAGAACAACGCCTACCGGATCAGCTTCCAGGGCACCGTGACCGGATTGTCGGTCGGCAGCCCCGTGCGCTATCGCGGCATCCCGGTCGGCCAGGTCAGCGACATCCAGATCGATCCGGGCAATATTGAGCGGATCGTGGTCACCATCGAGGTCGATTCCAAGGTGGCGATCAAGCGCGATGCCTTCGCGGTGCTGGAAAGCCAGGGTCTGACCGGTGTCGGCTTCATCCAGATCAAGGGAGGCACCAACGCGGCGGCAATTCTCGAGCCGGCGCCGGGAGAAACCATCGCCGAAATTCCGGCGCGTTCCTCGGTCGTCGAGGAGGTGTTCGAATCGGCCCCGGAGATCGCCAATCAGCTCCTCGTGCTGACCAACCGGGCAGCGGCGATCCTGAGCCCGGCGAACCAGCAGTCGATCCAGAACATCCTGGCCAATCTCGATACCGTCAGCGGCGCGCTCGCCGGCGAGGCGGAGAACATCGCCGCCCTGGTCCGCAACGCCAACAACGCGACCGACAGCCTGCAGCGGCTGGTCACCACCGTGGAGCCGATCGCGGTCTCGCTGAGCAAGGATCTGGGGGATGTCGCCGCCGAATCGACGCAGACCATGGCGGCGATCCGGGGGACAGTCACCGGGGTTGACGCCGAATTGTCAACCTTGAGCGCCGATGCTTCCAAGGCTCTGACACGGCTGAGCGACGCCGCCGAGCAGGCGCGCGGACTGATCACCGACAATCGAGGCGCGATCCGGGATTTCTCACAATCCGGCCTTTATGAGCTGACCCAGTTCCTGATCGAGGGCCGGTTGCTGCTGGAGAGCCTGAACCGGGTCACCCGGCAACTGGAACGCGATCCGGCACGCATTCTCTTCGGAAACCGTGAACGCGGAGTGGAGACAAGCAAATGATACGGCGCCGACCAAGCCGCGGACATCTTGCGCGGACCTTCGCCGCGGCCACCATCGTTCTGGGCCTCGCGACCGCCTGCGGCATCATTCCGACGCCGTCACCGGCGCCGGAACTCTATACACTCTCTCCGAAAAGCACCTTCGACGATGGTCTCAAGCCGGTGACATGGCAATTGGGCATCGAGACCCCCACCGCGCCTGCCGGCCTCAGATCGGCGCGCATCGCGGTGACCCGCGAACCGCTGACGCTGGAGTATTTCGCCGGCGCGCAATGGGTCGACGACGCGCCCGCCATGGTCCAACGGCTGCTGATCGAATCCTTCGAGAATTCCGGCCGGATCGTCGGCGTCGGTAGGCTCGCGGTCGCCCTGCGGTCCGACTATGTGCTGCAACCCGAGTTGCGCGAGTTCCAGGCCGAGTATGCCGGTGCATCGGCGCCGACGGTGCGGGTCCGAATCAACGCCAAGCTGATCAAGATGCCGGAGCGTCACATCGTCGCGTCCCACACCTTCGAACGGGTCATCGAGTCGCCCGACAATCGCATGCCGACGATCGTCAAGACCTTCGACGGCGCCCTGGGCAAGGTGATGCGGGATTTGGTTGTCTGGACCTTGGAAGTCAAAAACTGAGCAAGTGAAAGACCAACCCATCAAATGTCGAAATTATCGCGAATTTTACAAAATTTTTGGCATTACGAATTGGTGAATTTTAAATAAATACCAACCGCCATTTCTTTCGGATCTGAGATCCTCGATCGTCTTTGGCCCGCCATCACTTGAAAATTTGATAAATTTTGCTATACTATTACAAAGATCTCCCAATGGCCGGTCTTCAGGGATAGTGCGGGTGTCCTGACCGGCCACGGTCAATAATGGGGGTACGATGGCTGTTTTCGAACAGACCGAAGGCGGGTTCGCCCCGGCGTTTCTCTCCTCCTTGGCGCGCGCGCTCGCCGGATTCGCGCTCGCAAGCATGGTTGCCGCGCCGTTGGTTCTTGGCGGGATGTTCGGATATCTCGTGACCGAGCAGCTTGACGACCCCGAAGGCATCTCGTTCCGGGCCAATCTGCCGCAGGTCGAAACAGATGGTCGCCACGGGACCGCCGCATCGGGAGAGAGCTGACTCCCCACCCTCGCCGCTCAGCCGGGGCCGAGCGGACACGCCGTTACCCCAGAAAACCGACGATCGCGCCGATCGCTTCGGCGAGATTGTCCTGATGTGTCCGGCCCGACGCCTTGCGAGGAGCCAGATCGTGATTGCCGTCCGCGAGCCAGTGAAGCCGGGTTCCCTCTGCTAGGGCATAGGTTTCCACCTCCACCCGGGTCCCGAACGGATCGCGCTCGCCCTGGAGGATCAGGCATGGCGTCCCCAGGCGCCGCAGATGGTCGGTGCGCAGGCGATCGGGTTTGCCTGGAGGATGGAAGGGATATCCGAGACAGATCAGCGCCGCCGCCCCGACCTCGCCCGCGATCAGCGAGGCCATGCGTCCGCCCATGGACTTGCCGCCGATCGCAACCCGTTCAGATGCAACGGCGGAGAACACGCTTCGCCAAGCGTCCAGCAGCACCGGCTGGCGGTCCGGCGGCCGCCGTTTTCCGTCGTCCCGCCGCTTGGCCATGTAGGGGAACTCGAAACGCACCACCGCGATTCCCGCGCCGGCGACACCCTGGGCGACGGTTTCCATGAACGGCGAGTCCATCGGCGCACCCGCGCCATGCGCCAGGATCAGCGTTGTGCGCGCCGTGTCCGGACCGTCACGCAGAAGCGCCGGGCCGTGGCTCACGAAATATTCCGCAGTGTCTCTTCGAAGGCGCCGGCCATGCCGTCGATCTCGGCATCCGTCATCACCGTGGAGAGAAACCCCGAACAACGCGGCGAGAGGATATAGCCCCGGTCGAGCATGGCGCGATGAACCGATTTCGCAAGCGCATGCTCCCCCGCCTTGGCGAAGGCGCTGCGGTAGTCGCTCATCGGCCGATCATGGAAATGAATCTGGAACATGGCGCCGACCCCGGTCACCTGTCCGGCGCGCCCGGCCATCTTGAAAGCGTTGCGCAAACCGGCTCGGGCGCGTTCTCCCATCGCCTCGAGCCGGCCATACACCCCGGGCGTCAGCGCGGTCATGGTCGCAAGACCGGCGGCCATGCTGACGGGATTGCCGGTGAAGGTGCCGCTGGAGGGGTTCAGCGGCGTGCCTTTTTCATGGCTGAACACCGCCATCGCATCGTCGGTGCCGGTGATCGCGCCGACCGGATAGCCGCCGCCGATGATCTTGGCGAAGGTCGAGAGGTCCGGCGTGATGCCGTAACGCGCCTGGGCGCCGTGATAGCCGAGGCGGAAGGCAATCACCTCGTCGATGATGATCAGGCCGCCGATCTCGCGGGCCACGGCCTGGATCGCCTGGATGAAGTCCGCCTCCATCTCGATCATCCCGATCTGCGTCGGCACCGGGTCGATCAGGATCGCCGCAAGGGTATCCGCGTTCGCCTTTACCAGCCGCGCCGCCTCCTCCGGCTGGTTGAGCGGCAGCACCAGGGTGTCCTCCAGCACCGCCGGCGGCGTGCCGTGGACATGCGGGGTCGATGCCGGCGTGTTTCCCCAGTTCTCCGGCGTCGAATCGAGGCTGACCTCGGCATGGTCGTACATGCCGTGATAGGCGCCCTCGATCTTGGCGATCCGGTGCCGCCCGGTGCGGGCCCGCGCCGCCTTCAGCGCGATCATCACCGCCTCTGTGCCGCTGTTGCAGAACCGGACCTTGTCGGTGGCGGCGATACGCTCGCACAGCAGTTCCGCGAGCTGGATCTCCAGCTCCGTCGGAAAGGCGAAGCAAGAGCCGTTGGCGACCGCCTCGCCGACCGCCTTAACCACCGGCGGATAGGCGTGGCCGTGGATCAGCGAGGCAAAATTGTTCATCAGATCGAGGCGGCGGGTCCCGTCGGCATCCTCGATATAGGCCCCGGCGCCGCGTTTGGCATAGATCGGATAGGGATCGACCCAGGTCAGCAGGCGCGAGATGCCGCCGGGAAGGACCTTCTGGGCCCGCGAGAATATTCCGGCGGAATTGGAAGACGGTGACGGCCACATGATCGGGACTCTCCTCTCTCACGCCGGGCAAAAGCCGGGACCGACATCAGGGAAAACTCAATGTATGCCGTCGAACCCACGTCTCCCGTCGCCCCGCGCTCGATGCGGGGCCGAAGCCTGGAGCCTTGGACCGTGACGGATGGCGGAGCACGACCACGGAGAGTTTTGAATGGATACGGTCTTCAAGGCGATCGCGCGCGAGACGCGTCGATGCGGCTCAGGCGTCGATCCCGCATCAGGTGCGGGATGACGGAGGAAGCGAGGCACGCGGCGACAGCCTAAAGCGCGGTGAAGAAATCGTTGCCCTTGTCGTCGACGACGATGAAGGCCGGGAATTTCTCAACCTCGATGCGCCAGACCGCCTCCATGCCGAGCTCGGGATATTCCTCGACCTCGACCTTCTTGATGCTGTTCAGCGCCAGGATCGCCGCCGCACCGCCGATCGAGCCGAGATAGAAACCGCCATGCTTCTGACAGGCCTGGCGCACCACCGGCGAGCGGTTGCCCTTGGCCAGGGTGACGAAGCTGCCGCCCGCCGCCATGAAGGGCTCGACATAGGAGTCCATGCGGCCCGCCGTGGTCGGCCCGAACGAGCCCGAGGCCATGCCGGTCGGGGTCTTGGCCGGGCCGGCATAGTAGATCGGATGGTTCTTCACATAATCCGGCAGGCCGGCGCCGGAATCGATCCTTTCCTGGAGTTTCGCATGGGCGATGTCGCGGGCCACGATCATCGGACCAGACAGCGCCACCCGGGTCTTGATCGGGTACTGGCTCAGCTGGCGGCGGATATCGAACATCGACTGGTTGAGGTCGATCTCCACAACCTCGTCCGAGACCTGCGAGGGATCGACCTCGGGGATGTATTTCGACGGATCGGTTTCAAGCTTCTCCAGGAACACCCCGTCGCGGGTGATCTTGGCGAAGGCCTGGCGGTCGGCGGAGCAGGAGACGCCGAGCCCGATCGGACAGGAGGCACCGTGGCGCGGCAGGCGGATCACCCGCACGTCATGGCAATAGTACTTGCCGCCGAATTGCGCGCCGATCCCCATTTCGCGGGTCATCTCGAGGATCTTCTGCTCCCATTCGAGATCCCGGTAGGCATGGCCAGACTCGCTGCCCTTGGTCGGCAAATTGTCGAGATACTTGGTCGAGGCGAGCTTGACCGTCTTCAGATTGAACTCCGCCGATGTACCGCCGATGACGATCGCCAGATGGTAGGGCGGGCAAGCAGCGGTGCCGAGGGTGCGGATCTTCTCGTCCAGGAACTTCTTCAGCGATTCGGGGTTCAGCACCGCCTTGGTTTCCTGGAACAGGAAGGACTTGTTCGCCGAGCCGCCGCCCTTCTGGATGAAGGCGAATTTGTAGGCCTCGCCCGGCGTCGCATAAAGCTCGATCTGAGCCGGCAGGTTGGTGGCCGTGTTCTTCTCGGCGAACATGTCCAGCGGCGCCAGCTGGCTGTAGCGCAGGTTGTGGTTGGTATAGGAGTTGAAAATCCCCCGGCTCAGCGCTTCCTCGTCGTCGTAGCCGGTGAAGACGTTCTGACCCTTCTTGCCCATGACGATCGCGGTGCCGGTGTCCTGGCACATGGGCAGGACGCCCGCCGCCGAGATATCGGCGTTCTTCAGCAGCTCCATCGCCACGAAATGGTCGTTCTTCGAAGCGGTCTTGTCTTCCAGGATCGAGCGAAGCTGGGCCAGATGCGAGGCCGGACGCAGAAGATGCGAGATATCCCGAAAGGCCTGCTCGGCAAGTCCGGTCAGCGCTTCGGCCCCGACAGTGACGATCTCCCGGCCGCCGAGCTTCTCGACCGCGACATTATCGCTGGAAAGATGGCGATACTCGGTGGTGTCCTCGCCGAGCGGGAACATTTCGGTGTATTTCATGTCGGTCATGACGATCTCTCGCGTGCGGTTCGTCGATGGGGCCGCCGCGCAACCGTGGCGTGACGGGTCGGCCGCCGTGGCCGGTTACTGTTTCTTGCGGAACTGGTCCAGGAGACGACCTCGCCTCCGGTCTTCGGCGCGTCGCCGTCGCCCTCTGACTTCCCGTCCCGATCGTCCTCGGCGCCTTCGCTGGCCGCGAAGTCGTCGGGCTCCATGATCTCCGGCGTGTCGGCGGGCGACTGGAACTGCAGGCCGAACTTGACGGACGGGTCGGCGAAGCCGGTCAGCGCGGCGAACGGAATGAACAGCCTTTCGCGCTTGTCGTTGAAGCTCAGCATGACCTCGAAATTCTCCTCGCGGACCTCGAGATCCCAGAACTGGTACTGCAGGACGATGGTCATCTCGTCCGGTACTTCTCCGTCAGATAGGACGGGACGTCGACATCCGGGTGCCGCGTCTTGAAGGTGATGTAGAAGTGGTGATTACCGGAAGACCTGGGCCGCCGCCTGCCGCAGCGCCTTGCGGACGACGCCGCGCAACGCTTCCACCATCATGTCGTACTTGAAAGCGTTGTCCGACATGTTCCTCCTCGACCTCCAGTTTCCGAGCCCGGCGGGTGCCGGCGGAAGCGGACGCTTCTGTTGCCAGGTGCGCCCCAAACCCGCCATGCGGTGCGACCCGCATGGACTTAGGTTAGGCTACCCGACCGCATTAAGCGGCGAGGCGCGCCTCAGCATAGTTGTCGTTCGCAACTACGTTATGGCCCGATATCGGTGGTACCATGCCGAGCGAAAGCTACACCTTTACCACGCGCGTCGATCCTGTTTCGCCCTCGGGTCCCGGCGGCAAACCGTTCCGCCGGAGAGTTTGGTGGAGGCGCCGGGTACCGCCCCCGGTCCGCAACGCTTATTCCGTGCTCCATTTATCGCCATAGTCGGCAAGCCGACGATTAAGGGTACAGCCACACGGGTTGCTTGAAAAGGATTCCCGCGCGGTCATCGCAAGAGGTTATGGACCGGCCGCCCGAGCTCATGGCGAGAACCCTTCGGCGGGCCTCACGGAAGACCCAGTCCCAATCGCCCTGGTTCGGCGGAAACACCGCCGGAGGCGCTCAGATGCGCCTCCGTGATCGCCGATCATCGGCGGCCAGGATCGCGTCCGGTCAACGATCACGGTTCTGGTACCCACCGCCGAGGCGAGATTCGCCGTCGTCGTCGAAGGCGCGACCACACCGTCGAGCGCCCGACACAGCGCCGCGACCTGGTCGAGGTCGTTGCGCAGATCAATCCCGTCGAGCTTGTGGATTCGTGTACCGAACAGCGTCTCGGCGGTGGCGATATCCCGCACATCGTCATCGAACTGCAGACTGACGAAGCAGATATCGGCTCGATGGAGAGCACTGGCCCCCAGCGCTCGATGATCGGTAAAAACCGCGCTCTGAGCCGGCGTGATCAGTCCGCTGCGCCAGAACAGACCGATCACCGGGCGTCCACCACCGATGGTGGCCAGCCTGTCCTTCCATTCCTCGACCCGCGCCGCGTCCGGGATCAGAAATCCGCCGGCGAGCGGCCGCTTGTGATCGTCCTTCAGGAGCAGCGGGAGGCTGGCGAGATCAATGAAACAATCCGGGTCCGCCATCCCTGGAAAGCCAGCCGTAGTTGAACACCGGCCGCTGCCCGATCACGCGGCGGGAATAGGCGGCGATGAAAGCGACCCCTGGCAGGGACCGCGCAAACAGCGCCACCAGGCGCGGATCGGTCTCGGATTTTACGGTCACCGCCTCGGCCAGCCCGGTGAGTTTCGGAAGATAGGCACCGAAAAAGAACTGATCGCCCACGCCCTGTTCGCTGCAGACCAGAATATGCCGGCGGTCCAGCGCCTCGCCTTTCCAACGCGTGAGAGTGAGGTTCCGTTGCGGCGTCGGCGATGGCTGGAACCAGGCGCGCCTCGTAGGCCTCCCAGCCCTCCCGGTACGTCCGCGGCCAACAGTAAGGTGAAGGCGCGGTTGAGGCGGAAGCGGGCGGGAGGCTGATCGAGCGCGAGAGCCCGGTCCATGAAGGAAACCGCTTCTTCTTCGCGCTGCAGCTCGGCTAGGGCTTCGGCAATGTTGGCAAAGGCCGTAATCCCGGTGAGCACCAGCAACGATAAAGGTTGAGCCGAGATCGCCGTCTCGAACTCATTCTCGAAATGCCGCAATCCGGCGAGCTCGGCCCAGAGCAGCGGTTCACCGGGGTTCAGCGACGAGGGCCTCGACGCAAAACCTGGCTCGGCGGTGGCGATATCCCTTGTCAGCGTGAGACTCCGCGCCAAGCCGATCGAGGCCACGGGCAGATCGGGGCAGTAGGTTTGCCAACTCGGCGAACAGCGCCGCCGCTTCGTCCAGTGAAGATTAGCACGCCTGCAGAACGCCGGCGAGATGAAGCTGGATTTCCGGCTCCCGGATGCTCGCGAAGCAGCCGCGCCAGCCGCGCCCGCGCCTCCGAGCCGGCCCCGAGCAGCTAGGGCAAGCGCGGCATCGAGTCATGGCCGCTGTGCGCTCGGGGCTACATCGTGGTTTCAGCGCTCCTCATCCAGTGATACGGCAAGATATAGGACCACTATGGGCGGAATCACAAAGTTTTAGCGTTTCGGCGCTTGCGATAATCCGCCAGCCAATGGACAATGTCGGGCGCGATCACGCTTCACTCAGGACAGGGCTGACAGGGTTCCAGGTGCGCCAGTATCTCGACCTGATGCGATTGGTTCTGGAGACCGGCGTGGATCGGGACGACCGGACCGGTACCGGCACCGGGCGATCTTCGGCCATCAGATGCGCTTCGACCTCGCCGAAGGCTTTCCCTGCTGACCACCAAGAAGCTGCATCTGAAATCGATCGTCCACGAGCTGCTCTGGTTCCTGGCCGGCGACACCAATGTCCGCTACCTGCAAGAGAACGGCGTGCGGATATGGAACGAGTGGGCCGACGCGAACGGCGATCTCGGACCGGTCTACGGCGCCCAGTGGCGTTCCTGGCCGGCGCGGGACGGCGGCTCGGTCGATCAGATCGACGGCCTGATTCGGGACATCCGGCGCAGCCCGTCGTCGCGACGGCTGATCGTCACCGCCTGGAACCCGGCCGACCTGCCGGACATGGCGCTGGCGCCCTGCCACTGCCTTTTCCAGTTCCACGTCGCGAACGGCAAGCTGTCGTGCCAGCTCTATCAGAGAAGCGCCGACATTTTTCTCGGCGTCCCGTTCAACATCGCTTCCTATGCGCTGCTGACGATGATGATTGCCCAGGTCACAGGGCTGCGGCCCGGGGAGTTCATCCACACGCTCGGCGACGCCCATCTCTATCATAATCATCTGGACCAGGCCCGCCTGCAGCTCGAGCGCACGCCGCGGGACCTGCCGGTCATGACCATCGACCCGACCGCCGACGACATTTTCGGCTTCGCCTATGGCGATTTCCAGCTCACCGGCTACGATCCCTATCCCCATATCCCCGCCCAGGTCGCGGTCTGAGGGACCGGCATCCGCGATGGCCCGAGCTCCCGCGTCCGGTCCCGCGCTGGTCATCGTCGTCGCCGTCGCCGACAACGGCGTGATCGGCGCCGACGGCGGCATGCCCTGGCATCTTTCCGGCGACCTCAGGCGGGTGAAGGCGCTGACCATGGGCAAGCCGCTGATCATGGGCCGGCGCACCTACGACTCGATCGGCCGTCCGCTTCCGGGACGCCGGACCATCGTGCTGACCGGCGATCCGGATTTCGCGCCTGACGGCGTCGTCGTGACCCGGAACTTCGAGGCCGCGCTCAAGGCCGCGCGCGCCGTGGCGGCGGAAATGGGGGCGGACGAGATCATCGCTTTCGGCGGCGCCGGAATCTACACCCTCGCCCTGCCGCTGGCCCGGCGCATCCATATGACCGAGATCCATGCCAGCCCGGCGGGCGACACCCGGTTTCCGGAGTTCGACCGCCGGCACTGGCGGGAGGTCTCGCGGGAGGCCGGAAACGGCGCGCTAGATGACCCGCCCCACGAGTTCGTGACCTTGGAACGGCGGAGGTAGGTGGTCGAATGGAGAATAGTTATTGCAAAAAATTAGGCCGAACCCCTGGCGAAAGCCAGGGCCTACTCCGCCCACATCGTATTCCGGAATTTGGTCGAATTTGTTTAGGTCGCTGGAATTGCACATTCGCCTCCAACTTGCCGGTGTCGGCGGCATGGGCCCTGGCTTTCGCCAGGGATTCGGTTGAGCTTTCATTCCGTGGCGTTTTCGGATCGGCGGTAATGTCACAGATGGTGGTTTTTCGATGAGCGAGGTCCATCCGGCCGGGGCGCCGGCAATCCGAGCGATGCGGCAAGAGGACGGGGCCGCGGTGTTCGAGATCTACCGCCAGGGCATCGCCACCGGCCACGCCACCTTCGAGAAGGCGGTACCGCCGGATTGGGGCGCCTGGTTCGCCTCGCGCCTGCCGCACGGACGCCTGGTCGCCGAAATCGACGGCCAGATCGCCGGCTGGGCGGCGCTTTCGGCGGTCTCGGCGCGGGCGGTCTATGCCGGTGTCGGCGAGGTCAGCGTCTATGTCGCGGACAGCGCGTATGGGCGCGGCGTGGGACGCGCCCTGCTCGGCGCGCTGGTCGACGCCTCGGAGGCCGCCGGCATGTGGACCCTGCAGGCCAGCATCTTTCCGGAGAACCGCGCCAACGTCACCCTTCACCAACGCTTCGGCTTCCGCCACATGGGCACGCGGCGGCGGATCGCCTGGATGAGCTACGGCCCGATGGCCGGCCAATGGCGAGACACGGTCATCCTGGAACGGCGCAGCACAACGGTCGGGATCGAGGCGCCGCCAGTTTAAACGGCAGTCACTATCATTGAATCGCATCCCCGACGAACGTCGGGGCCGACGCCTGAGGCCAATCCGCGTGACCGGTGGTCGATCACGATCCGCGCACTTTGAGAGTGCTCCGCCATTCGTCGCTTGCCGGCGCTTCAGGCGTTGGCCCCGGCCTTCGCCGGGGATACGGAAAGGGGTAGACGTCGGGGCTCGACTAACGCCCGCCTCAATTCATGACGATGCGGGGGGCGGCGCGGCGGGTGCCGCTCGCCGGCGCGATCTTGGCCCAGACCGCCTCGGCGATGGCGCGATAGGCGAGAGCGTGCGGGCCGTCCGGCGCCGAGATCACGATCGGCGCGCCGGCATCCGAGGTCTTGCGGATATCCATGTGCAGCGGCACCTCGCCGAGGAAGTCGACACCTAGGGCCTCGGCCTCGGCCCGGGCGCCGCCATGGCCGAAAATGTCGCTCCGCTCGCCGCAATGCGGGCAGATGAAGGTGCTCATGTTCTCGATGATACCCAGCACCGGCACATCGACCTTGCGGAACATGTTGAGACCCTTGCGGGCATCCAGCAACGCGATGTCCTGGGGCGTCGAGACGATGACCGCGCCGGCCAGCGGCACCCGCTGGGACATGGTGAGCTGGGCATCGCCCGTCCCCGGCGGCATGTCGACGATCATCACGTCAAGCTCGCCCCAGGCGACATCGCGCAGCATCTGTTCCAGCGCGCTCATTACCATCGGGCCGCGCCAGATGGTGGGCGAATCCTCGGGCACCAGAAAGCCGATGGACATGCATCTCACGCCATGCTTGGAGAGCGGGATCAGAATCCGCCCGTCCTCGCTGGTCGGCTTGTCGGTGATTCCCATCATGCGCGGCAGCGAGGGAC
>JAYQSQ010000012.1:0-373364 GCA_038146985.1 Alphaproteobacteria bacterium
CCTATGACGTCTATGGGCTGCAGTCCGCGGCGCGGGTCTGGTGGATGTTCCGGCTGTTCGGCCACGACAACGTGGGGGTACTGAACGGCGGTCTGCCGAAATGGGAAGCCGAAGGACGCAAGGTCACCGCCGAGACCAAGGCGCGGCCGCCGGCCCGCTTCACGGCGGAGTTCCGCCCGCATCTGGTGCGAAGCATCGACGATGTCCACCGGACCATCGAGGACGGATCGGCGCAGATCGTCGATGTTCGTTCCGCCGGCCGATTCACTGCCGTCGAACCGGAACCGCGGGCCGGAATGCGGTCGGGACACATGCCGAATGCGCTCAATCTGCCCTATACCGACCTGCTCGCCGGACCGCACCGGGAATACCTCGATGCGGCAGCGCTGCAGGCGCGCCTCGCCGCCGCCAAAGTGGATCTCAGCCGGCCGGTCATCACCAGTTGCGGATCGGGCGTGACCGCCTGCGCCGCCTCCCTGGCGATGTTCCTGCTCGGCAAGGAGGACGCGGCTGTCTATGACGGCTCGTGGAGCGAATGGGGCGGACGCCAGGACACCCCGATCGTCACCGACTGAGAGGGGATTGCGCCGGCATGTCAGCGCTTGAGATCCGGGCGGCGCGAAACCGCGATACCGAGGAGATTGTCGCGCTCTGGCGCGCCGCCGGTCTCACGGTTCCGCACAACGATCCGTACGAGGACATCCGGTTCTGCCGGGACTCCCGACACGGCGAGGTGCTTGTCGGTCTTTTGAGCGACACGATCGCGGCAAGCGTCCTGGTCGGCCACGACGGGCATCGCGGCTGGATCTACTATGTCGCGGTGCATCCCGACCATCAGGGCGGGGGTCATGGAAAGACGATCGTGGAAGCGGCGGAGGCCTGGCTCACGGCGCGCGGTGTTCCGAAAGTCCAGCTGTTGATCCGCGAGACCAACACGAAGGTCCGCGCGTTCTACGAACGGCTCGGCTATGCCGACGAGCCGCGGCTGATCATGACCAAGCGGTTCATCGATCACACCGGCTGGGAACACGGCGGCAACGAGAGCGAACGGGACCGCACCGCCCCGTCAACCGGACACCGGGGTATCGCGACCACCGTCACCTATCTCGAAATGCTCGAAAGGCCGACACGCCCGACGGTTCCGGCGCCGAGCCGTCCCCGGGTGTCGCTGGTCCGGGCACAGGCGCCCAGCGTCTCCTTCTATCGCTATCTCTACGACAATGTCGGCGGTCCATGGACCTGGGTCCAACGCCGCCTGATGGATGACGAGACCCTGCGGGCGGCGATCACCGCGCCGGATGTAGAGGTCTACGTGTTGTGGGCGAACGGGGTCCCCGCCGGCTATGGCGAGGTCGACCGGGGGATAAAACCGGATGAGGTCGAGCTCAGTTATTTCGGATTGATGCCGGACTATATCGGCATGGGGCTCGGCTGGTACTTCATCAACACGATGATCGACATCGCCTGGGCCAGCGAGCCGAACCGGGTCACGGTAAACACATGCGACCTTGACCATCCTCGCGCCGTCGGGAACTACCAGAAGGCCGGGTTCAAGGTGTTCGGCCAGTCGGTCCAGCATCTGCCCGACCCTCGAGCGGCCGGCCTGCCGCTTCCCTCGCACGTCAAGCGGCATGATCCGTCGGCATTTGAGGGCATGGAGCGCGCCATGACCGCCACGGACAAGGTTGTTCGTCTGAAAAGACCCTGAGTTGACAGGAGCGCCCCGGATTACCCGGCGCGCTCCGTCACTCGCCGCCCCCACGGCCCCCCCAATATCCGCTTGCGTACTCTAGTGAGCGAGAATCTGGCTCAGGAACAGCTTCGTGCGGTCCGACTTCGGGTTCTCGAAGAACTCATCGGGTGTGTTCTGTTCCACGATCTCGCCGAAATCCATGAAGATCACCCGGTCCGCCACCCGCTTGGCAAAACCCATCTCATGGGTGACGCAAAGCATGGTCATGCCGGAGCCGGCCAGTTCGACCATCACGTCCAGCACCTCGGAAATCATTTCCGGGTCGAGGGCCGAGGTCGGTTCGTCGAACAGCATGATCTGCGGGCTCATGCAAAGCGAACGGGCAATCGCGACACGCTGCTGCTGTCCACCGGAAAGCTGCCCCGGATACTTGCCGGCCTGCTCGGGGATCTTCACCCGGGTCAGGTATTCCATGGCCACTTCCTCAGCCTCCGCCTTGGGTTTGTTCTTCACCCAGATCGGTGCGAGGGTGCAGTTCTCCAGCACCGTCAGATGCGGGAACAGGTTGAAGGACTGGAACACCATGCCGACATCGCTGCGGATGGCGTCGATGTTCTTCAGGTTATTGTCCAGGGTCACGCCGTTGACGATGATGTCGCCGCGCTGATGCTCTTCAAGACGATTCATGCAGCGGATCAGCGTCGATTTTCCCGACCCAGAGGGCCCGCAGATGACGATGCGTTCGCCCTTGTAGACCGACAGGTCGATGTCTTTGAGGACATGAAACTCGCCGAACCACTTGTTGACCTTGTTGAGCGAGATCACGATCTCATCGGAAGCGGTGGATTAATCTGATCCCCGGCGCTTTCGGTTTGAAGGCTCATAGGCGGGTCTCCTTCGTTCCGGGCGCACGGTTCGGTTCCGCCGCCCGTCGGTTTGATTAGCGGCGGGATCCGGCGCCGAGTTTGCGTTCGAGATGCTGGCTGTATTTCGACATCGCGAGGCAGCCGATAAAGAACATCAGGGCCGCAGTGAACAGCGGCTCATGATGCAGCCCGATCCATTGCGGGTCCTGACTGATCGCACTGATCATCCCTAGCAAATCGTATAGCCCGATGATGCTGACCAGGGTGGTGTCCTTGAACAGGCCGATAAAGCTGCCGACAATGTTCGGGATCATCAGCTTCAAGGCCTGCGGCATGATGATCAGGCCCATCGACTGCCAGTAGCCGAGGCCCATGGCTTCCGCCGCCTCGAACTGTCCCTTGGGGATCGCCTGCAGGCCGCCGCGCACGGTCTCGGCCATGTAGGCGGCCGAAAACAGGCACACCGCGACGATGGCGCTGGCCAGCTTGTTGAAGACCAGCCCCTCGGGCAGAAACAGCGGGAACATGGTTGTGGCCATGAACAGGATGGTGATCAGGGGACCGAGCGAACAGCTCGATGAAGGTCACGCACATCACCCGGATCACCGGCATCTCGGACCGCCGTCCGAGCGCCAGCACGATCCCAGCAGGCAGCGCCGAAGCGATGCCGATGCCGGAGATCACCAAGGTTAGGAACAGCCCGCCCCAGTTATTGGTGCCAATCTCGTCGACCTGCCAATTGGCGATCCCGATATAGACGGCGATCAGAGCGACCACCGCGATGATCATGACCGGATACTTGTGGGTCCGGTCGTCACGATTGGTGAAACCGGTGAGCGACACGATCCAATTGCCGAGGCCTCGGTTTGTCAGAAGGCATGCGGCCACATGAAACATCGTCCCAACGAACCAGGTAATCGCGACGGCGACCATGATCGCCATGAACCAGTTCCGCTCGCCACCCAGAAACAGATAGCCGGCGAGGAACGGGAAGATCAGCGTCGCGCTCAGACCAATGATGACTTTCGCGGTAACCTCGGCAGCCAGAGCGGTGCCATCCAGAGCACGAAAACCAGTGCCGCAAGATCAATGCGCCAGACTTGAGCGTCCGGGTAACGGCCATAGATGAATCGCGAGAACCAGAAGTCGACACCGGCCCAGCAGGTGCCGAACTCGGTCGGCGAAATCCGGCATTCCTGCCGGCTCGAGGTTCCAGATGGCCTTCGCGAAGGCCCAGTCGTAAAAGGCCAGTGCAATCCATACGAGAACCGCAACGCCGATGACGGTGGTGATGGAACTCCAGATCCCGTCGAACAGGTTAAAACGCATCCAACCGATGACACCGGTGGTCGCGGGCGGTGGCGGCAGGCTCGGCTTCGGTTTGAAGACGAGCAATCCGTCGGAGGTCGTCGGTGCGTCGCTCATGATCTCACCGCTCCTTCAACTGGATTTTCTTGTTGTAGATATTCAGGCAGCCGGAGATCGTCAGGCTGACGGTCATGTAGAACAGCATCACCATGGCAACGATCTCGATCGCGTGCCCGGACTGGTTCAGCGAGGTCTGCATGAACACCGCGACCAGGTCCGGAAACCCGATGGCGATAGCCAGGGACGAGTTCTTGACCACATTCATCCACAAGCTGATCAGCGGCGGGATGATCGCTCGCATCGCTTGGGGAATGATCACCAGGCGCATGGTCCAGCTGGGCTTCAGACCGAGGGAATAGGCCGCCTCCGTCTGGCCATGGCTGACCGAGAGGATGCCGGCCCGCACCATTTCCGCCACATAGGCCGAATGGTAGATCACCAGCGCCACGAGGACCGAGCACATAGCCGGCAGGATGAAGGTCCCGCCCTGATAGTTGAAACCCTTCAGTACCGGTACATCCCAGTGCAGGGGCATGCCTGTCACCAGGAAGACCACCAGGGGCAGACCGAACACGGCGGCAAGAGTTTTCCAAAGGGTCGACTCATAAACGCCGGTATCCAACTGGCGTTGCGTCGCCTTCTTGTTCATCCAAACAGCGCCGATGATACCGGCGATGAACGCGACGGCCGTTATCCAGAACAGGTCACCGAACTGGGCGTCGGGAAAGTAGAAACCGCGATTGTTGAGGACCAGCCAGTCCAGTCCGAGGAGCTCGAAGGACTGCTTGGGTCGGGGCAAATTCGCGAAGACGCCGAGATACCAGAAGATGATCTGCAGCAGCAGCGGAGTGTTGCGCAGGATCTCGACATACCAGGCTGCGATCTGAGAGATCAGCCAATTTTTGGAAAGCCTGAGAATGCCGAAAATGAAACCGATGAAAGTCGCCAGAACGATGGAAATGCCGGAGAGGATCAGCGTGTTGACGATGCCGACCCAGTAGACGAACAGGTACGAATCTGTTGGCTGGTAGTCCAAGGGCGACCAGGCAATCGAGAAGCCGGCGGTTCCAAGTAGGAAGTCGAAACCGGCTGACTTGCCCTGCGCTTCCATGTTGGTAAGGGTGTTGTCTATGAGCGTGTAGAACACCCATCCGACAATGCCGAATACCAGGATCTGGTAAAATATTGCCCGATACCGCTCGTCATTAATGATCGAGCCGAAATCAGACCCGCTGTTCGGTTTTTCCATTACGGACATGGCACGGACTCCACAATCACCATCGAGTGACGCGCGGATTCAGCGAACAACAATAATTTCGCAAAAAGTCATGTCGCCAAGAAACTTGAAAAAAAAGAACCCGACCGGTTGCCCGGTCGGGTTCGATCAGCTCTTAGCGGAACGGCGGAGCGTACATCAGGCCGCCGCGGGTCCAAAGATCGTTCTGTGAGCCGTCACGGCCGATGCCGATGCCGTCGGGCGACTTGTCGCCCATGTACTTGCCGTAGATCTCGCCGTAGTTACCCACGGACTTGATGACCCAATGGACCCACTTCGGATCCAGGCCGAGACCCTTGTGCACGTCACCCTCGACGCCCAGCATGCGGGCGACTTCGGGGTTCGGCGGGCTCGCCGCCATATCGTCGACATTCGCCTGGTTGATGCCCATTTCCTCGGCCGCGACCAGCGCGAAGACCGTCCAGCGGACGATGTCGAACCACTGACCGTCGCCCTTGCGGACCATCGGGCCAAGCGGCTCCTTGGAAATCGTCTCGGGCAGGATCACATGCGCGCTCGGATCCGGGAAGCCGGCCTTGTTGGAGGCCAGACCGGACTTGTCGTTGGTGATCGCGTCGCAGCCGCCCTTCAGATAGGTCTCGTTCCGGACGTTGCTGTCCTGGAACACGACCGGCTGAATGTCGAGATTGTTGGACCGGCTGTAGTCGGTCAGGTTCAGCTCGGTGGTGGTGCCGGTCAGCACGCACACCGTGGCACCCTTGAGCTCAAGCGTGCTCTTGATGCCGGAATCCTTCGGGACCATGAAACCCTGGCCGTCGTAGAAGTTCACGGCGGTGAACACCAGGCCAAGCTGCGTGTCCCGGAACAGGGTCCAGGTGGTGGTCCGGGAGAGGAGATCGGACTCGCCGTTGGCCAGAGCGGTGAAACGCACCGTCGAGGTCACGGACTGGAATTCGACCTTGTTCGGATCACCGAAGATCGCCGCGGCGACCGCCCGGCAGATCGAAACATCGCTGCCGACCCAGGTGCCGTCGGATTTAAGGTTGTAGAAGCCCGGCGCCGGCGTGCCAATCTGGCAACGCAGGTGACCGCGCGCTTTAACGATATCGAGCGTACTCTCGGCAACGGCGGGCTCCGCCGTGAATGAGAGGGCCGCCAAGAGGCCCGCGCCGAGTCCCAATAGGCTCAGTTTCTTCATGTTGAAACCCACCCCACTTTCGGTTCGTTTTGAAAGACGAAAGATCCCGAACACGTCCCGCCAGCCAAGGCCCGCAGTCCCGTCCGTACCCCTCGTGACCTAGAAGGTCTCGCCCCATCCTTTCCGCGACTGTCCGTTTTTCTGGCTCGTCCAGATGTCTGGACCACCGGGTAAATCAGGCGCGGCCTCCTTGATCGAGGGCATTCCACCATGCCCCGCGTCGATTTGGCAAGCATTCCAAGGCGATTTTTGTGCATTGCACGCCTTTTCTTGGCCAGATCCCCTGGCTGGACGGGCACCGACAGGGCGGAGTATTAGGATTCACACACGATGAATGCCGCCTTCTCCACTCTCTCTTTCCGCCCAGAACGAAACGGTCCGATCCGATGTCCTCAACGAAAAACTTTTCCCGTCGCACCAAGATCGCTCATGCCGGACGCCATCCGCATGACAATCACGGCGTGGTCAATCCGCCGGTCTATCACGCCTCGACGATCCTGCAGCCGTCGCTCGACGCTTTCGAGGCCTCGCGCAAGCCGGAGTGGACCGGATACCGCTACGGCCGCGCCGGCACCCCGACCAGCCGTTCGTTCGAGGAGGCGGTCACCGAACTCTACGGCGCGGCCGGCAGTGTCGCGGTCTCTTCGGGCCTTGCGGCGATCACCAACGCGCTTCTGGCCGTCGTCAAGATGGGCGATCACATTCTCGTCACCGACAACGCCTATGGCCCGACCCGGCGCTTCTGCAACACCTTCCTCGCGCGTTTCGGTGTCGAGACGACCTTCTTTGACCCGGCCGTCGGCGCCGGCATCGCCTCGCTTTTCAAGGACAACACCGTCGCCGTCTATACCGAAGCGCCGGGCTCGCAGACCTTCGAAATGTCGGATATCCCGGCCATCGCCAAGGTCGCCCACGACCGGGGTGCGGTGGTGCTGATGGACAACACATGGGCGAGCCCGCTCTATTTCGATGCCTTCGGGAAGGGCGTGGATATCGTCGTCGAGGCGGTCACAAAGTATATCTGCGGGCATTCCGACGTCATGATGGGCGTGATCGCCGGCACCGACAAATGGGCCGGGCCGGTGCGCGACATGGCAAAGATGCACGGCAATGCCTGCGGACCGGACGATCTCTACCTGGCTCAGCGGGGCCTGCGTACCCTGGCGGTGCGCATGGAGCAGAATCAGGCGAACGGTCTAGCGCTTGCCAACTGGCTGCGCGGCCGGCCGGAGGTGAAACGGGTGCTGCATCCCGGCCTCACCAACGATCCCGGCCACGAACTCTGGAAGCGTGATTTCACCGGTGCCAGCGGCCTGTTCAGTTTCGTGCTGAATGACGGCTATTCCCGGGCCGCGCTGGCCGCAATGCTGGACGGGTTGGAACTCTACGGCATGGGCGCGAGCTGGGGCGGCTATGAAAGCCTGATCATTCCAGCCAGTCCGACCGACTACCGTACCGCGACGCCCTGGACCGAGGTTGGTCAGCTGCTTCGGGTTCACGCGGGCCTCGAGGACATCGACGACCTCATCGCCGATCTCGGCGCCGGGCTCGACCGGCTGTCGTCCGTTGCGGCGGCGGCCAGCTAGCCGCTCGCGTCGGGCCGGGATTGATGCATCGCCCCCGCATCCGCTTGCTGATCGGCGCGGCCGTCGCGCTCGGCCCCGGCAAGGTGGCGCTGCTGGAGGTGATTGGCCGGACCGGTTCGATCTCGGCGGCGGCCCGTGAGATGGGCATGTCCTACCGTCGGGCCTGGAGTCTTGTTGACCGGATGAACGCGGATTTCGCCGGCCCGCTGGTCGAAAAGGTCGCCGGTGGCAAGGGCGGCGGCGGCGCCCGCCTGACTGTTCTCGGTGAGGACGTTCTCGCGCGCTATCACGCGATCGAGGAAAAAGCCGCCGAAAGCGTGAAAGAAGACATGGAGGCCTTCGCGCCGCTCCTGAAAGAGCCGGAGTAACGGCGGGGCAGCGTGCGCGTTGCCATGCGTTATATCCCATCGTATATAGCGCTTTCCGACCATCGAAAGAACCGCCGGCCAAGCATGTGTCGCCTCGTCCTCATCCTAGCCACGCTCGTCCTGGCGGCAACCAGCGGACTCGCCCGCGCCGGCGATACGGTTCTGGTGTTCGCCGCAGCCAGCACGCGGGATGCCATGGAAGACGCTATCACCGCGTTTGCGCATTCCGAGTTAAAGGGCGTCTATGCGGCGAGTCCGGCGCTGGCCCGGCAGATCCTGGACGGCGCCCCGGCATCGTTGTTCCTGTCCGCGAACACCGCCTGGATGGATGCCGTGGACAAGGCCGGTCTTCTGACCGGACGCTCTGATTTCCTGCGCAACCGGCTCGTGCTGGTCGCGCCGGCAAACGCCCCGTCGGCAAAGCCGATAACGGCGGCTTCCGAGATCGAGATCGCGCTCGGCAATGGCCGCTTGGCGATGGCCGAGACAAGGTCGGTCCCAGCGGGACTCTATGGCCGCCAAGCCCTCACCCGGCTCAAGGTCTGGGATACTCTCAGCGGACGGATCGCCGAGGCCTCGAATGCACGGACCGCGCTTTTGCTCGTGGAGCGCGGCGAAACTCCACTCGGTATCGTTTACGCGACAGACGCGCGCGTCTCGAAATCGGTGTCCGTCGCCTGGCAGTTTCCGGAAACCGCGCATGACCCGATCGTCTATCCCCTCGCCCGGGTCAAGTCGGCCAAGACCGATCCCGGCACCGAAGCCTTCCACGCGTTTCTGCTTTCACCGGCCGGACGCGACATCTTCCGCCGCCACGGTTTCGAGACGGATTAGCCGATGCTGTCGCTCACCCCGGTGGAAATCGATGCTCTCCTGCTCAGCCTTCGGGTCGGCTTCTGGAGCGTGGCAATCTGCCTGCCGCTGGGGCTGCTGATCGCAGCGATCCTGGCGCGGTGCCGATTTCCGGGTCGATGGCTGCTGGACGGGATCGTGCATCTGCCGCTGGTGCTGCCGCCGGTGGTGATCGGCTACGTCCTTCTGGTCCTTCTCGGCCGGCGCGGCATCGTCGGCGCCTGGCTGTACGAGACCTTCGAGATCACCCTCGCCTTCACCTGGAAGGGTGCCGCCATAGCCGCGGCGGTGATGGCCCTCCCGTTGACCGTGCGCGCGATCCGGTTGTCGCTGGAACAGATGGACCGCGGCCTGGAAGCGGCGGCGCGTACCCTCGGCGCAAGCGAATTCCGGGTGTTCATGACCATCACCCTGCCGCTCTGCCTGCCGGGGTTGCTGACGGGCGCAATCCTCGCCTTTGCCCGTTCTCTTGGCGAGTTCGGAGCGACCATCACCTTTGTCTCGAACATTCCCGGAGAGACCCAGACCCTGCCGCTGGCGCTGTTCGCCGAAACCCAGGTGCCGGGAGACGCAACACCGGCGATCCGGCTGACGGTGATCGCGATTGCGGTGGCGCTGTCGGCTCTGGTGGCCTCCGAATTTCTCGCCCGGCGGGTTGCCAAACGGTTGGGCGGAGGTCAAGAAGGCGCCTCATGATCGCGGTCGACATCACGGTCCGGCGCGGCGCGTTCACCTTGAACGCGGCATTCGAGGCGCCCTCCAATGGCGTCACGGCCCTGTACGGGCGCTCCGGGTCAGGCAAAACGACAATCATCAATGCCATCGCCGGGCTGGTCCGCCCGGAACACGGCCGGATCTCCATTGCCGGGTCGACGCTGTTCGACTCCGACGCCGAGATCGATCTGCCGAGCGCCAAGCGCCGTCTTGGCTATGTGTTCCAGGAAGGCCGACTGTTCCCGCATATGAGCGTCGAGCGCAATCTGCTTTATGGAAGGACGGCCGGCGCGGATCCACATCCCACCCTGGCCGAGACGGTAGACCTTCTTGGGCTCGCACCGTTGCTGGACCGGCGTCCCGCGTCCCTCAGTGGCGGCGAACGCCAGCGCGTCGCGATCGGCAGAGCATTGCTGGCCGCGCCCCGCATTTTGCTGATGGACGAGCCGCTCGCCTCACTGGACGCGGAAAGGCGGGCCGAGATCCTGCCCTATCTCGCGGCTCTGCGCCGCAAGCTCGACATTCCCGTTGTCTATGTCTCGCACCAGATGGATGAGGTGATCCGGCTGGCCGACACGATGGTGCTGCTGGAGGCCGGGGAGATTGTGGCGAGCGGTTCGGTGGAGGCGTTGACAAGCCGGTTCGATCTCGCGCCGCTCACCGCCGAGCGCGATGCGGGCGCGGTGCTCGCCTGCACCGTGGCCGAGCATGATCCTCGGTACCGGCTGACCCGCCTCGCCTTCGACGGCGGCTCGCTTTGGGTCGGCGTGTTAAACCTTCCGGTCGGCGAGCCGGTAAGGGTTCGCATCGGGGCACGCGACGTCGCGTTGGCTTTGACGCCGCCTTCGGGAATTAGCATGCTCAACGTCATCGCCGCGACGGTCACAAAAATCGGCTCCGGGTCGGGCCCCCAGGTCGATATCGGCCTCCTTGCCGGCACGACGGCGCTCTGGGCGCGGCTGACCCGGCGCAGCGTGGCGGAACTCGGGCTCGTGCCCGGGATGACCGTGCATGCCCTGGTCAAGTCCGTGTCGATCGCGGATGCGGCAACCGGGCCAAAGTTGGATGCGGGCTAAACATCCGCTCCGCCGGGAACGAACAAGCGGTGGTGGAGCCCTGAGCGCCGGCTCGGGTAACAGAGGAAAACGGAAATGTATCGCTACGTCGTAATCGGGCGCGGACTGATCGGCGCCGCCGCCGCGCGACACCTCGCCACACAGGAGGACGGCGTTGCCGTCGTCGGTCCTGACGAACCTTCGGATCGCGGCAATCATGACGGCGTCTTCGCCAGCCATTATGACGAAGGCCGGATGACCCGAATGGTTGATCCGTTCATGCAATGGGCAGTCACCGCGACGGAATCGATCAAACGTTACGCTGATCTCGAGCGCGAAAGCGGCATCTCGTTCTTCACACCGGCGGGTTATCTCGGCATCGGCGATCCGACATCGAGCTACAACGCACGCTGCGCCACCTCGGGATCGGCCTTGGGTGCCGCCATCGAACATTTGGACGCCGCCACCATTCGGAGCCGGTTCCCGTTTCTCTCGGTGCGCGCCGACGCGGACGGGTTGGTCGAGACGGGCACCGCCGGGCATATCAGCCCCCGCGCCATGGTGGAGGCGCAAACCCGGCTCGCTGAACGGGCCGGAGCCTCGCTGATCCGCGAGGCGGCGTCTGCGCTCCAGACAACTCGGCGTGGCGTCGAGGTGGAGCTTGCCAGCGGCCAGACCGTCGCGGCGGAGCGCGCGCTGGTTGCCGCCGGCGCCTTCACCGAAGCCTGCGGGTTAAGTCCGAGGAAACTGAACCTTACGGTCTACGCGCGGACCGTGGTCCTCGCCCGCATCGATTCGGCGATGCTTCGCGACCTCAGCGCCATGCCGACCCTCATCCATAGCGCCAGCGGCGCCTATATCCTGCCGCCGATCCGCTATCCGGACGGGCACCACTATCTCAAGATCGGGATCGGGACCGAGGCGGACCGGCGTCTAGGCTCGCTCGCCGAAATGCAGGCCTGGTTTAAAAGTTCCGGCTCCGAGGATAACCGGAGCGAATTCACCGCCTTCATCACTGAGCTGATCCCGATGCTGAAGGAGTGCCGACATTGGCACACGGACACCTGCGCCGTCACCATGACGTCAAGCAGCCTGCCGATCATCGATTTCGTCGCCGACGACCGGATCGCCGTCGCGGTGGGCGGCAACGGCAAGGGCGCCAAGGGCGCCGACGAATGGGGCCGCATCGCCGCCGGTCTGATCCGCAAGTCGCCATGGTCGTCGGTCGTTGCGCGCGAGAAACTGGCTTTCACGTAAAACCGCCGCCGCTTTCGGGTATCCGATTTCCCGCGATGGACAAAACATCGCGATCCCGCGTAAGCAGGACGGATATGGCCTGCATGGGGTTGCATTGAATGGCAGAGGCGGAGATCGGGGTCCTGGGCCTTGGGGTCATGGGGCGGAACTTGGCGCTCAATATCGCGGATCATGGTTTTCCCGTCGCCGGGTATGAGCGTGATGCCTCCCTGCTGACCGAAGCCCGGCGTGAGGCGGGTATGATCGCAGCGCATGGCGATCTCGCGGCATTCGTCGCGGCGCTCCGCCGCCCTCGGGCGATCCTATTGATGATCACGGCGGGGCCTGCGGTCGACCAGGCGCTGGATGCGCTTTTGCCCTTGCTTGCGCCGGGTGACGTGGTCGCCGACGGCGGCAACTCCGACCATCTGGACACGGCGCGACGCGAAGCCAAGCTAAGAGAAGCGGGACTCGGCTATCTCGGTATCGGGGTTTCCGGCGGCGAAGAAGGTGCCCGTCACGGCCCGGCGCTGATGGCCGGCGGCGACGTCGACGCCTTCAGGCGTCTGGAACCCGTGCTCCTCGCGATCGCCGCCACGACCGCTGACGGCGGAATTTGTGCCGCGCGGCTCGGCAACGCGGCCCCGGTCGGCCATTTCGTGAAGATGATGCATAACGGCATCGAGTATGCCGACATGCAGCTCATTGCCGAGATCTATGACCTTCTGGCGCGGGGTGAAGGTCGGGGTGCGGTCGATATCGCAGACATCTTCGAGACATGGCGCCGCGGTCCGCTCGCATCCTATCTGATCGATGTCACCGCAACTGTCTTGCGGAAACGCGATCCGGAAACCGGCCGGCCGCTGGTCGACATGGTCCTTGATTCCGCCGGCCAGAAGGGGACCGGCCGCTTGGCCTCGATCGCAGCCCTGGAGCTCGGTGTAGCGGCGCCCAGCATCGCGGAAGCGGTCGGCGCCCGGGTGGTCTCCTCGCTTCTACTGGAACGGTCCGAGGGTGCCGCTCGGTTTCCCCGAGAGCGGTCTCCGATGGAGCCGCTCCCCCGCTCCCTGCTGGCTGACGCCTTGCTGGCGGGAAAGATCTGCGCCTATGCCCAGGGCTTTGCCGTTCTCGCAGCCGCAAGCGAGAGCAACGGCTGGGAACTAGCCCTCGATGAGGTAGCGCGAATATGGCGTGCCGGCTGCATCATTCGCGCCGATTTTCTCGACGATGTCGCCGGTGCCTTCGCCGCCGATCCAAGCCTTGCGAACCTGCTTATGGCGCCGGCTTTCTCCGTCCAGCTCGAGCGCACGGTTCCGGCTTTGCGGACGGTCGTGGGCGCCGGTATTGCAGCCGCCATCCCGATGCCCGCCCTCTCGGCTTCGCTTGCCTATTTCGACGGCTATATCAGTGCGCGGCTGCCGGCCAACCTGATTCAGGCCCAGCGTGACACGTTCGGCGCCCACCGTTACCGGCGAACCGACCGCCCCGGAGACTTTCACACCGACTGGAGCCGCGCGGAATGATCATCCTGATCATGGGGGTGAGCGGCTCCGGCAAGACCACGGTCGGCAGGCATCTGGCGGAGCGGCTGGGCTGTAGCTTCGCCGAGGGAGACGATTTCCATCCTCCCGCGAACGTCGCCAAGATGCGCGGCGGGACCCCACTCGATGACGAGGACCGCTGGCCCTGGCTAAAGCTGATCGCCGATCGGATCGAGGCCGCGATTGCCGGCGGCCAGGATCTGGTGGTCGCCTGCTCGGCTCTGCGCGCGGCTTATCGCGATATCCTGATCGCCGGCCGCACGGACTGTCACCTCGTCTATCTGGAGGGCACGCCGGAGCTGATCCGCGAGCGCATGCAAGCCCGGTCGCACTTCATGCCTCCGGCCCTGTTGAAGAGCCAGTTCGCAACCCTTGAGGCGCCGCTGGAGGCGGAACGCCCGATCCGCGTCGACGTTCGATACGCGCCCACCGACTGTGTGGACCGGGTGATGCGGGAGCTCGACCGGCGATGCTGATCCGGCTTGCCGGCGCCGCTGCGGCCATACCGAACCGCCCACCAGGCGGTAGGGTCGGCGGACGGATTTCAAGGGGCGCCTGTGCTAGAAGACGGTATGAATTCTTCTGCTCAAACTCAGTGGGCACGACCATGCTTCACACCCTCGCGATAGCACGCCTGGCGCGCCACGGATGCGCCGCATGACAGAGGTCCGCCTGAGCACCAGACCCGGCGAGGTGCCCGATTGGGAAGCCTTCCACGCGCTCGCGGCTTCCTATGAGGATCGCGAAGAGCCGATTCTTGCCTTCGGGTATCTCCTGGTCGCGGCATCCCTGATGCCGGAGGTCGACGGCGCGACGGCGGCAAGGCTCGGCCTTTTCGCATTTCAGACCGGAAATTTCGATTTTGCGCTCCGCTGCTTTGTTCTGGCGGCCGGAAAGGCCACCAACGCCAAGGAGAAACGCGAACGCACAAATGCCGTTGTGAACCTGGTCAAGAAAAACGGACTTTCCGTTACCGCCGCTGAACTGAGGCCGGTCAAGCTCGACCTGCCGCCATTGATCGAGAGGATCAACCCGCAGGAGGAAGGTAAATCCAGGACAAGTCTGCTCGTCGCCCATGCCGCGGATCTGACGGAAAACGTGCTGATGTCGATCTCGGAACATTCGAGCCAGGCTTGCCACGTATTCCGGTTCAGCGAGATCGCCCGGAAAATTCCGATGTTCAACGCCGACCGGTTTCTGCTTTATCTCTGCCGTGATCTGGCGCCTGACCTTATGCTCTTCCGGCATGCGGAACTGACGCTGCGGGCCTTCGATCCGCGCGTCGAAACCCTGAAGGCCATCAAGGAACAATTAGGCATACCGGTGGTCAGCCTTTACTACGATTTGGCGAAACCGAGCTTCGAACGGCTCTGCCGGAGCTACTTGCCCGGCCTCGATATTGTGGTGACCTTGGATTCCAGCTTCGACACGGCTGTCGCCGAGCCCCATGGCGTCACGGTCGTCACCGGCTGGACGCCCCTGCCCCAGTCGATTTATTTCGACGATGGCCGGAAACGGCCGATCGAAGTGGGCTTTGTCGGGCGGACCTCGGCGCATTACCAGGGGCGCGCGCGCGCTATCGAAGGACTGCGCGAGGCGGGCATCGCTGTGTCGGTTCATAGCGCCGATGAGGGGACCCGGTTGCCGATGGCGGAAATGGGCGAGTTCCTGCGGTCATGCAAGATTGTCCTCAACTTCTCCACAACAGCGGTGATCTCGGCCTGGGAGTTGAACGAGCGCAAGCCCGGCGAGGTGCCTCTCGTCAATCACGTCAAGGGACGGGTTTTCGAAGCGATTGCCTGCGGCGCGTTGCTGCTGGAGTCACGCAACACCTGCACCAGTGCCTATTTCAGTCCCGGTGAGCATTACGCGGAATTTTCGGACCTGTCGGACCTGGTGGAGAAGGTCCGCCACTTTATCGCCAATGAGGATCAGAGGTCCCGCATCGCCCATGTCGCCACGAAAAGGTTTGGTGAGCGCTATACCGGTGCGCAGTTCTGGACAGAAGTCGAATCCTGCGTCGAACAGGTCCGGGCGCGGGCTAGAAGGGCCCCTTGAACTCGCTGAGTTCCGGACGCTCCGCCATGCTGTTCTCGCGGTCCAAGGCGCGGCCGGGAAAGAACTCCAGCACCGCTTCGGCAATCCCCTCGGGACTCGGATAGTAGAGATCCTCCAAAGGCCGCGTCGTCGGACAAGGCGAAGGATGGTAGCCCATCCGCCGGACCTGCACGGGCTCGCGGCCCTGGAAAGTTTCCGCCACCGCAGCCAAGACCTCCGCTGACGCGCCCGCGATGGTCCAATCATTGTCGACGAACAAGAGGCGTTTGGTCTTGGCGACCGAGGCCAAAATCGTTTGGGTATCCAAGGGTGCGACCGAGACGGGGTCGACCAGTTCCACCGAGACGCCTTTGGATGCCAGCAGATCGACGGCCCGCAGCGCCTCCACAACCATATGCGATATCGCCACCACGGTGATGTCCGAGCCCTCGCGCACCACCCGGGCTTTGCCGAGCGGCACCTCGTACGCCTCTTCCGGTACCGGCCCGCGCAGGCGGTACAGCATGCGATGCTCGATCATGATGACCGGATTGTCGTCCCGGATCGCGGCGATGAGACAGCCCTTTGCATCGTAAGGCGAGCTTGGCACCACGACCTTGAGACCCGGTACATGCATGAGCATTCCGTAGAGGCTCTGGCTGTGCTGCGCCCCCTGCCCCCAGCTTCGGCCGATGCCCGCGCGCACCACGATCGGAACCCGCGCGCCGCCGCCGAACATGTAGCTCATCTTGGCCGCCATGTTGACCAACTGGTTCATGCACAGCATCAGGAAGTCGACACGCTGATGCACATGAATCGGACGCATCCCGTTTAGGGCTGCCCCAACCGCGACGCCGGTCATGGTTTCCTCGGCGATCGGCGTATCGAAGGAGCGCCCGGGACCGAACTCCCGGTGCAGGTTCATGGTGGTCCCGTAATGCCCCTTGGGATCATCGACCCCCTGGCCCATCACGAAAACCGATGGATCGCGCGCCATCTCCATGCGGGTGGCCTCAAGCAGAGCGTCGGCATAGGACAGCTCTCGCGTGTCAGCTTGCGAAGACATGGGCCCCCAACTCCTCGGCGGCGGGAAACGGGCTGTCGGCGGCGAAGCTCAACGCGGCCTCGATCTCCTCGGCAACCGCGGCTTCGATCGCAGCCCTTTGATCCGGGGCGAGCCGGCTGCCCGCGGCCTGGACCGGATCGCGCCGCGACCAGGTTTGTATGGCCTCGGCGGGCCGGTAATTCAGATGATCATCGGCGCTTGGCCCCACATGTTCCATCGCGCGCCATGTTTTGATTTCGAGGAACCGGGGGCCGCCGCCCGTCCGAATCGATGCCACGGCGGCTTCGGCGGCTTCGAGAATCTCGGTAAACTCGCCACTGTCGATGCAGTCCGACTCGATGCCGTAGCCGCGGGCTTTTTCATGCAGCCGGGCCCCCGCCATGCGGGCCGCGCTGTCGGAGAAGATCGCGTAGTCATTGTTTTCGCAGACGAACAGGACCGGCAGGGCCTTCAGGGAGGCGAAATTGAGGCTCTCATGGAATGTGCCCTGGTCGCTCGCGCCGTCGCCGAAGAACACGGCGGTTACCCTATCGCCCCCTTTAAGCTGTTCGGCAAGCGCGAAGCCGACGGCGTTGGACAAATGGGAGCCGACGATCGCGGAGGTACCCATGACACCGGCCGCATTGTCCATCAGATGCATAGAACCGGATTTGCCGCGTCCCGTTCCGGTCGCCTTGCCATAGAGTTCCGCCATCATGGTCTTCAGATCGCCGCCCTTGGCCAGATACATCGCATGGCCGCGATAGGTTCCAAACACGATATCGCGGGCAGACAGCGCCTCGCAGACACCGACCGCCACCGCTTCCTGACCGATCGACAGGTGGATCGGGCTCTTGATCAGATCGCTCGGATAGATCTCGGCGATCCGCTCTTCGACCGCTCGGATCCGATAAAGCGCGTGGTACAGCCTCGGCCAATCGGGCAGGTTACCGTCGTTTCCGGTTGGCATGGCGCTATTCATCCTCGGTGTTCAACACGATGGTGCTGCCTTCCTCGTCCACGTCAATAGCGATCTCCGTATGTCCCGCCAAGGCCGCGCGGACATCCTGCTGGGACGACTTGGGCACATAGAAAACGAAGAAACCACCGCCGCCCGCGCCCAGCAACTTGCCGCCGAGTGCGCCCGCCTCGATACCCCGATCATGCAAGGCGGCAATCTCCGGCGTGGATACCATGGGCGACAAGAGCTGCTTGTGCGTCCAGCTCGCCCGCAGTAGATGGCCAAGGTCATCCAGATCACGATCCGGGTGCCTCACGATCCTTTCCGCCTCGTCGACCATCTCGCGCATCGCGGCGAGATCCTGGCGATGGTCGTCGATACGGGCAACGATGTCCTGCGCGACGATATCCGATCGCCGTGTCCGCCCGCTGAAGAACATCATCAGGTTACCCATCAGCGTATTGCGCCTGTTCTCGGGCATACGGATCGGCGATACCGTGAAGCCGCCATCGGTATGGAAGTCGATCCGGTTCATGCCGCCATGCGAGGCCCAGATCTGGTCCTGGCAGCCAACGGGTTCGCCCAGCACCTGTTGCTCGATCCGGATTGCTTCGCTGGCTAATGTCCGGCGATCCAAATGCCGGCCGCGCATCCGCGCCACCGCATTGATCATGCCGACGGAAAATGAAGAACTGGACCCGATGCCGGACCAGGCGGGCAGGTCGCCATCATGATGAATTTCCACCCCTTCATGGATGCCGTAATCGGAGAGGATTCCTCGGACCGCCGGATGGACGATCTCCGCGACCGAATTTACGGTTTCGATCCTGGAATAGACGATCCTGGACAGATGCTCAAAAAACGGCGGCAGCGCCCGGATGCTGACATAGCAGTACTTGTCGATCGCAAACCCGATCACCGCCCCGCCATGGACATTGAACCAGGCAGGATAATCCGTGCCGCCGCCGAAAAGCGAAACCCGGAACGGTGTCTTGCTGATGATCATCTGCTTGGTCCGTCGGTGGGTATGCCCGCGCCTTCACCGGCGCCTCGAGAGAAGGCTAGCGCGCGCCGACCAACGCCGCCTGATCGCCGGTTTGCGATTGCAATAGCCTTCGAGCAAGCGGCACGCTCCGCATCTGCTCAATCTCCGCCACCGTTGCCTTTCCGAACTTGCGCGCGACCATGTCAAGATAAGAGGGAGCCGAGAAATACTCCTGGAATGCCTGGTCGCGGAACCGCAGGACCTCGGCGGCCGTCATTGCTTCGGTCCGTAGCGGCAACGTGTCGAAGGAATGCTGGGAATAACCGGCCCAGGACGACGGCAGTTCCCAGCCGCTCCGCAGGGCCAAATTGTAAAGCGGCGAACCCGGATAGGCCATTGCCGCATAGAAATTCGCGAACTCACAGTTCAGCTCCAGCGCCAGGTCCAGGGTTTCCCTGACACTGTCCGGATCATCGTCCGGAAGCCCGAAGATATAGTTACCGATTACGTTGATGCCCGCTCCCTGAATGGCTCGGACCACGTCGATGATATCATCGGATTTCAGGGCTTTACGGGCGCCGTCGCGAACATGGGCGCTCCCGGATTCGATCCCGAGGGCCAGCCACCGAATTCCGGCCCTACGCAGCTTGTCCAAGTGTCCGGATTTTACCGTGTCGACCCGCGCATAGGCCCAGATATTGAAATCCCCCCCGGCGGCGATCAGGCGGTCGCAGACACCCTCCACATGGGTGTCGTTCAAGACGAACATCTCGTCGATGATCTTGAAGGTGTGGATGCCGTATTCGTCCCGCAGGTAAGTGATTTCGGCGGCGACGGCATCAGGTGAGCGCCGCCTGTAGCGGTTGCTCTCGAAAGGCGCGTTGATGCAGCAGAAACTGCAACGATAGGGACAGCCGAGAGTCGTGTAGATCGACGCGTAAGGCAGTCTTGTCTCCGGGTCGCCCCAACACATCCAGTTGTGGGCCCGATAGGCCTGCATCGGCAGCTTGGTCCAGACATTGCCATGCAGCGCGCCGTCGAGATCTTCGATCAGGGGCGCGGGCGGATTAACTCTCGGCTTACCGTCGACCCAATGCACCAGGCCCGGCACCTTTTCGAGCCGGGGCGCATTGCCGCCGTCGCGCAGGGCGGCAAGCAAGGCCGTGACGGTCTCGGGCCCCTCGCCTTTGCAGGCAAAGTCCACGTCCTCCTCTCGCAGCGTCCGTTCCGGCAGAGCGGAAACATGTCCCCCCAGAATAAGGATCGGTATCTTCGGATGCCGGGTCTTGATGGCTGTCGCGATCTGTCCCGAAGAAACCATGGATTGCGTGGACGCCGATGGCTGATGTCCGGCGGCGACAATCACCACCAAGCGCGGGTTCATCTCGGCCACGCGCCCCGCAACCTCTCCCGAAGAAAGATCCTCCGCGTCACAGTCGATGATTTCGGCCTCGAAACCTCGGTCCAACACATGGCCAGTAACGAGCCGGCACCAAAGCGGCGGCTCGATCGCCGTCAGGGCACCCCCAAGCCCTTGATAGATCTTCTCCCGACCACCGGGATGAATAAGGCAGCAATCCACGAATTTCACTCGTATCGAAAAGGACGAACGCGTTTCCAGGTGGCCGTTTGATGTCACACTTGCCGTGTGGCCGCAATAAAATTACCGCGCCCCGATCGGGCCCGCTGAAGACTTTCGGGGGTGCCGATATCAAGAAACCGGAAATCGCCGATATGCGCGCGGACCGATCCGTCCAGCGCCGCCGGGAACACGTCGAACTCAAGCGAACCGGCCCCTTTTGGAATGCGCTGCTCCAGAAACGCGCGGCTCATCAGGTAGGCGCCTGCATTGACTACACCTGGACCGGACCGGCCTTTCTCCGCGAAACCGGTGATTTCTCCGCCAGCCCCGATCATCACCCGCCCGAAGCGCCCGGCATCCTCGACCTCGACACAAAGCATCGTGCAGGCCGACCGCATGCGCTGGTGAGCCGCAGTGAACCCAGCGACATCGCCATCCAGCAGCGTGTCGCCATTCATCACCAGGACGGTATCCCGGTCAAAGTACTTTCGGGCAAAGCCGACAGCGCCGGCGGTTCCGAGCGGGGCCGGTTCGACAGACGGGATCAGATCCAAACCCTTGTGCCCAACCCTTTCCAGATGTTCCGTGACGGCTTCGTGGCGATACCCGAGGCAAAGCACGATGCGCCTGGCGCCCCAACCCGCCAGCCACCGGAGCTGGCTGTCCAGCAGGGTTTCATCCCCTAAAGGCGCCAGGATCTTGGGCAGCGCACCGAGAGCGTCCCGCACCCGCGTGCCCAAACCACCGGCGAGCAGCGCGATATCGATATCCCCGAGACAGTCCTTTTGTCCGGCTGCGTCGGCCAAGAAGACCCTCCACCGCTACAGGTTCGTGTACTGGGTATTGCGAAGCATGCGATAGCCCTTGATCAGTTCGGCGATTCCGTCGTCAAGGGAATGGTTGGGCCGCCAACCGGTCGCTTCCATGCGGGCGTTCGAGACGATGTAGTCGCGCTTGTCTGGATCTTCGGCGAAAGCGGCCTCGAGAAACGTGAAAGCCGGCAGCTGAGCCTGGATGCGCTCGCACAATTCGCGCTTCGAAAGATTGGCCTCGCTCAGCCCGACATTGAACGGCCGCCCGCGCATGTCGTCCCGGTGGTCGATCGTGTGCAGAAACGCGCCGGCGACGTCTCGGACGTGAAGGTAGTTTCGCTTGAAATGCGCCTCGAACAGCACCAGCGCGCGATCATTCACGGCCCGATAGACGAAGTCGTTGACCAGCAGGTCGAGCCGCATGCGCGGCGACATGCCGAACACGGTCGCGAGGCGCAGGCTGACGGCGTTCCCGAAATCCAAGACCGCCGCCTCGGCCTCGACCTTGGTCCGCCCATAGAGCGATATCGGGCGGAGCGGCGACTCTTCGGTGCAGAACGCCCCCGGCTCGCCGATCCCGTAGCCGCTATTGGTGATCGGCATGGCGACGAACTGATCCGTCGACAGGGATTTCAGCATGCTAGACACCGCGTCGCGATTGACGGCTTCGGCGGCGACCGGGTCCCGGTCACAGGCCGGCGCCCCGACGATAGCGGCGAGAGGGATGATGATATCCGCCTCGCCCGCGAGACGCGCGACCGTCGCGGCATCGCGAACATCGGCGTTGACGATCTCCAGAGCCAGATCATGGCACACATGTGCCAGTGAGTTCTGGCGATGCACGAAGGTGTCCAGGACCGTCACGCGAAAGCCTCTGTCGAGCAGCGCCGGCACCAAGGTGGAGCCGATGTATCCGGAACCGCCGGTTACGAGAATGCGTTCAGCCATGGGCCAGTGCCCCTTCGTTCTGCAATCCGGTCAAATGGAATTCGCCCGCCGCAACGTCCGGTCGAGCACCTCATGGGCGAGAGTCAGTTCCGCCGTGAGGTCGACGGGAAAATTCCCGAGGAAAAAGCCAAAATCGTGGGCCTTCTCCGCGTGCCGCAGATCGCCCACGATCTCATAGTCATAGTGTTTGATGACCGGATGCCTGGTGAAACAGCCACCGGTGATGATTCGGAAGCCGATGTCGTTTTCGCGGAAGGCAGCAAAAAGCGCGGACCGATCCGGTCCGAATGCCGGATCAAGCACCACCGGAAAACAGAAGCTGGAATTGATCCCGTGCTCCCTTTGGATCTGAAACCGGGGGTCGTCGCCGAAGAGATCCTGGAAGGTTTTCAGGTTGCGCCGCCGCAGGGCGATCATGTCGTCGAGCTTGTCGAGCTGTACCGCGCCCACGGCCCCGGCCATCTCGGTCGGTCGCACATTGTAGCCTGGCAGGACGAAACGATAGGCTTCGAAATGCCTGTCTTCGCCGGGCTTGGCAGGCGGCGGGTCCCGGAAATCGCGGGTCCAACCATGCGCCCGCAGACTGCGCAGCAATTCGGCCAGTTCATCCGATTCCGTCAGCACCATGCCGCCTTCCATGGTGGTGACGTGATGCGAGAAGAAGAAACTGAAGGTGTTCAAGTCGCCATAGGTGCCGGCCAACCGTCCCGACGGCGTGCGTGCGCCGAGCGATTCGCAGTTGTCCTCCAGCACGTAAAGCCCATGCGCATCGGCAAACGCGCGAATGGCATCCAGATCCGCCGGGTTACCGAGAATGCTCACGGGAACGATCATTCTGGTCCGGTCGGTCAAGGCGTCCCGGAGCCGGGAAACGTCGATATTCAGGGTTTCGGGATCGATATCGACGAATCTCAACCGTAAACCGTATTGCTGCAACGGGTGGTAGGTGGTGGCCCACGATAGGGCCGGCACGATTACCTCGTCTCCGGCTTTCAACGGGTTGTCGGCCTTGAAGAACAGGCTCGCGACGGCGATCAGGTTGGCCGACGATCCGGAATTCACCATGACGGCGTTCGCAAGGCCGTGATAGGCGGCGAACCGCCCCTCGAAGGCCGCGACCTCGCCTGCCATGGTGAACTGCCGCGACTCGATGACCCGATGCATCGCGGCGATTTCCGCCTCGTCCCAGGTATAGGCCACCAAGGGATATGCCATGTCCGTTCCCGCGCAATTTCCGCCCGCCGCGCGGTTATGTACGTCGCTGTCGCCGAGAGCAAGACCGAGATAGCATTTCTAAGGCCGGACCGATCCGGTAGCATGCCGATCGTTCGACTTGCGGCACGGCAAAGGCGGGAACTTCCGGGATGGCCAATGCGAGCCTTTTCGATCGCGTGATCGGAAAACGCGTCACGCCCTTCGATTTGGAGGATTTCACCCGCCTTCATGCCACCTTCGAAACCGTCGAGATCGATGTCGGCACGGGCGACGGGCGGCATGTGCTGGACGCCGCGCGGGTCGAATCCGGCCGGTTGGTCATCGGCATCGACGCGGTCGCCGAAAACATGGCCGAGGCCTCGCGCAAGGCCGCCGCCTCACTCCGCAAGGGCGGGCTCCCCAATGCGCTGTTCTTTCGCGGCGCGGCGGAGCGTCTGCCGGGACCCTTTGCCGGCCTCGCCGACCTGGTGACGGTGAACTATCCCTGGGGCTCGCTGATGCGGATCGTCGCGGAGCCGGATGCGGCGGGCCTCTCGGGCCTGCGCGCGCTCTGCAAGCCCGATGGAGCTCTCCGGGTGCTGCTCAACTACACGGTCATTGAGGACCGCCCGTATCTGGAACGCCTGGGCCTCGGCGCCTTGGCCGATCCGGCCGACAATCCGGACCTGCCGACATGCTACAGATCCTCCGGCTTTGTTCTGGAAAGCCGCGAGGTGTTCGCGGGAGACCCGCCGGTGCGCACCCGCTGGGGCCGCCAATTGGTGCGTGGTGGTGCGCGCCGCACATTGCTGCTGGAAGCCAGCGCCACCGAACGCGGAGACGCCGCATGAACGGCCGTCGTGGTGCTTCATCAAACAACCGCTGGACTCCGCCGGAACCCGTTGTGATCCGGGCCAAGGGACATCCCAATATCCGCGCCACCCACGCCAATACCTTCGAGTTCACACCGGACGCCTCGGTCACCGCGTCGGGAACCTGCATCATCGGCATTCAAGCGCAATGGGACGAGGCCGCCCTGCTGACGCTGCGGGGGCCGGTTACGGTCACGCTGCACGCCGGCGGGATCACCGAGACCATTCAAGCGCGGATCAACCCGACCTTCATCCCAGGCGATCCGCTGATCCTGCGAAAGCATCCTGAGCCACAGCCGCGCAGTCTGTGCATCGCGGCCGATAAAGGCTCGGCAGCTCTCGATCGCGCGTTGATCGAAGCGCTCCGTTTGCCTGAGTCCCGGATCGAGATGACGGTGGAACAAACCGCCGCTCCGGACGCCGCGGATGGGGCGTTATTCGTCGTTGCGACGCCCATCGGTAATGTCGGGGATCTGTCGCCCCGCGCGCGGGCTACGCTTCAGGGCGCGGATTTGATCGTCGCCGAAGACACCCGCACCACGCGCGCGCTGCTCGGCGCCGGCGGGCCGGAGATGATGTCGCTGCATGACCATAACGAGCGGGACCGCGTCGACCGGGTGCTGAGCCGTCTTGCCGATGCTGCGCGGGTCGCGCTGGTCTCCGAAGCCGGGATGCCGCTGATCTCGGATCCCGGGTTCGTGCTGGTCCGGGCGGCGGCTGCCGACGGCATTCTGGTCTCGCCTGTGCCGGGACCGGATGCCGTCACCTCCGCGCTGGCCATCTCCGGACTGCCCGCCGACGATTTCCGCTTCATCGGCTTCCCACCCCGCAAGCCCGGCGACCGAAGGAAGACACTCGCCGGTCACGCCGGCGCGCCCTACAGCCTGGTGTTCCTGGAAGCCCCGCAACGGCTTCTCGACACGCTGTCGGACCTGATCGGCGAACTGGGCGACCGCCGCATCGCGGTGTGCCGAAACATGACCAAACCCGGCGAGGAAGTGATTCGCGGTCGGACCAGCGAAGTACTGGAAGTCCTGCGCGCTAGGGATGCCGTCAGGGGGGAATTCACCGTCGTTGTCGAGCGCGCGGAGACGGCAGGCAACGCCGTAACCTCGGGCCTCAGCGAAGACCTCCGGCGCATGGCCGAAAGCCTCATCGAAGACGGCGTGCCGACCAAGGCCATCAGCGCCGCCCTCGCCAAGGCTACCGGTGCTGGTCGGCGGGAGATGTTCCAGATCGTTCTGGGACTTAAAGGAGAGGCGGATTGAGAGAAACTCTCGCCATGATGCCGCCAATGTTTATCGGGACAACCCCGACATGATCACACGACGCACACTTCTTGCCGCGACGCTGACGAGTGTTCCGGTCTATGGGTTGCTGAACCATCTCTCGGCGTTCGGCGCGTCGGTATCCCCCTGGGTGACGCGTCAGCAGGATTTGGCGATGGCCCTTGCGCAAGGGGAAATCACGGCGGCGGCATGGCAGACGCAGGTTGAGAAATTGGCGCGTCACATCGATCAGGATCGGCTCGTCGGCCTGTTGCGGGACGCGCGGCGGCGGGATATCGGCAGGGCTCTGCCCAGCTATCCGTTCAAAACCGCGATCCATTTCCGCGATGAGACGGGCGCTCCGGCAAAGCTGCGGTTTGCCAGCGCGCTGTTCGATTTCGAGCCCGACGACGTGATCACGCCCCACGCCCATCGCCATATGGTGTCGGCCCATATGATCGTCCAAGGCACCTTCCGGGTGCGGAACTATGACCGCGTCGGCGAAGACGGCGACGCAATCCTGTTGCGTCCCAGTGGTGATGCGATCTTGGGAACAGGGACCGTTTCGACGATGAGTTCCGAGCGCGACAACGTCCATTGGTTCGTCCCTGAAGGAGGCCCGGCCACGACCTTCGACGTCATCGTGTCCGGGCTCGACCCGGACCAACCCTCATTCGTCATAGAGCCGGTCGATCCGCTGGGCGGAACGCGATTGGCGAACGGCATCATCCGCGCCCCAATCCTAGGTTTCAAGGAATCGGCTCGGAAATACACAGCGAAGGTTTAGAACGGCTGACATTCGATCCGGGTCACGTCTCCCGCCTCCTTTCAAAGAGGCCTCCACCTAGCGCCATAGTGGCGTACAGGGAAGGTAACGCGACACTAGTCTTCCCGCGCCATCGCCGCCATGAGGTCGTCCAACGAGGCGAAGGTCTTGCCGCCGTTGCTCTTGATCAGCGGTTCGGCTTCGGCGATGCGCTGGGACGTGGCAAGCGCCATCAGCGGCTCGACGCCGACGGCGCGCAGAGTCTCGGCGACCTCCCGCATCTCGGATGCCCGGCGCACCGCATGCTCGGACGCCCGGGAGAGCGATTTCGGCGCCCGCGCCACCCAGTCGGTGCCGGGATAGGCATCGGCCATCGAAGCCAAAGCCGCTTCCGCCGCGCCGTAATGCCGGGCGCCCTGGATGCATTCCAGAAGCAGCGCGTCGATCCCTTTCATCATCACGCTGCGCATCATCTTCAGCGCCGAGGCGGCGCCCACCACCTCTCCCATTGGTGTCGTCACGCAGCCGAGCGCGTTCAGCAATTCGGACGCCTTCGTCGCGGCGGGACCCGAGAGGTTCATCGGCACCAGATGCCGGTTGCCCGGCAGGCCCGACATGACGGCGGAATCCACCATCTCGGCGGGTGAACCCGCAAGCGCCACCTCCACCTTCTGCTTCAACTGCGGCGAGGTGGAGTTGCAGTCCACGTAGAACTGGCCTTGGCGCATCACCCGTGCCGAAGCTTCGGCCACCTCGACCGACGCCTTGGCGACCACGAAGGACAGCACCATATCCGGCTCCGCGATGCTGCCATCGACCGCGTCGACCGGCGTGACGTTCAGCGCCTTGGCGCGCTCCCGCGCGTCCGGATCGGTCGGGAAACGGATATCATAGGCGGTGATCCGCAGGTCCGGGTTGACCTCGCGCAGGCCGGCGGAGAAGTTCCACCCAGCCTCCCCGAAGCCGATGAAGGCGATGTGTTTAATCATGGCGTTTTCTTTCTATGCCAGCGTACCGAAAGTCGCATACGAGATCTCCGGCGCGGAGACCATCTGTTTTCAAGACGTCTTTGCCGATCACCGTCGCCCTGGCGTAAGGCAGGGCCGTGCACCGAACCGCTCAACCTCGTCAATTCGGACCACCCGGGGGTTGCCCTAACCCGCCGTAGGACCCGATCTCAACACCGAACCATGGGCCTGCCTTACGCCAGGGCGACAGCTATGTCAGGTGCGGCGATCCGGCCTTCTAAAACCGGCCGCGATCGACCGTCACGCTGATCAGGTTCGGGCCCGCCCGGTTGGCGATCGCGGCTTCCAGCGCGGGGACAAGCTCGTCATGCTTGTTCACCCTGACGGACGGCAGGCCCAGCGAGGCCGCGAGGCCGACGAAATCCACCGCCGGTTCCTTGAAGTCCATACCGATGAAATGGTCGTTGCCATGAAAGGCGTGCAGCCGCTCCTTGATGATCCGATAGCCGCCATTGTCGCAGATGATATAGGTAATCGGCAGTTTCTGGTTCGCCGCCGTCCACAGCGCCTGGATCGAGTACATCGAGCTGCCGTCGCCGATGATGGCGATCACCGGACGGTCCGGATAGGCCGCTTGCACGCCGCAGGCTGCCGGCACGCCCCAGCCGATGCCGCCGCTCGCCATGCCGAACAGCGATGTCGGGTCCCGGTACGGCAGCAGCGCGTTCAGGGCCCGGGTGCTGATGATCCCCTCATCCACGATGATGGTGTCCTTGGGCATGGTTTCGACGACCTTCATCACCATCCAGGAAGGGTCGATCACCGGCCCGCCGGCATCGGCCGTCAGTTTCTCGACCATGGCTGCACGTTTGGCGCTCCAGTTCTTCGAGGCGAGCGCGGCGATGGATTTTTTCGCCTGCTCGGCGCGGGCCTTGCCGCCCTTCTTTTCTAGCACCGGGTTCAGCGCTTTCAGGGTCTCCTTGATATCGGCGCGCACGGCAATCTCGGTTGGGAAGTTCTTACCCATTTCCCAGTCGCGCTGGCCCATTTGCACGATCGGCATTCCCTCGGGAAGCGGCTCAACCTCGGCCCAGACGGACATCCGCAGCACGTCGGCGCCGAGCACGACCAAAAGGTCATAGGGCGACAAGGTATCGCGCACATTCTGCTGATCGCGGGTGAGCGAGCCCATATAGGCCGGATGCTCGGACGGGAAATGCGCGCCGTACTGCACGGTCTGCTGATAGACTGGACAGCCGACTAGGCTCGCGAACGCGGCGGCTTCCTCGAAGGCGTCATCGGTGGCGATCTCATGCCCCGCCACGATCACCGGATTTTTCGCCGCGAGGATGCGGTCGGCGACCCGCTCCAAGGTCGCATCCACCGGCCGGACCTTGGTATCGACCCGTGTGCGCGCGCCCATCTCGATGGCGCCTTCCTGGTTCAGGATGTCGCCGGGAAGCGAGATGAAGACCGGTCCCATGGGCGGGGTCATCGCGATCTTGGCGGCCCGGCGCACGATGCGCGGCAGATCCTCGAGCCGCGTCACCTCGACCGCCCATTTCACCAGCGGCTCGGCGATCGGCACCAGAGGGTCGTACAGAAGCGGTTCGGTCAGGCCGTGACCCAGTTCCTGTTGGCCCGCGGTGATGATGACCGGGGTATTGGCGAACTTGGCGGCATAGATCGCTCCCATCGCATTGCCGAGGCCCGGCGCTACATGGACATTGCAGGCCGAGAGCCTGCCGGAGGAGCGCGAATACCCCTCGGCCATATAGACCACCAGGGATTCCTGCATGCTCATCATGTAGTTCATGTCCGGATGCTCGGTCAGGGCGTCCATGATCGGCAGCTCGGTGGTGCCGGGATTGCCGAACATGTGCGTGATCCCCTCGTCTTTCAGCAAGGCGATGAAGGCGGATCGGCCGGTGATTGTGTTGACGCTCATCAAGGACTCCAGACACAGCGGGTTGGGAGGGGCGATGATAGTGGATGACCCCGGTCCAGGCACAGTGGCCTTTCACACGGTTCCTAGGCATCGGAAATGCGATGCTCCCGTTATCGGGGGCCGCTCCCGGGCCAGCACGACCAGCCCAAAGTCGCCCCGGCTCCATGGGTTCAACCGACATCACGGACGTGTTACGGTTTCCTCGGCTAGCCAAACAGGGTGGAGAAAAGCCGAAATTTTCCAGAGGAGAGTACAATGCTCAAGCAATTCGCGGCGCGTTGGCGCTGGTCATTGGAACCATGGCGGCGGCCGAGGCGGCCGACCAGAAATTCATCTCGATCGGCACCGGTGGCGTCACCGGTGTCTACTATCCGACCGGCGGCGCGATCTGCCGCCTGGTGAATAAGGACCGCAAGACCCACGGCATCCGCTGCTCGGCGGAATCGACTGGTGGCTCGATCTACAACATCAACACCATCCGCGCCGGTGAACTCGAGTTCGGCGTCGCCCAGTCCGACTGGCAATACCATGCCTATCACGGCACCTCGAAATTCGAGGACAAGGGCAAGTTCGAAAAGCTTCGGGCGGTCTTCTCGGTCCATCCCGAGCCGGTGACTATCATCGCGCGGGACGATTCCGGCATCAGCAACATCACGGATTTCAAAGGCAAGCGGATCAATATCGGCAACCCCGGCTCCGGCACGCTCGGCACCTATGAAGTGATCGAGAAGGCCATGGGCTGGAGCCGCGACGATCTGAAGCTGGCCGCGCAGATGAAATCGGCCGAGACCGGCCAGGCGCTGTGCGACGGCAAGATCGATGCCTACTTCTGGCTGGTCGGCCACCCGTCGGCCCTGACCCAGGAATCGCTGGCAAGCTGCGCTACGCATCTGGTCAACGCGTCGAGCCCGGAGATCGCCAAGCTGGTTGCCGACAACCCGTACTACCGCACCGCCACGATCCCGGCGGGCATGTACAACAACACGGCCAATGTCGCCACCTTCGGCGTCGGCGCGACCTTCGTGACCTCCGCCGACGTTCCGGACGAGGTCGTCTATACGGTCGTCAAGGCGGTGTTCGAGAACTTCGACAGCTTCAAGAAGTTGCACCCGGCCTTTGCCCATCTCAGCGAGAAAGAGATGATTGCCGACGGCCTGTCCGCGCCCCTGCATAACGGCGCGCTGAAATACTACAAGGAAAAGGGCTGGAAATAACCGGCCCCGGGGACGGGGCGGCTTTGGCCGTCCCGTTCCGGTTCCTTAACAACCAGGCAGACAAGTCCCTGCACGAGACGCGGGATAACACCGGGCCGCCGGAGGCGTACGGCCTGAACGGGGGATCTCCCATGGCGCATATCCAGACCTGCGCAAGTGCGGCCGAGGAACTGGCCGTTTCCGTTGATTCCGGGGGCCGCGCGCCGACCGGCTGGCAACGCAATCTTATCCCCACGATCGCTTTCATCTGGTCCGTCTTCCAGCTCTATATCGCCTCCTCCCTGCCCTTCGATCTGGCGGAGGCCACTGGCGTTCAGTTCTTCGTCATCACCGATTCCACCGCGCGGCTGATCCATCTTTCCTTCGCCGGGTTCCTGGCCGCCATGGCCTTTCCCCTGCTCAAAGGCAGCCCGCGTCATTTCATCCCCTGGTACGACTGGATCTTGGGACTGATCGTCGTCGCGTCCTGCCTCTATATCGTGATCGATTTCTCGGCGATCGCCGACCGCTCCGGCCTGCCGACCACCGAGGATCTGGTGTTCTCGACGCTGGGCCTTTCGGTTCTGCTGGTCGCCGTCTACCGGGCGCTCGGGCTGCCGCTGGTGATCATCACCAGCCTTTTCATGATCTATGTCTTCTTCGGCGATGCCCGCTGGCTGCCGGATGATATCCAATGGAAGGGTGCGTCCTACGGCAAGGCGATGTGGCATTTCTGGATGCAGAACGAGGGCGTGTTCGGTGTCGCGCTTGGCGTTTCGGCCACCATGATCTTTCTGTTCGTGCTGTTCGGCGCGATCCTCGAGAAGGCCGGGGCCGGAAACTACTTCATCAAGCTCGCTTTCGCGCTCCTCGGCCATTTGCGCGGCGGGCCGGCCAAGGCCGCGGTCGTCGCCTCGGCGATGAGCGGGCTCTATTCCGGCTCCTCCATCGCCAATACCGTGACCACCGGCACTTTCACGATCCCCTTGATGAAGCGCACCGGACTGTCGCCGGAAAAGGCCGGGGCGGTCGAGGTCGCCTCCTCCACCAACGGTCAACTGACCCCGCCGGTCATGGGCGCCGCCGCCTTCCTGATCGCCGAGTTCACCGGGGTTCCCTATACCGACATTCTGAAGCACGCCCTTGTGCCGGCCCTGGTGAGCTATATCGCGCTGGTGTACATCGTCCATCTGGAAGCCCTGAAACTAGGCCTGAAGGGCATGGAGAAGCCGCCCGCGACCATGACCGCCGCCCGCAAGGCGATCGGCTTCCTGACCGGTTTCATCGGCATCGCGCTACTGTTCTTCGTGATCTGGCATGTCGACGCCTGGGTAAAGTCCGTCGCCCCGGACCTGTCGTTCTGGACCATCGCCGTCATCGTGTTGGTGGCCTATGGCGTGCTGATCTGGCTCGCGTCGCGCCATCCGGACCTGGAGGTAGACGATCCGAACGCCCCCCTCGAGGTGCTGCCCAGGGCCGGCGAGGTCGCGATCACAGGGCTATACTATTTCCTGCCGATCATTGTGCTGATCTGGTGCATCCTGCCGACCCCGGACAAGCTCTCGCCGAGGCTCGCGGCGTTTTGGGCCTGCATCCTGATGTCCTTCATCGCGCTCACCCAACATCCCCTCAAGGCGTTGCTGCGGGGCGAAGCGGACTGGGCCGGCAGTTGGTCGCGCAGCATCAGCGAATGGTTCGACGGCATGGTCTCCGGCGCCCGCAACATGATCAGCATCGGCGTGGCGACAGGAGCGGCCGGCATGATCATCGGCACCATCTCGCTCACGGGCATGCATCAGGTGCTCGGCGCCTTCATCGAGACGGTGTCCGGCGGCAATCTGATGGCCATGCTGATCCTGGTCGCGGTGATGAGCCTGATTCTCGGCATGGGTCTGCCGACCACCGCGAACTACATCGTCGTCTCCTCGCTGATGGCGCCGATCATCGTCGCGCTCGGCGCCAAGAGCGGGCTGCTGATCCCGCTCGTGGCGGCGCACATGTTCGTCTTCTATTTCGGCATCCTGGCGGACGACACCCCGCCCGTCGGTCTCGCGGCCTTCGCGGCGGCGGCGATCTCCGGCGGGGATCCGATCAAGACCGGCATCCAGGGCTTCATGTACGACATCCGTACCGCGCTTCTGCCGTTCCTGTTCATCTTCAACACCGAATTGCTGCTGATGGATGTGACACCCTTGAAAGCGGTGTTCGTCTTCTGCGTCGCGGTGGTCGCGATGATGCTGTTCGCGGCGGCCACCCAGTCCTATTTCTTCGCCCGGAGCCGGTGGTGGGAATCCGCCATCCTCCTGCTGGTCGCCTTCACGTTGTTCAGACCCGGCTTCTGGCTCGACCAGGTGGCGCCGGAGTTCCGCGAGGAGCCGGGAACCGCCATCATCTCGATCGCCGAAGCGGCACCGGCGGACAGCTCACTGCTGATCACCGTGTCGGGACCGAATTTCGACAATCCGGACCAGACCGACGTGACCACACTCACGGTTCCGTTGGGCGGGGCCGGCACGGGTGCCGAGCGCCTCGCCAAGGTCGGGCTCGCCGTCGTCATCGAAGAGGACAGGGCGCGGTTCGAGGAACCTCTGCCCGGCACAAAGTTCGAAGGACTGTCGAACACCTACGACTTCTATGACGACGCCAATCCGGTCGTGGTCTCTGCCGTAAAGGTCCCGAATGACCGGGTGGTCAAAGAGGTCTTTTACATCCCGGCCTTGGCGCTGCTATTCCTGGTGATCATGCTGCAGCGCCGCCGCCAGACCCAGCCAGCGTTCTAGTCTGCCTTGAAGCGTTTGTTCCGTGCCGAGTCATGGAGACGATGAAGGTCGCCGTCCTCACCCCTTTTCGAGATGAACCTGCCGACTGGCTGGAAGTCGCGGCGGCATCGGTGCGAACCCAGGTCCGCCCCCCGAACATTGCCGAGATTCGCCATCTGATGATCTTCGATGGTCCCGAGAGCGAGCTTCCCAACTGGCGAGCCGAAACGGAACAGGTGATCTGTGTCGGGAGAAGAAGCAACAACGTAGGCCAAACGCCCCGTCTGATGGGCGCGCAATACGCCGTGGATCAATGGGATTCCGACATCCTGTTCTTTCTCGACGCCGACGACGCGTTCGAGCCCACCCATGTCGCGCGTTTGGTCCTTGCGGCCTCGGCGTCGAATGCGGGGCTGATCATGGCGCCGACATTCCGCTGCACCATCGAGCTTGAGCGTTACCCGGCGCAAGGCGCCAACTATATTCTCGGGCCATCCAAACGTCACTTGGGCGGCGCCCAGATCTACATTTCGACAAGCAGTTCCGCTCTCAACAGACCCGCCTTCGCCGTGCTTCCCAGCCTCGAGCTACCGACGGACCGGCTGCATACCCAGCACGACTGGTTCTTCTCGTGGTTGTGCGCCTCTCGCGGCGTTCGGTTGGGATGGACCTCTTTTCCGACTTATCGGTATCGCATTCGCCGGCCCGGGTTCTACCAAGATCATGGCCTGCCGGTTCCAAAGGACGCGCAGCGGGAAAAGACCTCCCGGGAATTGGAAGACCTAAGGGTCTGGAACGCCATGCCCCTGGAAGAGAAGGATCGCCACATCGCGTCCATCGGGATCACCGATGGTCTTGGAACGGTCAGCTATCAATCGGTGAAATCCGCGATCGGCGCGCGTGTGAACGATACGGTGGTGGCGACCTATGACCGGTCGGCAGGCCTTAAGATCCAGCCGTTCTCGAAGTAAACGCCACGCGTCAATACCGTCTTAATACCGCTCGATCACCTCGCGGGCGAAGTCGGAGAGATTACGCCGGGCGGTCGCCATCGCCGGCAGAAGCGCGATCTCTTTCAGGCCCATGGCCTCGCGCTCGCGAATCATCGCGATGATCTCGTCTGGCGTGCCGACCAGACCGCCCGTCGCGCGGATCAGGTTCTCGGTGACGAACCGGCGCTCCTCCGGCAGCGTCCAGGCGCAATGGCCGAGATGGATCTGCTGATAGCGCTTGACGAGCGGCGTTTCCATCCGTTCGGTAAACGCGAGATACTCCTCCCAGAGATCCTGACAGCTCCGGGCGACGGTGCTGGTATCGCCGTTCATCCGATATAGCTCCCACCAGTAATGCAGGGTCGCGAGCGCCATCGAGCCGACCTCGTCGATCACCCGGTCCGAGGTTACGGCCTCCCCCGGCTTCAAGACACAGGCATAGGTGAGCGCGGTGGTGTGGAACGGCTCCGGCAGGGTGCGCCCGACGGTGGCGGCGCCCTCGCGGATGCGCTCCAGGCTTTGCAGCAGATGGCCCTTGGACTGGTTGTGCGAGCAGACCCGGCCGTCGCCGTAGGCGCCGACGGCCTTCAGGGCCAGCGGACCATCGGCGGCGACATGGATCTCGACCGGCTGCTCGACATTCACGAAACCCTGGCTCTGGTGCAGGAAGCGGATGTCCCGGGTCTCGCCATCGAGGGTGAATTCCGCCTCCTCGCCGTGCAGCAGGGCGCGCACAACGCGAAGATACTCACGGAATTTTCCCGCCTTCATCGGGTCCATGCCCATCACCCGCATCGCCGTGTGGCCGGTGCCGAGCGCCAGGAAGGTCCGCCCGGGCGCGAGCTGGTTGATGCTGGCGATCGAATGGGCGGTTACCGGCGCCAGCCGGGTCGGCGCGATGGCAACCCCGGTACCGAGACGGATGCGCGAGGTATTCGCCGCCGCCAGCGCCAGGACCGCATAACAGTCGGAATAGATCATCTGCGAGTCCGGCGCCCAGGCCGCATCGAACCCCATCTCCTCCAAATCCTTGAAAATGCGCCAGTCCGAGATATTCGGGACGGCCATGGCTCCAAATCTCATGCGCTGCTCCCCTGTCTGGCGCCGAACCGGTCCAGCGCGTCCCGGCGCAGATCGGCCTTGCGGATCTTGCCGGACGCGGTCATCGGGAACGCCTCCACGAAGACCACGTGGCGCGGGATCTTGAAACTTGCGACCTTGCCCCGGCAGAAACCGATCACCGCGTCTTCGTCGATCGCCGCGCCCGCTATCCGTTCGACATAGGCGACCGCGACCTCGCTCAGCGACGCGTCGGGCAAGCCGACAATGGCGACCTGGTGCACCTCGGGATGCTCCAGCAGCAGTCCCTCGGTCTCCATGGGATCGACATTCTCGCCGCCGACCTTGAGCATATCCTTGCGGCGGCCGACCAGGCGGATATAGCCGCGGTCCAGCCACATCACCGTGTCACCGGTCTTGAACCAACCGTCATCGGTGTAGCTCGCCGCCGTATCCTCGGGCTTGTTGTAGTAGCCCGACATCAGACTGAAGCCGCGCACCTGCAACTCACCGGGCACGCCGACCGGCAGGAGAGCGCCACTGTCGGGGTCGACAACGCGGATCTCGTAGCCGATTGCCGGATATCCCGAAGTCTCGCAACGGTGGTACATATCGTCATCGATCGAGCATAGCGCCACGCCGAGCCAGGTTTCGGTCATCCCGAAGCCGGATATGTTCTTGAGCGGTGCCAGCACCCGGGCACCGCGCGTCGTCACCGGTGTGGCGCTCAGCATGCCGGCGGCGAAAATCCCGCAGCGAAGGCTCGACAGATCCCGTGGCCTTGCTTCCTGGGCCTCGGTCAATCCCTTCATATGCGCTTCGAAACCGTGGATCACCGTCGCCCGCTCCGCCGCGATCAGGTCCAGGCTTTCCTCGGGGTCGAAGCCAACGGTCAGCACCTGTTTGGCGCCGGTGATCAGCGAGGTCAGGGCTCCGTCGGAATAGCCGAAGGCGTGGAACAGCGGCAGATAGTTGAGGATCACGTCGTTGTGGGTGATCCCCATGCGGGAGCCGCGTTCCTCTACATTACGGATCAGCTTGTGGCTGTGCATCACCCCCTTGGGAAAACCGGTAGTTCCCGAGGTGTACATGATGAAAGCAGTGGCATCCGGGTCCACTTCGGCGGAGCGCCCGCGCAAGACCGCCTCGGGGATACGGGAGGCGGGCCCGGCAAGGCTCCGCCAATCCACGGTTCCGGCATAAGGCGCCTCGCCCAGGATGACCACCCGGCGCAGCCTCGGGAAGTCGGAGTCCGAAACCTCGATCCCCTCGCCCGGCAGCTTTACCGCCTCGCGGACCATGTCGAGATAGCCGACCGGACCCGAGACATCATGGGTGATCAGCATCACACTGTCCGACTGGCCGAGAACATAGGCAAGGTCGCGGGTGCGGAACCGGGTGTTCAGGGGCACCAGTACGGCGCCGATCTTCTGGACCGCGAAAGCGATGAAGATCCATTCCGGCTGATTGTTCAGCCACAGGGCCACATGTTCGCCGGGCGCGACGCCGGCGGCGATCAGTCGCCTGGCCGCGTCATCGATCTGAGCCGCGAGTTCCGTGAAGCTGAGCCGAAGATCGCCGAAGACCAGAGCCTCGGCATCCGGCAGCCGTGCCGCCATTTCGTCGGCGAGATCCCCAAACCGGCGTTTCGGATACCACTCCATGCGCACGCCCCGCTCCTGCGACACCGAACGCTAGCACGGGCTATAAGAAAGCGAAAAGCCGACGGAATTGGTGTTCCCTCTACTCCGCCGCCGCCGCGAGACCGGCGAAGCGCTGTTCCATCTCGCGCCTCGCCTTGACGGTGGCGTTGGAGGTATCGACCTCCACATCATCCCAGCCGACGGTCGCTCCCTCGGCGATGGGGCGGCGCAGCTTGACACCGTGGGCAAGGCCGATCGGCAGCCGGCTCTCGCGCAGCGACCGCGCCGCCGGCAGAAGTTTGCCCCAGACCGTGGCTCCGCCTTCTCCATCGAGAACTTCGCCCGCCTTCAACGCCCGTTTCGCCGTCGCCACCACATCGCCCCGGAAGCCGCGTGTGGCTCCGGTGGGCCGACCGAGAAGTCCCGCCGACAGAACCGACATGTTGAGCTCCAGCCCGATCAGATGGAACGGCTTGAACATCGCGGAATACCGGCCCGACGCATCGGTGTTCATCCCGTACTGACGGAAGCAGCCGGCGGCGTAGTCGTTCGGTGCTTCAAGCACGACATAAACACCCCAGCGCAAATCCTTGAAAACAGGGCGCCCATCCCGTTCGAGAGACGAGACCACCTCGACCTGTCCCTTGCCCTCGAGCTGTCCGCCGTCGCTTGCCGGACGCAGCACATGGGCCAGATCATCCATGCCGCAGGGCGGGAACAGCAACCCGTCACTCGGCGGGTTGAGATCGCAGGCATTGGCGATCGCCGCCATCTCCAGCGCCGATTTGGTGCCGTCGAGGAAGGAGTTGAACATCTTGCTGTTCATGCCCGCCGCCGCGGCTTCCTCGGCGGTCAGGCCGTAATGATCCCAGACCGTGTCCGGGGTCGAGGCATGGTAGGCCGGCAGATACTTCGTCCCCTTGCCGGCGGCGACCACCTCAAACCCGCAGGACCGCGCCCATTCCACCTGCTCCGCCGTCAGCGCCGGCTGGTCCCCATAGGCCATGGAATAAACCGTGCCGGCGGACCGCGCCTCCTCGGCCAGCAGCGGTCCGGCCAGCACGTCGGCTTCCACATTCACCATCACGATATGCTTGCCGGCGTCGAAGGCCGCGCGGGCATGGCGGATCCCGGCCGGCGGATGACCGGTCGCCTCAACCACCACATCAACGTCATCGCGCGAAAGGGAGGCGACGGCATCGTCGCTGAAATCGGTAGCGGCGATCCGCTCCTCGCTCCAGCCGACGGTTCGGCAGGCGGCCCTGGCGGCATCCGGCCGCAGATCCGCGATCACCGAGACCTGGAGCCCTGGCGTGGTCGGAACCTGGCTCAGGAACATCGAGCCGAACTTGCCGGCCCCGATGAGGCAGACGCGTACCGGTTTACCGGCGGCGGCACGGGCCGCCAGATCCGCTTGCAAGTACATACGTTCGCTCCCGGTGTTATTCGGCGGCGACAGCGGCGCGCTCGGCCGCGAGCTCGGCAAGGCAATCGTCGGCAAGCGGCACAATCGGCGTGAAATCGCGATGCGCGATCCATTCGGCGCGCTTGAACCGGGTGATGTGGTTGTCCACCTGGCAGAGCGAGAGATAGACGATGGTACGCGGCAGCGGGCTGATATTCGGCGGGCTCGCATGCACCAGTAGCGAGGAGAACATCAGCATGCTGCCGGCGGGCCCCGTCGGCGCGACGCAGCCGCCCTGCTCGCACAGTTTGGTCACCGTCTCGCGGTCCAGGGTCCATAGCGGGTAGCTCGTGGTTTCCAGATCATGCCCGGCGGCGATCACCCCCGACTTGTGGCTGCGCGGCAGGAACAGCAGCGGGCCGTTGGCGGCGGTCACGTCGTCGAGGAAGACCGCGATGTTCATCGCCTTGGGCTCGGGCATGCCGTCGTCCCGGTGCCAAGTGCCGAAATCCTGGTGCCACTGCCAGACTTCGCCGTCGAAGGCGGCCTTGGCGTTGATTTTGTACTGATGCATGTAGACGTTTTCGCCGATCACCTGCTCAACCGGCTGGATGAGCCGGGGATGCGCGCCGAGCCGGCGGTGCGCCTCGTCGTAGGTGTGGGCGGCAAAGGCGGTGCGCGCCACGCCGGAGGACTCGCGCCAGACCTCTTCGCGGTCGGTTGCATAGATCTTGGCCGCGGCATCGTTCAGCACCGCGACTTCCTCGGACGTGAACAGCGCCGGCATGAAGAGGTAGCCCTCTTCGTCAAACTGTTTCAGTTGTTCCGGGGTAAGTTTCATTGTGTTTCCTCCTTGATCAGATCCGCGCGCAGCCTTTCGGCGGTTTTCTCGGCGGAAAGACGTGTGTGTTCGAGGGCCAGTGTCGCGGCACGCTCGTCGTCACCGGCCTGTACCGCTTCCAGAATCTGGTGATGCTGTTTCCAGACCGGGGGGAACATGGCCGGGTCCCCGAGCACGGTTTGAATTGAACGGCGGAAATGAACCCATTGCGGTCGGGTCACTTCTTCGATCAGCGGATTGCCGGACAGCCGGTAGAGCGAGACATGGAAGGTGACGTCCGCTTCGACGCGAGCCGCGAATGTCGGCTTGCGCGTCTCGTCGAGCTGGCGGTCGATCAGCTCGCGCAGCGGTTCTAGATCCCTCGCCGTCACCGCTCCGTGCTCGACCCTTGCTGCCGCCAGCCGTGCCGCCAGTGCATCCATGGAGCCGCGAACCTGATAGAGATGCACCAGATGGTCCGCGTCCATCGGTACGACCGTCAGCCCCTTCCGGCCGAGCTGAACGAGGATGCCTTGCTCCTGCAGCACTTTCAGCGCGTGGCTGACCGGCTGGCGCGAAACGCCGAGTTGGCTCGCGATCTCGATCTGACCCAGGCGGTCCCCGGTCTTGAATGTCCCGTCGGTGATTCCGCCGAGGATCGCGTCACGGACGCGTTCGGTCAGATCCGGCTCTGGAACAATCGTGCGCATGTCGGGACAGACGGTTCATTTATGAATTCAGAATTCATAAATTAGATTCGCCCGTCTGTCCACGGCAATTTTTAAGCCTCGGCGCCGAACCAACCAGGATTAGCGGAAAACCGCCGTAGAGGACTAAAAGTTAACCCTGTCTCCACCCTTGAGACCCAACATTTGTCGGGCCTCGGCCGGGGTCGCGACTTCCAGCGAAAGGTCCTCGACGATCCGGCGGATCTTGGCGACCTGATCCTTATTGGATTCGGCGAGCTTGCCCTTGGCGATATAGAGGCTGTCCTCCAGGCCGACGCGGACATTGCCGCCCAGCATCGCGGCCATGGTCACGAAGCTCATCTGATGGCGTCCCGCCGCCAGCACGGACCATTGATAGTCGTCGCCGAACAGCTTGTCGGCGATCCGGCGGGCATGCATCAGATTCTCCTCATCGGCGCCGATGCCGCCGAGAATACCGAAGATGGACTGAACGAAAAGCGGCGGCTTCACCAGCCCACGATCCAGGAAATGCGCGAGATTGTAGAGATGGCCGATGTCGTAACACTCGAACTCGAAGCGGGTGCCGTGACCCTCACCCAGCTCCTTAAGAATATATTCTATATCCTTAAATGTGTTCCTGAAAATGAAGTCGCGTGAATTTTCAAGATGCTTGCGTTCCCACTCGTGCTGGAACTCGGTCATCTTGTCCAGGATCGGGAACAGGCCGAAGTTCATCGAGCCCATGTTGAGCGAGGTCATCTCCGGACTGGCCTTGAGCGGTCCTTCCAGACGCTCCTGAAGCGTCATGCCGTGGCCGCCGCCGGTGGTGATGTTGACCACGGCGTCGGTGGCCTGCTTGATCCGCGGCAGGAACTCCATGAACACCGCCGGATCGGGGGTCGGGCTGCCGTCGGGGTTGCGGGCATGCAGATGAATGATCGAGGCCCCGGCTTCCCAGGCGCCGATCGAGGCCTCGGCGATCTCGTCCGGCGTGATCGGCAGATGCGGGCTCATGGTCGGGGTATGGATCGAGCCGGTAACAGCACAGGTGATGATGACTTTGTCCTTGACGGCCATGGGTTCCCTCCGGGCGGCGTGTCTTTTTGTTGACCTCACCCTATCGCCTCGATGGCCGGCGTAAAAGAGGTCCCGCATCGGCGGCGGACAGCGATCACGAATTCGCTGATCCGAACGACGGAATTGCGTGGGATAGCCGATAAAGGAGCGAACGGCCAATCCCGGCCGTGGGTTTCAACCCCGGAGACATCGATGAAACTCGTTGGCAAGTCGGTTCTGATCGCCCTCGCCGCCGCCCTTCCCCTGAGCGCGGCCCTCGCCCAGCAGCAAGCCGCCAAACCCGGGACGGATGAGATGCCAGCCCGCGGCAAGCTGATGATGGAGATGTTTGTCGACGCGGATGCGGACAAGAACGATATTCTGACCCAGAAGGAACTGCACGCCTATCGGCTCGGCCGGTTCAAGTCGGCGGACGCCAATTCGGACGGTGTTCTGAGCGTGGACGAGCTTGACGCGATGATGGCCAAGCACCGGGCGGAACGTATGCAGCGGATTCTCGTCCGCATGGACACCGATGGCGACGGCAAGGTCGGCGCCGATGAATTCGCCCGCTTTCGCGGCCGCTGGGCCCGGCATCTCGATCCGAATGGCGACGGGAATATCGAAAAAGGCGATATGGAACGCATGGCCATGATGCGTCATGGCGGGCACCAATTTGGTCATCGCGGCCCTCATGGCACCGGCCATGGCCCGCACCATGGCCCGCATCACGGCAGCAACTGACATCCGCCGCGAGGGTATAGTCTTGGAGATCCGATGCCGGACGGAACAGCAAGGATGACCGACGCGCGGGCACAGGACGCGGAACTGATGCGCCGGGTCTCGGATGGAGACCCGGCGGCCTTCCGCGCGCTGTCGGACCGGCATCTTGGACCGGTCTTCGGACTAGCGGCCCGCATGCTCGGAGACGCGGGTGAAGCCGAGGATGTGGCCCAGGAGTGTTTCCTGCGGGTCTGGCGCCAGTCCGGGCGCTGGAAACCCGACGCCACCGTCGCCACCTGGCTTTACCGGATCGCCTACAATCTTTGCATCGACCGCATCCGCGCACGCCGGCCGACCGTTCCGATCGAGCCTCTCGATCCGCCAAGCACCGATGCCTCGGCGGACAGGCGTGTCCAGGAGACGGATGTGGCACGCCGGGTCTCGCAAGCGCTGGCCGAGCTGCCGGAACGCCAGCGCGCGGCGATCGTGCTCGTGCATTACCAGGAACAGCCGGCGCGGGAAGCGGCGAACGTCCTGGAAACCTCCGTCGAGGGCCTTGAATCCCTGCTCTCCCGCGCCCGCCGCGCGCTGCGCGCCGCCTTGATCGAAGAAGCCGACGACCTGATCGGAGCCGACACATGAACGAGATGACCGAAGCCCGCCTGCTGGAAATTATCGCCGGTCACGGATCCCGCCCGGACCGTTGGCCACGGGAAGAGCGCGCGGCGGCGCTCGCCTTGCTCGACGCTTCTCCGGCGGCGCGCGAGGCCCTCGCCGACGCGACCAGGCTCGATGTGATGCTGGACCGCCATCCGGTCCCGCCGGTCTCGCTCGCCCTGCAAAGCCGGATCGCCGCGATCCCAGAACGCCGTCATGAAACTCTGGCTGGAGTTTTCAGGTCTTTTTGGCCCTTCGGTGCGCTTTGGCGCCCGGCCGGCGGTCTCGCCGCCGCCGCGATCATCGGACTGATGGTGGGGATCGGCACGCCCCAGGATGAAGGCACACAAATCACGCAAGTGCCGGAAGCATTCGCGGCCGTTATCGCGGCGGCGGGTGGAGAGGTTGAGGAGACCTTGCAATGAGTTGGTCACGCACGAAAACCCTGTCCGTGGCGCTGTTCCTGTCGCTGGCGGTCAATCTGTTCCTCGGTGGCGCCATGGTCGGGCGCTGGGGCTGGCACGGCGATCATCATGAGGGTGGCGGCCGCCACTGGGGCGCCAAGTTCTGGTTGGAGCGCGCCCTCGGTGATGACGCGGCGCCGAAGGTCGAAGCGATGTGGGAGGCCCACCGCGAGGCCATGAAACCCCTGCGCGAGGAGGCGAAGCAGGCCCGGGAGGCGGTGCACGCCTCGCTGTCGGCTGACCCGTTCGACGCTGACGCCTATGCCCGCGCGCTGGATGACAGCCTCGCGAAAAGCATGGCGCTGCGCGGCAGTCATCATGCCTTTATGATCGAACTTGCCGGCTCGCTGACACCGGAACAGCGCGCCAAACTAGCCGATTTCGCCGGCCGCAAGCGCTGGCGGCGGGAGTGAACGCCCTTTCCGCCTTTTGAAACACGCTCCTGCGCAAGCAGTAGCCCAACCGTCGCCTACCGCAAGCCCCGGCTTCCGCTGGGATGACGAGGATCGAAAAGGCAGGACCACCTCAATACGTCGCTCCTGCGAAAGCAGGAGCTCAGATCCGCCGCTTTGCCGTGCCCCCGCTTCCGCTGGGGCGACGAGGGAGAAGCCGGGGCGAGGCGGAGGAAGCCTCGGTCTCGCGGGTTACGCCGCCACCCGGGCGTCCCGAATCGCGCGCCAGACCCGTTCAGGAGTCGCCGGCATGTCGATATGGGCGATCCCGAGCTCCGAAAGTGCGTCGGCGATGGCGTTCATCACCGCCGGGAGCGCACCGGCGCAGCCCGCCTCGCCGCAGCCCTTGGCGCCGAGCGCGTTCGTGGTCGCCGGCACCGGGTGACTGTCGAAGTCGAAGCTCGGCACATCGGCGGCGCGGGGCATGGCGTAGTCCATGAACGAGCCGGAGAACCTGGCCGTCCTCGTCATAGGCGACCTGCTCCATCAGCGCCTGACCCAGCCCCTGCACCACGCCGCCATGGCTCTGGCCCTGGACCATCAGGGGGTTCACCAGCACGCCGAAATCATTAACCATGGCATAGCGATCAACCCCCTGATGGTGCCGGTGTCGGGATCGATCCCGACCTCGCAGACGGGCAGCCATTGGGAAGGCCGACGGCACCCCGCCATGCTTGAGGCGCACATCGAGACTGTCCGGCATCCCGTCCGGAAGCTCCATTCCCTCGCGCATCTTGGCCGCCAGATCCAGCACACTGATCCGCCGGTCGGTGCCGGCCACTACCAGGTCTCCCCACTCGAACTCGATATCTTCGACCGCCGCTTCCAGCACATGGGCGGCGACCTGCCGGGCCTTCCGGATCACCTCGCCGCTGGCTTCCACGATGGCACCGCCGGAGGCCATGATCGACTTGGAGCCTCCCGTCCCGCCGCCTGCAATCAGTTCGTCGCTGTCGCCCTGCAATAGCCGAATCCGCTCGAACGGAATACCGAGATGGCTGACCAGAACCTGAGCGAAGGGCGCCGCATGGCCCTGGCCGTAATCCAAAGTGCCGGTGATGATCGTCACCTCGCCGTCATCATCGAAACGGATGCCGCCCATCTCGGTTTCAACCGGGGCGGTAACCTCGAGATAGGTGCTGATCCCGATCCCGCGCAGCAGGCCCTTGGCCTTGCTCGCCGCACGGCGCGCATGAAAACCGTCCCAGTCCGAGAACGCCAAACCATGGCTCATGACCGCCGGAAAATCGCCGCTGTCGTATGTCTGCCCCGACGGCGCCTTGTAGGGGATCTGGCTAGGCTGAATATGGTTGCGCCGGCGCAGCTCGACGCGGTCGATTCCCATTTCGCGGGCGGCGGTATCAATCAGCCGCTCCATGTAATAATTGGCTTCCGGGCGCCCGGCGCCGCGATAGGCGCCGACCACGGTGGTGTTGGTGAAGACGCATTTGGTGTTGATCTCGATCAGGGGCGTCGCATAGACGCTGGTGATGTTCTTGACCGCGTTGTTGGTCGACATGTTCGGCCCGACCCCGGCGAGATAGCCGCCGAGATTGGCATGGATGTTGAGCCGCACCGCCAGGAACTTACCCTCGGCATCAAGCGCCAGCTCGCCCAGCACCTCGTGGTCCCGGCCCTGCTGGTCGGAGAGGAAACTGCTGGACCGTTCATCCGTCCATTTCACCGGCCGGCCCAGCGCTCGGGCGGCATGCAGCAGGCAGATATACTCGGGATAGACGAAGCTCTTCATCCCAAAGGAGCCGCCGACATTGCCGGTCAGCACCCGTACCTTCTCCGGCTCGACCTTGAGCAGGCCGGCCAGCAGGCGGCGCATCGGAAAGGCCCCCTGACAGCCGATCCGCATGGTGAACCGGCCATCCTCGGGATCATAGGTGGCCAGCGCCGAGCGTGGCTCCATGGTGTTGATGACGATCCGGTTGTTGCGGATATCCAGGCGCGTGACATGCGCCGCCTTCTCGAACGCCGCCCTGGTCGCCGCCTGGTCGCCGTAGTGAAAGTCCAGCGCCACGTTGCCGGGCACGTCGTCATACAGCACCGGCGCACCGGCCAGCGCCGCCTCGCGCGCGGTCGTAACGGCGGGCAACGGGTCGATATCGACCAGCACCGCCTCGGCGGCGTCTTTCGCCTGGGCCGCCGTCTCAGCGATCACGCAGGCGACCGGGTCGCCGACGAACCGCACCTTGTCCAGCACCAGGGACGGACGGGCCGGCTTCAGGAGCGGCGTGCCGTCGCGGCTCTTCATCTGCATGCCGCAGACGAGGCCGTTATAGTCCGTCAGATCCGCGCCGGTCAGCACCATCAGGACGCCAGGCATGTCCAGCGCCTCCGACGTGTCGATCCCGTTGATCACCCCATGCGCGTGCACGCTGCGCACGATCACCGCGTGGACCTCGCCCGGCAGGCTGAGATCGTCGCTGAACCGCCCTTCCCCGCGCAGCAGCGTCGGGTCCTCGGTGCGCGGAACCGATTGGCCAATGGCGTATTTCATATCGGCGAGATCGCTCTCGGCATTCATGTCGAACTCCTGGGAAGCAACGGGAGGGACCGTCAGTCTAACGCGCTCTGCCCGATCGGCGCACTCGCTTTTGGCCCCGGAACGATGTCAGCCGGACTTCCGGCCTTCCGCCCCTTGCCGAAACTCCGCCGTCCGGCCGATGATCGGCGAAGCTTTCGAAGGAGCAAGCCATGGCGACCGAAACCTTTCGCGACCACACGATGCCCTTCCTCGCCTCCAGTGGCTGGCACAAGCTCTCCTACCGGGAATGGGGAAACGCGCGGAACCGGAAGGTCCTCATCTGCGTGCACGGCCTGTCGCGCAACCGGCTCGATTTCGACACCATCGCCAAGGCGCTATGCGACCACTACCGGGTGATTTCCGTCGACATGCCCGGCCGCGGGCTCAGCGACTGGATGCCCAATGCCGAAGATTACAACTACCCGTTCTTCCAGAGCCTTCTGGTCTCACTGATTGCGGTCACGGGCGCCCATCAGGTCGACTGGATCGGCACGTCGATGGGCGGCATTCTCGGCATGGGGCTGGCCGGCCGGCCCGGTTCGCTGATCCGGCGCATGGTGATGAACGATATCGGCCCGTTCATCAGCGGCGAAGCGCGCGCCGCCAATGCGGGGCTCGCCGACGCCGCCGTGCCTTTCGAGACCGAACAGGACGGCATCGACTTCATCGTCAAGACCCGCTCCGCCTTCGGTCCCTTCACATCCGAAGCGGCGCAAAAGTTCGGCCGCGACAGCCTCGCCCGAAGCGCCGACGGCAGATGGCGGGTGCACTATGACCCCCGGATCACCGGCGATCGCGGCGGCGCGTCCGATGTGGTGATGTGGGACCAGTGGAACCGGATCTCGATCCCGGTTCTGACCCTGTGGGGAACCGAGTCGAAGATCCTCTCCGCCGACACGGTCGAGCGCATGCGCGCCACGGGGCCACGCGCCCAGGTGTTGCCTGTCAAGGGTGTCGGCCACTGCCCGGGCCTCACCACCGGAGAGGAGATCGAGGCGATCCGCGCGTTCTTGCTGCGTTAATGGCTGGAGTATATGGCCGGCAAGACCCAACTCTCGCGTATCCCCGACGAAGGTCGGGGCCGACGCCTGTGGATGATACGCGCGACGGGTAGCGGAGCACTATCTACGGGTTCTGACAATGCTCCGCTAACCGTCACTTTCTGTGGCTTCAGGCGTCGGCCCCGGCCTTCGCCGGGGATACGTTTTGTGGGTGCTTTATCGACTTCTCCACCCCCTTTCACCCGTCGCCCCTGTGGAAACAGGGGCTTAAAGACCGTTCCCTGGAGCCCCAGCGTTCACCGAGACGACGGGGATACGCGCTATGGGGGAACGGACATCACCCAACCGTCTGGCCCGCCTGCCGCAAAACGGGCATAAAGCCCCGGATCAGCGAAGGAGCCTCGCATGCCCGACAATGCCATGATCGTCGCCGCCCAGCCGGAAGCCGCCGAGGCCGGCGCGCGCGTCCTGATGGCCGGCGGCAATGCCGTCGACGCGGCCATGGCCGCCGCTTTGGTGCAGGGCGTGGTCGACCCGCAGATGTGCGGCATCGCCGGCTTTGGCAGCTGCCAGATCCATATGCCGTCCAAGGGCGTCCATACCTGCATCGATTTTCACGGCAAGACGCCACTCTCCGCGACGCCGGAGATGTGGGCGCACCTGGTCGAGGCGGAATCCCGCGACGGCTTCGGCTTCGTCCTGAAAGGCAATGTCAACGATCTCGGCTACGGCTCGATCACCACGCCGGGCAGCCTCAAGGCCTATGCCGAGGCGATCGAGGCATTCGGCACCTGGGACTGGGCCGACGTGGTGGCGCCGGCGATCGCCCAGGCCGATGACGGCTTCCTGGTCCGCCCGCATGTTCATTATTGGTGGACCCATGGCGCCGATCATGGCCGGGTCCAGGTGGACGAGCGGTTGCGTTTCTCGAAGACCGGGGCCGAGATCTATTTCCGACCCGGCGGCGGCGTGAAAAAGATCGGCGAGCGTGTGCATAACCTCGATCTCGCCACGACCCTGCGCCGGATCGCCAAGAGCGGCCCGGATATCTTCTACAAGGGTGAGATCGCCGAGCGGATCGCCGAGGACATGGAGGCCCATGGCGGCCTGCTCTCCTATGACGACCTCGTCTCCTATCGGACGACCCGGACCGAGCCTCTGCGCGGCACCTATCGCGGCCACGATATCGCGACGAATCACCCGCCGGGCGGCGGCGTGATGCTGATCGAGATGCTGAACATTCTGGAGAATTTCGATCTAGGCGCGCTCGGCCACAATGCGCCGGAATATATCCGCGTCGTCGCCGAGGCGATGAAGCAGGCGACCATCGACAAGGACACCCATGTCGGCGACCCGGCCTTCGTCGACATCCCGATGGAAATGCTGACCTCCAAGGACTACGCCGCCAAGGCTGCCGGCAGGATCAAGGCCGGAGAGAAAGCCCATGTGACCCGGCTCGGCCAGGGCGAGCCCAAGGACACCACCCATGTTGCCGTGGTCGACGCAGAGGGCAATTGCGTGACCATGACCCACTCTCTCGGCATGCCGTCCGGGGTGATCACCGACGGCCTTGGCTTCATGTTTAACGGCTGCATGGCGGTGTTTGACCCGCGGCCGGGCCGGGCCGGCTCGATCGCGCCGGGCAAGAGCCGGTTCAGCTCGGTGGTGCCGACCATCGTCTCCCGCGATGGAGCCCCACGCATCGTCATCGGAGCCCCCGGCGGCACCCAGATCGTCATGGGCGTGATGCAGGCCATCCTCAACGTCATTGATCACGACATGACCATGCTGGAAGCGGTCTCGGCGCCCCGGTTCTCGGCGACCAGCAACCTGATCGACGTGATGAACAGGATCCCCGGCTATATCGCCAATCACCTTGTCGGCATGGGCTACGAGGTGGCCCGCTCCGCCCTCACGTTCGGGATAGGAGCGGTGCACGGCATCCGGATCACCGACGGCGTGATGGACGGAGGCGCCGATCCCGGCCATGACGGCGTCGCGCTCTCCGTTGAGGTCTGATAAACGCCATGGAGATTGTCGAGAACCTTGCCCACGAGATCGAGAACATCATCGCGCGCCGTGCCCGCATGGGGCTGATCGCGCTGGCCACCGACCATGTGATCGACAACGAGTTGGCATCGGTGTTTGGCACGATCGAGGGCGTGCAACTCTATACCACGCGGGTGCCGATGGACCCGATCGTGTCGCGCGACAGCCTGGCATCGATGGAAGCGCGGCTGGGCGCGGCGGCGGCGACCCTGCTTCCGGGCGTGCCGATGGATGTGATCGGCTATGGCTGCACCTCGGCCTCGGTGGTGATCGGCGAGGACCGGGTCGCGGCGGCAATCCATGGCGCGAAAGCGGATACGCCGGTCACGACGCCGATCACCGCGGGCATCGCGGCGCTAAAAGCTCTTGGCGCCAAACGCATCGGCCTGCTTACGCCCTATGTGGAGGAGGTGAACGCGCCGCTTCAGGCCCATTTCGAGAAGCATGGGTTTTCGGTTAAGATCGCGGCGAGCTTCTCGGAACCCGACGACAACCGGGCGGGCATGATCACGCCCGCCTCGATCCGCGACGCCGCGCTGACGCTGTTCGCCGGCAAGGACCTGGATGCGGTCTTCATCTCCTGCACCTCGTTGCGCGCCGTCAGCGTCATTCCCGAGTTGGAAACCGCGCTCGGCTACCCGGTGACCAGCAGCAACCATGCGCTTGCCTGGCACATGCTGCGGCTGGCCGGCGTCAAGGACACCTGCGCCAACAAGGGCCGGCTTTTCACGCACGGCCTCTGATCACTCGCCCAGAACTACACCCTCGCGGCGAGGATCGGCACCGCCGATCAGCTTGCCGTCGCGCCGGATCAGGATCGCGTGCAGACCGCTGTTGAGATCCATGATCCTTGTCTCGTGGCCGAGCGCGGTGAGCGCTCCCGCCAGATCCCCAGCCCCTGTCTCCGCCTCGAGCTCCGTCGCTCCGCCGCGATTGACCACGTGCCCGAGGTTAATGGCGGCCTGCGGGTTCATCCCCCAGTCGAGCACTCCGATCAGGGTCTGGGCCACATAAGCGATGATCCGCGATCCGCCGGGAGAGCCTACCAGCAGCATCGGCTCGCCATCCTTCAGCACGACGGTCGGCGCCATGGAACTGCGCGGACGCTTGCCGCCTTCGACCCGGTTGGCGATCGGACGGCCGTCCTTGGACGGCAGAAAAGAGAAGTCCGTAAGTTCATTATTTAGAAGGAAACCGCGTACCATGATCCGGCTGCCGAATCCGGTCTCGATGGTCGTGGTCATCGAGACCGCGTTGCCGTCGGCATCGCGGACTGAGAAGTGGCTGGTTCCCGGGCGTTCAAGTTGCGTGTCGGGCGATCGAAGCGCCGCATCGCGCCAGGGCGGGTTGCCCGGTTCCGCCTTTTCCATGGCTTTGTCGAGACGGATCTGCTGGGCGCGGATCGTCAGATATGCCGGGTCCAGCAACCCCTTGGTCGGCATCCGGGTGAAATCGCTGTCGGCCATGTAGAGGCCCCGGTCCGCATAGGCGAGCTTGGAGGCCTCGGCGAACAGATGCGCCGCCTCCGGTTTCGGCCCAATGCCCGGCAGGTCGAAATGCTCCAGCATGCCGAGGATCTGGCCGACGGTCAGCGCGCCGGAACTCGGCGGCCCCATGCCGCAGACTTGATGGCCCCGGTAGTCCTGGCAGACCGGTTCGCGGATCTTCGCCCGATAGGCGGCGAGGTCGGCGAGGGTCATGCGCCCCGGATTGGACCCGGGGACGCGGGTCGCCGAGACGATGTCCTCGGCAATCGGTCCGGCATAGAACATCGCCGCTCCCCCGGCGGCGATGGTCCGGAAGGTCTCGGCCAAGGCCGGGTTCGTCAGCACCGTGCCTTCGGCCTTGGGGGATCCGTCCGGGTTGAAGAAATACGCGGCCGATTCCGGAAAATCGCCAAGCCCCTTGCCGCCGCCCCAGGCGATCGCCGAGGCAAGCCGCGGGGATATCTCGAAACCGTCCTCGGCAAGCGCGATGGCCGGACCGAAAAGCGTTCCCCACGGCCGGCGCCCCTGCATGCGGTGCGCCAGTTCCAGCATGGCGAGCGTGCCCGGCACGCCCACCGACCCGCCGCCGTTGACCGCCTCCCAGAAAGATCTCGGCGTGCCGTCCTCCTTGAGGAAATAATCCGGACCCGCCGCCGCCGGCGCCGTCTCGCGGCCATCGAAGGACCGGAGCCGCCGGTCCTTGGCGTCCCAATAGAGCAAAAAGGCCCCGCCACCGATGCCCGAGGACTGAGGCTCGACGACGTTCAGCACCATCTGCACCGCGACCGCCGCATCCATGGCATTGCCGCCGGCCTTCAGAACGTCGACGCCGGCCTGGGTCGCCAACGGATGGGCAGCGGCGACCATGATCTTGTCCGCCATCACAGGCGCGCGCTCGACGCGCCCACTCGCTTGTTCGGGCTGCGGTCTGGCGGTCTGCGCCCCGGCCTCTCCAGCGCATAACAAAAGCGGCAAAAGAGCCGACAGAACCGTCACGATGTTGCGCATGAGACCTCCGTAACCGCGGGGCTCGCCGCGTCTTCGCCGCTACTCGGTTATCACGATCAGCGGCGTTTCTCCGCCGTCGCACCGATAGCAGCAGCTTTCGCAGGATTGCGCGCCGTCCTTGCCGACGCCCCAGTACTGAGTTTCATCGCCCCGCACCCAGGCGCCGTAACAGATCCGCTCTCCAAGGTCGCACTGGATCGGAAAGGCATGATCCTGCCCGTCATCGAGCACATAAACCTCGCCATCCCCGGGCCAGGACGTTCTGCCGTCGTCGGAATAGAATTCCAGGGAAACGGCGTTCGGATGATCGTTCCGCACATTCCAGGTCAGGCTTTCCGCTTGGACGACATCCGCGCCGGCCAAACAGAAAACAAGCAGCAACAATGCCGGCAACCAACCGATCCGCGACATATTCGGCTCCAATCTGAAATCGGGAAACGGAACGACGACGTCCCAGAAAACGATATCGCATCGCCTCGGGTCACGATACTGGGATTTGCCGTGCACGGAAGACGTTCCGCCAGCCGGCGCGAAAGCACCCTCAGGACCAGATTGCATCGGGAAGAAGTGGCGACCCCTACGGGATTCAGACCCGTGTTGCCGGCGTGAAAGGCCAGTGTCCTAGGCCTCTAGACGAAGGGGTCGCATGCCTTTGTCGAAGTCAGCGCCTGTTTACTTGACCGTCTTCGGGAAATCAAGGCCGTGATTGGATATCACAGGGCCGACTTGCCCCGTCGCGCGCGCTCCAGAATAATGCCCATCTTACACGGGGTTGAAAACGACAGGCCGACCCAATACGACCGCCCCGGGCGGAACACGTCAAAACACTACCGCTCTGATATCCAAGGGAGAAACTCATGCGAAATGCAATATTCACCGCTGCCCTGCTTGGCGCGGTCGCGCTGTCGGGAACGGCGAACGCCGAATGCTCGGACAAGAACTGGAAGGACTGCGCCGGCAAGCCCTGGGTCGACGGCAAGGTCATGGACACGCCGCTCGGCTCGAAATGGTGGCCGAATCCGCTGTGGGGCGCGGGCGACGAGGCCGGCTCCACGAATTGGTACACCAAGCCCGACGTGATCAAGCGCGCGCTCTCGGCGACCAAGAACGGCAAGGTCTACAGGCTCGGGCACGAATACAATTCGGAAATGCCGCTGTTCGGCGCCCGCAAGTTCTCGCTGCGCATTCCAGGCACGCCGACCGGCGGCACCTTCGGCGCCAACCGGATCATGTGGAATGACGAGTTCCTCGCCACCGAGGTTGGCCAGGTCGGCACCCAGTTCGACGGGCTCGGCCATATCGGGGTCGAGGTCGGCGCGCCGGGCGATAAGAACGAAATGCGCTGGTACAACGGCTTCACGGCGGCGGAGATGGGCAATCCCTATGGGTTGAACAAGCTCGGCACCCACAAGCTGCATCCGATCGTCGCCCGCGGCATCCTGCTCGATATCCAGGCGGTGCGCGGCCGGGTGATGGAAAAGGGCGAGGAAATCACCATGGCCGACGTCAAGGCGGCACTGAAGAAGCAGGGCATGGAGAACTTCAAGTTCGCCCCCGGTGACGCGATCCTGTTCCGCACCGGCTGGGAAGCCTATTGGACCGACCCCGCGAAGTTCAACGACGGCTGCCCCGGCATCGGCATGGAAGTTGCGCGCTGGGTGGCTGAGGACGTTCAGGCCGGCGTGACCGGTGGTGACACCTGGCCGGTGGACGCGGTTCCGAACCCGGATCCGGCCTGCGTGTTCTGCGTGCATCAGTTCCTGCAGACCCGTCACGGCATCGTCAATCAGGAGAACATGAAGCTCTCCGAACTGGCGGCCGACGGCGTTTACGTCTTCACCTACATGTACACACCTGCCCCGATTACCGGAGCCACCGGCTCCATGGGCGCGCCGATCGCGATCAACTAAGGCGCGGCACACACCCGTCCAGGGCCGGTCCGCAAGGGCCGGCCCTGTTTGTTTTCGAGGACCTGCATGGCCGATCTGATCAGCATCCAAGGACTGACGCACGCCTACGCGGAGCGTCCGGTTCTGGAAATCGGCGCCTGGAGCCTGGCCGCCGGCGAGGAAGCGGCGATCGCCGGGCCGTCCGGCAGCGGCAAGTCCACCCTGCTGCATATTCTCGCCGGCTTGCAGATCGCCGATGGCGGAACCATCACAGTCGCCGGCGCCGACTGGCGCGCCCTGTCGCCCAATCAGCGCGACAAAGCGCGAGGCCGGAACATCGGCATCGTCTTTCAAGCGCTCCACCTGATCGGTGCGATCAGCGTGCGCGACAACCTCCGCCTCGCCCAACGCCTGGCCGGCGGGACAGGCGACGATACAAAGATTTCCGACCTCCTCGGCGAGCTCGGAATCGGCTCCAGCTCGGATAGCCGCCCCTTTCATCTCAGCCATGGCGAACGGCCGCGCGTGGCCATCGCCCGCGCTGTTATCAACCGGCCTGCCTTGATCCTGGCCGACGAGCCCACCTCGGCCCTTGACGACGACAACGCAGCAACCGTGATGGAATTGCTGCGGGGCCAGGCCCGCGCCTGCGGCGCATCCCTTGTCGTCGCGAGCCATGACCGACGAATTCTGGATAGTTTCGGGTCCGTCATGACCCTTGGCGGTGCGTCATGAACGCCTTCACGCTGGCCTTGGCCTATCTGCGCGAGCGATGGCTGGTGACAGCTCTCAACGCCTTGCTGCTCGCGCTGGGGATCGCAACGATCGCGGCGTTGTTTTCTTTCGATCACCAGTTCCGGGATCGCCTTTCCAGAGATGCCCGGGGAATCGATCTGGTGGTCGGCGCCAAGGGCAGCCCGCTGCAACTGGTACTCTCGACGGTCTATCACGCGGATATTCCGACGGGAAACATCCGCCTCTCCGATACTCAGCCGCTGCTCGGCCATCCCATGGTCCAGATGGCGGTTCCGCTGGCCCTCGGAGACAGTGTCGAGGGTTTTCGGGTTGTCGGCACCAGCCCGGATTTTCTCACCTTCCGAGATGCCGTGGTCGACCGAGGCCGGATTTGGGATCAGCCGCTCGAGGCGGTGCTGGGCGCCGAGGTTGCCCGCCGCCTGGGATTGGCGCCGGGCGCGGAGCTGGAGACCGCTCATGGCCTCTCCGAACGGGGCCCGAAGCACGAGGAGCATCACTATACCGTCACCGGCATTCTCGCCCCCACCGGCACGGTGATGGACCGCCTGGTGCTCACCTCGCTTGAAAGCGTCTGGGCGGTGCACGACAAGCCAGGCCAGGCCTTGCAAACGGAACGGATGATCACGGGTGTTCTGCTGAAGCTCAAATCACCCATCGCCGCTGTGACCCTGCCAGCGATGATCAACAGCCAGACGCCGATGCTGGCCGCCTCTCCCGCCGTCGAGACCGCCCGGCTGTTCGCGCTGGTCGGCTCTGGGCTCGACGTGCTTCGGGGATTCGGGGTGATCCTGATGGCCAGCGCGGGGCTCGGCGTGTTCGTTGCCCTGACCGGCGCGCTGGAGCGGCGGCGCCTGGATCTGGCTATCCTGCGGACCCTCGGGGCCAGCAGGCTCTGGGTTGCGGGTGTTCTGGTTTTCGAGGGGCTGGCGCTGACCCTGCTCGGAACCGTCTGCGGCCTTGTTCTCGGTCATGCGGGCCTGGAGATCGTTGCGCGCACAATTGATCAAGCTGGTGCGGCAGGCCTTTCCGGCCTGGTTGTCGCGCCGGCCGAAGCCTGGCTCGCGCTCGGAGCGCTGATCATCGGTCTTGCCGCGTCCCTCGTCCCGGCGTTGCGCGCCTATCGCAATGATGTCGCGCGCATCCTGGCCTTGGGATAAAGTGCCGGACATGAGACCGAACGCGATTTTCTTGCCTATAGTATGCCTCCTGCTCGCGGTGCTTGTCGCGTCCCCGGCCATTGCCCAGCAATCCGGCCCGCCGCCGACTCATATCAGGCACAATCAGCCCGTGGACGAGGACGGTGCGGTGAAGTGGGAGGTCCTCTCCAATCTTGAGGTGCGCACGGAAACCCCGGCACCGTTGCAGACCATTTTTCACATTGAGTTCACCCCGGAGGTCAAGGCGCTCGGCGGCGAGATCGTGCGCCTGAAAGGTTTCATGTATCCGCTGAGCCCGGGCGAGACGCATTCCAGTTTTCTGCTTTCCGCCCTGCCGCCTTCCTGCCCGTTCTGCCTGCCGGGCACGGCGACCACCCTGATCGACATCGTCAGCGAGGAGCCGATCCGCTACACGCTTGAACCGGTGCTGCTGGAAGGTCGCTTGGCCCTACTGAAGGATGATGCAAGCGGCCTCTATTACCGCCTGACCCAGGCCCGTCCGATCGAATGAGCACCCACGGGACCTCGGGCAGCATCCCGGTCACCGTGCTGACCGGCTTTCTCGGCGGCGGCAAGACCACGTTGCTGAACCGCCTGTTGAAGGACCCGGCTCTGGCGCGGACGGCGGTGATCGTCAACGAGTTCGGCGAGATCGGCCTCGACCATCTGATGCTCGAACCGCTTGACGGAGAGACCGTGGTGATGGCCGCCGGGTGCCTGTGCTGTACCATTCGCGAAGACCTGGCCGCGACCCTGGTCTCGCTCCTGCATCGGCGGGAGAGCGGCGCGGTGCCGCCCTATGACAGGATCGTCATCGAGACCACGGGTCTCGCCGACCCGGCGCCGATCGCTCAACTGCTTCTCACCCACCCGGATGTGACCGAGGATCACCACCTTGCCGGTCTGGTCTCCATTCTCGACGGACTGCACGGACCGGCGCAACTGGACGACACGCCGGAATGCGCCAAGCAGATCGCGATGGCCGACACGGTGGTGCTGAGCAAGACGGATCTGGAAGGCGCGGACCCGGAAATTCTGCGGCGCCGGGTGGACGCCCTCAATCCCGGCGTCCCCGTGGTGCTCGCGTCGGAGACCGGGGCCGAAATCCTCATCCAACCGGGCGGCACGACCCCTCTGGACATCGCCGCGCTGAGGGAAACCTTTGCCCACGAGCACGGACACGGCCATGGACACCATCACCATGAAGTCAACCGGCACGACGCCGGCATCCAGGCCGTGCCCCTGGTGATCGAAGAGCCCCAGGACTGGATCGGCCTTTCCATGTGGCTGTCCTTCATCGTATCGACCTATGGCCAGCAGCTGCTTCGGCTGAAGGGCGTCATCAACGTCATCGACGAACCCCGGCCCCTCGTGATCAACGGCGTGCGCCATGTCTTCCATGATCCCGTGCACCTTCCTGCCTGGCCGGACGCGGACCGGCGCACGCGCCTGGTTTTCATCGTGAAGGATCTCGACCCCGCCTCAATCCTCGACAGCTGGCGCGAATTTGCCGAGGCCGGTTGAGGCGACCGCTACGGGATACACAAGCCATCGTGTCCGACTCATCCCCCGCTCCACAACCGGCCGGCTCTTTCCTGCGGCTTCCGGACTGTTATCGGTTCTTCGCGCCGTTGGTACTGATGGTCGAGCTCAACATGATCTCGAAATCGGTGATCCACGGTTTCCTCGCCCGGATGCCGACCCCGGACGTGACTCTCGCGGCCTTCAATGCCGGCTTCACCTTCTATTTCGCGATCACCAGCGCGACCGAGGTGATTGTCGCCCTGAGCCTGTCCTATCTGAAAACCCGGGCGGATCTGGGGCGGCTGATCGCTTTCACGGCAATGGTGCTGTTCGTGCCCTGGAGCATCGCCGTGCTCACCGTGTTTACCGGCCTTGGAGATATCATCTTCGGCGGCTGGTTCAGCCTCAGCCCGCAAGGCCAGACCGAGGCGCGCTGGGCCACCGCGATGCTGGCGCTGAGCCCACCGGTCCTGCTGCTGCGGGGCACCGCCTTCGCGCTGCTGATGCTGAACCGCAAAACCATCATCATCACCGCCAGCACCTTTGTCCGCCTCGCCTCTCTCAGCCTGTCGCTGTTCGTGCTGCCGCTCTGGGTCGAGGGGGCGGCGGTGGGCGCGGCGGCCCTGGTGATCTGCATGGCCTCGGAGACCGTCTTCGCCTGGTTTTTCGCCTGGAAGCATCTGATGGCCCTGCCGGCGGGCGGCACCATTCGGGATACCTTCGGCGGCTATTGGCGGTTCTCCTGGCCGCTGATCATCAACTCCTCCTCCGAGATGGGCGTCATCTTCACCATCAACCTGTTTCTTGGCCGATTGCATGAGGCCGAACTGGCCATCGCCGCCTTTGGAATCATTCACGGCCTGGTCTCGCTGCTGATGGCGCCGATGCGCAACCTCGCGCAATCAGCCCAGACCCTGGTGGCGCGGCGCGAGGATGTGCGGGTCATGCTGGTCTTCACAGGTCAGTTGATCCTCGGCTTCACGGTTCTTGCTTTGGTGCTGTTCGAGACCCCGCTGCGCGATGTGATCCTACGCGGCATCATGGGGCTGACTCCGGCGCTCGCGGCCTATTGCGAGCCGGCGATGAGCGCCGCCTTCACCATGTCGGTTTTCTGGGCCGGCGCCGCATTGTTCCGGGGCCTCCTCGCCAAGGCCCGCACCACCACGTCGCTTGCCATGGCCGGCGTGCTGCGGGTGATCACTGCCGCAGCGGCGGTTTCCGTCAGTCTGGCGCATCCGGAGCTGAACGGCGGTCTTCTCGGCGTTGCCGCCTGGGTGCTCTCCTATGCGGTCGAGACCAGCCTCAGCCTTTGGCGCCTGCGCCGGCTCGGCTGGTTCGTGGGGAAGTAGGCCCAAGCGCCCAGGAGTGATTGTGGCACGCCTAACCCACACGGCCTCACCCAATACCGTATCCCCGGCGAAAGCCGAGGCCGATGCCTGCGGCGGTGGCTGGCGACGGGTGGTCGAGCAATTCCGCCGATCTCTGATAATGCTCCGCTACCCGTCACGGTGACCAGCCTCAGGCGTCGGCCCCGACCTTCGTCGGGGATACGAAATCTGATACATCGTCTCTCCCCGCATATCGCCGACGTGATCGCCGTTGCCCGAGCCCGGCGGTATTGTTCGCGGAGCCAGCGCAGGAAAGCCCGCAGATGTCCGAATCCGACTCTCTTCTGATCGACGCGACCACCCGGATTTTTCAGGATCTGTGTGATCCTCAGACCGTCAACGCCGCCAAGGACGATAGCTGGAAAGCGCCGCTCTGGCAGGCGCTGGAAGAGTCCGGTCTGACCCTGGCCTGGGTGCCGGAAGCACGGGGCGGCGCGGGTGCCGGATTGGCCGACGGTTTCGCCATCGCGGCGGTGTCCGGGCGCTTCGCGGTGCCGGTGCCGCTGGGTGAGACGCTGCTGGCCGGCTGGCTGCTCGCCGCTGGCGGCCTCGACTGCCACGTCGGCGCCATGACCGTGGCGCCGAGCCGCCCACGGACAGGATCACGCTTCGCTCCGACGGAATGCTCGCGGGTCGCGCGCTCGGCATCCCCTTCGCCAGTTCCGTGGAGCATGTGGTCGTCCTGGCCGAGCGGGACGGCGCCCCTCATGTCGCGCTGGCGTCCGCCGGGGACTGCGCGATCCGAACCGCTCCGGGCCTCTCGGGAGATGGGCGGGACGCGGTCACTTTCGACGGCGTGGTCCCGGTTGCCGTGGCGCCTCTATCTAAGGGCTTGGCGCGAATTCTCTCGCGCTGATGGGGCCGCGCTCCGCGCTTCGCAGATTGGGGGCGCCTTGCAGGAGATCCTTTCCATGGCCACCGCCTACGCCCAGGAACGGGTGGCCTTCGAGAAACCGATCGCCAAGTTCCAGGCGGTGCAGCACAATCTCGCACGCCTCGCCGGAGAGACTGCGGCGGCTGTTGCGGCGGCAAGCTCGGCGGCGGACACCATCGCCACGATCGGCGGGCTCGGCGACGCAGCCTTCTTCAAGTGGCGGCCGCCAAGATCCGGGCCGGCGAGGCCGCCGGCGAAGGCGCGGCGATCGCCCATCAGGTGCACGGCGCCATTGGTTTCACCGAGGAGCATGTTCTGCATCGCTTCACCCAGCGGCTCTGGGCCTGGCGCGACGATTTCGGCAATGAGAGCGAGTGGGCAGTTCAACTCGGCGAGTTTGTCGCCGAGGGCGGCGCCGATGAGCTTTGGCCGCTTCTTGCCTCGCGTTAAAGTCATCCGGAAACGGGAACCCGACCCATGTCGCAAGCCATCCATTTCGATCCGATCCGCCTGCCTCCGGAAGCCGAAGAGCTACGTATCGAGGTCCGCGCCTTCCTGGCGGAGGAGATCGCCAATGGCGGGTTCGATCCTCGTACGACGATCCTCTCCAGCGGTTTCGACCGGGAGTTCAGCAAGCGCGTCGGCGCCAAGGGCTGGATCGGCATGACCTGGCCGAAGAAATACGGCGGCCGGGAGCGCAGTTTTCTCGAGCGCTATGTGGTAACCGAGGAGTTCCGCGTCGCCTGTGCCCCGACCGGAGCCCATTTCACCGCCGACCGCCAGAGCGGCCCGGTGCTACTGAAATACGCGCCGGATCATATCAAGCAGGAAGTGCTGCCGGCGATTACGAGGGGCGAGTGCACCTTCTGCATCGGCATGAGCGAGCCGAATTCCGGTTCCGACCTGTTCGCCGCCAGCGCCCGGGCGACGCGGACCGATGGCGGCTACGTCATCAACGGCACCAAGCTCTGGACCTCCAATGCCCACCAGTCCGACTTCATGATCGGGCTGTTCCGCACCTCGCCGCCGACCAAGGAGAACCGGCGCCACGGCCTGACGCAGTTTCTGGTGCGCCTGAAGCAGCCCGGAATCACCATCAATCCGGTGCGCAACATGGCCCACAAGCACGAATTCAACGAGGTTGTCTTCGAGGATCTCTTCATTCCCGAGGACCATATTCTCGGCGAGGTCGACGGCGCCTGGAAGCAGGCGACCAGCGAGCTTGCCTATGAGCGCAGCGGGCCCGAGCGGTTCCTTGAGACCTACTATGTCCTGACCGAGCTCGTGCGCGTCCTCGGTGAGACCCCGGATACCCGCGCCGCCGAGGGGATCGGGCGCCTGGTGGCCCAGGTACATACCTTGCGCCGCATGTCGGTCTCGGTGAACGGTATGCTGCAGGCCGGGAAGGAGCCGGTGCTGGAGGGCTCGATCGTGAAGGACGTCGGCACGATCTGGGAGCAGACTCTGCCGGACAAGGCGCGCGCCCTCTCCGCCTTTGTGGATGCCGACCCCGGCAACCGGGCCGCCTTCGACGAATTGCTGCACTACGCGACCACGATCGCCCCTAAGCTGACCATCCAGGGCGGCACCACTGAGGTTTTGCGCGGCATCATCGCCCGCGGCCTTGGCCTGCGCTGAGGCGCATCCATGCCGGATCTTTCCAGCCTGCTCTCGCCGTCCTCGGTGGCGGTTGTCGGCGCCTCGAACGACCCGCACAGCCTGCGCGGCCGAATCATGGCGGTCATGGGATGCCACAAGGTCGACATCCCGATCTATCCAATCAGCCGGTCGCAGGACGAGGTCTTCGGCCTCAAGGCCTATCGCTCGGTTGCGGAAACCCCGACACCGGTGGAGTTGGCGGTCCTGATCATCCCCGCGGCGCACATTCCGGCCTCACTCGAGGATTGCGCCGCCGCCGGCGTCAAGGCGGCGCTGATCCTGGCCTCCGGTTTCGCCGAGGATGCCTCATCCGGCGGAAGCGACTTGCAGGCCAAGGTGCTGGAGATTCAGGCCCGCACCGGCATGCTGATCTCGGGTCCCAATTCCGAGGGCTTCGCCAATATGGCGAAACGGCTCTGCGCCACCTTCAGCCCGGTGGTCGAGGGCGAGGACATGGAGTTGATGCCGCCCTGGTCCAAGGCGGCCCGGATCGCGGTCGTCGCCCAGAGCGGCGGCATGGGCTTCGCCTTTTACGACCGGGCCCGGACCAAGGGCCTGCGGTTCAGCCATGTGGTGACCACCGGCAACGAGGCCTGCCTCGAAAGCCTCGACGTGGTTGATCATCTGATCACCGCCGATGAAGCGGACGTGTTCCTGATGTTCATGGAGGACGTGAAGACACCTGGCAAGCTGGCGGCGGTGGCGGAAAAGGCGCTGCGTGCCGGCAAGCCCATGATCGTCGCCAAGATCGGCCGCTCCGAGGCTGGCAAGCGCGCCGCCGCCTCTCATACCGCCTCGCTGGCCGGTTCTTACGAGACCTACAAGGCGATCTTTGAGCGTTACGGCGTGATCGAAGGCGGCGACACCGAGGAGATGGTCGATATCGCCGGTGCCTTCTCGCATTACGCCAGCCGTCTGCCGGCGGGGAGAAGGGTCGGCATCTTCACCGGCTCGGGCGGCGCCGGGGGCTGGCTGGCCGATGCCTGTGCGTCGGCGGAGCTCGAGGTTCCGGTACTGGATGCGGCGACCAGGGCCAATATCGACCAGCACCTTCCCAGCTACGGCACCTCGCAGAACCCGGTGGACGGTACCGCCGGGGTGATCCGCACCCTCGGCTACGCGCGGATCAGCGCCATGATCGCCGCCTCCGAGCGCATCGACGCGGTGATCGCGATCACCTCGGCCCGCAATCCCGTGACATTGCAACGCGAGACCGACGCCCTGGAGGCCCTCGGCCGCGACACGCTGAAACCGGTGCTGATGTGGAGCTATACGCTGCCGCATCCGGATGTGGTGACGCTGCTGGCGAAGGCCGGGGTACCGCTGTTCACGAATATGCGGAATGCGACCCGCGCCCTTGCGGCGATGGCGCGCTATCGGGCCCAGCGCGAGGCGTTTCTGAAACGCGCGGCTACGCCGAAGGTCGAACCGCTGTCGAAGCAAACGGCTGAGCTTCTTGCAAACTCCGGCGCGACCATCGCCGAGTATGACGCCATGCGGCTTCTGGCGTCGGCCGGCATCGAAGCGGTCACCGGCACCCTCGCCCGTAGCGCCGACGAAGCGGCAGACGCGGCGGAACGAGCCGGCGTCCCGGTCGCGCTCAAGATCCAGTCGCCTGATATCCCGCACAAATCGGCGGCGGGCGGCGTTGCCCTCAATGTTTCAGGAGGGACGGCGGCGCGCCAGGCCTTTCTGGACATCCAGACACGGGTTGCGGAAAGCAACCCGGACGCCACGATCCTCGGCACCCTGGTCCAGCCGATGGCGCGGCCAGGCCTGGAGATGATCCTCGGGATCAGCAACGGGAGCGGCTTTGGCCCGATGCTGATGGTCGGCTTCGGAGGCACGGCGGTCGAGACCTCCCGCGACGTCGCCTTCGCCCCGGCACCACTGTCGCGCGATGAGGCCCGCGCGCTCCTGGCGAGGCTGCGCGGTGCGGCGTTGCTGAATGGTGCCGCCCACGACATTGAGGCCCTAACCCGCCTGATGGAAAGACTGTCGGCCTTCGCCCTTTCCGCCGCCGGCCGGATCGCCGAGATCGACCTCAACCCGGTGCTGATACACCCGCCGGGCGACGGGCTCTCGATCGTCGATGCCTTGATCATCCAGCATCCGGCGGCATAAACACTACCAAACGCCTCGAAGACTCAACCTTGAGACCCGGCACATGGCACAGTTCCCCGACTTCACCGATCTTGGTATTTCCGTCGACGGCCATGTGGCCACGATCGAGATCCAGCGCCCACCGCACAATTTCTTCGACTATTCCCTTATTCAGCAGATCGCCACCGCCATGGAGGTCGTTGACTCGGACAGCAACCTTCGCGCCGCGGTGCTCTGCGCCGCCGGCAAGTCGTTCTGCGCCGGCGCCAATTTCCGCTCCGACGGGTCCAGCGACAGCGAGCAGAAGAAAAGCGGCGACAGCAGCCCGGCCAATCATCTCTATGTCGAGGCGGTCCGCCTGTTCTCCACCAAGACCCCGATCATCGGTGCGATCCAGGAGCGGCGATCGGCGGCGGCCTCGGCCTCAGCCTGGTGCCGGACTTCCGGGTTGCCGCGCCGGAAGCGCGCTTCGCCGCGAATTTCACCCGGCTCGGTTTCCATCCCGGCTTCGCGCTGACCTACACCCTGCCGGCGCTTATCGGCCAGCAGCGCGCCAATCTGATGTTCTACACCAGCCGCCGCATTAAGGGCGACGAAGCCTATGCCTGGGGTCTCGCCGACATGCTGGTCCCCTTGGAGGAGGTGCGCGGCGCCGCCCAGGCGCTGGCCGCCGAGATCGCGGAGAACTCCCCCCTCGGCGTGATCGAGACCCGTGCCACCATGCGCAAGGGTCTGGTCGAGCAGGTGCGCAAGGCAACCGACCACGAACTCGAGGTCCAGAACAAGCTGCGCCAGACCGAGGATTTCAAGGAAGGCATCCGGGCCACGGCGGAACGCCGCGTCCCCAACTTCCAGGGTCGGTGACGCGCGGAGTTTACTGGATTGGCACCTCGTTGAAGCTGCGCAGCTTGCGCGAATGCAGCTTCTCAAGCGGCAGGCCGCGCAGAAGCTCCATGGCTCGGAAACCGATATCCAGATGCTGGTCAACCTGGCGGCGATAGAAATCGTCGGCCATGCCGGGCAGCTTCAATTCCCCGTGCAGCGGTTTGTCCGAGACGCAGAGCAAGGTGCCGTAGGGGACCCTGAACCGATAGCCGTTGGCGGCGATCACCGCGCTTTCCATGTCCAGGGCAATTGCCCGGGTCTGGGCCAGGGTGCGGTTCGGTTCGCTCTGCTCGCGCAGCTCCCAGTTCCGGTTGTCGGTGGAGGCGACGGTTCCGGTTCACATCACCTGTTTGATGCCGAGATCGTCGAGCCCCGTCACTTCGGCCACCGCCCGTTCCAGAGCCTGCTGGACCTCGGCCAGCGCGGGGATCGGCACCCAGACCGGCAGGTCCGCGTCGAGCACATGATCGCCGCGATGATAGGCATGACCCAGCACATAGTCGCCGAGCCTCTGGGTCTTCCGAAGCCCGGCGCAGTGCCCCAGCATGATCCAGGCGTTCGGACGCAGCACCGCCACATGGTCGGTGATGGTCTTGGCGTTTGACGGTCCGACGCCGATATCGACGATGGTGATCCCCTGGTGCCTGTCGCGGACCAGATGATAGGCCGGCATTTGCGGGCTGCGGGCCGCGCGGGTGCCGGTAACCCGGCCGTCCTTGGTGAGGCGGCGGCCACCGGGCTCCACCAGCGCGACGTAGTCGGTCCCGGGGTCGCGCACCAGCTTCTCGGCCCGCGCCGCGAAACCGTCGATATAGACCTTGTAGTTGGTGAACAGGACGAAGTTCTGGAAATCGTCTGGCCGGGTGCCGCAATAGTGCTGCAACCGCTGGAGCGAGTAGTCCACCCGAGGCGCGGTGAAGAGAGCGAGCGGCTTCGGATCACCGGGTGCGGCCTCGTGCTCGCCGTTCACGATCCGGTCGTCCATCATCGCCAACGACGGCATGTCGAAATATCGCCGCAGCCGGGCCATGGCGGCGGCATCGAAACCGTCGCCCACGACCATCCCGTCGGCAAAGGCGAAGGGCAACGGAATCGGCGTGTCGCTCAACCCGACCTCGACCGGACAGCATTGGTTGCGCATCAGATAGTCGAACTGGGCCCGCAAGTGGTGGCGATAGAGGGCGATCCTGGTGAAGGTACTCTGATAGATGCCCGGCTCGTCCGCAAAACCGAATCAGGCGGCCGGAATCGGCCCTGGTTCCGCGTCGACATCGGCGATAGTCACCCGCACCGCCGGATAGACGGCGCGGACCCTGGTGGCCAACCGGCCTTCGGAATAGGCGGTGAAGCCTTCGACCAGTCGGCCGATTTCGGCGTTGTAGAGTGCATCGAGCCTTTCAATGGCGCTCTCCGCATCCTCGTGGACGGTCCAGTCTTCGGCGCTGTCCCGCGTGCTCATTGCCGCTCCCGATTCTGTTTCGCCTTTGAAGATTTCACGGATACCGCGCCGCGAAAAGAGGCAAGTCGGGCCGGCCTTTTCATCCGGGTCAGGCGGGACTCCATTGCGGCGCCCGCTTTTCCAGGAACGCCGCGAGCCCTTCCCTGCCGTCGGCACTGCTGAAGATGTTGCACATGGTCTCGACCTGGTTTTCCACGTTGCGGCGATAGTCGAGATCGTTCGCCCGCATGAAGGACCGCCGTCCAAGGGCCATGATCGTGGGCGACTTTTCGGTGAAAGCGACCGCCATGGCGAAGGCGCGCTCCATCAGTTCGGCCCGGGGCACCGCGTAATTGATGATCCCGAGCGAGGCTGCCTCACTCGCGGAGATCGGCTTGCCCATGAACAGGAGTTCGAACGCCTTGTGCCGGCTGATCTGGCGCGGCAGATGCACATAATGGATCGCCGGGATCACCCCGACATCGATTTCAGGATAGCCGAGGTCGATGTCGTCGGCGGCGAAAATCATGTCGCTGGTGATCGACAGCGTCATGCCGGCGCCCCGGGCCGGGCCATTCACCACGGCGATGGTCGGCTTGGTCATTTCGTATTGGATGTTCATGGTCTCGATATAGAACTTGCCGAGAAAGGCGCGCAGATCGGCGACGCTGCCTTCCGCCGCCATGCGCAAATCCATGCCGCCGCAATACATCCCCTCGAGCGCGCTGGTCAGGATGACGGCACGCACCCCTTTATCCGCCTCGGCCCGGCGCAGCGCGCCGTGAATGGCATCGATCATGGCCATGTCGATTGCGTTTACCGGGGGCCGGTTCAGCGAAATCACCGCGACCCTTTCGCGTATCTCGTAGTCCAATCGATGCTGCGACGGCATGCCGGGCCCTCCTGAGCGTTTAACCAATGATCAATCGATTATCGCCCAGGCCGCCGGGGCAAGGCGAGACATCGAGCGCGATGCCCCCGGATACGATCACGCCAGGATGGCGTCCCGTCTCGCGCCAGGTATGATCGGCGCTGGACGGATCCAGATGACACAACGAGGGGAAGCCGGACATGGCGATCGCGAGCAATCTCAGGATAAACGGCGAGCGGCTGTGGGACTCGCTGATGGAGATGGCCAAGATCGGTCCCGGTATTGCGGGCGGCAACAACCGCCAGGCGCTGACGGACGAGGACGCCGCCGGCCGGGTCTTGTTCCAGGGATGGTGCGAGGGCGCCGGTCTTTCCATGGGGCTGGACCGAATGGGCACCATGTTCGCCCGCCGCGAGGGCACCGACCCGTCCCTGCCGCCGGTCTATGTCGGCAGCCATCTCGACACCCAGCCGACCGGCGGTAAATACGACGGCGTGCTCGGCGTGCTGGCGGGTCTGGAGGTCATCCGCACCCTGAACGATACCGGCATCAAGACCAGGCACCCGATCGTGGTGGTCAATTTCACCAACGAGGAAGGCGCCCGCTTCGCCCCGCCGATGGTCGCCTCGGGCGTATTCGCCGGTGTGCATACGCTCGACTGGGCCTATGCGCGGACCGACGCCGAGGGCAAGACCCTGGGCGACGAGTTGAAGCGGATCGGCTGGGCCGGCGATGAAGAGGTCGGCGCCCGCCCGATGCGCGCCTTTTTCGAGCTGCATATCGAGCAGGGTCCGATCCTGGAGGCCGAAGAGAAGGATATCGGCGTGGTCACCCACGGCCAGGGACTAAACTGGCTGCAGATCACGCTGACCGGACGCGAGAGCCATACCGGCTCAACCCCGATGCCCATGCGCGTCAATGCCGGGCTCGGCATGGCGAGGATCACCCAATTGGTGGACGAGATCGCCTGGAATCATGCGCCCCTCGCCGTCGGGGCCGTCGGGCACTGTGATGTTTATCCCAACTCCCGCAACATCATTCCCGGCAAGGCGGTCTTCACCGTCGATTTCAGGCATCCAGACAAGACAGTGATCGACGCCATGGAGGCCGAACTGCGCGACGGCGCCCAGGCCATCGCCGAGGCGATCGGCCTTGGCCTCGACATCGAGCAGGTCGGCGGTTTCGATCCGGTTGCCTTCGATCCAGGATGTGTCGCCGCCGTGAGGGCCGCCGCCGAAAGGCTCGGCTACTCTCACCGGGATCTGGTTTCCGGCGCCGGTCATGATGCCTGCTGGATCAGCCGCGTCGCCCCGACGGCCATGGTCATGTGTCCCTGTGTCGGCGGTCTTTCCCACAACGAGGCCGAGGAGATTTCCCCCGAATGGGCCCGCGCCGGCGCCGAAGTCCTGATGCATGCCGTGCTCGAAACAGCCGAGGTCGTAGGCTAATGCCCCGGGAACGCCATTCGGTTCGCCCTCCCTTTCCTTGGCCGTGGACTCCGGGACCGAATCCCCTTATCTGAATGCGGATCGCACACATTCGGGAGGGACACGTGGCGGAGCAATCCAGCGCGAGGCATTTTGGCGACCAGTTGATCACCCGCGTCCGCGCGCTCGGCCATCCGCTCTGTGTCGGGCTCGATCCCTATCTCGACAAGATTCCCCCGGTTTTCCGCGACGGCCCGATGACCCCGGAAGACGAGCGCACGGCGCCCGCCGTCGGCGCTTTCCTGACCGCCGTGTTGGATCGGCTGGAAGAACGGGTCGCGATCGTCAAGCCGCAATCCGCGTTTTTCGAACGCATGGGCTGGCGCGGGATCCAGATGCTGGACCAAATCGTGCGCCACGCCCGCGATCGTGGCCTGCTGGTGCTGATGGATGCCAAGCGCGGCGATATCGGCTCCACCGCCACCGCCTATGCCGAAGCCTACCTTTCCGACGACGCGCCGCTTCGGGCCGAGGCGATGACCCTCAGCCCCTTCCTCGGCCGCGACACGCTTGAGCCCTATCTTGAGGTCGCGCGCGCCAACGGCGCCGGTGTGTTCGTTCTCGTCAAGACCAGCAATCCGGGCTCGGGCGACTACCAGGACCTGCATATCGGAAACCAGTCGCTGTCCGAACGCATCGCCGCGTCCCTGGGCGCCCTGGCGGCGGATCTCGCCGGACCGGAGACCGGCTGGTCCTCTCTCGGTATCGTGGTCGGCGCGACCTATCCGAAACAGGGCGAGCAGATCCGAGAGATCCTGCCGAACGTGCCGTTTCTGATCCCCGGCTACGGCGCCCAGGGCGGCGGCGCCGACGACGCGATCAAGAGCTTCGTCGCCGGCCCCAACGGCCCGGAAGGCGGCATCGTCAGCTCCTCGCGCGGCGTGCTGTTCCCCCCGACCGGCGAGACCGACGACGCGGGAACCTGGGAGAACGCGTTCGACGCCGCCCTGAATCAGGCGACGGATGGATTGCGCGACGCCCTGGCGCGGCGCGGCTGATCGCGGCACTCTAGGCGCTCGATTTCCCAGCGCCGCGAGAGCCGTATGAAGATCACCGCCATCGAGACCATCCGTATCGCCGAGTTCCCCAATCTGCTCTGGGTGCATATCCATACCGACGAGGGACAGATCGGGCTCGGCGAGACCTTCTACGGGCCGAGCGCGGCGGAAGCCCACATTCATGAGATCATCGCGCCGCAGCTGATCGGCCAGAACCCACTACTGATCAACCGCCATCATCCCAAGCTCATCGGCTATGTCGGCTTCAGCGGCGCCGGGGCTGAACAGCGCGGCCGCTCAGCCGTCGATATCGCGCTCTGGGACGTCTGGGGCCAAGCGTCCGGACAGCCGATCCATCAGCTTCTCGGCGGCGCGGTGCGCGACGACATCCGGGTCTACAACACCTGCGCCGGTTACAAATACGTGCGCGAGACGGCGGGCCAGACCACCGAGAATTACGGTCTTGATCGTTCCGAGGGACCGTATGAGGACCTGGACGCCTTCCTGAACAGTGCCGACGAGCTTGCCCATTCCCTGCTGGAGATGGGGATCGACGGCATGAAGATCTGGCCCTTCGATCACGCGGCCGAGCGTTCGGGGGGCCAGTACATCTCCGCCGCCGATCTCGACAAGGCCTTGGAGCCATTTGCCAAGATCCGCAAGGCCGTCGGCGACAAGATGGACGTGATGGCCGAACTGCATTCGTTCTGGGACCGGCCGAACGCCGTCCGGATCGCCCGCGCGCTGGAGCAATACAAGCCGTTCTGGGTCGAGGATCCGGTGTTCATGGATCACCTCTCCTCGCTCGGCGAGGTGGCGCGCTCGACCACCTGTCCCATCGCGGTCGGCGAAACCCGCGGCGGGGCGGCCGATTTCCGCTATCTGCTTGAGCTTGGAAGCCTCAGCCAGCTGATCATGGATGTCGCCTGGTGCGGCGGCATCACCGAGGCGCGCAAAATCGCCCATATGGCCGAGCCCTGGCACGTCCCCGTCGCGTTTCACGACTGCACCGGCCCGGTGACCTTGACCGCCTCGACCCATCTCGCGCTCGCCAGCCGCAATTGCCATATCCAGGAGATGGTGCGGGCCTTCTATTACGGCTGGTATTCGGAACTGATGACCGCCCTGCCCCCGGTCGAGAACGGCCGCATCCGCACCCCCGACGGCCCCGGCCTCGGCACAAGGCTTCAGCCGGATGTGTTGAAACGGGCGGATTGCCGGATCCGGCGGAGTGATTGAGTTTCAATGCGAACCGAAATCGAAAGGTACCCACTGTTCAACATTTCACGTCGCCCTCGCGAATGCGGGGGCCTCGGCTGAACTGGTCGATAAGCAAGCGGTTTTCAGGCATTTCGAGGTCCCCGCTTTCGCGAGGACAACGGAAGAATGAAGCGTCGAGCGGCCCGGAAGCTTTCCCGGACACCAATGCGCCAGCGCGGGGATGACAAACAGGTGTGGACTATAGACCCACAGGATATTCACTCGTATTGCACGTAAACGCATGAGGGTGACGTTCCAATTTGAAACCCAGCCCATTCCATAATTTTGTTGACGCCGCGCCAGCTTGGCCTCCGTATGACATCTCTTTCAGCTTTCCCCAAGAGCCCATGCAATGTTCGAGTTATGGATCCCCATCACCATCGGGGCGGCGTTTTCGCAGAACGTGCGTTCGGCGCTGCAGAAGCATCTGAAATCGAAGCTCAGCACCGCCGGCGCCACCTCGGCACGATTTGTCTATGCCGTGCCCTTCGCGATTCTCTACGCGCTTTTCCTGCACAAGGGCATGGGCTTCACGCTGCCGCAGCCGAATTGGTGGTTTGTCTTCTACGGCGTGATCGGCGGCGTTACCCAGATCATCGCCACCGCGCTTCTGGTCTATCTGTTCTCGTTCCGTAATTTCGCGGTTGGAACCACCTATTCCAAGACCGAGACGGTGCAGGCGGCGATCTTCGGGCTGGTGATCCTGGGCGACACGCTGACCACCGGCGCCGTGGTCGGGATCATGGTCAGCCTGGTCGGCGTGATGGCGATCTCCCAGGCCCGCCAAGAAAGCGGCATGCGGGGGCTGCTCACCTCGTTTACCCAGAAGACGGCCTTGATCGGCATCGCCTCGGGCGCCGCCTTCGGGATCTCCGCCGTCGCCTACCGGGCCTCGTCCCTGTCGCTCGGCGGCGAGGGCTTTCTGATGCAGGCCGCCTTCACGCTTGCCTGCGTCACCGCGCTCCAGGCAGTGATGATGGGCGTTTATCTGCGCCTACGGGAGCCCGGCGAGATCACAAAGGTCGCCAATAACTGGAAGACCGCCGGTCTGGTGGGCCTCAGCGGCATGGTCGGCTCGGCCTGCTGGTTCACCGCGATGACCATCCAGAACGTCGCTTATGTCCGGGCGCTGGGTCAGATCGAACTGGTCTTCACCTTCGCGGCCTCCTACTTCATCTTCAAGGAGAAGACCAACCGGATGGAGTTCCTGGGTATCCTCGCCATCATCGCCGGGATCGTGGTGCTGTTGCTGTGGCGATAGGGGTGATCCGGGCGGCTTTTCTCGCGTAGAATGGCTAATGGAGGACCGTCCATGCGAAATCTCCTCTCCACCATCCTCATTGCCATCGGCCTGATCATCGCCGGAGCAACACAAGCCGGGAGTGTACCCGTGTTCAATTTCACCTCGATCGACGGCCAGCCGCTGTCGCTTTCCGACTATCGCGGCAAGGCGGTGCTGGTGGTCAACACGGCCTCGCGCTGTGGGTTCACGCCGCAATATGCCGGGCTGCAGAGCCTGTGGGAGAAGTATCGGGAGCGAGGGCTGGTGGTGCTCGGCGTTCCGTCGAACGATTTCGGCGGCCAGGAGCCGGGCTCGGAGAAGGAGATCAAGAGCTTCTGCGAGGTGAATTTCGATATCGATTTCCCGATGACCTCCAAGGAGGTGGTCAGCGGCGACGGCGCGCATCCGTTCTACAAATGGGCGGGCGAACAGCTTGGCGCGATGTCGAGGCCGCGCTGGAACTTCCACAAGATCCTGATCGACAAGGACGGCAAGGCGGTTGACTGGTTCGCACCGACGACGGCGCCGGATGCCGAAAAGCTGATCACCGCGATCGAGGCGGTTTTGCCGGGGTAAAGAGGTAGCCGAAGGCCACGATAACTCCCCTCCTACACCGTCGCACCTGCGAAAGCAGGTGCTTTTATCACCAGCCGCGACGGTTCAGTTTTGATCCGCACATTTTACAATCCGAAAAGGCTGCCCATGTGGCCGCCAAAAGGTCCTGCTTTCGCAGGACCGACGGAAATAGAGACCATCAAGTGCCAGACCGCACTCCCCGTTTTCCCTCCGCGCGGTTCTGCTTTAATCTGCCGGAACGAAACATGCGGCGAAACGGGAAACGCAAAATGGATTATTTCGATCTCGGCCAATATGGGCGAAAAATCCCCACCAAGTCGGCGGATGCTCAGACTTGGTTCGACCGCGGCCTGAACTGGACCTTCGCCTATAATCACGGCGAGGCGGTCACCTGTTTCAAGAATGCCCTCGCGGCCGATCCGGGCTGCGCCATGGCCTATTGGGGTCTCGCCTACGCCGTCGGGCCGAACTACAACCTGCCCTGGCATCGCCTGGACCCGAAGGGACGCGCGCGGGCGCTGGAAGCCGCCTATGACGCCACCCAGGCGGCGCTCGCCAATCTCGACGGCGCCACGGCGTTCGAGACGGCGATGATCCAGGCGCTGACCGCCCGCTATCCCCAGCGCGAGACGATCGAGGATCTGCGGCCCTGGGACAAGGCCTATACCAACGCGATGCGCGAGGTTCTTGCCGCTTATCCGAATGATCTGGAGGCGCGGGCGATCTTTGTGGAGGCGATCATGAATGAGACGCCCTGGAAGATGTGGGACCTGCCGACCGGCCAGGTTGCCAAGGGTGCCGGCACCGCCGAGGCCCGCGAAGTGCTGGAAAGCGCGTTCCGCGATCTGCCCGAAAGCTGGAACCATCCGGGCCTGCTGCATCTCTATGTGCACCTGATGGAGATGTCGCCGTTCCCGGAACTGGCGTTGAGAGCCGGTGACCGGCTGCGCGACATCATGCCGGACGGCGGGCACCTCACCCATATGCCGACCCATATCGACGTTCTGTGCGGTAATTACCGGGACGTGGTGGTCTACAACCAGAAAGCCATCGTCGCCGACCGCGAGTACCTGAAGCGCAACGGCGCACTTAATGTCTATACGATGTACCGCACCCACAACCACCACTTCGTGATCTTCGGCGCCATGTTCCTCGGCCAGTTCACCCCGGCGATCGAGGCGGCCCAGGAACTGATCGACACCACGCCCGAGGAGGTATTGCGCATCCCCTCACCGCCCATGGCCGATTTCATCGAGGGATACTTCTCGATGAAGCAGCATGTGCTGATCCGCTTCGGCAAGTGGCACGAGATCCTGGCGCAGGACCTGCCCGAGGACCAGGAACTTTACTGTTCGACCACGGCGATGATGCTTTATGCCAAGTGCGTCGCCCACTCAGCGCTCGGCAATGTCCCGGAGGCTGAGAAGGTTCGGGACGCGTTCCTCGCCGCGAAGGCGCGGGTTCCGAACACGCGCCGGGTCCATAACAATATCGTCCCGGATCTGCTCGATATCGCGGAAGAAATGCTGAACGGGGAGTTGGAGTATCGACGCGGCAACTATGACGTCGCCTTCACCCATTTGCGCAAGTCGGTGGAGCTCGACGACAACCTGCCCTATGACGAGCCCTGGGGTTGGATGCAGCCGGCCCGTCACGCGCTTGGCGCCCTGCTGATGGAACAGGGGCATTTCGAGGAAGCCGAGGCGGTCTATCGCGCCGATCTCGGCCTCGACAAGACCTTGAGCCGGGCCTGCCAGCATCCTGGCAACCTCTGGAGCCTGCACGGTCTGCACGAATGCCTGGTGCGGCGCAGCGAGAAAGTCGAAGCCATGCATATCAAGCAGCAACTCGACCTTGCGCTGGCCCGGGCCGAGGTTCAGGTCCACGCCTCCTGTTATTGTCGGCAAAAGGTTGCCGCGTGATATGCGGCGCCGGGCGCTCCCAGGATGATGATCGAAGCGCTGATCTCGGCGTTCGTCACGCTGCTCGTGGTGATCGACCCGATCGGCGTGGCGCCGCTTTTCATGTCTCTGACGCCGACGGTACCGCCGGCCGAGAGGCGCTAGCTGGCGCTGAAAGGCGTCGGCATCGGCGCCGGCATCCTGTTCGTCTTCGGCCTGTTAGGCGAGGCTTTGCTGGAGGCGCTGGGGATCGGCATTCCGGCCTTCAGGATCGCCGGCGGAATATTGCTCGTGCTGCTCTCCATCGACATGCTGATGGCGCGGGACAGCGGGCTGCGCAACACGACCGAAGACGAGGCAGCCGAAGGCGCTAAGCGTGCGGACATCTCGGTCTTTCCCCTGGCCATTACACTGATCGCCGGCCCCGGCGCGATGACCACGATCGTCCTGCTCATGGGCAAGGTGGAGGGCGACCGGATCATGCAGGCGGCGGTGCTTGCCACCATGGCGGTGGTGCTGATTCTGACCCTTGTCTGCCTGCTCGCCGCCGGAACCCTGATCAAGCTGCTCGGCGTCACGGGCGTCAACGTCGTCACGCGCGTCTTCGGCATCATCACGATGGCACTTGGCGTGCAATTCGTGATCGACGGGGTAACGAAGGTTCTGGGGTAAGCTTCATCTTCTACCGTATCCCCGACGAAGGGCGGAGCCCATCCCTGGGGCCCGTCACCGTGACGGGTCGTTGATCACTTTCAAAGCTCCGGGCAATTGCTCTGCCATCCCTCGCCCGCATCCTATGCAGGCGTCGGCCCCGGCCTGCGCCGAGGATGCGTTGTGTCGCCCGCCCTGCCATGCTTCCATGGCAATATCCAGACCGGCAATGGATCATCATCATGACCGACACGCCCCGCGTTTTTGCCTCCGCCAACAATTTCGAGGAGAATTGGCGCGAGAATGCCGACGCTCTAGCACGGGATCTGGCCGGGGCCGAGGGCACGCTCGGCATACTCTATACGGCTGAGAGTTTCGCGCCCCATCTCGACGGCATGCTTGCGGTGCTGCGGGAGAAGACCGGAATCGCCGCTTGGGCCGCGGCGGCGGGTTACGGCGTGATCGCGGCGGGCGAAGAGCATTTCGGCATACCCGGCGCGGCGGCACTGGTTCTCGACCTGCCGGCCAGTGGTTACCGGCTGTTTTCCGGCGGCGCCGACACGGGCGAACGGCTGGCCGCCAATCACGCGGACTGGATCGCCGAGGCGGCAATGCCGCTCGCGCTGGCCCATGTCGACCCAAGGCACCGCGATGCCATGACCGCGGTTGAGGAAATGGCGACGCACACTGGCGGATTTCTGATCGGCGGACTGACCGCAGCGTCCGGCGAGGCGCCGCACCAGGCGGGAGGCGCGGTGAAAGCCGGCGCCGGCTGCCTCAGCGGCGTCGCGTTCTCGCCCTTGGCGGTAGAGATGGCGACGGCGCTAAGCCAGGGCTGTACCCCGCTCGGCGAGGCGCACACCGTCACCCAGGCCCAGGACAACATTCTTATCGAACTGGACGGGCGCCCGGCGCTCGATGTGATGATCGAGGAGATCGGGCCCGAACTGGCGTCGGATCTGCGGCGGATCGGCGGCATCGTCTTTGCCGCCCTACCCGTCCCCGGCTCCGACACCGCCGACTATACCGTGCGAAATCTCGTTGGCCTCGATCCCGAGCACAAGGCAGTCGCCATTGCCCAGGTCGTTCCCGAGGGTGACCCGGTTCTGTTCTGCCGCCGCGACCGGGACAGCGCAGTCGAGGACATGCGTCGGATGACCGGCGATCTGAAACGGCGGGTCGGCAACCGGCCGATCCGGGGCGGGCTCTACATCTCCTGTGCCGCGCGAGGGCCGAACCAGTTCGCCGCGCCGGATCGCGAGACCGACATCATCCGTGAGACGCTTGGCGATTTTCCGATGGCCGGCTTCTTTGCCAACGGCGAGATCAGCCGGGACCGGATCTACGCCTATACCGGGGTCCTCACGCTGTTTCTCTGACAACGGACGGCAGACGGAAATCGCGCGACGTCGCGGATAATCTCAAGACTTCGGCCCGTACGGCGAGCCCAGGCGCGATAAGGCACGCGCGGGCAAGCGTGTCTTCGGATTCCTCGAAGGCCTCCATGGCCCAATACGCGCGCGCCAGGTCGAACCATCCGGCATCCCGTGACGGATCCATGAGAAGCGCCTTGCGAAAAAGCTGCACCGAAGGAGCATAACGGCGCTGCGAGACCAGGAGCCGGCCCAGCCCCGCGAGAACCTCTGGGTCCCGGGGCGCCAGGACTTGCAACCGTCTGACCTGTCTTCTCGCCCCTTCGGTGTGATCCTGCCGCGCGAGCGCCCGTGAAAGCAACGAGTATCCCAAGGGACTGGCGGCGGAGGTCGCGACGAAGCAACGGGCGACGTGAATGCAGGCGGCGAGCCGGTCGAGTTCGAACAGAGTCCACATCCAGATAAGCAGATCCTGACTCGCCGGAGCGACGATGTGGCGGGACCAGCCGAGGACCCGCGCCGCGGTTTCATGGTTCCGGTTCTGGAAGGCGGCGGAAGCCAGCAATCTGTGCGCATTGGCAGTGCCGGGAGCCAGCAGCAGCGCCGCCCGGGCATGGCGCTGGGCTTCACGGAACGCGGCGCGCCGATAGGCCGCGTCCGCCGCCTGGAAATGGATCCGGGCATCCTGCGGACCGGCGCACAAGGCCCGCCCCAACAGTTTCGTGCCGGATCGCGGATTCCCTGATCGGGATGCCTGGCCACCGAGCGAGAGATAAACACCCGAAAACGCCGGACTGAAAGTTGCCAGACGCCGCTGCGCCACCGTCGCGTCGCCGCCGTTTTTCGCCTCGGCAACCACGGCTGCGAGCAGGCTTTCATGGGAGATGCCCGCGGTCATTGTCTTGCCTCTACCCGCCCCCGCATCCGAAGCATCCAAGGTCCCGCAAGCTCAATGTCGAAAGAGGTATCCAGGCCGAGCTGCTCGCGGGTCTTCGTTGCCGCGTCGCGTGCCGCTCCCACCTCGAAGAACGATGGCTCCACCTTCGTGGCGTCGACCTGCGTCACCCGGAACGGGGCACGGCCCGGCACCCGATTTCCGAAGGCCGGAGATCGCCGGCGCAGCACGTCCAGAGCATCGACCACGCGTTTCGCGGCGAGGCTGTTCGGCTCGGTGTGCACATGCGCCGCCAGGTTGGCCGCGAACCGGCGGCTTTCTTGCGGGTCGGCAACCGTTCGGTCGGCCACGCCGATGATGGCCCCGACCGCGCTTTCCTCATCCTCGAACACCCGGTTTACCAGGTTCGAGGTGAAGATATCGTTCCAGGGACTGCGGTGCGTGCATAAAGAGAACACCTGGCCGCCGAGAAGATACCCTTCCAGCCCTGTCGTCGAGCTGGAATGAACCAGGAGCCGAGCCGCCAGCCCCCATGCCCGATGATCGCCTTCTCGGATGATCTCAACCCCGGGAACGCCGGCGAGGCCGATGCGCCAATGCTCGATATTCTCGGCGGGATGCGGCCGCACCACCATGCGCCAGGGAAACCGCTCGGCCCGGAGCATCGCAATCACCCGAAGCATCGCCGCGAGATTGCCGCGCTCCCAGGTCAAGCGGGAGAGATGCCGGGCGACATCCGCCCGCTTCCTCGCATCGACGGTCCCGACCCGCTCGCTCACCTCCAGAAAGGACACCGCATCGCCTCGCCGAGGGTTCACCGCGCCGAAATTTGTGTTGAAGAGAACGAAGTCACCCCACCGGCTTCTGATCTCGTCCGCTTTCTGCCGGATCTTGCGAGAGAATGGCGGGCGCAGGAGATCCGCTCTCGGGTTTCCGGTTATCTCGATCCACCCATCGCGCGAGGGATGATGGGCGGCCATGCAATCGGCGTGGAAAGTACCCTGGGCCAGCAGCAGATCGCAGGCCTCCGCCGAACGGCGATCCCACATCGATAGTATTTCCTCGCGGTTGGAAATCCCGAAGGCCTCTTCATCGATGATCGCGACCTGAAATCCGGCGTCCTTGGCCCGCCGCATGCGGAGCGCCTGGGCCGCGTTGCCGCCCTTGAAAAGGATGATCCCCGGCTCAAGCAGGGTCAGGTTTTCCCAGACCATCCATTGCGGCGCGATGACGACATCGAAGCCTTGATCGATAGCCAGGCTGGCGATCAGAATCCGGCTTTCGAACTCGCGCGGCGCTTCTTCGATCAGCAAGTAAAGGCGGGTCGGCACCGCGTCTGGATTGTCTTGCACGACCGCTTAAGCCTCCGAACTAGCCCTGATTCAGCGTCAAGGTTAGACTTGCACTCCATCGGCCCGCAGTATCGCCTGCGGCTTTCGGACGGGCAAGCAAGCCAACATCCGCGTGGGAAGGAAACCGATGACCGACACCCCTATCCACGAGGTATACGCGATCCGTTACGGCGAGCAGAAGCTGCGGCCCGAGGGCTCGACCTTTATCGGCGGTGATCCGGCGAAGATGATCCGGGGACTGGATTTCTTCACCTATGTCGTCAAGGGTCCCTCGGGCACCTTCGTCGTCGATACCGGCATGAAGGCGGATCTTTCCGGCGAGGGCGGCCGCGAGTTTCTGATCGAGCCGGCCGAGGTGCTCTCAAGAATCGGCATCGATCCAAAGACCGTGGACAAGGTGCTGCTGACCCATGCCCATTTCGACCATGTCGGTAATCTCGACCATTATCCAAATGCGCATTTCACCCTGCACGAGGAGGAGATGATTTCGATCACCGGGCCGGACATGACCTACGCGCCCTTCAAGATCGCCTACCACAAGCGCGACACGACCCGGCTGGTCGAACTGCTCTACGAGGAAAGGCTGTCCTTCTATACCGAGAAAGTGACTCCGGTGGCGCCGGGCATCGAGTTCCATCTCGTCGGTGGCCATGCGCGCGGTCAATTGGTGCTGCGTGTCCATACCAGGCGCGGCTGGATCGTTCTGGCCTCGGACGCGGTGCATCTCTACGAGGAAGTCGAAAGCGAGCGGCCGTTCGCGATCTTCTACGATCTGAAGGACATGATCGACGGCTACCGGACCTGCGTCGAGCTCGCCGGGGGCATCGACCGCCTGATTTCCGGTCATGATCCCAAGGTGACCGACTGGTACCCCGCCATCGCGCCGGAATTCGAAGGCATGGTGCTCGACCTCACGGCATCGCCGCAGAGATGACGCGGCGCGCCGAGTCCAGTTACGCGGACTGAAACCGGATGGTCGCGGTCGAATGTGACGATCCGGCCCTGAAACGAGCCTTGCAGACCCATGCGGAAATCCTGCTCGCGCAAGGTGGCGGCATCGCGCCCGGCTTGGTCATACGCGCTACAGGCGGCGAGATCTCCATCGCTCATCCCGATCCACTGCCCCACGGCGCGCCTCTCATCACCGTTCCCGATGCCAGCCTGGTTCGGATCGATGAGGCGGGCCTGGTGCGACAAGGCGGAGATATCGTCCCTGCCCTGGCGGCCTCGGCGCTCACCCCGGAGCAACGCCGCATACTCGAGACGCAATGCGCGGTCTTCAATCTCGCCTGCAAGATCGCGAAGACCCGCTCCAGCCTTCCCCAATTCATCTACCACGACACCCCGGATCTGCTTGCCGCACTGACGGAGCGCGAGATCCCTCCATCGGGGAAAAGCACCACGCCCCGAGCCGCCCGCGCCGGCGAGGATCCGCTGGCTGCCTTTCTTGCGTCCCGTGTGCTCCTGTGGCGCGAGCCCGGCCGGCCGGAGAGGTCTTCCCGCGTGCTGATGAGCCTGATCGACTATTTCGACCATCATTCGGACGGCGCGTCGTACGATGCCCGGGAAAATCCGCCGCGCCTGGCTGTACGCTCGGCGCGGACGGGGGCGGCGGATGCGGCCTGTCACGTGAACTACAGCGCCGGTGACGCGCATGCGATGTTCATGACCCACGGTTTCATCGACACCAGCGCGTCATACACCCGGCTCTGTCGGTTTGACGTCGCCGTTCCCGGTTTCGGCACTCTGCAGGCCAAACCCGGACGGCCTCGCACCGATCTGCCCAAGGGGCCGGAAAGAGACGCCGAACGCGATTTCCCGACGCCTGCGGTAAAGATCCTCGCGCCTGACAGGATCGAGGTCTCGAATCTCGTCATCAAGCGAACCAAAGGCCGGTCGGTGCTGCGGCGCGGGCTCGCGATCGCACTGCTGCATTGGCTCCAAAAGCTCGAGCAGGCCGAAGCGTCCAGGATCATCGACCAACTGGAAGCCGATATCCTCGAGAAGACCCGCGCCTACTACACGAGCCTGCGCGGGCTTGCCGCCGCATCAGGCGCGCTGATCAACCCACGGCCAGTCATCGACCTCGCCGACCATCAGCACGCGGTCATCCGGCGCTATATCGACGAGACTGGGCCGGTTTAACCGACACTTAGACCCCGACCGCCGTTCCGTCCCGGCGTGGGTCCGCCGCTCCCGCCAAGGCGCCGTTCGAGGGATCGCGCGAGACCGCCTGCATGCCCCCGCACATCATGGTGAAGGCGGCAGGCTGGCTGATCTCGTGCCCGCGCGCCTTCAGTTCGGCAACCACGCCGGGGGCGATCCGATCCTCCAGAACCACCTGTCGGCCGTCCAGCAGACGGGCGCGCGGTGCCTCGATCGCTTCGCGCAGGTTCAAGCCGTAATCCATGTAGTGGACCATCGCCTGCGTCTGGGTCTGCATGATGCCGTAGCTTCCGGGCGTGCCGAGCGCCAGCACCGCTTCGCCGTCCCGCGTCGAGATCGACGGCGTCAGGCACATGGCGAACCGCTTGCCGCCAACCAGATGATTGGGCGACTTGGGATTGAGATCCCCCCAGTTCATGAAGTTGTTCATGCACACGCCGGTACCGGGGATCACCACCGTCGACCCCCAAGGCGAGCCGAGCGACTGGGTGAGGCAGATCATGTTGCCGTGGCGGTCGGCGACCGAGACCGAGGTCGTGTGCTGCCGCGCCTCGGCAACCGCCGGCGGCGGCGGGTCGCCGAACTGCTCGGTCCGCGCGGTGACCGGCTTGCCGTCGAGAACCCGGGCGCGCAGGGGCGCGACGCTGGCCTCACCCAACAGCTCGCGGATCTCGGCGGGAGACCGGTTGTTGTTGAGGATGCGGGCCTCCGCCGAGAGCCGGATCGCGCGCAGTACACGGTCCAGATGCTCAACCCCCAGATGCTCCAGCGCGCCCATGTCGAAACCGTCGAGGATCCGCAAGGCCAGCGGAAACTGAAACGATTCCGCCGGCGGTGGCGGAACATGCACCAGAAGGTCGCGATAGGCGGCGACGATCGGCTCTTCCCACTCCGGCTGGACCGCCTCGAGGTCGGCCAGGGACATCGGACCGCCGAGCGAACGAATATGCTCGATCATCTTGCGCCCGAGCGGCCCATCGTAGAGGTGGCGCTTGCCGTCGGCGGCGATCGCTTCGTAGGTCGCGGCAAGGTCGGGTTGTTTCAGCACCCAGCCCTCGGCGCATTTCCCTTTGGCCGGCATGTAGACACGGCGCCATTCCGGCGTGCTCGCCCGGATATCCGTGGCTTCCGCGCTGTGGACATAGAGCCCGCCGATCGGAAAGCCGTCGCGGGCGTGTCGGATCGCCGGGGCCAGCACCACGTCCAGCGGCAAGGTGCCGTAGGTCTCGATCAAGGTGCACCAACCCGCCAGATTGCCGGGCACGCCGCTTGCCGAAGCGCCGGTATTGATATCCTCCTTGCCGAGCCGTTCCGAAAGGAACTCCGCCGGAAGCGGCGGGATGAAATCCAGGCACCGGACCCGCTTTTCCGCCTCAATCCAGCAGCTTGCGGCGCCGAGCCCCGCCAGGCCCGACATGAAGGGCTCGACCACGTTCAATGTCGACATGGTCGCGACCACCGCATCAAAGGCGTTGCCGCCGGCGCGCAGCATCTCGGCCCCGGCATGAGAGGCCAACGGATGGGCCGAGGCGACCATGCCGCCGACGGCGCGGGCTGGGGAGTGGGTAAGGCTCATGGCAGACATCTCCGGCGCGGACGGCGGCCGGGCGGCTCACCGGGGGTTGGACGATCGCCGCAAGCTTAGGCCCGGGCGGCGCATATCCGCAACGTAGCGGCCTTGTGATCTTATCCCTCCCTTGCTGAATCACTCCGGACTGCTAGGCTGTCGCAAATTCACGCTCATCCCGGAGACAATCCATGAAGCTCTACAACTCGATCGGCCCGAACCCGCACATGGTCCGCATCTTCATCGCCGAAAAGGGTCTCGACATTCCAAAGGAGGATATCGACATCCGTGGCGGTGTGAACCGCCAGGCCGATTTCCTGAAGGTCAATCCCAAGGGTCAGAGCCCGGCCCTGGTCACCGACAGCGGTTTGGTCATCACGGAAATCACCGCGATCTGCGAGTATCTGGAAGACCTGCATCCGACACCGCCGCTGATCGGCTCGACGCCCGAGGAACGCGGCGAGACCCGGATGTGGACCCGCCGCATCGATCTCAGCATCTGCGAGCCGGCGGCCAACGGTTTTCGCTATGGCGAGGGGCTGAAGATGTTCGAATCCCGCATGCGCTGCCTGCCCGAAGCCTCGGCCGGCCTGAAGGCCGTTGCCCAGGACGGCCTCGCCTGGCTGGACGGACAGTTGGCCGGCAAGACCTGGGTCTGCGGCAACCGGTACAGCATGGCGGATGTGCTGCTGTTTGCCTTCACCAACTTTTTCGGCAATGTCGGTCAGGCCTTGAACCCCGATCACAAGAACATCGCCGCCTGGTTCGAACGCGCCAAGGCCCGCCCAAGCGCGGCAGCGTAAGGCCTGGGCATGCGCAAACGGCTAAAGCGTGGGCGGGGAAGGTTTAGCAGCCTTTCCCGCCCATTTTCTTTATACTTGACATTAAGATGATTCGATAAATCGTCGTTTAAAAGCATTTTCCTGACTAGATAGAATCTCGCCGTCGCCCTGGCACAAGGCAGAGCCATGACTCGACGCTAGGCCCTGCCTTGCGCCAGGGCGACGGTAAAGGATGGCGCGTTCGGGAAGGATGACAAAGACGGCTGGGCAATACGTCACGACCGCATCTGCAAACTGGCCGAAGGAACCGCCGTCCGCTCCGTCTGATCTTTCCATTCACTTCGGCTCGACGAAGCGCACTGGCGTCGGCTTGATCCGTCCGGTCTTGGCCCACTCCGCGAGTTCCCGTTTCAGGATCTTGCCGCTGGCGGTCAACGGAAACTCCGGCATCTCCAAAAAGAACTCAGGCATGTCGTATTTCGAGAGCCCGAGATCGAAGAGATGGCGCAACAGGTCGCCCGGCGGCGGCGCGCCCTCGCCGGTGGCCAGCACCGAGAGACAGACCCGCTCCCCGAGGCGTTCGTCCGGCACCGGAAAGGCGGCGGCCTTGGCGACCCCCGGATGCTTGATCGCCAGATCCTCAATCTTCGCCGGGAAGATATTGTGGCCGCCCCGGATGATCATGTCCTTGAGGCGCCCGACCACATGCAGGTTGCCCCGCTCATCGAGCATGCCGAGATCGCCGGACAGGAAATCTCCCGCCGCGTTGAAGCTGTCCTCGGTGGCCGCCTGGTTATCGAAATACCCGAGCATCAGGCAACCACCCATGCCGCCGATCTGTCCGACCACGCCGGTTCCGACCTCGATATCGGGATTCTCCTGGTCGTAGATCCGTATCCGATAGGCCTTGCCGCCGGTGCCGCAGGTCGAGCACACGGTGTCGGCATCGTCGGTAGGATGGGTGTACTGGTGCGAGGAATTCTCGCTCATCCCGTAGATGTTCTGCGGCCGGACCCCTTGAACGAGAAACGCCTCGGCGGTGGCCGGCGGGATCGGAGAGCCGGCCATGTAGAACAGGTTGACCGAGCCCAGCGTGGCGATGCCCCGCGCCTTCTGCTCGGCCAGCATGTCCATGGCATGGGTCGGCACACCCATGACATAGGTCGCGCCGGTCTCAATCACCCAGTCGAGCTTGCTGCGGCCCGGCGGCGGGTCATCGACCACCAGTTCCATGCCCGCAATCATGGCCTGGCCCACCGCCACCCAGGCGATATGGTGGCTCAAAGGTGACAGGGTAAGGAGAATTGTTTCAGAATTGTGATGCCAATCGGCCACGAGATCCCGGCAATTGGCCAGCAGAGTGTTGTCGGAATGCATCACACCCTTCGGCGCACCGGTGGTGCCGGAAGTGAAGGCGAGGTAGGTGACCTTGTCCGGATTGGCGAGCGGTGCCGGCCCTTTCCCTACGGGGGCCCCAATGCCCGGCATGTCGGTCCCGGTGTCGTGGCCCGCCGGTAGCCGGTACACCTTGCGCACCCTCTCGCTGGATGCCAGAGGGCCGAAGACATCATGGGCGTCGGCGCCGTAGCCTTCCTCGATAAAAAGGGCGCTGGCGCGGATGCGCTCGACCAGCCCCAGGATCTCCTCCACCGTATAGTTCCGGTGCAGCGAGGGATTGCAGACATAGCCGTTGCGTGAACAGGCAAGAAAGGCCACCAGCGCCTCGAGCCGGTTCGACATCCAGAGCGAGACCCGCTCGCCCTCGCGCAATCCGCTCGCGGCCATGTCGGCGGCCACCGCGTCCACCCATCGCTTGAGCTGGCCCCAGGTCAGGCGCCTCGCCCCGTCCCGCGCCGCCCAGGCATCTGGCCGCACCGCCGCATGTCCGGCCATCAGAGTGTAAAAAGTATCCCCGGTCCACACGCCGCTCTCGTAATAGCGACGCGCGGCCTCGGGATCATGCAGGGTGAGCAACCGGCTCATTGTTGTTTCCAAGATGGGGATCTGCCAACGACCGTGCCCGGCGTCACTCAAGCCGCCTTGCCGACCCCGAACACCCGAGCTGCAAAAGCCGGATAGATCTCGGCGATTTCCTCCGCCACCGGGCCTCGTATCGTGGCGAGGTCGGCGGCGTTCGGGATCGGGGTCGTCGGAACCGCGCCATCGGGCAGATCGAAGCTGAAGCCGGTCTGCTCGTGGATCTCCTCCACCGTGTGGCCGGGATGGACGCTTTCCAAACGGAAACAGCGACGCTGCTTGTCCACATGGAAAAGGCACCGGTCGGTGATCAGCTTGTACGGGCCGCCGGGGCGGAAGACGTTGTCGTCGGAAAACCCGGGCGCGCTGATGAAATCGACCTTCTCGACCAGGGTACGCGGCGTATGCTCAAGCCGGAACAAGATCACCCGGGGCACCGCGAAATAGAGATAGCCGGAGCCGAAGGAGCCGGGGAACCGCGCCTTCGGTTTCCTGTAGTCGCCGACCGCTACGAGGTTGACGTTCGCCTGGCCGTCGATCTGGGCGCCAGAGAGGAAAAAGGCGTCGATCCGGCCCTGGCCGGCCACATCGAACAGTTCTTTGCCGCCGTCGGTGAAGAAATTGTTCTCCTCGCTTCCCAGGATCGAGACCCGCAAAGATCCGTTGCTGCGGGAACGGGCCAGCAGCGCCGCCGCGCCGGGGATCGGCGAGGACGCGCCGACCGCCACGTGCCTCAGCCCGTCCAGGGCCGTGGCGATGGCGCCGATCAGCACCTCTTCCGGGCGGAAATCCTCGCTCATGGGGTCATTCCGCCGCTTGCGCCGGGGGCGCGAAGACGAACCGGTCGAGCCACGCCTGAAAGCCCTCGTCCGTGCGCGCGTCCTCGGCATAGCGGGCCAGATGGTCTTGGTCCGCAGCGTATCCGTAAGGAATACCGAGCGGCCAGGCCCCCTTCTCGGCCTCGGCGACCGCCGAGACATAGAGACCCGGAATGGTGCCGGCCTTGGTCTTGGGGTCGTCCATCAGGTTGGTATCGACGATCTTCTCGACCGTCACATAGGCATCCGCCGAAGCATGGGCCATCAGCATCAGCTCGCGCCTGACGCCGACCCAGACATTGCCGAACCTGTCCGCCATCGGGGCGTGGAACAGCGCCACATCGGGTTTCAGCGCCGGCAGGAAGACGATGGGATCGTCCCCCTCGGCAAAGGGGTTGTTCCCGACCTTCCAGTCCTTGCGGTTGGCGAGGATGTCGGAGCCGATCAGCCCGCGCAGGGGAATGAAGGGGATGCCCTTCTCCGAGGCCTGCAGCGCCGCGTGCACCGCCGGACAGGTCGCGTCCATCATCCGGATAGCCCCGTCCTTGATCGCCTTGGTGAAGCGCGGCGCGAGGCCGTGCTCGCCCAGGGTGACGGCCGAGGTCTCCACCGTGCCGACGCAGCCCGCACCGATCAGCATGTCGCCCTGAAAGCCGAAGGTGGGCACGCCGACCAGATGCAGATCGCGTGCGCCGCGCCGGATCAGCGCCCGCACCGCCGCCATGGCGCAGTAGGAATAGTCCGGTGGCACCGCCACCTTGGCACCATCGGGAATACGGGCCGCGAGGGCATCCACGGAAAGCTGCGCTGCAAGCATGGCGATCTCTCTTATCGGCGGGTTTCGGCCATAGTAATTCCGGGTAACGCGGTTTTACAGGGATTTCGCCAGCCCGCGGGCGGGTTTCAGTCGCGTCCGTCCTTGGGATGGTTCTGGCCATCGAACTGGATCACCTCCAGCGACCCGCGAAGGCTTTCGTAGTCATCGAGGCAACGGGCATTGACCGTGTGCCGTTCCGGGTGGGGCGGGGGCGGCCAAAGACGTGAATGCCGCAGCGCGGGCAGAACTCGTGCCGCGCCTCGCCGCTACCGAACTGATAGAGCGCCAGTTGATCCGCGCCCCTGGTTATCCGAAGTTCATGATCCTCGGCGGGAGTGTGCACAATGCCTTTCTTGATGCAGATCGAGCAATTGCACTCCAACAGCCGGTCCACCGGCCGGTCGCGGACGATCTCGAAGCGGATATCGCCGCAGTGGCAGCTTCCCCTGTAGGTCGGCATGGTTTCTCTCTCGCAAAATTTGCCCCCTTCGGGCGCTCGAGCTAATCATGCCAGCGCAGCGACATGCAGGACAGACCAGCGTCGATCTTGGCGATCTCGGACGTCGCCAGCGGGACCACGTCGTAGCCCTCGGCGCGCAGCAGCGCGACCGTGCGCGGATAGCCGGCGCCGACCAGAAGCGATCGGTTCACCCGGAGCGCGTTTGCCGCGCCCTCCTCTCCGGTGGACGTCTCGATCACCCGGAACCGCTCGAACACGCCGGACGCGGCAAGCCGGGCCGTCGAGAGGACCGTCTCGCCGTCCAGAAGCGCACAGTCGGATTTAAAATGCAGAACGCCCGCCGGCGTGTGGAAGATCTCGCCGCGCCTTCCGATTTCCGCCAAAAGCGCGATCAGCGCCTCGGCCCCTTCGCGGTCGGTGCGCGCCGACAGGCCGATCATCACCGCCTCGGGTGTTACCAGCACATCCCCGCCATCCACATGGCCGCTTTGCAATTCCAGGACTTTCGGGAACTGTTTACGCAAATCCGGGGCGATCGCCGCCACCTCGCCGGCCCGGCTGTCGACACCTGGGCGTAGCAGGATCGCCGTCTCGGTGAAGACCAGGGCCGGGTCTTCAACGAAGATCGAATCAGGAAATGCCTCCAACGGCTCCAGCACCGTCACCGCTACGCCCGCCGCCTTGAGCGCGGCGACATAAGCGTCATGTTCGGCCCGCACGCCCTTGAGGCTTGGACTGCCGCGATCAGATGCGCGCAACCCGTTGACCACGGAAGCTCCGGGTCTGCGGACGATGGCATTGGTGAAGTGATGACTATCGGCTGGACGGGACATCGGGTTTTCCGCCGGACATTCGGTCACGGTTTGGTCCGCGCCGCCCGGATCGCCTGCCAGACGACCTCGGAGGTCGCCGGCATCTGGATATGATCGACACCCAGCGGCGAGAGGGCATCAAGGATGGCGTTGATCACCGTCTGCGGCGCGCCGATGCAACCGGCTTGTCCGGAGCCTTTGACGCCGAGCGCGTTCGCCTGGGTCGGCACGCCTTCGAGATGGGTCTCAAAGCCGGGCAGGTGCGATGCCCGGGGCACGGTGTAGTCCATGAACGAACCGACGAGCAGCTGCCCGGTTTCGGAGTCGTAGTGGACGTTCTCCATCAGCGCCTGACCGATCCCCTGGGCCACGCCGCCATGCACCTGTCCCTCGGTCAGCCGTGGGTTCAACAGCGTGCCGTAGTCGTCGACCATGACATAGCGGAGCAACTCGACCACGCCGGTTTCGGGATCGATCTCGACCTCGGCCGCGTGGCAGCCGTTGGGGAAGGTAAAGGGCGCCTGCTCGCGGAAGACGAAGGTATCGAGCCCGGCATTGCCGTCCTCGTCCTCATCGAGGGACGGCGCCACATCGGGGTTACGGGCCGCCGCGGAAACCTCAATCAAGCCGACCGAGCGGCCGCCGTCCGGCACCGTGAAGCGGCCATCGGCATAGATAAGCGCGTCGGGTACGGCCTGAAGCAGGGTCGCGGCGACACCTCGTGCCTTGCGCAGGACAGCATCGATCGCCAACGCCATCGTCCCGCCGCCCATATGCATCGAGCGCGCTCCGCCATGGCCGTGTCCGACCCTGACCTTCCCGGTATCGGCTTGGATATAGTCGAACGCCGACATGGGAAGCCCGAAACGGTCGGCGGCGATCTGGCGATAGGTGGTCTCATGCCCCTGGCCGTTGGATTCGGTCCCGACCCGCAGCTCAATCCGGCCTTCCGGCGTGAATCTGACCTCCGCCCCTTCTTGGGGCGCACCGCGCGCGGTCTCAAGAAAGCAGCCGAATCCGAGGCCCCGCAACTTACCGGCCTTGGCCGCTTCCGCCCGGCGCCGCTCGAAGCCGGCCCGGTCCGCGATCCTTTCGGCATCGTCGATATTGCGTCGGAAACGGCCCGAATCCAGCGTCATGCCCTGAGCGGTGACGTGCGGAAACGCATCAATGGCGTTCTTGCGACGAAGCTCCACCGGATCGAAGCCGAGGCGCCTTGCCGCCGCGTCAATCAGGCGTTCGATGATGAAATTGGCTTCCGGCTTACCGGCGCCGCGATAGGCGTCGATCGGCGTGGCATTGGTGAAGACGCCGGTCGAATGCATGTGGATCAACGGGATGTCGTAAACCCCGCCCATCGCGGTCGGCGAGGAGATGGTCGACGCGCCCGGTCCGGCGGCCGAAAGATACGCGCCCATATTGGCCACCAGGTCGGCATCCAAGGCCAGAAACCGGCCGTCTGCATCAAGCGCCAGGCGCGCGGCGGTCCGGATGTCCCGGCCATGGGTCGCGCCGGCATGATCCTCGCCCCGCTCGGCGACCCATTTGACCGGGCGGTGGTGACGTTTCGCCGCCCAGGGCAGCAATACCCATTCGGGATAGAGGAAGTTCTTCAGCCCGAAACCGCCGCCCACATCGGGCGCGGTGATGTGCACCCGCTCCTCGGGCACCTTGAACACGGCGGTGGCCAATTGCTTGCGGATCGCGTGCAGCCCTGGCCAGTGCAGATCAGGTGTTTCACGCCGTCCGCGGGATCGTAGTAGGCAATGCCCGCCTGGCTCCACCGGGGCTGCCATGACACGGTTGTTGATGATGTCGAGCTCGACCACATGGGCCGCGGCGGCGAGGCCTGCCTCCACGGCTTCCCGATCGCCCTTCTCGAACGTATAGGCGACGTTTCCGGCTGCCTCCTCCCAGATCCGGGGGCCCGGCCTGAAGCGCCTTGTGGCCGTCGGTCACCGCCGGCAGCGGGTCAAAGCCGATTTCCACCCGTTCCGCAGCGTCACGCGCCGCTTCGAGCGTGGTGGCCACGACCAGGCCACGGGATCTCCCACATGCCGCACATAGTCGCGGGCCAGTGCATGGCGCTCGGGAATGATCAGAGGAGACTTGCTGGGAAACTGGCGACACAGGGCAGACAACCGATCCCGTCGGCGATGAGATCGGTCTCAGTGTGGATACCGACGACGCCGGGCATCGCATCGCCTCCGTGAGGTCGACATAGAGAATCTCGGCATGGGCGTGCGGCGAGCGCACGATCGCGGCGTGCACATCTGGCCTTCCATGTCCATGTCGGCGATGAAACGCCCCTGGCCGGTCAGGAACCGCTGGTCCTCGAGACGGGCGATGGATTGGCCGGACAAGGTTGAACCACGGCGCGTTCCTCGGTTGTTCAGACACTCCCAGTGAACATCCAGGTGGGGTTTGCGTCAGGTTTTTCTAGCCGGGGCCTGCAAAACCTGGAAAATCGCACCAAAACGACAAAGGCCTCCGCAAGAGGCCTTTTCTCCGAACAAAACGTCCGGTTTCCAGAAGGCGTCCTTAACCTTCAAAACCTGGCGGCCGCGATACATCCCGGTCTTCAAATCAATGTGATGCGGCGGTGCAGTTCGCCGGTGTCCGGGTTCTCCATGATAGGCATCCGCCTTCACGGCGTCGTGTGCCCGGCGCATGTTGCGCTTTGACGGTGAGGTCTTCCTTTTCCGGAACAGCCATGGCTGCAAATCCTGTCTTTTTCGCGGACGCGGCGCCCGGCGCCACCTGTTCGATCAGCAGGCTGTCATAGTGGCATCGCCGATGCGTAGCAAGGAAAACCGCCGGCCTTGCCGCCGGAAACCGAGTGGCGACCCCTACGGGACTCGAACCCGTGTTTACGGCGTGAGAGGCCGTTGTCCTAGGCCACTAGACGAAGGGGTCGCTGAGGGTCGCGCTTTCTAAGCCAGAAGCGGGGATGAATGCAAGTCCGAACATCCCACCAGATCGGCGATGATCGGCCCCCGTGCAGGCCGGGAATCGGTTGCCGCCATTGACAAGCGGCCGGAGCAACCGGAGCCTTCGGAGAACAGCAAAGCGCTCCTGGGGAGGAAGGTCCGATGAAATTTGGTCTGCGTTACGCGAATACCGGCCGCAATGTCTGGCCCGACAAGGCCGTCGCCATCGCCCAGGCCGCCGAGGAGGCCGGCTTCACCAGTATCTGGACCGTCGACCATGTGGTGGTTCCTAAGGATTACCAATCCGCCTATCCCTATGCCGCGTCCGGGCGCATGGGCGACGGGCGCGAGGATCTGCAACTGCCGGACCCGCTGATCTACATGGCGTATATCGCCTCGGTGACCAAGACGATCCGGCTGGCGACAGGAATCCTGATCGTCCCCCAGCGCAATCCGGTGGTCACCGCCAAGCAGATCGCCACGCTCGACGCGCTTTCCGGCGGACGCATCGACCTCGGCATCGGGGTCGGCTGGCTCGAGGAGGAGTTCAAGGCGATCGGCGTCCCCTTCGATGATCGTGGCCAACGCACCGACGAATGCATCGCCGCCATGCGCGCGCTCTGGTCGCAGGATGTCGCGGAATACCACGGCGAGCTGGTGGATTTCGGGCCGATCTATTGCCGCCCGCAACCGGTGAACGGAAGCGTGCCGATCATTGTCGGCGGCCATTCCAAGGCGGCGGCGCGCCGCGCCGGGCGGCTGGGCGACGGGTTCTTCCCGGCCCGTGGCGCTTCAAGCGAATTGTATGATCTCGCCCGGCGGACGGCGGAAGAGCATGGCCGCGATCCGGACGGGATCGAGTTCATCGCCTCGGTGCCGGAGAAACTCGAGGATATTCCGCAGCTCGCCAAGGCCGGGGTGCGGCGCATTCTGATCCCGTCCAGCCCGATGGGCGGTACGACGACCTATGCCAGCAAGCCCGAGGAGGTGCTGGCGCTGAAAGGCGTGCTGGAACAATACGCCGACACCTGAGGGCCGCGACCCCTCGTGTTGCCGGATCAAGGCTCCCACTCGCCGCGGCCCATGAAATGCCGCCAGAGCTTCTCGCCGATCAGGCAATCGAACCGCTCGGCATTGCGTGAGAACTGCGCGGGGATGATCCTCGGTGCCTCGGGCGGCACGGTTCCGGCGATCTCCAGAATGATCTTGCGCAGGATCGCGGCGGCGAACCCACCGGTCTCCAGCACCGGCACGATGAACGCGCCCGGGCCGCCGATCACGCAATCCTCGTAGTAGAGATCGAGGTTCTGAACGTCGAAGAAGCCGGCGAGACTGTCGCTGCGGGCCAGAATGGGAAGACCGTTCACGGTAATTCCCTTGGAAATCACGAGGTCGCGGGCTCCTTCCCCCCCGCGTCCCATGTTGTTGGGGCCGTCACCGGATATGTCGATCACCCGGCGCTGGCTCCCGAAGGACGGATCGTCGAACAAGGTCATGGCGAAAACCAGCGCCTCGGATATCGAGGTGCGGCGGGCCACCCGCATCGGTGCCTGCAGCAGCTTTTGCGCAAAGGCCTCGGACGAGGCCTGGCCGTCCAGCAGGGTCCAGGGCACCGTCACATGCTGGTCACCCGCCCATTCCACATAGGTGACAGCGATGCGCCCCTGCGGGCCGCGCTGGATCGCCTCGACGACAACCGGATTGCGGAACGCCTGCACATATCCGACGCGCTGCAGGTATTGCTCCTCGGCATTCATCGATCGCGACACATCGACCGCGAGCACAAGGCGCAAATCCACCGGCACGGATTGGGCGACCGCTTGCCTCCACGAGACGATACAGCAGCACACCGCAATCACACCGAGACACGCGATCCTGAATGCCCGCATTCCGCCACCACCCCGCGATGGTTTCGCCGTGCCTGAGCTTACAGCAGCGGCAAGGATCGGCAATCGGTTACATGGACGGTGGGATCGATCGCGCCGGGCCGACCCGGGCACCCGCCCCGCCATGCCTCATTTAGCCAGTTCGAGAATCTCCATAACCTCCGCCGGTCCTTTGATCTTGCGGGGGTTGCGCGGAATCCAGGGAGTGCCCATGGATTGCTCGGCGATACGCGGAAAATGTTCCGGACCGATCTTCACCGCGCCGAGGCTGCGCGGCATGCCGAGACCGGCGATGAAGGCGTCCAGCAGATCGCCCGCATCCTCGCCGGGCCGGCCCATGGCGGCGGCGACCAGTTCCTGGCGCGCGGCGTTCACCGGTTTGTTCCAGCGCATTACGTAGGGCAACATGATGCACGAGGTATGGCCATGGGGAATGTCGTGCACGGCGCCGAGGACATAGCCGATGCCGTGGCTCGCCCCCATCGGCACGCCGCTGGCGAGCGGCGTCATCGACATCCAGGAGCCCATCTGGCAATCCAGCCGGGCGTCGATATCACCGGGATTATCCTTCACCCGTTTCAGACCGCTGGTCAGCAGGGAAAGCCCTTTCAGGGCCTGGGCATCGCCATAGGGATGCGCCTCGTTCGCGCATACCCCTTCCACGCAATGATCGACCGCCCGGATGCCTGTCGAGAGGAACAGCCATTCCGGCGTGTGCACCGTCGGCGCCGGATCGAGGATCACCGCCTTCGGCATGATGCCGGGATGGCGGAACAGCTCCTTCACATGGGTGCGCTCATCGGTGACGCCGGAAATCGCGCTGAACTCGCCGCCGGAGAGCGTTGTCGGGATGGTGATCTGATGCACCGTCGGGGCCTTGATTTCCGGCGGCGTGGCGGTGCCGTCGGGTGCGATCACCGTGCGCAGAACGTCCATCGCTTCCGGCGTGTCGATATCGTTGGCGAGGCAAAGCGAGACGGCCTTGGCCCCGTCAGTGATCGACCCGCCACCGAAGGTGACGATCAGATCGGCCTTGGCCTCGCGCGCCGCGCGGGTCGCCGCGATAACGTCGCCGCGCGGGGTGTGCGGGGACATCCTGTCGAATTCGCCGACCACCTTGTTGCCCAGCGCCCGCCGCAGCTTGGCGATCTCGTCGGTGCTGCGGTTGAGGGTGCCGCTGACCATCAGGAAGACTCGCTCCGCGCCGAGCCGCGCCACCTCCGCCGCCACCGCCTCGGCCATGGGCGTGCCGAAACTCACCGCATCCATCGCCCCGAAGGCGACCCGTCCCGTCTGCACCATTGCGCTCTCCCTTGTCCTCAAAGCCTCAGTCCGCCGAGACCTCGGCGACACCGGCCGAGACATAGCCGCCATCGACGAACAGGATATGGCCGTTCACATACCCCGCCGCCTCACCGGCCAGGAACAGGGCCGCGTCGGCCATTTCCTCGACGGTGCCATACCGGCCCGCCGGAATCACCTTCAGATAGTTCTTGCGGGTGTTGTCGGTATGCACCTTGCGGGTGAGCGGCGTGTCCACCGGCCCCGGCGCGATGGCGTTTACAGTGATCCCGTGGGCACCGAGATCCCGCGCGCCCTGGCGGGTAAGCCCGATTACCGCCGCCTTGGAGGTGCCGTAGGCGGGCCGGTGCTCGCCCGCCCGCTCGCCTGCGATCGAGGCGACATTGATGATCCGGCCGTATTTGCGCTTGATCATCTCGCGCGCCGCCGCCTGGGCGCAATAGAAGGTGCCGTTGACATTGATCCGCATCACCCGGTCGAACTCCTCGGGCGAGAGGTCGTTGAAGTGGCCGAAATGCCCGACACCGGCGACATTGGCCATGATATCGACCCGGCCATGTTTCGCGATGGCATCGGCCACCAGCGCCGTGCAGGCGGCTGGATCGGCGACGTCAAGCTGGAAGGATGAGGCGGTACCTCCCTTGGCCTTGATCACCTCGGCGGTCTCGGCGGCCCCGTCGCCATTCATATCGGCGGCAAGGATGGTGGCGCCGTTGTCGGCGAACATATGGGCCACCGCCTCGCCTATGCCGCCCGCGGCCCCGGTGACGATCGCAACCCTATCGGCAAGACGCATGTCGAAATTCTCCGTCGCTTGTCAAAGATCGGCCTTGGTCAGGCGCGGGATCAACGGCTTCAGCACCCTTATGCCGGGCGCGCCGACCGCCGGGCGCAGGGTCTCGAGCTTGCCGGTGACGCCGAACCCGCGCCGCGCGACATCTTTGTCGAGCCCCACCGAGGTGAGCCAGGTGACCTCCACCCCTTCGGGCACGCCCGCTTCCCCGCCTTCCTCGACCACGATCAGGCCGCCCTCCAGAGGAACCGTGGGCGTCGCTTCCATGCCGTCGAACAGATTGCGGCTCCAGTTCGCGTGCCTTTTGCGCCATTCCCCGGTGCCCGCCGGCCCCGCCTGGGTGCGGTAAGGAGTGCTCTCGAAGAATTCCGGCCCATCCACGTGATGCAGGGCCACGAACGGCGCCGGCGCCTCATGCAGGCACTCGAAGCGCTGGGTCGCATGGAAGCCGGGCATGCCGAGCAGCATCTTGGTGTGAGCCAGATACCAGGCATCCCACTCGACCCTTCTCGACCGCTCGATCAGGTCCATTTCCACCATGTAGATCATGCCGTCCCTCGTCTCTTCGCGGAATCTCTGCCGAGGGTACACCCGCCCTTCCCGCCCTGGGCAGAGGGCATGGGAATCCATCACCGACATGGTACGCTCGGCGCCTGAGCCGCACCCACGGAGGACATCGCCATGGAACAGGATCAGGAGGCCGGACTTTCCCTGTTCCTGGTCTTCGGCGTGATCGTCATCGGCGCCATCGCGCTTTATACCCGCATCCGGGAGAGCCGGAAGCGCGATACAGAGAAGTCACTGGCCGCAAGAAAATCGGCCGATGAAAAGTAGGGCCTGAAACGGGAAGCGATGAGAGCTCGATCTTTACCGTCGCCCTGGCGCTTAGGCAGGGCCAGCACCGGAGGCGTCCGCGCGGCCCAATGCCCGCATCCGCGCGACCTGATCACACTCCCCAGCTGTTTCCGCCACTCCCTTTCCCGTATCCCCGGCGCAGGCCGGGCCGACGCCTGAAGCGCCGGCAAGCGCGGGATGGCGGAGCATTTCGCAAGACCTATCATCGTGATCGGCGATCCGTCACGCTGAACCACCTCAGGCGTCTGCCCCGACCTTCGTCGGGGATACGGGTTGAGGTTGAGCCGAGCGGCCGGCCAGCAGTGATGCGGACTGACGACACGCTCACCGGTTGACGCGCCTTAGCGGACCACATCACATACACATATGTCCTGGCCGCTGAGACCCTTCACACGCCCGAGCGACTTTCACTGTCCGGTGACGGGGAACCACCTGGTGATCGTTGTGTTGCTGGGGCTCACGCTGCTCACGGCATCGCTCCCCCGCGCGCAAGGCGCCGAATGCGCAGGCGGGAAGCTCGATCCCGGCCCTACGGTCACCGTCGACGCGGTCGCGGAAGACGGGACGCTTCGGACGTCGGACAGGCGGGAGGTGCTGCTGGCCGGGATCAGCATGCCGCGCGCGGCGGTCGGCCACGATCCGGCGCAGCCGCTGGCGGAAACCGCGCGGCGAGCCTTGACGGATCTGGCCCTCGGCCGCTCCATGGTGCTCCACCAGGGTCCCAAGCGCCGGGACCGTTACGACCGTCTCCTCGCCCATCCCTGCCTTCCGGACGGAACCTGGCTTCAGGGCCACCTGCTGGAGCGGGGCCTCGCCTTGGTCGCCACGACGCGGGACACGCCTCAACTTGCGACTGAGATGCTGGCGCTCGAAAGAACCGCTCGGGAACGCAAGGCCGGGATCTGGGGCGAGCGGTTCTTCCGCGTGCGCAATCCCTACGAGACCCGGCGGGACATCGATACCTACCAGATCGTCGAGGGACCGGTGGTCACCGCCGTGATCATCAAGGGCCGCGCCTATCTCAATTTCGGCCAGGACTGGCGCACCGACTTCACCTTCAGCATCTCGCCAAGCGATCGCAAAGCGTTCGAGCGGAGCGGGATCGATCTCGCCGCGCTCGCGTCCAGGCGCGTTCGGGGCCGAGGCTGGGTCACGCTGCGCAACGGCCCGCTGATCGAATTGACCCATCCCGAGCAACTGGAGATATTGGCCGAGTGAATTGTCGGACCCCAGAGATGACACCCCAATCCCGCTTCAGGCGCGGCGTCCTTCACCGGTTGGCGGCTGCCGGTCTGCTGCTGGCATTGATGGCCGGTCTGGAGGGCTGTTCCGTCAATCCGGCGACCGGACAGCAGAGCTTCACCGCCTTCATGTCGCCGGCGGATGAGCAAAGGGTCGGCAAACAGCAGGATCCCCTCATCCGCGAACAGTTGGGCGGCCGCTACGACCATGGTCCGCTGGGCGACTATGTCACCCGGGTCGGCGAGGCGCTCGCCGCCCATGCCGAATTGCCGGACCTCAATTTCACCTTCACGGTACTCAACACCCCCGACGTCAACGCCTTTGCCCTGCCTGGAGGCTATATCTACGTGACCCGGGGGCTGGTCGCGCTGGCCGACAGCGAGGCGCAGCTTGCCGGCGTGCTGGCCCATGAAATCGGCCATGTGACCGCCCGGCACGCGGCGCAACGCTACAGCTGGGCCTCGATTGCCCAATTCGGCGAGTTGCTGCTGCGTTCCAGCGATCTGAAGGGCCTCGGCGACGCCTTCGGCATCGGCGGGCAGCTTTTTCTGTCCGGTTATTCCCGGGAGCAGGAGTTCGAGGCCGACACGCTTGGCATCCGCTACCTCGCGAAAGCAGGCTACGATCCGAGGGGCGTGCCGCAGTTTCTGGCCAAGCTGCGTGAACATGCGAAACTCGAGGCGGCGCGGAGCGGCACCGGCCAGGATCCGGACCAGTTTCAGCTTCTCGGCACGCATCCGCGAACCATCGACCGGGTGGACCGCGCCATGGAAGCCGCGCGCGTTGCCCCGGATCAGGGAGGACGGGTCGGCACGGAAGCGTATCTGCGCCGCATCGACGGCATCCTGCACGGGCCCGACCCGGCGAAGGGCGAGATCCGCGGCACCACCTTCATCAAGCATGTCGACGGCTATCGGTTCAGCATCCCCGAGGGTGCCCGGATGCGGCTTGTGAACGACCGCCTGCTGATCCAGGGTCCGGGCCCCGCCCAGGCAACCGTCGACACCGCGCCGATTACGGTAGGACTCGCGCCCGACCGGTATATCTCCGGTGTCTGGGCCGCGCGCACGCCACTGTCCGGGCTGGAGCCGCTAACCATCAACGGCCTGCCCGCCGCGACCGCCGCCGTCGACATCCGGACCGACAAGGGCACCGCGAGCTTGCGGCTGATCGCGGCTCGGCTTCGGGCTGATCGGGTGGTGCGTTTCGCGATCCTGATGCCCCATCCGGCCCCGGCATCCGTTTCGGTCGCGTTGCGGCGGATGACCTACAGTCTGGAGACCTTCTCGCCGGGCGCGCCCGGAACCCTTGCGGCGCCGAGGCTTGCCGTGCACCGGGTACAACCCGGCGAGACGGCCGCGAGCCTCGCCCGGCGCCTGCCCGACAGGCCGGACCGGGAACGGGAGTTCCGGGTTCTGAACGGCTTGGGACCAGCCGAAGAGCCGAGCGCCGGAACGCTCGTCAAACTGATCTCCGGATAAGCCGTCGACGCGTCTCAGATTGTTACGGAATCCAGGATCTCGCCGTCCCCCGACAGGCAGAGAGCGTTCAGCGGGCCGCCCTCACCGCTCCCGCCGTCGAGGCCGATCCAATAGGCCTCGCGCGTGATCCCGCGCCGCTTCGGATCGGCACCACGGACCAGCAGCGCCGCCTCCGGATGCGGCCCGGTCATCCGGTCCGGCCCGCCGGCATCCCACCAGAAGCGGTCCTGCTGATCCGCCAAGGCGCGTTTCGGATCGATGCCGGCATTGACCAGCAGCATGCCGCCATCGGCGGTGATCGCAGCGCGCTTCAGCATGGCGTGAAACTGGCCGTGGCCGGGCATCGCCCGCATTCCGCCGCGCAGCCGCGAGGTCCATTGGGTCAGCGCCGTCGGACCGTCCCGTGTGGCCGCGATACCCTCTTCCAGGCGCCCGCCATAGGCCTTGACCGTGACGCCGATGCCGCGCTTTTCCATCCAGCGCAAGGTCTCGCCGGCGGCGGCGGCGAACTGGATCTGCAGGAGGTTGCGCCACATCTCCTCCTGGCTGCCGCGCAGGACAACCACGTCCTCGGGATGCGTAAAGGGGGGGCGAGCCAGAACCCAGCGGCGAAAGCGCAAAATCTCATCCACCGCGCCAATCACATCCGGTCCGGGCCCGAGAACGTCTCCAAGATAGATCACCCGGTCGCCGCGCTCGAAACGGTCCTCGATCATTGCGTGAAGTTGGCGCAGGCGTTCGGCGTCTCCGCGCACCGCCGCGATTGCCCAGATGCGGCCTTTCGGGCTCAAGATCGAGAAATGTGTGCCGTCCAGCGACAAAATGTCAGCATCCCTCCCCGGGTAAAGGATATCAGCACAGGCGCGCGCATCCGGCAACGCGCGTCGCGGAAAATCCATTGGACAACGAAAAAGCGGCGCTCCGGGGCGCGCCGCTTTCAGCCGTTCCGCCAAGTCAGGCGATGTTCATCAACTTCTCGAGACGCGTTGCCGCCGTCTCCTCGTCGATCTTCTCGATGGCCGCGAATTCCCGGGCCAGCCGGTCCAGCGCCGCCTGATACATTTGCCGCTCGCTATAGGACTGATCGGCCTGCGAACTGTTGCGCCGCAGATCCCGCACGACCTCGGCGATGGACACCGGATCGCCGGAATTGATCTTCGCTTCGTATTCCTGAGCCCGGCGCGACCACATGGTGCGCCGCACCCGCGCTCGCCCCTTCAGCTTGGTCAGCGCCACATCCATCTGCTTGCGCGAACTGAGGCGCCGAAGCCCGGAATTCTGCGCCTTGGCGACCGGAATCCGCAGCGTCATCCGGTCATGCTCGAAATTAATCACCAACAGATCAAGCTCAGTCCCGGCGATCTCCTGGGTTTCGGTTCCAAGGATCTTGCCGACCCCATGGGTCGGATAAACAACGAAGTCTCCGGTCTTGAATTCCATCTTTTTAGTCATCCGTGCCGTCTCTCTGATCAATCACGCTCTTCCCGGGTCAGCGGCGGAAGGCTTATCCGACGCACCTTCCCCCACGCGAGCGCACGCGCGACATCGTGCTCCGCGGCCCTGCGGCCACGTTACGCGCCAGGGGTCCGACCTTGATCGGGAATCGGGAGGAGACCGCCGTCACAGGCTCCTCACCGTTGTCATCATCCTATCACGATTTGCGGCTGAATGGTAGGGGAAGAAACGCGAATCGCGTCGAAATCCCGAGCCGCGACGCCGAACCGGGCGAAATTCAGTTGCCGGAACCCGGCTTCTCGCTGAAGTACTTTTCGAACTTGCCGTCCATGCCCTCATAGGACTTGGCGTCCTCGGCATGCGGGATCATCCGCGTGATATTCGGCCACATTTCCGAGTATTTGCGGTTGTGGTCGATCCATTCCTCGGCGCCGGGCTCGGTGTCCGGCAGGATGGCTTCAGGCGGGCATTCCGGCTCGCAGACACCGCAATCAATGCACTCGTCCGGATGGATCACAAGCATGTTCTCGCCCTCGTAGAAGCAGTCCACGGGGCAGACCTCGACACAGTCCGTGTATTTGCACCGAATGCAATTGGCGTTGACGATATACGTCATGGTCAGACATTCCTCTCAGCAAGCGCGCCGGGTTCTCCTAATGAATTCCCGTCTAGCCCGCAAGCCCCAGTTTGGCGAGCGCGCGTTTGCGGGCGGCCCCGCTGTCGCGGTCGTCGACGAACATCAGCCCCGCCATCCGCCGCATCAGTTGGGCTTCCAACTCGTGCAAGGTGCCGTCCGCGTAGACGACCTCCCAGAGCATCTCCATCAGGTCGATCCGATCGGCCTCGTCGAAGGCCTCGCGCAGGACTTTGGTATAGCGGTAGATATCGTTGCTGGTGTCCAGATCATCCACCGCCTCGCCGAGAATCTCCCGCGCCGCGGCCTCATCAATAGAGAACCGCTCAACCATCAGCCGCAGCATCGCCGCCTGCTCTTCGCAGTCGAGATGGCCATCCAGTTGCGCGGCGCGTGCCAAGAGGGCCGCGCAGGCCAGCCGGGCCGGGTCGCCGCTCGGCCCGCCCGCCGCCTCCGGTTGCCGCATGGCCAGGATCGCATCTCTCAATCTGCTCAACATCCATTCCGCCTTTCCCGTCGAGAGGCCGCGCCATGCCAATTGCCTCGGACCGCAAGGTAAACTAGATGTCCACTCATGTCGGACTTGTCACCTCAAAATGCAAACGATCCACGCCGCGACGCCCCGTCCGCCCGTCGGAACAGCGCCGCCATCCTGGAAGTTCTGCACAGGATCCTTCCGCCGACGGGCACGGTTCTGGAAATCGGCAGTGGCACCGGCCAGCACGCGGTCGCCTTTGCCCCGGCGCTGGCACCCCGGCGCTGGCTTCCCAGTGATCCCGACCCGTCACAGCGGGCCAGTATCGCCGCCCGGATCGAGGATCTGGAGGGGATTAAACCTCTGCCGCCTCGGGCCATCGATGCCGCCGCGCCGGTCTGGGATGTCGGTCCGGATGACGGGATCACGGCGATTACCTCGGCCAATGTCATTCACATCTCGCCATGGGCCGTCTGCGAGGGCCTGATCGCCGGCGCCGGCCGTCTTCTGCCGCCGGGCGGGGTGCTGCATTTCTACGGTCCCTTCAAACGCGGCGGCGTCCATACCACCGACAGCAATGCCGCCTTCGATGCCTCGCTGAGGGCTCAGAACGCCGAATGGGGGGTACGCGATATGGATGAGGTTGCGCGGCTCGCGGCCGGCTTGGGGCTCGTCCTCGATCAGACAATCGACATGCCGTCGAACAACTTTTCAGTCGTGTTCAAACGGGTCTAGGAACCGCCCCGCCCGGCCCCTCACCCATGACCGATGGCAAGATCGCTGCCGCCGGTATTCCTGCCCGCCATGAGATAGAGCGGCCGGCTGTTGTAGTCGGTCACCGCGCCGGCCCGCTTGGCCGCCTCGGCGCCGTTGGCATGGTCGAAGAACGAGCCCGCCGGCATGAAGCGCAGCACGAAGGCGGCCCGGCGGTTCGCCGAGCGGTTCGGATTCGAGCCGTGTACCAGCCATGTATCAAGGATCGCCATCTGGCCCGGCTCAAGCAGCACGTCGCGCGCCTTGCCATCATCGACGACCGCCGGATCGAGGATCAGGCGCACCGCCGCCTGTTTACCCTCTGGTGTGTCGTTAATGCTGATATGCGGAACCTCGCCGCCTTGGGTACCGGGGATGTAGCGCAGGCAGCCGTTTTCGGGCGTGCAGCGGTCGAGCGCGATCCACACGCTGGTCGTCGCCTTGGGCTCGATCGGCCAATGCGGCGCGTCCTGATGCCAGGGGATGACCTGGCCGGTGCCGGCGGGCTTGCCGAAGATGGTGGTGCCCCACAGGATCACGTCCGGGCCCATGATCCTCGTCACCATGTCCAGAATGTCGGTCCGCCGCGCGATTTCCAGCCAGACCGGATCGCCTTCCACCGCCAGGGGGCCATAGCCGCTCAGATGCGGACAGACGATGATGTTGCGGTCGGCGTTGGGATTGCGAGCCAGCAAGTCGTCCAGGGCCGTCCGCAAGGTGTCGACGGTGTCGGCGTCCAATCGGAAATCCGGAACGACCAGGCCGTCGCGCCGATAGGTCTCCAGCTCCGCATCGCTTAGCGTGCTCATGCCGACGCCCTCCTCTGAAACGATAGCCGCACCGTCAGTATCCCTCGCGCCAGCCCGGCCTGTCCAGAATACCGGCGGCGGGTTGAGGGGAAACATCAAGCCTATAGAGAGAGGTTTTCCCCGGAGGCTTAATCCGCCACCACGCCTGCGAGGGCCTAGACGCACGGCATCCGGCGATGGAGACCGGCTTGCCGCCCGCGCGATTGCCGCCTACACCTAGGAAAACGCTTCGGAGCCCCCACAATGGCGCAATCACCCCGCCGGAAAACCATGCTTGTGGCCGGTGCCCTCGGCATTGTCGGGCGGAGCGCGGTGGAGCATTTCGCCGCCCTGCCGGATTGGGATGTTATCGCCCTGTCGCGCCGGGCGCCGGATTTCGAGGTCGATGCGACCTGGCTCAGCGTCGATCTGCGCGACCGCCGGGACTGCGAGGCCAAGCTCGGCGGCTTAACCAACGTCACCCATATCGCCCATGCCGCCGTGTTCGAGAAGCCGGACGTCACCAGAGGCTGGGCCGAGCGCGATCACGCGGCGACCAATCTCGAGATGCTGCGCAATCTCGTCGAAGTGGTCGAGGCCGCCGCGCCGGGCCTTCGGCAGATATCACTGATGCAGGGCACCAAGGCCTATGGCGGCCATCTCGGGCCGTTCAAGATGCCGGCGCGGGAGACCGATCCACGCTCGATGGGGCCCAATTTCTATCACGATCAGATGGACTGGCTGGCCGAGCATCAGAGGCAGAAGGACTGGGGCTGGACGATCTTTCGCCCGCAACTGGTCTGCGGTATCGCGGTGGGCAGTCCGCTCAACATCATCGCCGCCATCGGTGCCTTCGCCGCGATCAGCCGGGAGAGCGGCATTCCCCTGCGTTTTCCGGGCGGGCCCGAGCGGATTGGCGAGGCCACCGACGCGCGGCTGATCGCCCAGGCCATGCAATGGGCGGGAGAGACCGAAATCGCCCGAAACCAGATCTACAACATCACCAATGGCGACGTTTATATCTGGCACCATCTCTGGCCCCGTGTCGCGGCCCTGTTCAACATGGAGCACGCGGCGCCCCAGCCGATGTCGCTCAATCGCATCATGCCCCAGAACGCCGATGTCTGGGACCGGGTGGTGGAGCGCCACGGCCTCAGGAAATACTCATTGGGTGAGATTGTGCCGGCCTGGAGTTTCGCCGATTTCCTGTTCGGTCATGGCCAGCGCCCGAACCCGCACCACATGAGCACCATCAAGATCCGCCAGCACGGCTTCCACGCCTGCATCGACACCGAAGAGCTGATCCTGGAACTGCTGCGGGAGATGCAGGAACGGCGGATCTTACCGGTTTGATGCTTTGCTGCCGGCTACTCCGCCGCCCGGTCGAGCCGTTCCGCGCGGATGGCCTCGAGCGCGCTATCGAGCGCCCCGCCCTTTTCGTCCAGCAAGGCCGCCTCGCGCAACCGGCGCAGCCAGTCCGCCGCGTCGTCGCGGCCTTCCAGATGCTCCAGAGCCGAGAGCACCCGGTCGAACTTCGACATGCCCCGATCCCGCGTGTCGGAATAGCCTTTGATCAGGCGGCGGCATTCCAGGATCTCGACGCCGAGGGCGTAGTCCTCCTCGCGGATCAGAAGCGCGCGCTCGAACCATTCGGTCCTATGGGCGTGCTCGACCTTGTGCCGCAGCAGACCACGCCGCCAGGGCCTGACTGACGCCAAAATCCAAAGCATCAGGTAGCCAAAGACGGTGTCCGATCGCACGAACCGTCCCCTGGAAATCCGGCGGTCAAGCCAGGCGAACAGGCCTGGGCGCGCCTCGATCCATTGGCCGAGACGCCAGGGCAGCATGCCGCAGATCTCGGCCATGCGGGGATGCAGGAACTCCGTCACGCCAAGCACCGTGTTCCCATCCGCCCCCATCTCATCGCGGATCCGCCGGCCGCGGGCGCGCCGGGTTTTCAGATCCGCGACCCGGATCACATCGTCATAGGCCATGGCATTGGCCACGTGCTTCGCCGCCACCAAGGTAAACCGCCAGCCGTATTCGTCGGCGTCAAGTCTGGCGGCCCGATCGATGAGATCGAGATACTCGGCGCCGTAGGACACGTCCTGGAAATCCACCACCTTGCGCAAGCCGGCCAGTATCAGCGGCCGCGCCGCCTCCGGAAGATCGGCGACCCGGCGTTCGAGACCCGTCCATTGCCCGACGAGCGCCGCCGGCCCCTTGGCCACTCTTTCAAACGGCCGGGCAACCGTTTTTTCCGGACGTGGGCCGATTCCGACCGCCTCCGCCGCCTCGGCCTGGCGGTGGCAGGCTTCAAAGGCCGCGAGGCTCGGCTCGATCCCCCGCCCGCCGGCGCGGATCACCTCCTCGAATGCGTGCTTCGCGAACGGCAGCACGCCCGAGCCGGAAACCGCGCCGAACAGGGAGGCCGAGATCACCGTGCCGGCCTCGACCGCGGGACGCTCCATGTCGAAGGCGACCAATCGCTTGGACGCCTCGTTCACCCGGCTCAACACTTCCCAGCCATCGCGGCTGCCGTCGCCAGGGACAATCTTCTCGGACACCGCGAGAATGCGGTGCGAGGAGGCGATCAGGGTGGTGCGGTCGGGCGTGACGAAGCCTCGCAGCACCGCCCGGCCCGCTTCCATCAGTTCGGCCGCGATGACGATATCCACGTCGCCGGCCGCCGCGCTCAGCGCGAAGACAGGCTCGCGACCGGTGTCCGGCGCCATCTCGATATAGTAGATCGTCGCCCCCGTGCGCTGGGCGACACCGGCGACCGACGTCGCCTGGGCGCGGTAGCCGTTGCGCTCGGCAAGCTCGATGATCCAGTCGGTCAGAACGCCGCCGCCCTGCCCGCCGACCGCCATGATCGCGATCTTCAGGATGTCCCGGGTGGAATCCTCCCCGCCCGGCGCAAGGCCGGAGATGGTCACGGCACCGCTCATTCGAAGACCAACCGGCGGGCTTCCCGGCGCGCCTGGAGCCAGCCGATAACCCGGCTCCGCAGCCTGGCGAGAAAACGGTCGAAGCCTGTCGGATTATGCACGCGGTCGGCCCTGTAGAAGGACGGGCAGAGCTTGGCCGCCACCGCCACCTCGCCGCAATTGCCGCAGCCGACGCAGCTCTGGTCGATATGCGCCACCGGATCGTCCCGCAGCGGGTCGTCGAGCTTCTTGACCGAGAGCGACGGGCAGCCGGAAAGCCGCATGCAGGCATGGTCGCCGGTGCAGATATCCTCATCCACCCCAAAGCGCGGCTTGATCACCCGCTCGCCATTGCCGATCGCCTTGGCCTGCAACGGCCGCTCGCGGCGCTGGCGGTTCAGCATGCATTCGGAGGAGGCGACAATCACCTTGGGGCCGGTCTCGGGCGTGGTCAGCGCCTCCTTCAGGGTCGCGGCCATTCTCCCGACATCATAGGTCCGGTCGATCTGGCGCACCCATTTGACGCCAATCCCCTTCACCGCCTCTGCGATCGGATGATTGGTGGATTTCGAGACATTGCCGGCCCGCGAGGACATTAGGTCCTGCCCCCCGGTGGCGGCGGAATAGTGGTTGTCGACCACGACGATCACGCCGTCATTGCGATTATAGACCGCGTTGCCGATCGAGGTGGTCAGACCGTTGTGCCAGAAGCCGCCATCGCCGATGAAGGAGATCGAGCGCCGCTTGGCATCAGGCGCATTGAAGGCGGAGGCCGAGGCCGGCCCGAGGCCGAACCCCATGGTCGTCGCGCCGAGCTCGAACGGCGGCATGATCGAGAACAGATGGCAGCCGATATCGGACGCGATGTGATGCTCGCCCAATTCCTGCTGCACCAGCTTGGTGGCGGCGAAGATCGGCCGCTCGGGACAGCCGGTGCAGAAGCCGGGCGGGCGCATCGGCACGGTCTCCGCAAGCTTGGAGCCGGTGGCGGGCGAGCTTTCCAGGTTTGGCGCCCGGTCCTTGTCATTCAGCAGGTGCGGCGCGTGCGCGGCGAGGAACGAGCGGCAGCCCTCCAGCATGATGGCGCCGGTCAGCTCCCCCGCCAGCGGCAGCGGCCCCTTGCCGGTCAGGGTCACCTTGGCGCCCGCCTTGTGCAGGATCGCGCCGACCGCCTGTTCGAGATAGTTCGGCTGGCCCTCCTCGACCATCAGCACCGCGTCCTTGTCGGCGCAGAAGTCCAGGATCTCGCCATCGACGAGCGGGTAGGTGACGTTCATCACGTAGAGCGGCACCGAACTTTCGCCATAAAGGTCGGCGAGGCCCAACCGCTGCAACGCCCGGATCACTGCGTTGTACATCCCGCCCTGCAGAATGATCCCGACCTTGCCGTCCGCGGGCCCGAAGAACTCATTGAGCTTGCGCTCCCGCACGAAGGCCTGGGCCGCCGGCATGCGCTTGGCGACCTTTTCCTGCTCATGCGCATAGGAGGCGGGTGGCAGCACGATCCGACCGGTATCCCGGCGCGGGTTTTCCAGCGCGTCGGCGACGCTCATCGCCGGCTTCTGGTTGTCGGAGGCGGTGAAGCGGCCATGCACGTGACAGCAACGAATCCGCACCTGCAGGATCACCGGCGTGTTGGAAGCCTCGGAAAGCTCGAAGCCGTCCTTCACCGCTTTCACGATCGAGGGCAGGTTCGGGCGCGGATCAAGCTCCCAGACCTGGCTTTTCATGGCGAAGGCATGGCTGCGCTCCTGCATGATCGAGGAACCCTCGCCGTAATCCTCGCCGATGATGATCAGCGCCCCGCCCGTCACTCCGCCGGACGCAAGGTTGGCCAGCGCGTCGGAGGCGACATTGACGCCGACTGTCCCCTTGAAGGTCGCGGCCCCGCGGATCGGGTAGTGCACGGAGGCGGCCAGCATCGCCGTCGCGGCGGCCTCGGACGCGCTCGCCTCGAAATGGACGCCGAGTTCGGAGAGGATCGGCTGGGCATCGGCGAGCACATCCATGAGGTGGCTGATCGGCGCGCCCTGATAGCCGCCGACATACCCGACCCCGCACTCCAACAGCGCCTTGGTGATCGCGAGAATACCCTCGCCGCGAAACACCTCGCCCTCGCCCATCTTGAGCTTTTCAACTTCCGCCGCGAAGGACCGCTCCGCCATGGCTTGTTCTCCCGCCCCGCGCTGGATATAGCCAGCCAGCCCAGTATCCGGCGTCCTCGGGACGAAGACCAGAGCCTTAAAAACGTTGTTTACGTGGCTGTTTTCGCGTGGACGACAACGAGGAACGCCCCCTCCACCCCGTCGCCCCAGCGGAAGCTGAGGCTGGCGGCAGGCGGCGCTGAGCTCCTGCTTTCACAGGGGCGACGAAAGAAGATGAGGCTTCCCCACCCCGTCGCCCCAGCGGAAGCTGGGGCTCACGGCAAGCGGTGTTAAGCCCCTGTTTTCACAGGGGCGACGAGGAAGGAAGGCACCCAGCACCACCCCATCGCCCCAACGGAAGCTGGACCTCGTGACAGGCGGCGTTAAACCCCTGTTGTCACGGGAGCGACGAGGAAGGACGGCACCCAGCACCACCCCGTCGCCCCAGCGGAAGCTGGGGCTCGCGGCAGGCGGCGCTGAGCCTCCGTTTTCGCGAGAGCGACGGGCTTGGTGATATCGTGGTCTGTTTTCCCTCATTCGGAGAAATGCGCCGCGTTCATGATTTGCGGAGTCTCCGGCATCAGCGGTGCAAACCCCATTCGGTCGAGCACGTCGGCCTTTACATCGACGCCCGGCGCCACCTCGGCCAGGATCAGTCCGCCGGGTGAGAGCCGGAAAACCGCCCGTTCGGTGACGTAGATCACCTCCTGACCGGATTTGACTCCCTGGGGACCGCTGAAGGTGATCTGGTCGACCGACGGCACCAGCTTTCGCACTTCACCGGGCCGCTCGACGGTCAGCCGGCCACCGCCGATGCCGAGCTTCACCCCCTTGGCCTCGAAGGTCCCGCAGAACACGACCTTGCGGGCATTCTGGGCAATGTCGATGAAGCCGCCCGGCCCGACCGTCACCCCGCTGAGCTTGGAGACATTCACGCTGCCCTCGGCGTCAAGCTCGCCCATTCCGAGAAACGCGATATCGAGACCGCCGCCGGAATAGAAATCGAATTGCGAGGGTGCATCGATCATCGCCGTCGCGTGGCGGGCATAGCCGAAGCTCGTCCCGTCCAGCAAGGTCCCCCCATAGGTACCGTGCTCAATGGTCTGGAAATACCGGCCGCTTTCACCGCGCGCGGCGACGATCTTGGCGATCGCGTCGGGAATGCCGAAGCCATAATTGATCACCGCGCCGTCGAAGAGTTCGGCGGCGGCCCGGCGGGCGATGGCGATGCGCTCGTTGAGTGCGATCGGCCCGATCTCCGGCGGCTCCCCCCAGGACTCGCCGGTCAGGGTCGGGTCGTGGAACACCTCGTGGCTCAGGGGCTGGTCCGGCGCGACCACCACCGCATCGACGATGGCACCCGGAATACGCACGAGATTGGCGGAGATGCCGCCCCTCGGCACCGCGTGGCGGACCTGGGCGATGACCTTGCCGCCGCAGTTATGGGCGGCCATGGCGAGCGCGTAGAGATCCAGGGTCGCGGCTTCCTGGGCAAGGCTGATATTGCCTTCCGGATCGGCGAAACTGCCGCGAATGATCGCGATGTCGACCGGGAACGGGCGATAGCGCAGCCATTCCTTCCCGTCGATCTCGACCAGGTCGACCAGATCGTCCTTGGCGCGCGCGTTCATTCGCCCGCCGCCGAAGCGCGGGTCGATGAAGGTACCGAGCCCGACATGGGTGGTGAGCCCGGGACGCTTGGCGCCGATCTCGCGCCATTGCTGCATGACCACACCACCCGGCAGGACATAGGCCTCGATCTTCTCGTCCTTGGCCAGGGCCTGCATGCGCGGCGACCAGACCCAATGGCCGCCGATGACCTTGCGTACCATGCTCTCGTGGGCAAAGCGGTTAAGCCCGCGATGCGAGCGGTCGCCGATGCCCAGCGCGTGCACCAGGGTGAGGTCCCTCGGCCCCTCGCCCGCCAGGAAACGCGCCTCGATCGCCGCCATGACGGTATCCGCCTCGAGCAAGCCTCCGCCGCCGCCCACCAGCCCGACGGTCGCGCCGTCCCGAACCAGGGCGGCCGCGCTGGCGGCATCGATGAATTTGTCGTGACCAGTCATCGGGGATGAATCCCTTCGGCTTGCGGAAATCGGCGGTGGTGCGCATTGAAGTGCGCCGGTAGCAAATGGGCAAGAGGCAGCGCGGCACCGCCTGGACAAGACCGCGTGAAAGTCAAAAACTGCCAACCCACGATGACCTGGTTCCAAGCAGTGAAGGGCCCCACCATGACCTCTCCACCCTGGCCGAAGGTTGCGGTACTTGGGGCCGGCGCGATTGGTGGGCTGTTCGGCGGGCTGCTGCGCGAGGGAGGGCTGGACGTCACCCTGATCGACCGCAAGCGTGACCACGTCTCGGCCATTAGGGAGCATGGTCTCCGGATACTCGGTCACGGGGGCGACCGCACCATCCCGATCGCCGCGACGACCGACCCGGCATCCCTCGGACAGATGGACATCGTCATCGTCCAGACCAAGGCGATGCACACGATCGACGCGGTCGCCGCCGCCCGCAATCTGTTCGGCCCCGATACCGTCGCGATCAGCTTTCAGAACGGTCTCGGCAATGAGGAGAACATCGGCTCGGTGATCGGCCTGGAGAAGGTATTGGGGGGCGTCACCCCCCAGGGCGCCGTCGTCACCGGGCCGGGAGAGGTGCGGACCTTCGCCAACCTGCCGTCCTATATCGGCGAACTTGAGCCGGGATTGTCGGAACGCGCCGAGCGCATCGCGGCGGCATTCACCGAGGCCGGCCTCGCCACCCATGCCAGCGGCGAGCTGCGCCGGGTGATGTGGAAAAAGTTCCTGGCCAATGTCGCCCTCAGCGCCGCTTCCGGTATCACCGATCTCAGTTCCCAGGACATGATGGCGGTTCCAGAGCTTAAAGCGGTCTGCATCGCAGCGATGGATGAGGCCGCCGCCGTGGCAAAGGCCGAAGGGATCGCGCTCAGCGAGGCGGACAAGCTGGAAATTCTTGAGCCCCTGATCAGGTCAACCGGGACCGGTGCCAGCAAGTCCAGTCTTTGCGCCGACCTACAGAACCAACGGCCGACGGAGATCGACACAATTTCTGGAGCTGTCGTCCGCCTGGGCGGCGCGCATGGGATCGCCACGCCGGTCAACCAAACCCTGGTCGCGTTGGTCAAGGGCCGGGAATCGCACTATCTCGGCGGTTGAGCGAACCCGGCCGCCGGCCGGCGACGCGGCTAGTCGAGGAGGAAAACGTCTTTGTCGCCGGGCGTTTCCCCAGCGCCGGGACCGGCATTTTCGCTGGCCTGCTTGCGGCTACCTTTCGGGATGTTCACCGTCAGAATCCAGTCCACCGCGTCCTCGCCGAGCGGCAGGATCAGCCGCTGCCACAACTCGACATCCACGTTCAGCGGCGGAGAATGCTCGCTGTACAGCGGCGCCCGCGCATCGATGGCCATCTCGTAAAGATCCAGGAACAGCTTCGCGACGGGACTCGGGAAATCGCTGGTGCGCCGCCCGGTCATGTCCTGGCCGTAGCGCTCCGCAATGTCACTGCCGTAGATCCTGTAGACGTAATCGAATTCAAACGGTGTCGGCCGCTCGATCTCCAGAAGCATCACGTTGCGCAAGAGCGGGAAAAACTCGGCGGCCTCGATAATATCCTTGCTGACAAGGCCGTTATCCTTGGAACGGTCCAGCGTCCAGCGCCGGTAAAGCGCCTTCAAGCGGTCGTCCGGAATATCCTGTTCGTCAGGCGCGACGATGAGCCTGACGTCCCGGGGGAGACCCGGATATGTCTTCGTAAGCACCGCGCGCTGGATCAGGGCGTTATCCGTCCCTTTTCATTCGGTTCACGCGCTCCCCGTTCCGCAAAATCGCGCTTAGTCTACCGTAATCCGCTAGGCTCTACATCAACGCGTCACAAACGCGTGTTTACGCCTCCAAAAGCAAGCCAACACGGGATCAGCCGAGGTTGCCCTCGAAACCGTCGGTTTGGTCCGAGGCCGCCAGAACCGCCGGCCGTTCGGCGACAGGGCCATAGCCTCCTCCGCCGCCGGTACGCACCACGAGGCGATCACCCGGAACGAGCGGAAACTGCTGTTTCGACGCCAACGGTATTTTTTGTCCGCCCCTTTCGACGAAGGTCTCCGCCTTGGCGCCCGGCGCGCCGCCGAAAACACCCTCTGGCGCGATGCGAAACCGGTCCCCGTATGTCGCGAAGGTGACGTCGTCCTCAAGCACCCGGTAGATCCGCTGAAATCCCATGCCGCCGCGATGACGGCCGGCGCCTCCGGACGCCGCTCTCAGGCTGTAATCCTCGACGCGGAAGAACGGATAGTCCGACTCCATAGCCTCGATCGGAATATTCGAGCAGTTCGAGAGCATGGAATCCACCGCGTCACAGCCGTCATTGCCCGGTCCCGCCCCAAAACCGCCGCCGAAGATTTCGAGATAGATGTTGTATCCGGTCTCGCCGCGATGGCTGAGGCAGCTGACGGTCGTCGTATCGAAACCCGGCGCGATCACCCGGTCCGGCACCGCCTTGGCAAGCGCATTCATCACAGAATTCACTACCCGGTAACTCGGTAGAAGCCGCGCGCGCACCGGCGCCGGCGGTTTCGGATTGAGGATCGACCCATAGGGCGCGGTCACCGTGATGGCGCGCTCCGCGCCTTCGTTGAAGGGAATGTCGGGGTCGGTCAGCACCGCTTTGACGCAAGCGATCGCCGAGGAAATCGACGAGGCATACGGACTGTTCATGTTGGTGCGCACCTGGTTCGCCGTGCCGGTGAAGTCGACCGCGATCGAGTCTCCCGAAATGGTTACAGTCGCCCGCACGGGAACCGGCTCGTCGCCGCGCCCGTCATCATCGAGCCAGGCCTCGCCGGTATAGACGCCGTCCGGCGCGGCCGCGATGGCCGCCCGGATGCGCCGCTCGGAATAGTCCAGCATCTCGTCCATCGCCGCGAAAACCGAATCGGTTCCGAATTTCCGGCAGAGATCCTTCAGGCGCTCTCCGCCCACGGCATTGGCCGCGAACTGGGCGTTGATATCGCCAATCGTAGCCTCCGGCATGCGGACATTGGCGCGCACCAGCCGCTCAAGCGGACCGCCTTTCCAATCCCGCTCGACGGAATAGCGGCTGGGCGGGAAGGTGATGCCCTCCTCGTGCACGTCGCCGGCATTGGGATTGAGGCCCGGCGCGCCGCCGCCAAGGTCGATATGGTGAACCACCGTCGCGGTGACGCCAATCAGCGTGCCGTCGAGAAAGATCGGCGAGAACAGGAAGATGTCCGGAAGGTGCTGGCCGCCGGCATAGGGGTCGTTATTGATCAGAAAATCGCCTTCCCGGAGCGTCTCCAGGGGATGATGTTCAAGACAGGCGCGGAAGGTGTGCGAAACCGAGCCGAGCTGGATCGGGATCAGATCCGCCTGGGCGACGACCCGGCCCTTGCGGTCCATGATCGCGGCGGAACAGTCCTGGGCCTCGCGCACCACGGGCGAATGCGCCGAGCGGATGAGCTTCACCCCCATTTCGTCTGCGGCGGCGATCAGCGCCCGGGTGATGACGGCCTGATCAACCGGTGAAACGATCATTCTCGCTCTCCCTGCTCATGATCACGTTGCCCGCTTGATCCAGGCTGGCGGACCATCCTGGAGGTACGTAGATCGTCGAACTCCCGTCCTCGACCAGCGCCGGACCGGCCGAGCCCGTCCCCGCCAGTCCCGCGCGGGTCAGAAGCGCAGCGTCGAGCGTCTCGCCGCGCTCGACGATCTTCACCCGCCCGGCCTTTGCCGGTATCCCGCCGGGCGTCACCGTTTGTGCGAGGCCGTCGGGCGGGGGCGCCTTGGCACCGACACGGAAGGAAACCACCTCGATCGGATCGCCGTGCGGCTTGGCGAACTCGAAGATCCGGCGATGCGCCTCGGCGAACAGGTCGGCGAGACCGTCGGCGCTCAGATCCTTGAGGTCCCGGTCCGCGAGACCGACGGAGACCTCGAAGGCCTGGCCGACATACCGCATCTCGAGGATCCGATCGAAGCGTGCGTCCGCCTCGATGCCGAGAGAGGCGAGATAGTCGGCGGCTTCGGTCTGCAGTTCCTCCACCGTCGCGCGGATCTCCGCCATGGTTTCTTCGGTGACCCGCAATCGCCGGGTACGCGCGCGGTAGTGGACATGGTCGGACAACAGCAGCCCCGCCGCCGACAGGACCCCGGCATTCGGCGGCACCACCACGGTGGCGATATTGAGATCCTCGGCCACCCGTGCCGCATGCAGCGGCCCGGCGCCGCCGAACGGAACGAGGACATAGTCCCTCGGATCGCGCCCGCGCTCGGTTGAAACCTGCTGGATCGCCCGCACGATATTGGCTTCGGCAAGGCGGATCGCACTGTCGGCGATCTCCTCCAACGAGAGGGAGAAACGCTCCGCCAGCGGCGCGAAGACCCGGCGCGAGGCACCCGCATCCACCGTCATGCGTCCGCCCAGGAAAGTGTCCGGCCGCAAGGTGCCACGGATCAGATGCGCGTCGGTGATCGTCGGTAGATCACCGCCCCGGCCATAGCATGCCGGCCCCGGCGTGGCGCCCGCGGACCTCGGCCCGGCGCGGAGCAGACCACCGTCATCGGCCCAGGCGATGGAGCCGCCGCCGGCCCCGACGGTCACGATGTCGACCACAGGGGTCTTGACCGGCAGGCCGTCGATCCTGGTCATCGCCGCGAGTTCCGGCTCCCCGTCCGCGATCAAGGCGACATCGGTGCTGGTGCCACCCATATCCAGGGTGATGAGATCGCGGTAGCCGGCGCCGGCGACACCCCGAACCGCGCCGACAACGCCCGCCGCCGGACCCGAGAACAGGGCGGCGATGGCATTGCGGGCCATCGCCTCGGCCGGCATCCGCCCGCCATTGGACTGCATGATGCTGAAGCGGCCCTTGAACCCGCGCGCCGCCAGCCCCTCGGAGAACCGGGTCACATAGCCGGCGATCACCGGCTGCACATAGGCCGCGAGCGTCGTCGTCGATGCCCGCTCATACTCACGGAACTCCCGGGTCACCTCACTCGAACAGGTGACCGTCAAGTCCGGCGCGACGGCATGGACGATTCGCGCGAGAGCCTCCTCATGGGCGGGATTGGCATAGGAATGGAGAAAACAGATGGCGACAGCCTGATAAACGCCGTCCCGCAGAACCGATCGCACCAGTGTCTCGGCGGCCCGCTCATCCAATGCACGCACGACCGAGCCGTCGAAGGACAGGCGCTCGTCAATCTCGAACGTGTCCCGGCGCGGCGCGACGGGATCGGGCTTGCGATAGCGCAAGTCATAGATCGATGCGCGGTCATGGCGCTGCAGCAGCAGGATATCGCGCGTGCCTTTCGTAACGAACAGGCAGACCCGGGCGCCTTTGCGCTCCAGCACCGCATTGGTCGCAACGGTCGAGCCGTGCACCAGTTCCGAGATCGCCCTCGGATCTATACCGGCGGCGTCGATCGCGTTCAGGGCCCCGACATCGGGATTCGCCGGCGTGCTGGGAACCTTCGCGGTGCGGACGCCGCCTTCCTCCACGACCACAAGATCCGTGAACGTACCCCCGACTTCGATCCCAACCCGCATCCGCTCCTCGTCCGGCACTCGCGCCGCGTCCGTCACCCCGAACCGAGACCAGCATGATTTGCCGAATCTCCGCAAGTGAAGACACTTCGGCAGCACTGTTTCCCGATCCCTGATGTTTGGCAGACATATCCATAAATCCTTGCTAAAATGCCATCTTTTCACCCCTGGATAACCGAACCGCCGCATGTACGAGGCACTCACGGCACTGGTCGTCGACGATGAGCCAATCCAACGTCAGATCGCCTCGCGGATCTTGCGCATTCTGAGCGTGGGAGAGGTGATCGAGACCGATGACGGCGCCCATGCGCTGGATATCATCCAGAGCCGGGGTTCAGAGGTGGACCTGGTGATCTGCGATTTGGAAATGCCCAAGATGGACGGCATGGAATTCATTCGCCGCCTGTCCGACATCGACCCGTCACCAGCCTTGATCATCAACAGTTCCCACAAGGCCGAAATCCTGGAAAGCGTCAGCAGGATGGGCACCGCCTATGGCCTGCGCGTGCTTGGCTGCCTGGAAAAGCCGCTTACCCGAAGCGCGCTCGAAGCCCTGCTGCACCAGATCGATGCCGACATCGGTCCAGTCCTGGGACCGGCCGACGACAGGGCGGACCTCGATTTCGAGCGCTGCCTCGCGGACCATCTGTTCAAACCGTATTTCCAACCCAAGCTGCGTTTCGAAGACAACCGCCTCGCCGCCGCCGAGGCCTTGATCCGCCTCGATCTCGGCGATGGACAGGTCCTCACGCCGATGCAGTTCATGCCCGGTCTGGTCTCGCAAGGCCTGATCACCGAGGCCACCCTCGCGTTGTCCGGCGCCACACTGGAGGCCATGCGCGAATGGAACAGCGCCGATCTGCGCCCGCATATCTCGGTCAACCTGTCGCCGGAAAGCCTGGACGACCTTACCTTCGGCGCGGAACTGCATAGGCAGGTCAAGGCCGCCGACGTCAATCCCAGGGACATCACGTTCGAAATCGTGGAGAGCGAGATCGCCCGGGACTTCAGGCGCTCGCTTGAGAATACCAGCCGGTTGCGCATGCTCGGCTTCGGTCTGTCGATCGACGATTTCGGGACCGGGTTTTCGTCCCTGGAGCAGCTCGGCATGCTGCCCTTCACAGAACTCAAGGTCGACCGCTCCTTCGTCACGGGGATCTGCGACAGCCCGCAGAAACAGGCGATGGTCACGTCGACCGTGCGCATGGCCAAGGAGCTGAACCTGACGGTCGTCGCCGAAGGCATAGAAACCAAGGACGAGGCGGATTTCCTGGCCGAAGCGGGGTGCGACTACGGCCAGGGCTACTGGCTGTCGCGTCCGGTTCCCGCCGATGCCTTCGGGGACCTGATCAAGAATAACGGGGTCAGGCGATAACCGGCAGCTCGGCCGGCGCCCGCCGGGAAAGTAGTTCCGGCGGCCCGTCCCGGATCACCAGGTTCTCCTCATGGACCATCACCCGGCCGTCGCTGTAGGTCATCCCCGGCTCCAGCGTCATCACCATGCCCGGAACCATGACGGTCTCGTCCCCCGGCATGTTCGACGGCTGCTCGGTAAGCTGCATGCCCAGCCCGTGCCCAAGGCGACCGACGGCGTTGCCGCTCGAGCCGCCGGCATCAAGCACGGCCGCCATGGCCGCCCAGAGATCCGCTGCCGTCGCCCCGGGGCGCGCCGCCGCCAGCCCGGCTTCGGTCGCCCGATAGACCACGTCATAGGCGCGCCGCGCTGCGTCCTCGGCATGGCCGAAAGCGCAATTCCGGTCGAAATCCGAGTGATACCCGTCGAAGACCGTGCCGGTATCCATCATCAGAACGTCGCCCGGCGCGACGATACGATCCATCGGCGGGCCGATCACCTCGACCGGACCGCCCGGCCCCGAGCCGCCGACCAGATACGGTACGTCGTCCGCGCCGCGGCTTAGCAGATCGATCCGAAACGCGCGGAAGATCTCGCGCTCCACATCACCGGTCCGCGCGATCGCGCCCAGCCCTTCGAAACCATCCGAAACCAATCCGCAGACATGGCGGATCTTATCGATTTCAGCCTCCGACTTGACCATCCGAAGCGCCCGGACGATCGGGCTCGCGTCGACGAAATCGACAGCGGGCAACCTCTGGCCGAGCGCGTTGAAATCGGCAAGCGGCATCCGCAGCAGGCTTTCATGGCCCATCGGCAGACCCACCGCGCCTCCGGTTCTCGTGAGTTCCCTCAAAAGCCCGGCGAGTTCGCTGATCCCGTCATCCGCCGGTCGAGGCGCCGGCCAGGTGCGGATATCCTCGATCCAGGTCGCCGCCATGCGCTCCGCGCCGATCTCGGGGATCACGGCAACCGGCCGGCCCGCGCTCGGGATCACCAGAAACCACGGTCGCGTCGGGCTTTGCCAGAACGGAGTCATGAAGCCGGAGAAATAGCGGACCTCGGGCTCGGTGGTCAGCAGCAGCGCGGCAATGCCGGCCTCGGCCATCGCCGCTTGGGCTTTCGCAACGCGGGCTTCGAATTCACTGTCCGGAAAACCGCGCGGCGGCGGTTGTCGGGTCACGCGGGATCGTCCTTGGAGAATTGCATCAGCAGAACCGCCGCGCCGTCTTCGCCCGCGGTTACCTTCAGCGGCGCCTCGTTCCTGTACCGGTAAAGCCCCGACAGCCGCGGCAGGACGCGTCCTTCCTCGACCGCCGACCCGGCAACCAGGATCGCATACTGGCCGCCCGCAGTGACCGGGGTTTCCAGTGTCGCCGTCGCGCCCGCACCCAGGCTGTAGAGATAGGCACAAGTCCCGTCCTCAATCGGCGCCAAAACCTCAGCGTGTCCGACGGTTTTCAAGCTTTTGAGTTCCTCGCCTTGCGGGACCGCGATGTCGGCGGCCAGCCGATGCTTGCGCTTCACCGGTTTCAACCGATCCCGCGACGCCGGCATGTACTTGGCCCCGGCATCCCAGCGCGAGCGGAGCGTGAAGTAATCGATCCCCTCCTCGCCCGCGGTAACGGGACCGTAAGGCGTGTGCCCACCGGCATAGTGAACCGCAAGCGGCCGCGCGGCCTTTTTGCCCATGAACCCGCCACCGCCGACGATCACCTGAAACTGCTCGTGGTCGTGGAAATGCGGCGGCGTCACGGCGCGCGCCGGCTGCTCGACCAGAAATCCCTGGGGCATGCCGTCGTCATTGGCCTCGTTACCCGGCTCGTAGCGGCCCCGGATCGGGGCGCTGCCGACATAAGGGCTGAGATAGTAGGTGCGTCCCTGGACCTCTATGGGCTTGCGGGCGGCCCGCGCATCGTCGGCGGAGGTAATAAACGGCATTTTCCCGGCTCCAAGCCATCTGAAGGCGGATATCGTAGCCTGCGCGCGCCGACTTCGAAAGACCGCCATGATCCGCCGGTGAGCCGTCGCGAGCGGCGCCAAGAGCGATCAGCACTACCCATTCAGCGGCAAGTGCCTTATATGGACATCGCAAAACAAGGAGGCGATTTTGGATTCCGACTGGATTCAAGTTTCAGCGGCGGGCGTAGGACCGAAATTCATCAACCTGGCTTGGGCGACGGCGATCACGCCTTCCGGCGACGGCTGTATTGTGCATTTCAGCAACGGCAAGGATGTCGAGGTCAGTCAGCCGGTCGAGGAAATTCTCGATGCCATCGCGATCCGCAACGCGATACAGGCAGGAAACTAAGGTAAGAGCCTTCCAAGGCGACGCCGGCAACACACCTCTGAAATCTTGACGGCAACGGCGCTGGCCGGGCGCAAACGATTGCCAAGCATTCCCAAGCCCTCTATAGCAACTCCATGTCCGTCACCACCGCTCCTCTCGGGCGCGATCTCAAGGTCATGGGATTGGTCGGCTCGGCGCATGCCGCCAGCCACTTCTTCCATCTGATCCTGCCGCCGCTGTTCCCGATCCTGAAATCCGAGTTTGGCGTCAGCTACACCGAGCTCGCGTTGCTGACGACGCTTTTCTATGCCGCGTCGGGCTTCGCCCAAACCGCCGCCGGTTTTCTGGTCGACCGCTTCGGCGCCCGCCTGGTTCTGCTTGCCGGACTGTCGCTGCTCTCGATCAGCGTGATCGGATACGGCTTCACCACGCAGTATTGGATGCTGATGGTTCTGTCCGTCAGCGCCGGCCTCGGCAACAGTGTTTTCCACCCGGCCGACCTGTCGATCCTGACCAGCAAGGTCAGCCCCCCGCGTCTGGGACGCGCCTATGCGACGCACGGTCTGTGCGGCAATCTCGGCTGGGCGGTCGCGCCCGCTTTCGTCGGCACCATCACCGTCTTGAGCGACTGGCGGGTCGCCGCGATCGCCGCCGGCATGGTCGGCCTCGCCATCGTCGCCGCCTTCCTGATCTGGGGCGCAGAATTGAGCGAGGATGACAGCGGGAAGGAAGCGCCACCGGCACCCGCCCGCGCGCCGGGCTGCGGCGAGACCATCGTGCACAACATCAAGTTGCTGCTGAACCCGACGATCATCGCGTGCTTCCTGTATTTCGCCTTCCTCGCGGCCTCGCTGATCGGGATACAGGCGTTCGGCGTTTCGGCGATGCAGCAACTGTACGCGATCGAATACTCCGCCGCGACCGCCGCGCTGACAGCTTTCCTTGTCGGCGCCGCGGCTGGAATTTTCGCGGGCGGTGTGCTCGCGGACCGCACCGACCGGCACGACATCATCGCGATGGCCGGTGTCGCCCTTGCCGCCATCGTCCTGGTGGTGATCGGCAGCCAGGGAATCTCCTCCGCCCTTCTGCTTCCGGTCCTGGCGTTGTCCGGCTTCTTTTCCGGCACCACCGGACCGTCCCGCGACATGCTGGTACGCAAGGCAACGCCGAAAGGCGCAACCGGCCGGATTTTCGGCTTCGTCTATTCCGGGCTCGATCTCGGCTCGTCGCTGATGCCGCTTGCGCTTGGAATCGTCATGGACCAGGGCGCCGCGGACTGGGTCTTCTATTCCTGCGCGGTGATGCTGGTGGTGACCATGGCGACGGTGACCCAGGTCAAAGCCCGCGCCCTGGAGGCGGCGAACAAACCCGCCTGAAGGCAGGCCTGGCGCGGGTCTAACGCATCTTGCGCCGGTGCAGTGTCTGGGCGATCTCGTCCAGTTCGCTCTGCTCGCGCCGTGTTTCCTTCAAGCGTTCCTGCGCGTCGTACTCGTCGCGGACGATTTCCGCTTTCCGCAGTTCCTGGAAGGCTTCCAGCATCAGCCGGCTCGCCTCGTCCACGGCTTCCTGCCGTTCCTCGATCTCGGCGGCGATCGCTTCGCGGCGCAAAATTACCGAGTTGGCGAACGCGTTGTAGCTTATGGAGGCTTCCAGAGAGGTCGAGGCGATCCCCTTCTCCCGTTCGACCTCGTCTTCAAGGGCCTGGCGTTTGTGGATCAAGGCGTCGACCTCGGCCTGGACCTCGGCAAGCGCCCGGCGCTTTTCGTCGAGTTCCCATTCACGCAGACGCACGAGTTGATCGTACTGGCTCATCGACGCGTGTTCCGCCCGCTAACGACCCGCTTCATCCCAGCGGTTCCGTGTCGTGTTCCGCCATGATCTCGACATCATCCTGGCCGTCCATGTCCAGCGGTCCGTCATCTTCGTCGTCGGGACCGATCATATCGAGAATCGAGGTGAGAGCGGCGTAACCGGCGTCGAGTTCGGCATTTTCGTTCGTGCCTTGAGACAGAAACTTTTCCAGTGCCGGATAGTAACGGATCGCCTCGTCGATCCTCGGATCGCTGCCACGCCGGTAGGCGCCGAGGCGGATCATGTCGGCCATTCCTTCATAGGCCGCCATGAGGGCCCGCGCGCGGGTGACGATCTCGTTCTCGGCGGCGGTATTGCAGTCCGGCATCATCCGCGAGACGCTGCGCAGCACGTCGATCGCCGGATAGCGCCCGCGATCCGCGATCGACCGGTCAAGCACCACATGGCCGTCAATGATACCGCGCACCGCGTCGGCGATCGGCTCGTTATGGTCGTCGCCCTCGACCAGCACGGTGAACAGTCCGGTAATCGTGCCCTCGTCCGGCCCGGGCCCGGCGCGTTCCAGCAGCTTCGGCAATTCGGCGAACACCGTGGGCGTATAGCCCTTGGAGGCCGGCGGTTCTCCCGTCGCCAGCCCGATCTCGCGCTGGGCCATGGCGAAACGGGTCACGCTGTCCATCATACACATGACGGTCTTGCCGGCGTCGCGGAAGGCTTCGGCGACAGTGAGGGTCATATAGGCGGCCTGACGGCGCATCAGGGGAGACTCGTCCGATGTCGCGACCACGATAACGCTACGCGCCAGCCCCTCTTCGCCCAGATAGTCCTGAACGAATTCTTGGACCTCGCGCCCGCGCTCGCCGACCAGGCCGATGACGTTCACCTCCGAATTCGTGAAGCGCGCGATCATCGACATCAGCATCGACTTGCCGACGCCGGAACCGGCAAAGATCCCCATGCGCTGGCCCTTGCAGACCGTCGTGAAGGTGTTGATCGCCCGCACCCCGAGATCGAGCTTGCCGCCGACCCGCCGGCGGGTATGCGCGGCCGGCGGAGAAGCGCGAATCGGGTAGGCCTTGGGGCCGTCGCTAAGGCTGCCTTTGGCATCGATCGGCTCTCCCATCGCGTTCACCACGCGCCCGAGCCACGCCTCGCCGGGATAGACCACGGGGTCGGCGTCCTCGATTTCCGCCCGGCTGCCGATACCGATTCCCTCCAACTCCCCGAACGGCATGGCAAGCGCGCTGCCGTCCCGGAACCCGACCACTTCACAACTCACCCGTTCGCCGCGACGGCGTTGCAAATGAATGCGATCTCCGATCGAGAGCGCGCGCTCAACCCCGCCGATCTCGACCATCATTCCCTGGACGGCGGTAACACGGCCGTAGAGCCGGAACTCGGGAATCTTCTCTATATCGGCCGCAAGGTTTCCGATGATACCGACCATGTAACGAACCCCCGTACGCACACCACTGCGGAGGTCCGGCAACCTCCCGGTGCGCCACTGTTCATTGTCGACGGCGCCAGTTTACCACTTTCCGGCGCCGGCAACGTGGTCTGTGTTTACCGGTACCCTCGCGCGCTCCCCTGAGTGTTACCGGGAGCGGGAGGTTATTAATATTTTGTTCACCATTATCTCCCTAGGTTAAACTCAATGCGTTGACAGGGAGGCCGATGTCATGCGCGCGCTTATCGTCGAGGACGATCCGATCACGGCACGGAGCATCGAGCTCATCCTGAAGTCGGAAAAAATCGTGGTCGATATTACCGAGCTCGGCGCGGACGGCTTGGAGGTCGGCCGGCTGTATGACTACGACATCATCCTGTTGGACCTGATGCTGCCCGACATGGACGGCTACGAGGTGCTGCGCCGCCTGCGCGACGCCAAGGTCGAGACCCCGATCCTGATTCTCTCTGGCCTCGCGGAACTCGATAACAAGATAAAGGGGCTGGGCTTCGGCGCCGACGACTACGTGACCAAGCCCTTCGACCGGCGCGAGCTGATCGCGCGTATCCAGGCAATTGTCCGCCGCTCGAAAGGCCATGCGAGTTCCGTGGTCGCGCTCGGCGGCCTGAAAGTGGATCTCGCGGAAAAAGCCGTCTCGGTGAACGGCGTTCCGGTGCACCTGACGGGTAAGGAATTCGGTGTTCTCGAGCTTCTCACCTTGCGCAAGGGCGCGACCCTGACCAAGGACATGTTCCTCAACCATCTCTATGGCGGCATCGACGAGCCCGAGCTCAAGATCATCGACGTCTTCGTCTGCAAGGTCCGCAAAAAGCTTGCCGCCGCCTCTGGCGGAGAAAACTACATCGCCACGGTCTGGGGCCGAGGCTATGTCTTGCGGGACCCCCAAGGCGCCCAGGACGCCGCCTGACGCCCCGCTAAGCGCCGCGCCCTCGGATAGACCGCCGCATCGCCGGCGGCCTGCCACGATCATCAGCCCGCCGTTCCCGCCTCCCCTTGACAGAGGAAGGGTGTGGCCGGGATCATTGGCGATCGCATCCTCGGGAGGGCTTCGGAATGGCGCAATTTCGCGCTTGGTTTCTGTGTCTGTGCTTGATCTCGCCGCTGGCGCTCGGCGGCTGTTTCGGCGAGGACAAGCAGGCCAAGGGTCCGAAGAAGGACTTCATCCTTGTCCGAAACGATTCCTCCACCGAGGCCCGTGTCCGCCTGAAACTGTGGAAGGAAGAGGTGCGGCCCGTCACGTCGGGCAAGGAAGAGCGGATCGAGTTCGTCTCCAAGTCCAAGACCGTCCAGGTGGAAGCGAAGAGCCGCAAGCAATGGGACGATTGCTGGGTGACCATGCAGGTCGGCCAGACCCTCGTGGTCTTCGACGGACAGGAGCAGATCGCCTGCCGGGTTGAATAGACCGAAGCCCCGATGGGCGCCGCATTGGCGCCCCCTCGTCAAGCGAACAGATTCACATCCCGGCCGAGATGGCGAAACTGGCGGACGCCGGCGCCTTCGGCGATGGCCCGGCGCATCGCGGGCGGGTCCGTGACCACGAACCCCGACAGGCGATGGATGCCGTGATCCAGTAGGACCGGCGACAGCGGCGTGCCGGGACCGATCAAGCTGACATGGGCGCCATCGACAAGCCGCAACAGACCCGCAAGGCTGGCATTCACCCAAGTCGTCGCGGTGATGATCAGGCGTGCGCATCCCGGAATCACTTCCGGGGCGGCGTCAGCCGGCAGATCGCCCGGGCCGGGATTGCGTTCCAGGACGATCGCACCGGGAAGCTTCTCGTCCAGTTTCGGGAAACGCCCGATCACGACGGTCGAGCCCGCTATTTCCTCCATCGGTTCAAGACCGTTGCCGCGCGGCCCCTCCAGATCGAAACGGTTGATCCCGGCATTGATCGCCGCGCAGCCGATCGCCCGTTCATACGGGTTCTGGGAGCGCGCAAGCTCCGCGAGCGCCTTTAGCGAACGTCCGGTGTACCGCCCGGTCTCCGGCGTCGAATGGGCGCCCTCGACCCCCTTGGCCGGCGTGGTGACCAGCCCGACACCCAGTGGCCCCTCGACCAGGGTCCAGTTGTACCCGACGATCACCGCGCTCGATTCCACCTCGGGACTAGCTGCGATCAAGGCCTCGACTCCGACCACGGGATCGGTCTGGGCATCCGCAGCTACCGCATTGGCTGGCATTGCCGTCCCCTATCGGTTGAATTGGATGATCGCCATGCCCGCGACCACCAGAGCCGCCCCCGCGAGCTTGGGCAGGGTCAGGGCGTGGATCTGAAATCCGGCGATGCCGAAATGGTCGATCAGCAGCGAGGATGCCATGATCCCCATGATCGTCACCGAAACATAGGCCGCCGCCCCCATGCGAGGGGCGAAATAGAGCGCCCCGAACACCGCGAAGCCGCCGATCAGGCCGCCGCACCATGCCCACCAGGGCGCCGCCATCGCGGCCTTGAAGCTCGGCGGATGCACCCTGAGCAGAGCCATGACCACCAGGACCGCCATGGCGGCGACGATGGTGTTTGTCGCGGCGGCATGCAGCGGGTGCCCCAGGACCCGCGCCAGGCTGGCATTGATTCCGGCCTGCAGCGGCGCGCCGCAGCCGATCACCAGCGCGGCCAGGAAATATCCGAAATATGTCGCCGACATGACGAACTCCACTGCTCTCCGATCGAGATCGAAAGACTACCCATTTTTGCACCGTCATCCCGCACTTGATGCGGGATCGACGCCCGAGGCGAGTCCACGTGACGCGCTGGGGATCATTTTAGTCGTTGTTTCCACACGACATGTTGGTAACCGCGCTCCGCGACCCGTCCCGTCGAAGGTTTCAGGCGTCGGCCCCGCATCAAGCGCGGGGCGCCGAAAGAAGATTGCGGCGGAGCGGACTGCACAAACCATCGATCGCGACCTCTGAACCCTCACGCCTCCGACGCGTAGGCGGCGGTCCTGAAACCCGCGATATCGTGGTTTCCGTCGGTCATCCGGCGTCGAGCTTGGGAATGAAGAACACCTCGGTGTTCTCGTTCACCTCCTGCAGATAGGCGTCGTCGTAGATCATGCCGTCGATGGAAACCGCGGTTTCTTCCTCAAGATGCTCGCGGATGCCCGGATGCAGTTCTTCCAAGGCCCGGAGGATGTCCCGCACCCGGCTCGCCTCGACCTCATATTCGGTCTTGCCGCCGGTATACTGGCGACTGAGGCTATGCGCGAGCACCACCCGGACCTTGGGTTTGATCATGCCCGACGCCTATTCGGCGGCCTCGGGCATCCTGGCGGCATCCAGCGCGGCCAGAACCCGGGGCGGCGACATCGGCAGGCTTTGCAGCCGCACGCCGGTGGCGTTCTCGATCGCGTTGGCGATCGCGGCCATGGGCGGGCAGATATTCACCTCACCGACGCCCTTGACGCCGTATTTGTGGTTCGGATTCGGCTTCTCGACCATGACGGCCTCGACCATCGGCACGTCCGAGGCCACCGGGATCCGGTAATCGAGGAAGCCGGCGTTCTGCAGCTTGCCGTCCTTGCCGTAGATATACTCCTCGTTCAGCGCCCAGCCGATGCCCTGGACAACGCCGCCCTGGATCTGCCCCTCGACATAGGAGGGATGGATCGCCCGGCCGACATCCTGGGATGCCGTATAGCGCAGGATCGTGACCTTGCCGGTCTCGGGATCGACCTCGACATCGACGACATGGGTCGCGAGGCCCGGCGAGACGCCGCCCGCGTTCACCTGCCCTGCGGCACCGATCGGCCCGCCGGTCTGGGCGGCTTTCGCGGTGATCTCGGCCAGCGACATCGGCTCGAAATCACCGACATTGGTGCTGGCCGGCTTGGCGTGGCCATCTTCCCAGATCACGCCTTCGACATCGACGTCCCACATCAGCGCGGCGCGCTTGCGAAGCTCGTCGATGCAGGCGTCCGCCGCCTTGATGACCGCCGCGCCGGTCGCCAGGGTCACACGGCTGCCGCCGGTCACATGGGTATAGCCGACATTGGCGGTATCGGCGACGATCGCGCGGACCTTGTCATAGTCGATGCCGAGGGTTTCCGCCGCCATCAGCGCCATCGACGCCCGCGAGCCGCCGACATCGACGCTGCCGGTCGCGACCACGGCGGTGCCGTCGGCATTCAGATGCATGGTGGCGCTGGACTCGCCGCCGCCATTGAACCAATAGCCCGAGGCGACACCGCGCCCCTGGTTCGGTCCGAGCGGCTGCTTCAGATGTTCATGGGTCTGCAGCACCTCGACGGTTTCCGCGAAACCGAAGCTCGGATGCGGCGAGCCCATGATCGTCTTGGTCCCCTCGATCGCCGCGTTCTTGAGCCGGAAAGCGAGCGGATCCATGCCGATCTTCTTGGCCAGCACGTCGAGCACGCTCTCAACACCAAAGGCTGAAATCGGCGAGCCCGGCGCCCGGTAGGCCGCCGCTTTCGGACGGTTGCTGACAACGTCGTAGCCGATCGCCTTCTGGTTTTCGATCGCGTAGGGCGCGAAACAGCAGAGGCAGCAATTGATCACCGGCGATCCCGGGAAGGCGCCGGCCTGGATGTAGTAGATGCCCTGGGCGGCGGTGATCTTGCCGTCCTTGGTGCAGCCGATCTTGATGGTCATGGCGCCGCCCGAGGTCGGGCCCGAGGCCTTGAACACCTCGTCGCGGGTCATCACCGCGCGGACCGCCTGACCGGCCTTCTTGGAGAGCATCAGCGCCACCGGCTCAAGATAGACGACGGTCTTGCCCCCAAATCCGCCGCCGATTTCCGCCGGATGCACGCGCAGATCCGCCGCCCGCATGCCGGTCAGCTTGGCGGTCAGCGCCCGGACCACGAAATGGCCCTGGCTGGACGACCAGATCTCGCCCTGGCCATCCTCGTTGTAGCGCGCGGTGCAGGCATGCGGCTCGATATAGCCCTGGTGGACGGCAGCCGTATCAAACTCCATCTCGACGATCTCGTCGGCGGCCGCAAAACCGGCCTCCACGTCGCCGATTCCGAAATTCACGACCTTGGAGACGTTCGACGGCTTGGTCGGCGCCGGCTCGACGCCTCGGGTGATCATGTCCTCGTGCAGCAGCGGCGCGCCGTCGGCGGCGGCTTCCATCACGTCGATCACGCTCGGCAACACCTCGTAGTCGACCTTGATCGCCCGCATCGCCGCATCGGCGATTTCGGCCGTCGTCGCGGCGACGCCGGCAACGGCATGGCCCTCATACAGCGCCTTTTCGCGCGCCATGATGTTGCGGGTGACATGGTAGAAGTTCACCGCGACCCGCTCCGGGCCGATATAGGCGAAATCCTGATCCGGAAAGTCCTTCGCGGTCACGACGGCCTTCACGCCGGGCATGGCTTCGGCGGCGGAGGTGTCGATGGAGCGGATCCGGGCATGGGCGTGCGGGCTGCGCAGCACCTTGCCGACCAGCATGTTGGGGAAGGCATAGTCCGCGCCGTATTTGGCCCGGCCGGTAACCTTGTCCACGCCGTCGGGGCGCACCGGACGCGTGCCGATCCATTTGTATTGCTTGCCGCTGCTCGCCATTGTCGAACCCTCTTCGGTAGCTGGATGATCCACCCCGGCCCCTCGGCCCATGCCCCGCTATCGGGCGCGGCCATCGCACGGAATGGCTACGGATACTCACCCTAAGCTTGTCCGCTCACCGCTGTATTGGCAAGGACGGAGTGGCGCTGTCGGCCAAGGATCACCTGTCTGTAACGCCGCATCCGCCTGGAAGGATCGCGGCACTCGGACACTCAGATCTGATAAAGGTCCACGGTGCCGTCGATCACGCCTTCCAGCAAGGTGATCTTCTTACATTTGATCAGCAGGTTACCGTCCCTTTCGACCAGGGTGTGGTCGTACCAGCCGCCGCGCCAGGACTTGCCGCGCCGGGGCTCCAGCGACAGGACGGTGAATTTGGAGGAGACGTCGATCTCGCCGCCGCGATCCTCGACGATGCGGATATTGGTGACCGCGTGGGAGGTCCGGGCGAGCGGCAACGATGCGTAGGCGTCATCGGAGGCGATCCGATGCAATCGCGCCTCCAGAGCCGGCTTGCCCACCAGATACATCATGTTGACCGAGATTTCCGGATCCTCGACAAGCTCTTCCTCGCTGTCCCAGGCCGGCACCCAGATCACGCAATCATCGACATAGAGCGCCGACCACTCAGCCCAGCGCTGGCGGTCCAGGAGGTCGGCTTCGAGGTAGAGGAGAGATTCCGACATTTCTAATTTTTTCATATTATCTGCCCGTTAAGACATTTAATTAATCTAATACATAAGAACCTGATGCCACATCTTCGCTCTTGTTAACCGTCGCCCTGGCGAAAGGCAGGGCGACGTAAAAATGCGGTGAGAATCTCTACCGGCTGCGCCGGGACGACGACGGAAAGAGGATGCCGTCACCGCATCACCGCCGCCCATTGCCGGTAGAAGCCGTGATAGAGCGTCTCGCTGTCCCAGTCCGGGTTCGAGGTCACCGGCCTCGCCCCGAGGCTGGCGGTCGCGGCATCGGCGCCGGGGATCGACTTGGCGACACCCCGGTCCATCTCGTTCCAGGGCGCGAGCCGGCCGTTTGACCCGCGCTGGACATCCTCCAGCGCAGCCATGTCGTCCGGCGTCGCCATGCCGGTGACCATGAAGAAATCCTCAAACTTGCGCAGCCGCGCCGCCCTCGCCTTGCGGCTCTCCCCCTTGGGCGCGATGCAGTATGTGCGGACCTCGGTCCGGTCCACCGCATGGGGGATCAGCACCCGGATCTGGGTCGAGGACTGGTCCATCAGGAAGACATTGGGGAACAGGAACAGGTTGCGCCCCTTGCCCAGCATCCAGTCAACCTTGCTTTCCTCGTAGGTCGCGTTCAGCCAGTCGAGTTTCTCCGCCAATGGCGCGACTTCCGGGTTACCCCGCTGGGCCCAGAGCAGCATGTGGCCGCCGCCGAGGTCATAGACGCCTGTCTCTACCTGTCCGGTGATGCGCGCCGCCTCGGTCTTGCGCATCTCGCCCTTGTCGCCCATCGCCTCGCGTTTGGCGACGGCGCGGGCGAAGACCCGGTGCACCGTCGAGACGTGATAGCCGTCGACACCGTTCTCGGCCTGCAGCTTCCAGTTACCGTTGATCATGTAGGACTGGTTGCCGGGCACGATTTCCATGCCGTCCGGGGACTGATCGGCGATCAGATCGATAAAGGCGCGGGATTCGCCCAGCGCCTCGGCCAGGGTCGGCACCGCATCGGACAGCGAGGCATAGACGAACCCCTTGTAGCTCTCGACCCTGGGGATCGCCCGCAGCGAAAAACGGCCCCGGTCCACGCCGTGTGGCCACCCGCCCGCCTCGTTCTTGATCAGGGTGCAGGCGCCGTTGGTGTCGTAGCACCAGCCGTGGAAGCGGCACATGATCGTTTTCATGGTTCCGCGCCGGGCCCGGGTGAGCACCGCGCCGCGATGGGCGCAGGCATCGATGAAGCCACCGATACCGCCATCGGCCTGACGGATCAAAAAGATCGGCTGGCGACCGGCCTGGGTCGCGTAATAGTCGCCGTGATTGGGGATCTGGCTTTCGTGGCAGACATAGATCCACCCGCCCTCGAAAATCACCGCCATCTCGGCTTCGAAAACCGCCGGATCGGTATAGGCGTCCCGCGCGACACGGAACACACCACCGCTTTCATCCACCATCCCGCTCACGGTGCGCGCCGGGCTCTCGATATTCATCGCGGCTCTCCTCCGACGGACTTGCGTAACGATAGCGCTGTTGCTCATGCTTGGGGAGATCCAGCGACAACACTTTCAGCGGGTCGATACCCATCTTAACAAGCAGCGTATCCCCGACGTAGGTCGGGGCCGACGCCTGAGACCTGCGGACACGACAGATAGATGATCAACTCATACGCCGTCCGAATTGATCCGCTATCACGCATCCGCCACCTTCTCAGGCGTCGACCCCGACCTATGTCGGGGATACGGTATCCTAGATCTTAAAATCAGATCTCAGGTCATTGCGGGCGGAAACCGAGATCGCATTCTTTATTTCCGGTTCTTATCGATGAAAGTGCCCGAGCTGCTATCTGTATGGAGACCGCTCTTGTCCGGTTCCTTGAAAGGCATGACCGTCCTGGACCTCACCCACGCGCTGTCGGGGCCGTTCGGAACGATGCTGTTGGCCGAACTGGGCGCCGACGTGATCAAGGTGGAGCCTCCCGGAGGCGACCATTTCCGACCCAGCAACGGCGGCGCCACCTTCGCGGTGGTGAACCGGAATAAGCGCGGGATTTGCCTGGACCTCAAGCACCCGGACAGCGGCGTCATCATGCGCAAGCTGATCGATCGCGCCGATGTTTTCGTCGAGAACTTCACGTCCGGAACCGCTTCCCGGCTCGGCTACGGCTATGAGGCCGTGAGCGCGCTCAATCCCGCAATCATCTACGCCTCGATCTCGGGCTTCGGCCAGGATGGACCGTACCGGGACCTGCGCGGCTATGACGCGGTGGCGCAGGCCATGTCTGGCATCATGGCGGCAACCGGCGAGCCGGACCGCCCGCCCGTTCGGGTCGGCCCGTCGATGATCGACATGGGCACCGGGATGTATGTGGTGATCGGCGTGCTCGACGCGCTACGCACCCGTGACCGCACCGGCAGGGGCGCCTATCTCGACTTCAACCTGATGGAGTCGGCGATGTCCTGGATGTCCCAGGCGATCGCGCGCTACTCCCAGACCGGCGTCGTGCCGCCGCGTACCGGCTCGGCGCTGGCGACCTTCTCGCCTTATCAAGTGTTCAACGGCCGGGACGGCCAGATCTTCATCGGCGCCTCGACGGAGAGATTCTGGCTCCGGCTATGCGACGCCCTCGGCCTTCAGGAACTGCCGGGCGACCCGCGTTTCGTGGACATGAAGGCCCGGGTGACCAACCGTGCGGCACTGACCGAAATCATCGAGGCGGTTCTCGCCGGAATCCCGAACGATGCCGTCCTTGCCCGCCTGCGCGCCGCCGGTATTCCCTGCGCGCCGGTGCTCGCGGTCGACGGCGTGGTCGCGGACCCGCATGTCGCGGCACGGGGCACGCTTCAGGAGACGGTTGATCCCACCATCGGCACGGTTCTGCAGACCCGCATGCCGATCGGCGCCGGAGAAGTTCCGAGACCGGCGCCGCTGCTGGGCCAGCATGGAAAAGAGATACTGGTAGAGCTTGGGTTTTCCGAGAACGAAGTCGAAAGTTTCATTACAAAGGGCGCGGTCCTCAAACCCAACACCACATCGGCATGAAGCAACGCGGAATCTTTTCTATCCGGAAACCTGCATCAGGGGCGCAACGATCGCCGCGAAAAGGGCACCGGTTTCCAGATGCGCGCCGCGATAATGTCCGGCTTCGTGGAGGAGATTGAGGGTGCCGAGCGTCCGGCCCGCGACCCTGACGGGAAGATTGATCGCCGAGCCCAGTCCCATGGAGAGGATCAGATCATGATCGGGAAACGCCCAGCGGATTCCCGCCTCGTCGATACCGAGAAACGGCTTACCCCGGACCAGCAGCAGATCGCCCCAGGGCGTCGGCCCCATCTGTTTTGAGCCCTGGACGGGGTATTCCTCCGGACGGCTGGAATAGCAGCGGGTGACCGTGCCGCTCCCGCCGTCATGGATCAGCACCGTGAACAGGCGGTGACCGACCGCCTCGCCAAGAACAGCGTCCAAGATGGGCCACACCGCCGCCGCATCGGCCTCGCCGCCGACCGCTTCCGCCAAGACGCCCGCCAAACGGACGACATCCCGATAATCCGTCATGTATACCCTCCTTGGCGCTCGGCAGGCTCGCGGCGGCTGTCGCATCGCTGTATCGCCGAGTTTTTCCTGGTCCCGGGCGCCTGCGCAAACACTTTACGCCCTGTGAAAGGCCGGACGGCACTCCAGGCTGGACCCACCGCGCCGCCGGCCCGATGATGGCGCTGCGCGCCGCCTCGCGGCCACGGCCCCAGTTCAAACTCCCTTTCGGATTGCCCCATGCTTGCGACCCAGGAACTCCGCACAGAATTTCTCGGCGAACTCAAGATCGATGTCGCGGGCAGCCATATGTTCGGGGCGACCCCGATGGGAGACATGCGGCGCATCGACTATTTCGAGAGCGGCCATTTCAAGGGTCCGAGGATCGACGCGCGCTTGGTGAAGGGCGGTGCCGATGCGTTGCTGCGCCGCTTCGACGGCGTGGTGCAGCCGGATGTGCGCCTGGCGCTCGAAATCGCCGGCGGCCACCACCTGTTCATCCAGTACAGGGGATACCGCCACGCCGCGCCCGAGGTGATGGCGCGCATCGCCCGCGAGGAACCGGTCGCGAACGAGGATGTCTATCTCAGAACCGCCCTCTTCTTCGAAACCGATTCCCCTGGGCATGACTGGCTCAACCGGACCTTGGCGGTGGGGGTCGGACGCAGGGAACCCAAGGCCGCCGTCTACGACGTTTACGAAATCCTCTAGCACCGGATCATGCTGGACGCGCTGCGAGACCTCGTCACCGCCCAGCCGGCCGGCGTGATCGTGCTGGTCGCCGGCACGATGTTTCTCGCGGGTTTCATTCGCGGCTTCGTCGGTTTCGGTGCCTCGCTGATCATCGTGATGGTGCTGAGCACGGTCTATGGCCCGGCGGCCGCGGTCCCGATCGCGACCTTGAGCGGACTTCCCGCGACGTTTCAGCTTCTTCCCAATGCAATACGCCATTCCGAGCGGGCCTTCGTCATCCCCTTCGGCATCGCCTCGATCGTCGCGGCGCCGATCGGCACCTGGTTCCTGATCGCCAGCGAGCCGGCGACCATGAAGATCCTGATTTCCTCCTTCGTGCTGGCGATGGTGGTAATGCTGCGCCAGGGATGGAAACTGCCGCCCGGCGCCGGCTTCGGTGTCTTCACGGCCGCGGGCATCATCTCGGGCCTGATCCAGGGCTCCGCGGGGGTCGGCGGCCCGCCCGCGGTTGCCGTGGCGCTGTCACGCTCGGGCAGCACGGATCAGCAGCGCTCGAACGTCATCGGCGCGGTGACCGCCCTTACCGTGTGTTCGATCCCCGCGCTCTGGCTGCACGGCCTTTTCACCCGGGATGTCATCCTGATCAGCGTGATGCTGTTCCCGATCTACTTCGCCAGCACCTGGATCGGGGCCCGTTTCTTTTCCGGACGCGGGCACCGGCATTTCCGGAACGGCGCCTTGCTGATCCTGGCGGTGATCGGGGTTGTAACGCTTTATCTCGCCGTCCGCGACGCGGTCGCCTGACCGTTCACATCGCGCCGGCGCCTGCCTTAATGCGTCGGCGTGCCCCGCAGGCAGGTCCGGTGCAGAACCCTTGGATGGTGGGCGACGTCGAAATTCGGATCGGCGCGATGCAGCAGGCACCGGTTGTCCCACATCAGCACATCGCCCTGGCGCCAGTGATGGCGATAGAGAAAGCGATCCTGGGTCGCCCGCGCCTCCAGCGCCTCGATCCGCGCCCGCCCCTCTTCGATGCTCCCGCCCTCAAGATGCGAGGCGTGCATGCCCATGAACAAGGCCCGTCTGCCGGTGTCGGGATGGATCCGGGCAAGCGGATGGGTCGAGGGCGGCGCGTCGTCGATTTCGGCCTGCGACAGTTTTCGGCCGATATTCTCGCGCGACAACTCCCAGCTATGAACGACCTTCAGGCCATTGATCTCGGCCTTCTCGGCCGCGTCCAGCGCCTCGTAGGCCGCGTACATGTTTGCGAAGACCGTATCGCCCCCGTTCGGCGGCAGGGTGCGGGCGTGCAGGATCGTCGCCATGGACGGTTCCGGCCGAAAGGACTTGTCGGAATGCCAGCTTGTCGACTTGAACGCGCCCGTGAGCTGGCCCTCGGCATCCATGTTGGTGACGATGTGCACGAAGGGCGAGTCGGTGGAGCCCCGATTGGTCAGTGTATGACGCTCCAAGGTCCCGAATTGCTCGGTGAACGCGACCTGTTCCTCCTTGGTCAGATCCTGATCGCGGAACACCAGAATCTGATGGTCGAGAAAGGCCTGATAGACCGCGTCGCGTGTGGTCCGATCCAGGGGCACGCGAAGATCGAGCCCGGTGATCTCGGCAGCCAGGGTTTCGGTCAAGGGCCGGATCTGAAACCGGGATTGCTCGGAAAGCCGATTGCGCATCGCGTCACCTTTATCGTCACAACACTCGATCTAGTTCGAAAATCCGGCGCGGCGACTCTCGTCAATACGGCCGGTCGCCCCGGACCAGGACCCGGTACAGCATCCGGTGCTGGCTGTGGTCGAAGTCGAAGCCGGCCTTGTGCATCGCCGAGCGGTTGTCGATCAACAGCATGTCACCGAGCCGCCATTGATGCAGATAGGTGATCTCCGGCCTGATCGTCCGTTCCAGCAAGTCGGTTAGGAAATCCTGGGTCTCGTAGGGGTCCAGCCCAGTTACGGTCTCGGTCTTGTTCTGATGGAACCAGATCGCCTTGGTGCCCGTATCGGGATGGGTGCGGACCAGAGGGTGGCTCACCAGCTTGCCGTTCAAGGCATCTCGCGCCTTGACCACGTCGGGATTGCCGGTGGCCGCCCTGGCGCTGCTGATCAGGGTGTTTTCGGTCTTCATGCCGTCAATCCGCTGGCGCGTCTCTGCCGGCAACGCCGCATAGGCGGCGCGCATGTTCACGACAGAGGTTCCGCCGCCCTGGTCAGGCAGTTCGACGGCATAAAGACAGGTGAATTTCGGCGGCAGTTCCTGGTTGGTGTGGTCGGTATGCCAGGAGGCATTGCCGGCGACCTTGGCCGGCCGGCCGTCGCTCGCCTTGTGGCGGTTCGAAAGCACGCTGACCAAGGGCTCTCCGTCGGCCAGATACAGGCGGTTCTGGTCCTCCATTAGCTCGCCGAACTGCTCGGCCGCGCGGCGATAGTCGGTCGCATCGAACTTCTGGTCGCGGATGACCAGCGCCACATGCTCCACAACCGCGTCATAAAGCGCCCTGCGGTCCGCCTCGCTGATCGGCTCCCTCAGATCGATTCCGGTCACCTCGGCCGCGATCTGATCCTTTATCTTTTTGATCTGCATCGCATTTCCTCTCCCAGGCCGCCGTCACGCGACCTGCTGCAGAACCGTCGGACCGTCGCCGACGATGGTGGTGCGGCGCATGTCCCGCTTCTCATCCGCCGGGAAGGTACGGGCACGGTGCATGGTTTGCCGGTTGTCCCACATCACCAGGTCCCCGACCTGCCATTTGTGGGCATAGACATACTCACGCTGGGTCGCATGTTCCGTCAGATCGCGAAGCAGCAGCCGCGCCTCGGGCACCGGCATGCCGACGATGCTTCCCGCGTGACTGGCCAGGAACAGGGACTTGCGCCCGGTCGAGGGATGGGTGCGCACGAGGCGCTGACGCACCGGAGCGAAGCGGCGCTGCTCCTCCTCGGTGAAATCGAAAAAGCCGACCTGCTGGCGTGAGTACATCTGCGAGTGCTCGCACACCATGTCCTCGATCTCGGCCTTGGTGCCCTCGTCAAGCGCGTCATAGGCCGCCGGCATATAGGCGAATTCCGTGTTTCCGCCCTTCGAGGTGGTCGAAAGCGCGTGAAGCAGCGAGTATTTCGCCGGCACCACCTTGAACGAACTGTCCGAATGCCAGAGCCGGTTGCCGATGGCGAACAGCCGGCGCCGGTCCTCGCGGCCATAGGGCTGTTCGTCCTGGCCGAGGTTCGAGACATCCGCGAAGGTCGTCGGCAGGCGCAGTTCGTTGTCTTTCCTGAGGCTCGCGCCGATCGAATGCTCGATCTCGCCGAGCGAGCGGGTGAAGGCGAGATGCTCTTCCTGGCTCATCGGCTTGCCGTGGAAGACGAGGACAGCATATTTATCCATGCCCTCGTGGATCGCCTGGGCGTCTTCCGGCGACAGCGGCTGTCGTGGGTCGATACCGTCGACCTCTCCGGCGAAACAGGGACCGATTTGACGGATATTGACCGGCATGGGCGTCCTCCCTATCCAACGTGGCGAGAGCTTACTCCCGCTCCCGCCCGCCTACGAGTGCCTAATGTGCAATATCGCCCTCGTGGTGGCCCGAACCGGCTTGCCGGGCTTGGGCACCGGAGCCGGCGATGCTATGTAGACGCCCGACATTCGCCACCGTTCCATGATTTGACCCTACGGCCCGACATGACCGCGACGATCTATCTCATTCGCCACGGCGAAACCACGTGGAACCGGATCGGCCGATTGCAGGGCCAGGCGGATTCGCCGCTGACCCTGAAAGGCACCAGACAGGCCGAGGCGGTCGGCCATGCCCTGCGCGCGGAACTCGCCGAACGGCCGTTCCGCTTCTGGTCGAGCCCTCTCGCGCGGACCCGCCAGACCTCGGCCATCATCTGCGACGTGCTGGGCCACGACTATGAGACCATCACCTTCGATGACCGGCTGATGGAAATCACCCTTGGAGACCGAGACGGCTATGCCGGCTGGCGCGAACTGGCGCGCGACTTTCCCGAGGAAGCGGAAATCCGCCGCAAGGACCCTTGGAATTTCCGCCACCCCAACGGGGAGAGCAGCCAGATGGTCCAGGACCGGGTACGCCCGATCCTCGCCGAATGGAAGGCCAAGGGCGGGGTGCACGTGGTGGTCTCTCACGGTGTCGCCATCAAGATCCTGCGCGGCCTTCAGCTCAGCCTGACCGAGGCCGAAACATTCGCGCTCGACCGGCCCCAGGAAGCTTTCCACCGGCTGCACGGCGACGGGATCGACGTGATCGGGGTAACCATGCCATGAGCCATACCGGCCCGCTCTATCTGCTGCGCCACGGCGAGACGATCTGGAACCGCGCCAAGCGTCTGCAAGGCCAGAAGGACACGCCGCTCACCCTCAAGGGGGCCCGCCAGGCCGAGGCCATGGGCCATGCACTGGCCCGCGAGTTGGCCGGCACACCAGCGGCGATGTTCTATGCCAGCCCGCTGGGCCGCACCCGGCAGACGGCGGCCATCGTGGCCGATCAGATCGCCCATGACCCAGAGGCCATCCTTCATGACGACCGCCTCATGGAAGTCACTTTCGGCATCTGGGACGGGCTCAACATCGAGGAACTGCGCGCCGACCATCATGACGCCTGGCAGAACCGCCTGAAGGACCGCTGGCGCTTCGTGCCACCGGGCGGCGAAAGCTATCAGATGGTCGGCGAGCGCGTCGGCGCCTTCATCGCCGCCCTGCCCGCCGCCCACCCGATCGTCATCGTCGCCCACGGCGCCCATAACCGGGTTTTCCGAGGCCTGTGGCGCGGCATGCAGCCAGAGGATTTTCTCGCTCTGGACGAGCCCCAGGACGGCTTCTACCGCCTTGAGGCGGGCGGAACGGAGACGTTCATACAGGCATAATAAGGGTATCGTCTGGGAGCCTGATCCGGACCCGGCCGCCGGCGCTAGATCCGCCGCACCGTCGTGACCGACAGTCCAAGGCCGGTCATCCGGGCAAGAAACGCCTGCAACGGTTCCTCGGCGACCGCCATGTGATGGGCATTGGCGTGCAGCACCCGATCCGGGGCCGAGAGGATGACCACATGGCACTTCAGATAGAGCAGGTCCCCGGGAACCGCCGCATCCAAGCCGCCCTCCACGCGGCTTCCAAGCGCTCTCTCCTGCTGGTCGGTGTCGCGCGGCGCCGAGCGCCCGGCATTCATGAGCGCGAGTTGCACGAGACCTGAACAATCCAAGCCGATGCTGGACCGTCCGCCCCAAAGATAGGGCGTGTGCATGAAGAGCCGGGCGGAGGCGACCGGGTCCGGCCCGGCGGCCCCTATCGGCCTCAGATGCCGGCGCGGCACCCAGCCTCCGCAATCGATGCGGCAATAGCCGTTCTCCTCGCCGTCGACGGCGACCCGGCTGGTCAGGTGGAGCAAGGCGACCGGCGGGGTCTTCAGATCGGGTCTCGTGAAGGCATGGGTCCGAGGCACGATGATCTCATGGCTCGGCGCGCCCACTTCCGGCCCCAAGGCCGCGGCGTCGACATAGCCGACATAGCCGTCGGACTGATTCTGCCCCCAGGCCCAACCGTCCTTGCGCTCGTAGACCATGAAACGCTCGCCGAAGAGCAGCTCGGTGTCGCGTCCGATGCCGCGGTCCGGGCGCCGGTAAAGCGGCAGGACCCCAACCGCGACTTTGGCCATCTCGCCGTCGGCAAACCGCTCCGCGGTGACCCGATCTCGAAGATAAGAGGCCGCCAGATCGGCGCGAAACGGATGTTCGCGCGGATCCAGCGGCCGGTCGGTCACGATTTCAGTTCCTTGATCGCGTCGTCGAGGCCGCCGATCGTGAGCGGGAACATGTTGCCTTCCAGCAGTTCCTCGACCATCTCGATCGACCGTGTATACCGCCAGTATTTCTGCTGGGTCGGGTTCAGCCAGACACAGCGGCCGAAATGGCTGCGGAAGCGCTGGATCCAGAGCGCGCCCGGCTCCGGGTTCATATGTTCCACACTGCCGCCCGCCACGGTGATCTCATAAGGGCTCATCGACGCGTCGCCGACGAAAATGCATTTATAGTTGGCCCCGTAGGTGTTCAGCACCTCCCAGGTCGGGATCTTCTCGATGTGGCGCCGGCGGTTGTCCTTCCAGAGCGCCTCGTAGGGGCAGTTGTGGAAGTAGAAATACTCAAGGTGCTTGAACTCGCTACGCGCCGCCGAGAACAGCTCCTCGGTCAGTTTGACATAGGGGTCCATCGAGCCGCCGACATCGAAGAACAGCAGCACGTTCACCGCGTTGCGCCGTTCCGGCACCATCTTGAGATCGAGATAGCCGCCGTTGCGCGCGGTCGAGCTGATGGTGTCGGGGAGGTCGAGCTGGTCCGGCACGCCCTCGCGCGCGAACCGGCGCAGCTTCCTTAGCGCGACCTTGATGTTGCGGATGCCGATTTCGACGGTGTCGTCGAGGTTCTTGTACTCACGCTTGTCCCAGACCTTGACGGCCCGGCGGTTGCGGCCTTCCTGCTGGCCGATACGCACACCCTCGGGGTTGTAGCCGTCGGCGCCGAAGGGCGACTTGCCGGCGGTGCCGATCCACTTGTTGCCGCCCTGGTGCCGGCCCTTCTGCTCCTCGAGACGCTTCTTCAGCGTCTCCATCAGCTTCTCCCACCCCCCCATGGCCTCGATCTGGGCCTTTTCCTCATCGGTAAGGTGCAATTCCGCCATGGAGCGCAGCCACTCCTCGGGAATGTCCTTGCCGAACAACTCGTCCAACAGTTCCAAGCCCTTGAAGACCTGGCCGAAAACCTGATCGAAACGGTCGATATGCCGTTCGTCCTTGACCAGAGTGGCCCGGGACAGAAAGTAGAAATTGTCTATGGAATAATCCGCCACGCCCTGCTTCACGGCCTCGAGAAGCGTCAGATATTCCTTGAGAGAGACCGGGATCTCGGCCTTTTTGAGCGAATAAAAGAATGTCGTGAACATGGGTCCACTCCTACTTTCCGGCGTCGCGCACCGCGTCCCGCAATCTGCCCAGTTCCGTGGCGAGATCCAGCCCGCCCTGGTCGGTGCAGTCGCGGCCCTGCGGCTTCGCCACCGCCCGGCCCTTGCCCATCGCGTCATGGACGATGGCGAAATCGGCCTCATCGCCGCCGATGCCGTCCAGCATCTTGCGGATCTGCCCGGTGAAAAACGCGACCTCGCCTTCGCCGCCGCCACAGGGTCCGATCGTGGCGACGATGTATCCGGCATGGCTTCCAAACGCTTCCAGTTCTGCCTTCGCCTTTTCGGCCAGTCCTCCGGCCTGGGCCGGAGTCACGGCCATCAGGCAGCCGGCGAGCATCAACACCGTCCTCCGGAACGCCGCCACTGAGCCTTAGCCCCGGTTCTCGCGCCGCGCCAGGAAGGCCAGACGCTCGAACAGATGCACATCCTGCTCGTTCTTCAGGAGCGCGCCGTAGAGCGGCGGAATGATGTCCTTCTTGTCCTTCAGCTTCAGGGCTTCCGGGGGAATGTCCTCGACGACAAGCAGCTTGATCCAGTCCAGCAGCTCGGAAGTCGACGGCTTCTTCTTCAGGCCCGGCACCTCGCGCACCTCGAAGAAGGCGGTCAGCGCCTCGTGCAGCAGGTCCTTCTTCAGATTGGGGTGATGGACATGGACGATGCGTTCCATGGTCTCGGCATCCGGGAAGCGGATGTAGTGGAAGAAACAGCGGCGCAGGAAGGCGTCCGGCAGTTCCTTCTCGTTGTTCGAGGTGATGATGACGATCGGCCGGCGCGTCGCCTTGATCCGTTCCTTGGTCTCGTAGACGAAGAACTCCATGCGGTCGAGTTCGAGCAAAGGTCGTTCGGGAATTCGATATCCGCCTTATCGATCTCGTCGATCAGCAGCACCACCTGCTCGTCCGAGGTGAAGGCATCCCAGAGCTTGCCGCGCTGGATGTAGTTCGAGATGTCATGCACCCGCTCATCGCCGAGCTGGCTGTCGCGAAGCCGCGAGACCGCGTCATATTCATAAAGGCCCTGCTGGGCCTTGGTGGTGGATTTGATGTGCCATTCGATCAGCGGCATGCCGAGAGCGGCGGCGACTTCGTGCGCCAGCACGGTCTTGCCGGTGCCTGGCTCGCCCTTGACCAGCAAGGGCCGCTCCAGGGTGACCGCGGCATTGACCGCGACCATCAGATCTTCGGTGGCGATGTAGGACTCGGTGCCACCGAACCGTTTTTGCTCGCTCATCGGAACTCCCTTAATAATCCGATTGCCATCGAGAGGGCGAACCGGGCCCGACGGCGAGGAAGGTTCATAGCATGGACGCGGACGCGCCCGGAATTCAAGCGCCAGCGGTGCCGGTCTGGGCCAAGGCCGCTTCCACCGCCGCCAATGCCGCCGCCGCGCCGGACGCGTTCGGACCGCCGGCCTGGGCCATGTCCGGCCGCCCGCCGCCGCCCTTGCCGCCAAGCGAGGGCGAGCCGGCACGCACCAGATCCACGGCGCTGATCCGGCCGGTCAGATCGTCGGTCACGCCGACCACGAGCGAGGCCTTGCCGTCATCGCTGGCGGCGATCGCCACCACGCCCGAGCCGATCTCGGCCTTCAGACCATCCACCATGCTTTTAAGCTCCCGCGCGGGAACGCCGTCGAGCGACCGTCCGGCAAACTTGATTCCCGCGATCTCGCTGGTCGATGCGGGCGAGCCGGCCCCTGCCCCGCTGGCCAGCTTGCGGCGCAACTCGCGCACTTCCTGCTCAAGCCTGCGGCGCTCCTCGACGAGTGCGGCCACCCGATCGGGCAACTGGTCGAGCGAGGTCTTGAGCGGCGCCGCCGCCTTTTCCAGGAGCGTGTCGCGGGTGTCGAAATAGTCCAGCGCGCCGATGCCGGTCACCGCCTCGATGCGGCGCACGCCGGAAGCCACGGCCGCCTCGGAGAGGACCCGGAACACGGCGATATCGCCTGTCCGCGTGACATGGGTGCCGCCGCACAGTTCCACCGAATAGGCCGAGCGCGCGCCGGCGGCGTCCGCGCCGCCCATGGTGACGACACGCACCTCCTCGCCGTATTTCTCGCCGAACAGCGCCATGGCGCCGGCCTCGATCGCCGACTCCGGGTCCATGAGAGTCGTATCCACCGCCGAATTGCCGCGAATCCGGGCGTTCACCTCGACCTCCACGGCCTTCAGGGTGTCGCGGTCGACGGCGCGGGGGTGGCTGAAATCGAAACGCAGCCGGTCGGGCGCCACCTGCGAGCCCTTCTGCGTCACATGATCCCCGAGATGGCGGCGCAACGCCTCGTGCAGCAGGTGCGTCGCCGAATGATTGGCCCGAAGTTTTGTGCGGCGGTCGCCATCGACCTTGAGTTCGACGGCGTCGCCGACGGAAAGACGGCCAGTCCGCACCTGACCGCGATGCACCACAAGATCACCGACCCGCTTCTGGGTATCGACAACCTCCACGGTGGCGCCGTCAGCGGAAACGATGGTCCCGGCATCCCCCATCTGGCCGCCAGACTCCCCGTAGAACGGTGTCTGGTTCACCACGACCGAGACCTCGCCGCCGTCAACCGCGTCGGTCTCGGCGCCGTCCACGACCAGGGCCACTACCTGGCCTTCCGCCGCCTCGGTGGAATAGCCGAGGAATTCGCTGGCGCCGACCCGCTGGCGAAGATCGAACCAGAGCGTCTCGGTCGCCGCTTCGCCGGAGCCCGACCAGGCGGCGCGGGCGGCGGCGCGCTGGGCCGCCATGGCGGCATCGAAGCCGGCCTGCTCGACCTTGCGGCCCTGGCCGCGCAGGATGTCCTGGGTCAAATCGAGCGGGAACCCGTAGGTATCATAGAGCTTGAAGGCGATCTCGCCCGGCAGGTCGGCCCCGTCGGCGAGCGCCTCGGTCGCGTCGGACAATTGCCTCAGGCCCCGGTCCAGGGTCTCCTTGAACCGCGTCTCCTCGAGCTTCAGGGTCTCGGTGATCAGGCTTTCGGCCCGATGCAGCTCCCCAAAGGCATCGCCCATCTGCTTTACCAGCGCCGGCACCAGCCGCCACATTAGCGGGTCCTTGCAGCCGATGATATGGGCATGGCGCATCGCCCGGCGCATGATCCGCCGCAGCACATAGCCCCGCCCCTCGTTCGAGGGCAGTACGCCGTCGGCGATCAGGAAGGACGAGGCGCGCAGGTGATCCGCGATCACCCGGTGCGAGACCTTGTGCGGACCGTCCGGGTCGACGCCCGAGGCATCGGCCGAGGCCTCGATCAGCGCGCGCATCAGGTCGATATCGTAATTGTCGTGCTTGCCCTGCAAAACCGCGGAGATCCGCTCCAGGCCCATGCCGGTGTCGATGGACGGGCGCGGCAGACTGATCCGCTCGTCCGACATCACCTGCTCGAACTGCATGAACACCAAGTTCCAGATCTCGATGAACCTGTCGCCGTCCTCGTCCGGACTGCCCGGAGGACCGCCGGGTATGTGATCGCCGTGATCGTAGAAGATTTCCGAACACGGACCGCAGGGTCCGGTATCTCCCATGGCCCAGAAATTGTCGGAGGTCGGGATCCGGATGATCCGATCCTCGCCAAGACCGGCGATCTTTTTCCACAAAGCCGCCGCGTCATCGTCTTCGGCGTAGACCGAGACCAGCAGCTTCTTCTTGTCCAGGCCGTAATCCCGGGTCACCAGGTTCCAGGCATGCTCGATCGCACGTTCCTTGAAGTAGTCACCGAACGAGAAGTTGCCGAGCATCTCGAAGAAGGTGTGGTGGCGCGCCGTATAGCCGACATTCTCCAGATCATTGTGCTTGCCGCCGGCGCGCACGCATTTCTGCGACGTTGTGGCCCGCACATAGTCGCGTTTCTCGGCGCCGGTGAAGACGTTCTTGAACTGAACCATGCCGGCATTGGTGAACAGCAGAGTCGGGTCGTTGCGCGGCACCAGAGGGCTCGAGGCGACGACCTCATGGCCTTCACGGGCGAAAAAATCGAGAAACGCGGATCGGATATCGTTGACCGTCTGCATCGTCCTGCCATCCCCAAGCCCGGCCGGCGGCCCCTTGCGCGCGCCGCAGCGGAGACGGTTTTTACTGGCTCGACGCGCCCAAGTCCAGACGAGCCGCCGGAACATCCGGCGGCATCGTCCTCTTGGTCATATATGGCATTGCTGGCCTAGGGGACCTGCGGAAGCTCCCCGCCGCTTCATACCGGCTCGAAGCTTTCGCCGGCGCTTTCCAGATCGTCCTCGGCGTCCGGGCCCGCCATCATCGCCTCGGCGACAAGGCCCGCGTTCTTGCGGATCTCGCGCTCGATCGTCGCGGCCATCTCCGGGTTCTCCTTGAGGAAGGTCTTGGCATTCTCCCGGCCCTGGCCGATCCGCTCCCCACCGTAACTGAACCAGGAGCCGGACTTCTCGACGATCCCGGCATTGACACCGAGATCCAGCAACTCGCCGGTCTTCGAAACCCCCTCGCCATACATGATGTCGAACTCGACCACGCGGAATGGCGGCGCCATCTTGTTCTTCACCACTTTTACCCGGGTCTGGTTCCCGACCACCTCGTCCCGATCCTTGATCGCGCCGATCCGGCGGATGTCGAGCCGCACCGAGGCATAGAACTTGAGGGCGTTGCCGCCGCTGGTGGTTTCCGGACTGCCGAACATCACGCCGATCTTCAGGCGGATCTGGTTGATGAAGATCACCAGGCAGTTGGATTTGGAAATCGACGAGGTCAATTTGCGCAGGGCCTGGCTCATAAGGCGGGCCTGAAGGCCCACATGACTGTCGCCCATCTCGCCCTCGAGCTCGGCCCGAGGCACCAGGGCGGCGACGGAATCGACCACCAGCACATCGATGGCGCCCGAACGGACCAGCGTGTCGGCGATCTCCAGCGCCTGCTCGCCGGCATCGGGCTGCGAGATCAGCAGTTCGTCGATATCAACCCCGAGCTTGCGGGCATAGCCCGGATCGAGCGCGTGCTCCGCATCCACAAAGGCGCAGATCCCGCCCTTTTTCTGGGATTCCGCGATGACATGCAGTGCCAATGTCGTCTTGCCGGAACTTTCCGGTCCGTAGATTTCGACCACCCGGCCCTTGGGAAGTCCGCCGATGCCGAGACCGATATCGAGCCCCAGGGACCCGGTGGAAATCGCCTCGATATCAATGGCCGACTGGCGCTGGCCGAGCTTCATGACCGAGCCCTTGCCGAAGGCCTTATCGATCTGGCCGAGCGCGGCTTCAAGTGCCTTGGACTTATCCATCGGATCGCGATCCACAACTCTAAGGGGTGTAACCGACATACTCAGCCTCCATATCTCATACGCACGGGCCCGTTTCAACGCGATTACCGACCGGCGGAAGCGCAGTCACCGGCCTGTCAAACCGGTGCGGATTGGTGTGGTGCTCGTCCCCCGTGTGACGGGTCACCCGCGACAGTTTTCATTGTACCAGTTTTGTTCTCATAAAAAAGCGATATTTTCACTTTTTGTTCTCGTCGATATCATGGATTCGCTGGCGCATTTCCACAATCTCTAGAAGATGCCCCAAAATATTGTGAACCGTGGGGCGGAATTTCCCAGGTTTAGTAGCCTTAAAAGCCACCTCAAACCCGCAGAACTTCCTTCACCTTCGAGGCCAGCTGTTTCAGGCTGAAGGGCTTGGCGAGAAAGTACACCCCGGCATCCTCGCTGATTCGCAGGCCCAACGCATCCTCGGAGTATCCGGAGATACAAATCACCGGGACGCCCGCCAGAATTTCCCGGGTCTCGCGAATCAGGCTCGGCCCGTCCATGCCGGGCATCATGACGTCAGTGATCAGCAGGTCGATCTTATCGGTCCCGCCGCGCAGAACCGCCAAGGCGTTCTCGCCGGTACGCGCTTCGATCACCGAGTATCCCTTGCCGCGCAGCGCCCGCGCCGCGAACAGACGCACCGGGTCCTCATCCTCTACCAGGAGCACGGTGCCGGATCCGGTCAGATCACCCTCCACGGTCCCCCCTTCGGCATCGCTGGCAGATCTCGAGGCCGGTTCCGCCGCGCCGTCATGGGCCGGCAAATAGATGGAGAACGTCGTCCCCCGCCCCACGGCGCTTTCCACGAAGACGAAGCCGCTGGTTTGCTTGACGATGCCATAGACCGTCGAAAGCCCGAGGCCGGTACCGGCGCCGATTTCCTTGGTGGAGAAGAACGGCTCGAACACCCGGTCCAGATCCGTCTCGGGAATGCCGCTTCCGGTATCGATCACCTCGATGAGCACATAATCCCCGACGGGCAGGGTCTCGTCCCGCCGGCGAACCGGCCGATCCACTTGGACATTGCGGGTTTCGACCTGGATGACCCCTGCATTCGATATCGCATCCCGCGCGTTCACGACGAGGTTGACCAGCACCTGCTCCAGCTGGCTCTGATCGACCAGAACCGGTTTCAGTCCGCGCCCATGCGTGATCCGCAGATCGATGTCGGAGCCGATCAGCCGGCGCAGCAGATGCGAGAGATCCGCCAAGGTCTCGGTCACGTCGATCACCCTGGCCACCAGCCTCTGGCGGCGCGAGAAAGCCAGAAGCTGGCGCACAAGATTGGCCGCGCGGTTGGCATTCTGGCTGATCTGCATGATATCCGCGAAAGACGGATCACCCGGCCCGTGTCGCGCCAGAAGCAGATCGCAGAACCCGCTCATCGCGGTGAGCAGGTTGTTGAAGTCATGCGCGATCCCACCGGCGAGCTGGCCGACGGCCTGCATCTTCTGGGACTGAATCATCCGTTCCTCCAGCTCGCGCCGGCTGGAGTTGTCGATTAGGTAGATCACCACCTCGCCGGCATCACGCCGCCGCGCCTCCTCCGGAGCAGGGTGCACGACCGCGGAAACGAACTTGCGATCCGGGGTGTCCGGGCGGAGTTCGATTTCCATCTCCCCTCCGTCTCCGGAAGCGGCCCGCTCTATCAGCGACGCCAGGGCCGCGCGGTCCGTCTCCCGCGCGAAGCCGGTCAGGTCGGCGCCGATCGGCGAGCCGGCCGCCGCGCCGAAGAGCCACGACAAAGTCTGGTTTGCGGCCTTGATCCTTCCGGTGCGATCAACCAGGACCACGCCGAACGGTGCCTCCTCAAAGATATCCGCGAGCCCGCCCTTGCCCTCGCCGCCCCAAGCGGGGACAAGCACGCAGCACCGCTCATTGCGCGCCGGATCAAGGGCGGAGAAATACGCGTGAAAACTCCCGCGCCGCCCATCGGCTGCCGTGAGCTCGAGCGGAGCACCGGTCACTGCTGGCCCGCCGCCGTCGCGCTCCCGCATCCCCTCCCGCGACGCGGCGAGACGCAGCCGGGCGATGGCCGGCGATTTCTCCGGGAGACCTCCAGCTTGCGTGCCGCCATGCCATTCGAGAAACGCCCGGTTCACCGTCCTGGCACGGCCATCGGCGGTGAAGATGCAGGCCGGCAGGAACCAACCGTCGAAATCCGGTCCGGCATCCGCAGGTCTCTGCTCTCCGTCAGGCGTGGCGAAAGCACCTGCTGAGCTGTCCGGATTGTCGGCGACGCACCGGGTGAGCCGGCTGATTCGATAGAGCGCCAGAGCAAGTGCAACCGCCAGCACGGCCGCCAATCCCAGGACCGCTTCGTAAGGTATCGCGGTCATCCGGCGGACGCAGGTGGCCCGACCGTTGGCCAGCGATCAGCCAAGCGGTCTGCCTTTGAGCTTGAAGACATAACTGATGACCTCGGCAACCGCCTTGTATTGCTCTGGCGGAACCTCCTCGTCGATTTCGGCGGTGCTGAACAGCGCGCGCGCCAACGGCGGGTTTTCGACGATCGGCACGTCGTTGTCGTTGGCGACCTCGCGGATTCGGAACGCCACCTCGTCGACCCCCTTGGCGACCACTCTCGGCGCGCCCATAGAATCGATGTCGTATTTCAGAGCGACGGCGAAATGAGTCGGGTTGGTGACCACCACGTCGGCGGTCGGCACCGCCGCCATCATGCGCGTGCGGGCTCGTTCGGCGCGGATCTGGCGCAGGCGCCCCTTGATCATGGGATCGCCTTCGGACTGCTTATGCTCGTCCTTGATCTCCTGTTTGCTCATCCGCATCTGCTTCATGTACTCGTGGCGCTGGTACAGATAGTCCAGACCCGCGATCACGGCCATGACGGCGACCACGCCCGAAAACATCCGCAGCAGGACCGTTCGGGTCTCCTCCACAGTCGCCGCGATATCCATTTGCATCAGTATCTCGACCCGATCGACCTCGGGGATCGACAGCAGATAGACAATGGTGCCCACGATCGCGAGTTTGAGCAGCCCCTTGGCGAACTCCACCAGCGACTTCAGGCTGAACATGCGTTTCAGCCCCTTGATCGGCGACAGCTTCTCCAGCGACGGCTTCATGCTTTCGCCGCTGAACAGGAAACCGCTCACCGCGAGCTTGGCGCCGGCCCCCAGGACCATCAGCAGCAAGGCGATCGGTGCCATGCCGATGGACACCTGAAAGAGGACATCCAGCAACACCGCCGAGACGTTCTCGGCATCGAAGGTGATCGCGTGCACGTTCGCTAGCAATCCTCCGGACGCATTGGCAAGCCGTTCGGCCATGAACGGGCCGAGGAACGCGGTGGTCAGCGCCGCGCCGAGAAGAATGGCGAAGCTGGAGACTTCCTGGGACGAGATGACATTGCCCTTTTCCCGCGCCTCGGAAAGCTTATGCGGGGTCGGTTCCTCGGTTTTTTGTGAGTCGTCCTGATCGTCCGACATCGCACCGCTCTCTCGTCAACGGGTCGAAATATACGCGTTAAGACCCTCGGTGTAGTATTCCAGGAAAAGCGTGAACAGGCCACTGAACGACGCCGCCATCAGAAACATCCCGCCGGCCAGCTGGATCGGCAAACCGACGAAGAAGATCTGCAGCTGCGGCATCAGCCGGGCAAGCACGCCGAGTCCCATGAAAAACACCAGGCTGAGCACGATAAAGGGGGCCGACAGTTGCAGCGCGAGGCGGAAGCTGTCGCCGACGATGCGCGAGATCACCAACGCCGCGTCGCCCGAGGGCATGGGGTTGCCCACCGGAAACAAGGTGTAACTGTCAATTACCGCGATGATCAGCGTGTGATGCATGTTGGTGGCGAACAGGATCATGATTCCCATCGTCGTGAGCATGAGGCCGGGTATAGAGGCCTGATTGGCGATGCTGGGATTGAAGATCTGGGCGTTGGCCATGCCGATGCTGAAGGAAATGAAGCGGCCGGCCGTATCCAGGGTCAACAGCATGATCCGCGAGATCAGACCGAGATAGACCCCGACCAGCAATTCGCCCGCCAGCAGGACGAAAAGACCGAGCGTCGAACTCGGCTCCGGCGGGATGGAGGGCGCGATCATCGGCGCGGCCACGATCGTCAGCAGAACCGCGAAGAGAAGCCGCACCCGTGCCGGCGCAAAGGCCTCGCCCAGGCCTGGCAGCAGCATCACCGTGCCGGCCAGTCGCGTGAAGATGACGAGAAGAACATGGGCTTGGAGCGGCAGATACTGTTCTAGCGGCATTGCGAAGCCACCCCTAGCCGCTGAGCCCGATCATCCGGTCGGCGATCTGCTCCATGAAACCGCTGAGGGTCGCCAGCATGAACGGGATCATCAGGACCAAGGCGACGAAAACCACTATGATCTTCGGCACGAAGACCAGGGTCATCTCCTGAAGCTGGGTCAAGGCCTGAAACAGCGCAATGACGAGGCCGACCGCGAGGGCGACCGACATGATCGGGACCGACATGGTCAGCATCACCATGACAGCCTCGCGGCCAACCTCGATCGCCTCTGCTTCGTTCATTCGTGCCCGGATCCCTCAGGGTTTGGCAAACGCGAAATAACCCGGCAAGATTTACCGGGCAAAATTCTCCAGGGTATTCGGTGCCGCCAGCACCTCCATCAGATCGGCATTCTCAGAATTTCCTGATAAGCCTGGATCATGCGGTCGCGGATGCCGGTGACGACCTGCAAGGTGGTTTCCGCGCTGTTCACCGCCGCCACGACATCGGTCAGATCCGCCTCTCCGGCGATCCCCTGCATGCTCAGGGTCTCGCCCTTGCGCATGGTGTCGACGGCGCCGGTCGTCGCGTCCTTGACGAAATCCGCGAAGCTCTGGCTGGTTCCCTGGGTTCCCGGCGTGGGTCCACCCTGGCCGATACCGCCAAGATTCGGAAGGCTGTCGGTGATGCGTGCGACCATGGAGGTACTCCCCGTCAATCTCGACTCATTCTAGCGCATTTCCGCGGATCGGACCACAAGGCCGGATCAGACCCTCAGCAGATCGATGGTGCGCTGGATCATGCTCTTCGAGGATTCGATCACCGTCAGGTTGGCCTCGTAAGTGCGCTGCGCCTCGCGCATGTCCATCATCTCGATCAGACCGTTCACGTTCGGACGCTTGATATAGCCGTCGTCGTCGGCCAGCGGATGATAGGGCTCATACTCCAGCACAAAGTCCGAATCGTCGCGGCCGATCTTGTCGACATGAACCAGGGTCGTGCCCGATGATTTTTCCATTACTTCCTTGAAAACAATCGTTTTCCGGCGATACGGGTCGACCCCCTTGGTGGTTCCGACCGAATCCTGGTTGGCGATATTCTCGGAAATCACCCGCAACCGCATGCCTTGCGCCTTCATGCCGGACGCGGAGACATTCATCGCCCTCATCAGATCCATCGTCATAATCTTAACTCCCCAGGTTTTCTTGCTTCATGCCTTAGCGGTTTTGACCGACCGCGGTTTTCAGCATCGACAGGTTCTTGTTGTAGATATTCGTCGCGAGTTGGTACTGCATAGACGACTCGCTGACCTTCATCAGCTGTTCCTCCATGACCACGGTATTGCCGTTCGGATTAACCTCGTAGACGTCACCCTTGCGTTCGCGGACCGTCCGGAAGTCGGAACGATCCGCCGCGCCCGGGATATGGCCCGAGGTGGTCCGCGCAACCCGCATCTGCGGGGTCGCGTCCAGCATACGCGCGAAGTTCAGCGGTTTCAGATCCTTCGCCCGGTAACGGGGCGAATCGGCGTTGGCGATATTCCGGGCGATGACGGCCTGGCGTTCGGTGATCCAGCCCATCTTTTGTTTCGCCATTCGAAAGACATCGAGTTTCGTCAAGTCCATCGTCTCTTCCACTTCCCGATCGAATTTATTTCGCTCTTTACGCAAATTCGATTTTATTATCGATCGCCGGTTGTCCGGTCGTTTCCGCCTAACTTAGCAAGCACCGTGCCAGTTCCACGGATTGATGCACCGGGCGATGGAATCAGGTACCATCGGCATACGTCACGAACGGTCGGAAAGAACGCTAGGAATGGCCAAGCGCGATCCGCAGGCTCCGCAGCAAGCCGTGGCCAAACGCCAGCTCGCCATCGCGCTCGGCTACGAACCCGCTGGTCCCGACGCGCCCCGCATTGTCGCCAAGGGCTATGGCGAGATGGCGGAGAAGATCCTGAGGCTCGCCTTCGAGAATGACGTCAAGGTCCGCTCGGACCCGGAACTGACGCGGGTTCTCTCGACTATCGAGGTCGATTGCGAGATTCCCCTGGAGGCCTTCGCGGCGGTGGCCGAAATCCTCAGCTACGTTTACGTGGCCAACCGCAAGCTGATGGAGGACTTCGAAGAGTCCATCGAGGAGAACACAAAATGATCGACACTGCCGGCCCCTCGCCCGAAGAGGCGAATGCCCTTCGGCAGGAGATGAAGGCCATAGCCGGGATCGTCGAGGCGGTCGCCTACACGGTTGAGCAAGACGGTGCGGCCGATCTGTCGGCACTCGGCGCCCGGGTGGAAACGCTTTGCCGCGCGCTGGTCGCCCTGCCCGCCCCAGAGGCCAGGGAGATCGGAGCGGGCTTACCGGCGATCACCGAGACCCTAGACCGCATCGCGCGCCTGCTGGTCCAGCATGGCGGCGGCGCAGCACCGTCCGATTCCCCGGTTTCCCGCAGCCGCGCGGCCAAGGCCTATGGCGCGTCAATGGCCCGCGGCAGACGATAAAGCGGCGATTCCCGGTTCCATGCAAACGGGGACCACACCGCGCCAAGGCATGCTAACCCCTTGAAGGAGACACCGTTCAGATGAGGTTTTCTGAAAGCCGCCGCCCATCGCCTAGCCGCTACCGGGCCTTCGGCACGACCGGGCAAACACTGCCCGAGATCGGTTATTCCAAAATCAACGGGCCTGTGTGAGGGTCCTGGAATGGATGGCGATGTCCTCTTGCGCTTTTTGATGGCGCTGATCTTTACCCTGTCGCTGATAGGGCTGCTGTATTGGCTTGTTCGGCGATACGCGCCTTCGCGGCTGCTCACCCCGGCGGGATCCGGCGCCCGGCTGCGGGTTCTTGAGGTGCACGTTCTTGACGCCCGCCATCGGCTGGTGCTGATCCGGCGGGACTCAGTGGAACATCTGCTGCTGCTCGGCGCACAGAGCGATCTCGTGGTCGAAGGCGGAATCGTGGCGGCCGATGCGCCGGCCGCCGGCTCCTTCCGTGAACAGCTCGACGGTCAGACGCCGCGCCTGGTGGAGGGTACGTCGCCATGACCCGGCGCTTTGGTCTTGCCCTGCCGTTCGCGGCCATCGCGGGCGCCGTACTGGCGGGCCTGGCGTTCCTTCCGGAGCCGGCCCTCGCCCAGACATTGACCCTGGATATCGGCGAGCCGGGTGGCTCAACGACAGCCCGTATTCTTCAGATGATCGCGCTGATCGCGGTTCTCTCGCTGGCGCCGGGCCTGCTGGTCACCATCACGTCCTTCACGCGCATCGTCGTCGTTCTTTCGCTGCTGCGCACAGCGCTTGGCACCCAGCAGTCGCCGCCGAACGTGGTTCTTATCAGCCTGGCGCTGTTCCTGACCGGTTTCATCATGACCCCGACCTTCGAAAAGGCGTGGGAAGACGGAATCTCGCCGCTCATTGAGGAACGGATAGACGAGCTGGAGGCCTTTGAAAGGGCCGCTGTTCCGTTTCACACCTTCATGCTGAGCCAGGTCCGTCAGAAGGATCTGGAGCTGTTCCAGGACATCGCCAATGTCGGCCCCAACGAAACCGGGGTCAACGCGCCGCTGCGGGTTTTGGTACCGGCCTTCATGATAAGCGAATTGAAGCGCGCCTTCGAGATCGGCTTCCTGCTCTACCTGCCCTTCGTGATCATCGACATGGTCATCGCCTCGATCCTGATGTCCATGGGTATGATGATGGTCCCCCCGATCATCGTCTCGCTGCCGTTCAAACTGATCTTTTTCGTGCTCGTCGACGGCTGGTACCTGATCAGCGGCTCGCTAGTGAAGAGTTTCGGGGGCTGAGCCGCGGCACGGCGATCGCTTGCCGGCACAGCTTGTTTCCACGAACGCGCAGGCGATTTAGTTCACCGCGCTGAGCGGCTGATCCTTCAGCTTGTCACGATAGCTGGTAAGGAACGCCTGGAAGCGACCGATCTCCTCGAACCGGGTGGTCAAGGTCCGGAAGTCCTTGAGATCGCCTTCCGTGCGGTTTGTGATCAGGCGAAACGCTTCGCGGTACGGCGTGCCGTCCATCTGCTGGGTGAAGAACTGGCGCACCTTGTTCAGCTGATCGAAATTATCGGTCATTGCGAGCGTCACCGCCCAGTTCAGAACCAGGGTCGCGGTCCTGTCGTTGATCCGGCGGCCATCCCGGCCCGCGTCGCCCACTAGTTGCTGAAACACGCCGCTGGCGTTCTCCCAGTCCTGAGTGCGCCAATAAATATCCGCCCGCAGCAGCCCCGCATCGCGCGAGGCATCACCCTTCAACAGGTTCAAGGCCGTCTCACTGTCGCCGAGTTCGAAGATCGCGCGGGCCCGCAGACGCTTGCGCTGCAGTGCGAGTTCGGCATCCAGGCCCGGCGCGACACTCTCATCCAAGGACTCAAGCGCCTTTTCGGGCTGCCGGTCCAGCAGGCGGATCAGGGCGAGGCGGCTTCCCACCCGCGCCTTCGAGACGCCCTGTAGGCGGAAACGAACCTGCCTGTCTAACAGGATCGCGGCCCGGTCGAGCAGATCGACCTGAACCAGACGGTCTGCCAGGCGTTGAATAATCCGGTCGCCCTGCCGGCCGACCGGCGTCAGCTCGCGGAACTGATCGTACAGCGACAAGGCCGTCAGCGGCGTCATCGCGTCGGCGATCCCGTCGGTGTAGATCTTCGCGAACTGCTCGGTCATTTCCTTGCTGACCTCGCGCGCGAAAAGATTGTTGGGGAAGAAGATCAACGCCTGGCGAAGCGCATCCAGCCCGGCGACAAAGTCCTTTTCCTCGATATAGAGATTGCCCAGGCGGCGAAGCAGGTCGAACTCCAACTGGTCGCCCCGCCAGGTGAAGCGAAGGCTCTCGAGATCTTCGATCGCCTCAAGGCGCGTGATGCTGTTCTCTTGCAGATTGTGCTCGATCAGGGCGCGCTTTGCCCGGACCCGGGACCAACGGTCCTCCCCGTCAGAGAGGCGGCGCCAGTAATCCAGGGCCGTGTCGACATCGCCCGATGCGTAGAGCACCCGGCCCCTCAGGTAATCAAGATGCGCCTGCTCGGCGGGCGTCGGCCGCCCCTCCGCGATCGCGTCGAGGAAACCGCCGGCTCCCCGGAAGTCGCCGGCGCGGATCGCCGCCTCCGCCGCAAGCATGGCGAGTTGCGTCGCGAAGTTCCGCGGGTAGCCGCCTGGAATCTCGCCTGCCCGGGCGAAATGTTCGATGGCGTTGGCCCATTTGCCCTGGGCCGCGTTTGACGCGCCGCGCCACAGCTCGGCCTCCGCGAAACCGTTGAGGGAACGGTCGTCGAGATCTTCCTCTGCCTCGGCAAAACGTCCGAGTATGAACTGGCTCGCTCCACGCAGCGCTTTCACATCGGGTCGGCGCGCCAGCTCTTCGTCCGAGGTCGCTATGGTCCGCAGCAGCCCCATCGCTTCGGCAGCCAGCCCGTTCGCGAAATAGAACTGAGCGAGGCTCAGGCGCGGACCGCTACGCGATATGCTGGTCGCCTCCGAGATCTGCTGCTGAATATCTTGCTTAACCTTTAGAAACTCGGCCTCGCTAGCGCCCTGGCGCCAGGAGACGAGATTGAAGATCCGCCCTGGAGCCAGTCCCGGCGGCAGGCCGTCGCCACGCCGTCGTACCAGTCCTTCCTCGACCCTTCCGACCTGCGGCTTGGAGACCTCCAGACCACTCAGCTTGCTGGCAGTGATCGCCACGCCGTCGGGCAGCACCCGGACTTCCAGTTCGTCGATCAGCGGCTGAACGACAAGGCCCTGGACCGAACTCAAAATGTTGAACTGACTGTATTGCCGTTCGAGATCAATGCCCCGGCTCAGCGGCGTCATCGCCACCACGAAGAGCAGATCCCCGACTTCGGGATCGCGCAGGACCGTCGTGCGGCCAACTCCTTCCGCCAGCACGAACACGCGCGGTCCTTGCGGGCTGGATTGCTGGGTCCCGACGTTGAGGGCCACATCCGGGCGCATCGCCTGGGGTTGCAGGTCAACGATCCAGGCCTCGCCATCGCGCCAGACACGCGGAGCGATGCCGGGGACAATGGGAACCCGGAGCGCCGAGCCGACGGTAACCGCGATCTGCTCGGGCCGTCCGATGATTTGCCCCGGCGCCGACAACAGCGCGGTCAGATCAAAAGTCACCGCATCATCGAACACAACCCAGAGGTATTCGGCGCGCAGGAATGCCGCCGCCGCCACCGGTTTCTTCCAGTCGAACCGGATCGACGTCGCGTCATTGGTCCGGGACACCAGCACCGGCAGGCTCGGGCCGCTGATCGTGGCGTTCTCGGAAGCCCTAAGGCTCGCCACCAGATTGGTCGGATCGTCGGCCTCGTCTTTCGTTTCGGGGGCAGCCGCGCCCTGTTCCCGCGGCGGCGGCACAGGATCTTCCGCCGCGACGGGCGCCGGCTGCTCCGCCGCGCTTGCCGCGGCAACAACCACACCCTGCTGTGTCTCGCCCGCCGCCAAGGTGGCCGGCGGGATTCCAGCGGTGGCACTCGAGGCTATCGTCTCGGCAGCGGGAGGGACCGCCGGCGGCACTTGCTGATTGGCGGGGATGTTGGCGGCACCTCCAGATGGCGCCCCCGGCGCCTGCGGCTCCGGCGGGCTTGCCTTGTTGGGCTCCTGGCTCGGCGCCAAACCGAACTTGCTTGCCAGTTCCGTATTGCCTGCGGGAGGCGCTGCGGGCTCGCTCGCCGGCGCGGCGGATACCGGCTGAACGGGGGCTGGAGCCGGGGCCGGCGCCTTGACCTCCTGCGTGGACGCGGGCGGGACCGCGGCAGCTGCCGGCGCGTGCGCCGGTGACCGGGCGTTCGGTTCCCGGATCAGGTCGAGCACCACCTTGGGCCCGGAGAGGAAATGCCGTACGCGCACGCCGTCGGGAACCGGGATCACTACGCCGGCATTGCCGTCGGAACCGGTTTCGACGCGAAGGTCGGCGAATTCAGCAGGCAAACGAGCCGACGGCTCCGATAGATCGATCCGACCCGGGCGCCCGAACGCAACCCGCACCACCCCGTCAGCCTCGGTGACGGTGTAGGGCGTATCCGACGGCCAGTCGAAGACCAGGCGCCGATAGTTCGGATGCGTTCCGACGCGGACCGCGACGGCAGGACCGGCGGCCGGCGCCGATGCAGGAGCATTCGACCCGGAAGGTGCCGCCGCAGCGGCGGGCCGGTTCGCGACCGCCTCACGCTCGCCGACATCGATCACGACATTGTTGCCGTCCCGATAGGTCCGGAGCCGATGATTCCCGGTCAATCCGACAACGACATCGCGTCGCCGGCCATCCAGCCGCGCCGAGGCGATAAATTTCCCCAACCTCCCCGCGATGCCGGCAACGTCGCTTTCGACGGGACGGTCGAACTGAATCAGCAACTCATCGCCGAACCTTTGGGCCGTATAGTTCACCCGAGACGGCCAGGAAAACCGCAAGCGGTCAAACCCATCGACAGATTCGGCACTCACCTCGGCGGCAATCACGGACGGCGCGAGAAGGCAGGTGAGGGCGAACGCAAGCAGAAGCGCGCGCAGGCCGGAGGTTTTCATCCAGCGCCGGGTCATCGGGCGTCCCGTTCGCGGTGAATGATCAGATCGACGCGCCGGGCGCGGCGGTACCGTTGCTCAAGCGGCAGGTTCGCCTCGATATCCTCGAACCAGGCGTCGCCGAGGCCCCGAACCGTCAACGGTTTGCGATAACCGGCGCGAACCAGACTGTCGGCCACGGCTGCCGCCCGGGCCAGGGACAATTCCCAATTGCTCGTGAACCTTCCCCCGGCGCCGACGGGACGCGGGTCCGTATGGCCGATCAGATCGATCCTGTTGTCCAGCGTCGAGAGGGTTTCCGCCAAGGCGAACAAGGCCGCCGTTCCCGACGGTAGGACCTCGGCACCGCCGGCACGGAAGAACAGGTCGCCCGGCAGCGACAGAACGAGATTGCCGCCCTCCTCGCGCAGGACCGCGAGCGCCAGCGTCGTCTCCCGCGCCATCCCGGTTTCCAGGATCCGCCGCAGATAGCGCAGGTCCACGCCCCGACCCGGCCGGTCCGGTTCGGCCGAAACCGCGCTCGGCGCGGTCGCGGTGGTATCCACCGAGTTCTTGATCTCCGCCTTGTTCATGGCGGCGGTGAACGCCTTCCATTCCGGCGCGCTCGGCGACGACATCGCGAAAATCATCACGAAAAACGCCAGCAGCAGCGAGATCAGATCGACGAACGTCACCAGCCAGACCGGCCCGGAGCCGGACCGCCGCCGCGCCGAGCCGTCCGGCCCGCGGCCGATCGCGGGCCGGTCCCGAAGCAGGGACGCGGTCATGACCCGCTCCCGGGACTTGCCGCCACGGCGGGACTCGCCAGTACCCGAAAGGCGAAGCGCAGGTGCTCGGCATGTCCGGGCTCGAGGCCCACGGATGTTGCGCGTTTCGGAGCCCCCGCCGCGATCATGGCATCGATCGCTTCGGTCGCGCGCCTCAGCGTCGTCCGGTCCTCGGCAATCGCGTCGGTCCGGTCGCCGTATCCGAAAAGCAACCGGGTTTCCAGCTGCTGCGTCGTCGCGGGATCGCCAAGGACCCTGGCCAGGCGCCGCGTGAGCACCCGGAGTGTCACCCTGGGCTCCGCGCTCCCCGCAACGAACAGGCTGTCCAGCGGGACATCCACCCGGATGCGGTCCGTCTCGTCGATGACGTTCAAGGGCAGATTGGGAAAAGCGAAGGTGAAAGCCTCAACAAGCCGCGTCGAGACAGACGGCTCCAAACGTCCCGCGCGGTCTGCATCCAACAGGCCCGGCCCCTCGCCGCCATCGCCAAAGCCCGGAAAGCTCGCCCGGATGCTGGCGATCACCCGGTCGCTCTTGCCGCTTTCGAAAGAGGAGATCGAGTTCAGGAAAATGAAGAAGGCGAGCAGCAACAGGAACAGGCTCAGGAAAAGCGGTAAGCTCCCGAGCCTTTGGCCGTTCTCCGTGTTCGAATTGCTCGCCACCGTCATCTACCGCGCTTCACCATCATCCGGCACTGGGCATTGGGCACCGACCGCGATCCCGGAAAACCACGGACCCGCCCCCCGTTCCGGCGAGGCGCAGCCGCCCCGCCTAGTTAATGTTCGGCATCTCACGACGTTCCGCGATCTTCGAGGTGATTTCCTTTGCCCGGTCCGCCCGCATATTCGCGAGTATCAGAGCGGTTTTCGACGCCTTCATCTTGTCGAAGATCTGCAAAAGGATCTCGGTATCCAGATCATTGAAAATTCTCGAGGCGTCCTTGGGCTTCATCTTCTCGTAAATCGCCACCAGGTCGTTGAGCTGCTGTTCTTCCTGCTCCTCGTATTTCTGGATGAGCTTTTCGATATCGTCTTTGACGCCCTTCAGTTCCGCGATCTTCTTTTCAATGCGGGTTTCCGCGGCATTCAACAGACCCTCGCGCTGGATGACGGTCTGCTCCCGCGCGTCCAGTTCCTTGCGCCGCTTCGAAAGTTCCTGCAGCAATTCGATCTCGGAGCGCGTGAACAGCACCGGATCCAGCGGTTTTTCCTCGGCATCGGCAGGTTTTTCCGGTGCCGCCTGGGCAACCTGGGCCAGCCTTGAGGCGGCCGCGCCCGATGCGGCCTGGCCGGATGATGGCGCCGTGGGCGTCTGCTGGGCTTCAGCATACGTGGCAAGCGATATCACGCCGTCCGCGCCGCGCAGGGTGTCCCAAATCGCCGAAACCTTGACCGAAAGCATCAGAACGGCCAGGAAAATCATCACCGGTAGGACGCGCAGGCGCTGCGCCATCGGCGTTCGCGGCTTCGCGGCTCCGGGCGCCTGGGCCCGCGCGGCGGGCCCGGAACGCGGCGCCGTCTTGGCGCCCGCGAGCGGCACCCGTCCGCCACCCAAGGCAGCGGCATCGTCTTCGGCGGTGGTCGATCGCACCGGTTTTCCGCCCCGATCGTAGGCCATCTAACGTGCCCTCCTAAGCGCGTTCATCAACTCGCGTTCCGCTTCTGACGCGGCCTCGCCTTCGCTGGCGGTGTCGGCCTTGCGCCGTCCGGCCGGCTTCGCCCCGGATTTCGACGCTTCCCGCGCCGCATCGGTGGTCTCCGACCGCTCCTCGGCGGGCGTGGAATCCGCCGTTCCCGCCGGCCGTCCGCTGGCCTTTGCCAACCGGTCGGCCGAACCGTCGGCGCGCTCGACGAGAAAAGCGAGCTCGTCCCGAAGCGCCTGCGCCTTGTCGGCTGCGGCCTTGATCGTCGCCGCGTTACTTTCGGCGGCCGCGCGCAGTCCCTGCAGACTGGCATTGGCCTTGTTGGTCGCCTCGTTGAACCGGGTGATGAAGGCCTCAAGATCCTCCCGGTCCGTCCGCAAGGTCGACAGACGCCGGTTCAGAACGAACGCGTAGCCGATCATCAACAGCAGCAGAACCGCCAACAGGCAGTCGAGTATCAGTGCCCAAGGCATCACGGCGTTCCCATCATCGGGGTCACATTTTCCGCAGCTTCCGGTTGATCTTCACCGCCATGTTCCCGCCCTTCTGTCCCATATGGCCAACAAACAGAGGCACTTCTCCGCACCGCATGTCGATGCTCGAATTAGGCAGCGCGTTCAGCATGATCCTGGTTCCGGGCTTCCAGTTGATCACGTCGTTGAGCGAGAAGACGACCTGATCGAGCACCGCATCCAACTCAATATCGGTATGCCAAAGCTCGTTCGCCAGATGCGTCTCCCAGATCGAGTCACGGCCGAACTTCTCGCCCATGACCATCTGCAGCAGCAATTCACGGACCGGTTCGAGGTCGCGTAGGGCAGCATCAGCTCAAACCGGCCGCCGCGATCCTCCATGTCGATCCTGAGCCGGGCCAGCACCGCCGCATTCGCCGGCCGGGCGATGGTGGCGAACCTCGGGTTCACCTCCAGACGGTCGAACCGGAACGTCACCGGGCTCAACGGATCGAAGGCCGCCGAGAGATCGCTCAAGACCACGTTGATCATGCGCTCCACGAGGTTGCGCTCGATTGTCGTATAGGGCCGGCCTTCGATGCGCATCGCGGCGGTTCCCCGCCGTCCGCCGAGCAAGACGTCGACGATGGAGTAGATCAGGGCCGAATCCACCACCAGCAAGCCGAAATTGTCCCACTCCTCGGCCTTGAACACGCTCAGCATGGCCGGCAGCGGAATCGAGTTCAAATAGTCGCCGAACCGGATCGAGGTGATGTTGTCGAGGGATACTTCGACGTTGTCCGAGGTGAGGTTACGCAAACTGGTCGACATCATCCGAACGAGACGGTCGAACACGACTTCAAGCATCGGCAACCGTTCGTAGGAAACCAGCGCCGAGTTGACGACGGCCTGGATCCCCGAAGTTTCGGCATCCCCGTCCGTGGACTCGTCGAACCCGAGCAGACTGTCGATTTCATCCTGGTTTAGAACGCGGGCATTGCCGACATCGTCGCCGGCATCGTCGCCGTCGTTCATCGACTCCCATTCAGCTGCGAGCGCGTCTTCGTCGGTAGCCATCGTCCCTCACCCTACTGTACGAGCATTTCCTTGAACAGCACGTCCTTGACCCGTGCCGGGCGGACCGCGATGTTCACCCGCTTCAGCAATTCCTCGCGCAAACGGTACATTCCAGCCGATCCCTGCAGGTCCTGGATGCGCAATTCCCTCAAGTAGACCTGAAAGTTGTCGACGATCCGCGGCAGCATCTGGTTGATAATGTCAATGTCCGCCGAATTCGCGATCTCAAGCGATATTTTGATCTTCAAAAAGGTCGATTTGCGGATGTCTGTGTTCAGATTCACGATCAGAGCCGGGACCTCGAAGAACGCCGTCTGCAAGGTCTTTTCCGGCGCCGTGGGCTGCGATGTGCCTGGCGCGGCCTCGGCAGCTGGCGGTGGCTCGCTGAATACGCCCAGCATGACCGTAACGCCGACACCGGCGCCGATCAGCAGGAGCAAGGGAAGCAGGATGAAGAGGACGATCTTTTTGGCGCTAAGCCGCTTCGATCCGCCTTCCTCTTCGCCTTCCAAGCCTTCTTCTAGATCCGCGCCTTCCTCGGCCATGCGAGCCTTCCATGATCAACAATGTTCGAGTCAGACGGACCATCCGCCGACTCACCTCCGCTGAACACCGTTACCGGGTTCGGTCGAGCCTGGATGCAAGCCCCGTGCCTCACATAGTGATTCTACAGGATTCCAGCCATATTCGAAAGACTCCCGCGACATGAGGTGTATCACCCCTCAAATACCCCCCGCATCTTGCGCGTTGCGAGCAATCGCGCCGGCCCGGATGGCGGCAATTCTGACCGGCAAAATCTTCCGCGCCTGTTCCGCTCCCCGGCGATAGAAGCGCCGAAGCCCTTACCCATTTTTGATAACCTTATGATTTAGTGTCATTTTCAACCTGGCACGGCTTGTGCGTATTCCCCGGCGTAGTCAAGCCAATAAGGCGACACAACTGGCACGGGAAGCCGAGAGATGGAAAATACGATCTACATAGGCCTGTCGCGACAAACCGCTTTGCGCCGCGAAATGGCCTTGGTGGCGAACAACATCGCCAATATCAATACCACCGCCTTCAAACGCGAACTCGGTGTTTATGCTACCGCACAGGTCGAGAACGGCTTCGCCAACAAACTCGACTACGTGATCGATCATGGAACAGCGGTCAGTTTCGAGCCGGGCTCCTTCACCAATACCGGCAACGACCTGGACATTGCGATCAACGGGCCCGGATTTTTTGCCGTTGACGACGGTGCCGGCACCAAATGGACCCGAAACGGCGCACTCTCTCTTAGTCCCGACAACCAGCTCATCACACGTGAGGGTCACGCGGTTGTGGACGAGGACGGTCAGCCGATCGTTATTCCGCTGGAAGGCGGCAAGATCGAGATTGGCCGTGACGGGAGTGTTTCCGCCGGCGTCGAAATCATCGCAAAAATCCGGATCGGCGAGTTCAATTTCCTGCATCTCTTGCAAAAGAATGGCGACAGCCTGTTCGAGACCACGGAACAGCCCAAGGACCCCGTCAACTCGACAATTCTGCAAGGATCTCTTGAAGGCGGGAACGTCACGCCGGTGAAGGAACTGGTCCGGATGATCGACATTCAACGCTCCTACGATGCGGTTAAGGCTTTCCTCGACCGTGAAGCCGAACGCCAACAGACCGTCGTACGCCGTCTCGGCCGCAATACGCCGACCGCGTAACAGACCGGATTAGGAAAGGACATTCGCCATGCAAGCCTTGAATATCGGCGCGACTGGAATGTTGGCCCAGCAGACCAACGTCGAAGTCATCTCGAACAATATCGCGAACATGAACACCACGGCCTTCAAGCGTCACCGGGCGGAATTCCAAGATCTGCTTTACCAGGATCTTCGCCGGGTCGGCAGCAACTCGTCCGATGCGGGCACCATTGTCCCCTCGGGTATTCAGCTCGGTGTCGGTGTTCGCGTCGCCTCAACCTACCGGGTCAGCGAACAGGGCTCTCTGATCCTGACGGACAATCCCCTCGACGTGGCGATCCGCGGCAAGGGATATTTCCAGATCCAGCTCCCGAACGGCGAAACCGCCTACACCCGGGACGGCTCGTTCCAAGTCAACGCCGCCGGAACCATTGTGAATGCCGACGGCTTCACGGTCCTTCCCGGTATCACCGTCGACCAGGCCGCAGCCGGTGTCACCATCAACCAATCGGGTCAGGTTCTGGTGAAGCTGGATGGCCAGGTGACCGAGCAGGTCGCGGGCCAGCTTCAGCTCGCCACCTTCCAGAACGAGGCCGGCCTTGAGCATCTCGGCAGCAACCTGCTGTCGATCACGGAAGCGTCCGGCGCGGCGGTCACCGGCAACCCGGGAACCGCCGGGTTTGGCAGCCTGTTCCAGGGTTTCATCGAATCCTCGAACGTCGACCCGGTACATGAGATCACCGATCTCATCACCGCCCAGCGCGGCTACGAGCTGAACTCGAAGGTTATCGAAACGGCCGATCAGATGATGGCCACCGTCAACAACATGCGCTGATGAGTGAACAGCGCAGAGATGTGAACAGGAGACGGATGATGAAAACCTTGAAAACCCGCCTCGCCAGCCTTGGAATGGCCTTCCTGGTCCTGCAGGGCGCGGCGTTCGTGCCCAACCCGAGCGGCGCCGCAGAGCCGGTCCAGCTGAACACCTCGGTGACCGTGACCGGTGGCCAGATCCTGCTCGGCGATCTATTCAGCGGTCTCGACGGCAAGGCCGATATCGTGGTCACGCAAGCGCCGGCCCCCGGTACGACGATGAATATCGGCGCCCGCGACCTGCGGCGGATCGCCACCCTTCACGGTCTCAACTGGGCCCCCGGCAATGGCCAGCTGCTCACCCGCGTTCAAAGAGCCGGGCGGACGATTCCGCTGACCACCATCCGTCAAGCGCTCAGCGAGTCCTTGGCCGATGGTAATGTCAACGGCGCACTGGACATCGAGTTCGTCAACCGTCGCCTCAACATCGTGGTGGCCGCCGATCAGGACCAGTCGGTCGAGATTCACGACATGACCTATGACCAGCGGACCCAGCAGTTCAGCGCCTGGGTCTCGGCCCCGGCCAACGACCCAAACGCTCCGCGCACGGCGGTTAAGGGACGGGTCTACGAGCTGATCGCCCTGCCGGTTCCGCAAAATCACTTACATCCCGGAGAGGTGATCCAGGCGCGCGACATCGGCTGGCGCAACGTGCGTGCCAATCAGGCGACCTACAACACCATCAACAGTCTTGATGAATTGGTCGGCCAGTCCGCTCGCCGCCCCTTGCTCGCGGGGCATCTGATCAAACGCACGGACGTCATGCCGCGCCAACTGGTTGCCAAAGGGGACTTCGTGACGGTGCATTTCCACAGCAAGACGATGAGCCTGACCTATCGCGGCCTGGCCATGGAAAACGGCGCTATAAACGACGTCATCCGGATCAGCAACCCGCGCAGCAAGAAGGTTATTGAAGGCAAGGTCATCGGCCCGAACGTCGCGACCATCCAACTGCCCAAATTCGCCGCGCTGAACTGACAAGCGGCCCCGAAACACAAACCCGGCCCTAGTTCCCGGCACCATCTCTAGAATAGAGGAACCCAGACAATGACCAGAACCGTCAAAAAGACCGCCCTGCACCTCGCCCTGATCCTGAGCTCGGCGCTTTCCCTTGGTGCCTGCAACACCCTGGACCGGCTCGCGAGGATCGGCGAGCCCCCGGAACTCACCACCATCGCCAACCCCAATCAAGCGCCCGGATACCGTCCGGTCTCCATGCCGATGCCGCAGCCGGTCCGCGTCACCCGGCAACCGAACTCGCTCTGGCAGGAAGGCTCACGCGCCTTCTTCAAGGACCAGCGGGCCAGCGATGTCGGCGATATCATCACGGTCGTTGTCGCGCTCGAGGACGAAGCACAGCTGGATATCCGTACCCGGCACGACCGCACCAAGACTGACGACTTCGATGTGACCGGCCTCTTCGGCATCGAAAACCTGCTCTCCCGCGCCCTGCCCGGCGCCGAGGATGGCGACAACCTCGTCAACCTGAAAAGCACGATGGCCAACGACGGCCGCGGCCGTGTGGACCGGACGGAAACCGTCAACCTGCGGGTCGCCGCGGTGATCAGCCAGAAGCTTCCGAACGGCAACCTCGTGGTATTCGGCCGCCAGGAAATCCGGGTGAACTACGAGGTTCGAGAAGTCGTGGTCGGCGGCATCATCCGTCCCGAGGACATCGCCACCACCAACACGATCAACTACGACCAGATGGCGGAAGCGCGCATCGCGTACGGCGGCCGTGGACAGCTCAACGACCTGCAGCAGATGCGCTACGGATCGCAGGTACTCGAAGTGCTGATGCCCTTCTAACCAATCCGCGAGCTCCCAAAAAAGCGGAGGCCGCCCCTAAGGGCGGCCTCTCTGCTGTTTTGGTACGAGGAAACGATCAGTCGTCGCGGTGTGTTCTCTCGAGCCTTTCGTGACGCTCCTGGGCCTCCAAGCTCAGGGTCGCAATCGGCCGCGCGATCAGCCTGCGCAATCCAATCGGCTCGTCGGTTTCCTCACAGTACCCGTAGCTGCCGTCTCTGATCCGCTCGAGCGCCTCGTCAATCTTGTTGATCAGCTTGCGTTCCCGGTCTCGGGTTCTCAATTCCAGCTGATGGTCGGTTTCAAGAGCCGCTCTGTCCGCCATATCCGGCTGTTGCAGGTTTCCTTGGGTTAGATGATTCAGGGTCTCGCTCGCGTCACGGATTAGATCCGCCTTCCAATCAAGCAGCTTCTTGCGAAAGAAAGCCAGCTGCCTGGGATTCATGAACTCCTCGTCTTCCGAAGGTTCATAATCCGGCGAAAGCGTCGTCTGCATTCCAATCCTCCAAACAACCACGCCGCCCCCTCGCCCGGGACCGAGCTTCGAAAGCGAGCGGAGTATATGGATCGGTTCTGTGAGCCGCAACACCCAGATTAACGGAAATCGCAATCCGGAAAGCCTGCTAAGATACTAATAATTCTGTAACTTTATCGTTACGTTGCATCAAACTTTGCGAGCTCAACCCTTGCGCGAAGCTCAATATCGTCCAGAACTTCGCCAAGAGCCGGGTCCACGAAGTTTTCCCGCGATTCACGGGCGACACGCGCCAGATCCTGCAACTGCGACCTTGGAATCGCGCCCAGCAACAACCCGGTCCGGATCTCCTCCAGCCGCTCGAGCATGAGCTCGGCCCGTTGCCGCGCCTTAGCATTACCGCCGCCCCCCTCGTCGCCGACTTCCTGAAGCGCCAGCAACGAATCGACCGGCGTCGCCGATACCGGACCCGCGACGGCCTCGCTCCCGGACGTGGCGTTCAGCAGGCGCGCGAACTCACCGCTCGCTCCCTTCGCACTTCCGGAGCGTTTGACTTTCGATACGCCTGCTCGCCTGGTCGGATCAACTTTCATGCGACACCGTCTCGGCAACGATCAACGTTTTCTTATATCATGAACACCACCACAGGATAACGGATTCCGCCACGACAAGGCCGGAAACCGGGTCTGCTGCCCGGCAATTTTTGCCTTTTTGCCCGCCGAAAACGCCGCCGTGAGCGTGCACCCGGCGCGAAACCGAGCCGCTTCCGCTCCCTCCAAGACGGGAATCTGGCACGAAATTCGCATTGTCCTTGGCGAACCACTCGTTCCTCGAAACGGAACGGCCGACTGAACGGAACAATGTCATGACCGATTTGATGACGAAAACACGCCGGATGGCCCGCAAAACGCTCCAATCGGCGCTGATCCTGGGATTCTCGCTGCTGTGCGGCCTGCCCGCCGCCGACGCCCAGACCCGCATCAAGGACATCGTCGATTTCCAGGGTGTCCGAGAAAACATGCTGATCGGCTACGGTCTGGTCGTTGGCTTGAACGGGACCGGCGATACGCTCACGACCTCGATCTTCACCCGTGAAAGTCTGGTCGGCATGCTCGAACGGCTCGGCGTCAACGCACGTTCGGATGCGCTGCGCACCGACAACGTCGCCGCCGTCATGGTGACAGCCACATTGCCTCCCTTCTCGCAGCAGGGCACGCGAATCGACGTGTCGATCAGCGCCATCGGCGATTCCGAAAGTCTGCTGGGCGGCACTCTTCTGGTCACCCCGCTGGTCGGCGCCGACGGAGAAGTCTACGCCGTCGCCCAGGGCCCGATCGCGGTCGGCGGATTTTCCGCCAATGGCGACGGCGCCTCGGTCAGCCGCGGTGTGCCCACCAACGGCCGGATCGCCAGCGGCGCCATCATCGAGCGTGAGATCGGTTTCAACCTGCAGGGCATGGATACGGTGACGATCTCCCTGCGCAATCCCGATTTCACCACGGCCCGGCGCATTGCCCAGGCGATCAATGCCTTCATCGGCGGCCCGATTGCCCAGCCGCGCGACCCGTCGACCGTCCAGATGATCGTGCCGGATCCCTACCGGGGCCGCACGGTCGCTCTGATCACCGATATCGAGCAGCTCCGGGTCACGCCGGACATGTCCGCCAAGGTCGTGGTCGACGAGCAGACCGGCATCATCGTCATGGGCGAGAATGTTCGGATCAGCACCGTGGCGATCGCGCAGGGCAACCTGACCATCCGGATCACCGAAACGCCGCAGGTCTCCCAGCCGCAGCCCTTCGCGCAAACCGGCGAAACCGTGACCGTTCCGCGCACTCAGATCGAAATCGACGAGGACAAGGACAAGCGCCTGACCATCGTTCCCCAGGGCGTGACCTTGCAGGAACTGGTCGATGGTCTGAATGCCCTCGGCATCGGTCCGCGCGACATGATCTCCATACTCCAGGCCATCAAGGCAGCCGGCGCGCTGCAGGCCGAAATCGAATTGCTCTAGGGAGCCCTTAGCGATGAACACCGCTTTGCCGATCGACTTCCAAACGGCCGCACGTGACGCCTTCACCCAGCGGCCCGGCATCAAGAACGCAACGGAAGCCTATGCCCAAAATCGCCAAAGCATCCGCGAGGTGGCGGAGAAGTTCGAGGCGATGTTCCTCTCGCAGATGTTCGGTCACATGTTCAAGGGCATCAAGTCCGACGGCCTGATGGGCGGCGGTAACGGCGAAGCAATCTTCAGGGACATGCTGGTGCAGGAATACGGCAACCAGGTCTCGAAGGCGGGCGGCATCGGCCTTTCCGCCTCGATTGAACGGCAACTTTTGGCCCTGCAGGAGGGTAAGTGACATGGATGCGAAGCAAATCGTGCTGGCCTTCGCCGAAAGCATGACCGGATTGATGGAAATCCTGATCCAGGAAAACGAGATCGTCCAATCACGGAAATATTCGGAACTCGCCCCGTTGCAGTCGCGCAAGGCGCAGCTTGCCAAGGGGTACGAGGAAGCGCAGCGCCTGATTGAGGGCAATCTTGAAGTTCTGGACGTGCTCGATCCGGAGGAACGGTCGAACCTGCGCAAACTGTACAAGCGGTTCCGGGACGTTCTGGCGACCAACATGCTGTCACTGCGCGGCGCGCACGATGCGACGGACCGCATCATCAAGCTCATCATCGATGCCGTGAAAGAACAGCGCGGCGTGAAAACGGCGCCCTCGGCATTCGGCCACCGCGCCAAGGGCTATGGCGCTTATTCGAACCCGCAATCCGCTTCCATCGCCTATTGCACCGATAGCTAACGCGGCACCGGCGCTAGCCGGCCACGATATCCACGCGGGCATCGTCGGGAGCAAGTTCCCGCAACCGCGCCTTCGTGGCCGCAGCCGCTTCGGCATCACCGATGCGCTGATAGGTCTCAAGCAGCGACAGTTCCACGTCGACAGAAGGCACTCCGATCGACCGCGCCTTGCCCGCGGCTTCCACGGCCGCCGCGCGATCGCCCGCGCCGGCAAGCATCACCGAGTAAAGCGCCCAAAGCCCGGCATCGTCGGACGCCGTGTCCAGGGCCACCCTGAACTCCCGACCCGCCTCATCCTGCTTGCCTTGACGCGCAAGGGCATCCCCCAGCTTGCCGCGGCAAACAGGATTTCCCGGGGAAATATCGAGCGCCGCGCGAAAGCAACGTTCCGCCATCGGAAAATCCTCAAGATCCACCAGAACCGAGCCGAGCTGGTTCATGGCCTCCAGGTTGCGCGGATCGGCCTGGAGAGATTGCTCCAGGTAGTCGATCGCCGCCTCGAAATCGCCGGTTTCCCACGCCAAGGTCCCGCGCCAGGACAGGAACAGGCTATTGGCCCCGTCCAGCGCCAGGGCGCCGTCGATCTGATCCACCGCCTCGAGCCTTCTGCCCAGCCCGCGCAGGCTGAGCGCCAGAAAAAACAGGGGTTCGGCATAGTCCGGGTCATTGGCCGCAGCAATTTTCAGCGTATCCGCCGCCTCCGCCAGGTCGCCCTGCTGCAGCTGAAGAGTGCCGACATGGGTGAGGAAACGAGCGTTCTCCGGTTCGATCTCCAGAGCCGCATCGTAGAAATCGCGCGCCGCCTCTGGCTCGCCGCACTGCATGCAAAGGACGCCCGCGAGATCCAGCGCCTGGGCGTGCCTTGGATCAAGTTCAAAGATCTTCAGATACGAGTCGCGGGCCTGTTCAACCTCGCCGGCCTCATGGTGCCGCAATCCCGTGACCAAGAGCTCGTGGATGGTCTTTGCTACATTGTCAGTCATCGCACCCCTGCTCCGGGACTATTAATAGGATGGAACTGGTCCCGATACCTACCACATATTGTGCTGATTCATAAATAAATTGCATTTTTCGGGTGTTTTATGGATGTCGTGCGAGCGCCAGGGAATCGGATTTCGCCAAAGCAAAATGCAGACGCACTAAAACCCACGTAAGGCGTCGCCCTACATGGCCAAGACAAACCGTCCTATGCTTCCGGTCCGCTAGACCAGGAAGTTCACGCTTTGACCGCTGGGGGCCAGAGCAGGAGATACGCCGCTCGAGGTTCCTCCGATGGCAGGCGCGCCATTGGCGACTTCGGTGCCTCCGACGATACCGACTGTATCGGTCTCCGTGGATCCCGTGGTACCGGCGGCATCATTACCTTCGGCTCCGGCAACCGGTTCAGCCCTTGGCGCATTGTTAGGCTCAATGGCGTCCTCTGGATTCTGAATCGTCCGGACCTCCGGATTGCTCCGCAGCCGTTCTATGACACTCTCCCTCGGGAATTGCCTCTGCACTTCTCCCGACTCGGAGTCTCTGACCTGGAATATCAAAGCGAGTGCTTGATTGTCGAACTGCAACAGCGGGCTTATGAAAAACCCTTCGACAATCGGTTTTACCGGTGCCGCAGTAGGCTGTGTCTGAGTCACTTCGGGCTCAGGTACCGTACCTCTCGTAGCGAACACCGGTGGCAGCGTATTGACCGCCAACAGGTTCGGTTGTAGTTCCATCCCACCCTCCGTTCTAGAGCGCCGGAGCCGAAAAATTACGACTCCTCGATATAAATATATTGAGTTGCGTCAATAATGTCCATATCTAACTAAAAAGCTGGCGATCAGACGGATTCCTTCCTTCGAGCGACGTTTGTGAAAAGCCCCGGGCTCGGGGCAACGGCTTGGAAAGCCGCCCACTTGCCTCCCAACCGAGAACGGAATGGTGAGCAACCTTCGGTTTGAAAGGCTCGTGATAAGCCTTCGGGCCGCAAGGAAGCCGAAGGAAACGGCCGGAATGTCGGAACAACCGCTAAGAGCCTAGATGAAGTTGGCCAGCGAGAGATTTCTGGTGGCGGCGGTTACCTGGAAGGAGGTTTCGATCTGGCTTCGAAGATTCTGAAACAGATTTATCGCCTCGAACGAGTCCACATCCTCAACATTGCCGAGCTGATCACCCAGCACCACCAGGTCACTTCTATGCGTCTGTGCGATCGAATCCAGCCGCTGCTGATCAACACCCAGATCGGCGATCATCTGACTGATCGTATCGAAAGCGCTTTCGATCCGCGTTCGGGCGGTATCGACCAGGGTGCGGTATTCCGCCTGATCACCGGGATTGATGGTGACGTTCGCAAAGATGTTGAGAATTTCGAACACATCCGCGAAGGCCTCCTGATGAGCCATTTCACCGTAGGAGATGTTCAGCCCGACATCCGCATGCACGGTTGTTTCGGTCGTCGTGGCAATCGCGTCCAGATTGTTCCAGTTCGCATTGGTGTTGAAGTGCGTGTCGGCGTTGGTCAGAATCTGCGCAGCCGTATTGGTCGCCGCGTTGACCGTGGTGTTCACCGCGCCCTGGAAGTTTGTCTTAAGGGTGTTTGAGTTGATGATCGGCTGAGTGCTGCTCGCGGGACCGGAGAAAACATATCGGCCGGCCACCTGAGAGTTCAAAAGGCTGGCAAAACGGTCGATCGCGTTATTCGCGAACTGGTTCATGATCGGCAGTTCAGCGGCGAACAAAGTGTCGGTCTGCTTGATCAGTTCGGAACGCATTTCGTTGGCGACTTCCTGCAACTGCAACAGGCTCGCGTCAATGACGGAGGTCCGCAAACGGGTTTTCTCGACGGTATCGATGAAAGACTCTTTCGTTTGTACCGCTTCGCGAAGCTGAACCGAAATGCGGGCATCTTCGCCCTTCAGGCCCGAGAAGACCGAAGACACCTTACCGGAGCTCACCTGCTGCTGAACCTTGGCGAGTTCGCGCTGAAGGGTCACGACATTGGTTTCGATGCGGCTGGTCTGGGTGATGGTCGATATACGCATGATATCAGTCCCTACTTGACCTTAAATTATCTGTATGAGTTCATCAACGGCGCGCTGCACTGTCTGCAAAACGCGCGCCGATGCCGCAAAAGCGGCTTCCAGGCGAATGAGTTCGGAAAGCTCCTCATCGGTGTTCACGGCGCTTTCGTCATTGAAACGGTCTTTCAACGCATCGCGGAAATTGGTCTGAAACGTCAGCTGGCTTTCAAAGTCCGCCTTCTGGTTCGCGACCGTTCCGATCAGATTGGAGAAGAAGCCCTCCATGGTGTTGTTGATCGCTGGCGCCAGTGAAAGGGCCTGCTGAGCCTCGAACACGCCGACGATCGCCAGGGGAATTGCCGGATCACCCGGACCCGCGGGCGTAAAACCGCCGGCGACCTGTGGATCGGCGATCAGAGTCGGCGTCGTGGTAATCGCGGTCCGCACCTGGATCGTACCGGCGAAACCCGGGGTAAAGGCACCCGGAGGTGTCAGGCCGCCGGAATCCGTAAAAAGGTTCACCGTCTCCGGCGTGCCATTTACCGTGACCGTGCCGAGGTTGGTCGCAACCTCGAAGGCAAGATCGTCAAGCCCGCGCTGAATATTCGGCAGGATGGTGTCCCGAATTCTTAAGAGCCCCGCCAGGCTGCCGTCGCCGGCGGAGATCGCGGCGGAGATGCTCACATTGGCGGCGCCGGTGCTGATCTGGACCGGCTGTCCGGTCGTCGCGGCGGTATAGGTACTGGTCGACGAGAAGCTGAGCGCCAACCGGGTATCGTCGAGCATCAGGTTGCCGCCGGGGGCGAACACGCTGATCTCGCCGTCGGGCCGCTCGAACGACGAAATACTGAGCTTTTCATTCACTTGAAGAAGAAGCAGATCGCGTTTGTCGCGCAAATCCGCCGTCGATTGTCCAAGCGATTTCTGCTGGCCGATCTCTTTGTTCAGCGCGTCGATGTTGGTCATTGCGGTGTTGATTTCCGTCACCTGGTCCTGGATGCGCGCGTCGGCTTCCTCGCGCAGGTTCTGGATAAGATTGTTCAGGTCGTTGAAGGACCGCGCGAGAGCCTGGGCCGCGACCACCACATCGATCTGGGTGCTGACATCCTCGGGCGTCGTCGCCAGCGCCTGGAACGCGTCCTTCAGGTCGGTTAGTTTTGCCGAGATCGAGGATTGATCGTCGGGTCTGCCGAACTGCTGTTCGAGGCGTCCGAGGAAATCGTCTATGACCTCAAGCTCTTCAACGACCGCCGACTGCTGCCTGGTCTCGCGCTGCAACCCTTCGGTAACCTGCCGCGTGACCTCTTCGACCTGGATGCCCTGTCCGGTCCCTCTGACGACCCGCGTGGATTGATTGTGAATTTTGCGGGTGTAGCCTTCGGTGCTGGCACCGGCAATATTCCGCGAGACAACGTCAATCGCCGCCTGGGCCCCCAGGATTCCGGATCTGGCCGATATGAGCGCCGATGTAAGGCCCATGTTGTACCCTTTCCCTTGCCGATTTCAAACCGACCGGCAGTCTTTCCAATCATCATGCAATCTTCGGGCCAGTTCTGACCCTCCCTGATCTCCCGAGAGAACCGGAACGCCAGTCCTTCTTGTCCGGCGGCCCCGAGCGGCAGATTGCGTCAAGTATCCTGCACATTTCGTGCCGGTCCGGTTATCCTTGCCGAGCCCGATGTCGGGCCCGAACCCCAGGTCCTCGGGAATGCCGTGATGGTTGAGTCCTCGCAAGCGACGCTTCACGAGATCCTAAATGCCCTAGAACGCGGGTTGGAGCGGCACCGGGCCGGTGATCTCGAAGCCGCCGCCGACGCGTACAAACATGTCCTCGGCATTGAGACGGGTCAGCCGGACGCCAATCACTACCTGGGTGTTGCGCTGTTTCAACGAGGTGACGCCGCGACCGCCGTCGCGCATCTCGAGGCCGCGGTGGCCGGAAAGCCGGACAGCGCCGAGGCGTTCAACCATCTCGGCTGCGCCCTGCTCTCCCTGGCGCGAACCGAGGATGCCGAGCGCGCGTTCCAACGGGCCTGCTCGCTCAATCACGGGCATGCCGAGGCCCACTACAATATGGGACAGGTTCTGCACGCGCTCGATCGGGTCGACGAGGCACGCAGATTTCTAGCCCGGGCGGTGGAATTGATGCCCGATCAAGCCGCCTGGCGGACGAAATTCGCGGAAACCTTGAAGGATCTCGGTGAACTGGCGGAGGCCGCCCGGCAGCTCGAAGTCGCGATCCGCCTTGGACCGGTTTCGATCGACGCTCTTTTTCAGCGGTCCCGCGTTCGCGAGCTTGCCGGTCAGGGCGCCCTGGCGCTGCTCGATCTCAAGCGTTGCGCGGTTCTCGATCCCCGAGGGTATCAGGCGCTGAACAATCTGGCGCGGGCCCATCTGACCAGGCTCGACGCGCCGAGCGCCGCCCGGATCATGCGCCGAGCGGCCTGCATCGCACCTTCGGATCCGGCGATTCGTTTCAACCTCGCGAACTGCCTGCTGGCCGCGGGGGATCTTGGCCAAGGCTGGCGGGAGTATCGCTGGCGGCACCTCAAGGAAGAGGTCCTGGTGGAACGTCACGGCCTGCCTCCCGAATGGGACGGCGCCCCGGTTCGCGGCGGTGGGTTGCTGATCTATCAGGAACAGGGGATCGGGGACGAGATCCGGCTGGCCTCCTGCCTTGCCGACACGGCGCGCGCCGCCGGCGCTCCCTGTATTGTCGAGTGCGACCTGCGGCTGGTTCCCCTCTTCCAGCGGAGCTTTCCCTCGATCCGCTTCGTCGAGAAACTGCCGCGTGACGGCGGCCCGCCGACATCGGTGAACTTCGCGGATCTGGTCAGAGACGAAAGACTGGCCGCTCATTGCGCGCTCGGCGGCCTTCCGGGCCATGTTCGCCCGACCATCGGCGCCTTTCCTGACGCACGCTCCTACCTGCTTGCGGCACCCGCGGCGCGTCGGGCCTGGAAATCTAAACTCTCCCGCCTCGGCGATGGTATCAAGCTGGGTTTTCTCTGGCGTACCGGGTTGGCCAGCAGGGTTTATGCCCACTACTTCTTTGATATTGTGGATTTGCGCCCGGTTTTCGCGCTTCCAGGCGTCGTGCCGGTCAATCTGCAATACGATGACTGCGAGGACGATCTGCGACGCGCGGAACGGGAGCTGGGTATCTTGATCCATCGGCCCGAGGGCATCGACCTTAGAGATGATCTGGATGATCTAGCGGCGTTGATCTCGGAGCTTGACGTGGTTGTCGGCCCCATGACGTCGGTCCTGTCCCTGGCCGGGGCCGTCGGCACGCGGTGCATCGGGATGAATATTGGATTGGACTGGACGTCACTTGGAAGCGACCGCCAGCCTTGGACGCCAAGCATGACGGTGGTTTACAAAGGCGCGGACCGGCTTTGGCGCGAGGCCGCCGATGACGTGGCGGCGCTGGTGGCCGAGCCGTTCCGAACCGCCTCGGCCGAGGGTTCTCGCTAAAGGTTGAACGCGGGCCGGAATACCGGGGCCGGGTCTAATCAGCTCGCCGCCATGGCGGTTTGTTGTTTCGGCCTCAGACCTTCCATGATCTGGCGATTGACATTGATCAGCGCCTCGAGATCGGCGTCATTGTCGAGAATCCGCTGGGTCTCCTTGGTCACCCAGATCGCGAGGCTCATCAAAGCCCCCTTGAGCGGTTTCGGCAAGTTGTTCTCCGGTGAGCCAAGATCGCACATGAAAGCGTTCCAGACCCGGTCGTTCCAAAGCACCGCCTTAATCTTCTCTTGCAGCGAGGTTTCGTCATCCCGGGCCCGCACCAGCGCACCAGTGACGGCGCCAAGCAATCTATATTCTGTATCACGGTGCGAGCTGGTGGTGGCCTGAACCCTGGTGTAAGCGGAATAACCTTGCATCGCTTGCATTTCCCACGTCTACCGAAAACCGGGGAGGACCCCGGCTTTCCGGAATTACTGGAACAGGCCGAGCAGGGCCCCCGGCGCCTGGTTGGCGATATTGAGAACCTGCACACCGAGCTGCTGGCGCACCTGCAGGGCGGTCAACTGCGCCGACTCACGGGCGAGGTCGGCATCAACGATGTTGCCAAGACCTTCTTCCGTCGCGTCGGTGACAGAATTCAGGAAGTCCGTCTGGAAGTTGAGGGCCCGGATTTCGGCACCGAGCGCGCCAAGCGCCAGGTTCATGACCGACTCGAGGTTGCCGTATTCGTTGGCCAGCACGCTCTGGGCGTTGGTGGCGGTCGTCGCGGCGGCGACGGCGGCGGCAACGCTTCGAATCTGGACACCGACGTTGGTCTGAGCCGTCAGCCGCAACGTGCCGCCGTTCAAGTTCGACAGGGTGTCGATGTTCGTGGTGCCCGTCAGCAAGTTGACGTTGTTGAACACCGCGTTGGCGACGAAGTTGGACGCTTGCGAAAGCAGTTCGTTGAGGTCATTGGTCAGGATCGCACGTTGCTGGGTGGTGATACCCTGGTTCGACAGTTCCGTCAGCTTCTGACGAATGTCTTGCAACAGATCCGAAATCGCGGTGGCGCCGGCAAGCGCGACATTGCCAATGCCCTTGGAGTTGTTGATGCCCTTGGTCACGGCACCGAGCGCCCGGATATCACCTCGGATGCCCTGGGCGATCGCGAAGTTCGAAGCATCATCAACCGCGCCGGTAACCTTCAAACCGGTAGAAACACGGTTCTGAGTTGTCGCCAGTTTCTGGTTGGTCTGCTCCAAGTTGCGCAGGGCGACGAAAGCTTCGGGGTTCGTCAGGATGCTGTTGTTAACCATGGTCCAGTTCCTTCTAACATTCGGTTGAGGGCCCAACGTGGTCCGCTCAGCTAAGCTCCCCGGAGCGGCCTTGGCGTCGTCGGGCTTGCGTTCTCGGGTTTCCGACGACCCCTGTTGATTTTTCGGATCAGACGATCCTGCCGGGTTAGGAGCAAGGACGGGGCCAACTTGGCATAGAACTTTAAGCTATTGTTTTATATATAATAATTATCACCACCACGCGAACGCGGCACCAACGCGAGGCGGATCGAACATCACAAGAAGGAAGGATTTACCGTGCGAACCGGCTAAGTTTTGCCGAGTCCGAGCCGTGGCAGACGGCCGTTCGCGAGGAACGATCGTACCGCCTCGCCGGTTCGTTTCGCGGCCAGCGAGGGGTTCAGCGGTTCGTTGCGGCGCATCACGGGATAGAGGTTCAGGAACAGCGGATCGCGTTCGTCCACGCACATGAAATTCGACTTGGCCATGGCGATGGTCGGTGCACCAACGGAACTTGCAAGGTGGCAGACGGTGCTGCTGGGCGCGATGATCAGATCCAGACAACTCATCAACGCGGCCACCCGGTCGAGCTCAACCGTCTGGTCCAGATCGTCGAAGTGATGAACCTTCACCTTGAGCGCTTCCCGAACACGCGCAATATCGTCTCCCAGCTCGCCGTACAGGAGGCTAATGAAGGTCGCGTTCTCGGACGGCAGTCTTGCCATGAGATCGACAGCGTCCGGGTAATACAAAGTGCGCTGGGCATTTAAGGTGAAGCCGCTTCGCCAGCAAACACCGATATACGGCCCCGGCCCGAGGTCGCGGAGACGCCGCGTCCAGGCCTCCGCCTCCTTCGGATCGGGGCGAAGATATCCACCGCGCGGCGGTTCCTGCGAGATATCGCGCCGATAGAATTGCGGTAGGGTTCCACAAAATACGTAAGAGCCGATGCCACGCCCAGCCACGAGATCTGTGTAATCATATACCGGACCCAAGTCAGGATCAGTTCGCATCTGCCGCGGAACCGTCTGAATTCCCGGCAGGCTGCGCTCCAGGATCGCCGTCCAGCGCGGCTCGCACTCGACGACAAGCGCGTCGGTATCGTCCAACAGATCCGGCAGACAACTGAAATACAGGATCTCATCGCCGACCCCCTGCTCAGCGCAGACCAGCAGGCGGCCGCCCGTAGCAACGCCAGGTCGCCATTCCGGGGCCGGCAACCCAATGCGGGCGGGCGCTTCCTGCAAACGCAGGCGCGACGGCCAGTAGTGCCACCCCAAATCCGGGCGGCCGTCGCAGAACGCGGATTGGCAGAGGATGAATTCGATCTCCGCGAAGCCGGGGTCGACCGTCAGCCCGAACTCGGCGACCCTGATCGATCGGCTGTACGCCCCGACGTTGAAAAACCCGGTCGCAAGGTTGTTGTAGCCCGCGACGGAGCCGGGGCTAAGCAGTATCGACCGCTCGGCACTGGAGACCAGACCATCAAAGCGGTTCTCGCCGTGACAGCAAGAGGAGAGATGGTCCCACATTCGCGCTTCCGACGGTCGCAGACGAACCGCGCCACGGGCCCATTTCACGGCGTCGATGCCCAACGCCGCCGCAGTCGTTCCGCCCAAATGTGTATAAATTTCATAGCGTTCCGGCATCACTAGAATGCCGCGACGGACGGCCGAAAGACGTTGCTCCCGGTCTTTGGTCGCCCACAACAGGCGGACAGATGCAGATAGACCTCCGGCTCCAGTGGGTTCAGGCGAGCTGCCTCCTGGAGTTCGGTGACCGCCTCGGCATGCCGGTCGAGGTTGCGCAACGCTACGCCGAGCCGGAGCCGGACGGCAAAGGCGGCGGGCGCGAGTTCTCTTGCACGCATCGCCGGCGCGAGTGATGCCTCCCATCGCCCCGCTTCCGCCAAGGTCACCGCGAGATTGAGCAGCGTTTCGGGGTTGTCCGGCCGCAGCGCAACCGCCTGTTCGAACGCCCGATCGCGGTTTCCAGATCACCCTCGCCTGCGCGACCACCCGAGGTGGTTCCATGGCGACGGTGCGTGTGGATCCGCGGCCACCGCCTTGGACAGCACCTCAAACGATCGCGCAAGCTCGCCGCGCTCGAACAGCGATCGGCCGAACAAGTCGAGCGTTTCCGCGTGCCGTGGAACGACGTCGAGAATTTGCTCATAGATCGCGCCGGCCTCGGCCAACTTACCGGCCTCATGCAGACCAAGCGCGGTCTTGAAGTTGTTTTCTAGATTTCGGAGCTGGGATTGTTGTTCGGGAGAGAGGTCTCGCATCACCTTTCAGACTCAGGTCCGCCGCCCCTCTGTGACCGAGACCATCAGGCCGAATCGATAACCAGACCGCCGGACGCCGTGCCCGGCGGTGGCGGCGCCTGCTCCTGGGCTTTTTGATTCGCGGCAGAGTTCCGCAGCCCCTTCATGATGTCCCGGTTGACGGCGATGAGCGAATCCAGATCGCCATTGCCGCTCAGCGCGGCCTGGGTCTCCTTCTTGACCCAGATACCGAGGCTGACGATCGCGCCGCGAAGCTCGCGCGGCAGCTGATTGCCGGCGGTTCCACAATCATCCGCGAAGAGGTCCCACACCTGGTTGTTCCAGTTCAGGGCATCGGCGAACTGAGCCATTTTCGTGGGATCGGCCTGGATTTCATTTTCGATTTTCTTGGCGTTGATCAGCGCCGTCGTCACCTGACCAAGAAGACGAAATTCGGTATCGCGCGTGGATCCCGTCTGATTCAGGGTGCGTTGATAGGCGTCGACTCGTGACATGCCTGATCGTCCTCCAGGCTCATGGGCCCTATCTTAAGTACTTCTTCCTCATACTTCATGAGGGCCTTGCAGGTCTTCAGGGCTCTATAATACATCCCGCTGTTAACGTCTTGTAGAATGTTCAGAAGAGTCCGACGGACCTCGTTGAATGTGGTCGCTTCGAGAAAATCCTCAATATAGGTCAAGAACGTACCCTGGTATTTCGCGACGTTATCCTGGTCCAAATACATTACCAAAATGGAAAAATATATCCGGCGCGCCGGCGTTGTCGCTTCATCCTCCTGAATGATGTCCTTGCCGAGCAGGATCGTGGCCTCGTTCTGCAGCACCAGCGACGCGCCTTTCTTGCCCGCCACCATTACGGCACCGTTCACGATGAACTTCTCACCCGGCTTTACATTCAGTTTAAGCGGCATTGATTCTAATACCTTACAGCCTGAGCCTATTGTCTCGCAGGAAGGGAATCCCTGTCAAGGAACGGCTCTTTAGTATCTATACGTAGACCGGCAATACGAAAACGGCACGCCTTCTTGGCGCGCCGTTCCCCCATCGGCGTGGCGCCAGCCACACCGACGTTTTCAAGCACCTTACCTGAACAGACCAAGCAGCGACTGCGGCCGCTGGTTGGCGATACCGAGGGTCTGCACGGACAGCTGCTGCTGCACCTGCAGGGACGTCAACTTGGCCGACTCGCGCGCCAGGTCGGCGTCGACGATGTTGCCCAGACCTTCATCCGTCGCATCCCGAATCTGTTCGAGGAACGTCGTCTGCAGGTTCAGGGCCCGCACCTCCGCACCCAATGTTCCGAGCGCCGTATTGATCACCGACTGAACGTTGCTGAATTCGTTGGCGATAACGCTTTGGGCATTGGTCGCGGTGGTGATGGCCGCTCCGGCCGCCGCGATGCTGCGGATCTGAACGCCAACGTTGGTCTGCGCCGTCAACCTCAGGTTGCCGCCCGCGAGGTTGGACAGCGTATTTACGTTGCTGGCACCGGTGAGCAGCCGCACACCGTTGAACGTCGCGTTGGCGACGAAGTTGGAGGCCTGCGAGAGGAGCGCGTTAAAGTCACTGAGCAGAATGCTCCGCTGCGCCGTGGTGATACCTTGGTTGGAAAGTTCAGTGAGCTTGGCGCGGATGTCGGTCAACAGATTGGAAACGCCGGTTGCGCCAGCGATCGCCGTGTTGCCGATACCCTTGGAGTTGTTCAAGCCCTGCGATACCGAGTCGAGCGCCTTCAACTCCCCACGGATGCCCTGCGCGATGGCAAAGCTCGAGGCGTTATCAAGCGCACCCGTCACCTTCAGGCCGGTGGAAACCCGGTTCTGCACGGTGTCGAGATTGCGATTGATGTCGTTTAGGGTACGAAGCGCGGTAAAAGCGCCGGTATTGGTGACGATTGAATTTTGAACAGCCATTTCGGCCTCCTCGTTCTAAGGATCACGGGCATTTTGCCCGATGCGAAAGAGGGAAATCCCCCTGAGCGCCACAAACGTCGTCCGATCCTTTGAACGTGTCAAGCCAAAAAATATCAAATGCCGCGGACTCCCGTTTCCGGGACCGCGTCAATTCACCACTTTCTGTCTGTCAACCATCGGAAAACCCTAATCTAATCTTAATTCATCCGCCCTTTCCCGCGCCGTCGGGAGGGTGGGAAAACCCACCCTCCCTTTGGTCGCGAAGTTGAGAACTCGGTCTTACCTGTACAGCCCCAGCAGGCTCGTCGGCCGCTGATTGGCAATCGACAGGGTCTGCACGGACAGCTGCTGCTGCACCTGCAGGGACGTCAACTTGGCCGACTCGCGCGCCAGGTCGGCGTCGACGATGTTGCCGAGACCTTCATCCGTCGCATCCCGAATCTGTTCGAGGAACGTCGTCTGCAGGTTCAGGGCCCGCACCTCCGCACCCAATGTTCCGAGCGCCGTATTGATCACCGACTGAACGTTGCTGAATTCGTTGGCGATAACGCTTTGGGCATTGGTCGCGGTGGTGATGGCCGCTCCGGCCGCCGCGATGCTGCGGAGCTGAACGCCAACATTGGTCTGCGCCGTCAACGTCAGGTTGCCGCCCGCGAGGTTGGACAGCGTATTTACGTTGTTGGCACCGGTGAGCAGCCGCACGCCGTTGAACGTCGCGTTGGCGACGAAGTTGGAGGCCTGCGAGAGGAGCTCGGCAAAGTCACTGAGCAGAATGCTCCGCTGCGCCGCGGTTATACCTTGGTTGGCAAGTTCCGTCAGCTTGGCGCGAACGTCGGTCAACAGGTTGGAAATGCCCGTCGCACCGGCGATCGCCGTATTGCCGATACCTTTCGAGTTGTTCAGCCCCTGCGTCACCGAGTCGAGCGCCTTCAACTCGCCCCGGATGCCCTGCGCGATGGCAAAGCTGGAGGCGTTGTCGAGAGCGCCGACAACCTTCAGGCCCGTCGAAACCCGGGTCTGCGTCGTGTCCAGGTTCCGGTTGATCAAGTTCAAGGTCCGGAGCGCAGTGAAGCTGGCGGGGTTGGTGATGATTGAGTTCTGAACAGCCATTGTCGTTTTCCTCGTTCTAAGGTTGCAACCGACGTTTTGCCGGTCGATCGGGGGGTATCCCTGACCCTGATATCGCATGTGTCAGGAATATTGTCAATAATTTTATTTAATTTAATTTTAAGTGGTATATTTATATAGCATGGCGCCGCCCCCTCCCCATTCTCGAGGGAGCAAGGATCCGGCAACGTCCATTTTCCCCAGGGCTCAAGCCGATCACACGGCTTTTCCGGACATCCTGCCCACGCTGGAACCGTCCCCCTCGACGACGGTGTGCGTTGTGGGAAGAACCAATCCACGCCGGACGGCAGTTCCTACCCAGCACTAACGGGAAAAATCTGCCGGGCCGGCACAGGTCTCCCAATTACAACCAACGCACGCCATTTTTTTAGTGTAAAACCAATGATTTAACTAAATCGGAACTTGGTACCGGAATTGCGTGTTCCCTGGCGAACCAACACCAGGAAACCGTGATCATGGCAGCAGTCGAAAAAGTTCTCGCCCACAATCCGGCCCTTCGGAACGACCCGTTGCGTACGGCGCTAAAGGTACCTTTCGCGCCATTCTTGGCGTCACATTTGGAGACGCGCATCTCGGATCTAGCCGCTCCCCGGTCGGTGGAGCCGGCGAACACGGATCGCTTTGAACGGTCGCGCGACGATCGCGCGGATCGCCGGACGGAACGCGACCCGCTCCAGGTTAACGAGAGCAAGCACGCTGCGCGCAAGACGCCGCGTCGAAGCGACGCGCCGGACCGCCGTGATGCGGTTGAGGGCGCGGCACGCCCCGACGGCGCCATCCCGTCCGGTTCGGATAAGCCGGCCCCCGCCGCCACGGAACATTCGGAAATCCAGCCTCAGTCCGACAAGCCGGAGAACAACCCCGCCGACGCGAAAAACGAAGGTGGCGAGATCGCCTCGGATTCCGAACAACCCCAAAAGGTCTCGGAGACGACCTCCGACTCGGCGCCGGTCGATCCGGTAACCGCTGAGACGGTCGCGTCCGCGACGAGCACCACTGTCGTTTCAGTCGATCCAGAGACCATTACGGCATCCGTCACCGCTGATCTCAACAGCGGCGCTGCCGTTGCGGCCATCGCGGTCCCGGCGAGCACGCCAGCGGCGCCTGCCCTTTCCACGCCGGCTCCGGTTTTGGACACCGTGCCTCATGCAACGGCGCCGAGCACGCCGTCCTCGCAACCCGAACACGCCGGCAAGATTCAGATCCCCGGCCTGGCGCCGTCCAATGACGACGCGCCGTCGAAGATCGGATCGGATGTGCCGCAGGTGGTCCGGGACGTGCAGAACATCGTCGCGCGCCCGGCGAATGCGACCGGCGTCAATCTGCTCCACGCGCAACAGCAGGGTGAGCCGCCGGTCACTCCGAGCCCGAACCCGCCGGCCCAGAATGCTCTGGGTCAGAACTCCCAGGCGCAAAACACGCCGGCTCAAAACGTCCCGGCGCAGCCCGGCAATACCCCCGCGCCGACGCCGAACACCGGCACCCAAGGCGCGGGAACTCAGATCGCGGGAGCTGCAGCCAATCCTGCCGCAGCTCAACCCGCCGCTCAGGATTTCCAGTCCAACATCACGCGGGTTTCAGCTTCCGTCGGCGGAGCCGGTGCGGCCCCCGGTCTTTCCGGTGACGGGGCTTCGGCCCTGCGGAGCGATGCGCCGATGAGCGGGGCCGCATCCGGTCTTGGAACGGTTTCCGCCGACCCGGCGAGCCGCGCCGCCTCGGCCAGTGCGCCTGCCCACCCTCACCGCACCGCCGCGACAGATCAGGTCTCGGTGAACCTTAAAAAAGCGGTCGAGAATGGCGACAGCAAGATCCGCATCCAGCTCCGCCCCCATGAGCTCGGAAAAGTGGAAGTGAAGCTGGATATCGCCGGCGATGGCCGCGTGAAGGCCCTTGTCTTGGCGGAGCGTCCCGAAACCCTGGATCTTCTGCAACGCGATTCCCGTGTTCTGGAACGCGCCTTGCAGGATGCCGGTCTGAAGACCGACCACAACTCGCTGTCCTTCGACTTGCAAGGCCGTGACGGAGACGATCGCACGCGGCAAGCGCAGAAGGACGGTCCCGACGGCGCCAGCAAGGCGAATGAACGTGCATCCGCCGGCGACGACGACAGCGACATGACCGAAGCCCCGATCCCGGCGACGGCCATCGGCCTGGCCCCAAACGGATCCGTCAACTTCCTGGCTTAGGAGAGCCTCGCCATGGACTTCAGCACCATCACCAACACGAGCGGCAGTTCGAGCACGAGTAAAGCTGACTCGTCGAACGCGCTTTCCACTCTGAACTCGGATTTCGACACGTTTCTGATGTTGCTTACGACGCAGCTCCAGAATCAGGATCCGACCAGTCCGATGGACACCAACGAGATGACCCAGCAGCTCGTTCAGTTCGCCAATGTCGAGCAGCAGATCGCCCAGAACAAGAATCTGGAGAAGCTGGTCGCCCTGCAGAACGACAACGCGAACTCGGCGGCGGTGGCCTATATCGGCCATCACGTCCAGGTGGAGGGCAATTCCACCCACGTGACGGCCGACGGCACGACCTGGGGCTACGAGTTCGATAAGGCGCCGGAATCGGTGACCCTGAACGTCGTGAACGAGGCGGGCGCCCTGGTCTACTCCGTGGAAGGAGAGACCATCGCCGGGACACGGCATGCCTTCGACTGGGATCTCGCCACCTCGAATATCGGCGCGCTTCCGCCGGGCAACTACACCATGAACGTCAGCGCCTTTGATGCAGCGGGCGAAGCCGTCAAGGCGACGGTGGACAGCACCGGCCTGGTGAGCGCCGTCCAAGCGACCACCGACGGTCCGCAATTGCAGATCGGTGACGAGATCACCGTCGCCCTGGCGAAGATCAGAAAGATTCTATAGGGCCGCCTCGGCCCGACCCTCCGACCCGAAAACCGGTCGTAGCACGACCCTAAATAGGCAGAACGCCGACAACCGCGAGAACGCATAACGAAAATCTGAAGCGGTGCGTCCGGACCTTGTTCCGATGACGCGAAGGAGAACGAAAATGAGTATCAATTCTGGCCTATTCGCGGGCGTCGCAGCGGTTGCCGCCCATTCCAACAATTTCGCGGTGATCTCCGACAACATCGCGAACGCCAATACCGTCGGCTTCAAGGAAACCGAGGGAAAATTCCGCACCCTTGTCACGCGCAGCCAGTCGAAGACGAGCTTGACTGCTGGCGGCGTTGTCTCCGTGCCGCTGACCGACCCGCAGAAGCAGGGCCTGCTGCAGGGAACCACCTCGTCGACCGACATCGCGCTCGACGGCAACGGTTTCTTCATCACCAACGTCGCCCAGAACCCGGGTGCGAACGATGAATACTTCTTGACCCGGGCCGGCAGCTTCGTGGCGAACGAGAACGGCCGGCTCGTCAATACGGCGGGGTACTTCCTGCAGGGCTGGCTCACCGATACGAACGGCGACATCGTGAACAATGCTACCCGCGACCTGTTGACCAGTCTTGAAACCGTGAACCTGGCACAATTTGGCCAGGTCGCCAATGCGACGACCCTGGCGACAGTCAATGTCAACCTCAATTCGAACCGGACCCTCGGCCAGGCCGACACGACAAACATCACCGTGTTCGACAGTCAAGGTAACGACTATTTTCTGGGCATCCGGTTTTCCCGGACTGCTGCCAACACCTTCAACTACACCTATTCGTTGACGGATGTCGGCACCAACCAAACCTTGGCCACCACTGTCGGCCCCCGCACAATGGTCTTCAATGCGGACGGCACCTTGCAACAGCTGAACGGTACCGTCGGCACGGCCAACTCGACGGCCAACGATGCCCCGGTGACCTTCACCATCACCGGCGCCATTCCGGGGGTTAACCGGACGGTCAGTGACCTGAGCTTCGTGGTGAACTACGGCACCTTCACCCAGGCAACAGGCACCGCCCAATTTGATGCGGCTTTCGCGCCGTCCCTGCTGAACCAGAACGGGTCCGGCCCGTCGGCTCTGACCTCGGTGAACATCAGCGACGAGGGCCTGCTGACGGCGCAGTTCGCGAACGGTCAGAACCGCGCGATCTATCGCATTCCCGTTGGCACCATACCGGCCCCCACCGAGCTTCAAGGTGTCTCCGGTAACGCCTACCGGGTCACGGCGACTTCCGGTGACCTGGTGCTTAATATCGCGCAACAGGGCGGTACCGGACGAATACAAGCCTCCTCGCTGGAGAACTCCACCGTCGACATCGCCGAGGAGTTCGCAGACCTGATCATCACGCAGCGCGCCTACTCCGCTTCGACGAGGATCATCACCACCGGCGACGAACTGCTGGAAGAGATCATTCGAGTGAAGCGGTAGTTTCTAACCCGCACCCTCACCGCTTTCGCCTAGCTCCGGGGTACGCCCCGGGGCCCTTTTCCCGCTTCCGTGGACATCACGCTCGGCTTCGGCGTCACCGCGCAAGATCGCGGTTCTGCGACGCCAGAGCCTTGAGTTCGGATGCGATCTTTCGGAACACCGTGGACCAGGGATCACCCGCCTTCTTATCCACATAGCGCAAGCTTGCAAACCACGGGCAATGGCCGTCGATAAGAAAGCCATCGGCGACCGGCGTCGGACGGAATTCCAATGTCGGTACGCCCAGGGCACCGGCCATGCACGATACCGACGTCGCGGCACTAACCACGAGATCGAGATTGGCGGCGAGCGCCGCCGCACCGTCCAGATCGTCTTTAAGATTGAGCCCTTCTATCTGACGAACTCCAACTCCGAACCGGCTGCGAGCTTCTTCGATCTCGTCGTCCCGAACGTCATATTGCAGGTTGATGAAGGTCACGCCCGGGACCTTTAGCATCGGCCCAAGCTCTCGGACCGTTGTGTAATAGTCGTTTCGAAAAGCCCCCAACAAACCGCTACGCCAGCAGATACCCACTTTCAGACCAAGGCCCATCGCCGACAATTCCTGCTTAAATGCGCCCGTTCTGGCCGGATCCGGGACCAGGTAGCCGAGGCGCCTTGGAAAATCAGTGGCCTTTGAGCGGTAAATCCGACCGAGCGAGCCAAACGGAGCCTGGGCATCAAAGGCGGTCTCACCGGTTTCGGCCGAAGTGAAGGGAGCGGACTCGACCTTGGCTCCAGGGAAAGATCGGGCGAAAAGCGAAGCCAGTTTCGGTGCGCATTCGATCGTCACGTGGGCGCCGCCGGCGATAACATCTGGGATCATGCTGGCGAACCTGATCTCGTCGCCGATCCCCTGCTCTCCCCATACCAGCAAGGATCTGTCCTGCGCCGCCACGCCGTCCCAAAAGGGCTGGGGAAAATATCTTGGCCGAACACCCCAATTGGATTTCAGAAACCGGCGCTCATAGTAATGCCACCCCTCTTTCCACCGACCCTGCTTTTGTAGTTGCGCGCCATACGCGAACTGTAATGCGGACGGCGCCGGGTCGACTTCCAGAGCCCGCCTGAAAAAGGGTTCGGCTTTCTCGAAGTCTCCGGTGTCCGCCACGGTCGCCGCATAGTTCGTGAGCAATTCGGCCGTGTCACCACCGAACCTTATCGCGTTCTGAAAGGCCTGAATGGCCAATATCCTTCGCCCCATTCGGGCGTAACAACTTCCGAGATTATTGTGCAAAATCCAATCGTTGGGCGATAGCTTGATGCCCGCCTTGTAGACCATGACAGCGGCATCGTGCCGGCCCCATTGCTCCAACGCCGTGCCAAGATTGCTGTGAATTGCCGGGCTGAATGGATCGCGCAACAGGGCGCGACGCATAAGCTCCACGCTGACCTCATAGCGTTCCATGTCGCGGGCCAGAACGCCCATTCCGTGCAACGCTCCTGAATGTTCCAAATCTTCGTCAAGCACCGAGCGCCAAATCGCGTTCGCGCTTTCGAGATCTCCTGACTGATAGTGCCGATATCCATCCTCGACCATTAACGCTAAACGTTCCTGTTTGGGATCAAGGACAACAGGTTTGCCGGCCACACGCGGTCCGGCACCTTGGCCTTTCGCCCGGCGTCTCTTTTCAGCATGCGTCATCATCTATCCTACCAAAACATTTTGCCGACCGGCACGGCGCTAGGCCGGGCAACGAACGCGCCCGCCACCCGATTCGTGCCACGTCCCCTCGGCATCATGAAACCGACATAGCCGCCACGGCCCGGCAGGAGCGGCGTCAGATACCGGTTTCCGGCCCAATCCACGCCGAGATAGCTGCCCGCCGGTATCCAGGATCGTCCAGAGCGTGAACAACAATGTCGGCACCCGAATTTCGGCAAGAAACTGCTGGGCCGAGCATTTTCGGTAATAGTCCTGCGCTCCGGCGAAACCGTTGCGAGGCGCCACCACGCGATCGTCGAACTCGTAGATCGTCCTGGCTGCCCGGATCGCCTGGGCCTTTTCCTTGAGTCTAGAATCACGGGCCGCCAGGGCATCGCGTTTCATGTGCCGCAGGATCCAGGCATGGTAAAGCCGGTTGCGTGGCTGCATGAACCTCTCTGCCGCGCCGCCAGGTCGATCGGAGCAGATACCGAGACCGCAGCCGAAATTGGGAACTCGCCGGCCCGGCACGCCAGGAACTTCAGCAACATGTTGCCGCCGAGCGAATAGCCGACCGGTACGATCCCGCCCGCCGCCTCCAGGCGTCCGCATAGGCTGCGCCAGCACCGCCGCCAGATCCTCGTCGCGGCCTGCGTGGTGGGACTCGCGGCAATGCGGGCTGGGTTCGGCACCAAGCCGCGCAGGTTGAGCTTGAGCACCGGATGCTGGGATCCTCCGAAGTACCGCGCGCTGGCGAGGATGTAGGGGCTCTCCTCGCACCCGGACAGGCCATGGATCAGGAGAATCAGGCCGCGACGGATCAAGGGTATCGGGCCTGGACAACAGGCCGGTCAACCGGTCTCGGTGCCGTCCGCCATCTCGAAGACGATCCGTTCACCGGTCCGGTCGCGCGCTTCGGCGCGAGGACCGCTCAGAAAGTTGCGAAGTGTTCTGTGCATCCCGGCCCCACCACGGAAAACGGGGACGGAACGCCGGAAATTCAGGAAGCGGCGGAACCATCGCCGGTTCCATCCTCCTCTGCATCTTCCCATCGATACCGAGGCGCGAGCCATCCTGGACCACGGAGATCTGCGCATCGTCCATGAGCGCCGGGGCATGCCCGCAGCCCTCGAACTCGACCAGATCGGCGCGAGGAGCCCGCTCGGTCATCTCCCGCGCGGTCGCCGCCGTCAGAACCTCGGATTGCGCGCCCCGTAGAACCAAGACCGGACACTTGATCCGGTCGTAGACCGCCCAGAGATCGACATCGCCCGGCGGCTGTTCGAATGCAGCGCCGATCGCGCCATAGTCGCCAGAAGATAGCTTCCGTCGACCTCCGGGTAACGCTGTGCGTGGTCATATCGGACCAGTCAGCGTCGGTGAGATCGCCGAAACCGGCATGGACCTCGCGCAGATAATCGCAAGCGGCCTGCAGATTGGCGAAGCGAGGGTTGTTTCCGACATGCCGAGCCGATCGTTGCGAGCGCCGCGCCGAAACGAACAGGCCCACATCGTTGATCACCAGCCGGCGGATCGGCAGAATCTCCGCCGCCGCGAGCAACATGCCCCAAGATGCCGCCCGATGGACATTGCAATCCATGGCGGTAAGGGCGCGATAGTCCATCAGCCCCCGGACGTGCCTCAGATAGGTCTCGAAGGTGTATCCGGCCTTGTCGGCGAGCCAGCCGCTTCGCCGCGCCCGGCGACGTCGATCGCGATGGCCTGGAAATCCGTGGACAGGCCGCGCGAGAGCGTCGAAATCCCGGCCCTGACGGGTGAGGCCGTGGGCACAGACGACCACCCGCCCGCGCCGCCGGGTTCCCAATCGACAAAAGCCAGCCAGACCGTGCCGTTCTCGTCGGTATACGGAAAGCTGCCGAAAATCGGCCGCATCGATTAGCGCACCTCGGTCCAGCTTTCCGAAAAGGCGAGACAGGAGGTGCTGAACGGCCGACCCTCGCGGTCGCGCGGCAGGCCCGGCCCTTGGCCTCGACCCCATTGACCGTCAGCCGCGCACCGGCCGCCGGAATCAAGATCGTGCAGACGCCGGCCGGACGCTTGGGATCCGTCTTGGGATCGGTGTGGACCAGCAGCGGCTCGCCGATATCATACCAGGTCATCGCGATGTCGTCGTTGGCGGAAGAGATGCTCTCGGTCCAGAAATCGCGAATGTCGCCGGACTGCGCGAACTCGGCGTCGATCACCTGGATCGCCTTGTCCCCCGTCGCCGGGTTCAGCATGCCCTGGATGCTGCCCTGGAGCCACCGGGCCAGCGCGATATTGTCGGAATAGATCCGCCATTCGTCCTCGGTAAGCTCGCTTTTGATGTAGAGCGCGTGACCCGGACCGGCAGGGCTGAACAGGATCCGCCAAAAACTCGCATCGGTGGACAGCGGATCGCCGTCCTTCTCGCTGATTTTGATGAAAGGGTTTTCGCCGGTGAGGATGACGCGGTTGGGATCGACGGTGCTCATGGCGGTCTCCGGGCGCTGGAAAGAATCACGGCGCCCAGGATAGCGTCATCCATCCCGCTTGGCGACGGGAAGGCTCAGCGATCACCGCAAGCCGGCGTTGATCTTTTCCAGCGCTTCCGTGCTCGGCCGCAGATCGGCGGCCTTGAGCGAGTTCAGCGGGACATCGACGATGTCCATCTTTTCCTTGAGCTCGGTATCGCCCGTATTCAGGTAAAGAAGCCCGGTCACCACTTCGTCCTTGGCCTGGTGCTCCATCATGTATTGCAGAGCCGCGGCACGGTCGGAGGGATCGTAGGTCGCATCCAGCTTGCGCAGGCGCACCCGGCTTTCGTCGTGCAAGGTCACGTCAATGACAGAGCCTTCAGGATAGGCCGCGGTGATCTCCTCGCGACGCGGCACATAGTCCGCCCCGGTCACCGTGTGCTCATGATCACGCACGAATTCGAAACTCTTGGTCGAGCCGCCGTGGTTGTTGAAGGTCACGCAGGGCGAGATCACATCGATGAACGCGAACCCCTTATGCGAAAGCGCAGCCTTGATCAGCGGTACCAATTGGTACTTGTCACCGGAGAAGCCGCGGGCGACGAAGCTGGCGCCGAGCTGGATCGCAATGGACACCAGATCGATCGATTCGAACGCATTCACTTGGCCCTTGCGGCCGACGGAAATCCGGTCATTCGTCGCCGAGAACTGGCCCTTGGTGAGGCCGTAGGTCCCGTTGTTCTCGACGATATAGAGCATGTCGACCTGGCGGCGCACGGCGTGGGCGAATTGGCCGAAGCCGATCGACGCAGTGTCGCCGTCACCCGAAACACCAATGTATTTCAATTCGTTATTGGCCAGATTGGCGCCCGTCGCAACCGATGGCATGCGGCCATGCACGGAATTGAAGCCGTGGCTTTTCAGCAGGAAATAGGTCGGCGTCTTCGACGAGCAGCCGATCCCGGACATCTTGGCGACCTTGTGGGCCGGCAGGTTGAGCTCAAAGCAGGCCTCGATGATCGCCGCAGTCACTGAATCGTGCCCGCATCCGGCGCAGAGTGTCGACATGCTGCCCTCATAATCGCGCCGGGTCAGGCCAAGCTCGTTTCGAGGCAGGTTCGGATGGTGGAAACTGGGTTTCGTGATATAGGTCATGTCCGTGATCCCGGAACGTCGAATTCTGCAGTGTTCATTCGGCCGCGAAGCCGTCTTGCGCCTGGTCCCGTTCGCCCTGGCCCAGATGCTCGCTGACCATGTCGGCGATCGCTGCGGCGGTGATCGGAAAACCATCGAAATTGAGGACCGGCACCAGCCGGGCAGGATCGATCCCGCATTCATTGACCAGCAGCGAGCGCATCTGGGCGTCCCGGTTCTGCTCGACCACGAAGACCTTCTCGTGGCTCTTAATGAAATCCTCGACCTCGCGCGAGAACGGGAACGCCCGCACGCGCATGGTGTCGAGATGGATCTTGCGTTCCGCCAGAAGTTCCATCGCCTCGGGAATCGCAATGGCGGTGGTGCCGAAATGGATCAGGCCCAAGGTCGCACCCTGGTTCACCTGGCCGAAGACAGGCCCAGGGAGCAAGGTCTTGGCGGTGTCGAACTTGCGCGACAGACGCCGCATGACCCGCTCGTTGACCTTGCCGTCCTCGGTATAGCGCGCATACTCATCATGCGAGGTACCCCGGGTAAAGAACGCCCCCTTCTCCGGATGGGTTCCCGGATAGGTACGATACGGGATGCCGTCGCCGTCCACATCGAGATAGCGGCCGAACTCCTTGATCTCGTCGAGCTGCCGGGCGTTCAGCACCTTGCCGCGATCGAACTCGGTGGTCTCGTCGATCTTGAACGGCGCCGTCGTCCAGTCGTTCATGCCCAGATCCAGATCGCTCATCACGATGATCGGGGTCTGCAGGCGGTCCGACAGGTCAAAGCCCTTGATGGCGAAGTCGAAGACCTCGGTCGGGTCCGACGGGAACAGCAGGACATGCTTGGTATCGCCGTGGCTCGCATAGGCGCAGGAGATGATGTCCGACTGCTGGGTCCGGGTCGGCATGCCGGTAGACGGGCCGCCACGCTGGATGTTGAACAGCAGCACCGGCACCTCGGCGAAATAGGCAAGACCCAGAAACTCGCTCATCAGCGAAATGCCGGGACCGCTGGTCGCGGTGAAGGCCCGCGCGCCGTTCCAGTTGGCGCCGATCGCCATGCCGATGGCCGCAAGCTCGTCCTCGGCCTGGACGATGGCGAATTTCTTCTTCTTGGTTTCCGGATCGACCCTGAGCCGGTTGCAATATCTCTCGAAGGCTTCGGCGACCGAGGTGGACGGCGTGATCGGGTACCAGGCGGCGACCGTCGCCCCTGCGAAGACACAGCCGAGCCCCGCCGCGGCATTGCCTTCGACCAGGATCTGATCGCCCACCGCATCGGACCTCGCCACCCGCATGTCCAGCGGACAATCGAAGTATTTGAGCGCGTATTCGCGGCCGAGGTTCAGGGCGTCGATATTCGGTTGAACAGCCTTTGGCTTGCCCCGGAACTGTTCGGCGATCATGCCCTCGACAACCGAGAAATCCATGTCCAAAAGGGCCGTCAGCGCTCCAACATAGGCCACATTCTTGAATAGCTGGCGCTCGCGTGGGATCGTGAAACGCTCATTGCAGAGCTTGGTAAGCGGCACCCCGATGGTCTTGATGTCGTCGCGCTTGATCTCGCGGATGAACGTGCTGTCGTAAAGCAGATAGCCACCGGGAAGGATCGAGGCCACGTCCTCGTCCCAGCTCTGCGGGTTCATCGCCACCATCATGTCGATGCCTTCGCGGCGGCCGAGGAACCCCTTGTCGTTCACCCGGACCTCGAACCAGGTCGGCAGCCCTTGAATGTTCGAGGGGAAGATGTTCTTCGGCGCGACCGGCACGCCCATGCGGAACACGGCCTTTGCGAACATGGCGTTGGCGCTGGCGGATCCGGAGCCGTTCACATTGGCGAACTTGATGACGAAATCATTGACCCTCATCGCGCCAACTCCCGGCTCTTCGCCTGCGCCTCGTTATGTAACAACTGATGCATGTCCCAGGCGGCGGTCGGGCACCGTTCGGCGCAGAGGCCGCAATGCAGGCACACGTCCTCGTCCTTGATCATCACCCGGCCCGTCGGCAACACATCGGAAACGTAGAGGTCCTGATCGGTGTTAAGCGCCGGCACGCGGAGCTTCTGGCGCACCTCCGCCTCTTCGCCGTTCATGGTGAAGTTGATGCAGTCCACCGGGCAGATATCGACACAGGCATCGCACTCGATGCACCGGCCGGCCTCAAAAACGGTCTGCACATCGCAGTTCAGGCAACGCATCGCCTCGTTGAAAGCGAGCTTCTCATCAAATCCGAGTTCGACCTCGAGCTTGATGTCGCCCAGCGCCTTGGACTTGTCCGCATGCGGCACCAGAAAGCGCTGATCGGTGGAAATGTCGTTATGATACGACCACTCGTGCATCCCCATCTTCTGGCTTATCAGCGTGACCTTGGGGTCAGGGCGATCCTCAAGATCGATGTTTTCGCACATCTGGTGGATCGATATCGCCGCCTGGTGGCCTTGCGCCACCGCCCAGATGATGTTCTCCGGACCGAAGGCGGCATCTCCGCCGAAAAACACCTTCGGGTGGGTTGAGCGGAAGGTCACCTTGTCGACCATCGGCATGTCCCATTCGCCGAATTCAAGGCCGATATCGCGCTCGATCCAGGGGAAGTGATTTTCCTGGCCGATGGCGCAAAGCACGTCGTCGCACGGGAAGAACACCGGTTCCTCGCCGGTGGAGACCAGCTTGCGACGGCCGGAATCGTCGAACACGGGCTCGACCTTGTCGAACTTCATGCCGACCAGCTTGCCGCCCTCGATCACGAATTCGAGCGGCACGTGGTTGTTGAGGATCTCGACATCCTCGCGCTGCGCGTCCTCGATCTCCCAGGGGCTTGCCTTCATGGTCTCGAACGGGCTGCGCACGATCACCTTGACGTCGTCGCCGCCGAGCCGCTTGGAGGTCCGGCAGCAATCCATGGCCGTGTTGCCGCCGCCAAGCACGATCACCTTCTTGCCGATCTTCGAGGTATGGCCGAAGGCGACACTCATCAGCCAGTCGATGCCGATATGGAAATGCTCGCCGACCTGGTCGCGACCCGGAATATCGAGATCACGCCCGCGCGGCGCGCCGGTGCCGACGAAGACCGCGTCGTAATCCTGATCGAGAATGCTCTTCAGACTCTCTACGTTCTGGTTGAAGCGGGTCTCGATCCCGAAGTTCAGGATCCGCTCGACCTCCTCGTTCAGAACCGATTCCGGAAGGCGAAAGGCCGGGATCTGGCTGCGCATCATGCCACCGCCGGCCGCGTCGCGGTCATAGACCACCACGTGATAGCCGAGCGGCGCCAGGTCGCGCGCCACGGTGAGCGAGGCCGGGCCGGCACCGATGCAGGCGATCCGCTTGCCGTTTTTCGGCGCGATCTCGGGCATGAGATGTTCGATATCGCCCCGGTAATCCGCGGCAACGCGTTTCAAGCGGCAGATCGCGACCGGTTTCTCCTCGATCCGCCCGCGGCGGCATGCCGGCTCGCACGGCCGGTCGCAGGTCCGCCCCAGGACGCCGGGAAACACGTTCGATTCCCAGTTGATCATATAGGCGTCAGTATAGCGGCGCTGGGCGATCATCCGGATATATTCCGGAACCGGCGTGTGCGCCGGGCATGCCCACTGACAGTCCACGACCTTGTGGAAATAGTTCGGATCAGTGATGTCCGTGGGCTTCATATAGGGCGGCCGCGGTCGGCTTTCGCTGGCTGGTCTATGTTCGTCGAGGCTCATGATTCCCTACGGGCTTCCCGCTGATGTTCGAACACGAATGGTTCACCGACGCCGCGCGCGACGCTTAGGTGGCTGATCTGCTTGCTGAATCGTCATCCCGCTCAGGGCCTCGTGCGCTTGTGAACCATGTCGAAGTCGAGACGTATTGTGCCGTTTCCGGGACGATCAAGGTGATACATAGCACGGCTCGCGCGGGCTGCAAGCGACTTTGTATACAAAATCATGACACCCGGAAAAACCTGGATTTTCAAGCCCGGCTATCGCGAATTTGATCACATGGCTGGGGGCCGTCCGGCATTGGCGTTCTTGTGATCCGGGCGCCCCATCGACTAAAACGGCCAACGCCCATCGCGCAAGGCGCGTTCCTTGCCCCGCTGCTGGAGAACAGGACTCATGTCAGATACCGCCGCCTCCACGGAAACCCGTAAGGGCCCGCTTTCGGGAATCACCGTGATCGATCTCTCCCGCATTCTCGCCGGCCCCTATTGCACCATGATGCTGGCCGAGCTCGGGGCCAGGGTCATCAAGGTCGAAACCCCCGGACGCGGCGACGATGCTCGCCATTACGGGCCTTTCGTCAACGGCAAGTCGGCTTATTTCCAGTCCGTCAACCGGGGCAAGGAGAGCATCGCGCTCAACCTCAAGTACGACGGCGACCGAGAGATCTTCGACAGGCTTCTGGCGAGCGCCGACGTGGTGGTCGAGAACTTCCGGCCGGGCGCCATGGACAAGCTCGGCTATGGCTGGGAGGCGTTGCACGCCAAGTATCCGAAGCTGATCTACGCCTCGGCCTCGGGCTTCGGACATTCCGGTCCCGAGATGTACCGGCCGGCCTATGACATGGTGGTCCAGGGCATGGGCGGAATAATGAGCGTGACCGGCCATCCGGGCACGCCGCCGACGCGAATCGGCATGTCGATCGGCGATATCGGCTCCGGCCTCTATGCGACGATCGGCATCCAGGCGGCTCTGTTCCATCGCCAGATCACCGGCGAGGCGACCAAGGTGGATATTGGCATGCTGGACTGCCAGGTCGCGCTGCTGGAGAACGCGGTGATGCGCTACTTCACCAGCGGCAAGGCGCCGGGCCCGCTCGGCGCGCGGCATCCCTCGATCACCCCGTTCGAGGCTTACGAGACCCAGGACGGCTACATCATCATCTCCGCCGGCAACGATTCCCTGTTCGCCAAGATGGCCGAGGGCATGGGCAAGCCGGAATGGGCGAGCGATCCGCGCTATACGACCAACGATCTCAGAAACCAGAATGTCGACGCGATCAAGGACGAGATGGAAGCGGTGCTGAAGACCAACACCACCGCCCACTGGATCGCGGTAATGGACAAGGCCGGCGTGCCCTGCGGTCCGATCAACAACGTCGCCCAGGCCGCCGATCATCCCCAGACCCTGGCCCGCAACATGATCATCAGCATCGACGATCCGATCACCGGCCCGATGCGCGCCGTCGGCAATCCGGTCAAGATCTCCGGCTTCACCGACCCGACCACCCGCGAGCCCGCCCCCAATCTCGACGAGGACCGCGACGCGATCCTGGCGGAATTGAAGGCGTGATCACGAGATAATCAGTGATCAACAGGACCCTTCGAGACGGCGCAGGCGCGCCTCCTCAGGGTGAGTCACTGTCACTGAATTACTTACCCTGAGGAGACCCGAAGGGTCGTCTCGAAGGGTCCTGTTTGCGGTTGGCGCCCGAACTCAACCCGACGCCCCTTACCCACCGAAGAACCGTTCCAAACGGAACGGCGCCAAATCGACCATCGTCGGCCGGCCGGTGACCATTTCCGCCGCCAGCCTGCCGGCACCCGGGCCGATGCCGAAGCCATGGCCGCTGAAACCGGTGGCGAGATGAAAGCCCGGCAAGGACTCCACCGGCGCAATCACCGGCACCGCGTCGGGCGTGACGTCGATCAGTCCGGCCCAGGTCTCGACGATCGGCACGTCCTTCAGCGCCGGGAACAGCCGGCGGAGATTGGCCGAGGCTTCCGCGAGGATCGTCTTGCTGGGCGCCGGATCGTTCACGCGGGTTTCCTCGAACGGGCTCGGGCCTTCCAGGTTCCAGCGCCTCGGCGTCATCAGTTCGGTATAGAACCGGTGGTCGAGGCGCAGCCGCAGCCGGTTGCGTTCCGCCCTATAGGCGGGCATGAACTTGCGCATCCAGCGCAGCGTGTCGGGGACGATCGGCGCCTCGGTCGCCGCGCCGTGAGCGACGGTATAGCCGCCGTCCTGGCGCCGGCGGAACGCCACGTCCCGGGACCAGACGGCATGCTCGGTCACGAGCGGCGCCGGCCCGGTGCGGAACACCGAGGAGCGGACCTTCAGTTGCGGCAGGGTAATGCCGTGGCGGGCGCAGAACAGCGACGACCACGCCCCGGTGGCGCACAGCACCGTGTCGGTGCGCACCCGGCCGAGCTCGGTCACCACGCCGGATACCCTGCCCGCCTCCGTTTCGAGACCCCGCACCGCGCATTGCGTGGCAATGGTCGCGCCAAGGCGCGTCGCGGCGCGCGCCAGGGCCGGCGCCGCCAGGCTCGGTTCCGCCCGCCCGTCGCTCGGCGTGTGCAGCGCCGCGATCCACCGGCCTGTCGCGCCCGGCAACCGCTCGTCAATGTCGCGCCGGGTCATCAGCCGCGTGTCGATCTGGTATTGCTTGGCGTGCTCCAGCCAATCCTCATAAGCGGCGACCTGTTCCGCCGTATCGGCGAGATAGAAGACGCCGGCCTGTTTGAAGCCGAGATCCTCGCCGATCTCACCGGCCAGCCCACGCCAGATCCGAAGGCTCTCGATGATCAGCGGAATCTCCGCCGGGTCCCGGCCCTGCTGGCGCACGAAACCCCAGTTGCGCGACGATTGCTCGCCGGCGATCCGGCCCTTCTCGCACAGCACGACGGAATGCCCGTTCTTCGCCAGATAATAGGCGGCGGCGGTACCGATGATGCCGGCGCCGATGATCACCACATCGGCGCGTCCGGGGAGTTTACGGTCGCTGAGGTCAGGCGAATCGGTCATTGTGATGCCCCTTGATCCGCGGATACTCGGACAGCCATGCCATCCACCCGCCGCATCCTGTTCATGTCGGTCAATTACTCGAACCCAGCCGGCGGCGTGCGCACCGTCTACCGGCATGCGGAGATCCTACGGCGTCACGGCTTCCAGGCAAGCGTGTTGCATGTGGGCGGGCCCGACCAGCTTCATTTCGAGACGAACGCCCATGTCATCCGGGCCACCGACAATCCCCCCTTCCGCGAGGACGATATTCTGGTCGTCAACGAAGACCGCAGGGAATGCCTGGATTTCGCCGCGTCGATCAACCTCACCAAGGTGCTGTTCCTGCAGAACCATTTCTTCATGTTCGAGGGCCTGCCGGAAGGCCTCGGCTACGGTGATATCGGGATCACCCACTACCTGATCGGCAGCGCCTGGATGGCCCGGGCGATGGAAGAATTGCTCGGCCTGGAGGATGTTCCCGTCGTTCGCTATGCCATCGACAAGGCGCGGTTCTTTCCGGAAGCCAAGCGGCGCAAGATCGCCTACATGCCGCGCAAGCTCCCCCTCGCCGCGCGGTTCATCCGCCGGGCCTTCCGCCAGCGCTATCCGGAATACGCCGATATCGAGTGGGAGGAAATCTCCGGCCTTCCAGAGGCCGAGGCCGCGCGCCGGCTTCGGCAATCGGCGATCTTCCTCGCTCTCGGGCGCACCGAAGGTCTCGGCCTTCCCCCGCTCGAAGCCATGTCCAGCGGCTGTCTGCCGGTTGGCTTCCCGGGCGACGGCGGCAAGGAGTATATGACCGCGGAGAACGGTTTCTGGGTCGAACAAGAGGACATGATGGCCTGTGTCCACGCGCTGGCCGAAGCGGTTCGGGTCCTGGAACAACCGGACCGGCTCAAGGCCATGCTTGCCAATGGCGCCAACACGGCAGGCTATTACAGCATGGACGGCATGGAGGCCGATCTGCTCGCTTTTTGGGAGCAGGTGACAGCGGTCTAAAGTTAAAGTCTACGTTTAACACAATTTAATAATATATTGTTTCATATATATTTTTTAAATCGCACCCCCGACGAAAGTCGGGGCCGACGCCTGAGGCTTTTCACCGTGACGGGTAGCGGATCACCGGGAAGCGCGGTGAAAGTGATTGGCTAAACGTCGCCTGCAGGCGCTTCAGGCGTCGGCCCCGGCCTACGCCGGGGATTCGACCGGATTGTCAAATACAAGACCAGTTACGCGGTCTGTTCCCTGGTCTTCAGGAAGCGCACCTTGGGCCAGCCCTCGGATGTGTGCTGCAGATGCCAAGCGTTGCGGGCCAGGAAGACCGGCAGGTCGTCGTGATCATGGGCGAGATCGCCCTGGTTCTTGTCGACGAAGCGCTTCACCTCGGCCGGATCATCCGCGTCGATCCAGCGCGCGGTGTAAAGCGCCGCCGCCTCGAAGGCGACGGGAATGCCGTATTCGGTGCGGATGCGGTCGGCCAGGACCTCGAACTGCAGGGTGCCGACGACACCGACGATCCAGTTCGAGCCGATATTGGTGCGGAACACACGCGCGACACCCTCCTCGGCCAGTTGCGTGACCGCACGGCCCAAATGCTTGGCCCGCATTGGGTCCAGGGGCCGCACGCGCTGAAGCATTTCCGGCGCGAAACTGGGGATGCCGCTGAACCGCAGCGTCTCGCCCTCGGTCAGCGCGTCGCCGATCCGAAGATTGCCGTGATTGGGGATACCGATGATGTCGCCGGGATAGGCTTCCTCGGCCAACTCGCGCTCGCGGGCAAGGAACATCACCGGATTGTGCACGTTGATCTGCTTGCCGCTGCGCACATGCTTCAGTTTCATGCCGCGCTTGAAATGTCCTGAACATAGGCGCGCGAAGGCGATGCGGTCCCGGTGCTTGGCGTCCATGTTCGCTTGGATCTTGAACACGAAGGCAGAGACCTTGTCCTCGCCCGGCGCCACCTTGCGCTCAGCGGAAGGTTGCGGGCGCGGCGATGGCGCGAAGCTGGCGAGGCCCCGCAGCAGCTCACGCACGCCGAAATTGTTGATCGCGCTGCCGAAATAGACCGGCGTCAGATTGCCCTCCAGGAACGGCTCCACCGCAAAGGGCGGGCAGAGGCCGCGCGCCATCTCGACCTGCTCGCGCAATTCGGCGACGGCGCTTGCCGGCAGCAGCGCTTCGAGCTTGGGATCGTCCAGGCCGTCACAGGTAAGGCCGGGATCGGGCTCGTCCGCGCTCCCCTTCTCGACCAGCATCAGCCGGTCGTTCAGAAGGTCGTAGCATCCCTTGAAGAGCTGCCCCATGCCGATTGGCCAACTCGCCGGCGTCACCTCGATCTGGAGGGTCTGTTCGATCTCGTCCAGCAGGTCGAAAGGGTCCCGTGCCTCGCGGTCCATCTTGTTGATGAAGGTGACGATCGGCATGTCGCGCAGCCGGCAGACCTCGAACAGCTTGCGGGTCTGTTCCTGAATGCCGCGCGCGGCGTCGATCACCATGACGGCGGAATCGACCGCCGTCAGTGTCCGGTAGGTGTCTTCCGGAGAAATCCTCATGGCCCGGCGTATCGAGCAGATTGAAAGCGTGGCCACCATACTCGTAGCTCATCACCGAGGACGCGACCGAGATGCCTCGTTCCCGCTCGACCTTCAGCCAGTCGGAATGCGCGCGCCGCCGGTCGCCCCGCGCCTTGACGGCGCCGGCCATCTGAATCGCGCCGCCGAACAGCAGCAGCTTTTCAGTCAGCGTCGTCTTGCCGGCGTCGGGGTGCGAGATGATCGCGAATGTCCGGCGCCGCGAGATCTCGGTGTCGAGGGTCGCCATGATCGGTCCTGGGCGGTTGCGAGCGGCGGATATACCGCCTGGCCAGTGGAAATGCCATTAAAATGCGGCTTTTCTCGGCCGAGGCACGCGCACCTCAGTTCTTCGCCTTGTCCTGGGTCGCCTCCAGAGTGACCTTGCCGGCGACAATGGCGAAAACCACCTTGCCGTCACTGGCCTCGTAGGTCCATTGCTCCAACGGTCCGATCTTGTCGACCTCGTCCGGCTTGCCCAGCGCCGCTTCCAGTTGCTCGGTCGTATCGACGCCTTTCGCCTTCTTCAGGATGTCGGCCTTGGTGTCGCCGAAACAGCCGGTCAGGAACAACGCGAGGGCCAGTGTCGCGATGACTTTGAAAGACTGCCGCATGACGTGAGTTCCTTCCTGATGCGCCGCCGACGCGGGACCGCCCGCGAGAAGCGCTTATTATCCGGTGATTCTCTGAAATTCGCCACCACGGCCCGTCAAAGCGGACTTCGACGGCCCGGTGCCACGTGATAGCGTGAAGTGTAGCGTGCGCCGCACCGTCCATGGAGACCACAGCCATGCCCCCCGGCCCAAGGAATGCGATTACCGATGTGCCGGGACTTTGGGTCGGCAATGCCGAGGACAATAGGGCATGGTCCGGCGTGACGGTAGTGCTGCCCGAGCAACCCGCCGTCGCCTCCGTAGACGCGCGCGGCGGTGGCACCGGCAGCCGCGACATCGAACTTCTGCGCCCCGAGGGCACCATCGAGCAGGTTCATGCCATCGTGCTGTCCGGCGGGTCCGCCTTCGGTCTCGATGCGGCGGGCGGTACGATGTCCTGGCTCGCGGAGCGAGGACGCGGCTTTTCCATCGCTTCGACTGTCGTGCCGATCGTCCCGCAAGCAATCCTGTTCGACCTCGCGAACGGCGGCGACAAGGACTGGGGGCCTGAGCCGCCGTACTGGAGCCTCGGACACCAGGCGATCGACGGTGCTGGAAAGGATTTCCGCCTCGGCAATGCCGGGGCGGGGCTCGGCGCCAAGGCCGGGGCGCTCAAGGGTGGTCTCGGCACCGCCTCGATGGTGATAGAGGAACTCGACATCACGGTCGGTGCATTGGCGGCGGTGAATTGTGTCGGCGATACGCTTCTGCCGGACACCGGTTGTTTTTTTGCCTGGGATATGGAGATCGCGGGAGAATTCGGCGGACGGCGTCCGACCGACGGCTTCGATACCGGCGCGGTGCGCCTGCCGAAGCAGATTGGAGCGGGAGGCAACACGACGATCGCGGTTGTGGCCTGCGATGCCGTGCTCAGTAAGACCCAGGCCCGGCGCCTGGCAATCATGGCTCAGGACGGCCTCGCCCGCGCGATCCGCCCGGCTCACACGCCCTTGGACGGCGACACGGTCTTTACTCTCGCGACCGGACACAAGACACTGAAAGATCCGGTGCGCGACCTCGCCCTGCTGGGCGGCCATGCCGCGAACTGTCTCGCGAGAGCCATCGCGCGCGGGGTTTACGAGGCCGAAAGTCTAGGAGAGATGGTTTGCTACCGCGACATGCACAAAATCGATCCAAGCGTTGATTAATCGTCGTTTCGATGCCGTAGCGTCCTTTAAACGGCGCCCTTGATACCGCCCTCTACAGCGTCTGCTACACCGACAATGAAACCACCACAAGATTCCCAACCGGACCCGGCTCCCTACTACCGCATTATCACGAAACGCGTTGATGAACCGGAGCCATCGCTTTACGTGGTCTACAGCCGAGATGCGCTCGAACCGATCCTTCGATCGGCGAAGGAGAATCCTCTGGTCGAGAATGTCACGGTCGAGGCTAAAACCGATTGGCCCGACTTCATCGCGTGGCTGGCATCAAGAAAGACACCGATGGCGCGGTTCGAACCGGCATTGACCTGTGCGATCAAGGCACTGGTGAACGCGTTTCTCGCATCCGACCTATTGGCCGTCATCGATATCGCCAAGCCACTCGTCGCGCACGACCGTTTGTCCCGCTCCCTCGAGGTTGAATTGACGAATTTTGCGATACGGGCCTGGGCAACCGGAAACCAGTCGAGAATTCACACGTTTTACGCGGAACTCGAAAGCCATTTACCAATGGTCTCATCTGCCGGCGCTCAATTCGAAGCGCGGCGAACAAAAACGGATAGAGGGCTGCCGCCATTTATTGAGGACCACCACGACGTTCTGCTTCGCAAGGATGGCAACCGCGCCCGTATCGTCATGGCGATGCCCCGCTATGTCCTCTCAGTGCGAACCGGGCAAGCCACCCTGGGCCGCGAAGAGGAATTCCTCGACTACCTTCTCGTCGGCGCCGAGTCGGCGGGCCACGAGCCCCATCATATCGACACGACCAGGATCAACACCGGTCACGACCTGCCCGAATTGGGTGACGGCAATGCCTCGGTCGATTCCGCGATCGCCGAAATCCGCCGCTTCGCTCCCGACCTCGTGGTCCTTAATGCCAATTTCGTTCCGGACCCGGTTTCCGACGCAAGGCGTTTCATCGCCAAACTTCGCGAGTTAAAGGGTCTAAAGGTCGTCGGGTTGGTTCATGATTTCTACGGAAGTAGCGCGTCCGGCAAATACGCATTCTGGAAAGATTTTTGCGACCTCCTGTTGACCGTGGAACCGTCCAGCTACTTTTCAATGGCTGAGCCGGCGCTGATGAAATTGCACTTCATCCCCGCCTTTTGGCGCCGGGTCGATGGCAGCCGGGAAACAAAAAGCCTGTTCTTTTCCGGAACCCCTAGGATGGACCGACTGGCCTACACCGCCGCCCTGGCGGACGCGGGTGCGAATATCGAATGGAACTACCTCAATCGCCGCAGCCTGCAGTCGCTGACGGTCACACAGTACCGAAACGCGTTCTCCAGAAACCGTTTCGCCCTCAATTCTGGCCGACGCAAATCGTTCGCCATAACCGAGGAAGACCAGATCACCATCACAACCGGCCGTTCCTTCGAAGCGATTTTTGCCGGTTGCTGCCTCCTGGAGCGTAAAGGGTCCAGCCTCGACCATTTCTTCACGCCCGGGGAGCATTATTGTGAGTTTGACGGCGTTGAAGATCTCATGGTTCAATTTGCCGCGTTGCGCGAATATCCGGAGAGGGCGCACCGGATCGCCGATGCCGGCCGGGCGATCAGCGAAAAGTACTATACGCCTTCCGCCTTCTGGAACCTGGTCCTGCATCACCTGGATGGGTAAGGCCGGTGAAATTCGGATGACTAAAGCTCCCGCGCCCGGTCCCGTAGCACGAACTTCTGGATCTTGCCGGTCGAAGTCTTCGGCAGCTCGCCGAAGACCACGGTTCGCGGCGCCTTGTAGTGAGCCATCTTCTCGCGGCACCAAGCGATCACCTCGGCCTCGCTCAGAGCGTCCTGGCCCGGCGCCATGGTCACGAACGCACAAGGTGTCTCGCCCCATTTCTCGTCCGGGCGGGCGACCACGGCGGCCTCCATGATTCGGGGGTGCTTGTAGAGCGCCTCCTCGACCTCAAGCGAGGAGATGTTCTCGCCACCGGAGATGATGATGTCTTTCGAGCGGTCCTTCACCTCGGCATAGCCGTCGGGATGCATCACCGCCAGATCGCCGCTGTGGAACCAGCCGCCGGCGAAGACCTCGGCCGAGGCGCCGGGGTTCTTCAGGTATCCCTTCATCACCGTGTTGCCGCGGATCCAGATCTCGCCCATGGTCTCGCCGTCCGGCGGCACGTCCTCGCCGGTATCCGGATTGACCACCCGAAAGCCCTCTAGCGTCGGGTATCCAACTCCCTGGCGCGCCATCCGCGAGGCCTTGGCGTCAAGCTCCAAACCGTCCCATTCCGGCGGCCAGGCACAGATCCCGGACGGGCCGTAGGTCTCGGTCAGGCCATAGAGATGCAACACCTTGAAGCCCATCCGTTCCATCGAGGCGATCACCGCGCTCGGCGGGGCGGCGCCGCCGGTGGCGATCTCCACCGAATGGGAAAAGCTGCGTTTGGCCTCCGCCGGCGCGTGCACCAGCATGTTCAGCACGATCGGCGCCCCGCACATATGGCTGACCCTGTGCTCGTCGATCAGCTTGAAGATCAGCGGCGGGTCCACCGCGCGCAAACAGACATGGGTGCCGCCGACCGCCGTCACCGCCCAGGTGAAGGTCCAGCCGTTGCAGTGGAACATCGGCAGGGTCCAGAGATACCGGCTATGGGAGTCGAGGCCGAAGGCGATGGCATTGCCCATGGCGTTCAGGAACGCGCCCCGGTGATGGAACACGACACCTTTGGGATTGCCCGTGGTGCCGGAGGTGTAGTTCAGCGCCATGGACTCCCATTCGTCGCGTGGCCTCGCCCAGGGAGCGTCCGGGTCACCCTCCAAGAGGAAACTTTGATAGTCCGTGTCCCCCAGCATCTCCCCACTGGTGGCCAAAACGTCGTCGATGCCGACCACCGGCGGCGGCGCCGTCATCTGGCCGAGTGCGTCCACCATCACCGCCGAGAATTCCCGGTCCACCAGCACCAGTTTCGAGCCGCCATGGTCCAGAATGAAGGCGATGGTCGCGGCATCGAGACGGTAGTTCAGCGCGTTCAGAACCGCGCCCGCCATGATCACCCCGTAATGCGCCTCCAGCATCGCCGGCGTGTTGGGCGCGATGATCGAGACCACGTCCCCTCGCCCGATGCCTCGACGCGCCAACGCAGACGCCATGCGCCGGGCCCGGGCCAGCAACTCGCGATAGGTTAGGCGAAGCTCTCCATGGATGACCGCCACCTTGTCCGGCCACGTCGCGGCCGCGCGCTCCAGGAAATCCGCCGGAGTCATCGGCGCGTAGTTGGCGTTGTTGGCGTCGAGGCCGTCCTCGTATATCGTCATCGCATGATCTTCCCGAGGCTGCGCGGGGCGGGTTTCGATCGGAACCTTGGTACCAGAGTCACTGTATACCGGGGCCGTGCTCCGGTCGAAAACCGAAAACCGGAGCTTGTGCGATGTCGACGATCCGGATTGACCTGTTTTCCGATGTGATTTGCCCCTGGTGCTTCATCGGCAAGCGGCGCCTGGAAAAAGCGCTGGCGGCTCGCCCGGACCGGCCGGTCGCCATTCAATGGCGGGCCTTTCAGCTCAACCCCGACATGCCGCGCGACGGCATGCTGCGCCAGCACTATGTCGAAGCGAAGTTCGGCGGCCCGGAGCGTGCGAATCAGATCTACGGCAATATCCGAGATGCCGGCCAGACCGTCGGCCTCGACTTCGCTTTCGAGAAGATCAAACGCACCCCGAACACGGTCAGGGCGCACCGGCTGATTTATTGGGCCACCCATCTGGAACAGGCCGATCCGCTGGTCGAAAACCTGTTCCGTGCCTATTTCTTCGACGGCCGGGACATCGGATCGACCGAAGTGCTCGCCGAGATCGCCGGGGAAACCGGCCTCGACGGCGAAGCGGCGCGAGCCTATCTCGCGGGGGAACACGGTCTGCACGAAGTCGCGGCCGAAACCCGCTATGCCTACGAGAACGGCATCACCGGTGTCCCCTGCTTCATCTTCAACCGGCGCTACGCGGTCGCCGGAGCCCAGGACCCCGAGGCGTTTTTCCCGCTCTTCGACCTGCAGGCGGAGGAGCATCTGGGCGCCGCGGAATAGAGCTGCGATTCGGGTTTTCCGGCGAGAAAAAAGCCCGAAGATGGCGACCGCACCGGATGACCTGCCGGTGAAATCAACCGCTTCGCCAGCCCGGCCGCGCAACCTTGCAATGCGCCATGGCCGCGCGTAGGTTCCGCGCATTCCTTCGAAGGCCAGATCGGCCGCGAAACCGCTTTATCCGGTGACCGCACGCCCATGAAATCAGCCATCATCGTCTTCCCCGGCACCAATCGTGAGCGCGACATGGCGCTCGCCCTCAAGCGAAGTTCCGGGCAAGACCCGGCCATGGTCTGGTACACCGATACCGAGATCCCGAAAGCCGATCTGATCGTGGTCCCCGGCGGGTTCGCTTATGGCGACTATCTGCGCGCCGGCGCCATGGCGGCACGGGCGCCGGCGATGCGGACCGTGGTCGATCGCGCGCGAGCCGGCACCCCCGTGCTCGGCGTCTGCAACGGCTTTCAGGTCCTGACCGAGATCGGACTGCTTCCCGGTGCCCTGATGCGCAACGCCGCTTTGAAGTTCATCTGCCGCAACCTGGATCTGCGGGTCGAGACGACCGGCTCTCTCTTCACTTCGGGCTATACCAAGGATCAGTGCCTGTCGATCCCCGTCGCCCACAACGACGGCAACTATTTCGCCGATGAGGCAACCTTGGACCGGCTTGAGAGCGAGGATCGTGTTGCTTTCCGCTACGTCGATACAAGCGGCGAGACGACCGAGGCGGGCAATCCCAACGGCTCCGCCCGTTCAATCGCCGGAGTGCTGAGCGAGAACCGGCGGGTGCTGGGCTTCATGCCGCATCCCGAGAACGCCACCGACCCGGCTCTGGGCGGCACCGACGGCCAGCCGATGTTCAAGGCCCTGGTGGAGGCCCTGTCATGACCATCGCCAACGCCACCATCAGCCTCGAGAAGGCGACCGAGCACGGACTGTCGGAAGAAGAGTACGGCAACATCCTGGAAATTCTTGGCCGCGAGCCGAGCCTGACCGAGCTCGGCATCTTCTCGTCCATGTGGTCGGAGCATTGCTCCTACAAATCCTCGAAGAAGTGGCTGAAAACCTTGCCGACGGAGGGCCCGCAGGTGATCCAGGGGCCGGGCGAGAATGCCGGGGTCGTCGATATCGGTGACGGTCAGGCGGCGGTGTTCAAGATCGAGAGCCACAATCATCCAAGCTTCATCAGGCTATCGAGGCGCGGCGACCGGCGTCAGCGGCATCCTGCGGGATGTCTTCACCATGGGCGCTGGCGGTGGCAGCTTTCAACGCCTTGCGCTTCGGTGATCCCGCCCACCCCAAGACACGGCATCTGGTCTCCGGCGTAGTGGCCGGGATCGGCGGGTACGGCAACTGCATCGGTGTGGTGGCAGGCGGGTGAATTTTCACCGTGCCTATAACAGCAACATCTGGTCAACGCCGCTGACCGTCGGGCTGGCGCCGGCCGACCGGATCTTCTATTCCGCCGCCGCCGGCACCAGAACCCGTTGATCTATGTCGGCGCCAAGACCGGACGTGACGGCATCCACGGCGCCACCCTTGGCCTCGGCGAGGAGTTCAACGAGGATGCCGAGGAAAAGCGCCGACGATGCTGAGTCGGCGACCCGTTCACCGAGAAGCTGCTGCTTTTGGAAGCCTGCCTCGAACTAATGGCCGAGGACGATCATCGCGATCAGGATATAGGCGCAGCCGGCCACTCACCTCCTCTTCAGTCGAGATGGCTGTGGCGGCAAAGGGCGGCCCTCGGCATGGAACTCGACCTCGACGCCGTGCCGGTGCGCGAAGAGGCGATGACCGCCTACGAGATCATGCTCTCGGAAAGCCAGGAACGCATGCTCATGGTCCTCAAACCCGAGGCCGAGGCCAAGGCGCGGGCGATCTTTGAGCGCTGGGGGCTGGATTTCGCGATCATCGGACGGCTGACCACCACCGGCCGGCTGGTCATCAAGAAGGACGGCACGGTGCAGGCGGATATCCCGATCGATCCGATGGTGGACCAGTCGCCGGAATACGACCGCCCTTGGGAAGCGACGCCGGCGCCATCGGTCATCAATGCGGCGGATGTTCCGGCGCCGGCGTCATTAACGGGTGCACTGGCAACGCTGATGGCCTCTCCGGATCTCGCCAGCCGGCGCTGGATCTGGGAGCAGTTCGACCATCTCGTCATGAACGACACCATCGTGCGCCCGGGCGGTGACGCGGCGGTGGTGCGGGTCCGCGATACGGCCAAGGCCCTGGCGATGACCGTGGACTGCACGCCGCGCTACTGCGCCGCGCACCCAGAGACCGGCGGCGCCCAGGCCGTGGCCGAAGCCTGGCGCAACCTCACGGCGACCGGTGCCACGCCACTGGCGCTGACCAACAACATGAACTTCGGCAATCCCGAGCGCCCCCGGATCATGGGCCAGTTCGTCGGCTGTATCGCCGGCATGCGCGCCGCCGCCAAGCAGCTCGAATTCCCGGTCGTTTCCGGCAATCCTGCTCTGGCAGGATGCGACGGCGAACGATCCTGCCGACCCCGGTGATCGGCGGCGTCGGCATCCTGCCGGATGCATCCAAGTACGCGACGATCGCCTTCAAGCAGGCCGGCGATGCGGTGATCGGTACATGATCAGAACCAAAGCAAGCGTGATCGTCTATCTGCGGGAAATCGAAGGCCGGGAGGAAGGCGCGCCGCCGCCGGTCGATCTCGCGATCGAGAAAGCGAACGGGGCCTTTGTCCGCGCCCTGATCCAGGATGGACGGGTGTCTGCCTGCCACGATCTTTCGGATGGCGGCATCGCGGTCGCGGTGGCGGAAATGGCCCTCGCCTCGCGCGGCCTCGGCGCGGCGCTGGACGAGCCCGGCGGTGGGCCGGCGCACGCTTTGCTGTTCGGCGAGGATCAGGCGCGCTATCTCATTACCACGAGTGACGCGGACACCGTGCTCGCCGGGGCACGCGCCGCCGGTGTTCCCGCAAGCGTGATCGGACAAGTGACCGGTGACGGCCAGTTGACACTCGGGCCCGGTGACTCCATATCCCTGGATATGCTACGCTCCCGGCACGAAGGGTGGCTGCCAGACTATATGCGGGGCGCCTGACGCCCCTCTAGGAGACGAGACCGCCATGGCGATGGACGCCGGAGAAATCGAACGCCTGATCCTGGAGGCGTTCCCCGACGCAAAGGTCACGATCGAGGACCTGCGCGGCGACGGTGATCATTACGCGGCGCATGTGGTCTCCACCGCTTTTTCCGGCAAGACCCGGGTTCAGCAGCATCAGATGGTCTATGCATCGCTCAAGGGCCGCATGGGCAATGAATTGCACGCGCTGGCGCTGCAAACCGCCACACCCGACGCCTGACACACCAACCGCAACCCCGAGGACACCCCATCATGCTTGACGACGCAACGCGCGAGCGCATCCAAAACGAGATCAACGGTTCCGACGTCTTCCTGTTCATGAAGGGTACGCCGGTCTTCCCGCAATGCGGCTTCTCCGCCGCCGTGGTCCAGGTGCTGACCCACATGGGCATCAAGTTCAAGAGCCTGAACGTGCTGGAGGACCCGGCGGTCCGCGACGGCATCAAGACCACTACTCGACTAATACAGGTGACATCCCCAGCTCTATGTGAAGGGGCGAATTCGTCGGCGGCTGCGACATCGTCCGCGAGATGTACGAGACCGGCGAACTCACCGACTATCTGAAGCAGAAGGGCGTCGCCTCGACCGTCTCCGCGTAAACTCTGCATCGCCACGACTATCGAAGGGCCGCCGCCGGGCGGCCCTTTTCCCGTCCGGGCCCGCGCCTCGCATCGACGCGCAAACGTGCTATCCATGACGGTCACGGTTGTTACAGTCTGATCCGCGAGGCGCCTAGATGTCCGACACCCTGCCCGAAATCCGCAAGATCCTCGAGGACTCCAATCTCGCTTTCGAGGTTTGGGACTGCGACCCGGCGCTCGCGGATACCGCCGTCTTCTGTGAACGCTACGGTGTCGAGCCGGCCGATTCCGCCAACACCATCCTGGTGCGTTCGAAAACCGGTGAGCTGAAATACGCCGCCTGCGTCGTGCTCGCGACCCATCGCCTCGACGTCAATCACACGGTCCGCAAGAAGCTCGGCGCCCGCAAGGTCTCCTTCGCCAGCGCGGAGGAAACTAAGGAGATCACCGGCATGGAGATCGGCGGCGTTACGGCGCTTGCCCTTCCGCCTGATTTGCCGCTCTGGATCGACGGTGACGTGATGCGCCGGGATTTCGTGATCCTCGGCGGCGGCAACAGGTCCTCCAAGCTGAAGGTGCTGCCGGCCCTCTTGGAGGCGACGCCAAATGTCGAGATCATCGAAGGTCTGGCAAGACCGATCGATTGACAGATTGTCAGGCCGCCAGGCCGGCCACTGATCTCGGCGAGGCCTTCAAGGGACGCCGGGTGGCTAGCATGAGCTTGGCATCCTCGGCGCGTCCGCACCGCAGCAGGGCGGCCACCAGAGTGAACTCGATCAGGTCACGTTGGGCCCGGCTACCGCCAAGCCGTTCGTGCGTTGCCATGAACGGCGTCAGCAGGACGATGCACGCCTCCCAGGCGCCTCGCGCAAACGCGTCGAAGGCTTCCGCGACCGCGGCGGCCACTTCGCCGGCGGGACCGGCGGCGTTCTTGATATAGGCCTCCAGCGGTTCCGCCGCCCCCGCCATGGCGTGGGCCAATGCCGCATGGATATCGGCGAAAGCGATCCCCGGTTTCGGAAACATCCGGGCCGCAAAATCGCTCACCTCACGCCACCGGTCGTCTTGACGAGGCTCTCCCGCAAGCTCGGCCCGATGCAGAAATGAAGCGGTGTCGGTCAGCACGTTCAGCGGCGGTCCCCAAGCCACACCTGGACGAACGGCATCGTCTATGACACGCCAGGCACTCACCGCATCACCGCTTTCCAGCGCCCAGAGCGCGACATGCCAGCTGATATGGCAATGCAGGACCCCGTCGCGCCCGTAGCCGCGCATCCAGTCCTTCAGATAGGTCAGCCCGGCATCGGTTTCGCCGAGCTCGTAGTGAATATGCGATCGGATATGCGCCCAGTTCGCGCTGCGCGGATAGCCGTCCCGCGCCGCCTCGATCGTCCGGACCGCACGGTCGCTCTGTCCTGCCTCGATCTGGGCAAAGGCGAACTGGGTGTTGAACCACCAGTCGTCCCCATAGCTCCGCGCAAGCCCGCTCAAGAACGCCAGTTGCTCCGCCTCCCGGCCGGCGAGCCCGCTGAAACCGATAAGGCCGAAGACCCCAGTAAGAGGCTGGGCGACCAGGGCATCGCGGGGATAGTCGGCGAGGTGATCCAGCGCCGCGCGATAGGCCGCCGCACCGTTACCGCTGACCAGGTGCCCCAGCATCGCGATATGGGACTGCTCCCGCGCGCTCGCCCCAGCCGCGAATTCCCTTGCCCGCGCCATGCTAGCCGCCGCGTCTTTCATCTTCGCCGCGACCTGACGCGCCCGGGCGAGACCGGCATGGGCAAGTGCGAAGCCATCATCGGCCGCGATCGCCCGCTCCAACGCCTGTTCGGTTCCGCTATCCGCCGCCAACAGCCGGTCGACGCCGTCCACATAGGCATCCCGCGCCGCCTGAGAGCTCGTGCCGAGCGGGTTACCGTATCGATCTTCAAGCATCGGGGAACAGTCTCCAGACGGGCCGAGGAAGCGCCGCATTCTTCCTGACGCGCGGCCAAAACACAAACGCCCGCGGCAAGCGCGGGCGTTCGGGAAACAACAAGGCCGGCACCTAGGTGCGGGAGTAAAACTCGACCACCAGGTTCGGTTCCATCTGAACCGGATACGGCACATCCTCAAGCTTCGGCTCGCGCAGGAAGGTTCCGGTCATCTTGGCGAAATCGACCTGGACATAATCCGGCACATCACGCTCGGAAGAAGCCACAGCCTCGAGAACCATCGGGATCTCGCGGGACTTTTCCTTGACGGTCACAACGTCGCCGGGCTTGCAGAGATAGGAGGGAATCGTGACCCGCTTGCCATTGACGCTGACATGGCCGTGGCTGACGAACTGGCGGGCGCCGAAGACGGTCGGCACGAACTTCATCCGGTAGATCACCGCGTCAAGCCGGCACTCGAGAATGCCGACGAGATTCTCGCCGGTATCGCCCTTGCGGCGCGCGGCCTCACGGTAGTACTTGCGGAACTGCTTCTCGCCGATATTGGCGTAGTAACCCTTCAGCTTCTGCTTCGCCACCAGCTGGATGCCGAAGTCGGACGACTTGCGGCGGCGCTGGCCATGCTGGCCCGGACCGTATTCGCGCTTGTTGAAGGGAGATTTGGGACGGCCCCAGAGATTGACGCCCAGACGGCGGTCGATCTTATGCTTCGCGGAAATGCGATTACTCATGCGTGGACTCCAAGATCCATTGTTGTTCTTGTCCCGGTAGGGCCTGCAGGCCGGGGATGCCGCGTTTCCGACACCCCACGTTCCCGGAAATTAAGCCGCGCACTATAGGGATGCCGGCCGGAATGTCAAATGGGTAGGAGCGGCGCGTTCAGACTGGATTGGGACAAGGCCGATTCATACCGATTATCATAGAAAAGCCGATCCTATTTGCGCCCTTGCAGTCAGCCCAACGATGAACAAAGCTTACAATGGATCGGGCAGTTTCAACCCGAACGGTAGGTTCCGAAATTGGGTTACGCCATTGCCGTCTTTATCCATTGTGATTCCAACTCACCGGCGCCCGGCCTTGCTGCGGCGCGCGATCCTATCCGTCAAAGCGCAATCAGTCCCAGGCGTTCAGACAATCGTTGTGAGCGACGAACCTTGCACCGATACCTTCCGTATAACTTCCGCTCTCCTGAAGGGAGACGATTTGTTTCTCCAACGTTTCGGAGAGACCGGACCGGCGGAAAGCCGGAATTTAGGCGCCGAGGCCGCTTCGGGAGATTTCGTTATTTTCCTGGACGATGATGACGCGCTGTCACCTCGATATCTGGAAACAGCCTCCAAGGCCGCGGCGAGGGACAAAGTTATTTTTACCGACTGGCTTGATATTGGCGAAAAACAGGAGGGCAACCTATTACGTGTGTCAAGCATCCGATACCGGATCGCGGCGGGACAACCCTTGGAGAATTTGTGGGTGAAGAATTTCATCCCTTTTTCCGCTCTGGTTTTCCCGGCCGATGCCGCGCGCGACCGCAAGGCCGACCCAAGCCTTCCAGAGGGTGAGGATTGGGATTTCACGCTCAACGTGGCCCGCGACTATCCCCTGGAGCACGCGTCTTTCCTTGGGCCAATGATTCACGCTAGACAGACCGCAGACAATCGCAGCCGTACCGATCCCGGGCGTCATCCGAAAATGTACCGTCTTATTTATTCCAGACACCCTGCGCCAAATACCGGTGTTCAAGCCGCGCGCACGGCACTTTTTAGATCGTTGGGCCTCACACTGGATTGATGCAAAGACGCCGAGGGCGCTGGAGCGAGGTGCCAGGCTGATCGGTGGAACGAGGCATATGGTGCCGTTGGAATGTCAGATCCGGCCCCGCGGCTCCATGGAATCCTCACTCCTCATCTCACCCAGTTTCGGATAGGTTGCGGTCAACCGCCCGCTTGGAGAACATCCCCATGGACTGGATCACCGACCCGACGATCTGGGCAAGTCTGCTCACCCTGACCCTGCTTGAGATCGTGCTGGGGATCGACAACGTCATCTTCGTCTCGATCGTCGCCAATCGGTTACCGGAGCATCAGCGCGCGACAGCGCGGCGGGTTGGGCTGGGGGCGGCGCTGGCTCTGCGGCTCGTGTTCCTGTCGATGATCGCCTGGATCGTCGGTCTTACCGAACCGATCTTCGAGGTGAAGGGTTTCGCGGTCTCCTGGCGGGACGTCATCCTGATGGCGGGCGGCCTGTTCCTGATCTACAAAGGCACCAGCGAGATCCACGCCGCCGTCGAGGGCGAGGTCGAGCACGAAAGCGGAAGCAAGACTGCCGGCTTCGCCGCCGTCATCGGACAGATTGTAGTCTTGGATCTGGTGTTCTCGATCGATTCCGTGGTCACCGCGGTCGGCATGGCCGAGCATCTCTGGGTAATGATCGTCGCGGTGATCGTGGCGATGGGAGTCATGATTTCGGCAGCGGAGCCGATCAGCGCCTTCATCAACAAGCACCCTACCGCCAAGATGCTGGCACTAGCGTTCCTGCTTTTGGTCGGCATGGCACTGATCGCCGACGGCCTGCATTTCCACGTGCCGCGCGGCTATCTCTACGCGGCGGTCGGCTTCTCGGTGATTGTCGAGGCTCTGAACCTGCTGGCCAAGCGCAAGAAGAAGATACCGGTCTGATGCCGCAAATGGGGCTCACTCCGTATCGGAGCGCTTGCCACGCGGATTGACCAGCGCGCTGATCACACCGTGGAGTGTGCGGACCTCCTGATCGGTCAGCTGGGCGCGGCTGAACATCGTGCGAATGTTCCGCTTGATGGTGGGGGCCAAATGGTTCGGGAACAGGAATCCGGACCGTTCCATCTCCTCCTCGAGACGGCGGAAGAAGAACTCGCGTTCCTCGACCGTCGCCGGCGGCGCGCCGCCCCAGGCGGACTCCGGCTCGGCATCGATGTCGGTTTGATACCACTCGTACCCGACCAGCAGCACCGCCTGCGCGAGATTGAGTGAGGAAAACGCCGGGTTGAGCGGAACATTGATCACCGCGTCGGCCAGAACCACGTCGTCATTTACCAGGCCCGCCCGCTCAGCGCCGAACAGGATGCCGGCCTTGCCCCCTGCCCCGATATGGCCCGCAAGACGCTTGGCCGCCGACCGGGGCGTCAATACGCGCTTTGCAAGATCCCGCTCCCGCGCCGTCGTCGCCAGAACCAGGTCCAGTTCCGCGACCGCGTCCGCCGTTGTCTCGAAAACCCGCGCCCGGTCGAGCACGGCCATGGCGCCGGACGCCATCGCCTCGGCCCGGGGGTTGGGCCAGCCGTCACGCGGCCGCACCAGGCGCAAGTCCATCAACCCGCAATTCAGCATCGCCCGCGCCGCCGCGCCGATATTCTCGCCGAGCTGCGGTTCTACGAGAATGATGGCGGGCGCCGGCCGGTCGGTGCCCGCGACGCCTCGGCTACGGTCCGTACCGGCCACGGCTCAGGCTCCGGCGAGCTGAGCGCCGTCCTTCATCAGCTTGTAGGTCAGGCTGTCCGACAAGGCATTGATGGAGGCATCGATAATGTTCGACGAGACCCCGATGGTCGTCCAGACCCGCTCATCGTCGCCGCTTTCGATCATCACGCGGGTTACCGCGTCGGTTCCGTCACCGTCGTCGGACGGCGGCAGGATGCGGACCTTGTAGTCAATCAGACGGACCCGCTCCAGGGACGGATAGTGCCGGGTAAGCGCCTTGCGTATGGCGATGTCCAGGGCGTTCACCGGCCCGTTGCCGACGGCGACCTCGTGCATCTTGTCTCCGCCGATTTCGACCGTGGCGGTGGCCTCGGATTCAACGACCAGCTCGGCTTTGGCGTTGAAGCGCCGTTCATCCATCACCCGGAAACGGTCGATACGGAAGTACTCGGGCACCCCTTCCAGCAGGCGGCGCGCCAAAAGCTCAAAGCTGGCCTCGGCACTATCAAAGGAATATCCGATGTATTCCTTCTCCTTGATATCGTCGACCAGGCGCTGGATCTTCGGATGCTTGGGGTCGATCTCGACACCGATTTCCGAGAACCGGGCGAGGATGTTGGACCGGCCCGCCTGGTCCGAGACCAGGATGTGGCGCTCATTCCCGACAATCTCGGGCGCGATGTGCTCATAGGTCCGGGTGTCCTTCTGAACCGCCGAGACATGCAGGCCGCCCTTGTGCGCGAAGGCCGCCGCGCCGACATAGGCGGCATGCACATTGGGCGACCGGTTCAAACGCTCGTCCAGCAACCGGGAAAGCGCGGTCAGCCGTGCCAAGCCCGCTTGCGAGACCCCTGTCTCGAACCCCATCTTCAGCATCAGCGACGGGATCACCGAGCACATGTTGGCGTTGCCGCAGCGCTCGCCCAGACCGTTGATCGTTCCCTGTACCTGGCGAACGCCGGCCCGCACCGCGGCAAGGGTATTGGCAACGGCGTTCTCGGTATCATTGTGGGTGTGGATGCCGAGATGGCTGCCGGGCACCACCTTGACGGTCTCGGCGACGATCTCCGCGATCTCGTGCGGCAAGGTGCCGCCGTTTGTATCACAGAGGACAATCCAGCGCGCACCGGCCTCGAACGCCTCCTTGGCGCAGGCGAGCGCATAGTCCGGGTTGCCCTTGAAGCCGTCGAAATAATGCTCGCAGTCGAACATCGGCTCGAAACCGCGCTTCGCCGCGTAGACGATACTGTCCGAGATCATCCGGATATTCTCGTCGCGCTCGATCTCCAGCGCCACGTCGACATGAAAATCCCAGGTCTTGCCGACGAGGCACGCCGCCTGCGCCTTGCCGGCAAGAACGCCCGCCAGACCGGGATCGTTTTCGGTGCTGCGTCCCGGGCGCCGGGTCATGCCGAAAGCCACAAGCTTGGCGCGTGCCAAGGAGGGCGGCGCCGCGAAGAACCGGTCATCCGTCGGGTTCGCTCCCGGCCAGCCGCCTTCGACATAGTCGATCCCGATCTCGTCAAGCGCCCGCGCGATGGCGGCCTTGTCGGCGACGGTGAAATCGACGCCCCGTGTCTGTTGGCCGTCTCTCAGGGTCGTATCGAAAAGGTAGACGCGGTTACCGTCGCTCATCACGCGTGAATCCGTGCTGGAAATCGGGATGCGCGGGTTCTAACGGGTCGGGCCCGCGATGGGAAGGAAAAGCGCGGCTTTTCGAGGGCCGAAAGACGCGTGCCGGGGCCGCGCCTTTCGCTCCTGTCTCACCCGCGCTTCCAGGTCGTGCCGCCGGTGCCGTCCTCCAGCACGATCCCCATCGCCTTAAGCTCATCACGGATCCGGTCCGCCTCGGCGAAGTCCCGCGCCGTCCGGGCCGCCGTGCGCGCATCGATCAGGGCCTGGATCTCGGCAGCATCACTGTCGTCGCCGGCGCCCTGGAACCAAACCTCCGGATCGCTCCACAGGAGCCCAAGCAGCTTGGCCGAGGCCAGCAACTCGCCAGCACGCGCCGCCTTCTCGGTCGCTCCGTCGGTCTTGTTCAAGGTGCCGGCCATCTCGTGCAGCTTGGAGATAGCAAGCGGCGTGTTGAGATCATCGGACAGCGCGGCGACAACCTCCGCCGACGGCCTGCCACCTTCATCGCCCGCACTTGTCTCGATGCCCCGCAACGCCTGATAGAGCCGGTCCATCGCCGCGCGCGCTTCGCCGAGACCTTGTCTGGAGTAATCCAGCGGCGCCCGGTAATGCGCCGCCAGCAGCGCATAGCGGATCACCTCTCCCGGCCACTCCTTCAGCAGATCCTGAACCGTGTAGAAGTTGCCGAGGCTCTTCGACATCTTCTCGCCTTCGACCGTAACGAACCCGTTGTGCATCCAGACATTGGCCATCACCGGGGTGCCGAAGGCGCAGCGGGACTGCGCGATCTCGTTCTCATGGTGGGGAAAAATGAGATCAAGTCCGCACCGCAAATATCGAGACCTCGCCAAGATGGGCCCGGCTCATGGCGGAGCATTCGATGTGTAGCCGGGCCTTCGAACCCACAGGGACTATTCGGCCGGCCCTCACCCGACGGCTTCCACAGCACGAAATCGGCCGGGTCTTTCTTGTACGGGGCCACGTCCACACGGGCGCCATCGATCTGCTCTTCCCGATTGCGCCGGGAGAGCCGCCCGTAATCCGGCATCGAGGGGACGTTGAACAGCACGTGTCCCTCCGCTTCATAGGCATGGCCCTTGCTGATCAGGATTTCGGTCAGTTCGATCATCTGGGCGACATGCTCAGTCGCGCGGGGTTCGTAATCCGGCGGCAAGGCTCCGATCGCCGCCATGTTCTCCTGATAATCCCTCGCGGTGACGTCCGTCACCTCACGGATCGTCTTGCCCGAAGCCGCCGCGCGGGCGTTGATTTTGTCGTCGATGTCGGTGATGTTGCGGACATAGGTGACGCGCGGATACAGCGACCGAAGGAGACGGTACAGCACATCGAAGACGACGGCCGGGCGCGCGTTGCCGATATGGGGGTAATCATACACGGTCGGCCCGCACACATAGAGCCGGACATGGTCCGGATCCAAGGGAACGAAGTCTTCCTTACGACGTGTCAGGGTGTTGTGGAACTGGATGGTCATGACTGCCGGCCCCGGAACCGGGCCCTCCGTGTGACGATCGGACGATCGCTGGTGAAATCGTGAAGCTGCGGTTTACCGCCTAAAGGGGCGTCAACAGAGTTTCGATCCGGTTGTCGGCAATACGCCAAATCGGTCTTCACTCTCGCGCCGGGATTGCATCGCCGTCCGCTTCCACCAATTCCTTTGCTATCCCGGTGTGGTTACCAGAAGCCGCTATGGCGGTCACAGCTATATCCACCTTCCCGGCGCCCCGGTGTTTCGCTCCGCTTCAAACCAGCCCCCAAACGCGAAATGGCGCCCCCGAGGCCGCCACCCGCTTGTCCGTCTTGGCCGGGATCAGGAGAACTCCAGAAGTCCGTCAGGTTCAGCCATCACGCCGTTCACCGTGATCTTCGCGTAGCCAATCCCGCCTGACGCCGTTCAGATACACCTCGACAAGTTGTTCCGTCGTGTTCGCCGAACACGATCCGTCCCCGTCGCCCCGAACAGACCGCCCGACGACGACACAGACCCGGGCTGCCAGGCTCGGCGAAACCAAACCCACAAGCGTGATCTTGTCTGATCCCGACGAGGAAGCTGAAGATGTCACGCCGTGATCATCCGCCGGTGATCGTCGCAGCCGACGCCGTCATTGCTCCTGCGAACTTGTCATCCATCCGCCGTGCAGCGTGTCCGCCAAACCCCGAGATCGCCGCGCTTGCAGCGGCGTGTCGTTGCCGTCGCTGCCGCTTTGGCTCCGCGCCGCCATTGCCAGTCGATGCCGACCAGCTGCTACGGCGCATCGTTGCCCAGGCCACCGAACAGCGGCAATGCTGTCGCGACCGCCAGCGGATCATTGTCGTTGCCGTCCTCTTGCAGCGGATCCGCACCCGCCAACGTGCCGTCAGTCGTGTTCACTAAGCGCGAACAGCTGTTTGTCACTTCATGCAGCCAGGCTATGTTTACCGTCTCATGTCAGAGATATGTCGCCCTGGGTCAGGCCCGCGGTCAAGCGTGTCTAGCACCGTCGCCGCCATGCAGCGTGTCGACGCCGCCAAACGCGCCCGTGATGCCGCACAACCAGAAGGTCGTTGTCGCACCTCCCGTCAGCTAGTCGTTACGCCATTTCCGCCATACAGTGTGTCGCGCTGTGCCGCCAACCAGAACGTCGTTTACCGGCTTCCACCATAGGCAAGGTCGTTGCCAGCGCCCTGGATCGTGTCGTTGCTGACATCACCGAAATCGTGTCCACGCCCCGCGTTGCCGTAGATCGTTCCGCTTCCAGGCCGCCGTTCAGCAGGTCGTTATGCGTCACCGCCATACAGCGTGTCCGCATTGCCGCTGCCAGACAGTGTCGTTGCCGTTACCAAACCTGAGGTCCATTGCCGTCGCCGCCGCTCGGCTGGCGTGTTGCCCACCAGCCCGCCATACAGCGCGTCAAGGTCACCGCTGCCGATGATCGTGTCAATTGCAGGTTGCCGTACAGCGCATCCGAGCCGGCTCCGCCAGTCAGCGCGTCGTTGTCTGGCCGCCGGGCAAGCGATATCGAGCCGTCGCCGCCGTTGAATGGTCGTTGCTCATTACGCCAGACCACATCTGGCGCTTGCCGCTACACCAGCGATAATAATCATTACCCCTGGCCGCCGAAGATCAGGTCTTTATCGCCGCCGCCCGACAACAGATCGTTGCCAGGGTTGCCGTAGATCACGTCGCTGCCGTCGCTGCCCGTCAACCGTGTCCGTGTCACGGCCACGCCAAACCACGATGTCATCACCGCCGACCGCAGAATGCATCGAACCTGGATGTAAATCAGATCGACACGCCAACGCGCGATCGTTATCGCCAAGACATTAATGTCGTCAGTTGCCATTTTCAGGTGAATTATCAGATCGTTCTTCGATGATGATTGATATCAAATTTGATCCTGTGTCTCAGGGTTCGCCTTACGGCACTCCAGCGCGCGGAGAAATCTACCGATTTTCCACCGGCGCGCAACCTATCTTAACAAAATTTCCCAACATTTCGAAATTCGGTGATTTTTCCGGCCCAGCGAAGGGCAAGACGGACCCTTCCAATTCATCCTTCCCTATCCGGCGTCGAATCGGTCCGGATTCCAAGCGGTCCGAACGGAGCTTCCACACGGAGCCCTGTTATTCCGCCGCTTTCACCTGATCCGGGTCCCGGCGCTTTTCCCGCATGGTCACGAATTCCTCGGCCGCGGTCGGATGAATCCCGATCGTCGCATCGAAATCCGCCTTGGTCGCCTTCATTTTCACCGCGATGCCAATCCCCTGGATGATTTCGGCGGCGTCGACTCCCACCATATGCGCGCCGACCACACGCTGGCTCGCGCGGTCGACGATAAGCTTCTGCATGCCCCGTTCGGTATTTTCCGTGAGGGTGTATTTCATCGGCCGGAAACCGGCCACATAGACGTCGATATCACCATATTTCTCGCGCGCCGCATGCTCGGGCAGCCCAACCGAGCCGATCGGCGGCTGGCTGAACACGGCGCTGGGCACATCCTCGTGGTCCGGCGACATCGGATTGTTGTTGTAAACCGTCTCCGCGAAACACCGTCCTTCGGAGATTGCCACCGGCGTGAGGTTTATCCGGTCGGTCACGTCGCCCACCGCATAGATGCTCGGCACGCTCGACTGGCTCCACTCGTTCACCTTGACCGCGCCATTGCGGGTCAGTTCGACACCGGCCTCCTCCAGCCCCAGCCCCTTGGTGTTCGGCGCCCGTCCGGTTGCGTACATGATCTGATCGGCCTCAATCACCTCACCGTTGTTAAGATGGACCCGCACGCCGTCGGCGGTCTTTTCGATCCGCTCCGGCAGGGTTTTCGCCACGATGTTGACGCCCTTCTTGGCCATTTCGGTGCTCAATGTGTCCCGGACATCCTCATCGAACCCGCGCAGCATCTTGTCGGCGCGGAACACCAGATCGACCTTGGAGCCGAAGCCATTGAAAATGCCGGCGAATTCCACCGCGATGTAACCGGAGCCCACGATCACGATCCGGTCCGGACGAGCGCGCAAGTCCAGCGCCTCATTAGAGGTGATGGCATGCTCTATTCCCGGAACCTCGGGCATCGTCGGCCAGCCGCCGACCGCGATGAGAATTCGCTCGGCCGTCAGCCTCTTGTCACCGACCGCGACGGTATGCCCGTCGATCACGGTGCCGCGGCCATGGAAGCGGGTCACGTTGGCGTTCTCGAGAAGTTTGACGTAGATGCCGTGCAGCCGGTCGAGTTCCTTGTTCTTGGCATCGATCAGAGCCGCCCAATCGTGCCTCAGACCATCGACCGTCCAGCCATACCCCGCGGCGTCTTCGACCTCTTCGGGAACATGGCTTCCATAGACCAGCAGCTTCTTCGGCACACAGCCCCGCAGCACGCAGGTCCCGCCTTCGCGCAGCTCCTCGACCGTCGCGACCCTGGCGCCGTAGGCACCGGCCAGCCGTGAGGCGCGCACCCCGCCGGAACCGACACCAATGGTCACAAGATCGTAGTCGTACTTTGCCATTTCCAAGGCTCCTTGCCGCTCGTCTTGACGGATTGTTGCGTGCCTACCCCGCCGACTTCAACACCTTGGTGCGGGCACTGGCGCAGACAAGCCGGTATCGGACACAAGAGCGTTACCGCGTAACCGCGCGCCGCCCCGCCCGGCCTTCAGGTGGACCGCTTGATGGTTGCGATGAACCCGCCAACCATGATTTGCGCGACCCCCGCAATCCGTTCGCGCCAGAGCACACCGCTCGGCCCACGGGCGAACGCGCCGCCCTTCGCGCCGAGCCAGGCATAGGCGGCCAGAATCGGAAGCTCGGTGACGTGCAGAGCCGCCAACATGAACCCGAAATGCCAGATTTGGGTTTCTCCGGGCGTGATGAACTGCGGCAACAGGGCGCCGAAGAACAGGATCGACTTCGGATTGGCGAGTTGCTTCACCAATCCCTGAACAAAACCGTGTTCCGAGATCGGTACCGGGCCCGGCGCCGTCTGCTCGGCGACCCGCCGGGCATTTCGCAAGGTGCGGATACCCATCCAGACGAGATAGGCGGCACCGGCCCATTTTATGCAGGTGAACAGGAAAGCGGATGTCGCAAGAACCGCCCCGAGACCGATCGCCGACAACGCGAAATAGATCGAGTTGCCCGCAAGAATACCGAGCGACGCGGCAAGACCGGCACGAAATCCCCTCGCCATCCCCTGCGAGGAAACCAACAGCACCGCCGGCCCCGGGGTCAGCGACATCATGACATGAGCGCCGATGAACGCCAGGAACAGTTCAACGGACATGATCCGCCTCCGCCGCGGAAGGACAGGTCCGGATTACACGCCGAGCCCGCCCATCAGGATGTATTTGAGCTCGGTGTACTCATCCATCCCGTATTTGGAGCCCTCGCGGCCAAGGCCGGATTCCTTGGTGCCGCCGAACGGCGCCACCTCGGTGGAGAGCACGCCCTCGTTCACCGCGACCATGCCGTATTCAAGCGCCTCGGCAACCCGCCATACCCGGCCGAGATCGTTGGCATAGAAGTACGAGGCGAGGCCGAACTCGGTGTCATTGGCCATTTCGATGACGTCGGCTTCATCCTTGAAGCGGAAAAGCGGCGCTACCGGACCGAAGGTCTCTTCCTTGAAGATCGCCATGTCGCGGGTGGCATTGGTGAGAACAGTCGGCGTGAAGAACAGCTCGCCCGCCGCGTGCCGGGTCCCTCCGGTGGCCACCGCGGCCCCCTTGGCGACGGCGTCCTGGACATGCTCTTCGGCCTTGTCGACGGCGGCGGCCTCGACCATCGGACCGATGACGATGCCCTGATCGAAACCATTGCCGATCGGCATGGCCGCCGTCGCGGCCGCGAACTTCTTGGCGAACTCGTCATAGATGCCATCCTGCACGAAGATCCGGTTTGCGCAGACGCAGGTCTGCCCGGCATTGCGGAACTTGCAGGCGATCGCCCCCGCGACCGCGGCGTCGATATCGGCATCGTCGAAGATGATCAGCGGCGCGTTGCCGCCGAGCTCCAGCGAAACCTTCTTCACGGTGCTGGCGCATTGCTGCATCAGCATCTTGCCGATCCCGGTCGAGCCGGTGAAGGTGACCTTGCGGACGATCGGGCTCTCCGTCATCTCGGTGCCGATCTCGCCGGACTTGGAACCGGTGACGACATTGAACACGCCCGCAGGGATACCGGCCCGGGCCGCGAGTTCGCCCATGGCAAGCGCCGAGAACGGGGTCAGCTTCGCAGGCTTGATGACGATCGGACAACCCGCCGCCAGGGCCGGCGCGGCCTTGCGGGTGATCATCGCGTTCGGGAAATTCCACGGCGTGATCGCCGCGACGACCCCCACCGGCTGGCGGATCACGACGATGCGTGTGCCCGGCTTGGTTTCCGGAATGACGTCGCCGTAGTTGCGCTTGGCCTCCTCGGAGAACCAGTCGATAAACGAAGCACCGTACATGACCTCGCCCGCCGCCTCCGATAGGGGCTTGCCCTGTTCGGCGGTCATGATCGCGGCAAGATCGTCCTTGTGCTCCATCATCAGATCGTACCAGCGGCGCAGGATATTGCCGCGCTCCTTCGCGGTTTTGGCCCGCCAGGCCGGCCAGGCGGCATTCGCCGCCTCGATCGCGGCGCGGGTCTCGGCACCTCCCATATCGGGCACCGTCCCGATTACCTTGCCGGTCGCGGGATCGGTCACCGGCACGGTCCCGCCGCTATCGGCATCGATCCACTTGCCGTTCACGTAAGCTTGCTGGCGTAACAGGGCGGAATCGGACAGGCGGCTGGCAAGGTCCATGGGAAGCTCCTGAAGTTGCGGCGGCATCACGACGCGCGGATGCCACGAGAGTCGTTTCCAGTTATCCGCCCATCGTATCGCCGTACACCGGCCAAGGAAAGGGCGCGGCGTCCAGGCCGCCGGAAGCGCCCTATTTCCGCCGTTCGAGGAGCCCCAGACCGTTAACAGCGCGGCAGCCGGCCTGGTCAGATCCGCTGGTTTTGCCCCTGCCAATAGGGCTCTCTCAAAATGCGCTTCTTCAGCTTGCCCGACGCTTCGCGCGGCATGTCCTCGCGAAAGTCGACGCTTTTGGGGCATTTGTAGGCGGCGATACGCTCCCGGCACCAGGCGATCAGCCTCGCCTCATCGGCCTGGGAGCCCAGCACGCGCTGCACCACGGCCTTGACCTGTTCCCCCCATTCGGGATCCGGAACCCCGAACACCGCGCAGTCGGCCACGTCCGGATGCGCCGAAAGCGCCGCTTCGACCTCGGCTGGATAGATATTGGCGCCGCCGGAGATGATCATGTCGATCTTGCGGTCCGACAGGAACACATAGCCGTCCTCGTCGATCCAGCCGACATCGCCGACGGTGAAGCGGCCGTCCGCGAGTTGGCTTTCCGCCGTCTTTTCCGGGGCGTTGTGATAGGTCGGCGGCGGCCTCCCGATCCGCCGGAAATAGAAGGTCCCGACCTCGCCCGGCGGCAGGGTTTCGCCGTTCTCTCCGACCACGGTGATCTCGATCTCCGGTGGACATTTTCCAACGGTACCCGGCTTACGCAGCCAGTCTTCGCTCGTCGCAACGACCGGTCCCGCCCCCTCGCTGGAGGCGAAATACTCGATGATCACCGGGCCGAACCACTCGATCATACCGCGCTTCACCCAGGGCGGACAGGGCGCTGCGCCGTGGAAGACCTGGGTCAGGGACGATATGTCGTAGGCGCTCCGCACTTCCTCGGGCAGGCGAAGCAGCCGGATCATCTGAGTCGGCACGATATGGGAGGTGTTGATGGCGTACCGTTGAACGTCCGCGAGGAACCCCTCGGGATCGAAGCGCGGCTGCACGAAAACCGTCTGACCATGCGCAAGGGCGAACATGATGCAGGCATAGGGCGCGGCGTGATAGATCGGCGTCGCGACAAGATGGTTACCCGGCCCGTCAAAGCCCCACATCCCACCCGCCTCGTGCCAGTTCGCCAGGGCATCGGTCGTTGAAATCTGATAGGTCGGCCGCCAGACACCCTTAGGCCTGCCGGTGGTGCCGGAGGTATAGAACATCGGCCCGCCGGCAAGCATGTTGATGGGGTCTGCAGCGGATTGGGCATCCCGCCAGGCCTCGAACGAGTCACCGAACACCTGGACCGGCACACTCTCCGCCTGACCGGCCGCCGCCTTCAGGGTTGCCGAGTTGTTCGGGTCCGCGAAGGCCATGCGCGCGCCACTATCGCCCAGGATATAGGCCGCCTCGGGGACCGTGAGGTGCCAGTTGATCGGGACCAGCATGACACCGGCGCGCAGGCACCCGCCGATCAGTTCGACGAATTGAGGCACGTTGCCGGCCATGACCGCGATCCGGTCGCCGGGGCCGAGGCCGGCGGCGGCCAGGCCGTTGGCCACCTGGACGACGCGCTTCTCGAAGGTCTCCCAGGAAATCGAGCCGCCAGGCCAGACCAGGGCGGGTTCCGCCTCGTGCCCCGTGGTGCGCGGAAAGTAGGGCGTCAACGGCATGTTCTGCCTCCAAACCTTCACCGAACGCGTTGCCAGCGAACCGATCGCGTGCGAAGGGAGAAGGGATATGCAACGGCCTTAAGCGTTCCCGTGGATTTCCCGTCGCCAGCAATGACCCGGAAGCCTTGCCATCAATTCTCCGTTATTTCAATGCGCCGCGTCGCGGCGTGTCTTTCGGTGATTTTTTGCTGCCTTTGGCAGTCCTGCCTGGCGCAGGCAGCGGAAAGGACAATCTGGCTGGTGAATATCGGCTGGCATGTCGGCATCGCGCTCCCAATCGACCCGGCGGTCCGGCGCGCGATCCCCGAACTTGCCGCCTTCCCGGAGGCGGATTTCGTCGAGATCGGCTGGGGAGACCGAGAGTTCTACCGGGCGGAAAACCCGGGTCCGGCCGCCGCGATGAAGGCTGCTCTCTTGCCGACGCCGGCTGTCCTTCATCTGTATGCGTTTGCCGGCGCCGTGGGTGCGCGGTTCTCCACGTCGGAGATTATCGGGATCGCCCTGCCCGATTCCGAATTCACGGGCATTCTGCAACATATTAGCGCCAGCTTCGATCGTTCCGCCGCCGGAGACGGAGGCGAGCTCGGCACGGGGCTGTACGGCGCATCCAGCCGCTTTATCCACGCGACAGGGACGTTCCACCTGGCTCGAACCTGCAACACCTGGACCGCCGAGGCCCTCGCGGCAGCCGGCCTGGATATCGAGCCCGGCGCCATCGTCACCGCGGGTAGCCTCATGGCGGCGGCACGCGAGGCGCTCGCGCGAAGACGCATACCCCGCTGATGATGGCCGGGCTTTTTCGCCCCCGAACCCCCGGTTAGGATAGCGCCCACCAGCCGTCAGGAGGATGAATCCATGAACACCGATCCAGATTGCATTTTCTGCAAGATCGTTGCCGGGGCAATTCCGAGCCTGAAGCTGTTGGAGACCGACAAAATCCTGTCCTTCATGGACATAAACCCGTTCAACGACGGCCATTGCCTGGTCATTCCAAAAGCGCATTCCGAGAACCTGTTCGCCGCCGGGGACGAGGATCTCGCCGCATGCATAAAGGCCGTGAAGACGGTGGCCACGGCCGTGGAACACGCCCTCGCTCCCGACGGGATCAATATCATGCAGGCCAACGGCGCGGCGGACGGTCAGTCGGTGTTCCACTATCACATGCACGTCTTCCCTCGAGGCGCCAATGACAGCGCGACCTTCAACTGGGGCTACAAGCCGGGCGACATGGACCGTCTGAAGGAGATCCAGGCAAAGATCCTGGCGGCGATGCCGTGACGGCCTGGCCAAAACAGGGCTAAATTTCCAGGCGGTCGGGAGGCATTGATCCCGACACCGCATCGTTAGTGAGGGGCCGGGAGATGCAGACATGAAACTCGGACTGTCGATTGGTTATTCCGGCGCCCAGCTGGATTTGCCGGTGGAACGCGTCAAACGGGCTGAAAAGCTCGGTTATGACTCGGTCTGGACGGCGGAGGCCTATGGCTCGGACGCGATCACGCCGCTCGCCTATCTCGCGGCGGTGACGTCGCGGATCAAGCTCGGCACCGGCATCATGCAGGTCTCGGCCCGCAGCCCCGCCAACGCGGCAATGTGCGCCGGCACCATCGACGCCATGGCCGGCGGGGGCCGCTTCATCGCGGGTCTTGGCGTGTCGGGCCCGCAGATCGTCGAGGGCTGGTACGGCCAGCCCTGGGGCAAGCCTTATTACTGGCTGAAAGATTATACAGAGATCATGCGCAAGGTCTGGCGCCGCGAGGAAGGCCTGACCCATGACGGCAAGCAGATCCAGCTCCCCACCACCGCCGACGGCGCGTTGGGCGTCGGCAAGCCCTTGAAATCGATCCTGCACATGAACCCGGACATTCCGATCTATTTCGGGGCCGGCAACGAGGCGACGGTCCGGCTTTGCGGCGAAATCGCCGATGGATGGCTACCGCTGGGCCTGGTGCCGGGCACGTTCGATGAGTACCGGCCGTGGCTTGAAGAAGGTTTCAGGCGCGCCGGCAACGGCAAGGGCTTCGACACCTTCGAGATCCAGGCCAGCGTCTTCGTCGATATCGATGACGATGTACAGGCGGCTCTTGACCGTTTGAAGCCTCGCGAGGCGCTCTATATCGGCGGCATGGGCCACCGGGATAAGAACTACCACAAGGACATGATGGTCCGGCGCGGCTATGGCGACGCGGCGGAACGCATTCAGGAGCTCTATCTCGCCGGACATAAGGATGAGGCGGCGGCGGCGGTTCCCGATGAGTGGGTGGACGCCAAATCGCTTTGCGGACCGCCGGCCCGCATCCGACAGCGCTACGCACCCTGGGAGACCTGCGGCGCGACGAGCGTGACCGTCCGCACGTCCCAGGACCCGGCGGTCGATCTGATGGCGGAAATCGCGCGCCTTAACCCACCGAGGGGCGACTGACGCGCCGGCGTCGCCACCCCAACTGTTTCAGGGCGCGAAGCTCGACCGAAGCTGCGCGGCCCAGACGCCGCCGATCTCGCTGATGACCCAGAGCGAACGGTGCCGGGCGAGAACGCTGTCGTCCGCGCGGAAGCGGGTGAAGCGGACGTCGAGATGGACCTTGTCCCGCGATGCCATCAACACGTCGACGGAATCCCAACGCGTGTGATGCCAGTCATCGCCGGCCCGCTTGTGAAAGTCCGCGAGATAGGTCGCCGGGTTCTCCCAGACCCGCATGACACCGCCGGAGAGACGGTAATGAGGGAAATGCATGGTCGCCGCCAGGGCATCGGGATCCTGGGCGTTGAGAGCAACCAAATGCGCCGCCATCACGGCCCGCGCGCAGGCAATCTGTTCGGCCCATTGGTCGTCCGACCGCGTATCCGACACGTCACTTTACCTAATTGATTGGTTGAAGCGCGCGGTGTGAAGAACGAGCGCCGGCCGCACTACCAGCTCCGGCCCGTGCCCTTTGGGCGTATAGAAAACGGCCGGCCCGTCGTCAGGGCCTTGGACCTGGAGCCTCGGTCTGCACATGTTCCTCGGCCAGATTTTCCGCCCGATTTGAGCAGGCGGCCTTCTCGTTCGCCGAGAGATCGTTGAAATGCGGCCTAAGATCAAACTCGTTGAAATCGCCGCTCAGGGTCTTGCCCAGTTCCTCTTTGCGATCACCGTCGTTTTCGTCGACGACATCGAGCATGGCCTTTGCCAGGATGCGTACTGCTGGATCCATTTCCCACCCCCGCTTGGTGGTTTGTCGGCATAACCGTATAACGAAAGAGTGCCCCGAATCGGGGAGAAATTCAAGAGTCTTATTTATCAAGGCATTGCGGACGCAGATTTTAACAAATAATTAACAAGGTTTCCTACATGATTGATTGGCGCCTCGTTCCCGCACATGCTTTGAATTCCCAGGCTAACCGCGCTCCACAACCTGATCGATCGCCCCGAAGACTGTCCTTCCTACGGAGTCGAGGATCTCAAGGCGTACCCGGTCGCCGAAACTCATGAACGGCGTCTTCGGCGCACCCGAGGCGATGGTTTCGATCATGCGAATTTCCGCGATGCAGGAATAGCCGTGCGCCTGATCGGCGTTTGAAACCGTGCCCGACCCGATCACGGTACCCGCCGTCAGCGGCCGGGTCTTGGCGGCATGGGCGATCAGGGCCGGAAAATCAAAGGTCATGTCCATCCCCGCCTCGGTCCAGCCGACCTTCTCGCCGTTCAGATACGAGAGCAAAGGCAGGTGCAGCTTGCCGCCATCCCAGGCCTCGGCCAGGCTGTCCGGAGTCACCGCCGCCGGGGCGAAGGCCGTGGGCGGCTTGCCGTGCACGAAACCGAACCCCTTGGCAAGCTCCGCCGGGATCAGGCCGCGCAGGCTGACATCATTCGCCAGCATGACCAGCTTGATATGCGCGCCGGCCTCCGCGGGTGAAATCCCCTTCGGCACGTCGTCCACGACCACCGCCACCTCGCCTTCGAAATCGATCCCCCAGTCCTCGCTCAGCGCGGGGATCGGATCGGTCGGCGCGAGAAACCCGTCGGAACCGCCCTGATACATCAACGGATCGGTCCAAAAGCTCGCCGGCAGGTCCACCCCCCGCGCCTTGCGGACCAATTCGACGTGATTGACATAGGCCGACCCGTCGAGCCAGCCATAGGCGCGCGGCAGCGGCGCAGCCATGGCGCCCGGATCGACGGGTGCGAGACCCGGAGCGTTTGCGGCGTTCACCCGGTCCGCCAAGTCCATGAGACGCGGCGCCGCCTCGCCCCAATTTTCCAGCGCGGCCTGCAAGGTCGGCGCGATCTCCGTCGCCGGAGCGCAGCGCGCCAGATCGTCGCTCAGAACAACGAGCGTCCCGTCCCTTCCCCCGGCCTTAAGGGAACCGAGTTTCATTCAGCTGCTTCCGCGCGAACGCTCCAGGACCGCACATACCCGGCATTCTCTACCCCAGACGGCAGATCGCCTACCTCCAGCGCGTCCCGCGTATCCACCATGACCGCATATTCGTCGGTTTCCGGCTTCGCCGCCTTCAGCATGTTCTTCAGGGCCTTCGGATGCGGGCCGTGAGTGAAGCCGCAGGGGTGGAAAGTCATCATGCCGCGGTCGATATTGTCGCGGCTGAAGAAGTCGCCCCGGTGATAGAACAGCACCTCGTCGTAATCGTCGTTGTTGTGGAAGAACGGCACCTTCAGCGCGCCCGGATCCTGCTCGAAAGGCCGGGGACAGAAGGTGCAGACCACGAAACGGCCGGCGAGGAAGGTGGTGTGCGCGCTCGGCGGCAGATGATAGCGGTGGCTGGTGAGCGGGCGGAAATCCTCGACATTGATCCGCACCGGCATCAGATCGCCGTGCCAGCCCACCGCATCGAGCGGGTTGTAGGGATAGGTGACAGTGGAAATCCGGTCGCGCCGCTTGATCCGGATCTTCCAGATCTCCTCGGCCCCGTCGGGGGTCTGCTGGGCCTTGAAGGCCTCGTCCATGGCGGGCGAGACCAACATAGCCGGGTCGAAGAAGGCATGGTGGCCGACCAGCCCCTTGTCCGGCAGCCGATAGCTCGAATTCGTCGCCTCGATCATCAGAACCTCGGCATCGCCGTCGAACTCGGTCCGCCACATGGTGCCACGGGGTAGCATCACATAGTCGCCCATGCGGATATCAAGGCGCCCGAAATCGCAGAACAGCTGGCCGGTTCCGTCATGGATGAACAGCAGCTCGTCACCGTCGCCATTGCGGACCAGATGATCCATGGCGCCGCTGGTCCGCCACATGCGGATCTTGCAATGGGCGTTGTGCAGCACCATCGCCGCGTCCCAGGGTGACAGCGTATCGCCGTCGACCTTGTTCAGATCGAAAGCACGGGGGCGCAACGGCCCTTCCCACTCGACCCAGCCGGTCGGCGGACGGCGGTGATGCAGCTGCGCGGAAGGTCCGAAAAACCCCTCCTTGCTCATCTCGCGCTCGTAGGTGCCCTCCGGCATGTCGGCATGCGCCTGGCGCGAGGCGAGACCCTCGACCTTGGAGATCCCGATATAGCTGGTCATGGCGCGCATCCCTTGATGTTGCCCTGGTATCGGCGACAGCGTGCCGCCGATCCCGTCCAAGGGCAAGATACCATCGCCGGTCCGCGCCGCGCCCGGCCTGCTTTCCCAGCCCTTAAGGTTCGACCGTTTCCACGCCTTCGCCGCCGAAACGGGTCGCGAAAAACCCCATCAAACCGGCAATCACCGCGCCTTCAACGACGAACCAGTACGGAGACGTCAGGCCCCCGTCCGGGCCGAACATGGCGTCCATCACGTCGGCCATCTCGCGATGGGCGAAAAAGGTCAGCACGAGGTTCATCCAGGCGCCGATCACCGGCGCCCTCACCCACCAGGGCATGGGTAGCAGAAGCACCGGGTGCCGCGTGAAGACACCGGCCATCCCGACCACCGCGCCGAGCGTGACGTACCACAGCAGCACGCCCCAGCGCAGATGCCAGGTGACCTCCGGATAGACCGCCGGAAGCGTGAAAAAGCCGATCAGACCGACGACCAGACCGATGAACTTGCCGATTGCGATGCGGTTTACGAGAGACGGATGTGTAGCCATGGCACCCTCCACTGTGGAGACCACCATCACATCACCGATGCAATGCATCATTGATCTGGATCAACCCGAGCGAGCCGCGCCGCGGCGGTTCGGCGTTGCCGGAGGGTTTGCGTTGGTGAGACAATTCGGCTGCCTCGAAAACCAATCCCCTGGAGCCCCGCCATGCGTTTCGGTTTCTATCTGCCTACCCGCGGGCCACTCGCCAACCGGCGGGACATCAAGGCCTATATCGCGACCGCCGAAGCAGCCGGATTCTCCTCGGTGGCGGTCGCCGACCACATCGTGGTGCCGACCTCGATCGAATCCACCTACCCCTACACACTCGACGGCGGCTTTCTCTCCAAGGGCGACGCCATGGAGCAGTTGTCGCTGATGGCCTTCGTCGCCGGCGCGAGCGAGACCCTGCGCATCATCTCCAGCGTCATGATCGTGCCGCACCGCAACCCCGTCCTGGTCGCCAAGGCGATTGCCACCTCGGACGTGCTCTCGGAGGGCCGGATGACCGTCGGGGTCGGCGTCGGCTGGATGGCCGAGGAATTCGCTGCGCTCGACGCGCCGGACTTCAAGAGGCGCGGCGCGGTGACGGACGAGTATATCCGGATCTGGAAAACCCTCTGGACTGGAGAGGCGGTGCGGTACCAAGGGGAATTCTACAGCTTCAAGGAGCTCTACTGCCAGCCGGCGCCGTTGCAGAAGCCGCATCCGCCGATCTGGATCGGCGGGCATTCCAATGCCGCGCTGCGCCGGGTCGCCCGGCTCGCCGATGGCTGGCATCCGGTCGGGGCGACCGCCGCCTCGCCGTTGCCGCCCGCCGAAATGCGCCAGAAACTGGCCCAATTGCGCGAGTTGACCGAGGCCGAGGGGCGAGATTTCGACGCGCTGACGATCTCCTACAAGGCGCCGATCTATGACGGAGGCGTGCCGCCTAAGGGCGAGGCCCGGCGCCTGTTCACCGGCGGGCCGTCGGCGGCGCTTGAGGATATCGCGGAAATGGCGGATCTGGGCGTCGAGGAACTGATCTTCGATTTTCGCGGCGAGACCATCGAGGCAAGCCTCGCCGCCATGCGCGGGTTTGCCGAAGACGTGATAGCGAAGACCGCCTGAAGCACGGGGCCCTTCGTGGGCGCGCTAGCCGATAGCCCGCTCCAGATCCGCGATCAGATCGTCGGCATGCTCGACACCGACGGAGAAGCGCAGCAGGTCCAGCGGAACCGGCGTGCCTGCCCCCTCGATCGAGGCCCGGTGTTCGACCAGGCTTTCGACACCGCCGAGCGAGGTGGCGCGCTTGAAGACTTCGACCTTCTCGGCGACGGCGATGGCCGCCGCCTCCCCGCCCTGGAACCGCATCGAGAGCATGCCGCCAAAGCCGCCCTGCATTTGCCGTGCGGCGACGTCATGACCGGGTGCGCTTTCCAGACCGGGATAGAGCACTTGCGAGACCTTGGGATGGCCGTCGAAATGCCGGGCGATCGCCATGGCGTTGCGCGAAGCCTCGCGAACCCGCAGATGCAGGGTCCGCATGCCGCGCAGCAGAAGCCAGGCCTCCATGGGCCCCAGGACCTTGCCGTGATAGGCCCGGATCTCCTTCATTTTCGCCCACCAGGCGTCGTCTCGGGCGGCGATGAGGGCGCCGGCCAGCACGTCACTGTGGCCGTTCAGATACTTGGTCGCCGAATGCATCACCAGATCCGCGCCGTGCTCGATCGGGCGGGTCAGGATCGGTGTCGCGACGGTGGAATCGACGCAGAGCCTGGCACCGGCCGCATGCGCGATCTCGGCCGTCCTCGCGATGTCGACGCATTCAAAGGTCGGGTTGGCCGGTGTTTCGATCCAGACCAGTTTGGTCTCGCCGGGCCTTACCGCCGCTTTCAGCCCCGCCAGATCATTGGGCGCGACGAAATCGACCTTGAGGCCCCATTGCGCGGCGAACTTGATCAACCAGGCCCGCACCCCCCAGTACATTACCGACTGGGCGACCACATGATCGCCGCTGGTCAAGGTCATGAACGGCACCGTCGCCGCCGACATGCCCGAGCCAAGCACCATGGCCGCCTCACCCCCTTCCAGGCTCGCCAGCAGGGCCTCGACCTGCGCGTAGCTCGGATTATCGCTCCGGGTGTAGCTGTAGCCCCGGCGGTAGGCGTTGTCCGGGTCGCGCTGATAGGTCGTGGCGCCATGGATCGGCGGGACCAGGGCACCGGTCGTCTCGTCGATCCATCCCAGTGCCTGCGCCAAAAGCGTTTCCGGACGCTTACTGCTATTGCCGGTCATGTCGGGCTCCAAGTCGAGATCAGGGCCATGGTTTCAGACTTCGCGCGCCGGACAAGCAAAAAGATCTTGCGGACGGATCAGCAACCAAGAAGCGTGCGCCGGAAGCCCGAACGGCACAAAAAAATCGCCGCGGCGTCGCCCCTGTCCGGAGAGACCGCCGCGGCGTCTAGATTGCCGGGATTTCGCGCCCGCGCGGTTCGAGTGGGGAGGCGTCGACCGCGAACACGCTGGGTGGGTCTTCCAGCGATCAAGGCGTAAGAGGGGCTTGCCTTTGTCTTCCTGACGTGAACTCCCGGCGGGGCATCAATTAACACCGGCGATGACCCCCGTGGGGCACAGAGCGCCTATGCGTACCTGTTCAGTCTAGCAACCGCCACGTCTCTCATAATCATTGAAATTTGAATATCATTCGTTCCCAAAGCGAACTAATCTGCCGGCACGCATGGAACCGCTTCGAGGGACGTCATGGATACGCTTACCGCGATGAAGGTGTATTGCTCGGTGGTGGAAAATGACAGCCTTGCCGGCGCGGCGCGAAGCCTGAACATCTCGCCTTCGGTGGTCAGCAAGCAGCTCTCGGCGCTGGAAGACCGGCTGGGCGTTCGGCTGCTCAACCGGACCACCCGCCGGGTCAGCGTGACCGAGGTCGGCACGGCCTACTACGACCGCTGCAAGCGGATCATCGCCGATGTGGACGAAGCGGAGATCGCGGTCTCGCGCACCCATACCGAGCCCAGGGGTCTGTTGCGGATCACCGCGCCCTCCACCTTCGCGCACCGTCACGTGACGCCGCACCTGCCCCGCTTCGTCGACCGCTATCCGGAGGTCGAGGTCCAGGTCCAGGTGAATGACCGGATCGTCGACCTGGTGGATGACGGGATCGACCTGGCGATTCGCATCGCCCAGTTGAAGGACTCGAGCCTGATCGCGCGGCGCCTCGCGCCCAACCAGCGCTCGATCGTCGCGACCCCCGACTACCTGAAGACCTGGGGCATTCCCGAGCGGCCCGAGGATCTGCTTGAGCATGCGCTGATCACCTGGCCGCCTGGGAACCCCATCAACGACTGGCACTTCGTGGTCGATGGCGAGGAGCGGATGATCCGCACCAAGGGCACGATCTCGATGAACAACGGCGATTCCATCCTCTCCACGGTGCTCGCGGGCGGTGGTCTCGCGATGATGAACGCCTTCATGACCGGCGAGTATGTGCAGAACGGCCGGCTGCTCCCGGTGCTCGAGGACTATGTTCGCGAGGATGTGCCGATTTATGCGGTCTATCCCTCGAGCCGGCATCTGTCGCCGAAGGTCCGCGCCTTTGTCGATTTCCTGGTCGAGACCTACGGCCCACGCCCCTACTGGCTAGGCAAGTAGGGGCCCGCCGCGCGGTCACTTGCCGAGATAGGCGACCGCCTCGATCTCGACCTTCATGCGCGGATCGACCAGTCCCGTGACCTCGACCAGGGAAGACGCGGGCCGGTGTTCGCCGAAATACTCGGCGCGCAGGGGATTGATCAGCGGACGCTCGGAAATATCGGTCATGAAGACCAGAACCTTGACCACCTGATCCGGACGCCCGCCGGCATGGCGCAGGGCCTTGTCCATGGCCGCCATCGCCAACTTGAACTGTTCGACGGTGCTGTCCGGGATCGACTTGTCCTCGGCGACACCGGTCATGCCCGACAGATAGATCGTGTCGCCGGCCTTCACGACGTGGCAGAAATGGCTGACCGGTTCCCGCATTCCCGGGACCATGAAGCGTTCGATGGGCATGTTCTCGTCTCCAGAGTGATGGGTTTGGAGACAGGGTCGGCGGTGACCGGGGCGCGGTCAATCTCCGATATAGGCCACCGCCTCGATCTCCACCTTCATACGCGGATCCACCAGGGACGACACCTCGACCAGGGTCGACGCAGGGCGGTGCTCGCCGAAATAGGCGATCCGGGCCGGGTTGATCGCGGCGCGCTCGGAAATGTCGGTCATGAAGACCAGGACCTTGACCACCTGATCCGGGCGTCCGCCGGCATGGCGCAGGCAGCGGTCGATGGTGTCCAGGGCGATCTTGAACTGGTCCGTCGTGTCCTCGGGGATCGAGCCGTCGGCGGCGACGCCGACCATGCCGGAAAGCCAGATATGGTCGCCGGCCTTGACGACGTGGCAATAATGGCTGACCGGCTCCATCTCGCCTGGAACCATGAAACGCTGGATGGGCATTGCTCGTCTCCGCTTTGGTTTTCAATCGCCTTGGGCGATCATTTTTGCTCCGGCTCGTCACTCGGCTCATCGACATGGAGCGGTATCTTAGGGGGCCAGACGCTGGAGACGTCGCCCCGCAGCCGGTCCCGCGCCCGGGACGCGAACCATCCGGTCGAATGCACGCCCCCCTTGGCCTCGGCGACGACCGGATCGGTGAAGCGCCGGGTCCACCGGACCACCCCCGCCTCCACCCGCGACAGCCGGTCTCCCAAGCCGACGGAGGCCTGCAGGCGCCGCTCCAGCGCCATCCAGGCAGGGCCAAGCATCAGGCTCATCGCGATGACCGCCACCGCGATCTTATAGCCGTCGGTGTCGAGGGCGCCGACCGTGAGGCCGATACCGGCGATGACGAATGCGAACTCGCCGATCTGCCCCATGGCGACGCCCGAGAGAACCGAGCGTTCCCAAGGCTCGCCCGCCAGTCTCAGCGCGGCGACATTGATCACCCCCTTGGTCACCGTCGCCAGTAGCAGCACCACGAACAAGGTTCCGAGATTCTCGACGAAGAAACTCGCGTCGATCAGCAGACCGACCGACAGGAAGAACACCACCAGCAGCACGCTTTCGATTGGCTTGGTGCCGCGCATGACGATCCGGCGCTCGGATGAATTGCCGACCACGAGCCCCGCCAGGAAGGCGCCGAAAGCGGTGGAAAGCCCAAGCAGTCCCGCCGCCGTCGCGCAAACGCCACAGAACGCCAGGGCGGCGATCGGCACCACCTCGCGGTCCGCGAAGAAAGCCGAGCGTAGCGGCAGGCGCATTCGCTCGCGTCTGGAGAGGAACCACACCAGTGCGAAGACGATCACCACTGCAACGATGGTCCGCCAGATGATCGAGTAGTCGAAGGCCGTGTTCGGGTTCAAAGCCTCGATGACCAGCAGCATCCCGATCACGGCCAGGTCCTGGCCGATCAGTACGCCCACGGTGATGCGCCCGAAGGGGCTGCGCAGTTCGCCCATGTCGGACAGCACCTTGACGGTCACCGCGGTGCTTGAAAGGGCCAGAACGAAGCCGAGCAGGATGCCTTGCTCGTACGACCAGGACATCAGCGCGCCAATCCCGGAGGTTGCCGCGACCGACAATCCGATCTGGGTCACCACGACCAGCAGTGCCGTCTTATAGACCGCCTTGAAGGCCCTCAGGCTCAGCTCCATCCCGACCAGGAACAACAGTAGCAGAACGCCGAGCTCGGCGAGGGTCTTGGCGGCTTCGGTTTCAGAAATGATGCCGAAGCCGGACGGTCCGAGGATCACGCCCGCCAGAATGTAGCCGACGATCGCCGGCTGCCTGATCCGCATGAGCACGAGGCCGCAGAGCAGGGCCACCGAGAACACGACGGCAATGGCTATCAGGTTGGGGTCGAGATGCACGTCGGATATTCCGATGGCTTGATCTGCAGGTGGTTATCCCGGGTCGATGGACAGCCGGATCATAGCATGGATTCCCGCCAGGTCGCCGAGGGTGATTGCGGATCGGGGAGCAATCCGGCGGCGGCAACCGCCCGGATCGCGCAATACTCGTCCTTGTCGGAGGTATCGCCGCTCACGCCCACGGCACCGATGGTCTCGCCATCCGCATTGTTGATCAGCACCCCTCCGGGCACCGGGATCAGCCTTCCGTCCGAGGCCGCGGCAAGCGCATTCTGAAAGCTCGGCCGGTCCGCCAGCCGGTCGCGGATCAGGCGGCTGGGAATCCCCATGCCGAGGGCGCCCCACGCTTTTCCAATGGCGATGTCGCCGCGCAGAATACCCGAGCCGTCCTCCCGCTTCAGCACCACCGGATGGCGTCAATGGCTCTCGGTTTGGGCGGCGTTCAGCCGCCTGACATCGGTCTCTGAAGCCCATGCCGAGACGCATCGCTCGACAATGCCGATGCCGCGCCCAAGCGGCAGCATAGAGATCGAGCGGCTGGTTTTCGTTCCACCAGGTATGAATGTCGCCGTTATCAAGGGTCTACGCCTCAGCATCGAGGCCGGAGAGACGATTGCGTTGATTGGCCCCTCGGCGGCCGGCAAATCGACGCTCGCGCGGCTGATCGTCGGCATCTGGCCACCGACCGGCGGATCGGTCCGCATGGACGGTCAGGATGTCTATCAGTGGGAGCGCGAGAGTTTCGGTCAGTTCATTGGATACGTTCCCCAGAATGTCGGCCTGTTCGACGGCACGATCCGGGAAAACATCTCGCGGCTTAAGGACGCGGCGCCGGAAGACGTAATCAAAGCAGCGAAATTGGCGGGCGTCCACGAAATGATTGGCCATTTGCGGCATGGATACGACACCGATATCTCGAACAATGCCTATGCCTTGACCGGAGGTCAGCGTCAGCGAATCGCGTTGGCGCGGGCACTGTTCGGCGAACCGAGCGTCCTCGTGCTGGATGAACCGGATGCGAGCCTGGACGTCGAAGGCGTGGACGCGCTATACGAGGCTCTGGTTGAGCAGAAAAATAACGGTGTAACGATCATTGTGGTCACGCATCGGCCGCAACTTCTTAAGATCGCCGACCGGATCGTGATGATCAAGAATGGCTTGGTCGAGCAGATTTCCAGGCCGCGTGACGACACGGCCCCGCCGACCGCCATCGAGGGCCCAACCGTTTCGGTTGCCAGCAACGCAACGACGACCTAGTAGCCGGTGGATTGATCAATGACGCTGGTCGACTAAAAACCTCCCCAGGTTCCGGCGGTTCGCTCCCAGGAACCACCCTTATCTCCGATAGAGGAGCGTCCCGATATCAGCGCGCTTTGGCGAGGCGTAATTGTGACGCTCGTGCTCTTCGCCGGCGTCGCAAGCGTTTGGGCCGCGTTCATCCCGATGGAGTCCGCCGTCGTCTCAATCGGCAGGATAATTGTCGAGACCAACCGAAAGGAAATTCAAAGCCGGCAGGGCGGAACCGTCAAGGCGATCCACGTAGAGGATGGCAGCAAGGTCGCCAAGGGCGACCTTCTGATAGAATTCGATCGCACTGACGCCACGGCCAGTTTCGACATGGCGGATTCCCAATATCTACGATCGTTGTTCCGGCGCGAGAGATTCAAGGCCGAGTTGCGGCAATCCTCTGTGATAGCTTGGCCTCCTGAAGTTGAAGATCGCCGAAATGACGAATTGGCGCAAAGGGCATTCGCGACCGAGCGACGACTGCTAGACTCGCGCAAGGTCGAATTCGACGGCGAGTTGTCGGTGTTCAAGGATCGCGTGGTGGAAATGCGCGAACGCTATACGGCGACCGAGGCCAAGATCAGATCCTCGACCGAGCAGCTGAACCTGATTCGGGAGGAGGCCGACGACGTTCAGATACTCGTCGACAAGGGCTTGGCCCGCAAACCACGCCTTCTCGCCCTGCAGGTGTCGATTGCAAGCATGAAAGGCAATATCGACGATACGCTGTCCAGTCGCGCGCAGTTACAAGTCGCCTTGTCCGCCACGCTTCAACAGGTCGAGAATTTCAAGCAGAAATGGCGCTCCGACATTCTTGCGGGTCTTTCCCAGGCGGAACGCGACGCCGAGGACGCGTTCGAGCGCCGCGTCAGTTCCAAAACTCTTTTCGACGGCGCCAAGGTGCTTGCGCCCGAGGATGGAACTATCGTCAACCTCTCAGTGAACGGACCGAACGAAGTGGTCACCCCCTCGGAAACCATGATGGAACTTGTGCCGGGCGCCGACGACATGATCGTGCTTTCCCAAATCAGCCCAAGAGACATCGACGACATTCATCCAGAGCAAGAAGTCGAGGTCCGACTCTCGGCGTACCATCTACGTACGATCAACCCGGTCAAGGGACGCCTCATCACGGTCGCCGCGGATGCGATCGTCAACGAAGTGACAGGCGAAGCTTATTATCCGGCGAAGGTCGCGCTGGATCCCGATAGCCTCGCGGAGCAGCCTCAGATTAGGCTTTACCCGGGAATGCCCGCGGACGTGATTTTCATCACCGGCAAGAGGTCCCTGTTCGAATATCTCGCCTCGCCGATCACGCGGTACCTGTACCTGTCGTTCCGGGAGGATTAGGAGCTCATGGACTCCGATCCGGATACCGATCGTCGCAACGTTCTTGCCCTAGAGGAGGGCAAGCGCCTGGACGCCAACCTGCGGGCAGCGGAGTGGCAAGGCTATATCGACGCCGTGGAGGGTGGCCGAATCTACGGCTGGGCGATCAATCCTAGAGACATGGACGAACGCCTGTCGGTTGAACTCTATCATGGCTCGAAACTGCTCGATACAGTTGTCGCCGACCGTTACCGCGAGGATCTGGTCTCTTATGGAAACGGCTCGGGCCGCCATGCCTTCGTGTTCACCCTGCCCCGAGACATTTGGAACGCGCCAGCGAGCCAGTTCAGCGCGCGCTTTCATAACACCGATATACCGCTCTTGCGAAACAAGCATTTGGCGGTCCAATCCAAGACGAACTCCGCTGGAACGAATAACGTTGAAGAGCCGGCGCAGGACGCCGAGGCGGAAGATGGGGCCGCAGCGTTAAACGGCGTCACGGATCGCCTGGACAGTCTGGAACGGCTATCTCTATCCCTGATGAAACTGTTCGACCCCCGCTCCGAGGTGATGCACAAGGCGACAGAGGAAAGTAGCGCCACGAAGGCGACATTGAGGAACTTCGAGAAAAACCTCGCCGTTATGGAGGCCAATAATCTCCGGCTGGACCAACGCCTCGTCGAATTGGAGGAAGACATCAATTCGCTCCGATCGACCGGTCAAGGCAAGGGAAACCTGTTCGCTCATTTCGCCACGGTTCTCCTGGTCTGCACTCTCGGCGTGTTTGTCTATTTTCTCCTTGAATTCCTGCTACGGAATTCGTCGTGAAAATCTTGACCGTTTCACATAATCACACGGAATTTCATCCCGGCGGCACAGAAGTCGTGGCCGAGGGCTTACATGCCGAATATGGGCGCCGAGACGGTGTTTCGACACGGCTTCTGGCAGGCCTGGACAGTGCCTATCGGCCATCGCACGCAGGCACGTCACTGCAAACCCTGCCCGACCAACTCGACGTCACGCTTTTCCGGAGCGTTGGTTTCAACGTCATGCAAATGACGCAGTCGCGCTATGACGGCTTGCTGCACGATCTGACCGATTATCTGCTGGAGCACCGGCCCGACGTTATTCACATGCACCATTTGATTCACTTCGGCGTGGAATTCCTTTTTCTCGCAAAGAAACTGCTTCCCGACTGCAAGATCGTTCTTACCCTGCACGACTACTATCTGATCTGCATGAACGACGGCCTCATGGTCAAGAAGCCGTCGGGCGCGCGGTGCTGGCGCGCCACGCCGGACGCGTGCCATGGCTGTTTTCCCGACCTGCCGTCCGTGGTCTTTCAGGTACGAAAACTTAATATTCTGAAACATTTGCAATTCGTCGATCGATTTGCCTCCCCAAGCAAGTTTCTGAAAGACAGATTCGTCGCATGGGGCATCGAGGAAGATCGGATCGACGTCATTCCAAACGGCAGAGCCTGGACGGACCCCGCGCTCCGCGCTTCCCGGCCCGGCGAGGCGGCGACGGCCCGAAATCGATTTGGCGTCTTCGGCAATCTGCGGGAAACGAAGGGAACGCTCGTGGTTGCACGCGCCGCGGCGCAATTGGTCGAACAGGGCTTCAGGGATTTCTCGATCTCCTTGCACGGAGCCCCCCTTTTCCAGAATGACGCGTTCATTGCAGAACTGAACGCGACGGTGGCCCGGGCGGACGGGCGTGTCACACTGCACGGACGGTACACGCAATCAGACCTTCCGGCCCTGATGCAGGACATCGATTGGGTCATGGTACCGTCGACATGGTGGGAGAACGCGCCGCTCGCGATCCAGGACGCTTTCGCCTTCGGCCGGCCGGTTCTGGCCAGTGATCTGGGCGGTGTCGCCGAGGCGGTTAGCGATGAGATCGACGGATTGCACGTTCCCGCTGGCAATGTGAGCGCCTGGGCCGACTCGATCCGTCAGGCGGCACAGTCCCCGGACCTCTGGTCACGCCTTGCCTCGGGCGTGCGCGCGCCAACAACCATGAAGCAGTCAGCGGATAGCTATCTTGCCCTATTTCGTGAAATCAGCAGCGATGCCGCGCCCGGACCACGCCTGAGGACCGCCTGAACCCAACTGCCGCACAGGGCCACGAAATGACGAGCCGGGATATCGGGGACATCATCGCCAGCTACTTGTCGAGCGACGATCCCGTTCCGTCGGAAGATGAGAATTTCGTCGGCGACGGAGAGTTCCGAGCGATCGGGGGCGAGTTCCTGCGGTATTTCGCGACCATCGGCGGCCTTCAACCTACCGACACGATCTTGGAAATCGGCTGCGGTCTCGGTCGCATGGCGCTTCCCATCAAGCGATACCTGACCTCCGAAGGGCGCTATCACGGGATGGACATCGTCAAGACGGGCGTCGACTGGTGCACGCAACACGTACAAAGCGACGACGAATCCGTCATCTTCAGCCATGCCGATCTCTATCACCCTCACTACAATCCCAATGGTCGGACATCGGCGTTGGACTACGCCTTTCCGGCGGACGACGGCAGCATTGATTTCGTCATTCTCGTCTCGGTGTTCACGCATCTGACCACAGCCGTCACTTCTCACTATTTCAACCAGATCCGGCGGGTTCTCGCAGCGAACGGAAAATGTTTTGCGACGTTCTTTCTGATCGATGACGACACGCGCGAAGTGCTATGCCAAGAGCGCTCTCGATATGCTTTCGATCTGACAGGCAATGGGCCGTCCTATCTCGGGGACGGCGGCGCGCTGCTGGGATCTGTCGCGGTGGACGCGGGTTGGCTATCCGAGGACGCTGCACGTGCCGGCCTGGAGATGCGCGTCCCGCCGACTAAGGGATTCTGGGCGTCGGACGATCCGGCGAAAGGGACTTCTTTCCAGGATATCGTCGTTTTCCAGCCACGAAGTTGAGCCGTCCAAACGACCTTGGGACCATCGAAAGGGCCCGAGGTTCGCTTGAAGAGCCGATTCAGACGTATGAGAGCAACCTCACTCGGTCACCCAAAGGGGCCGCGTGGTTCCACTTGCCCTAGGCTCCGAGCTTCTCTCGCAGGACCTGGTTGACCAGCGCCGGGTTTGCCTTGCCCTGGCTCTGCTTCATCACCTGGCCGACGAAGAAGCCGAAGAGCTTGTCCTTGCCGGCCTTGAATTCTGCGACCTTGTCCTGATTGGCCGCCAACACGCCGTCGATGAGCACCGTGATCTCGCCCGCGTCGGAGACCTGGCGCAGCCCCTTCTCCTCGACGATCGTCGCGGCGTCCTTGCCGGTTTCGAACATCTCGGCGAACACGTCCTTGGCGATGCGTCCGGAAATCGTGCCGTCGGAGATCAGAGCGATCAGGCCGCCCAGCGCCGCCGCTGAAACCGGGCTTTCCCCGAGTTCCTTGCCTGCCTTGTTCAAGGCTCCGAACAATTCGGTCAGCAGCCAGTTCGCCGCCAGTTTGCAGTCGCGGCCATCAGCGACCGCCTCGTAAAAAGCGGCGGTCTCGCGCTCTTCCACCAACTGCGAGGCGTCTTCGTCGCTCAGGCCGAACTCGGCGACGAAACGCGCCTTTTTCGCATCCGGCAGCTCCGGCAACTCGGCCTCGATTTCGGCGATGAATTCCTCGCTCAAGACCAGCGGCAGCAGGTCGGGGTCCGGGAAATAACGGTAGTCGTGCGCATCTTCCTTGGTGCGCATGGTCCGGGTCTCGCCCCGGTTGGCGTCGAACAGCCGGGTTTCCTGGTCGATCGCCCCGCCCGCCTCGATGACCTCGATCTGGCGCCGTGCCTCGTAATCAATGGCCTGCTGGAGAAAACGGATCGAATTCAGGTTCTTGATCTCGCAGCGCGTGCCGAAGTCGTCGCCGGGCTTGCGCACCGAGACATTGGCGTCGCAGCGCAGCGAGCCTTCCTGCATATTGCCGTCGCAGGTCCCGAGATAGCGCAGGATCGAGCGCAGCTTGCGCACATAGGCCGCCGCCTCCTCGGCCGAACGCATGTCCGGGCGCGAGACGATCTCCATCAACGCGACGCCGGACCGGTTGAGGTCGATGTAGCTCTTGCTCGGATGCTGATCGTGCAGGGACTTGCCGGCATCCTGCTCCATATGCAGGCGCTCGATCCCGATCTTCTTGATCCCGTCCGGCAGATCGATCGGCAATTCCCCCTCGCCGACGATCGGCTGAGTGTATTGGCTGATCTGATAGCCCTGGGGCAGGTCCGGATAGAAGTAGTTCTTGCGGTCAAACACGCTCACCCGGTTGACCTTCGCCTTCAGGCCAAGCCCGGTCTTCACCGCCTGGCGCACGCATTCCTGGTTGATCACCGGCAGCATGCCCGGCATCGCGGCATCGACCAGCGAGACCTGAGAGTTGGGCTCGGCCCCGAATGCCGTCGCGGCGCCGGAAAACAGTTTCGCGTCGGAGACGATCTGGGCGTGCACTTCGAGACCGATGACGACTTCCCAGTCTCCGGTTTCCCCTTGAAGCAAGGCGGCCATGTCATTGCCCTCCCGTCGGGCGCGCGGCGAATCCGGCAGCAGTCTCCAGAACCCCGGCGGCCCGGAACACGGATTCCTCATCGAACAGTTTGCCGATCAGCTGCAGCCCCAGCGGCAACCCCCGGTTCGAGAGCCCGACCGGCACCGAGATCGCCGGCAGGCCGGTCAGACTGGAGGGCACCGTGAACACGTCATTCAGGTACATCTTGATCGGATCGTCGTCGTTCTCTCCGATAGCGAAGGCATCGGAGGGCGCGGTCGGTGTCAGGATCGTATCGACGGTCTCGAAGGCCTGGTCGAAATCCCGCTTGATCAGCGCGCGCACCCGCTGGGCCTTCAGATAATAGGCATCGTAATACCCCGCCGAGAGCACATAGGTCCCGATCAGCACCCGGCGCTTGACCTCGGTTCCGAAGCCTTCGCCGCGCGTCTTGGCATACATCTCGTCCAGGTTGCCGCCCTCGACCCGCAAGCCGTAGCGGACCCCGTCGTACCGCGCCAGGTTCGAGGACGCCTCGGCCGGCGCGATGATGTAGTAGGTCGGCAGCGCGTATCTAGTGTGCGGCAGGCTGATATCGACGATCTCGGCGCCGGCGTCGCGCATCATGTCGATGCCCCTGCTCCACAGCGCCTCGATCTCCGGCGGCATGCCGTCGATGCGGTACTCCCTCGGAACGCCGATGCGCATGCCCCGGACATCGCCGGTCAACGCCGCCTCGAAATCCGGCACTGCAAGATTAGCCGAAGTCGAATCCTTCGGATCATGGCCGGCCATGCTTGCAAGCATGATCGCCGCGTCGCGGACAGTCCGGGTGATCGGCCCGGCCTGATCGAGCGAGGAGGCAAAGGCGACGACACCCCAGCGCGAGCAACGGCCATAGGTCGGCTTCATGCCGACAATGCCGCAAAAACTGCCGGGCTGACGGATCGAGCCGCCGGTGTCGGTCCCGGTCGCCGCGACCGCCAGCCTTCCGGAGACGGCCGAGGCCGAGCCGCCGGACGAGCCGCCGGGCACGAGGCGCGCATTGCCGCCGTCCTGGCGTTTCCACGGGCTTTCCACCGGCCCGTAATAGCTGGTGACGTTGGCCGAGCCCATGGCGAACTCGTCCATGTTGAGCTTGCCGAGCATCACCGCGCCGTCGCGCCACAGGTTGCTGGTCACCGTCGACTCGTATTCCGGCTTGAACCCGTCCAGGATATGCGAGCCGGCGGTCGTAAGAACGCCTTTGGTACAGAAAAGATCTTTGATGCCGAGCGGGATGCCGTCCATGGGCAGAGCCTCGCCCTTGGCGAGACGCGCATCCGCAGCCCGCGCCATTTCCCGCGCCTTCTCCGGCGTCTCCGTAACGTAGCAGTTCAGATGACGCGCCGCCTCCATGGCCTCGAGATAGGCGTCGGTCAATTCGCCGGAGGAGACCTTTCGGTCGCGCAGCGCGTCGCGCGCGCCGGCCAGATCGAGAGAGAGAAGGTCCGACATCACTCGACCACCTTCGGCACGGCATAGAAGTCAAGCGCCCGGTCCGGCGCATTGGCCAGGACGCGATCGGGATAAGCGCCATCGGCAACCGCGTCATCGCGCAGGGGCAGCGCGTGTCCGGTGACGCTCGCAAGCGGCGCCACACCGTCGGTGTCGACCTCGTTCAGTTGCTCGATCCAGGAAAGAATATTGTTCAGCTCGCCGACCATGGTCTCAAGCTGAGCGTCTTCGACCTCGATCCGCGCGAGATGCGCGATGTGACTGACGGTGGCTTTGTCGAGCGACATCGGATAAGCCTTTTCTCATTCCGGCTGACGGGCGCGGCGCCGTAGCTGGTTGCCGCGGACAGTGCCGGATATGTACGGAAATCGTCCGCGCGACGCAACGCGTTTACGCATGTCCCGGAACAGGAACCCGCCCATGAGTCCGAGGGATTTCATTGCCGAAAGCCCGAGCGCCCTGGTCCGCCGCCTGCCGGCGGGTGGCCGTCTTCTCGGCATCGATCTCGGGAGCAAGACCATCGGGCTCGCCGTCTCCGATCCGGGCCACCGGATCGCCAGTCCGCTCACCACACTCCGAAGAGTGAAAATGGGCGTGAACGTCCAGGAAATTGAGAGAATCATGGCCGAACGCGGAGCCTTTGGTCTCATCGTCGGCCTACCGATCAACATGGACGGCACCGAAGGTCCCCGCGCCCAGGCGACCCGCGACTGGACGCTGGAGCTGGTCACGCGGATCGAGCGGCCGGCGGCCTTCTGGGACGAACGCATGAGCACAATGGCCGTGGAACGGATGATGCTGGAAGCCGACATGACGCGCAAACGCCGGGCCGAAAAGGTCGATCAGGCGGCGGCCGCCTATATCCTGCAAGCCGCCTTGGACGCCATCAGCTGACCGGGACGCAACGGGCTAGCGGCTCACCCTGTCGCCGGCCACGTCGCGCGGGCGCAGGATTGCGAAGATGATGCGCCCGACCAGCACCACGCCCGCCACATGGGCGAAGGCATAACCCCAGGCTTCGCGCGACATTCCGCCGGCCCAGTCGAGAACCAGGCCGAAGACCAGCGGGCCGACGAACCCGCCCGCATATCCGAGCATCGAATGGATCGCCAAGGTTGCGCCCCGCCGGCTCGGATCCGCGCTCGCGGCGCTTCCGGCGGTAAGTGACGAGCTGTCCAGCCAGACGAAGGCCGTATAGGCGAATATGAAGACCGATGCCGCCAGATAGCCGGAGGTTGCATAGAAGCCCATGGTCGCCGCGAGCAGGATCGTCGCCCCCATCGCAACACGGACCAGCCTCTGGCGGCCCAGCCGGATCGAGATTTCATTGCCGCAGAAACTGGTGACGACGCCGAGCAGAATCACCGCGGTCGCGATGACGGTCGGCGGGACGATCCCGTCGCCGGCCTTCGAGTCGAACGCGACGAAGGCGAGGAAGGCGACGGCCCAGCCCTTCAGAGCCATCATCTCCCAGGTGTGGACACAGTAGCCGATGGAATAAGCCATCGCGGAGCGGTTGCGGAAAACCGGACGGAAGTCGAACAATCGGGTGGAGGCGGCGCCCGTCCCTCCGCGCGTCGGCGGTTTCGCCGGCACCAGCAGCGCGACCGACAGCCAGGCCAGCGCCGCCGAGGCCGCGAGCACCACAAAGGCCCCCCGCCAGCCGATCAGGGCATCGAGTGCGTCCGAGACCACATAGGACATGCCCCCGGCAATGCCGATGCCGGCGGCATGCCATGAGACCGCGCGGGTCATCAGACGCCCGTCCACCCGGTCGGCCAGCATCTTGAGGCCGGTCATATAGGTACCGGCCCAGCCGATGCCGGTGAGCGTCCGGCACACGGTTGCGCCAAGAAACCCGTCCGCCAGAAAGCCGAAGCTCAGATATGAGATCGCGATACAGGCAACACCGAACAGATAGACCCGCTTTGGATCGATTCGGTCGGTGAGCGTGACCAGGATCGGCACCGCGAATGTATAGCCAGCATAAAACGCGGCGGTAATGGTCCCGGCCTGGCTGTTGTCCAGCGCCCAGCGTTCCATGAAATCAGGCAGCAATGCCGGAAAGGCGTAGGAGCCGAGCTGAGCGAAGACCTGCGCGGCGCAGACCACCGACACCAGAACCGAGGCCGGCAGGCCCCTCGGGTCGGATTCAAATGCCGGGGGCGTGTCCGTGCCGGTTGTCACGCGCGGGCCGCCTCCGCCATTGCCGGCCCCTCATCGGGGAAACGCAAGGTCACCGTCGTGCCGGCGCCGACGGTGCTTTCGATCTCGATCGTTCCGCCGTGGAGTTCGGCCATTCCCTTCGTCAGGGATAGGCCGAGGCCGACACCTCCCGCCCCTCTTACCGGTTTGATCGAGCCTTGCTGAAACGGCTCCAGAACGACGGCGAGATCGTCTTCCGAGATCCCCGCCCCGTTATCGGTGACCGCAATCACGGTTTCGCCTTTCGCCAGTCCGAGGGTTATCCGGACATAGCCGGCTTCGGAGACGTACCGCATGCTGTTCGAGAGGACGTTGATCAGCATCTGGGTCACGAGGCGTCCATCCATCAGACGGACCTTGTCATGCTCTGGGGCGGAACCGGACAGCTCGAACTGAAGTGCGACGCCATTGGTCTTGGCATCGGGCTCAAACATCTGAATCACCCGCCCGCAGAGATCGACGATATCCACCATGCGCCGGTCGAGTTTCTCCTGGCCGCTTTCGATGCGCACGAGTTCCAGAATATCCGATATCAGGTCGTGCAGATGGCCCGCGGCGAACTGAATATCGTCCAGATATCCACGCCGCCGGTCCTCGGGAATGCGCCCCTCCCGATCCTCGATCAGCATCTGGCAAAACCCGATGATCGCATTGAGCGGCGTGCGCAACTCGTGGCTCATCTTGGCGAGAAACTGCGTCTTCGAGCGCCCGGCCGCCTCGCTGCGTTCCAGAGCCTGGGAAAGCGCGGCTTCGGTCTGTTTTAACTGGGTGACCTCGGTATAGGCCGAGACCAGGCTGTTATCCTCAAGACGGCGTTCTTCGATCTGAATGAATCGGCCGTCCTGCAACTCCTGGACCGAGGCCTTTCCCGGCGCGCGCCGCTGTCGCAACCGTTCCTCGATCCATCCATCCGGATCTTTCTTTGCATCCGAGTACAAGCCAAGCTCGATACCGAACTTGAGGATGTCCTCGAAGCTGGTTCCCGGCCGATCGCGCTCGCCGGTCTGGTCGAAAAGCTGATAGCGGTTGTTCTTGATGACCAGCCGGTCCTGGTCATCGAAAACCGCGACCCCTACCGGAAGCGCCAGAATGGCCTTTTCCAGCGCCGCTTCCCTTGTGGAGACACCGTGATCACCACCGCTTCGCGCCGCCAGGGCCTGGCGAAGCGCGGCGACCTCGGCTTTCAACTGGCGGATCTCCTTGTCCGCCGCGCCGGCCTCGAACTCTCTCTCCAAGCGGTACGGTGGGGCATCTGCCTCAGGGTTCATGGCCAATCCGGTTCCCGTTACGAGGGGCATTGTAGTCCGGCCGGCTCGCTCAAGAACAGACTTGCATGCTGGAAACCGGGGATTTCCTGCAGAACCTTTCGCGATCAGACGCCGTCGACGAGATAGCGGCCGATAATGTTGCGCTGAATCTGCTGGGTGCCTTCGACGATCTGCAGCACCTTGGCATCACGGAAATACCGGTTGATCGGATAATCGCCGGAAATGCCGGCGGCACCGAAAAGCTGAACCGCGTCGGTCGCGACCTTCATCGCGGTATCGCTTGCATGGCACTTGGCGACCGCCGCCTGCAGCGCCAGAGCCTTGCCGGTCACCCCGGCATCGGCAGCGGCGGCGCATTTGTAGACAAGTCCTCGCGCGGCTTCGGTCTGGATATGCATGTCGGCAAGCATCCAACGCACCCCCTGGAAATCGACCACCGATTGCCCGAAGGCCTCGCGCTCCTTCACGAAGGCGAGCGCGTGGTCATAGGCGCCCTGGGCCAGGCCCACGCCGCGCGCGCCGATGATCGGCCGCGAGATGTTGAACGCCTCCATAACGATACGGAACCCGCGTCCCGGCTCGCCGAGCATCGCATCCGACGGCACGAAGGCGTCGTCGAAGAACAGCGGGCAGGACGGCACCCCGCGCGCGCCCATCTTCTTCTCCGGCGGACCGATGGTGAAGCCGGGCGTGTCGCGGTCGACGATGAAGAAGTTGATCTGGCCGCGCCCCTCGCCCTCTCCGGTCTTCGCGGCGACGACGATGAAATCCGATACCGAGGAATTGGTGCACCAGATCTTGGTGCCGTTGATCCGGTAGCCGCCGGGCACCGCCTCGGCACGGGTGCGGATGCCCGCCACGTCGGAACCGCTCTGTGCCTCGGTGGTCGAGAATGCGCCGCGCAGGGCGCCGCTCGCCAGACCCGGCAAATACTTTTTCTGCTGCGCCGGCGATCCGCCGGCCAGAATGGCGCCGAACGGCACCCATTGAACCACCAGGAGATAGGCTGTGTTGTAGCAGATCCGGCCGAACTCCTCGATCGCCATGCAGGAGGCGAGGATGCTTCCGGAGCCGCCGTAGCGTTCGGGGAACGGCAGGGTGAATAGCCCAAGCTCGCGCAGAAGGTCGAACATGTCCTGCGGATATTCCGCCGTCGCGTCGATCTCGTCGGCGCGCGGCGCGACCTTTTCCAGGGCGACACGCCGGACCATGTCGCGGATCTGACGCTGTTCGTCGCTGATGTCGAAGTTCAAGACACGACTCCCAGCCCGCAACGTTCAGGCCGCGGCCCAGGCCTTGATCTCGTCCGCCGGCAGCCAGGCGCCGAGCGCGTCGTCGAGGCTCACCATATGGGCGCGCACCGGCGGTGTCGGCGTCGGGTTGGGGGTACGGCTGAATCTCGGCGCCGGCGCCGGCTGCACCACACCGCCGACCTCGATGAAGGTTCCGCGCTCCTTGTTATGCGGGTCGTCCGCGACCTCGTCCAGTTCCAGAACCGGCGCGAAACAGGCATCGCTGCCGCCCATGATCGCGACCCACTCGTCGCGGGTCTTGGTCTTGAAGCGCTCGGCGATGATCTGCTTCAGGCGCGGCCAGTCGGAGCGGTCCATCTGTTTTCCGACGATGGACGCATCCAGTCCCATCAGCTCCAGCATCTCAGCGTGGAACTTGGCCTCGATCGCCGCGACCGAGACGTATTTGCCGTCAGCGCATTCGTAGGAATCATAGAAATAAGAGCCGGAATCCAGCACATTGGCGCCGCGCGTCTTGGTCAGCAAGCCGGCCGCGAACATGCCGAAGGGCGCGGCCATCAGATTGGCGGCACCGTCCACCATCGCCGCATCCACCACCTGCCCTTTGCCGGACGTCTTGGCCTCCAGCAGCGCCGCCAGGACGCCGACCACCAGATAAAGCGCGCCGCCGCCATAGTCGCCGACCAGGTTCAGTGGCGGGGTCGGCGGTTGGCCCGCCCGCCCGATCGCGGCAAGCGCGCCGCTCATGGCGATGTAGTTGAGGTCGTGACCGGCGGCCTGGGCCATCGGGCCGGTCTGGCCAAAGCCCGTCATGCGCCCGTAAACCAGCCTCTCGTTCCGCGCGAAGCAGTCGTCGGGCCCGAGGCCGAGACGCTCGGTCACGCCGGGGCGGAACCCCTCGATCAGCACGTCGGCCTCCTCGACCAGGCGCAGCACCCGGTCGCGATGCTCCGGGTTCTTCAGGTTGAGCGCCACCGCCTTGCGGGAGCGGAGCGTGATATCGCAGTTCAGCGGGCGCTGGACGCCAAGCGCGTTGCCTTCCTCGCGCTCGACCCGAAGCACCGTCGCCCCCATATCGGCCATCATCATCGCCGCCATCGGCCCCGGGCCGATCCCGGCCAGCTCGACAATCTTGATTCCCTGAAGCGGTCCCATGCTCGGTAGCTCCCTCTGCTGTTCGCCGGCAAGCCTAGCCGGAGCCGGTCGCGCTTCCAATGGGGGACGCGCGCGCGGCGGAAACGCGCGGAAAATATCGCCGTGATGATCGGCGGGAAGTGAAAATCACCGGCCTCTAGATCGTCGTCCCAGGTTTGATCCACTGATGCCCGGTTTAGATGGAAAGACCATCCGCTTTTCCACCGTCATCCCGCACTTGATGCGGGATCGACGCCTGAGAAGTTTCAGCGCGACGAGCGGAGGATCACCTTGAGGGTGTTAATCGTTGAATATTTTTCATTGCCGTGCTCCACCATCCGTCGCCGTCCAAGGCCTCAGGCTTCGGCCCCGCGTCGAGCGCGGGGCGACGAAGCCGATATCGAGGCCGTCCCCTTGAACGGGACACCAGAGCAACGAGTGCGGGACGACGGAAATAGATGGCCTCGGCCGGTGCTACAACAGCACCTTGCCCGGGTTCATAATGTCCCGCGGGTCGAGCGCGGTCTTGATGGCCCGCATCAGGTTCATCCGTGGGGCGCTGGAGAAATCCGCTAAGGTGTCGCGCTTTTCCGAGCCGATACCGTGCTCGGCCGAGAAACTGCCGCCGAACTCGCGGATCATCCCGTGCGCCATGTCGGAGATCGCGCCCTTGCGCTGATCCCAGGCGGCGGGGTCCATATCGTGCGGCTTCTTCACCGAGTAGTGGATGTTGCCGTCACCCATGTGGCCGAGGGTGTTGAAGCGCACGCCCGGAATTTCCTCGGCGAAACGGGCCCGGGTGGTCTCCAGGAACTCCGCCACCCGGCCCACCGGAATGGACAGGTCGAAGGTATAGCCGAAGCCGCCGGAGCGCCGGCCGGCCTCCGCCTGCTCCTCGCGCGGCCGCCAGAGCTGGCGACGCTGCTCGTAGCTTTCGGCGATCACGCCGTCGGTCACCAACTCCTGCTCCATCGCGCGTTCCAGCAGGGTCTCCATCTTGGCCCGGAGATCCTCGATCGGCGAGGCGGTGGCGAGTTCCAGAAGGATGTACCAGGGCGAGGGTTCGGTCATCGGGTCGACGATGCCCTCGATATTCTCCAGTGCCAGGTCCATCGACTCGCGCGGCAGGATCTCATAGGCCAGCACCTGGTCGCCGGAAAGCTCCCGCGCCAGCGCCAGCAACGCCTGGGCCGCCGTCGGGGACGGCACCGCGAGCATCGCCGTCTCCGTCGCCTTAGGCCCCGGCATCAGGCGGAACGCCGCCGCCGTTATCACCCCGAGCGTGCCCTCGGCGCCGATGAACAGATGCTTAAGATCATAGCCGGTATTGTTCTTGCGCAGGGTGTTGAGATCCTCCAGCACCGTGCCGTCCGCCAGCACGACCTCGAGGCCCAGCACCTGCTCGCGGGCGTTGCCGAATCTGATGGTCTGGTTGCCGCCGGCATTGGTTGAGAGCGTGCCGCCGACGGTGCTGCTACCCTCGGAGGCCAGCGACAGCGGGAACAGGCGATCGGCATCCCGCGCCGCCTCCTGCAGGGCCTGAATCACGCAGCCCGCCTCGGCGATCATCGAATAGTTTCCCGGATCAAGCCTCCTGACCCGGTTCATCCGTTCCAGTGACAGCACGATAGTGGGCCGCGCCTCGGTGGGGATCGAGCCCCTGACCAATCCGGTATTGCCGCCCTGGGGCACGATCGCAATCCCCGCCGCGCCGGCCGTCTTCACCACGGCCGCCACCTCGTCGGTCGAGGCCGGCCGCGCCACCAGCAGCGCCTCCCCTTCCTCGTTACCGCGCCAGTCCTTGCGGTATTTCAAGGTATCGGCGGGATCCTCGAAATAGCCGCTGGGGCCGAGGGTATGCTTAAGGCTGGCGATGGCGGCTTGCGTGTCGGTCGTCACGGCGCGGTTCCTGGATCGGGGATGCGGAGACCGGCGACTTACAGCCCTTCGATGAACTCTTCAATCTCCTTCAGCACCGGCGCGCCGCCGAGGATCGGTTTGGCGATCGAGACCACAATTGCGATATGGCCGATATTGTCGAGCACCTTATAGGTCACCCTTCCATCCTTGGCCTTGATCGCCTTTTCAAGCTCCTCCGAGTTCCAGGGATAGACCGTGATGTCCTTGTTGCCATGCAGCAGCAGCGCCGGCGGCGCATCGGCACGGGCAAAGGTGATCGGCTTGGTTTGCGCGATGTCACCGTTCGCACTCTCGAAGATCGGGCGGGTGGAAGCGGTCTTAAGGGGATCGAAGGCATAGGGACCGGCCATACCGACCCAACCCTTGATGATATCCGGCGATTGGCCTTGGGCTTCGAGATATCTCGGGTCCAAGGCGAGCAGCGCGGCGATATGAGCCCCGGCGGAATGGCCCACCAGAACAATCCGGGACTTTTCGCCCTTGGCGACGAGTTCGCGCTGCACCCAGCTCAAGGCCGCTGCCAAATCTCCGACGAAATCGGGGAACTTTCCCTCTGGGAAAAGCCGGTAGTCCGGCACCACGGTGACGTAACCCGCATCCGCGAAGGGCTGAGCTACGAAGCGGTAGTCCGATCGTCGGCCGGTACGCCAGGAGCCTCCATAAATGAACACGATGATCGTATCATCGCCATTGGGCCTGGTCGGATAGTAGACGTCGAGTTTCTGGCGCGGCCCGGTGCCGTAGGCGACCCCGGACTGGAGATTGTAGCCGTCTTCCGGTGCCAGCATGTCAGCGACACGAAAGGGAGAGCAGGCACCAACGATGAGGGCGACAAGTGCCGCCGCCGCCCGGGAAACCGCTCTCTTCACGCCACGCCTACTCCTCGACCGTGTACCGAAAATCACAGTGGCTGGCGCCGCCCATGATGGTCTGTGTACGCTCCAACTTGATGCGCGGATCATAGCCGGTGCAAAAAAGACCCGTCGCGCCCGCAGGAGAGCAGATGGCCGATCTCGCCCATCCCCATCTCCTTGTACATCTCGGAATAGCGGCACCGGGTGATGTTAAAGTCGAAACGGTCGTCGGCCCGTGCTTGATATCGACCTCCAGGGCCCCGCCGGCCTTCCAGCGCTCGAAAAGGCCGATGAAGGTCCGGAGATTTGCCCCATCCGGCGCCTCGGCGGCCATTGAGGCACCCTGGTCGATCGCCGCCTTCTCGATCGCGCTGCCGAGAATTTCCTGACCTTTTGCCTTGCTCCAGGCGCTCGACCATCTCCTCGTATATCGGCTTGATGATGTTGGCTTCGATGCGGCGAAGCTCAAGAATTGGCAGATCCGTCATTGTCGTCTCCTTACCAGGCCGTATAGCCGCCGTCGAGCAGCAGATCGGCGCCGGTCATGAAACTCGATTCATCGTCGCCAGGAACACCGCTCCGTTGGCGATCTCGTGCGGCTGACCCAAACGCCTAAGCCGCGTGCTTCGGCCCCCATTCCCTGCTCCGCCGTCTTCAGATCTCCCAGCGCGCCACCAGGCGGTCCGTCGCAACTCTGCCGGGCGAGATGCTGTTGCAGCGGATGTTCTCGTCCTTGTGGTCGAGCGCGATCCCTTTGACGAGTTGCAGGATGGCGCCCTTGGTCGTGCAATAGGCGGTCGAGCCCGGCCAGGCGACCTGACCCATCTGGGAAGCGGTAAGGATGATCGACCCTCGACCGGCGGCCCGCATGTGCGGGATCGCGTGCTTGCAGGCCAGGAACGAGCCGGTGAGATTCACCCGCAGCGTGCGGTCCCACTCCTCTTCCGAAAGATCCACCACGTCCTGACGCGCGGTCAGCGTCGCCGCCATGCAGGCAAGCGTATCGAGTTTTCCGAACCGGCCGACGGTCTCATCAATCGCTGCTTTCAGAGACGCGTCCATCAGCGACGTCGCAGGTGAGGCCAATGGTCTTGACGTTCGAGGCGGCCGCGATCGTCTCCGCCTCCGTCCGACCACATCCCCGGTCATATCGGCAAGCGCCACGTCCGCTCCCTCGGCAGCGAAAGCCTTCGCCACCGCGAGCCCGATCCCCTTGGCCGCGCCGGTCACGAAAGCCACCCGGCCGGCAAGCCGCATCGCCATTTCGCCTAGTTCTCCTTGCCGGTATCGCCGAGAATGCCGCCAGTCTGCGAGCGCGGGTCCCGCAAGCTCCAGTTGCCGCTTTCAACCTGGTGCAGAAAATCGTCGACGAACCAGTTGAACATCGCCGGACTCCTCCAGGTTGATCGTGTGGCCGGAGCGCGGCAGGGTGACCATGGCGCTGGAGGAAATCGTCCGCTTCATGAACAGGCCCGGATCAAGACACGGCTCATCCTCGTCACCATTGATGATCAGCGTCGGCACGGTCAGCGCCCGCATCTTGTCTTAAGGTCATAAAGCGAAGGGCGCAGACGCTGACCCCCATCATGGTGTTCGCGGAGCCCTCGGTCAGAATGATCCCGCAACTGGTCTCAAACTCCTTCCAGCCGCGCGGATCTTTGTTCTCGTACTGCACTCCGGGTCGGGCCGCCGGCATACAGGCCGCGCCGGCGACCGCCAGCGGTATCGCGCCGGATTTTTCGACCGTCGCGATGGTTTCTTTTGGAACTGCTCGCGCTTATCCGGTTCTGCTCCATAGCCGCAGCCGCCAACCACTAGCGACAGGGCGCGGTCCGGGTAGTCGAAACCGAAATGCAGGGTGGCGAATCCGCCCATCGACAGCCCGACCACATGAGCGACATCGATCCCGAGCCCGTCCATCACCGCCGGATGTCGTCGCAAGCGCGTTTTTGAGAATACATTTCCGGATCCTTCGGCACGTCCGAAGGCGGATAGCCTCGCGCGTTGTAGGTGATCGCCCGGTAGCGCCGCGAGTGCCGCATCTGCGGCTCCCAGCTTCTTGAATCGCCCGCAAACTCGTGCACGAAGATCAGAGGCGTGCCGGTCCCGGCCTCCTCGTAATGCAGTTTCACGCCGTCATCGGTGGTGATATGGGGCACGGACGTCTCCGCCGCGTTTCGCTGTTTCCAGGCAGTAGATCAGCGCACTTGGCCCGAGGCAACCGTCTAGCGAGGTCAGAACGGGTCAGTTGGCAATCGGTTTTCCGGTTGACCCGGAGCTCCCCGGCGACCGTCCGGAAGCAGGTTCGCCGTAAATGGTTAGAGTTCATTCACCCTTACAGTTCCGCTGAGAACTTCTGCCAGAATTGGCTTATCCCAGCTTGCGTACCCAACCTGTAATCGCCGAGAAAATCAAAGTAACCTTTGTTCAGCTTGGACAAACCCTTTCCGGAGAACCGAAGGCGTTTCCCGTGACCAAAACCTCTGAATGTGAAGGTTCGCTTCGGATCGCGTTTGGCGCGTCTCAGATCCTCTAAACTGGCCGGTTCGCCGTCAACCTCGAAGTAACATTTGATATCGAGATCGAACAAGATCCACCGGTCTCGCTGGGCACAAAACAGTTCCACCATTACATGCGCGCCACCCCAGACAGCGTTTTCGTTGGATAAATAGATAACCCGAGCTTTTCCGGTCTTAAGAAGGTGAAGGTGAGCGGTGAAACGGGCGACGGAACCACAGCCCATGCGCAAATTTCTGAACTTTATGACGTCTATCGCGTGACCGACGTCATTGCTCATGGGCTTGTTGAAAACAACGTTGTTATCGGTGTGCCCATGCCGGAAACACCACGACAGAGACTGGCAAAAAGCAACGGTGTCACCATCATCGGCGATAAACTGGCGGCCCCATGGGTCGTTGCCGACTGACAAGCAAAACCTGTACAGACCGGGTTTATCGAATACGGCGATCTTGTTGCCCACTCGGATTTTGAAGCCCGTCGCCACCACGAATTCGGTTGACTGATGAATGTCCTCGATCTGGCTCGAACCGCCTAAGGCGGTTTCGGGTTGAGCAGCGTCCAGGAACTGGATGACTTCCGCCTTGGCCCCCGAAATTCGATAGGCTCGCATTCGTTCCGACCGAAAAATAAAGGCTACGCTACGATGAATAAATTAAACAATATTTAATAGAATTTTTACATACTTTTCCGGTCTTATATACCGCTTCTAGCCGAAGCGATCTACATCTGAAACTCGAAATAGTTTTTGTTTAACCAGCTTGTCACCAACCGGCGGTAAAGCAGACTTTGATCTCGATTTGGGCCGCATGCCGCTTGGAGTGGATCTAACCCAAACCAGGTATCGTCGTTAAGGTCTCTCGGAACCGACAGGACGACCAACTGCCCGATAGCGGAACAGACCAATCTATTTGTCGCAAGCGCAGCCTCGGTCAGCCTTTCGAAAAATCCGATTTCAGCGCAATTTTGCAAATCAAAATCACGATATTGCCCAATCAAAGCGGCGTTTTCTAAGAAGGAAAGAGGTTTAAAATTGTTGCCCCGCTTGGATCGTATCTCTAAGGTTCAGCCTGGGAAAAACTGGGAGGTACTAATGAAATTTTCAACGCTGAGAAAAGCGGTCGTCGCAAGCGCCGCGGTCGGCGCCTTGGCCTTGACCGTCGCGGCCGGGCCGGCGGCGGCGGAGATGAAAAAGCAGGAATTCCGGGTCGTCGGCACCTGGGGCTTCCTGGATCACTGGAAAGAGCGCGAAGGGCCGTTCTGGAACGAACGTCTTCCGAAACTTTCCGGCGGCAAGTTGACCGCCAACGCAAAATCGCAGACCGAGCTTGGTCTCTCCGGTTTTGAAATCATGCGCCTGCTCAAGCTCGGCGTGTTCGACGCGGTGCACGGCGTGACAACCTATGTGGCGCAGGACAGTCCGGCGATCGAGGGCGCGGATCTGGCCGGCGCCATTCAGGATCTTGGACTGTACCGCAAGGCCAACGAAGCCTACCGCTCCATTCTGGCGCGCGAATTCGAACAGAAATACGGCGCCAAGTTGCTGATGATCTACGCTTGGCCGAGCCAGCAGCTCTTTTGCAACTTGGGTGACAGGAACATCAAGGAGTACGGCCTGGATAAGCTCGCGGGCAAGAAGATCCGCACCTATTCGACCACACTCGGTGACTTCATCGAGGGCGTCGGCGGCAGCGCGGTCACCATCGCCTTCGCCGAAGTCGTGCCGGCCCTGCAAAAGGGCGTCGCGGATTGCGGCCTGACCGGTACACTTCCGGCCTACAACGCCAAATGGTGGCAGGTTGTCACCCACAATATCCGCATCCGGCTTGGCTATGCCTCGTCCTTCCTGGCGATGAATCTGCGCAAGTGGAACAGCCTGGACAAGGAAACCCAGGACTTCTTCGTTAAGCACCTGAAGCCGCTCGAAGAGGAAATGTGGGTTGCCACCGCCAAGAACGACCAGAGGGGCATGGATTGCAATGCCCAAGGTCCGTGCGACGGTCCCGTCGGCAACATGACGGCCATCGAGCCGACCGACGCCGACAAGGCGAAGCTGAAAGACATCGTCGAGAATTTCGTCGTCAAGCGCTGGGCCAAGCGGTGCGGCACCCAGAAGTGCGTCGACGAATGGAACGCGACGATCGGCAAGATCGCGGGCATGAAGGCGTCGCTCTAGATCTTCATCGCTACGGGTAGATATTGGCGTCGCGGTTTTACGGCCGCGACGCCATTTTTTAAAATTCACGGGGGAAAACAGGCATGTTCGCGGCTGTACACGCGCGCCTAGAGAGGATCTCTCAATACGCCGTATGGGCCGGAGGCGCGGCGCTATTGGCTTCCGCGCTAATGGTGACCGTCGATGTCCTCTCAAGAAAGATTTTCAGCGTCACCATGAGCGGTTCCGACGAGTATTCGGGATACGTTTTCTCGGCCACCACGACCTGGGCTTATTCGTATTGCCTTCTGCACCGCTCCAACGTCCGGATCGACGCGCTCTACAATCTGCTGCCGCGTCCGGTGACCGCCGTGCTCGACGTGATCGGCCTAGGTCTGCTGATGTATTTCATGTCGATCATGACCTACTACGCCTTCGTTTCGTTCCACGGTTCGTGGGTCAACAACTCAGTCTCGATCACCACCCTTGGGACACCGCAATGGATTCCCCAGCTATTCTGGGTCGCGGGCCTGACGCTGTTCTTCGTCACGCTGACCTTCGTCGTCATCTATGCCTTGGTCGCGCTACTACAGCGAAACTGGGACCTGGTGGCCAAGATCGCGGGCGTTCCCTCCATCGAGGAAGTCATGGACGAGGAAACCCACGGCATAGACGTGGCCCTGGCATCGGGCAGCCACCCGGCGTCGGAGAAGTAAAGCCATGGCACTCGGAATTCTCGTTGGTTTGCTGATCCTCGTCGTTGCGGCCGTTCCGGTTGCGGCGGTGCTGGGCATTCTCAGCTTCGTTCTCGACAATATCTCCATGGGCGGCTCGCTGACGCCAGCGCTCGCGGAAATCTATTGGGACAAGAGCAAGGAGTTCATCCTCGTCGCCGTCCCGATGTTCATCCTGCTCGGCGAGATCATGCTGCGCGCCGGCATTGCCCGGCGCATGTACGCAGCGGTCATCCAATGGCTATCCTGGCTTCCCGGCGGTCTTATGCACGCGAATATCGGCTCCTGCACGATCTTCGCCGCCAGTTCGGGGTCCAGCGTCGCCACCGCGGCGACCGTCGGTACCGTCGCCTATCCGGAAATCGAGGCGCGGGGATACAACGAGAGGCTGTTTCTAGGATCGCTCGCCGCCGGCGGCACGCTGGGTATCCTGGTCCCGCCGTCGATCAATCTAATCATCTACGGGCTGCTGACCGACACCTCGGTGCCGGAACTGTATCTCGCCGGCATCATTCCCGGTGTGATCCTGTCCAGCCTGTTCATGCTGACGATCGTCATCGCCTGCATCTACCGCCCGTCCTGGGGCGGTCAGACGGTCGGCACGAGCTGGAGCGAGCGAATCCGGTGCCTGCCCGACCTGCTGCCGCCGATCGTGCTGTTCATGGCGGTGGTCGGGTCGATCTACGCCGGCATCGCCACACCGACCGAGGCGGCGTCCATCGGCGTCTGCATGGCGGTGCTGATCGCGGCCTTCTTCAAGACCCTAAACCTGAAGATGCTGAAGGAAGCCTTCGAAGGCACCATGCGCACCACGGCGATGATCATGCTGATCGTCTTCGCGGCGATCTTCCTGAACTTCGTGCTCGGCTTCATGGGCATCACCCAGGCGATGCTCGAGTTTATCGCGGATATGGGACTCTCTCCGGTTCAGACGGTGCTGCTGATCATCGTCTTCTACCTGTTCCTGGGCATGTTCATGGAGACGCTTTCCATGATGCTCACCACCGTACCAATCGTCTTTCCGATCGTCATGGCCTTGGGCGTGCCGGAATTCTCGGATGTATGGTTCGGGATTTTGATCACCATCCTCATGGAAGCCGCCCTGATCACGCCGCCGATCGGCGTCAATCTCTACGTCGTTCACGGCATCCGGATTCGCGGTGGCCACTTCAACGACGTAGCGATCGGCGCGATCCCGTTCCTGATCGCGATGATCGCGATGATCCTGCTGCTGGTCGCCTATCCGACACTGGCGACCTGGCTGCCCAATCTCGTCTATCACTGATCCGGACGATCAATCGTCCAGCAAGAAGGCCGGAGCATCAGCTCCGGCCTTTTTTCTTTCTTTCGGACAGCGGTTCCGCCTTTAGCTGACCGCGCTCGGAACATCCGTGATCAGCATCGAGCCCGGCGTGTGGGTGAGAACAAGCGGGATGCCGGCCTCCCGGATCGCGTTCTGGGGCGTCACCCCGCAGGCCCAGAAGACCGGGACCTCGCCGGCGCGAAACTCCGTCGGATCACCCCAGTCCGGCGCATCCAGATCCTTGATCCCGATCGCCTTCGGGTCACCGATATGGACCGGCATGCCGTGGGTATGTGGAAAGCGCGCGGTGATCGCCGAGGCCTTGATGGCCTCTTCCACGGACATCGGGCGCATGGAGACGACCATACCGCCGCCGAAGGGACCCGCCGGCACCAGATCGATGCTCGTCTTGTACATCGGGACCGTCCGGTTGATCTCCATGTGACGCATCGGAATCCGTGCCTGCATCAGCGCCTCCTCGAAGGAGAAGGAGCAGCCGAGAACGAAGGCCACCGAATCCTCGCGCCAGTGAGCCTTCACATCGGCCACCGATGAGTCGAACACCCCGTCGCGGTAGATGTTGTAGCTCGGAATATCGGTGCGGATATCGATATCCTCGCCCAAGGTCCGCATCATCGGGTCACCGGTATCCGAGACGCCGACCAGGGGACAGGGTTTCGGATTGCGCTGGCAGAACCGCGCGAAATCCAGAGCGTGGCTCGCCGGCAGGATCGCCAGATTGCCCTGCGTATGACCGTTCGCCATGTTGGCGGTGGTGCCCCGGTAACCGCCGGAGCGGAAAATCGCCCGCAGGCGCGCGGGCGCGGCGGTCGCGATGTCGAATGGAAACGGATTGCCGTCGGCGCCGTCGATCTGTTCCAGGGCCATCGTCGGTCTCCTTGAGATGTGTCACCCATCACACCACGGACCGCCGCCGCCCGTCAAAGCATCACGGAACCGCGACCGCCCCGTCGGTCAGCTTTTCAGCGCGGTTTCGATCGCCGACGCGATGCCCAGAAGGTGAACGTCCCGGCCCAATCCGGCCATCAGATGCAGCCCGACGGGCCGTTCCGACTCCGATCTCGGCAACGGCAGTGAAATCGCGGGGCAGCCCGAAAAGTTCGCGGGCGCCGTGAAATCCGCCTGGCTGACCGGAGCCGGCGCCTCATGCGAAAAGGCGCCCTGGGGCGCCGTCGGCCCGATGATGGCGTCGACCTGATCGAGAACGCCCGCGAATGCCGCGCCTATTCGTTGGACTTCACGGAGCGCTTTCACATATTTCGCGGCTGGAACCGTGGCACCGAAATCCAGCATGGACCTGAACGCGTCCGAGAACGCCTCGGGCCGTTCCGCCAAAAGCCGTTCGTGCGCCACCGAGCCCTCGACTTCCGAGATGAGCAGGCCGGCTCGCCGGGCGCTTGTCGGATCATAGTCCGCCAGCCGGACACGCCGGACGGCGACACCCGCCGATCGCAGGCAGTCCAAAGCGTCGGCATAGGCCGCCCGCACATCGTCCTCGATGTCGGCGCCGTCGATATTGTCGATGCTGGCAAGCCTGAGGCGCGCGAGGGGAACCGGCGCGAAGGGAAGATCGATCAGCATCGCGGTGTCGGCCACGGTCCGAGCCATGGGCCCGACCGTATCCAACGCCGAGGCGAGCGGCGCAACGCCGGTATTCGGCCAATGGCCATGCGAGGGCTTGAAACCGACGATCCCGCAATAGGCGGCGGGCAGACGGACCGAGCCCATCGTGTCGGTGCCGAGCGCGCCGGGACAGAGCCGCGCGGCGACGGCGGCACCGGAGCCGCCGCTGCTGCCGCCCGGCGTATGGCCGGGGACGACCGGGTTGTCGGCGCGGCCGTGATGCGGGTTGTCGGTCGTCGCGCCAAGCGCGCCCTCGTGCATATTGGCCTTACCGATCAGAACCAGCCCCCGTTCCTTGAGCAAGGTCACGACCCCGGCATCCCGGTTCGGCATCCAGGAGATCCCGAGGCCGTTGGTCGTGGGCTGGCCGACGGTATCGATATTGTCCTTGAGCGCGATCGGCACCCCGTCGAGCGGCGACATCGGCCCACCCTCGCGCCGGCGCGCATCGCTGCGGCTCGCCTCGGCAAGCGCGCTGTCGCCGGCAACATGGATGAAGGCGTTCAGCGCCGGGTTGTGCCGCTCAATGCGCGCAAGGCACGCCTCGACCAAGGCTCGCGAGGTCAGAGAACCCGCCGCCAGTGCGCGGGCGGCGGCGGTCAAACTCATGTCGGCGGGGCTGTTGTCTGCCTGATTCAAGATTACCGTCCGGGAAAGGCACGCGGAAAAGATCGCCTCCGTTGTATCGCGCCGGTACGCCTTCTGTCGAATTCCTCGGGGCCGGATCGGTGCCAGGATAGCCGGACCAGACCACGCGCCGGAGATCGTGCGGTTCTATTCAGGACCAACCCCAGCATGTCGGCGCGGACCGCACGGTTCAGAGGCCCGCCGTCAATGAAGACGGTAATGATCGTGCGGGTATCTGCGCGCCGATGGTCCAGGCAGCGCTGGCCACCGATACCGGCTGTAACCTGCGCACCCGCGTCCGTAAGGGCGACGGAGGATAGATGGCCAGAAGCGGCGCCGGGAATCCGGTTCCTGCGCACTACTCCTTGCCGAACACCGTCAGCGCGGTGCGGTTACGCTCGATGAAGTCCCAATCGTAGACCACGCCCAGGCCCGGTCCATCGGGCACACCGACGCAGCCGTCCGCGCCGACGCAATCCAGCATGTCGGAATAGCCGCAGGCATAGACCGGCGGTACCGCGTTCGGACAGTCCGGGCCGACCAGGGCGACCTCGTAGAAGTTTGAGTTGCGCATCGCCGCCATGCAGTGCCGGTGCGCCGGCCCGCAGGCATGCACCTCGACATCGATGCCGAACGCCTCGCCGAGATGCGCGATCTTCATGCCGCCGGTGATGCCCATGTCGTATTCCGGGTCCATGCGCAGGAAGTCGGTGCCGCCGGCGATCAGGAAGTCGGCCTTGGGCTCGACGCCCCGGATGTGCTCGGTCTGCAGTATCGGGGTCTTGATCATTTCGCGCAGCCGCTTGTGCGCGAAGGCGGAGACGCCGGAATCGCGGTACGGGTCCTCGTACCAGAAATACCCGCCTTCATCGCAGGCCCGCCCGACATAGAGCGTGTCGGCGAAGGTCCGAAGCTCGCAGGCCGGGTCCAGCATCAAGGTCATCCTGTCGCCTACCGCCCTGGCGACATGCAGGACATTCGCCGCCTCCTCGCGCGCGTCGCCGTCGTTCCAGCCGTGGATCTTGAAGGCCCGGTAGCCGAGGTCGTAGCACTGCTCGGCGAAAGCGGCGAAAGCCTCCTTGGAATCGAGGCCTCCGTTGCGGTCGCCGTGATAGGTGCTGGCATAGGCAGGCAGCCGCTTGCGGTAGCCGCCGAGCAATACGCCGATGGAACAGCCGAGCTGCTTGCCGGCCCAGTCCCAAAGCGCGATATCCAGCGGGCCGTGGCCCATATGATCGAACTGGCGGATCTCGCGCTTCAGATCGTCATAGATCCCTTCCCGCTCCTCGGCATGCCGCCCGATCAGCTTGGGCGCCAGCATCTTCGTCTGTGCCAGGGCCGAGGGTGAGGCGACCCAGTGGGTGACGTACTCGCCGCGGCAGCCGTCCTCGGTCTCAATCAGGACCGCGTACTTGCTGAAACGGGAGACCGCCCCCTTGGCATAGCCCATGGCGCCGACGGTATCAGCGCCGGTCAGATTGCCGAGGTTCTGGGCATCGAAGCCGAATTCGTGGATTTCAACCCGGGTGATCTTGGTCATGGCGCGCGTTCCTCACTCATAGCCTGGCGGCGGGGTGAAACCGCCGATTTCCCGCTCCATCAGGCGGGCGAAATGGATGGTCGAGAGATCGCTCATATGCGGGCCGATGATCTGCAGGCCGCAAGGCAAGCCCGAGCGCGTCAGCCCCGCCGGCGCGCAGGTGCCGGGCAGGAAGACCACGCCGGGATAGCCGGCCCAGAACATCTGATCCAAGGTAGACTGGCGCGTGTTGTTCACCGGGATGGTGCGGTCTGCTCGGTCTCCCACCTGATCATGCGGAAACGCCGCCGATGCCGCCATGGGGGTCAGCACAAAGTCATAATCCTCGAAGAAAGCCGCCCATTCCCGGCACAAGAGCTCGCGCTCCTCGTCCCAAGCGAGCCACTCCTTGTGGCTCATGGTCACGGCCCGGTCGACGATGGTCTTGTAGGTGAAATCATCCGGCGCCGCCGCATCGGCGCGGGCACGATGCTGGGCGATCACCTCGTCCGGCAGGCGCGCGCCGGTGGCCGCTCTCAGCAGCATCAGATAGACCAGATGGGCGCGCTTGCTGTCCTTGATGGGCCGAGCCTTATCATCGATGGAAACGCCCAACGCCGCGAGCCTGTCCACCGTCGCCTGCAATTGGTCGAGATATTCGCTGTCGACCACGCAATTGTCGTCCTGGAGCACCACGGCGGCTTTCATGCCCTTGAAACCAGTTTTCAAAGGTTTCGGCAGGTTCAACGTCCAGCCGGCGGCATCCCGCCCGCCGGCGCCGGCCATGGCGAGAGTCGCGGTCTCGAGATCGTCAGCCCCGCGCGCCAACGGGCCGATCACCGCGATATCCGGCGGCACGTTGTTGCCGGGCAACGCCTGACCCGTTGTCGGCAAGATGGCCATGGTCGGCTTGTGCCCGAACACACCGCAGTAATGCGCGGGATTGCGGATCGAGGCGCCGATATCGCTGCCCGTCTCGATCCCGGTCAAACCGGCCGCCAGCGCCGCCACCGAGCCGCCGGACGAGCCGCCCGGGCTGCGTCCGACATCCCAGGGGTTGTTGCAGGTACCGTAGATCGCGTTGAAGCTCTGCCAGTCCGCCAGCATGAAGGGCACATTGGTCTTGCCGAACAAGGTGACGCCGGCGGCCTTCATGCGCTGGACCGCAAGCGCGTCGGAGGACGCGATGTTGTCCTTATGCTCCGGTACACCCCAGGTGGTCGGCGTCCCGGTGACATCGAAGCTTTCCTTGATGGTCATGGGCACGCCGTGCAGTGGCCCCCAAACCTCGCCCCGAGCCAGGGCCGCATCGGCCTCCCGGGCCCGCTGCCGTGCCTTGTCGGCTTCCAGGACCACGATCGCGTTCAGCGCCGGGTTGTGCTTTTCGACCCGATCGAGGAAATGATCGAGGAGTTCGAGGCACCCGATTTCCTTGCCGCGGATCCTTTTCGCGAGGTCCGTTGCGGTCTGGTAGTGAAGGGGTGTGGTCATGGTCGTGCTTTCAAGGTGGAGGTAGTCGGAGCCTGAGGCAGGAACTCCAAGGGATCAAGGCTTCGAATGATTGGTTGCGCTCTCCTCCTGCGCGTATCCCCGGCGCAGGCCGGGGCCGACGCCTGAAGCGGCGGCGAATGACGGATAGCGGAGCAATTCGACGGATCTCTGAAAATGATCCACTATCCGCCGCGTTGAACGGTCTCAGGCGTCGACCCCGACCTGCGTCGGGGATACGCCCTTTTTAAGATTTCCTCCCTCCTCACGCCGCCCTTGCGCTCATGCGCCCGTGCCGCACCTCCGGCACCAACCAGAAAAGCGCGATACAGATCAGCGCCGAGGCGATGGAGATCGCGAAGGTCAGGTTGTAGCCGCTGGTCAGGTCGAAAATCAGCCCGCCGCCCCAGGCACTGAGCCCGGCGCCGATGCCCTGGCCGAGGATGGTCATGCCGTAGATCGCGCCGAGGCCCCGGCCATGGAACAGGGTCGCCTGAAGCGTGGTGATGATCGGGCCCCGCGCGCCCATGCTGAGCCCATAAGGGATCACCCAAGCGAAAACCAGCAGCTTCTCCGGGAAGATCTGCAACAGCGCCAGACCGCAGACTCCGACGATAGTCAGAAGGTAACTTACCGTCGCCACGAGCGAACGGCCGAACCGATCGGCGGCGGCGCCGGTCAGGAACATGCCGGCGAAGGACAGCATGCCGGCGATCCCGAAGGCGCCCGCCGCCTCGAGTTCGGAAAACCCGCGCTCCACCAGATAGGCGACCGACTGGACGCTGACCCCGAATATCGCCAGCGCGGTCATGAAATAGATCGCCCACATGGTCCAGAAAACCCGAGTTTTCAGCGCCTCACCGAGGCTGTAGCCGCCCTCGGCCCGGCCCGCGCGGGTCCGGCGCGGGTTGCCCGGCGCTCCCTGCTCTATCCGCCGCCACGGCAACAGGGCAACAATGGGGATCAGCACCAGAAAGGCGATGCCGAAATCCTGATAGGTGGCGCGCCAGCCGCGCGCGTCGATCAGGATCTGGGCCAGCGGCGCCAGGGTCAGCAAGCCGAAGCCGTAACCCGCATAGGCAAAGGAAATCGCCGTCGCCAGATGCTTGTCGAACCAGCGGCTGATCAGGCTCTGGGCTGGGACCTGCCAGATCAGCGCGCCGCCGAAACCGTTCAGCAGGCCCATGCAAAGGTAGAACTGCCAAAGCGTGCTGATCTCGCCCGCCAGATAGTAGCCAAGCCCCAGGCAGGCTATCCCGGTCATGTAAACGAAGCGCGCACCGAACCGGTCGAAAAGGTGCCCGCTGAGGGGCGAGAACAGCCCCATGCAGGTGATGAAAGCCGCGAAGACCGAGGCGACCCCGGCGCGGTCCCATCCGAGCTCGTGGGTAATCGGCAGCAGGAACACCGCATAGGTCTCTCCCATGCCACGGCCGACCGCCGCCATGATCAGGCAGAACCCGACGATCGATACGCCGATCAGGAGAATTTTAGGCCCGGCCGGGCTGGCGACGGTCATTGCTTGGGGTTCGATTCACGGAAGCCGACGATGCGGCGGCGATCCTATGGGCGCGCCTCAGGGCATCAAAGCCCAATCACAGATGCGGCAACGGTTATCGGATCGGCGATGGTTTCCATCTTTCCATCGGCCAGGGAGCGACCAAATCAACGCGCTAAAGAAAGAGCTGGATGTTGCCGAAGGCCGCTTCCGGGTTCAGCAGGTCGACGCGCTTCAGCCTGATGCGGAGTGCGCCGCCGTCGAGCACCAGTTCGTGCCGCGCGGTCGCGGCCAGCAGGAACTGCTCGTCCAGTCTCGCCTCGACATAATGGAACGGCGTCGTGGTGACAAAAACCCCGTTCTCGGCATCGAAGGCATCGATGAAGGGCCGCTGCAACACGTGGTGGCAGCGGCTGCGCGGTTTCTGCGAGAAGGTGCGCGCGCCGTTCAGCCGTTCCACCCGCAGCTTGCGCAGATACGCGTCCTCGTACATCAGCGCGGTAACCAGCTTGGGGTTCTCGGCATCCGGGTCGAGCGGCATCCAGTAGTATCCGTCCGGCGCCCAAAGGCCGAGCCAGTCGTCGAAACGCCCTTCGTCCAGCATCCGTGCTTCGGCATAGACAAAGTCGATCAGGTCCTCGCGGCTGGGCACACTCACAAGTCCGCGCCCTTCATCGAAACGGTCATGTATTTGACCCAGGCGTTGAACTGGTTGCGCATCTGACGCTCGGTGGTCCCGTTGCCGACCGCGACGGTGTCGTGATCCTCGTCCTCCTCCAGGAGCCGCTGAACGTTGACCCATTCGAGACCGTCCGCCATGAGGCCTTCCTGGGCCCGCTCGTACATCTCCAGATCGTCATGGCCGACGATGGAGGTCGGCGCGTTGATCAGCCGGTTGTACATCGCGGTGCGCTCCAGCAGCATGTCCGGCGCGCCGACCAGCCGGTAGATATAGCTCTCGACCAGGGTCTTGTCGGCAGCAAGCGGGATGAAGATCCGCAATTGCTGGATCGGGCCCTTCACCATGATGTTCGGGAAATAGACCGTATTGTGGCGGTTCTCGCCGAGGATCGCCCTGGCCCGATCCTCGCCGTAGGCCGCCTTCATCTGGTCGAAATAGCCGGGGATCTCGGAATAGTCGGAATGGATCGAGTGATGAACCCCGGTATGGCCGTGGCCGTTCGGCCACGTCCGGATGCCCATTTTCTCGAAGAACTCGTATGACGACATGAAGGGCGCGATGACCTGGATCGCCATCGGCTTGGGCGCGTCGGGCGCCGGCCGGCTCTCCTCCCAGATCCTGACGGCGGTCCCAGCGGAGCTTTCATGAGCGACCATCGGATGACAGGTGTCGGTTTGGTTCTCGACCAGCATCTTCCAGTTGCAGCGGTGCATGTAGCGCAGCGGCGGCCCGGCGACTTCCAGCCGGCCTTCGGGCGAGCGGTCGACCATATTATCGATCGAACTCAGACTCTCGCCGAAGAAGCTCTCGAAATCCGGTCCTTCCCGGGATAGACGTGCGAAAACGAAGCCACGGTAGTTGCGTACCCCGCCGACCCGGGCGAGATCGTTGCCGGACTGGCTTTCTTCAAGCCTTGTCCCGTCATAGCCCTTGCGCAGCGGCATGCCGAGCCGTCCGCCGTCGGTCTTGTAGGTCCAGGCATGATACGGACAGCGGAAGAACTTGCCGGTATTGCCGGTCCGGTCGATGACCAGTTTGGTCCCCTTATGGGCACAGCGATTGTAAAGCACATGAATCTCGCCGTCCTGGTGGCGCACCATAACGATCGGCTGGCGGCCGATCTCGGTGGTGAAATAGTCACCAGGGTTCGGCACCTGGCTGTCATGGCCGACGAATACCCAGGTGTTGGCGAAGAGATGCTTCATCTCCAGATCGAAGATCTCGGCATCCACATAGACATCCCGGTGCACCTCCGCCGGCCGGACCAGCGCTCTGACAGCGGCGGGATTATCGGCGTAACGGCTCATGCGGGCGGCTCTCGTGGATCGCGGGCGGACGCCGAGTATGGGTGGCGGGCTTCGAAGGCGTCAACCAAGGCGTCGGGCTCCGGGACACATGAGAACGAGCCCCAGCGTTCGCTGGGGCTCGGCCGCATAAAAATCGGCGTCGGCGTGTTGAAAGCAAAACCCGATTCACCCGGTTCACGCGCCGCTGAATTTGGATTATCCCTATCCGTCCCTGAACGGGGCCACCTCAACCTGGACGGCTTTGCCCAATGGCCAGTTTTCCGACGTCACTGCTAAACGGTTACAAGGACTTTCGCGAGCACCGCTACGCGCAGGAGAGCGAACGCTACCACAAGCTCGCCGCCGCCGGGCAGTCGCCGGAAACCATGATGATCGCCTGCTGCGATTCCCGCGCCGCGCCGGAGACGATCTTCAATTCCCTACCCGGAGAGATCTTCGTGGTACGCAATGTCGCGAACCTCGTGCCGCCCTACGCGCCCGACGGCCAACACCACTCCACCTCGGCGGCGTTGGAATTCGCGGTACAGAGCCTCAAGGTCAAGAACATCGTGGTCATGGGGCACGGCCGCTGCGGCGGCATCAACGCGGCACTCAACCCGAGTCCCGAGCCCCTATCGCCCGGCGATTTCATCGGCAAGTGGATGGAACTCCTGCATCCCGCCGCCGAGGCGATCGCGGCGAACAAATGGTCCACGCCGGCGGAACGACAGCGGATGCTGGAATTCGCCTCCATCCGCTTTTCGGTCGCCAATCTCAGGACCTTCCCCTGCGTGCAGATCCTGGAGAAGAAAGAGCGCCTGGCCGTGCACGGTGCCTGGTTCGACATCTCCGAAGGCGAGCTTTGGGTGATGGAGCCGGAATCCGAGGATTTCCGCCTCGTTACGGTTTAGGGCGGTTGGGGAACGGAATCGCCGCGACCGGCGGCAGGCCTGCCCGCTTCTGAATCGCCTCATCGCGGAGCGAAACGTCGCCGCCGTCGAATTCCCGCGCGTCGTCCGTGCAGAGCCACGCGATCGCCTTGGCGGGCCGGTCCACCGAAGCATGGGCGGAAGGGTCCATCTGGCTGATGGGATTAAGGCCCGAGGCCTTGATCGCGACCTGCATGTGGGTCATCACCGTCCCGGGGCTGAGGCCCACGACACGGATCCCCTGGCCGCCATATTCGACATGCACCATGCGGGTCAGCATCAGTGCCGCCGCCTTGCTGGAGCAATAGTGGCTCCACCCCTCGAGCGCGCCGGTCGCGGCGCCGGAACTGATATTGACGATCGTTCCGCCGCCCTGCTCCAGCATCACCGGGATCGCCGCGCGCAGCCCGAAATAGACACCCTTGTAGTTCACATCCGCGACTTTGACCCAGTCATCCGGATCGGACTCGGCAAGTTTGGAGATCGGGTCGATCAGGCCGGCATTGTTGACCAGGATATCGAGGCTTCCGAAGGCTTTCCGGCATCGGGCGACGGCTTTGCAAACGTCGCCATAATCCGCGACATCACAGGCGATCGCCTCGGCCTTGCCGCCCGCGGCACGGATCTCCGCGGCGTTCGTCTCGATCTCACCGGTGTTACGGGCCGCGAGCAAGACCGAGACGCCCCGCGCCGCCAGTTCCTTCGCGGCCGCCGCGCCGATGCCCCTGCTGGCGCCGGTGATGATGGCGCTTTTGCCGGCGAGTTCGCTCATGATCGTGCTCCCGAGACCCGTGAAACAGACGTGATCCGCCTGTTTAGCGGAACCCGCCCTGCGGCGCCATCACGGGTTGGATGATCGGCCCTCTGCGACCTCGGTCGTCGGATCGTTTAGTTGCGGGCCCCGGTCCCGGACGGGTACCCTTGCCTCTGGACCATATTCACTTGGATCGGACGGCAACCTACGGGAGGAGTCGACCATGGTGACCGTGACGCCTCTGGACGCCTCGTTCGGCGCCCGTATCACTGGCATGAAGATCGCGGCAATGACCCCCGAGGAGTGGCGGGTGGTCGAAGACGCCTTTCACACCTATGCCGCCCTGGTGTTTCCGGACCAGCACCTGAGCGCCGAGGAGCAGATCGCTTTCGGCGAACGCTTCGGTGATATCGAGCTGCTGCGCGATGCCTCGCAGAAGGCGGTCGCGATCAGCAACCGCAAGCCGGACGGTACCGCGATGTCTGCCGCCGAAACCCGCTACAAATCCTTGCGCGGAAATGAGGGCTGGCACACCGACAGCTCCTACATGCCGCTGGCGGCCAAGGCCTCGATCCTGGCGGCCGAGGTGGTTCCCTCGGCGGGCGGCGAGACCGAGCTTGCGGACATGCGGGACGCCTACGACAAGCTCGACGAGGTGATGAAGGCGCGGATCGCCGATCTCTCCGCCTATCATTCGCTCTACGCGTCCCAGGCCAAGGCCGGCTATACCTTCAAGACCGGGGACGGCTACGGCTACCACACCAAGGGAGCGCCGCTGCGGCCGCTGGTGAAGGTGCATCCGGTGACCGGGCGCAAGTCGCTCTTCATCGGCCGGCATGCCTACCGTATCCCCGGCATGGAGGACGGCGAGGCCCAGGCCTTGTTGGATGAGCTGCTGGCCTATGCCTGCCGCGCTCCCCGCACCTACGCCCATGAATGGAAGCCGGGGGATGTGATGATGTGGGACAACCGATGCATCCTGCACCGCGCCTGTCCCTACGACTACGGCAAGATCAGGGTGATGCGCCACGTACGCGTTGCCGGGGAACCGGAAAGCGAACTGGTGGTCACCGGTCCGGACGAACGCGCCGACGCCTTTGTGCCGTCCTCGAGCAACCGGTAGGGGCATTCCCAAACGAGCAGCCCGCCTCACTTCATCTGTGAATCTGAGGGGCTCTTGAAATTGGAAAACGGCAATGATGCTGCAAACGTCAATTTAGAGGTCCCCGCCTGCGCGGGGACGGCGAAAAAGGGCTGGCGGAACGGTATCAATTCACGCCAGATCCGCGTAAATCCGATTCCAGGCAAACCCTCATGACCTTGACCAACCCCTCCCAAGCGAAGCGCACCGCGCTTGCCGTGGATATCGGCGGGACCTTCACCGATGCGGTGCTGGAGGCCGGTGGCCGGCGCTTCACCGCCAAGGTGCTGACCACCGTTAATCCCGAGGACGGCTTCATGGCCGGGACGCTGGCGGTGCTGGAGCAGTCCGGGATCCCACCGGCTTCGGTCGAGCTGATCATCCACGGCACCACGCTGGCCACCAACGCGCTGATCGAGCGCAAGGGCGCCAAGGTCGGGCTGCTGACCACCGATGGCTTCACCGACAGCCTGGAGATCGCCTACGAGCACCGCTTCGAGCAATCCGACATCTTCATGCAGCGCCCGCCGCCGCTGGTGCCGCGGCATCTGAGGCTCGGCGTGCCCGAGCGCATCGCCGCCGATGGGAGCGTGCTGCTTGATCTGGATGAGGCGGCGCTCGCGGCCCAAGTCGAGCGCCTGCGGGCCGAGAAGGTCGATGCGGTCGCCATCGGCTTTCTGCATTGCTATGTCAACGACGCGCATGAACGGCGGGCAGCGGAACTTGTCGCGGAGATGATGCCGGGCGTGCCGGTCTCGCTCTCCTCGGAAGTCTCGCCGCAAATCCGCGAGTACGACCGCGTATCGACCACGGTGGCGAATGCCTATGTCCTGCCGCTGATGAGCGGGTATTTGGAACGGCTTCGAGTGGATCTCTCGGAGGCGGGCCTGTCGGCCCCGCTCCTGCTGATGATGTCGAGCGGCGGCATGACCACGGTGGAAACGGCGCGGCGTTTTCCGATCCGGCTGGTCGAGTCAGGCCCCGCCGGCGGCGCGATTCTCGCCCGGGACATCGCGGCGGAATGCGGGCTCGACAAGGTTCTCTCCTTCGACATGGGCGGGACCACGGCGAAGATCTGCTACATCGACGACTTCCGGCCCCAGCTCTCGCGCGAGTTCGAGGTGGCCCGGGAGTACCGGTTCCTGAAAGGCAGCGGCTTTCCGCTACGCATCCCCGTCATCGATATGGTGGAGATCGGCGCCGGCGGCGGGTCCATCGCCTCCATCGACGCCATCGGCCGGATCAGCGTCGGCCCGGAAAGCGCCGGCGCCAATCCCGGTCCCGCCGCCTATGATCGGGGCGGCACGCGGCCGACCGTGACCGATGCCGATATCGTCATGGGCCGGATCGACCCTGCCCGCTTCGCTGGCGGCAGTGTCGCGCTGGATACGGCAAAGGCGCAAGCGGCCTTGGCGCGCGATGTCGGCACCCCGCTCGGCCTGTCGGGCGAACAGGCGGCATCCGGCGTCTCTCAGATCGTTGACGAGACCATGGCAAGCGCCGCCAGCGTGCACGGCGTCGAGCTCGGCAAGGACATGGAAGGCCGCGCGATCGTCGCCTTCGGCGGCGCCGCGCCGCTGCATGCCTGCCAGCTTGCCGAGACCCTGGAGATCGACACCATCGTCATCCCGACCGGCGCCGGCGTGGGTTCCGCCATTGGCTTTCTTCGCGCCGACATCGCCTACGAGGTGGCCCTCAGCCGTTATATGGATCTGCGGTCCTTCGAAGCGGAGACGCTGAACGCGCTGTTCGCCCGGATGCGGGCCGAAGCGGAAGCGGTCGTGCGGCTCGGCACCGACAGCGAGGATCTCGTGGAGAGCCGGACCGCGTTCATGCGCTATCGCGGCCAGGGTCACGAGATTGCCGTGCCGCTAGAGGTCCGGGCCTTCGCCGGCGGCGACGCGGCGCTGCTGAGCCAGGCCTTCGAGCGGGAGTATCACCGGCTGTTCGGGCGCACCATCCCGGGCCTCGCGGCCGAGGTCATGACCTGGACCCTGGCGCTCGGCACCCGGGCCGGGCTGCCGGGCCGTGTGGCCGACCCCGCCGACACGGGGCCGGTTGCCCCGTCCTCGACCCGGCCTGTCCTCGACACCCGCTCGGGCCTGGTCGAGGAGATCGGCGTCGTCGAGCGGATGGCGCTTCGGCCCGGTCAAACGGTGGCCGGGCCGGCGCTCATTGTCGAGGACGAGACCACCACTTATGTCTCGGCCCGCTTCAATGCCCGCATTGACGGCTCGGGCTACATCGTGCTGACGGCAACAAGCCCTTCGAGACGCGGCTCCGCCGCTCCTCAGGGTGAGTAAGATTGGTGAAAGCACAACTCACCCTGAGGAGGTGCGACGCACCGTCTCGAAGGGTCCTGGCAACCTTTCGACAAAGGCCGGAGACGCATCCATGACCACCAACACCACGATCCGCCATCAGGTCATGTGGAACCGCCTGATCACCATTGTCGAGGAACAGGCCCAAACCCTGGTGCGCACCGGCTTCAGCGTCTCGACCCGCGAGGCCGGTGATGTCTCCGCCGGGGTGTTCGACTTGAAGGGCCGGATGCTGGCCCAGGCGGTCACCGGCACGCCGGGTCACATCAACTCGATGGCGCTGTCGGTTGCGCATTTCGTTGAGAAGTTCCCGGTCGAAACCATGCGCGAGGGCGACGTTTTCCTGACCAATGATCCCTGGAAAGGGACCGGGCACCTGCCGGATATCGTCGTGGTCTCCCCGACTTTCCGTGGCGGCGAAATCGTGGCCCTGTTCGCCAGCACGACCCATGTGGTCGATATCGGCGGCCTCGGCATGGCGCCGGACGGCAAGCAGATCTACCACGAAGGCCTTTTCATCCCGCTGATGCACCTCGCGCGCGCCGGCGAGATCAACGAGACCCTGATGCAGTTCGTCCACGCCAATTGCCGGGAGTCGATGCAGGTCGAGGGCGACATCCACGCGCTGGCCGGCTGCAACGAGGTTGGCGGCCGCCGGCTTGTCGCGATGATGGACCAGTACGGGCTGAACGATCTCGACGCGCTTGCCGAGACCATCATCGAGAGCACCCGGGCCGCCATGCGGGCGGCGATCGCCAAGCTGCCCAGGACCAAGGTCCACAATTCGATGACCACCGACGGGTATGACCGGGAGATCACGCTCAAGGCGTCGCTGGAGGTCGAGGACGACACGATCGTGGTGGATTTCGACGGCACCTCGCCGATCTCGGATTTCGGCATCAATGTCCCGAAATGCTACACCGACGCCTATACCAGCTTCGGCGTCAAATGCGCCATCGCGCCCGAGGTGCCGAACAATGCCGGCTCGCTGGCGCATATCGTCGTCCGGGCGCCGGAAGGCTGTATCCTGAACGCGCCGCATCCTTGCGCCGTTGTCGCCCGCTCCTCGGTCGGCCACATGCTTCCCGATGTGGTGTTCGGCTGCCTGCATCAGCTGATGCCCGACAAGGTGCCGGCGGAGGGAACCTCCGGGCTCTGGAACCTCAAGCTCGGCGCCGGGCACGGGATCACCGCCCGCGACCCGGAGGCGGACCCGGTCCGCGCCACCTTCACCGCCACCAGCTTCCATAGCGGCGGGGCCGGCGCACGCCCGACCAAGGACGGGCTCTCGGCCACCCCGTTCCCGAGCGGCGTGCGCAACGTGCCCTGCGAGGTGCTGGAAACGGTCAGCCCGCTGGTGGTCTGGAAGAAGGAGCTGCGGCGTGATTCCGGCGGGCCCGGCAAGTTCCGGGGCGGCCTCGGTCAGACCATGGTGCTGGGCAATCGCGAGAAGGCGGAATTCGCGATATTCGCAACCTTCGAGCGGGTCAAGAACCCGGCCCGTGGCCGCGACGGCGGCAAGCCCGGGGCCAGGGGCTCTCTGGAGCTCGCATCCGGCGCCAAGATGCGCGGCATGGGGCGTCAGGTCGTGCCGATCGGCGACCGTCTGGTGGTCCATATGCCCGGCGGCGGCGGCATCGGCGACCCGGCGCAGCGCGATCCGGCGGCGGTGGCGGCAGACGTCAAGGCAGGCTATGTCAGCCGCGAGGCAGCGGCGCTGGACTATGGCGTGACGGTCGAGGAAAGCTGAGCCGGGTATCCGCCGAGGCGCGCCTTACTTCGCCGGATGCAGGCTGCGGTCCACCGGGAGGTGCTGGTCGCCGAGCATTTCGGAAAGGATCACGTCACGCGCCTCCTCGGCATCCATGCCGTGCGCCTCGATCAGCGTGGTCGACGCCGCGAGGATGGCGTCGGCATCGGCCATCAGCTTCAGTTGCTTGAACCGGTCGGGCTGGGTCAGCCCCATGCTTTCACCCACCAGTTCCATGTAGTTGACCACGTCGAAAGGCCAGGCTTCCTGGTGACCCGAGAATTCGCGGTGATCCGAGTGATAGACCCCGACCAGAGTGTCGACCCCCGCCGCCTCGGCCGCCGCCAGACCCTTTGCAACGGAGGTCTTGTAATAGTCTTTCAGCGGCAGCAGCGCGGTGCTGGTGTAGCCGATACTGGAATGGCCCATCTCGACCACCTCAAGGCCCGGGATGGCGCCGAGCAAGGCCCGAACCCCCTCCATCACACCAAGTGCGCCGGCATACTCATAGATCGCGACGCGCTTGTTCACCGGGCGGGTCAGAAAGGGCCGCAACTTGTCCAGGCGGGCGGCGAGGAAGACCGGGAACATGGTCATATTGATGCCGGTGCCGGTCATCTCCCGGTAGCTCGGAATCATCGTCTCGCCGAACTGGATCTGGCAGGTCGGACACCAGGACAGCACCTGGCTCGCCTTCGATTTGGCGAAACGGTCCATGGTGCTGAAGGCCTGGCGCGCGGCATTCGACATGTCGCCCGGCCGGGTCTGCAGGATGCCGCAGCAACTGCCGGGCCCGCCATGCACCTCGTAGGTGAGATCGAGTTTTTCCAGTACATCCAGGCACAGGAGCCCGATATGCGGCGTTTTCAGCATGTTGCAGCCGGTATAGAAGACGACATCCGCCGCCTCGGCCCGCTCCGGGTGCGAGCGCGGGCTCAGCCGCTCCAGCACCTCCGGCGGCATCGACAGGCGCGAGAGCACCCGCACCCCCCGGCTCATCTTCTGGAACGCCGCCTTGCCGGCGGCCTTGCGGTCACCGGCGGCGTTGCGCTGGGTCATCGCCCGGCGTGCCATACCAAGCATGAAGCGGGGATTGATGCCGTGCTCGCAAACCGACAGGCAGAAGCCGCTGCCGCAGCAGGTGCGCGCCCATTCCTCGGAATCCTCGGGGCCTCGGACACCGCGCAAGATGTCGAGCACGCCGCCCGCGAGCGCCTGGGCGTCGGAGGCGTCGATCCCCGCGACCCGGGGCGTCGGGCATACCGCCGCGCAGGCCCCGCAGGAGGTGCAGGCGTCCAGAATGTCGGCAACCCGTTCATCGAGAGAAGTCCTGAACTTCTCCACTAGGTCGGTCATCTCATCCCTTCCCCAGGCGCGCCGCTAGCGCCGCGCGGCCAGCGCACCCGTATCCGCCGCCAGGCCATCGAAAATGCGACCATCGAGACGCAGGGTATCATCCCGCCAGTCATAGGTCAGCCGCGACTTGAAGCGCGAGACGTCCCGGTGCAGCAGCGCCCCGTCGCCGTAGCCGCCGTCGCGGGTATAGCCGAACAGCGCCACTTCGCGTGCCCAAGTCCGCCACGCAAGATCGACAAGCGCGTCGTCGTAATAGCCCCGCCAGTCCTTGTCGACTTCCTTATTGATCATCGCGACGCCGCGATAGGGATAGCGTTTCAGCCGGCACATCTCCGGCAAGTCTGCCTCCACGGTTTCCGTCCGGTTCAGCCAATCCACCAGGAACCGCCCGGTCGACCGTTCGAACAGCGGCGCGAAAATAAACCGGCGCGAGATCCAGGGCGTCTCCTGCCCGGCGACGCGCCGGAGGAAATCACCGAACGCTTCCTCGCGCGCGGCGCGCACCAGACCGATCAGCGTCGGCGAGGCGAAACCACGGCGGCAATGCTCGTAGAAGCTCACCAGCAGCGGCAAGAGATGGCGGGTGTTGGAAAACACGAAACGCTGGTCGAGGACTTCTCGTTTGATCAACAGGTTCGGTACGACCCAGACCGAATAGTGCCGGTCCTCCTCGGTGGGCACGTACTCAATCCACCGATGTCCGATAGTCGTGGAAAAGGCATAGGTACTGCGCTGGACGGAACTTCCGGCGGTCTTGGGAACGTGGATGTACACAGCGGGACGGCCTGAATTCTCGACACCGAAAGCCATTCCCTTGCCGCGGTCGGAAGAGGCCGTTCGCAGCCATGTGGAGGACGTTTCGCACAATGAAAGGTCCCGTCGCTCCACGGACGCCTCGGCCAGGGTCAGCAGAGCGAAACTGCTCATCGGGTTGATCAGGGCATACCGGCGCGCGCTCTCGATCGCCTTCTCGGGCTGCGCGGCCTTCAGCCGCGAACGGGCGAGAGAACCGTGCAGCTTGCCGTCCAAAGGATCAAGGATCAGCGCCCGTCGCGCGATTTCGATCGCGCCGGCGGTTCGCCCGATCGACGTCCACGCGGCGGCGAGGGTCGAGCCCGCCCCGAGTGCCGTCGGGTCCGCGCACATCCATCGCCGCGCGGCCCTTCCGATCTGGCCGTGATGGCCCTTGCGCACCAGGACCTCGACGATATTCGACAGGGCGATGAGATTGTCGGGCCGGATCGCGCGCGCCCTTAGAAAGTGCCGGTGAGCTTGCTCCATGTCCAAGGCGCCGAAGGCCGCCGCCCCCGCACTCAGGTGAAACTCGATGGAGTCCGGCGCCATGCAGAGCGTCCAACGGCACAGATGGATTGACGCGCGGTAGTCTTCCGCACGCCGCAGATTGACCGCGTAATCGTGAATTGTCGAAGCCGAGTCGAGTTGCAGCAGCACGGCATGGCGGAAGAACCGGCGGGCGCGGGCCGGCTCCGTCACCCGGGCGGCCGCGACGGCATGATTGCGCAGCGGTGCCGTCAATTCGGGCCCGAGCACCAGCATCCGGCGGCACAAATCCTGGACGGCGAGCCAATCGCCCGCGGCGCCGCTCCGCGCCACGCGGCCCTGCAGGTTTCTGAGTAGCTTGGCCTCGGCCTCGCCAAACGCCGTCGAACGCGTGTCTCGGCCGACAGCCTGTACGCGGGGGCGCCCGGTCGCGGTGACCATCACGCGGGCCTCGACGAAAACCGTCCTGCCGTTGACGACGGCAGTCTTCTCGTCATAACGCTCGGCGAACTCGACATCCTCGGCGCCAGCCACACGGGCGTCTTCCGCCGCCGCTCGGCGCAGCCAATCGACGGCATGGTCGCGCGCCGCCCGCGCGGTCGCGAAATCTTTCGGTTCCGGCAGCAGAGGAACCCGGTAGCGCCCCTCTTCGGTGGCAAGGATCGTAAGTTCACGGCGCACCTCCACCCTCCCGACGACCGCGCCGACGGCGTTGGCCACTTCCGCATGTTCGGGAATAACCGCCTCGGCGTCCAGAAGATCGGCGACATCTGGGTAATAGACCCGCGCAGAAGCGCCGAGACCGATGATGGGAAGCTTAACGCCGATCTCGATGCGCGCCGCCGATGCCGTTCCCTCGAAGGCCGCTCGAACCAGTTTCGAGACCGCCGGATCAACCTCGCCGAGACCGTCCTCGGCCAGCGCCGCACCGAGCACCAGTTCCGCCGAACGGCGTTTCACTTGGCCGATCACCCGCTCGGCCAATTCCTCGCCCGACGCCGCCCTCTTGTCACCGAAGCCGGATCGCTGACGCGCGAGAAGATCGGCGGCCCGCCGCGCCGCCACCTCGTCCCAGTCCCGGTGCAGCCCCACCACATGAGCCGCGTCCGAGGGCGTGAAACCCGATACCCGCACCAGTCCCAGCGTGACCAGCCGGTTCAAGACGCCGATCTGGATGCGCCTGCCGATCACCTGATCCTGGGCGACGGCGCCATCGCCGATGGCCTCGAGCAACCGCTGTTCCGCGTCGCGCAAGGCGACGGCACGCCCAAGTCCCCTTCGATTGACGCTCAGAAACCGTCCGTCGAACTCTCCGGGCGACTCACGCTTGCCCTGACGTTCAAGCGCTATCCCGACGGCATCCGGGTAGCTCCGCGCCAGGAGGCTGACCGGGATCAGACGCCGCGGCCCGATCCGAAGCATGGCGGCGCGATCCCGGTCGTCGAACCAGACCTCGCTGTCGCCGCCGAGACCGTGCGTGACCATGCCCACCGCCTCGACCATGGTTTGATAGCCGCCAACCACGGCGCCTCGCGGGTTCAGCGACGGCCGGCCGTCCCTAAGGACCGCGATATCCGTCGTTGTTCCTCCGATATCCGAGATGATGGCGTCGGTCCGGCCGGTAAGATGCGCGGCGCCGATCAGGCTTGCCGCCGGGCCGGACAGGATCGTTTCGATCGGCCGGGTCCGGGCAAAAGCGGCGGAAACCAGCGAGCCGTCGCCGCGCACCAGCATGAGCGGCGCGCGGATGCCGCGATCGCGCATCGTCATCTCGACGGCATCCGTCAACTCGCTGATCATGCCGATCAGCCGGGCATTCAGCACGCAGGTCAACGCCCGCTTCGGGCCGTTGAGCTGAGCCGACAGTTCGTGTCCACAGGTCACCGGCAGCCCCGACACTGCGCGGATGATATCGCGCGCCTGCACCTCGTGCGCCGGGTTGCGGACCCCGAAATGGGCAACGACGGCAAACGCCTCGACCGAGATGCCGACCTCTTCCAGCGCCGCCTTCAGGCTTTCGGAATCCAGCGGCGCCTGCGGCTCGCCTAAAGGCGTGTGTCCGCCGTCCACCCGGATCAACGGATCTCCCGCCAAGGCTTCCCGCAGGCCGGCACGATCGAGACCGCTTCGTCGAAGCCGATGAACACCAGCCCGACACGCCCGCCCTGCCCCTCGACCAGGGCGTTGGTGGCGAGCGTCGTCGACACCGACACCAGCGCGATTTCCCGCGCCCGCGCCGCATCGCCCGCGACGACCGCGTTGATCGACGCGCCGATCCCGGCGGCAAGGTTTTCGCGCGTGGTCAGCGCCTTGGCCTTGGCAATCACGCCCTGGCCCGGCCCGGCATCCCGGTACAGCACGGCGTCGGTATAGGTTCCGCCGGTATCGATGCCCAACAGCAGGCTCATGCGCCGCGTCCCGAACGAAACGTCGCAGCCGCTAAAAGGACGCCTTCGGGCTCAGGGCACGGTGGCCGCACTTACAAGCGCTTTCGCCGAGACGGGCCGGTCTATTCCGCCGCCGGACTCAAGGGATCCCGCAGCGGCGTCATGATATCGGCGGCCGCATGGTGGCTGGATTTCGCGGTGGTGTCCTGGTCGGTCTGGATAATGTTCCTGCCATAGGCGACGACGACCGGGGTTTCCTCCGGCTTCAGCGGCGCCATCTTTTTCTTGCGGGCCAAGGCCGCCTCGATATAGGGCGCCAGTTCAGCCGCCTTCTTGCGCTCCCGCTCCGCCTCGGTGGCCTTGAAATGCGGCATCACTGCCTCAGAGAACAGCTTCAGCGAGTCGACGATATGGGCGTGCTGGTTCTTGCCGCTCTGCTGAATGAAGATCACCTGGTCGACGCCGACATCCGCGAACTTTTGCAGGTGCGCCTTGACCTGCGCCGGGGTGCCGACCCCGCGGCCGGCGCCGACTTCTTCCATGTCCGGCTGGGCCTTTTTGAACCGTTCCCAGATATTGGTCTTGCCCGGCTGATGCTGGCCGTAGACGTAGTAGTGGCCTAGCGAGTAGCCGAAATACTGAAAGCCCTCTGCGCCCCGGCGTTTTGCTTCCTCCGCGTCCTCGTGGACAGAGAAACCGGTGCACATGGCGATATTGGCGTTCACGGAATGGCCGATCGGGACGCATTCCTCGGATTTGATGATGTCGTAGTACTCGCCGACCCATTTCGCCGCCTCGGCGGGATCGACAAAGGCAAAGGCCAGTGCGCCGATCCCGTGCCGGGCGGCGGCATGGATCGTCTCGCGTCTGGAGCAGGCGACCCAGATCGGCGGATGGGGCTTCTGCATGGGTTTCGGGATGACGTTACGGGCGGGCATGCTGAAGAACTGGCCCTCGAAACCCGGATACGGGTCCATGACCATCATGTTCGCGGTCTGCTCGGTGCATTCCGCCCACATCGCCTTCTTCAGGTCCGGGTCGACGCCATAGCCCTCGAGTTCCATCCGCGAGGCGCTTTCACCGGTGCCGAAATCCGCCCGCCCGTTGGAGAGCAGGTCGAGTGTCCCGATCCGCTCGGCAACCCGGGCCGGCTGGTTGTAACCCGGCGGTGAGAGCACCACCGCGTGGCCGAGCCGGATCTGCTTGGTGTTGCGCGCGCAGAAACCGAGGAACACCTCCGGCGCCGAAGAATGGGAGTATTCCTCGAGAAAATGATGCTCGTTCGCCCAGATGTAGTCGAAGCCCAATGTATCCGCGAGTTCAATCTCGTCGATCGCCTCGTGCAACAATTGGTGGTCCGACATTTCGGTCCAGGGACGCGGTAGCTGCATTTCGTAGAGCAGACCGAATTTCATGGCGCCGATCCTCCCGTGCGTCTCGCGGTTTTACGCCCACCAAAGCAGGCGCGATACCGCCACCATGGCACCGACTATGGCCTTTGAGTGGTGGAACCCGCAAGGGTCGGTGGGCCAATCAGCCGCTATATGGGATTGCCGCGCCGCGCACCCGCGCTCGCTAGGAATCCGGCTGTCGCCGCCGTCCCGGTGATCACCATTCCCCAGATCATGTCGACGATCGAGACGGAAAGCGACCAGCCAAGAAGCGTCGCCAGATTGGTCATATCATAGGTCGCATAGGCCAGAAGGCCGAGCAACGCGCCCCGTTTTGCCGCCGCTTTCCAGCCAGCTTCCGGCGCCGTTGCCAGCACCGCGAAATACACCACGCCCGCGACATAGCCGAGATAGAACACGATCGCCGCCGGCCAGTTCGGCTCCTCCCGCAGCAATCCGCCCAGCGCACCGAAGTAGAAATCCGTGGCCACCACGCCGAGCCAGATCGCGTCCATGATGCAGAAGGCCACGAGCGCGCCGAGATAGGCTTTGATCCAGATAACCATTTGATCTCCTATCGATTATGAGCGGGCCCGCCCCACGTTGAGCTTCCCTCGACCTCAACCGTCGCCCTGGCGAAAGGCAGGGCCTAGCATCGGTATTATCCCCCTTGCAACATCATCGTCGTGTGGCGATCACCCCGTCTGTCACGTTGATCCATAGAAACACGGCCCTGCCTTTCGCCAGGGCGACGTCTGCATTTCTCGCGTGGCTTAGGGAGCAACCGCCGGCTCACCGCCGTTTCGCGGCGATCTTGTCGCGGATCGCGAGAATGCGTTCGGCCCGCGCCACAACCGGCACGTCAATCATCTTGCCCTCGAAAGCGACCGCGCCGTCACCTGCCGCCATCGCCGCGTCATAGGCCGCCACCATGCCCTCGGCGCGGGTGATCTCGGCCTCGCTCGGCGTGAAGGCCTCGTTCAGGATCGGCACCTGGCGGGGATGGATGCAGGCGCCGCCGTCGAAGCCCAGCCGGCGGGCCTGCATGACATTCGAGCGGAACAGATCGAGATTGGTGAACTCGGCGATCGAGCCCGGATAGCCGATCGGCATCACGCCGGCCTCGCGGGCCGCGACCTGCACCCCCTGATAGAAGCTCAGCAGCGACATCCCGTCTGGCTCCACCATGCCCATTTCGGCGGAGAAATCCTCCTGGCCGAGGCAGATCGCGGCAAGGCGCGGTGTGCTTCTGGCGATGGCGCGCGCATTGGCATAGCCGCGCGGCGTTTCGATCAGGATCATCAGCCGGGTCTGGCCGACGGTCATGCCGCGTTCTGCCTCAAGCTCGTCGATCATCTCGCAGAGGAATTCCACATGCTCCGCCGCGTCGACCTTGGGCAGCACCAGGCCGCCGACTTCGGGCCAGACAGAGGCCTCGATATCCTTCACCGCCATGCTGGCCGGCCGGTTGATCCGCACTAGCACGTCGGCGCCGTTGCGACTGACCAGCTTAGCGACATCGCGCACCAGGGTGCGGGCCCGAGGCTTCTCCGCCGGCGCGACCGCGTCCTCAAGGTCGATCTTGATCGCATCGGCGCCCCGTTCATGCGCCTTTTCAACGAACTTCTCGCTGGTCGCGGGGACATAGAGCATCGAACGCCAGAGCGGCAGATCCTTGTTCACATTCCCGGTCATCAGACCACTCCCTCTTGCTTGAGTTTTTCAAGATCGGCACTGGAGAGCCCGATCTCGCCAAAGATCTCGCCGTTATGCTGACCGATATCAGGGGCCGGCGTGCGCATCTGCGCCGGGGTGCCGGACATCCGCGGCACCGAGGCGTGCATCGGAAGACGGCCGTCCGGCATATCGTCATCAGGCAGGGTGATCAACGAGGCACGCTCGCACACATAGGGATGGGTCGCCAGCTGTTCCACGTCGGCGACCGCCCCGACGGTCACGTCCGCGGCCTCGAAAATCTCCAGGCATTCGGCCTGGGTCCGCGCGCCCATGAACTCGGCGACGATGGGGTCGAGGATATGATTGTTGGCAAGGCGATCCGTGTTGGTTCTGAAGCGCGGATCGTCGATCAGTTCCGGCCGTCCGATCGCCCGCATCAGACGCTCCGACATGGCCTGCATCGAGGCGGAGAGCGCCACGAACTTGCCGTCCTTGCATTCATAGACGTTGCGCGGCGCCGTCGTCGAGGACAGCGAGCCGGTGCGCTCCGGGATTTCGCCGGTGATCGCGTGAATGGCGGATTGCGGGCCTAGCACCGAGAGGATCGGTTCGAACAGCGACAGATCGATGAGCTGGCCCTTGCCGCCCTTTTGCTCGACTTCCCGCACCGCGACCATGATCGAGAACGCGCCGTAGAGCCCGGCGATCATGTCGGCCAGCGCCAGCGGCGGCAGAACCGGCGGACGGTCACCGAACCCGTTCATCGCCGCGAAGCCGCTCATCGCCTCGACCAGACTGCCGAAACCCGGCTTGTGGCTCCAGGGTCCGGTCTGGCCCCAGCCGGAGATTCGCACGATGGTCATCTTGGGATTACGCTGCCAAAGCACGTCCGGGCCGATTCCCCATTTCTCGATCGTGCCGGGCTTGAAGTTTTCCACCAGGACATCGGCGCTCTCGGCGAGCTTGAGCAGCATGTCCCGGCCCTGGGCCTTGCGCAGATCGAGGCTGATGCTTTTCTTGTTGCGGCAATAGACCTTCCAATGGGTGCTGATGCCCTTGGCCTTCCAGTTGCGCAGGTCATCGCCGACGCCCGGGCGCTCGACCTTGATGACCTCGGCCCCGTAATCCGCCAGCACATGGGTCACCATGTTGCCCGAGACCAGGCGCGAGAGGTCGAGAACCCTTATCCCGTCCAGCGGGACCGAGGCGCCGGGATTGAAATCCCGCTCCGGCAGACTGCTGGTCATATCGATCGCTCCACGTGAACCCCACCCTTGAACCAGGCCGTAATCCGGGACTTGACCCGGAACGGACCGCCTTCGACACTGCCGCCCGACAAACGACGATCCCGTTCTAGCAAACCCGGAGACCGAAGATGGCAGGCGTGAAGATCCAACATACCTTCGAGATACAGGAAGATGCTCTGGCCATGCTGGATGAGGCGGTCAAGAAACACGACCTTGATAGCCGAGACAAGGCACTGCGGTGCCTGCTGGATTTTTGCGCCGAGGACGGCGACTGGGACGACATCTTCGAGACCATCCGCTGCCGGCGCTGCTAGCCGCCCCGGATAACCCGCGCCGCGTTGTCGGCGACCTCGAGAAAATAGCCGACATCGTCGGGTGTCGTATCAAAGCTGGTGACCAGCCGCGCCGATACCGTGCCGTCCCGCTCGCCCCAGGTATAGAACACACAGCCCGCCTCCTGGAGAGCCGCCGCCACGCGCACCGGCAGGGTCAGGAACAGCATGTTGGTCTCAATCGGAAACCACTGGTCGACGCCGTCCACCTTCTTCAGGCCATCCGACAGTGTCGCCGCCATGGCGTTGGCGTTGCCCGCTTTGGCGATCCAGCGCCCGGCTTCGAGATAGGCGACGAGCTGCGCCGAGAGGAACCGCATCTTCGAGAACAGGTGCCCGCCGCGCTTGCGGCGGAACTCGAAGTCGCCGGCCTTGCCGGGGTCCATGAACACCACCGCCTCGGCCGAGAAGGCCCCGTTCTTGGTCGCGCCCAGCGAAAGCACGTCGACGCCAGCCTTCCAGGTCATCTCCGCCGGCGTCACGCCGAGCGCCGCGACGGCATTGGCAAGGCGCGCGCCGTCCATATGGAGCGCCAGACCGTTGTCTCGGCAAACCCCGGAGATCGCCCGGATCTCGCCGGGTGAATACACCGCACCGACCTCGCTCGCCTGGGTGATGCTGACCGCCGCCGGCTGGGCGTGGTGCACCGGCGGGGCGGGCGAGTCGACCTCGACCTTTGCGCGGAGACTCTCGGCGGAGAACTTGGCCCCCTCGCCTCCCAGAAGCGCGAGCTTGCCTCCGCCCATATAGAATTCCGGCGCCGCGCACTCGTCCTCCTCGATATGCGAGCCCTCGTGGCAGAAGACCACACCATAGGGCGGAGAAACCGATGCCAGCGACAGCGCATTCGCGGCGGTGCCGGTGGCGACGGGAAAAATCGCCACCTTGCGCTCGAACACCTGGTTCGCGAGTTCACCGAGCCGGTGCGTGAACGCGTCATCGCCATAGGGCATGGCGGGAGCGGCGGCGGCTTCGTTGAGCGCCGCCATGACCTCGGGCATGGCTCCTGCGGTATTGTCGCTGGCGAAGTTGACGTGACGGTTCGGCACGGCGGGCACTCCTTGCGAGCTATTTAACCTGCTCGAGATGTATTTTGCCGAGTTCCGCGCCGGTGGCCCCATCGAGTACCAGCACCCGCGCAAGGCCGCCGGCCGTCTCGTAGTGGATGTAGAGGCGTCCGGAACCGGCGGACACCGAGACCACGCGCGCCTCGTCCGGCAAGGCATGGGCAATCTCTCCGAACGGCACGGAAATCGGCGCCGAAGAAACCGGTGCCGCCGCTTCCTTGGTCCCACCGGACAATCTGGAGACGATCGTTGCCACCACCGTCACCACACCGGCCACGATCAGGATCCCCATCACCACGACGAGAACCTTCAGCACCCTGAGGGCCGGCGGGTCGGTGCTTGAATCACCGGAGTTCAGCTTGGCCGCGCTTTGGTCTAGCTTGCCCGCCATGACATCTCTCAAAAGCACCCTCGTGACGATCAGAGCCGATGATCCGGCTTTCGATCATATCCTCGACGGCTCGGGGCCGGACCGTCTGGACCGTTGGCTCGCCGAGCGGGTCGCGGTCCTGCCGGACACGCCGGACCTGTCCCGAAGCCGGCTCAAGGCGCTGATCCTCGACGGCCAGGTTTCGTCGGGCGGCGAGACGATAACCGACCCCTCGGCGGCGGTCAAACCAGGTCAAAGCTATGAAATCCTGGTCCCGCCGCCGGTCGCGGACACGCCCGCGCCACAGGACATTCCGCTCAAGATTATCTTCGAGGATCCTCACCTGATCGTGCTGGACAAGCCATCGGGCATCGCGGTGCATCCGGCGCCGGGCTCGCTCGACTCGACACTGGTCAACGCGCTGCTGGCCCATTGCGGCGATGGTCTGTCGGGGATCGGCGGCGTGCGCCGGCCCGGCATCGTGCATCGGTTGGACAAGGACACCACCGGACTGATGGTGGTCGCCAAGACCGACGAGGCGCATCACGGGCTTGTGCATCAGTTCGCCGCGCGCAGTGTGGGCCGGAGCTATCTCGCTCTCGTCTGGGGCGCCGTCGCGCAGATGGAGGGCCGGATCGAAGGGCCGATCGGGCGTAGCCGGCGTAACCGCAAGAAAATGGCGGTCACCTCCCATGGCGGCAAGCCGGCGGCGACCAACTATCGGGTGCTGCGCCGGTTCCGCGACATCGCGACGCTGCTGGAATGCCGCCTCGAATCCGGACGCACCCACCAGATCCGCGTGCATATGACCCATATCGGTCACGGCCTTGTCGGTGATCCGCTTTACGGCGGCGGCGATCGCCGCAAGGGCTCCAGCGACGCCGAGGTCGCGGCGGCGAAGCGCCTCGGACGCCAGGCCCTGCACGCCAATACCCTCGCCTTCACCCATCCGGTGACCGGCGAGGAGGTCTCTTTCACCAGTGAGATGCCGGATGATTTCCAACAACTGGTGGCGGCATTTGAGTGAGGTGACTAAGGGCTCGGTCGCTATCCAACCTTTGCCGTATCCCCGATCTTCGTCGGGGATACGATTTGGAACTAAACGTTCTCAAACAGACTTACCCGCGCATTTTGCCGCACCTGCGAAATGAATTTGACTTCCCCCTCGGCTTCACTAAGTTCCGCGGCGGGCCGCCGCTCCCCAACGAGCGGTAACGATATGAAGGATGACGACCATGAAGCCAACGGCTCTGCCGGGGGTTCCCCTGTTCTCATCCGGACCGTGTGCAAAGCGACCCGGATGGGGCCCCGCTGTTCTCACCAACGCCGCTCTTGGGCGTTCTCACCGGGCCGAGCCCGCGAAATCCAAACTTGCAGAGGTCTGCGCCCGCACCGGCGCCCTGCTGGGCCTGCCGGAAGGCTGGCGGGTCGGCATTGTGCCGGCCTCCGATACCGGCGCCTTCGAGATGGCCATGTGGTCGCTGCTCGGCGCGAGGGCGTGGATCTCTTGGCCTGGAGAGCTTCGGCGCCGGTTGGGTGACCGACGCGGTCACAGTCAAGATCGCTGACACGCGAGTCCTTGAAGCCGAATGGCGCGTTGCCGGATCTCGACGCGGTCGATTTCACGCGCGACGTGGTCTTTACCTGGAACGGCACCACCTCCGGCGTGCGTGTCCCCAACGGCGACTGGATCGCTGATGACCGCGAGGAGCTGACCCCTATGATGCGACCAGTGCAGTGCTGGCCCAGGACATTCCCTGGGGAAAGATCGATGCTCGCCACCTTCTCCTGGCAGAAGGTGCTCGGCGGCGAGGCGGCCCGCATGCTGGTGCTGGTCCGCGCGCGGTGGAACGGCTGGAAAAGTCATACCCCGCCCTGGCCGCTGCCGAAGATCTTCCGCCTGACCAAGGGCGGCAAGCTGTCGAGGGTGTCTTCCGGGGCGAGACCCTGAACACGCCGTCGATGCTCTGCGTCGAGGACGTGCTCGACGCGCTGCGCTGGGCCGAGGGAATCGGCGGATTGCCGGCCCTGAAGGCCCGCGCCGACGCCAATCTAGCGGCGGTCTCCCGCTGGATCGGGGACAGCCGCTGGGCCGGTTTCCTGGCGAAGGACCCGGCCACCCGCTCGAACACCTCGATCTGCGTGTCGATCACCGATCCGTGGTTCACCGGCTTGCCGGATAGCGAACGGGCGGCTGTGCCGAAGCGCATGGCGGCGCTGCTGGAAGCCGAGGGCGCGGCCTTCGATGTCAACGGCTACCGTGATGCGCCTCCCGGTCTGCGGATCTGGGGTGGTGCGACCGTGGAGACCGCCGATATCGAGGCGCTTCTGCCCTGGTTGGACTGGGCCTTCGGCGAGGTCAAGGCGAGCGCCACCAAGGCGGCCTGAGCCTCTTTTCCCAATGATCCGCGGGACGAGTCCCGCCACGACGACCCCCAAGACAGGGAGGGCGATATGCCCAAGGTATTGATTTCCGACGACTTAAGCCCGCGCGCCACCGAGATCCTCGAAGAGCGCGGCATCGAGGTCGACCGCAAGGTCGGCATGAAACCCGAGGAACTGAAGGCGTGCATCGGCGCCTATGACGGCCTTGCGATCCGTTCCGCGACCAAGGCGACGCGCGAGATGCTGGCGGCAGCGGGCAACCTCAAGGTGATCGGCCGGGCCGGGATCGGCGTCGCCAATGTCGATGTGGACGCGGCGACCGAAGCCGGCGTGGTGGTGATGAACACCCCTTTCGGCAATGCGGTAACCACGGCGGAGCATGCGATCGCCATGATCTGCGCCCTCGCCCGCGAGATCCCCATGGCCAACGACTCGACCCAGGCCGGCAAGTGGGAAAAGTCCCGCTTCATGGGTACCGAAATCACCGGCAAGCGGCTGGGCCTGATCGGCTGCGGCAATATCGGCTCGATCGTTGCCGACCGGGCGCGCGGCCTCCGGATGCGGGTCAGCGCCTATGACCCGTATTTGAGCGACGAGCGGGCGGTCGAACTGGGCGTGCGCAAGGTCGATCTCGACACGTTGCTGGCGGAATCCGACTTCATCTCGCTGCACACCCCGCTGACCGACGCGACCCGCGATATCATCGATGCCGAGGCGCTGGCCAAGACCAAAAAGGGTGTGCGGATCGTCAATTGCGCGCGCGGTGGTCTGGTGGTCGAGGCGGCCTTGCGCGCGGCGCTCGACTCCGGACACGTCGCCGGCGCCGGCGTCGATGTTTTCTCCACCGAGCCGGCCAAGGAGAACGTGCTGTTCGGCGCGCCCGGCCTGATCGCCACACCGCATCTTGGTGCCGCGACCATGGAGGCCCAGGAGAAGGTGGCGCTGCAGGTGGCCGAACAGATGGCGGACTATCTCCTGACCGGTGCCATCAGCAATGCGGTCAATATGCCCTCCGTCACGGCGGAGGAAGCGCCGGTGCTGCGACCCTATATGAAGCTCGCCGAACTGCTCGGCAGCTTCGCCGGCCAGGTCGCGGAGGAAGCCGTCAAGGCGGTCCGCATCGAGTTCGAGGGCCTCGCCACCGCGATCAATACCGCGCCGGTGGTTTCGGCCGCACTCGCCGGCGTGATGAAGCCCAGCATGGACGCGGTCAACATGGTGAGCGCGCCGAAGGTCGCGCAAAGCCGGGGCATCGCCGTCTCGACGGTGCAACACGACCGCCCTTGCGACTACCAGACCCTCCTGCGCCTGACGGTGGAGGGCGCGACCCGCACCCGGGTGATGGCCGGCACCCTATTTGCCGGCGACCGGCCCCGTCTGATCGACATCCAGGGCATCAAGGTCGAGGCGGAGTTCGCGCCACGCATGCTCTATGTGCGAAACTACGACCGGCCCGGCTTCATCGGCGGGCTCGGCACGGTGCTCGGCAATGAGGGCCTCAACATCGCGACCTTCCATCTTGGCCGGCGCGACCATAGCGGCGAGGCCCTTGCCCTGGTGGAAGTCGACGGCGAAATCGACGATGATCTGCTCGCCAAGGTCAGGGCACTGCCGCAGGTGGTGAGGGTGAATGCGCTAAAGTTCTAACCGGCCCCTACGGCATCATCCGGTAGCGAGACGATAGCGCGACGGCTCAAAACTCAAATCGGCCGTCGCGAACCAGTTCCAGTCGTCCGGGTTGTATGGCAAGCGCGAAGCCTCGCGTTCGTCAACGACCCGGCCTTCTGATTCCAGGATTCGATAGAAACGGTAGTCATGCGGCCGAAGGTAACGGAAAAGTCTTTCGCTCCAATCCGGGCTTAAGATCTCCATAAGGATGTCCGGGCGACGCTGGTGCAGAAGGCTTTTCGCGCCGACAAGCACCGCTTCCTCCCCCCCTTCCACATCGACCTTCAGCAGGAAGCGGTTGCCGGATCCAGCGAGCGGCAAAATATTGTCGAGCGTGTCCGTTTGGGCCGGCACCTGCTCCACGAGCGGCGAAGCCGGGGACTTGTCCGACCGGATGCGGCCGCCAGTATTGATCCACCGGTATGGTTTCTTATTGCATTCGAGATCCACCGTTCCCACGGCGTTTGCGATCGCTATCCGCCGGATCGAAATATTGCGGAACTCGTTCGCCGCCACGTTCAGTTCCGTTCTTGAGGCCGCTTCCGGCAAAGGTTCGATCGCGAAAATTTGGGCGTGCGGATTGGCCGAAGCGGCCGTCAATGAGTAGAGCCCGGTGTTCGCGCCAATGTCGAAAACAACATCAGCGAGCCTTGCCCGATCCGCCCACAGGATGAGCGCCAGATCCTCATATCTCTGATTCCAGACCTTCGCCCGGACGACGTGACAATCGTTGATGGAGAACATCACAAACGGAGCCATCCCAGCAATCTCGAATGTCTGAAATCCGACGAAAGGATTCGATTGCCAATCAAACCCGGATGCGTTCTCGGCCACGATCGAAAGCGTTCTTCGATTTCGTTCCTCGATTTCCCGGGCCGATTTGCCCATCACCATCTCTCCCAAGACACCACGTCGGTTCGCGTGTCAAAAACTACCCTTTTCCTTTTCCCGATCAAATTGGATCTGTTGAGCTTGGATGAGCGTTGCCGCAAAGTATGAAAAGCAACGTAGAGTGGTAAAGGTAAGAAAATGATCGGTGCTGGAAAAGCCATCTCACCAATTCTGGCAACGATCATCACTCTGGGGTTTGCGGTGAATTGCTTCGCCGAAACCAAAGTCCGCGAGATCACGGACTTTCCGCCCTTGACGCCGGCGGAGGGAACGGCGTTGACCGACGGGATCCCGCATGGACGAGCCGACCACGCCTCCGGGAAGTTTTTCGAGGTCGGCGTCATGAAGGCCTGGTTCGCGGTGCCGACGGACCGCTATCCCCATGGCGTCCTGGGCGACCGGATCGAGGCGGGCGGTGTCATCATCCAGCCACCATCGTCCGGCGCGCCGTCGGCCTTTCTCATCAAAGTGCCGGAGGACTCGGTGTTCGAGGATATCCAACCCCGGATTGTTGATTTCGACGGTGACGGGATCCTCGATATCGTGGCGATCCGCTCTTACCTCACTGCCGGCGCGTCGATCTCGGTCATCGGTTACCGCGAGGGGGAGGACGGCTCGGTACGCTCCTACTGGATGCAGTCGCCGCCGATCGGCACGGCGAACCGCTGGCTGAACCCAGTGGGCGTCGCGGATTTCGACGGCGACGGCGAAAAGGAGATCGCCGCCGTGGTGACCCCGCATATCGGCGGCGTGCTGACCCTCTATGAACGAAGCGGCGAAGAACTTGTTCCGAAACCTTTGTTGAACGACGTGTCGAACCACGCCATCGGCTCCCCAGATCTGAGGCTGCACGCGGTCATCGACTGGAACGATGACGGCATCAAGGACATCGCCGTGCCGGACCAGAGCCGTTCTGTCCTGCGGTTCATCACTTTGAAGGGCGGTACAGCCAAGGAGATCGACCGCGTGGATCTCGGTGCCGAGATGATCCCGCCGATGCTGCAACGGCAATGGAAGACCGAGCCCTGGGAGATCGTCGTTCGCCTGAAGAACGGCAAGGCCGTGGCTGTGTCGCGTTAGCCTCCGGCACCGTTCCGGGAGCACGGGCAAAGCTTCTGGGGCATCCTCCCCTTCCCCGGCCCTCGCATTCATGCTTGTCTCGTCACGCCCCGCCTTTTCAGCCCGAGGGACGCGCGTGCCTCCGATCCGTCAAGCCATCGAGAGTGTGCCGGCGCCGATGCGCGGGGTTATCTGCATGACCCTGGGCGCGCTGGTGCTGACCATCAACGACGGGATGGCGAAATACCTCACCGAAAGCTATCCGGTCGGCCAGGTGATGGCGCTACGGGGCGTCTCGATCGTCGTGCTGCTCACCGCATTCTATGTGGTGACCGGCCGGACGGCAGCGCTCAAGGTCAACCGATGGAGCCACCAGTTGAGCCGGGCGGTGCTGATGACCTGCTCGACGATCTGCTTCGTGACGGGGCTTAGTCTGCTGCCCATCGCCGACGCCATCGCAATCGCCTTCGCGGGCCCGCTGCTTACCGTGGCGCTGGCGATCCCGTTCCTCGGCGAACGCGTCGGCTGGCGCCGCTGGCTGGCGATCCTGGTCGGCTTCGCGGGTGTCCTGATCATGGTGCAGCCGACGGGCGACGCCTTTCGCATCGCCGCGCTCGCCCCGCTTGGTGCGGCCTTTTTCGGCGCCTGCCGCGACGTGGTGACCCGACGGATCAGCGGTAGCGAATCCTCCAGCGCCATATTGATGATCAGCACCACTCTGGTCACCCTTGCCGGATTCCTGAGCTGGCCCCTCGGCTGGGCCCCGATCCAGAGCGCGCATCTGTGGATCTTCGCGGTCTCGGGCATCTTCGTCGGCGTTGCCCAATACCTGATGATCGAAGGTTTCCGGCTCGGCGAGGTCGCCCTGGTCGCGCCGTTCAAATACACGACCCTGATCTGGGCAGTGCTGATCGGCGCCATTTTCTGGGGCGACATTCCCGGCACCGGCGTGTGGATCGGCACGGTGCTGGTGGTCGGCGGTGGGATGTACCTGCTTAGAAGCGAAAGCAAGACGCCCTAGGTTGCGTCCCGCGCCTACGCCACCGTATACCGCTTCACGAAATCCTCGTTGATCGTGACGCCGAGGCCCGGCCGCTCGGGGATCTCGACCATGCCGTCCACCGAGACGGGAGCCTCCTCGGCAAGCTCGAACAGCATGGGGTTGGCGCCGAGGGAATACTCGATGATATGCGCCGCCGGCGACGCCGCCGAGACATGCAGGCCGGCGTTGAACATCAGGGCTCCGCCCCAGAGATGCGGCGCCAGGCGGAGCTGAAAGGCGCTGGCGATGGCGCCGATCCGCATGGCCTCGGTAATGCCGCCGCAGATCGCCAGATCCGGCTGGAAGATATCGGCGGCGCGCAGCTCGGCGAGGTCGCGAAAGGCGAAGCGGGTGGCCTCGCTCTCGCCGGTGGCGATCGGAATATCGGTGCTGGACCGCACCTCGGCGAGGCCGCGCTTGTCGTCGGCGGTCACCGGCTCCTCGAACCAGGCGATATCGCAATCCTCGACCAGCCGGCAGAAGCGTTTCGCCTCGGCGACGCCAAAAGTGCCATGGGCATCACACATGATCTCGATTTCGGGACCAAGCGCCGCCCGCGCCGCCCGTACCCGCGCCGCCGAGTGCCGGGCCTCGCCATCGGCGACACCGACCCGCATCTTCACCGCCTTAAAGCCGCCCCGGTCGATGTAGGACTGAAGCTGTTCTCCGATCTTGTCGGCCGGCGCCCAGCCACCGGAGGCATAGGCCGGCATCCGTTCCCGCCGGCGCCCACCGAGCAGCCGCCAGACCGGCGCATCGAGGCTCTTGCCGAGGATGTCCCAGAGCGCCATGTCGATGCCGCTGATGGCCGAGATCGTGATCCCACGCCGGCCGAGGATCGGGAAGACATGACCACGGTCGAGCGCATAGTGCGCCCGCACGCCACTGTAGAAGGTCTCCCAATGGCGGGTAATGTCACGGGGATCGTCGCCGATCAGCATGGGGCCGAGCTCACGCTCGATGAGCGAGACGACGGCGCGGTTATCCCCAGCGCTGGCAACGGTCGCTTTCGCCTCGCCGTGCCCGACCAACCCGCATTCGGTCTCTATGCGGACCAAAGCCATGTCAAAGGAGGCGACCAGACCGAAATCCGAGCGATGGCGCTGCGCCTCAGGAATCGGAACGTGCAGCCACCACGCCTTCACCGACTTGATTTTCATCTTGTCCCTCACTTGTGCGCTGGGGCCACGATCCTTGCACCGGCCGTTCCTTGGCCTTTGCGGGGATCACGGATTGACCCGCTTCTTCCTCCCGCATATACGAGCCGCATGATTATGACGAGCCTTTCCGGGCATTGACCGGTGACTTATCCGCAACCCGCCGCCTCAGATTCCGGCCAGCAGCGCCCCAACGAGGCGATCCTGCGCAATCTTCAGGCCGGCCGCTTCGGCGAGGAACTTCCGGGGCTGCGCCGGAGGCTTGTGTCGTCACCCGATGATCACGGCGCGAGCTATCTGTACGCGCTTGCCTCTGCGGGAACCGGCGGGCGCGAGGCTGAACGCCGATGGATGACACGCGCCCTGGTTCTGGCGCCGGACCATGCCCATATCCGCACATCCCTCGGCGTAGCACGCCTGCGGGATGGCGATATCGACGGCGCGCTCGCCGATTTCGACAGGACCTTGAAGACAAACCCCAATTTTGCTGCGGCGCGGTATAACCGGGCAATCATCCATCTGGAGGCAACGCGCTTCGCGCGCGGCTGGGCTGATTATGAGTGGCGCTTCTCCTATCCCGCAGCACCCGGAGAATGGCGTGACTTTCCGAGTCCGGTTTGGGACGGCGTATCCCCAATCGACGGAAAGTTGCTGGTTTGGGTCGAACAATCGATCTCGGCTCAGATCCTTTTCGCCTCGGTCTACACAGAGTTTGAGGCGCCCGGCGGTCTCATCGTGGAAGCCGATAGCGCGTTGGTGCCCTTGTTGCGGCGGGTACTACCGAAGGCGGAGGTTATCGCCGCCTCGACACCACCGGATGCCCGCCTCCACGCCGACGACATCGCGGCCCAGATTCCGATGGGACGGCTTTGTGGGCTGAAACGCCGCTCGATTGCCGACTTTCGCAAGGCAAAGCGAAGTTTCCTGATCGCCGACGGCGACCGCGCATTGGACCTGATGCTCGATCTCGTGAAGCCGGAGAAGCACACGATCGGGCTCGCCTGGCGCAGCCAGACAAAAGGCGGCGCAAGACTTACGCTGGATTTCCTTGAACCGGTGCTGAAGGTACCGGATATCACCTGGGTCAGCCTGGAAGATGAAAGCGCGGTGCCGGAAATTCGCGCCTTCGAAGAGCGGACCGGCATCAAGATCACAACAGATCACGAGATTGACGTCGAAGCCGACCTGGACGGCCTCGCCGCTCTGATCACGGCCTGCGACCTGACGATCGCCGTCGACAAGCCGGTCGCCCATCTCGCGGGCGCGCTCGGACGGTCGGTCTGGACGCTGTTGCCGAACCGGCACGAGGCGCGCTGGTACTGGTTCAGCGGTCACCATCCCCGACCGATCAAGTTCTCGCGCTGGTATCCGGCGATGCGTCTCGTATGGCGGATCAACGAAGAATCGCCGAGGGCCTACGTCAGCCGGCTGGCAAATCTCGTCGCCGGCGCCGCCCATGCGGCTGGGTGACGGCGCTGGCGACCCCGGCAGGACTCGAACCTGCAACCATCAGCTTAGAAGGCTGGTGCTCTATCCAATTGAGCTACGGGGCCATCGTCGACCATCGCGCCAGACGGATCAATGGGTCCAGGACCCGGTGCGGCCAAAAGCGAAATTGTCGGCATAGGTCTTGATCCTCGGCTTCGAACGCCGGGGCTCTTGAACGACATAAGCGAGATTGTGCTTCTTGGCGTAGGCGATGGCCTCTTCCTTGGTATCGAAGCCGAGTCGCACCTGGTTCTTGGTATCTCCGGCGGAGATCCAGCCCATTAGGGGCTCGGGCCGGCGCGCCGTCTCGGGCGCATGTTCCAGCACCCAGCGTCGAGTCTTGGCCTTGCCCGATTGCATTGCCGTCTTTGCCGGTTGGTAAATTCGCACGGTCATCGCCACGCTCCTCGTCTCGCGAGCCGGGTTGGTCGGGGTGGACGGATTCTGAACCGCCGGCCCTCTGCTCCCAAAGCAGATGCGCTACCAGGCTGCGCTACACCCGCCGAGGCTCAAAAGCCCTGATTTACTAGGGTTTTTTAGCATCCGGCGCAATAGCCGTTTTCGTGGGGCGGTCGATTTTTGGCGAACATAGCCGAAACCAGGCGATCGGTTCGTCAAAAACCTATCAAAGCCATGTTCCACGTTCGTTCACCGATCGGCAAAGGGACTCAGCGAACTAAAATCAAAAGTTCGCGCGGCTGTCCGCCTATGGCGCAAAGGCCGCGTGTTCAACCCGGTCGCCGGCCTTGATGCCCAGCCGTGCCGCGGTCCCGCCGCGCAGTTCCAGCACCGCGAGGACGCGACCGCGCGAGGATATGGTGTCGAGTGAGCCCGGAACCGCGCGCTCATGAACCCGAAAGATTCGTCCGTCCTCGCGGATGAACAGCATGTCCAGCGGGATCAGCGTGTTCTTCATCCACATGGCCTGCCATTCCTCGCGGGTGTAGAGGAACAGCATGCCGGCATCGGCGGCAAGCGACTCGCGGAACATCAGTCCCCGAGCCTGCTCCTCGGGCGTGCGCGCGATCTCGACCTGGAAGGCATGGGACTTGCCATCGGACGTGTGGATCGCCAAGGGCTCCATCGGTCCGGGCTTGCCGCCGGGAGTCTGGGCCGGAACGTCCCGGACCGGCGCAATCAGGATGGCCAACATAAGCAGCGCCGGCAGCCAGCATCGCTTCATGGCGCGGTTACCTCCTTGATCAGGTCCCTGACTTCGCCGCGTACTGGGCCCCAATTCGGCGGATCAAGCAAGCTTGAGAACCAGTGTTCCGGCGGGTTCCGGCCCCGCGAATGGTTCCAGTCCAGCGCCCGCAACACGGTCTCGGCGGCGAATGAGAGGTTTTTCGGCGGCGTGTATCCGTTGAGACCGGCCCAGACCAGGGTCCAGGCCCGGGCGACCGCCCAGGGGTTGTACCCGCCGCCGCCGGTCACCAGGACACGGGGCGCCAGGCGGGCCGTCCGTTCGACCGCACGCGCGAGCGCGCCATTGGAAAGGGTAAGCTTGCTCTGCGGATCATCCGCCAGAGCGTCACAGCCGGATTGGATTACCACCGCCTCGGCCTTGAACGCCGCGCCGAGGGGGAGCACCGCCTCGGTGATCACCGCATCCAGTTCACTGTCGTTGAAGCCCGCCGGCACCGGCAGGTTGCGGGCCAAGCCGCCCGCCCGGTCGCCGCGTCCGCCGGTGCGGGGCCAGCGGCCGTCCTCATGGATCGAGATGGTCAGCACCCGGTCCTCGTCGTGGAACGCGTCCTGGACGCCATCACCGTGATGCGCGTCCAGATCCACGTAGAGGATCCGCTGAAGTCCCGCGTCGAGCATCGCCAGGATGGCGAGCACCGAATCATTGAAGAAGCAGAACCCATAGGCCATCGCCGGGCGGCCGTGATGGGTGCCGCCGGCCAGCGAATGGATCACGCCGCGCGGTACCGACGCCAGCGCCCGGGCCGCGTGAATACTGGCGCCGCATGCCGTCGCGGGGCGGGTGAAAATCTCGGGAAAGACCGGATTGCCGTTGCGCCCGATATTGAAGCGGTGCTTCACCTCATCGGACACCCTGCCGTCGCGTTCGGCGTTCCAGACCGCGTCGACATAGGCCGGCTCGTGGAACCGCGCGAGCATCTGCGGCGTCGCGATCGGGCTTTCGAGATAACTGGCGTCATCCAGCCAGCCCAGCGCGCGGGCCAGATCCATCACCGGCGTCACCCGATGGATCGACAACGGATGGCGCCGACCATAGCGCGAGGCCCGATAAATCTCGCTGCCGATCATGACGGGACGATCTGGAAAAGCAGGCGGAAGCATGGCGAAGACGTAGCCCGGCGCGACGGACTTGCCAAGCCCGGCCACCATCGCGATAGTCGCCGCCGGACACGCGGTCCTTTCCCTCGACACAGCGGAACGCCAGCACGTGAAACTGATCCGTCCCCTGGTGATCACGATCGGGCTTTTCGCCGTCTGGCAGATCATCGTCTGGATCAGCGGGGCGCCGCATTACATCCTTCCCGGTCCGGCCCGGGTCCTCGCCGCGTGGCGGGAGCATGGCGATGTGATCCTCGGCCATGCCGGGGTGACCCTGGCCGAAATCCTGCTCGGGCTCGTGATCGGAACCGCAATCGGCGCTGGAACCGCGCTCACCATGGCTCATGCCCGCCAGTTGCGCCGCTGGTTGCTGCCCGTTCTGGTGATCAGCCAGGCAATCCCGGTCTTCGCCCTCGCCCCGATCCTGGTCCTCTGGCTCGGCTACGGCATGGCTTCAAAGGTGGCGATGGCGGCCCTGATCATCTTTTTTCCCGTGACCGCCGCGTTTCACGACGGATTGCGCCGCACCGAGCCGGCGCTGATCGACAGCGCCCGGACCCTGGGGTGCGACGGGCTGGCCCTGCTGCTCCGGGTGCGCATCCCTGCGGCACTGCCGGCCTTCGGATCGGGTCTACGGGTCGCCTGCGCGGTGGCCCCGATCGGCGCGGTGGTCGGCGAGTGGGTCGGCTCCAGCGCCGGCCTCGGCTATCTGATGCTGCATTCCAACGCGCGCATGCAGATCGACGTGATGTTCGCCGCCCTGCTCACGCTGGCGGTTCTGGCCGTCGCTCTCTATGCCCTGGTGGACCTTGCCCTGCGCCACGCCATGCCCTGGCAGCCCGGCGAGACCTTGGAGGAAGGGTAAGCCACGTTTGGCGCTTCCCGGAACCCGGCGACCTGTCGGATTGCCGCCTATTCTCCGTAGAGATCGTGAGCGCGGGTCTCAAAGGCGGCGACCATGCGTTTGACCGCCTCGTTGAACAGGACCGCGATGATCTTCTGCAGTACCGCGGAGCGGAACTCGAAATCGACATGGAAATCCACCAGACAGCCGTCCGGGTGCGGATGGAAGATCCAGTGGTTGTCGAGATACTTGAACGGCCCGTCGGCATATTCGACATCGATGCGGCGGCCCTCCCGGTCCAATGTCACCCGGGAGGTGAAACGCTCGCGCACCAGCTTGTAGCCGATCATCAGGTCGGCAACGATCAGAGTCTCGCTCGACGAGCGGATGCGCGCGCCGACGCACCAGGGCAGGAACTCGGGATAACGGCGCACGTCCGCGACGAGATCGAATAGCTGCTCCGGGCGAAACGGGATCACCCGCTGTTCGGAATGGACCGTCATAAACTCGCCCGGCCGCTAGAGCACCGCGCCCGCCGCCCGCGCCAGCGCTTCGAGACCGGTGCCGCCACCCGCCAGCTTGGCCTCCCGCGCCGCGCGCAGCCGGGCGAAATCGTCGCCGGCGTGATACGAGGAACGGGTCAACGGGGAGGCCGAGACCATCAGGAACCCCTTGCCAAAGGCCGTGCGCTCATAGCTCGCGAACTCGTCCGGCTCGACGAAACGGTCGACCGCGTGGTGCTTGACGGTGGGCTGGAGGTACTGGCCGATGGTCAGGAAATCGATATCGGCGGAGCGCATGTCGTCCATCACCTGATGCACCTCCTCACGGCTCTCGCCGAGGCCGACCATCAGGCCGGATTTGGTGAACATCGCCGGGTCCAGCTCCTTCACCCGGTCCAGCAGGCGCAGGGAGTGGAAATAGCGCGAGCCGGGCCGCACCGTGGGGTAGAGCCGAGGCACGGTCTCGAGATTGTGGTTGAAGACGTCGGGCCGAGCCTCGACCACCACTTCGACCGCCCCGTCCTTCTTCAGAAAATCCGGGGTGAGGATCTCGATCGTCGTGCCGGGGGATGCCCGGCGAATGGCTTGGATCGTCTCGGCAAAATGCTTGGCGCCGCCGTCGGCCAGATCGTCCCGGTCGACCGAGGTGATGACGATATGCTCGAGCTCGAGCCGCGCCACCGCCTCGCCGACATTGGTCGGCTCCAGCGGGTCGAGCGCGCCGGGCTTGCCGGTCGCGACATTGCAGAAGGCGCAGGCGCGGGTGCAGATGGCGCCCATGATCATCATGGTCGCATGCTTCTTGGCCCAGCATTCGCCGATATTCGGGCAGGCGGCTTCCTCGCATACCGTGTGCAGGTTCCATTCCCGCATCAGATCGCGGGTTTCCTTGTAGACCGGCGAGGTCGGGGCCTTCACACGAATCCAGGCCGGCTTGCGCTTGATCGGATTATCCGGCCGGTGCGCCTTCTCCGGATGCCGCGCGGCGCCGAGGCGTGGGGGATTGTTCATCACGGATCGTCCCTTACCACCGTCGTCCCGCACTCGATGCGGGATCCATGCCTGAGCTTCAACGCGTGATCAGTGGTTCCAAACCGCGCCTTACCCGATCCGCTGATCACGCTGCCCCTCTCAGGCATAGGCCCCGCAGCAAGTGCGGGCTGACGGGTGAATTAAAAATGCACCGCCCGGCCATAGGCGTCCAGCACCGACTCATGCATCATTTCGGACAGGGTCGGATGCGGGAAGACCGTGTGCATCAGTTCGGCCTCGGTCGTCTCGAGGCTGCGGGCGACGGTATAGCCCTGGATCATCTCGGTTACCTCGGCTCCGATCATGTGCGCGCCCAGCAACTCGCCGGTCTTGGCATCGAAGACGGTCTTGACCAGCCCCTCGGGCTCGCCGAGCGCGATCGCCTTGCCATTGCCGATGAAGGGGAACCGGCCGACCTTGACCTCGTGCCCCGCCTTCTTGGCCGCGACCTCGGTCATGCCGACGCTGGCCACCTGCGGGCGGCAATAGGTGCAGCCGGGGATATTGCCGGTATCGAGTGGGTGCACTCCCTTCACGCCAGCGATCTTCTCGACGCAGATGACCCCCTCGTGGCTTGCCTTGTGAGCCAGCCAGGGCGGGCCGACCAGATCACCGATGGCATAGATGCCCGGCTCGCCCGTCTGGCACCACTGGTCGATCTCCACATGGGTACGGTCTACCTTGATCTTGGTGCCCTCGAGCCCGATATCCTCGACATTGCCGACGATGCCGACGGCCATGATGACCTTCTCGACCTCGATCACCTGGGACTTGCCGCCGGCTTCCACGGTCACGGCCGCGCCCTTGGCCGAGGTTTTGACCGACGCCACCTTGGCCCCGGTCAGCAGCTTCATGCCCTGCTTGGTGAAGGCCTTGTGCGCGAAGGCGGAGATCTCCTCGTCCTCGACCGGCAGGACCCGGTCCAGCACCTCTACCACGGTCACCTCGGCGCCCATGTCGCGGTAGAAGCTGGCGAACTCAATCCCAATCGCGCCGGAGCCAATCACCAGCAGGGATTTCGGCATCTTGTCCGGCACCATGGCCTCGCGGTAGGTCCAGATCGTCTTGCCGTCCGGCTCCATCCCCGGCAGGGTTCGCGCCCGCGCCCCGGTGGCAAGAATGATGTGCTTGCCGACGAGATCCGCGACCTTCTTGCCGTCCTTGGTGACGGCCAGTTTTCGCGCCCCGGCGGCACCGCCGGCGAGTTTGCCGTGGCCGTCGAAAACCGTGACCTTGTTCTTCTTCAAGAGATGCCCGATACCGCCGGAAAGCTGTTTGGCGACACCGCGCGACCGTTCAACTATTTTCTTAATATCGAACGATATCTCTTTGGCAGATAAGCCATATTGATCGAGATGCTGAAGGATGTGATGGATCTCGGAGGTTCGCAGCAACGCCTTGGTCGGAATGCAGCCCCAGTTCAGGCAAATCCCGCCGAGATGCGCGCGCTCGACCACCGCCGCCTTCATCCCAAGCTGCCGCCCGGATCGCCGCGACATAGCCCCGGGCCCGCCGCCGACGACGATGATGTCGAAATTTGTGTCGGCCATGGGAACCTCCCTAAAGCAGCATCGTCAGCGGATCTTCGATCAGCTTCTTGAAGGCGGCCATGAACGCGGCCCCGATAGCGCCGTCGACGACCCGGTGATCGACAGAGAGGGTGCAGCTCATCACCGTGGCGATGGCGAGCGCCCCATCCTTGACCACCGGACGCTGCTCGCCCGCGCCAACCGCCAGGATCGCGCCCTGGGGCGGGTTGATCACGGCGCAGAAATCCTTGATCCCGAACATGCCGAGATTGGAGATCGAGAAGGTGCCGCCCTGATATTCCTCGGGCATCAGCTTGCCGTCCCGGGCCCGCGCCGCCAGGTCCTTCATTTCAGCGGCGATCTCGGCGAGCCCCTTGTTCTGGGCGCCCCGGATCACCGGGGTGATCAGGCCACCCTCGATGGCGACGGCAACCGAGATATCGACCGAGCGGTAGACCCGGATCTCGCTCTCGGTCCAGGAGGCATTGGCGGCCGGCACCTGCTTCAACGCGATGGCGGCGGCTTTGATCACTAGGTCGTTCACAGAGACCTTGCCGTCGGAAAGACGCTCGTTGAGCTGCTTGCGGGTCGCCAGAAGGGCGTCGATCTCGCAATCCACGGTCATGTAGAAATGCGGCGCGAACTGTTTCGACTCCGTCAGGCGCTTGGCGATGACCTTGCGCATGGTGGTGTTCGGGATCGCGTCGTAGTCCGGCATGCCCGGCACATCGGCGCTGGGCGCGGCAGCGGCGGGGGCCGGCGCGGCCGCGGGAGCCCGAGCCGCCGCCGGGGTCTTGGCGCCTCCGGAAATTGCGGCCTCGACATCCGCCTTGACGATGCGCCCGTTCGGACCGCTTCCGGAAATCGCCGACAGATCCAGCCCGGCCTGTTCCGCCATGCGGCGAGCGAGTGGGCTGGCGAAGACACGGTCTCCGGAGGAAGACCCGGGCGCCGCCGGTTTCGCAGCCGGTGCCGGCGCGGCGGCAGCCGGTTTCGGCGCCGGAGCCGGGGCGGGTTCCGGCTTGGCCGCGGGTTTTGGCGCAGGTGCCGGTGCGGAACCCGCATCAGAACCAATGTCGTCGGCGCTCTCACCCTCCTCCAGCATGATCGCGATCGGCGTGTTTACCGCGACATTTTCGGTCCCGGCCTCGATCAGGATCTTGCCAAGCACTCCCTCATCGATAGCTTCGACTTCCATGGTCGCCTTGTCGGGCTCGATCTCGGCGATGACGGCGCCGGGGGCGATGGCGTCGCCCTCCTTCTTGTGCCAGGCGGCGAGCTTGCCCTCGGTCATGGTCGGAGAGAGCGCCGGCATCAGAATTTGAATGGTCATGGCTATTCCCCCTAGCCGCGATAGCAGACGGCCTTAGCCGCCGCGACAATGGTGTCAACTTGCGGCAGCGCCAGCTTCTCGAGATTGGCCGCATAAGGCATCGGCACGTCCTCGCCGGCGATGCGCTTGACCGGCGCGTCCAGATGATCGAAAGCGTGCTCCATCATCAGCGCCGCGATCTCGGAACCCATGCCGCATGTCGGCCAGCCCTCCTCCACCGAGACGATGCGGTTGGTCTTCTTGACCGAGGAGACGATGGTCTCCACGTCCAGCGGACGGATTGTGCGAAGGTCGATCACCTCGGCCTCGATACCGTCCGCCGCAAGCGCTTCCGCCGCCTCCAGGGCCTTGCCGACCATGATCGAAAAGGCGGTGATGGTGACATCGGCGCCGGCGCGCACGATCTTGGCTTTCCCGATCGGCACCGTGAAATCCGGATCCGTCGGGACCTCGAAGCTCTGGCCGTACAAGACCTCGTTTTCCAGCACGATCACCGGATTCGGATCGCGTATCGCCGACTTCAGCAGGCCCTTGGCATCCGCCGCCGACCATGGCGCAACCACCTTCAAGCCCGGGCAATGGGCGTACCAGCTCGTGTAGTCCTGGGAATGCTGGGCGGCGACCCGGGAGGCCGCGCCGTTGGGTCCGCGGAAGACGATCGGGCAGCCCATCTGACCGCCGGACATGTAAAGGGTCTTGGCGGCGGAGTTGATGATGTGGTCCATCGCCTGCATGGCGAAGTTGAAGGTCATGAACTCGACTACCGGCTTCAACGCCCCGAAGGCGGCGCCGACGCCAAGCCCGGCAAAGCCGTGCTCGGTAATCGGGGTGTCGATCACCCTCCTGTCGCCGAATTCCTGCAGCAGGCCTTGAGTGACCTTGTACGCGCCCTGGTATTCGGCAACCTCCTCGCCCATGACATAGACCATCTCGTCGCGGCGCATTTCCTCGGCCATGGCGTCGCGCAGGGCCTCGCGCACGGTCTGGGTCTGGGTATCGGCGAAGAACTTCTCCTCGTCCACGTCCATGACGGCCACCGCCGGTGCGGCCGGCCGTTCGGCGGCGGGGGCCTTGTCCCTCGGCGCATCATCGGAAGACCTATCAGGCGCCGGCGCGGCAGGCGCTTCGGCGCCCTCGATCGCGTCGGCATCCTCGCCTTCCTCCAGCAGGATGGCGATCGGCGTGTTCACGGCGACATTCTCCGTGCCTTCGGCGATCAGAATGCGACCGAGGGTCCCCTCGTCCACCGCCTCGACTTCCATCGTGGCCTTGTCGGTTTTCGATCTCGGCGATCACGTCACCACGGCGGCGACCGTGTCGCCCTCGGCTTTCATCCATTTGGCCAGTTTGCCCTCGGTCATCGTCGGCGAGAGCGCCGGCATTAAGATCTGGATCGGCATTCCAAAGTCCCCTCGATCCGGTGCTTCCCGCGCGGAATGCCCGCGTCTTGGAACCCTCCACCGGTGCTTGCGTGGTTCAGGTTTCCACCAGGATGTCGGTATAGAGTTCCGCCGGATCCGGCTCCGGGCTCGACTGGGCGAAATCCGCCGCTTCGGTAACGATACCCCGAACCTCCCGGTCCATGGCCTTCAGGTCCTCGTCGCTCACCCCGGCCTCGGCCAGGCGGGCGCGGACATTGTCGATCGGATCATGTTCCTGGCGCATGCGGTTGACCTCGTCCTTGGTTCGGTACTTCGCCGGGTCGGACATGGAATGGCCACGATAGCGGTAGGTCTTCATTTCCAGAATGTACGGGCCCTTGCCGGAGGTCGCGTGGGCGAAGGCCTTCTCGCCGGCGGCTTTCACCGCCAGCACGTCCATGCCGTCGACCTCGATCCCGGGAATGCCATAGGCCTCGCCGCGCTGGGCAAGAGAGGTTCCCGCCGCCCCGGTTCACCGAGGTGCCCATGGCGTATTTGTTGTTTTCGATCACATAGACACAAGGCAGCTTCCAGAGCGCCGCCATGTTGAAGCTCTCATAGACCTGGCCCTGGTTGGCGGCGCCGTCGCCGAGATAGGTGAGGCACACCGCCTCCTCGTTCTTGTACTTGTGGGAAAAGGCGAGGCCGGTGCCGATCGGCACCTGGGCCGCGACGATGCCGTGGCCGCCGAAGAAGTTCTTCTCGCGGCTGAACATGTGCATGCTGCCGCCCTTGCCCTTGGAATAGCCGCCGATGCGGCCGGTCAGCTCGGCCATCACGCCGCGCGCCTCCATGCCGCAGGCCAGCATGTGGCCGTGGTCCCGGTAGCTCGTCACCACCGTCGAGGCCTCATTGATCGCCGCCTGCATCCCCACGACGACCGCTTCCCTGACCGATAAGAGATGGCAGAAGCCGCCGATCAACCCCATACCGTACATCTGGCCCGCCTTCTCCTCGGCGGCGGATCAGCAGCATGTCGCGGTAATATTTCAGAAGTTCGTCCTTGGACGCTTTCGGGGATTTTTCAGCTTTCGTGGTTCTGCCGCCCTTGCGGGCCGCCGGCCTCTTCGACGCGGCGCTGGTAGCGGATCTCGCCATGGCTTCCTCTTCCTGCGGTCGGGAACAGCGGTGCCTATCCGGAAACACCAGTCTCCGGCCCCACACAATTAGGGCAAATTCGCACGTTTTTCAAGAATTCTAACTTTTTGATATTATTATATATTTCTCTAATTAACTCCATTTCAGTTAATTAGAGGCGAATTCAGCAAATACCCCAAACCACGTCGGGCTTCAGAACACCAACTGATCGTCTCCGGGGCCGCCGCCAATGACGATCTCGCCGCGCTCAGAGCGAGTCCTTGGCGGCGGTGATCATGGCCTGCTGGGCCTCCTCGACCTCCCTTCAGGCGCACCGGCCCGGCGGCCTGCTGTCCTCGCGCAACAGATTGGCGGCACGCTGCGACATGTTCGAGAAGAACGGTCCTTCAGCTCCTCCGACGCGCCCCTTCAGCGCCACCGTCAGCTTGTCATATCATGTTGCGGCAGCGTCTGGATGCCCGACAGGTCGATCCCCTTCAGATCCTCGAAGGTGAACATCAGCGCCCGGATGGTTCCGAAAGGATCCTTGTTGCGCTCCTCCAGCGCCGGAAGGAACCGGCTCTCCGTCGCCCGTCGCCCGAGATGGGTGAAGATCTCCGCCATGGTCTCGTGGCTGTCGCGCCGGTTGGTGCGCGCCAGGTTGCGCATGAACTCGTGGCAGCACCGCGCTCACGTCCTTCTCGATGTCCTTGTTCACCGCCTCGATGTGCAGCATCCATCACCACTTCCATGGCGGGTTCTCGGCAGGATCGCCATGGACCCAGCCGCGTGCTGCTGGCCGATCTTGCCAGGATCACCGCCACGGTCTGCGGTCTCAATTCTTCAGATAGTTCGCCAGGACCTGCTCGTTCACATTGGCGAGCTTCACATGGTCAGCCGGCCCGACCGGATCTCCTCCATGATGTCGTTGACCCGGTCGTCGCCGAGGATCTTGGTCAGCATGCGCTGGGTGCTGTCCATCGTGCCGACCAGTGAGCCGGTGGAGGAGACCTGCTCGGCAGAATTCCACGAACAGACGCTCGACGATGTTCGAACTGACATTGCCGAGACTGGCCATGACCTGGGAGATCTCCTTGATCTCCTCGTCGTCCAGATGCGAGAACAGCTTGGCCGCATGATCCTCGCCAAGCGACATCAGCAGGATCGCCGACTTCTCCGGCCCCGTGATGTTCCGATAGTCCTCGCGTATCCGAGCGCCCATCGTGATTCCCTCTTCATGAAAACCAAAATATGAAAAAAATAGGCTAAACCACCGTTACTATGCCATAATTTTGGGACTGTATGCAAACATGGTCGCTAGCCGGCATTTACGCCCTCCCGCGTCAGCCGGTTCGGGACCTTTCTATCCATGCTTCAGATCGTCCAGGCGGTCGATCCGGCGCATCGCCGGGAACAGTTTCGCCCAGAGCATCGTCACCGCCAGGGTCGCGATCCCGCCGATCACCACCGCCGGCACCGTGCCGATGAGCGCCGCCGTCGCGCCGGCGCGGAAATCTCCAAGCTCATTGGAGGCGTTGATCGATACCGAATTGACGGCACTGACCCGCCCGCGCATGGCATCCGGCGTGGCGATCTGCACCAGCGTCAGGCGGATATAGACGCTGACCATGTCCGCCGCCCCATAGACGAACAAAGCCACCAGCGACAGCCAGAAGATCTCCGACAGGCTGAACACCAGGATCGAGACCCCGAAAACACCCAGCGCCGTGAACAGCGCCGGGCCCATCCGGTTCGGCGCGCTGATCCGGGTCAGCGCCAGCCCCATGATCAGCGATCCGACCCCCGGCATCGCGCGCATGACGCCAGACCCTCGGCGCCGACAGCAAGGATGTCGGCGGCATGGATAAACGCGCAATCCGCGGCCCGCCGAACGGCACATGGCCAGCAGATCGATCGAGACCGCGCCCAGCACCACCTTGTTTGCGCCACACATAGGTAAAGCCGCCCAGCAAGGTCGCAAGACCGATCGGATCCGACGAGCGCACATGCAGCGCGCCCCGGATCATCATCGCGCCAATCCCGGCAAGCGCGAACATCGCCGCCGCCGTGTAATAGGCCCAGTCCCCCGCCCAGGCGACCAGGATACCACCCAGCGCCGGCCCGCCGAGCTGGGCCATCTTGTTGGCCGAGGAGGAATAGGCCACCGCCTTGGGAAACAGCGCCGTGCTGACCAGGTTCGGCAGGATCGCCTGGCCCGCGGTATGGAAGAAGGCTCGCGCGATGCCGTGGATGACAAGGATGGCGAGGATCATCCCGACACCGCCGAGACCGCGCCAGAGCACGAGCATCAGCAGCCCGACCACCCCGAGATGGATGATATTGCAGGCCGCCAGGATCGCCCGCCGATCAAGCCGGTCCGCCGCCATCCCGGCAACCAGAAAGAGCACGAAATGCGGCGCGAACTGCGCCAACCCGATATAGCCGAGATCCAGCGGGTCCCGCGTCAGCTGGTAGACATGCCAGGCGACCGCCACGGTCAGGATATGCACGCCGAGACCATTGCCGGTCCGCGCGAGAAGGAAGAACAGGAAGTTCCGGTCCCGGAGAATATCGGCGGCTTTAGTCGAGGAATCGGACATGCGGGAAGAGCCCGGTCTGGCTGGATCACCGGTGGAAGGTTCCGCTTTCTGCGCCCGGCCCGTCCGCTTGGCAACCTCGTTTGCCAACGCGCTTGCGATCAAACGCCCGTCACGCTTCGAAAGTCTTGAGAGAACCACCCATTCGCGGGACACTATCGTGTCGCGGAAGGAGACGGATCATGGTCGACATTTCACCCATCGACGGCGCGCCGCATGGCGCCAATGCCTGGGGCGTGGATCTCAACAAGCCGCTTGATGCGGGGCTGATGAAGACCCTCGCCGACGCGCTCTACGAGCACCGGGTCCTGGTGATCAAGAACCAGAGCCTGGACAAGGATACCTATCTGAATTTCGGCTACTGGTGGGGCAAGCCGATCCCGCACGTGCTGGACCACATGCGCATGCCCGGCTATCCGGAATTGCTGGCGGTCGGCAACACCGAGGAAAAGGACAAGAAGATCGAGATCCGCAACGGCGCCGCGCTCTGGCATACCGATCAGTCGTACGAGGCCGTGCCGGCAAGCGCCACGATGCTGTATTCGATCCTGGCGCCGAAGGTCGGCGGGCAGACCCGTTTCGCCAACATGGTGGCCGCCTATGACGCGCTCGACGATGCCACCAAGGAGCGGATCGACGGGCTGGAGGTTGCCCATCTCTATGGCGCCGGCAAGCTGCTGGACGGCGAGTTCCGCGCCAACCCGCTGGCCACCGATGATCAGGTTAGCCGGGTGCCGGCCTGCCATCATCCCCTGGTGATGCGCCACCCGGTCACCGGCCGCAAGGCGCTTTACGCGACCGGTCAGTCCTCTTTCGGGATCAAAGGCATGGATCAGGAATCGGCGGTCCAGCTGCTTTGGGACCTGAAGATGCACGCGATCCAGGACCGCTTCGTCTACGCCCATACCTACGAAGTCGGCGATATCGCGATCTTCGATACCTTCTCGACCATGCACGCGGCGACGCCGATCGACGCCGCCGATCCGAGCGTCGAGGATACCAGGCGCCTGCTCTGGCGGATCAGCGTGCGTGGCCTGCCCCGGGTCTACGAGCATCTGGCTGCGTGAGCCGGCGGAACGGATCGGAGAGCGCGGAACATGGTAAGCATCGAGCCGACCGGCGGCGCCTGCGGCGCCATCGTGCGTGAGGTCGATCTGTCGCGCGGGGCCGACGACGGCCTGATGCTCGCGCTGACCAACGCGCTGTACGATCATCGGTGTCTGATCATCAAGGATCAGAAGCTGACGCATGAAGCCTATTATCGCTTTGCCGGCGAATGGGGCGAGTTGATCCGCCATGTCGTCGAGCGTCTGCGGACGCCGGGTTATCCGGAGATGATGACCATCGGCAATACCGAGGCCAAGGACCGCGACCCGACGGTCCGCAACGGCGCCGTCGCCTGGCATACCGATGGCGGCTATATCGAGGATCCGACGACGGTGACCATGCTGCACGCGGTGCGGGCACCGAAAGCCGGCGGCGAGACCTTGGTCGCCGACATGGTCGCGGCCTATGAGGCGCTGAGCGAGGCGGAACGGGCGGAGGCCGACGGCCTGGTGGCGCGGCACCTCTATGGCGGCGGCGCCGTCGACGAGGACGAGAGGCCCGCCTCGCCGATGACGCCGGAAGCGAAGGCGGCCGCCACGGCCGTGGCCAAACCCGTGGTGCTCGCCCATCCGGTCACCGGCCGGCGCGCGCTCTATGCCATGGCGCAGACCCCGTTTCTGATCGACGGCAAAAGCGAAGCCGACAGCGCGGCAATTCTGGCGCGCCTGAAAGCCCATGCCACCGACCCCAAGTTCGTCTATGAGCACCGCTACGAGGTCGGCGATATCCTGATCTTCGATACCTTGTCGACCCTGCATCGGGCAAAGGGCCAGATCGACGTCGCCGCCTCGGCCGATGCCGACAATGCCCGCCTGCTCTGGCGGCTGAGCGCGAAGGGACTGCCTCGGGTTCACCGGGCCTCGGCAAACCGCTGAACCCGTCGGAAATGCCTATCCGGTCCCCGAGACTTGGCCCTCGCGCTTTTCCACGGCGCCGGTCGTCTCATTGAAACGGTTGCGCTTCTCGATCACGACGATGCTGTCATAGAAGTGCACGGCATTGACCGTGACCGTCAGTCCGTTGGGCGCGAAAGCGGAACGATCCTCGGAATGAAAGGCGTGCATCTGGTCCACGATGGCCTTGGCGTTTTCGATGAAGGAACCGGGCCTCAAATAGCCCCCGCCATACTCCGCCATGTAGCAGGTATGGGTATCCTCGACCAAGTAAAGGCCGCCCGACTTGAGAGCCGGGAACAGTACGGCAAAGGAGGCTCTCAGATCCTCCATCCGGTGGCTGCCGTCGTCGATGACGATGTCGAAGGGTCCGGTTTTCTCGACAATCTCGGCCAGGAACGCCGCCTTTCCCTGGTCACCGATGAAGACCTCGAAGCCCTCGGTCTCCATGTCACGGCAGGCGGGATCAATATCGGCACCAATGACGCGCGCGCCGTCGCCGAAATACTCGCGCCAGATCTGCAGCGAGCCGCCCTTGCGGATGCCGACCTCCAGCACAGTCGGCCCGGTCCCTCGAAACCGCTCGAAATGAGCGTCGTAGATCTCGAAATAGTGTCCCCATTTCATCGAGGGCCGGCCGCTATGGGTCCGGTAAATCTCCGAGAAGGAACGCCGCATCATCGATCAAGGGGCCGCCGTCCGGTTACACGCGGCCGCGACTAGAGCTCACCGTCACGCTTCAGCATCCTGAGCGCTTCGCGGAAAGCATCGGCCGTCTGTTCCAAATCCTCGGCCGTGTGCATGGCCGAGGCCTGGCCACCCGGCGAGTTGTTGAAATCAACCCCGTTCACCGCCGTCGCAAGGCGCAGCTTCATCACCAGATCCTGTTTTTTCGTTTTCAGTGTCTGATAGTCCACTTTGTTCGGATCGAACGCCGACGGGCGGATCTTCTCTCCTTTCGGATTCATGAAAAGATGCACACCCGAGAAACTGCCATAGGCGGCCCAGGGCACATCCTCGGCTTCCAGGATCTCGTTGAAACGGTCGCGCAGCCAGGCACCGGACGCGTTCGCCCTGTCGCAGGCATCGGTGGTCTCGATGATCTTGAGCGCCGTGATCCCGGCCGCCGCCGAAACCGGATTGGCGTTGTAGGTCCCCGGATGCTGCACCTTCTCGCGTCCAAGCTCGGCGGAGCGTTCAAAGTCGAGATACTCGAGTATATCGAGACGCCCGGCGACCGCCCCGCCCGGCAGGCCGCCGGCCAGGATCTTGGCCAGAGTCGTCAGATCGGGCGTGACGCCGTAAGCCTGCTGCGCCCCGCCGGGGGAACAGCGGAAGCCGGTCACGACCTCATCGAAAATCAACAGCGCCCCATTCTTGGCGGTAAGATCGCGCAGCTCCGCGGTGAATTCCGCCGACATCGGCACCATGCCGAAGGACGCGCCGGTCGGCTCGCAGATCACCGCGGCAATGTCCGTGTCGTTCTCCAGCACCTGACGCACTTCGGAAATATCCTGGGGCGAGCACAACACCACGTTGCTGGCGATGCCCGCGATCACCCCGGTGGTCGGCGTGCCGTCGAAGTGATTGGCATAGCCGTTGGCCATATGGTCGTGCCAGCCGTGGAAATGGGTCTTGAAGCGTACGAATTTGGCCCGCCCGGTATAGGCGCGCGCCAGACGCAGCGCCATCAGCGTCGCCTCGGTTCCGGACGAGGTGAAGCGCACCTTCTCGGCCGAGGGGACCATCTTGATGACCTGCTTGGCCCAGGCCACCTCGCGCGGGTGGTTGGCGCCGAAATGGGTACCCGCGACCGCCGCCTCGGCCACCGCCGCCATCACCTCGGGATGTCCGTGACCCAGCAGAAGCGCGCCGTGGCCGCCGAAATAGTCGATGTAGCGGTTGCCGTCGACGTCCCATTTATGCGGCCCCGCCGCTCTTTCGATATAGAGGGCGTAGGGCTTCAGGTAGCGGGAATCATGGGTGATCCCGCTCGGCAACACGGCGCCCGCCTCGGCGGCCAGGGCCTCGGATCCCGGCGTTTTCTCGCGATAGGCGCTGACGATCTGCGAATTCGAAAGCAAGGGGTCGGGCATGGCGCTATTCCTCGGGTCCGTTGACGGCTCTGCCGGTGCGACGTCATTGTAAACCCGAGCGGCCAGTCCTGCCCAGACGCGTCTTGCGCCCCGCTCGGCGCCGGCTCAAACCAGGAACGCTGCCGCCAGGCCGAGAAAGGCGAAGAAGCCGACCACGTCGGTGACGGTGGTCAGGAACACCGTCGACGCGATCGCCGGATCGAGCTTGAGCCGCTCCAGCCCGATCGGAATCATGGTGCCGAAGAATCCGGCCACCACCAGATTGATCACCATCGCCACCGCGAGCAGAAGCGCGATCTGGAAGTCTCCGAACCAGGCCCAGCTGGCTGCGCCGGCCAGGATCGCGAAGGCGATGCCGTTCAGGGAACCGACAGTGGTTTCCTTCAGCACGAACTTCATCGCGTTCGTCGCCGTCAGGTCCCGCATGGCCAGCGCCCGCACCGCGACCGTCAGGCTTTGGGTCCCGGCATTGCCGCCCATCGAGGCCACGATCGGCATCAGGATCGCCAGCGCGCCACCATCTTTTCGATCGTTGCTCCGAAAGCCCCGATCACTGCCGAGGCCACAATGGCCGTCAGCAGATTGACCGCGAGCCAGGAGAAGCGCGAGCGGGTCGTCTCCACCAGGCCGCCATGCAGGTCGTCCTCGGCGACGCCGCCGAGGCGCATCAGGTCTTCCTCGGCTTCCTCGTCTATCACGTCGACCACATCGTCGACGGTGATCATCCCGACCAGAATCCCCTGCTCGTCGACCACCGGAGCCGAGACCAGCCCGTATTGGCGGAACAGCATGGCGACGTCTTCCTGATCCATATGGACCAGCACGTTGTGGAAGCGCTCTTCCATGATGTCGGCGACCAGCACCGGGCGCTTGGAGCGCAGCAGATGGCTCAGCGCCAGTTTGCCGAGCGGCCGGCGGTCGGCATCGATCACGAAGATGTCGTAGAAGTCGTCCGGCAGATCTTTCACCGTGCGCAGGAAGTCGATCGTCTGGCCGACCGTCCAGTGCCGGGGCACCGCGACGATCTCGCGCTGCATGAGCCGTCCCGCCGTTTCCTCGGCATAGGCGAGACCCTCCTCGACCAGGGTCCGTTCCTTCTCGGGGATCGCCTGGAGCACCCGGGCCTGCTCGGCCTCGTCCAGTTCCCTCAAGACCTCCACCGCGTCGTCGGACGGCAGGGCGGCGACCGCCTTGGCGAGGATCGCTTCATCGAGGTAGGAGATGACCTCCTCGCGGACCGTCTCGTCGAGTTCGGTCAGGATGTCGGGATCGAAGAACCGGCCGACCACCGTCACCAGCAGTTTGCGGCTTTCGCCCGAATAGCGCTCGATCAAATCGGCGTAGTCGGCGGGATGCAGCGGCCGGATCAGACGATAGAGCCGTCTGCCGTTGCCTTCCTCGATGGCACGGGCCACCGCCAATTCGACATCCGGTGTCAGGCCGTAGAGCTTGATATCCTCGCTTGCCTTGAATTCCTCGACCTCGGCCTCAAGGTCTCGGATGCGCTGCTTCAGTTTGTTTTCTTTCAGGCGTTTCTTGGCTTTGCGCGCCTTCTTGCGGCTCTCGTGCATATCGAGAATATCGTCCGCCGCCGCGCCGTCTTCGGTTTCGTTCCGTTCCTCGGAGGTGTTCGCCAAGATCTATCCTGCTTTCCGCCGCGCTTTCTCGTGTTCCTGGGCATCGACGGTCGCGACGGCGGTCATGTTGATGATCCCGCGCGCCGTTTCCGAGGCTGTCAGAATATGCATGGGCCGGGAGGTTCCTACAAGCATCGGCCCAAGCGACAGGCCGCGTCCCGTCGATTTCAGCAAATTGTAACTGATGTTCGCGGCGTCAAGATTCGGCATGACCAGAAGGTTGGCGGTACCGGAGAGTTTCGAGTTTGGAAACACCCGATTGCGCACTGCCTCGCTTACCGCCACGTCGGCATGCATCTCGCCTTCCACTTCGAGCTCTGGATGCCGCGCCCGCAGCAGCGCCACCGCCTCGCTCATCTTTTTGGCATCCGCCATGTCCCGGGTGCCGAAATTCGAGGACGACAACAGCGCCACCTTGGGCTCCAGCCCGAAACTGCGCACCTCATGCGCCGCCAGCACCACCATTTCGGCGATCTGCTCGATATCCGGGTTCGGATTCACGAAAGTGTCCACGAGGAAGAACAGGCCTTGCGGGAGGATCAGCAGGTTCACCGCCGCAACGGCCCCGACACCGGGCCGCCGGCCGATCACGTCCATGACCTTGTCGAGATGATCGATATAGCGGCCGATGGTCCCGCAGATGCCGGCATCCGCGTCGCGCATGCGCACCATCATCGCGGCGATCGAGGTCGTGCGGGTACGCATGACCTCCCGCGCCCGGTCCGGCGACACCCCTCGCCGTTCCATCAACCGGTGATAGGCGCGCCAGTAATCGTCGTAGCGCGGATCGTTCGACGGATCGACGACCTCCACGTCCACGCCCGGCTTCAAGCGGAGCCCGAGATCATGGATCCGCTTGTCGATGACGGTGGGCCGGCCGATCAGGATCGGACGCGCCAGGTTTTCGTCGACCACGGTCTGGGTCGCGCGCAGCACCCGGATGTCTTCTCCCTCGGCATAGACGACGCGTTTCGGGTCCTTTTTCGCGCGCAGGAAAACCGGCCGCATGACCGGGACCGACCGGTCCGCGAATTGGGCCAGACGCTGGCGGTAGACATCGAAATCCTCGACCTGCCGCGTGGCGACGCCGCTATCCATCGCGGCACGGGCGACCGCTGGCGCGATCTCCAGAATGAGACGCGGATCAAAGGGCTTCGGAATCAGATATTCGGGGCCGAAAACTAGCGCTTCGCCGCCATAGGCCTGAGCCACAACGTCCGAGCTTTCCTGGCGTGCAAGGCTTGCGATCGCCTCGACGGCGGCGATCTTCATTTCCTCATTGATGGTTGTCGCGCCGACATCCAGCGCCCCCCGGAAGATATAGGGAAAGCACAGCACGTTATTGACTTGGTTCGGATAATCGGTGCGCCCGGTGGCCACGATCGCGTCGGGCCGCACAGCCTTGACGTCCTCGGGCATGATCTCCGGCGTCGGGTTGGCGAGCGCCAGCACGAGCGGCGCCTCGGCCATGCGTTCCACCATGTCGGGCTTGAGCACGCCCGGCGCCGAAAGACCGAGAAACACATCGGCGCCGCCGATCACCTCGCCCAGTATCCGCGCCTCGGTATCGACCGCGTAGCGCTCCTTATAGGGATCCATCTGCTCGTTGCGGCCTACATGCACGACGCCGGCAATGTCCGTGACGATGATGTTCTCCTGAGGCAGTCCCATGCGCACCAGCAGATCCAGACAGGCCAGCGCCGCCGCTCCGGCGCCGGACGCGACCAGCTTGATGCCGGACAACGGCTTGCCGACCAATTCAAGCCCATTGACCACCGCCGCCGCGACGGTAATGGCGGTGCCGTGCTGATCATCGTGGAAAACCGGGATATTCATCCGCTCGCGCAGCGCGCGCTCGATGATGAAACACTCCGGCGCCTTGATGTCCTCTAGATTGATGCCGCCAAAGGTCGGCTCCAGCGCGGCGATGATGTCCACCAGCTTTTCAGGATCATTCTCGTTCAGCTCGATATCAAAAACGTCGATATCGGCGAACTTCTTGAACAGGACCGCCTTGCCTTCCATCACCGGTTTGGAGGCCAACGGCCCGATATTGCCGAGCCCGAGGACGGCGGACCCGTTGGTCACCACGCCGACGAGATTGCCGCGCGCCGTCAGGTTCGATGCCTGGGCCGGGTCTTCGGCGATGGCGGTGCAGGCAAAGGCGACGCCGGGCGAATAGGCGAGCGACAGATCCCGTTGGGTGACCAGGGGCTTGGTCGCCTCGATCGCCAACTTGCCGGGCTTGGGAACCCGATGATAATACAGCGCGGCTTCCCGCAGATCGTCCGCCATGGTGGCCGTCCCGTTATTGTCGTCCAGGAGACCATACAGCGGACACGCGGGACGCTAAAGCCGCAACAACGGCCCGGCAGGCAAGGATAAATCTCGGATCATGAAGTACTTTCTGATCACCGGCATGGCGAAGAGCGGCACGACCTGGGTTCAGCGGATCTGCCGGGCCCATCCGGAAATGCATTGCCGCGCCGAGGATCAATTCACCAAGTTCTGGTCGCGAATCCAGACCCTGGTGAATGACTACAACGAACTCATCCAGCTGCGGGACCGGGAACGTGACAATCAGGGCGTGGAGACCCTGGACAAGCAAGACGCGACCAAGCTGTTCTACGCGATGGTGCAAATGACCTTGGACAAGGCGCCGCCGTCCGCATCGTGGTCGGGGATCAAGGAACTCATCCTCAGCGCCATCGGCTTTCTGACCTACATCCCGGAGTCCCGCGTCATCAACGTGATCCGCGACCCGCGCGACATGGCGATCTCGGCACTCGCCCATTCCCGCAGAATCAAGGGCCTTGCCGAGGTGGAACCGCCTGTCCTCGGCGACCGAGCCGTGTCGGAGGCGTGCCACCATTGGGTCAAGCAGATGCGGCTGAACGACGATGCCCGCGCGCGGTTCCCGGGGAAAACCCACGACATCCGCTACGAGGATCTGATCACGGATTTCGCGGGGACGACGAGAACGCTCCTGGATTTCTTCGGTGTCGACTCGAGCCCCGCGATCATCGAGTTACTCAGGCGGGAAACCGATTTTCAGCGCCTCTCTGGCGGACGCGCGCCCGGTGACGCCGATGAGGCCAGCTATTTCCGCAAAGGGGTCGCGGGAGAATGGCGCAACACCCTGAACCCCGATCAGATTGCTCTCGTGGAATGGATATGCGGCGGCGATCTAAAGGCCCAGGGCTATGACCTCGTGCATGCCGCGCCTCAAAGTTTTTGAATGAATTCAACGACCTCACGGGTACGCGTCACCTTGCCGGCCCAGTGACGGTCGAACTCCTTGATCAGATCGGAAATGGCGCTGCTGGCCATCACCTTGTTCGCGGCGGCGAGGTTCGGGAACTCGTAAAACGCGATATGGACATTATCCTCAAGCTCGCTCCAGCCGCGCTTCGCGCTCAATGCCGAGAAGGCCTTCACGGCATCCGGCAGGTGCTCGTTCTGGTACCAGGTATCGAAACCGGCCCGGACCGAGGGGTCGACCTGGGCGCGCACGATCAGATAAGCGGTCATTCCTTGAACCCTCCGATTGACGAGGCGCCAGTATAGCCTTGCGGCCAACGCGGTGAACCGTCGAGCGATCCACGAATGTAATCTTGGGGAGTTTTCTTGGAAATCTCACTCGGGCGCCGCAGCGCCCTCACCCGTCAGAAAGTTTGGTGCGGTCGAGAAGACTCGAACTTCCACCCGGTTTCCCGGACAGCGACCTCAACGCTGCGCGTCTACCAATTCCGCCACGACCGCACTACTCTCGCTCGGAACCGGCGGCACGTGACCGCCGGGAAGCGCGGGAGTAGCAAATCCCGATCCGATAATCAAGCGAGCCGAGCGCCAATTCCCGATGTCTTTGCAAAGTCAGACAATCGCTCTCCCCGTCGTCGAATGGCGGGTCTCCGACCGGCCCGTCGGCTATGAAGAGGCGGTGGATGAAATGGAGGCGCGCGCCACCGCGATCCACGCCGGGACGGCGCCCGAACTGGTCTGGCTGCTGGAACATCCGGCGCTTTATACCGCCGGCACCAGCGCCCGAGCCGAGGACCTGCTGACGCCCGGCCGGTTTCCGGTGCACCGGACGGGGCGTGGCGGCCAATTCACCTATCACGGCCCCGGCCAGAGGGTCGCCTATGTGATGCTCGACCTGAAGCGCCGGCGCCAGGACGTGCGCTGCTATGTCCACGCGCTGGAGGAATGGCTGATCAACGCCCTTGCCCGTTTCAATGTGACCGGAGAGCGCCGGGAAGGCCGGGTCGGAATCTGGGTGCCGCGGACCGACCGCGGCGAACCGTTGCGCGAGGACAAGATCGCGGCCATCGGCGTGCGCATCAAGCGCTGGGTGACACTGCACGGCATCTCCCTCAATGTCGGCCCGGATCTCTCGCATTTCGACGGTATCGTGCCCTGCGGCATCGCCCAGCACGGCGTGACCAGTCTCGAGGATCTCGGCCTGCCGGTCACAATGGCCGACGCCGATCTCGCCCTGATGGAAACCTTCGACCTGAGTTTTGGACCGGGAACCACAATGGGCCCCGCCGGCTAGCCCCCAAAGCCACCCGATCATGGCGCCCTAGCGGAAGCAGGCGCTTGCGGCAGACGGCGCGGAGCCCCTGTTTGCATAGGGGCACGATCGCACGAAAGCTGGGGCTCGGAGCAAGCGGCATTGAGCTCCTGTTTTCACGAAAAAGCGGGTATTCGCGATCCGCTTCACGCCCTCATGCGGTCCCGGCGAGCCCCTTGACCACCAGGTCCACCGCCCGGCGCGCGTCGCGTTCCAGGGACGCCGCCTCCCGCGTGAGACTGTCGACGGTGACCGCCGGGCCCGGCCCATCCGCATGCAGCAGGGCGTTGCGGCGCTCGCGCAGCCATATATAGCCGCGTCCATGGCGCACCTCGTTCAACACGGCACCTTCAAGGCGGTCATTCTCCGCCAGATCCGCATCAAGCGCCGCCTGGGCCAGGACAAGGGTCGCCAGCCAGGCGCCGCCGCAGAACACATGAATCATCTCGGCAAACAGAGCGGCGGCTTGGGGCGACGGGAACAAGCCCTCGCCGTCGGTTTCCGCGTCAATGCGTCCCACGAGCCACCGCCGGCGCTCCTCGAAGGCACGGGCATCGGCGGGTTGGGGTCGCGGGGTCATGCGCTGGCCTGCTGCTCGAAGCCGGAGCCGGTTTGCACCGCCGCCGCCGGATGCTCGGAGATCCGATCGACCCGTGCCAGGGGAGGTCCCTCATGGCAACGCCGGACCATTTCGCGAACCACGTCCGCCTGCCCGCAAAGCAGGGCTTCGACGGTACCGTCCGCCCGGTTGCGCACCCAGCCGTCGAGACCAAGTCCGCGCGCCTCCTCGACAGCCCAGTTGCGGAACCAGACACCCTGCACACGGCCGGAAATGACAAGGCGAACCGCCATGTGCTGATCATCCGACATTTCGTCCGCCTCCTTCGCCGGGCGGTGACGCGGGGCCCGGCCCCGAGTATAGGTGGAGTCCTTTCCCGGTGTAAGCGGCGGCGAGACCAGATGCCCACCATGCTTTCGGCCCTCGCGCCGGTTTTCGCGCTGATCATTCTCGGCTACGGGCTGAAACAGGCCCGCGTCTTCCCTGAGACGCTCTGGGACGGGATCGAGGCATTGGTCTATTGGCTGCTGCTGCCGTCACTGCTGGTGGTCAAGCTCGGCAATACCGATCTTTCCGAATTCGACGTTCTGCCGATGGCCGCCGCCATGGCCGGAGCGACGGTGCTGGTGGTCCTGGCCTTGATGATCGTACGCAAAGCCGCGCGGGTCGGCGGACCGGTGCACACCTCGATCCTGCAAGGCGCGATCCGGCAGAATTCCTATATCGGCCTTGCCGCCGCCGTGCCGCTTTATGGCGTGAGCGGCCAAGCTCTGGCGGCGGTCGGCATCGCGGCGGTCATCCCGCTGGTCAACGTGATCTCCATGTGGAGCCTCGCCAGCCTCGGACCGGGCGGGCCGCCGGGCGTCGCGGTCATTCTGAAGCGCCTCGCCAAGAGCCCGATCATCATCGCCTGCGCCATCGGCATCGGCGCCAATATCGCGGGCACCGGCATTCACGACCTGCCGGCCACCACCTTGGATCTGCTCGGACGGGGCGCGTTGCCGCTCGGTCTGCTGGCGGTTGGCGCCGGGCTTGATTTCCGCGTGGTCAAACGCAGCCCCATCCCTCTGCTGTTCAGCAACTGTCTGAAGCTGCTGGCGATCCCGTCGCTGACCGCATGGCTCTGCCACCTCCAGGACGTGGACCCGACGACGACCGGGGTGGCGATCCTGTTCGCCTCGCTGCCGTCATCGGCCTCTTCCTATGTCATGTCGCGCCAGTTCGGCGGTGATCACGAACTGATGGCGGCGATCCTGACTACCCAGGTCATGATGGCGGCAGTGACCATCCCGCTGATGCTGGCACTGTTCGGGTAACCGCCCTGCGGCGGAGAGGCCGGGGATTACCGGGACGGGAAAACCGCCTTGTAGGCCAGCATCCCCGCCACCATCGCGGCGACGAATATGAAAGCCGGCGTCGCCCCCGTCGAGAGAGCCGCCAGGGCCGGTCCGGGACAGAACCCGACGAGCCCCCAGCCGAGACCGAAGATCGCGGCCCCGCCGATCAAGCGAAGATCGATATCCTTGCGCCGGGGAAACGTGAACGCGGCTTCCAGCAACGGCCGCTCACGCTTGCCCGCGAGCCAGAAGCCGGGCACCGCGACGGCGATCGCCCCGATCATCACCATCGCCAGGGTCGGATCCCAGTCTCCGAAAAAGTCGATGAAAGACAGGACCTTGTCCGGATTCATCATCTGGGAGACCGCCAAACCAATCCCGATCAGGCATCCCGCGATCAAAGCGCCCAAGAGCCGCATCATCCGGCTAACGTCCCAGCGCGCGGCGCATGACGAATACCGTCGCGACAGCAACGAGGAAAAAGGTCACGGTCGCGGCAAGCGACCGCCTGGAGCCCCGCGCAAGCCCGCAGACACCATGCCCGCTGGTACAGCCGTTTCCGAGGCGGGTTCCGAAACCGACGAGCAGACCAGCAGCGATAAGCAACATCGGCGACCCGGTGACGGTGATGTCTGGGCGAATGGCGAAGGCCGCCGATGCGATCCACGGCCCCAGCAACAGCCCGGCCAGAAACGCGATCCGCCACGGCGTGTCCGACGCGCTCGGCGCGGCAAGCCCGCCGAGAACGCCGCTGATCCCCGCGATCCTCCCGTTCAGAACGGCAAACAACGCGGCCCCGAGTCCGATCAGCATTCCGCCGAGCAAACCCGACAGGGGTGTGAACTCGCTCACGTCCGACAGCTCCGTGCCATTACAATCCGGTGCTAACTCACCACCCGTTCAAGCTTCTGCAAGCTGCGCAGAAAGGCCGGGCGTTCGGCGTCGCCATTGAGGTTCCGCCAGTTGGTGTAGGAGACCTCGCCCACATAGATGTCGCCGTAGGAATCCACCGACAGACCGTGCGGCGACCAGAATTTTCCGGGCTCGGGTCCCGGGCCGTCCTCGCCGCCGAGCCGGGCCACCAACTCGCCGGTGTTGGAGACGATCGACAGGCGCGGGCCGATATTCTTGTACTGCCGGTTCACGGCCATGCCCGGGCCGAGCTCTCCGATGAAGCAGAGCGGGCACTTGCCGCGCGGCATGTAGAGCCCGCAGGGCCGGTGCAGGTTGACCCACTGGGTCTCGTACTTGCCTTCGGTGTTGAAGACCTGGACCCGGTGGTTCTCCCGGTCCGCGACATAGATCCAGCCATCGTCGTCGGCGACGATGTTATGGACCAGATTGAACTGGCCGGGCCCGGTCCCCGGCTCGCCGAAGGTTTTCACCAGTTTCCCGTCCGGCGAGTATTTGTGGACGCAGGCATTGCCGTAGCCGTCGGAGACGAAGATGTGGTTGTCCGGGCAGAGCGCGGTGTGGGTGCAGCGGTGGAACGGCTGGTTGCTCATGAACGGCGCCGCCTTCCCGGGCACGCCGATCTCCATGACCATCTTGCCCTCGGGCGTCAGCTTGCGCACCGTGTGGTCGCCGTCATCGGTAGCGTAGAGCATGTCGTCGGGACCGATATGCAGGCCGTGCGCCCGGCTGAACAGCCCCTCGCCCCAGCTCCGGAGGAAATTGCCGAACCGGTCGAACACGATCATCGGGTGCTCGCCGCGGTTGAAGACATAGACCTGGTCCTTGCTGTCCACCGCGACCGCCGCCACGTCCATCAACTGCCAGCCGTCGGGCAACCGCGCCCAATCGTCGACCACGCGATAGCGGTGCTCCCCGCTTCCCAATATGACGGACATGTCGGCCTCCCCCAGAATGATCGCGGACGTCGCGCCGCGCGATTGAAACTATCCCCCAATCCAGGGAACCGCGAAAGGCCGTATCGCGCGACATTTCCTATACGATGACGCGGCGACGCGACGCGCGACGCGCCGTCTTTCCGCTTCCCGTGGATCGCAACTCGCGCCAGAATGTTCCCGATGCATCTGACGGGAGGCATGAGATGCCCAAGCTTCGACATATCGCGCTGGCGACCAATGATCCGGACAAGACCGCGGAATTCTATCGCAAGGCCTTCGATTTCAAGGAAGTCGGAAGGGTCGGCGATCCCGACAAGCCGGACGAAGGCATCGCCTGGGGTATCTTCCTTAGCGACGGCACCCTCAACATGGCGGTGCTGAAGTTCAAGAATGTCGACCAGCTCGGCAAGGGCCTCGACTATGTCGGCATTCATCATTTCGGCATGCTCTGCGAGGACCTGCCGGGAACGATCGGCAAACTCGAGGAGCTGGGTTCGCCCTGCATCATGAAGCAGGACGATACGTCCCAGATGAACTTCTTCGAGACCAAGTTCGTGGGTCCCGACGGGGTGGTGTTCGATGTCTCCGAGCACGCCTGGATCGGCGCCGCGACGGCCGAGGAAAAGGAAATCGATCTCGACGCGTTGCTGGCCGCCGAGTAACCCCGGAACCAGTCTCGCCGGGAGGGTATCCCATGCGTTTGGAAGGCAAGGTGGCGCTGGTCTCCGGCGGCGCCAAGGGAATTGGCGAGGCCGTAGTCCGGCGCTTCGTCGCCGAGGGAGCCGCCGTCTGCTTCGGTGATGTGGACGAGGCGGCGGGACGGGCCCTCGAGGCGGAGCTGGCCGGCGGCAATGCGCCTGCCACTTTCATGCCGCTGGATGTAACGCGGACCGCCGACTGGCAGGCGGCGGTCGACTTTCTGGTCTCCCAACACGGACGGCTCGACATCCTGGTGAACAACGCCGGAATCTATCAGCGGATCCCGATCGAGGAGACCAGCGAGGACGATTGGGATCGGATGATGGAGGTCAATGCCAAGGGCCCGTTTCTCGGGGTCAAGGCGGCCGCCGAGGCCATGAAGGCGTCCGGCGGCGGCTCGATCATCAATCTTTCTTCCACGGCGGGTCTGAGAGCCTCGGTCGCAGTGCATTACGGCGCGTCCAAAGGTGCGCTGAGACTGATGACCAAATCCATCGCCAACCGCTATGCCAAGGACGGCATCCGCTGCAATTCAGTGCATCCGGGCCCGATCGACACGGCCATGGGCCATGCCGCCGTGCCGGACGACATGCTGGATGAGCGGCTCTACAACCGCATCCCGCTCGGCCGCTTCGGCAAGCCCGAGGAGATCGCCAACGCCATCCTGTTCCTCGCTTCGGACGAGGCCTCCTTCATGACCGGCTCGGAACTGGTCGTGGATGGCGGCGCGACATCGCGCTAGTCATTGAACGCGCCGGAACCTCGGCTGGATGCAACTTGAAACGGACAACCCGCATGAGTGACGAAAACAGGCTCATCACGGCCCTGGCCGGGGTATCGACGGCCACCGTCACCACGGTGCTCCTCAAGAAAGGATTACGGAACGTCTGGATCCGTGGCACCCGGCCGCTTAGCCCCGGTCAAAACAAGCAGATCGGCCGGGCTTTCACGCTCCGGTTCCTGCCCTCGCGCGAGGATCTCGCGACACCCGCATCCTGGTCATCGCCGACCTCCACCCGGGCCGCGATTGAGGCCATGCCGCAGGGCTGTATCGCCATCGCCGATGCCATGGGCGTCACCGATGCCGGCATCTTCGGCGACATCCTCTGCGCCCGCATGGTCAAGCGCGGGGTCAAAGCCTTGGTTACGGACGGGGTGATGCGCGATATTGCCGGCGTCCGGGGTACCGGACTTCCCGTTTGGTGCCAGGGGACGGCGGCACCGCCCTCGGTCGCGGGCCTCACCTTCATCGGCTGGGGCGAACCCATCGCCTGCGGCGGTGTCGCGGTGTTCCCCGATGATCTGATCATGGTGGACGAGGACGGCGCGGTGGTAATCCCCGCCGCGCTCGCCGTCGAGGTCGCGGAACTGGCGGGCGACCAGGAGAAGCTTGAGGAATGGATCATGGGCGAGGTCGAGGCCGGCACCCCTCTCCCCGGCCTCTATCCCCCCAACGAGGCCGCGCTTTCCCGCTATGAGGCATCGAAGCGGGGAAAGTAGCAACCCGTCAAAGTATCAAGACATTTCTCAACCGCATCCCCGACGAAGGCCGGGGATGCGGATAAGGTGCAGGGCGACCGGAGCGTGTCACCTCAAATTCCGGCCATAAAGCGCGAACAGCCGCTCCCAATGGCGTTCGGCGGCGGGCTTGTCGTAGCACCAGCGCTGCGGGAAGGCGAAACCGTGATGGACACCGGGGTGGATCTCGAGTTCTCCCCGGTTGCCCGACGCCACGAACAACTTGCGAAGTGTCTCGACCATGTCCAGCGGCGCCAGGTCGTCATGCTCGGCGCAGGAGATGTAGAGCTCTCCCCGGGCCTGGCCCAAGGTCAAGTGCGGGCTCTCCACGGCGTCGCTGACCAGCCAAGTGCCGTAGAACGAAGCGGCGGCACCGATCCGGTCCGGATAGCGCGCGGCGGCGGCGAGTGCGTAGGGCCCGCTCATGCAATAGCCGTGCGCGCCGACCGGTCCGTTCGTCGCCTCCGCATGGCCAGCCACGAAGTCCAACAGAACGCCGATATCGTCCATCACCGGCGGAATCGTCATCTTGGTCCGCACGGCCCGCATCCGGGTGTGCTCGGCGCTGCCGTGCTCCAGCACGTCGGGGCCGTATTTGGTATCCCGTCCCGCCCGGTAGTAAAGGTTCGGCAGCACCACGAAATACCCCGCCGTGCCGAGCCGGCGCGCCATGTCATAGAGTTCCTCGCGGATGCCCGGCGCGTCCATCAGCAGGAAGACGGCGGGATAGGGCCCGCCGCGCTCGGGTCGGCAGACGAAGGTCTCCATGGCGCCGTCCCTGGTGGTGATGTCGATGATCTCCTCGCGCATGCCGTTCTCCTCCCGCGTGCCGGTTTTCGGGATTGGACCCGAAGCAGCCACCCGTGACAAGCTGGCCCGCAACGCCAGCAGACACGTGTTGGCCGCGTTGGAACGGGAGCCGTCCATGACCGATTTCCACGTCGCCATCGGCGATGTCACCACCTTCTCCAAGACCGTGGGCGAGACCGATGTCTATCTGTTCGCGGGCATTACCGGCGATTTCTCGCCGAACCACACGAACCAGGTCTATATGGAGCGCTCCAAGTTCGGGCGCCGCCAGGCCCATGGCGCCTTGCTGGTCGGCTTCATCTCCACGGTCTCGACCCTCGCCATCGCTCATTGCCGGGATGATGTGACCGAGACTCCGGTCGCTGTGGGGTTCGACCGGGTCCGGTTCCTGAAACCGGTCTATCTGGGAGATACCATCACGGTGACCTACACGATCGCCGAGATCGATATGACCAAGCGCCGCTCCACCGCCGATGTCGAGATCCATAACCAGGACGGCACCCTGGTCGCGGTGGCCAAACACCTGCTGCAATGGGTCGCGAACGGGTGACGCGCGGATCGGTTCAGCCGCCGCCCGCCCTCTCACCCGGGCAAGAGCAGATCGGTGATCAGACGGACCAGTTCGACGAAACTCAGCGCCAGGATGCCGGTGATCAGCCCGGCCGCGGCGGCGATGGGGATGGCCCAGATCTCCAACCCCGGCCAGAACAGCCATAGGACCAGAGCAGCCACCAGGACCGACAGCGCAACCGCCCCGGCCTTGCCGTACCGCACCACCCCGCGCAGCATCGGATAGGCGGCGAGCCGGTCGGCCCGGGCGGCGGTCTTCGGCGGTATCGGGTCGGGGGTCTTTGTTGAAACGTCAGGCTTTTCGCCTCCCCCGACCTTCAGCGCGGCGGCCCGTTCGGCGGCGATCAGGCCGAAGGTTCCTGCCTTCATCAGGCCTCCGATATAGCCCGCATCCTTGCCGCCCTCGAGGCCGCCGGTCGCCGCACCGGCGGCGAGAAGTCCCGGAATCGGCTTGCCGTTCCGGTCCAGGACCTGAGCCTTGCCGTCGATGGCAATGCCGCCCATCGTGTAGGTAATGCCCGGGCAGACCGGGATCGCCATGAACGGCGCCTCGGTGATCGGCCAGGGCTTCATGGTTGTTGAGCGCGGGACCTCGAGCAGATCCAGCGTCCCCGCCTCGATGGCCGCGTTATGCGCCTCGACCGAGGCGGTCAGTCCCGCCGGATCAATATCCGCGAGCGCGGCCAGATCGGCCAGACTGTCGGCCCGCAGCACGGTGCCGCCGGCTTCCTCCAGCAGCGGGTTGCAGGGAATTCGCGCCGATCGGCCCGGCTCCTCCCAGATCGCGGCATCGAAGATGGCGTAGAGCATCGCGTCGGCCGGCATGGCGGCCAGCGCGTTGGCGAGATAGACGCCGCTTCGGCCCTCGTCGACGATCCGCCGACCGGTCGCGTCGACCACGATCCCAGAGGTCGCCATGGCGTCGATTTCCGGATACGGCCAGACATTGTCGTTGTGCAGCGCGTCGCGGCACAGCACATGGCCATAGAACCGGTTGGTCTCACTGAGAGCGGCCCCCGCCGCGACGGCCATGCGCATCCCGTCGCCCATGCCGGTGCGGGCGCCGCGCTGAAAGACCCGCTCGAAGGCGCCGCCGATATGCGCTTCGTAAAGCTCCTGGTTCGCCTGAAAACCGCCATCGGCGATCAGCACGTGACCGGCCTTGAAATTCACCTCTCCCGTCTGGCTTTCAGCGATCACCCCTCGGCAAGCGCCGTCTTCCATGATCAGCGACAGGGCACGAGCACCGCCCCTGAAGGTGCCGCCGCCGGCCTTGAATTGCTCGACCAGGCTCTGCAAAACCAAATCCGGTCCCCGGCCCTGCCAGTCGATGCCGGCGCGCAGGGACCGCGGCGGCGCCATGCACCAGCGGTAGCCTTCCTGCTCGTTGAAGCGCACGAAGCGCGTGCCCTTGTCCTTCAGCCAGTCGAGCAGGCGCCCGCCGCTCCCGACCAGCGCCGCTGCCAGTTCGCGGTCGGTCTCGTCGGCGGTGCGCTCGGCGATCACCTGCAGCAAATCCTGAGGCGGGCGGTAGGGATCGAGAAAACCGATATGCATCACACCGCCGGACTGGCGGGAGTTGCAGGGATAGACGTCTCCCTCACCCTTTTCCAGAACCGCCGCCGAAAGCCCGAGTTCCAATGCTCTCAGCCCCGCCGTCATCCCGGCAAGCCCGCCCCCGATGATGACGAGGTCATGTGTGGTCGATGGTTCCGTCACGGGGGCTCTCATTATCCATGTTCCGCATCAGCGGCAGTTTATCCGTCACGCACCACTTGGCGAGACGTCATCCGCCGCACAACTGTCACGAACAAGGACAGGATGACCGCCGCCTTTGTCCCGACCGAAGCAAGAGCCCGGCAACAAGTCCCGTATCCCCGACGCAGATCGGGCATAGGGAAGCAGAAGGTTTTCCCTCACCCTGCCATCGCCGCCCGGAGTTGCGGGAACTCTTCGACGACGCGTTCAAAACAAGCGCGGACGGCGCCACCATCAGAGCCGGCCTTTGCCTCTCCCAAGGCTTCGAAAATCCGATGCTTGACGAAGAAACGCCAATGCACCGGCGTCGCCGCCAGGAGTTCAGTCAGCGCGTCGTAGTTGCCGCGCGTCCACACCCGCTCGAACGCGGCCCGGTCGGCGCCGACATCGAAGAACCCCTCCTCGCCGCGTTCAGCCGCCATCTCGGCGCGGCGATCCCGGGTCGCAGCGGCATCCCAACTTCCGTTCACCAGCACCACGCCGTAATCTCGCTCCGCCGAGGCGCGGGAAACGAAACCGCGCCTGACGTCGCGCAGCACCAGCTCCGGATCACGTTCCAGGGGATCGCCCCAGCCGCCGGCGCCACCGCTCGCCACATGCACCACGTCGCCCGGATCGATGCTGATGAAATCAACATTGCCGAGGTTCTTCTCCCGGTTGGAGCCAGGGTTCAGAATGAAGCTCGACAGGCCGCCGGCCCGCCCCTTCAGCACTCCCCAGGAGGAAAACCGGCTGCGGTCCATGTTGCGGGCGGTCACCCTGGTGTTCGGCGCCTGGGCCTGGAAGCGCATCTCGATGGCGAGGCCACCACGATGCTTACCGGGACCGCCTGAATCTGGTGTCAGGCCATAGCGCTGGATCTTGATCGGCACCTCAGCCTCGTTGATCTCGACCGGGGTATTCTTGAGGAACGAGGAATTGGCGCCCGATCCCTCCGCCCCGTCGCGCCACGGATCGCCGCCGGCGCCGCCGGTGATCGGCCCGATCGCCGCGACCACCCGCCGGCCGGTGCGATTGTCGATGGTGTTGACGTTCATGATCGGCCCGCCGCTCGCCGGGCAGGAAGGCAGCCGGTCCGGCGCGGCCTGGACGAAGGCGCCGAAGATCACCCCCATCAGCCGCTGGACCGAGAGGGTTCGAAGCCCCACCGCCGCCGGAAAATGCGGATTGACGATGGTTCCCTCGGGCAACACGGACGAGGCCACCCGGCAAACACCGGAGTTCAAGAACAATCGCGTGTCGAGCGAATAGAGCACATAGACCAGACCGACCATCAGCAGGGCGTGACGCTGCTGGCCGCCGGTCGGCATGTTGATCGAGGATTCGATCTGCGGGTCGCTGCCGGTGAAGTCGAGTTCCACGGTTTGTCTCGCGTTTCCCTTGATCCTGAGCGCCGCGCCAGCGCCGACAGAAACCGTTAGGCGTTGTCTCGTCCATGTAGTCGTCGACGAAGAAATAGTCGCCGTCTGGCAGGCTAGCGACGATCTCGCGGGCCTGGGCCTCGGCATAGTCCAAGAGGTCGCTGATACCTTCCTTGAAAACCTCGATGCCGAATTTCGCGATCATCTCGTGAACCCGGCGCTCGCCGGTGTTCATGGCCGCGATCTGCGCCTTCAAGTCCCCCCAGTTCTGTTCCGGCATCCGCACATTGGCGAGCATCACGTCGAGCAGTTCCTGGTTGAACTCCCCCTTGCGCACGATCTTGGACGGCGGAATGCGGATGCCTTCCTGGTGCACTTCGGAAAGCGTACGGGAGATGCTGGCCGGCACCGCGCCGCCGACATCGGTGTTGTGGATATGACCGACGACGAAGCAGACGATCTCGCCCTCGTGGAACACAGGCTTCCAGGCATGCATATCCGGCGAGTGAGTGCAGACATGACCGCTGTAGGGATCGTTGGTCATGCAGATGTCGCCCTCGTCATAATGATCGATCATCTCGATGACGGTCTTGTAGTTGAGGCCGACGAACCAGGTGGCGCCAAGCTCGACCGGTGTCGCGAAAGTCTCGCCGCCGGGCGTGGTCAGCCCGGTTGTGAAGTCCTCGGTCTCCTTCACGAAGGTGGAATGCGCGGTCCTGTAAAGGGTGAAGGCCATGCTCTCGGCGGCGGCGCGGCAATGGTTCTTCAGAACTTCCAAGGTGACCTTGTCGATTGCCATGCGGTTACTCCTCCGTCTCGAAACGGGATGGCATGCGGAAGCCAGGACCCTTCGAGACGCGGCCCTTAAGGCCGCTCCTCAGGGTGAGTGTTCGAAAGTGATTGATCGCACCCTGAGGGATTGCGCAGCGATCGTCTCGAAGGGTCGTGTCTGCCAAAGCATCAATCGCCACCATTCCCCTCCCGCTTCAGAATGAGGTTGCCGGCGGCGTCCACGCGCCCTGAATAGCCCACCAGGACGCAGATCGTGCAGTCGTCCTGGGTGACAATCGCCGGACCCACAATCCGATGCCCGGCGGCCATGTCGGCGCGGGCGTAAACCTCTGCTCGATGCCTCGTCCCATCCAGAAACACCTCTACCCGCTCGCGCGCTGCAAGTGGCGCACCGGCTTCGGGGACTGGCGCAAAGACCGGTTTTGGCGGCTGGCCGGTCACCACCATGCGGAGATTGATGAGCTGCAGCTCGGCCTCCGGGTCGGCGTGGTCGTAGAGGTCCTCATGGCGCCGGTGAAAGGCATCCGCGATCGCCTCGATGTCGCCTTCCTCGATCCAGGCGGCCTCCAGCGGCGTGTCGATCTCGTAAGACTGGCCGCGATAGCGGATGTCGGCGGAGGGGAACAAGGTGACGTCCCGGTCAAACCCTTGCTCGTCGCGGATCCAGCGCATCGCCTCGCGGGCGAGATCACCGAAGCCCTGCTGCATCTCCTCCACCGCCGCCTCGTCCAGATCGAGATAGACCGTGCGGATGAAGTCGTTCTTGATATCGGCGATCAGGCCGCCAAAGGCGCTCAGCACGCCCGGCACGAGAGGCACCACCACCTCGCGCATCTCTAGCTCCCGGGCGAGCCAGCGGCCAGCATCGGGCCAGCCCCGCCAAAGGCGATCAGCGACAGATCGCGCGGATCGATGCCGTGGCGCGAGACCAGCTTGCTGACTTCAAGATACATGCCGGAGACGGCACCCCGCACGATCGCCTCGGCAGCCGCCTCCAACTCCATGCCCAACTGCATTGCGATGGCCCCCACCGCCTCGCGTGCGAGGTCGGGTCGCATCTGGACGGCGCTGTATCCGAGAGCCGCGTTGCCGAGAAAGCCCAGCACCACCAGCGCATCGGTGATCGTCGCGCGCTCCCCACCCCGTCCGTAGCAGGCCGGGCCCGGCGACGAGCCCGCGCTTTCCGGGCCGACCTTCAGCAGGCCCTGGCTGTCGACCCAGGCGATCGACCCGCCGCCCTCGCCGATTGAGGTGACGGAGACCGTGGGGATGTGGATCGGAAACTCGCCGATCATCTCGCCGGTGCCGTAGCGTGGCTCGCCATTGATGATGATGGCGACATCGGCGCTGGTGCCGCCGATATCAAGGCTCATCGCCGCTTTGGCGCCGGCCGACCGGGCGATGCTGGCCGCGCCGATCACCCCGGACGCGGTGCCGGAGAGCAGCATCTGGGCACAGTCGGTCTTGCCCGCCTCCGCCGTCATCACGCCGCCGTTCGATTTGGTGATCATCGCCTCGGCGGGAACCCCCGCCTCGGCCAAGGCATTTTGCAGCGCGCCCAAATAATGAGCCACCCGGGGCTGGACATAGCCGGCGACGACGGCGGTCACCGTGCGCTCATACTCGCGGATCACCGGCCAGACATCGCTTGCCAGGATCACGTCGAGCTCCGGCGCCCGCGCGTGGATGATGCCGGCCACCGCGCGTTCATGCTCGGGATTGCGGTAGGCGTGCAGCAGCGCCACCACCACCGCCTCGCCACCAGCGGCGCGGACACCCTCTATCGCCCTGGCCACGCTCTCCTCATCCACAGGCTCGTCGATTGTCCCGTCAACCAGGATACGCTCGGATATCCCAAACACCCGGTCGCGGGTCACCAGCGGTTCGGGACGTGCGGAAAACAAGTCATACGGGTCCGGCATCTTCAGACGCGCGACCTCGAGCACGTCCTCGAAATTCTCAGTCGTGAACAGGCACAGCGCCGCGCCCTTGCGCTGGATCACCGTATTCACCCCAACCGTGGTGCCATGGGTGAAATAGGTGATCGCCTCGGCGCGGATGCCATAGCGCGACGCGATTTCGGCGAGACCGGATGTGACCTCGGCCCCGGGCGCGTCCGGCCGCGAGAGTACCTTCAGGGTCTCCAGCGTACCCGTTTCCTCGTCGAACACGCAGAAATCCGTGAACGTCCCGCCGATGTCGACCCCGACCCGGTATCCCATACTCAGTCCAGACTTTGCTAAGGGCTCAGGCCGCCACTCCGAAATCGATCACCGAACGGATCACCTTGCCGGCCTTCATATTGGCGAAGCCCTCGTTGATCTGCTCCAGCTTGATGGTGTCCGACACCCAGTCGTCGAGATGGAGGCGACCCTGCATGTAGAGCTCGATCAGCCGGGGCATATCCACGCGGAAGCGGTTCGAGCCCATGGACGAGCCCTGAATCTTGCGTTCGCGCAGGAAATCGAAGCCGTGCAGTTCGATCTTCTGGCCGAAGGGCACCATGCCGACGATGGTCGCGGTGCCGCCCATGGCCAGCATCTCGAAACATTGCTCGGCGGTGCGCTTGCCGCCCATGCATTCGATGGCGTGATGCACGCCGCCTTTGGTGAGCTCCATGATCTGCTGCACCGGGTCGCCGTCGTTCGGGTTCACCAGATCCGTCGCGCCGAGCTTGGTCGCGAGCTGCAGCTTCACTGGGTTGGTGTCGACCGCGATGATCCTGCCCGCGCCCGCCACATAGGCGCCGTTGATCGCCGCCATGCCGACGCCGCCGCAACCGACCACGGCCACGGTCTCGCCCATCTTCACCCCAGCGGTATTCACGGCGGCACCAAAGCCGGTGATCACACCGCAGCCAATAAGAGCGGCGCGATCGAAGGGCATGTCCTCGCGGATCTTCACGATGGCGTTCTCATGCACCAGCATCTGTTCGGCGAAGGACGAGAGGTTGAAGCCGGTATGAAGCTGTTCGGGCTTGTCCCATTCCAGGCGTTGTGCCTTGCCCGGCGGCAGTTTGACGTCGGTATTGGTGCAGATCATCGGCCGCCCGGTGGTGCAGTTCTCGCAGATCCCGCAGAACACCGAGAGGCAGGTGATCACATGGTCACCGGGCTTCACATAGGTAACCTCGGAGCCGACCTGTTCGACGATCCCGGCGGATTCATGCCCCAGCACCACCGGCAGCGGGTGCGGGTACAGCCCCTCGATGAAATGCAGGTCCGAATGGCAAAGCCCGGCGACCGCGGTTCGGATCAGCACCTCCCTCGCCTGCGGCTTGCGCACGCTGATCTCCTCGATCACCAGCGGCGTGTTGGGTTCGTACAGGACGGCGGCTTTCATCGGTTGGCGCTCCCCAAAAGTTCGAACAAACTGTCCCAGACCGCGCCGGATCTTGTAAAGCTCGGTTGTGCCCACGTACCGGATACCGTCCCTCCTCGCCGAATCCCTGGCCAAAGCCAGGGATTCGGTTGTGTGTGACTAGGAGAATGCAAAAGAGACGAGGCACGGCGTGAACCAAGCCAGCAGAACCTTGATCCTGTCGCCTCCGATAGCAGAAGCGGTCCAATCCCATAGGAACCCCGTTCCCGACGGTTATAATCACGCCTCGGAAACGCCGGCCGCGCCGAAAGGACCTCCCATGGGCAAGACACTTTTTCAAAAGATCTGGGACGAACACGTCATCCACGAGCGCGAGGACGGCAACGTGCTGCTCTATATCGACCGGCACCTCACGCACGATATGCATCACCGGCTGTTCCCGCTGATCAAGGCCCAGGGGCTTACCGTCAAGGAACCGGACAAGCTGTTCGGCGTACCCGACCACAGCGTGCCGACCACGGTGAAGACCGTCGACGACATCCCCGAGGGCGAAATGCGCGATACCGTCGCCGGGCTGGAGCGGGCGGCGGCGGAGTTCGGTTTTCACCATTTCGGCATGACCGACGACCGGCACGGCATCGTCCATGTGGTCGGCCCGGAACAGGGGATCACCCTGCCCGGCATCACCCTGGTCTGTGGCGACTCACACACCTCGACCCATGGGGCGCTCGGCTGCATCGCCTTCGGCATCGGGGCGACCGAGGTGCAGCACGTGCTGGCCACGCAAACCCTCTGGCAGCGCAAGCCCAAGGCGATGCGCATCACCATCACCGGCACGCTCGGCTTCGGGGTCGGCGGCAAAGACGTGATCCTGGCGGTGATCCGCGCGATCGGGGCGGCGGGCGGCACCGGATACGCCATCGAATACGCCGGCCCGGCCATCGACGCGATGTCCATGGAGGGCCGGATGACGCTGTGCAACATGACGATCGAGGCCGGCGCCCGCTCCGGTCTGATCGCGCCGGACGACAAGACCATCGCGTATTGCAAGGACCGCCCCTTCGCGCCGAAGGGCAAGAAATGGGACCAGGCGGTTTCCTACTGGCGCGGTCTGCGCTCGGATGACGATGCCGTCTTCGATCACGAGGTCACCCTCGACGGCGACGCGATCGCCCCGATGGTCACTTGGGGCAACAGCCCGCAATGGGCGCTGCCGGTGACCGAGACCGTCCCCGACCCCGCCGACGAGACCGACCCGCAGATTCGCGCCGACATGGAAGCCTCGCTCGCCTATATGGACCTCACACCCGGCATGCCGCTCTCGGAGATCAAGATCGACACCGTCTTCATCGGTGCCTGCACCAACAGCCGGATCGAGGACATGCGCGCCGCCGCCGCCGTCGCCAAGGGACGGACGGCCAAGACCCGCACCCTGGTGGTGCCTGGCTCGGGCCTGGTGAAGAAACAGGCCGAGGCCGAGGGGCTCGACAAAATCTTTACCGAGGCCGGCATGGAATGGCGGGAGCCAGGCTGTTCCATGTGCATCGCGCTGAACGGCGACATGCTTCAGCCCGGAGAGCGCTCCGCCTCGACCAGCAACCGGAATTTCCGCGGCCGCCAGGGACCCGGCAGCCGCACCCACCTCTTGAGCCCCGCCATGGCGGCGGCGGCCGCGGTGACCGGACACCTCACCGATGTGCGCGACCTGATCCGGGCGGAAAGGCCATGAGCGCGAAAACGAAACTCGCCCCCTTCACCACCTTCGCGTCGGTCGCGGTGCCCATCGACATCGCCAATTGCGATACCGATCAGATCATCCCCGGGCGTTTCCTGCGCAAGAGTCCGGACGATGCGGACTATCACCGCGTCCTGCTGCACGACCTGCGCTTCAATACCGACGGCAGCGAGAAGGATTTCGTCCTCAACAAGCTGCCGTTTCGCGAGGGCAGGATATTCGTCGCCGACATCAATTGGGGGTGCGGCTCGTCCCGCGAAAACGCGGTCGCGGCGCTGACCGCCAACGGCGTGCGCGCGGTGATCGCCCCCAGCTTCGGCGATATTCACTACAACAACTGCATCAAGAACGGCGTGTTGCCGGTCCAGCTATCCGAGGAGGATTGCGCGACGCTGCGGGGGCAATTGCGCGAAAGTCCCGGGGCCGAAATCGCCATCGATCTCGAGACCCAGAGCCTTACCGGCCCGGACCAGGCCCGCTACGACTTTCCCATCGACGCCTTCGACAAGCACCGGCTGCTGAACGGCCTCGACGATGTCGGTCTAACCCTCGCCTTCGAGGACAAGATCGAAAGTTTCAGGAAAACCTATGCCGCCAGGCATGACTGGCTCGACTGAACGCCCCGAAGGATACCGCACATGAGCAAACGGCTTGAGAACAAGATCGCCATCGTCACCGGAGCCGGCTGCGTCGGGCCCGGCTGGGGCAACGGCCGCTCGATCACCTACCGGTTCATCGAGGAAGGCGCCCAGGTCTTCGCCGTCGACCGGTCGGAAAGCGCGCTTGAGGAAACCGTGGAACGCACCGCGTCGCTGGGCGCGGACCTGCCGACCCATATCTGCGACGTCACCGACAGCGCCTCGGTGAAGGCCATGGTCGATGCTTGTATCGCCCGGTACGGCCGGATCGACATCCTGGTGAACAATGTCGGCGGCTCGGCGGCGGGCGGACCGGTGGAAATGTCCGAAGAGGTCTGGGACGCGCAGATCGACCACAATCTGAAAAGCGTTTTCCTGACCTGCAAGCACGTGCTGCCGCACATGGAAGCCCAGGGAAGCGGCGCGATCGTCAATCTCGCCTCGACCTCGGCGATCCGTTGGACCGGCTCGGCCCAGGTCGCCTACGCCGCCACCAAGGCCGGCGTGATCCAGCTTTCCAAGGTCGTGGCGATGCAATACGCCCCCAAGGGGATCCGCGTGAACAGTATCGTTCCGGGCCAGCTTCATACGCCCATGGTCGAAGTGCGCCTGGCCGGCCAGCGCGCCGGCGGCGATGTCGAAAAACTCCTTCAGCAGCGCCTCGCCCGCATTCCGCTCGGCTTCATGGGCGACGGGCGCGACACCGCCAACGCCGCCGTCTATCTCGCGTCCGATGAGGCCCGGTGGGTCACCGGAACCGAGATCATTCTGGACGGCGGCATGTCCGTGCGCGCGGGATAGGTCGGCCCCGCCGTGCCCCCTATGACGTTGCGGCGATAAAAGCCTATACCGAAACATCAATCCGTCACCGCCCTGGTGAAGGCACCAACTGATCCCACCACACGACGGGCTCGGGCGCTCACGTTTTGACGTCCGAAAATTTACACACACCATTTTAAACGATAACTACTATCGTAACCTTTTTTATCACAATACCGATTGTTAACGAATAGTTTGCGAACCTCAGTCATTTATAACGGTATTTTCCTGGCATTTTGTGGAAATTTTTTTGTCAATGGATAGTTTCTTATTCGCCGGTAGCCTTTCAAGGTCGCAGCAAAGAGTGGGACTCAGACGCCATGGAAAACTCCATTGCCGCCGAAACCTTGTCGTTCTTCCAGAACTTCTCGGCTCGCGACAGCCGGGTGGACCGCCTCCAGGGCGAACGGGACGGGGAACGGAACTACCCTCCCCGCGACGCGACAACGTTCTCGACCTATGAGCAGACCAGGATCGCCGAGGCGCGCAGCGCCGTCACCCAATACACGCGCCGCATGCGTCAGACGATCGATCGCATCAACACACAGATCAAAGAGAAGACCCTACTGCGCGACCAGGATTACGGAAGCCAGAAGCGGTCTCTCAACGACGAGCAATCAAGCCGCCTGAAGCAGCTTGGAGCCGTATCCGGGATGGAAAGCCAGGAACATGCGGAATTGGCGCGCGACCTCGAGGAGAAAGTGCAGATCCAGCGCCGCATGGTCCATCGCTATGGGCGCGCTCCCAAGCTCACGCTCCACGAGCCGCTGTTCACCCATTGGACATTGACCTTCATCTCGCAGCCCTATGTCGCGTGCCTGTTCTTCCTCGCCGTCCTTGAAATCCCGATCAACTCCCTGGCCATCGAACTCGCCATGTCGGTGGTGCCGCCGATCACCTGGATGATCGCCTTCCTGATCGGCGTGGTCTTCGTGCTGATCGCGCATTTCATGGGCGTCCATATCCGGCGCCTCGCGTCCGGAACAATGCTCGAGGGATTCTGGCGCCTCATCGCCATCTCGCTCGCCCTGCTCTTGAGCGCCCTGATGATCTACATCCTCTTCGCCATGCGCGGTATCGCAACCGATCTTCTCTCCCCGGAGGCCCAGACCGGCCTCAACCTGTTGGGTGCACCGCCGGCTCAGCCGAGCCAGGACGCCGGTGGTTTCATTTTTTCGTTTCTTGAGGAGCCGATCAGGAAATACCTCAACATCTCCGGCGATGGCTTGTTCTCGAACGAGGTCAAGATCGCCCAGCTGCTCCTGTTGATGCTGAACCTGCTGGTCCTGGTGATCGGAACGGTCCTGTCTTTCGTCCGCCACGATCCGATCCAGGAAATGGAGGCGGCGGCCATGTCGCTTCTGGCGTCGCGCCGCCGCATCAACCGGTTTCTGCGGGCCTTCGGCAAGGCGCAGACGCGGATCATTGAGGAATTCGGCAAACGGATCACCGAACTGCAACGCGAGGCGGACCAACTGAACAACGAGGTCGAGACTCTGGAGAACCTGCGCGAACAGTACTTCGCCCAGATGGACAATGACGTGGGTCAGATCTTCTCGGTGCTGGCGGAACAGCTCACCGCCTATCAGGACGGCAACCGCGGCAAGAGAAGCGCCGACGCGCCGGCCTATTTCGGCCGCGCGGGCATGCGGCAACTCGGCAAGGAGATCCTGGCGGAATGACGCACACCCATGCTGTTCTGGCGGTCGGTCTGGCCGTGGCGCTGCTCACCCTGGTCGGCGGTGCGACCAACGCGCGCGCCCAGGACCTGGCAAACTACTGTTCGGGCCCGGTACCGCCGGCGACCGTGCTGCTGGTCGATCAGACGGAGGCCTTCGACGCCACCGACCGCAAACGCTTCGCCGACGGGATGGATACTTTCTTCCGCCAGCTGCGGCCCGGCCAGGTCGTCGACATCTATCCGATCGGGGAAACCGCCAGCGTTCTGGCCTCGGTTTTCTCAATGTGCGTTCCGGGATGCGCCGACGAGATCGAGCCCGGATCAAAGAACTGGAAGACCATCTGCTCCAGGCTGCGCATTCAGCGCGACAAGCGGCTTTTCCAGCGTGCTTTCGTCGAGAAAATGCGCGAACTCCTGAACAGTTCCACCAAGGCGAATGGAACCGCCATCCTCGGGACGTTGGAGCAACTGAATATCCAGTATCCGAACGGACAACTGGTCAATCTGACGATTTTCTCGGACATGCTGGAATTCACCCCGCCGGAATATCGCGCCAACAACCCTTTCAGCAATTTCGTGATCAATGCCTTCGATGATGAAGCCGCGGAACAGCTTCTGCGCCGAGCGCGTGGTCCGCTCGAGGCGGCGACGGCCTTTCGCGGCGCGGAGGTGGTTGTGTTCGGCATCGGCAAACGCCTCGGCCGCAAGACGCTGATCGACCAGGACAAGAGCATTACCGAAGTCGAACTGCCGCAACCGGCCTCGCGGGCATTTCTCGACTTCTGGCGGAAGCTTTTCACCACCGTTCTCGGCGTCCGCGAAGACCGTCTGCTCATGACCTTGAACTACTGACAAGCAAGCCGCCACGCGCATAACCCGCGCCCCAGGGGAGCAACTTCGAAATGGCCAATTCTTCGTCTCGAAAGATCACCGAGGTGTGCTTCGTTCTGGAGCCCTCGCCGATCGAGCACCTTGAGGATTCACGGTATCAGAACTGGTTGCATCGAGAGTCGTCGCTATCCGCCGATACACCGGTCACATCCGCCAAGAAGCAGGGATTTGAGTACTGGACCACTGCCGCAGCGGCCTTCCCGGATGTTGGAGTGCTGGCGAAGTATTTCGACCAGCTTATCGAGCCCGCCGTCGACGGCAACGGCTTCAGGATCGTCCGCTCCTCGCAGATCAGCACCTCTCATTTCGTCACGCGCCAGCATCTGCAACTGGCCCGCGACGCCGAGTTGATGATCGCCAATCTCTCGGCGGCGGACCCGGTCGTCTACTATTGCGTGGCCTATCGCCTGCGTTGCCGAGAGGATCTCAACAACGATCACGGCACGATCTTCGTGCGCCACACGAGCTGCAAGCCGCTGCTGGACAATCTGAAGGTCCAGACCGTCCCGTTCGGGCTTTCCAAGGAGATCGTCTCGACGCCGCCGTTGCCTGTGTCGATCGATGATCTGGAACGCGAGAGCGACCGCGTGGTCAACGAGGCGCGGCGGGCGCTTACGGACTGCGTATCGAATTATTTCGCCGTCGCGCGGGCATCCGAGGCTCCGGCGGAACCGCATGCGCATCGCCCATCGGCCGAGCCTTCAGTCTCCGCATCACGCCCCCAGCCCATGGATGAAGAGGAACAGAAGCGCCTCGCCAGGGAATTCGCGCGCCAATTGCGCTCGGAACTCAGCAAGGATCTCACCAGCGTCATGCGCGAAGTCGCCAGAAGGTACTATGGATAGGCAAGCACATCCCGCGGGCCGGCGCCCTCGGCCGGCAGGCGATGCGCCCTGCAAGGTTCGAAAGCCCGGCGCATGAACCCGTTCGGCGAAACGCCGGCGTCGAAGAGACTGCGCTGGATCAACCTTCTTTTCAGTTCAGTGTTTCTGATCGTGGGCATACCGGCGATCCTTCTCGCGACCTCGGACGTGTACGACCCTCCCCTACCCCGAACCGGTCTTTCGACCGCCACACAACCCGTCCAGCCGCCGCAGACACCGGCTCCAAGCGTCTCGCAGAGCATCACCGGTCAAAACGGCGGGAGCACAAGTTCCGCTCCAGCCGCCCAGAATCCACCAAGCCCACCTGCGACATCTTCGAACACGCCGGCCCCACCAACCACACCGGTCGCCAGCCCCCCTAATACCGCCTGGTCAATCACGGAAAAGCTGTTCGCGTTGGGCAAGTCGGGATTCCTGATCATCGCGGTCTATTCGGCCTTCTCGATTTTTCTGATCGCCGCCGCGCATATCCTCTACGGCAGGCATGTCCGCGCGGCGCCCGCGCAAGCCCATCCCGAACCGAGGTTGACGCGGCGGGATATCGCGGCAGCGGCCGGCTGGAGATCCTCGACGCTCTACTTCGTCGGTTTCCTTGGAACCCTTTGGGCCCTGGCTCTCAGTTTCGCGGCAATGGATCTTGGAAATCTCACGACCGAAATCTCCCGTCAGACCATCCTGATCCTGCTTCACAAGGTCGGCGCCGCACTGACCTCCACGATCTTCGGTCTCGCCACGCGAAACTTCTTCGAAGCCTGGTTCGGGCCGGCGCCGCCCGACCCGAGAACCGGCGGCTGTTGCGGAACGGCGAAGAAGAAGCCGGCGTGCTGTGGGGGCAACCCAGGCCCGGACGGGCCATGCGCCGGCGGCGGCGCGGCCGAGGCGGCGCCAACCGCAGCGGACCCTCTGGGGAACACGCCTCCGCCCGAGACCGCACAAGCACAAAGCCAGAAGCCGAAACCGCGTTACCAGGACGACCTGTCGGTTTGGACGGACAATCTTTTGGGTTGGGGGATCAGGCGGGGCCAGGGCGACCGTGGACGACGATAGCGACGATTTCATCATCTCGAACACCCTGACCGAGCTTGCCTTGGTGCTGCTTTTCGCGTTCGGCATGATCGCGGCGGTCTACCAGTTCAATGTCTCGCTGCCGCGCGCCGCCGACCCGGGTGTCCGGGGCGGCAGTGGCGTCGGACCGAACGCCGGGTCCAGCCCACTGCCGCCGGATCCGGTCTTCGCGCGAAAGACCCTTCGGGTGAACGTCGTCGACGAACAATGGGACCGATATTTCCAACGCATTGAGGAGGTTCGGGCCAACGCGACCTTCGCCGACCCCAATCCGTGTTTCGTGTGGATCCGCGACCGCGACAGCACCCCGAGACGCTTTCGAACCGCCGATTTCGGATTTTCCGCCCACGTCACCGCAAGCACCGGCGGCCAGGCGGTCCAGTCGAACACGGTTGTCGGATATATCGATCCGACGGTCTCCATCAGCGCGCTGGGCATTTTCGTCACGCCGGACACGACCGTGTCCCCGCCGACACTGATTTTCGAAGCTCAGGCCCGGCTGGACATCGTGCGCGGTGACTTCCTGCCGACCCGCGCGATCTGGAACCGCTGGAACGATGCCAAGAACCGCGCCGACTATCTCACCGAGTTCATAGGTGAGCTGAACACGACGGTTCGTGGCATTCCTCCGTCAACCCGGTTTGACGACGTCATCCGCCCGATCCTCGATTTCATGCGGGACCGAAGCATCACCTGCGGATTTCACGTCGATCTGCATGGCGCGGTCGCGAGGTTCAATGATCCGGAGACCGAATCAAGCTTCGCCGATGCTCTTGTCCACCAGCTGACACCGCAGACACCGGCTTTCCAACGAGAGCTCGCCTGCCCGACACTCGCCGCACTCTTCCCGGCTAAAAAGATCTCCGTCTACCGCCTGAGCGGCACCAGGCGCGTGTTGCGCAGCGGCGGGAACCTGGTGGTAGCGGAAGGCCCGGCGATGGCGGACCCGGTCGCGGTCGCGGTCTGCCAGGCGCAGCGCGATCTGTTGCGGGCCAGCGTTCCGATCCTTCGGGCTGCCAGCCCGCCAGGCGGCACCGCCACCGCCTATCCGAACCTGTTCTGGAACACCATCCGAAGCGCGCACCCACGCGAACTGTGAGCCGATCGCCGGGTGGACCGGCGCGCCGGCGCCGGATACCGTGGCCACGACGTTCTTGGCATTCCGGGGGATGATGACATGGCGGATTGCGTTTTGGTCACCGGCGGCTCGCGCAATATCGGGCGGGCGATCTGCGAGAGACTGTCGGAGGACGGCCATCGGGTCGTGCAGTTCGACCTGCTGGAGCCGGAGAATTCCGGCGCCGCGGAATTCGTCAAAGTCGATCTTTCCGACGGGACCGCCACCGCCGCCGCGCTTTCCCAGCTCACCGGCAGCCATCGGATCATCCGCCTGGTGAACAATGTCGGCATCGCCGGTACCGCCGACCTGGAGGCGCTGGACCTCGATGCCTATGACAGGGTGATGCGTCTGAATACCCGCACCGCCGTGCAATGCGCCCAGGCCGTGATGCCGGGCATGAAAGCCGCCGGGTTTGGGCGGATCGTCAACATCGCCAGCCGCGCCGTCAACGGCATCGCCGGCACCTCCGCCTATGCCGCGAGCAAGGCGGCCCTGGTCGGATTGACGAGGACCTGGGCGATGGAATTCGCGCCGGCCGGGATCACGTCGAACGCGGTGGCGCCGGGGCCCATCGACACCGAATTGTTCCGGGGCGCCTACACGCCGGAACTCATGGAGAAGACCCGGGCCGCCATTCCCGTCGGCCGGATCGGCCTGCCCGCCGATGTCGCCAACGCGGTCTCGTTCCTGCTGGACGACCGCAGCGGCTTCATCAACGGCCAGGTTCTCTATTGCTGCGGCGGATTGTCGATCGGCCGGGCGGCGTAGACAGGGATAAGTGGCGTGGCCTCGCCCGCGGACCCGCCGTTCCTCCCGGATCAGGGTTTCGCCATCACCTGAAGCTGTCGGCCCAGCCGAACCCGGGCAACCGCACTGACCGGCGCAAGGCGGGCGGAGCGATGCTGCAGCTCGGCGATCCAGTCCTCCAGTACAGCCAAGGTCGCATCCCTCGGATGGCCGATGGCGATGGCGGTCCCCTGTTGTTCGGCGATCTGCTCGGCCTTCAGGAGCCGGAACCAGACCTCGTCCTGGCTGTCCACGTCGTCCAGGAAAACGTCACGCGCGATGGTCGGCACCCCCATTTTCGGCCCGAGGCTCATCGCCACCGCGTTGCGGGTCGTCAGGCTGTCGAGAAAGAGATGGCCGCTACGGCTCATGGCGTCGAAGACCACGGCCATGCGGCCGGTATCGGCACTGAAGCGGCTGCCCATGTGGTTGTTCACCGCAACGAAACCCGGAAACCGGCCGAGTGCGAAATCGATCCGCTCGCGCAGTTCCGCATCGCCGAGCCGGACCAGCAAGGCACCAGGGCCGGGATCGGCCTCGCCTTCCGGTTCCATCGGCAGATGCAGCATGAGCTCGTGACCGCGCGCCCTGGCGGCTCCGGTCTGCGCCGCCAGATCACCGGCGTAGCTGAGATAGGACAGGGTCAGCGGTCCGGGCAGCCGGGTCGCCCGGTCGGACCGGCGGCGGTCGATCCCCATGTCGTCCAGCACGATGGCGATCAGCGGCGTTCCCGGCGCCACCGTGAACGGCAAGGCGTTGGCTTCCCAGGTCGCGGTCTCCCACCGCTTCGGCGGAGGCTCGGGCTTCGCCGGCTTTTCGACGGGAGCCGCGACCGGCGCCGGCGGCCGGTTGGCGAGCGGCGGCGCGAAGGCACGCTCGGCGGGCGGCGGAACAGCAGGCTTTTCCGATCGGTGCGCGTGAACAGGCCCGGCCGGCGCCTTGGCTTCCTCCCCGCCGTTCCGGTCGCCCATGATGACGCCGACACCGATACCGGAAGCGAAAGCGAGCGCGGCACCCGCCAGCAACCCGGCGGCGCGCCAGGACCAGCCCGGCCGGCGACCGGTCCGATCTCCCTTAACGCGCCGCTTCACGTGTCGTGCCATGGGGTTTCCAGGTTCCGCTCCCGGCGCCTCGGACGGGTCCGGACAACGCCGCCAAGGGCCTGTCTCTTCCGCCACAACCGCCGAGTTGATATAAGAAGAAAGCCGCCCTCTCTCCCTATCTCAAGAACACACTATAAGTGATTGAAAATGTTTCTTCTAGTCGATAATTACGACAGCTTCACCTACAATCTCTGGCATTTCCTGGGAGAGTTGGGCGCCGAAGTCACGGTGCACCGCAACGACAAGATCACCGTCGCGGAGGCCCTGGCTCTGAAACCCAGCGGCTTGATCATCTCGCCCGGGCCTTGCGATCCCGACCGGGCCGGTATCTGCCTGGAGCTGATCAAACAGGCGCCGACGGATCTGCCGATCCTCGGCGTGTGTCTCGGCCATCAATGCATCGGTCAAGCCTTCGGCGGCCGGATCGTGCGGGCGCCGGAACCCATGCACGGCAAGATGAGCACGATGATCAACAAGGGCAGCGATATCTTCGAGGGCTTGCCCGAGCGTTTCGAGGCGACGCGATATCATTCCCTGATCGTCGACCGGGGCTCACTGCCCGGATCCCTGAAGATCACCGCCGAAACCGATGGCGGCCTGATTATGGGGCTGAGACACGCCGACCGTCCGATCTTCGGGGTGCAGTTCCATCCCGAGAGCATCGCGTCGCGCCACGGCTATGGTCTGCTGGCGAACTTCCTGCGCATCGCCGGCCACGGGGCGGCGAACCAGAACCGGATCGCGGCGCTGGAAGCCAATCTCCGGAAAACCGCGTCATGACCGATGCGATCACCGATCTCAAACCCCTGATCGGCCATGTCGCCGGCGGCGCGCCGCTGGACGAGAAGCAGGCCGAGCGGGCCTTCGACATCATCATGTCGGGCGATGCCACCCCGGCCCAGATTGGCGGGTTCCTGATGGCGCTTCGGGTCCGCGGCGAGACGGTGGCGGAGATCACCGGGGCCGCGCGCACCATGCGGGCCAAGGCGGTCAAGATCAACGCGCCGGACGACGCCATCGACACTGTGGGTACCGGCGGCGACGGGTCCGGCACCTATAACATCAGCAGCGCCTCGGCTTTCGTGGTCAGCGGCGCCGGCGTACCGGTCGCCAAGCACGGCAACCGGGCGCTCTCGTCAAAGACCGGCGCCGCGGACGTGCTCTCCGCGCTCGGCGTCGATCTTGATTGCGACATGAGTCTGGTCGAGCGCGCGGTGAACGAGGCCGGCATCTGCTTCATGATGGCACCCCGGCATCACAGCGCCATGCGCCATGTCGGCGGCGCGCGGGTCGAACTCGGCACCCGCACGATCTTCAATCTGCTGGGCCCCCTCGCCAACCCGGCCAAGGTCAAGCGTCAGCTCGTCGGGGTTTTCTCCCGCGACTGGGTGGAACCGGTGGCGCATGTGCTGAAAGGTCTGGGCTCGACACGGGCCTGGGTGGTGCACGGCTCGGACGGGCTGGACGAGATCACCACCACCGGCCCCAGCAGCGTTGCCTCGCTGGAGAACGGCGCGGTCAAGACCTTCGAGGTGCACCCTGACGACGCCGGCATTCCGATTGCCAAGCCGGAGGATATCCGGGGCGGCCTGCCGGAGGAGAACGCCAAGGCCCTGGCGGCGGTGCTGGCCGGCGAGAAAGGCCCCTACCGGGACATCGTGCTGCTGAATGCCGCCGCCGCGCTGATCATCGGCGGCAAGGTCTCCACTCTCAAGGACGGCGCCTCGCTCGCCGCCGAGGTGATCGACAGCGGCAAGGCCAGGCAAAAGCTCGACGCCCTGATCAAGATCACCAATGCGGGAGGGTGATCGGCTGATGAATACCAGTTTCGCCTTTCTAAACCGTCGCCCTGGCGCAAGGCAGGGCCAAGCTTCGACGGCGCGACGTGATAACCTGATTTCACGGTGGCTACCGGTGGACACAATGCGCCGGATCAAGCGGACGGTTTCGATAAAGGGCCCTGCCTTGCGCCAGGGCGACGGCCTGGAGTTGATTCCGAGGTTCTCTTCATGAGCGATATCCTCGCCAGGATCTGTGACGACAAGCGCGCTCATGTTGCCAGGCGCAAGGCGGCGGTCCCGTTAACCGAACTGGAATCCCGCGCCAAGGTTGCCTCGCCGGCCCGGGGTTTCGCCGCGGCCTTGCAAACCGCCTCGTCCAAGGGCTACGGCCTGATCGCCGAAATCAAGAAGGCCTCGCCAAGCAAGGGGCTGATCCGCGCCGATTTCGACCCTCCTTCCCTCGCCCGCGCCTATGCGGCAGGCGGCGCCAACTGCCTCTCGGTGTTGACCGACGAGCCCTATTTTCAAGGCCGCGACCACTACCTTGCCGCCGCCCGGGATGCCTGCGCGCTCCCGGCCCTGCGCAAGGACTTCATGCTCGACCCCCACCAGATCACCGAAGCACGGGCGCTGGGCGCGGATTGCGTGCTGCTGATCATGGCGGCGCTCAGCGACGGTCTTGCCGCCGAATTGGAGGATGCCGCTTTCGCGCTCGGCATGGACGTGCTGATCGAGGTGCATGACGAGGCGGAGCTTGAACGAGCGTTGGCCCTGAAATCTCCCCTGCTCGGCGTAAACAACCGCAATCTGAAGACCATGGTGACGGACCTTGCGGTGACCGAGCGGCTGGCCGCCCTGGCGCCCGAGGACCGGCTTCTGGTTTCAGAAAGCGGGCTGAACAGCCCGGCGGATCTCGCCCGCATGGCGGCGGTGGGCGCGCGCGCCTTTCTGATCGGCGAATCCCTGATGCGACAGGCCGACGTGACCGCCGCCACCAAGGCGCTGCTGGCCGACCCCGCCCCCGTCGCGAGCGCCGCCGAATGAGCGGCTTTACCCATTTCGATGACCGGGGTGACGCGGTCATGGTTGATGTCTCTGACAAGGAGGCCACCAGCCGCACCGCGACCGCCGCCGGCAGCGTCTACATGCAGGCCGAGACCTTGGCCCTGATCATGAACGACGGCGTGGCCAAGGGCGATGTGCTGTCCGTCGCGCGGCTCGCTGGAATCATGGGCGCCAAACGCACGCCGGACCTGATCCCGCTGTGTCATCCGCTGTCGCTCTCGTCGGTGAAACTCGCGCTTTCCTGTGATCCGGCCCGGAGCGCCGTCGACATCACCGCGACCTGCAAGCTGAACGGGCGCACCGGGGTCGAGATGGAGGCGCTCACCGCCGTCAGCGTCGCGGCGCTCACCGTCTATGACATGTGCAAGGCGGTGGACCGGGGCATGCGGATCGCCGATATCCGCCTGCTGCACAAGGCGGGCGGCAAGTCGGGAGAGTGGCGTGGCGCGTGATCCCCTGCTGCCGGTCGCCGATGCCCTGACACGAATTCTGGCAGCGCTCCCGCTGATGCCCGGCGAGGAGGCCCCGGTAAGCGATGCGCTCGGCCGGGTGACCGCCGGTCCCGTTCACTCGCGCCGCACTCAGCCGCCGGTCGCGATGTCCGCCATGGACGGCTATGCGGTGCGGGCCGAGGATGTGGCGACGGTTCCCGTAACCTTGAAGCGAGTGGGCAGCGCGCCCGCCGGCGGCGCCTATGACGGCATCGTCGGGCCCGGCGAGGCGGTGCGGATCTTCACCGGCGGCCCGGTTCCCGCCGGCGCCGACGCGATCGTCATCCAGGAAGACGTGGACGCGGAATCGGAGAGCGACGGCGCGCGCATCACGGTGCGCGAGGGGACGAGCGCCGGTACCTATATCCGGCCCGCTGGGCTCGACTTCAAGGCCGGCGATGTCGGCATTCCCGAGGGACGCGCGATGACCGCCCGCGATGTCGGGCTCGCCGCCGCCATGAACGTGCCCTGGATCATGGTGCGCCGGCGGCCCAAGGTCGCGATCCTCGCCACCGGGGACGAGATCGTGCGGCCTGGGGAACCCATTGGCCCCAACCAGATCGTCAGTTCCAACAGCTATGCGCTATCGGCCCTGGTGCGCGCCTGCGGCGGTGAGCCGGTGGTTCTCGGCATCGCGCCGGACACGATCGAAGGCATCCAGCAACTGGTTCGCGGCGCCCAGGGTATGGACATGGTGCTGACCACCGGCGGCGCGTCGGTGGGCGAGCATGACCTGGTGCAAAATGCGCTCGGTCCCGAGGCTTTCGGTCCCGGGGGCCTGGAGGTTGATTTCTGGCGCATCGCCATGCGGCCCGGCAAGCCGCTGATCTTCGGCAAGGTCGGCGGCATCCCGATGCTGGGGCTGCCGGGCAATCCGGTTTCGACCCTGGTCTGTGGGATGATCTTCGTCAAACCGGCGATCGAGGCGATGCTGGGCCTGGAGCGCGAGGCGGAGCCGCCGGTCCGCGCGAGGCTCGGCGCCGCGCTTTCCCAGAATGACCAGCGTCAGGACTATCTGCGCGCCACTCTCGCTTGGAATGCCGAGGGGGAGCGTGTCGCCACCCCGTTCAGCCGCCAGGACAGCTCCATGCTGGCCCGCCTCGCCCAGGCGGACTGCCTGATCATCCGTCCCGCCCACGATCCGGCCCGCGCCGAGGGCGATTGGATGGAGATCCTGCCGTTGTGGGGAAGTCTGGTGAGTCTTTGAGCGCCGGACCCAAGCCTCCAATCACTCATGCGATAGGCGCGCGCGCCCTCTTCCCTTGCTGAGGGATTTGCGCTGGTGTTCGCCTTGAGAGTTTTCACCACCGTTTGCCCCTCGGGAGAATCCCCATGTCCAGTGATGGCGCGTCCCTGCTTGAAACCCGCATTCCCGCGCCCAACGCGGAATGGCTGGCCCAGATCAACGAGGAGATCTTGGAGCCCGATCTGCCGATCGTCGATCCGCACCACCATCTCTGGGACATGCGCGGCAAGCGCTATCTGCTTGAGGATCTGCTGTCCGATCTGAACAGCGGCCACAACATCGTCGCCACGGTGTTCCTGGAATGCGCCGCGATGTACCGCAAGGACGGGCCGGAGCACATGAAGCCGATCGGCGAGACCGAATTCGTCAACGGCATCGCCGCGATGAGCGCCAGCGGCAGGTACGGCAAGACCAAGATCTGTGCCGGCATCGTCGGCTTCGCGGATCTCACCATGGGCGCGGCGGTCGAGGACGTGCTCGCCGCCCAGGTCGCCGCCGGCAATGGACGGTTCCGGGGCACCCGCTACGGCGCCGGCTTCGATCCGAGCCCGCAGATCAACAACAGCCACACCAACCCGCCGGAGCATGTCTATCTCGACAAGACGTTCCGCGAGGGTTTCGCCAAGCTCGCGGTCTTCGATCTCTCCTTCGAGGCGTGGCTCTATCACACGCAGATCGCCGATGTGGCCTCGCTCGCCGATGCCTTCCCGGACCAGCGCATCGTGCTGAACCACTTCGCGGGTCCCATGGGCATCGGCCCCTATACCGGCAAGCGCGCGGAAATTCTGCCGAAATGGCAGGCCGACATGCGCGAGCTCGCCAAGCGCCAGAACGTGCACGCCAAGCTCGGCGGGCTCGGCATGGTTCTCAATGGCTATAAGTTCGAGGATCGCCCAAAGCCGCCGGGCTCCGAGGAACTCGCCAATACCTGGCGGCCGTATTTCGAGACCTGCATCGAGGCCTTCGGTCCCGACCGCTGCATGTTCGAAAGCAACTTCCCGGTCGACAAGGTGACCTCCAGCTACGCGGTCTACTGGAACCTGTTCAAGCGAATCGCCAGCGGCGCCTCGGCCACCGAGAAGAAGGCCATGTTCCACGACACGGCGGCACGGTTCTACAAGCTGGACCTTTGATAATCCTCGGGTTTCGCCCAGGGACCGCATTGCCGGGTTGACGGCACACAGGAACCAAAGTAGAACATTTTAAGATGTTTTGCTTTTGTTCACACGTGCCGGGAACGCGCCATGCTCACCAGGAAACAGCACGAACTGCTTCTTTTCATCAATGCCCGCCTGGAAGAATCGGGTATCTCCCCCTCCTTCGACGAAATGAAGGAGGCGTTGGATCTGAAATCGAAATCGGGCATTCACCGGCTGATCACGGCGCTTGAGGAGCGTGGCTTCATTCGCCGCCTCGCCCACCGCGCCCGGGCGCTTGAGGTCGTCAAACTCCCGGAGACCAGCGCCGCCGCCCGCTCGTCCGGCCCGGCCCGCCAGGACCGCCCCGCCGCCCGCGGCTTCTCGCCCAATGTCATTCCCGGGAATTTCCCGCGCCCCCTTGCCGCCGCACGCCAGGAAGCCCGGGCCGAGGAATCCGGCGAGGCTGTCAACCTGCCGCTGTTCGGACGGATCGCCGCCGGTACGCCGATCGAGGCTTTGCGCGACCACAGCACCACCGTCGCCGTACCGCCGAGCCTGATCGGCGCGGGCGATCACTACGCGCTGGAAGTCGCCGGTGATTCGATGATCGATGCCGGCATCCATGACGGCGATACCGCAATCATTCAGCGGTGCGACACGGCCGAGAACGGCACCATCGTGGTCGCGCTGATCGAAGGCGAGGAAGTCACGCTGAAGCGCATCCGCAAGCGTAGCCACGCCATCGCGCTCGAGCCCGCCAATCCGATCTACGAGACCCGGATCTTCGGTCCGGACCAGGTCGCGGTTCAGGGCAAGCTGGTGGGCCTGATCCGCAAGTACTGAGATCGCATCCGCAGACGAGGGCTTGAGCGTCCGTCCTAGTGCCCGAAGGTCTCGTGGTCCGGGGCCCGGCGTTCGCGGAACGAGGTGCCGAGTTCCTTGGACTCCTTGCTGTCCAGATACTGGCGCAGCAGCAGGTCATGGGCGACCCGGGCGAGACCCCCGACCCCGCCGTGGCGGGCGTTGAAGGCGCCCTTGATCGCCGCCAGCGCCACCGAACCCCGGTCGGCAATGGTCAGCGCCATCGCCCGGGTCTCCTCGGCCAGCTTGTCGTCCGGCACCACCTTGTTGATCATGCCGATCTCAAGCGCCTCGGCCGCCGTCAGCCGGGGATTCATGTACCAGAGCTCCTTGGCCTTCTTCTTGCCGACCAGATCCTCCAGATACCAGGTGCCGTAGCCGGCATCGAAGGAGCCCATCATCGGCCCGACCTGACGGAAGATCGCGCTTTCCTTGGCGATGGTGAGGTCGCAGCAGACCTGAAGCACGTTGCCGCCGCCGACCGCATAGCCGTTGCCGCTGGCGATCACCGGTTTCTGAAGTTTGTCGATCGCCTCGTCCATCTCAAGCGTCGGAAGCACGCCGGCATAGGTGCGCGTGTCCTGCATGCCGTCCTTGCGCCCGCCGATACAGAAGAACTTGTCGCCGGCGCCGGTGATCACCAGGACCCGGGTGCGAGTCTCGCGCCGCATCGCCTCGATGCAGTCGCGCACCTCGTGGCAGGTGGTCTCGGTGAACATGTTGCCGTCGTCCGGCCGGTTGAGGGTAATGGTGCCGACCGGCCCGTCCTCCTCGTAAAGGATGGTCTCGTAACTCACGAACATGCCTCCCAAATGAATCGCAGCGTCGTGCCGAAGATCACCCGCCCTGCCGGTTTCGGCAAGGGCGGTGCGCATTCCATCATGTAGCCGCGTTCCCGTCAGGCAACGATCCGCTCCAGTTCCTCAAGGGTCATGCTGAGGTGATAGGCGGTGCTCGACGGCATGGTCCGGTCGGCGGGGGTCCAATCGGCGTTGTAGCGCTCGGTCCAGCGGCCGTCCTCGCCGAGATAGCGTTCCAGCAGCAGGCCGAGGGCGCCGGCCGGATCGACGGCACGCGACGGGTTGGGCAGAACGAGCAACGCCTTGATCAATTCAAGCAACGGCCAGATACGTTTAGTGGAAAGCAGGATGGACCCAGTCCCGAGATCCACTTCGTCAAAGACCGCTCCCTTCGTTCCATCCCAGCCGAGCGTCAGTCCGCGCCCGAGGATGGGAGGGGCAAGCTCACGATAACCCGGATCGCCGAGCGCCCGGCTTGCCCAATCCAGCATCCAGGCCCATTCGAAATGATGACCCGGCTCCACCCGGTTTCCGTCCACGGGATGCGGAGCGAAGGTTCCGTCAAGATGCTCGAGCACCGCATCGCGTTGCGCTTCAAGGAAGGACTGCTTGAAGAGCGCGATCAGACGGCGCGCGAGATCCGCGAAAACGGGGTCCATCTCGGCAAGGGATAAGGCGGCCTCCAGAAGGTGCATATGCGGATTCTGGCTGCGCCGTCCGGCCGCCAGATCGGCGAAGTTCCGGTCCATACGGTCGGAATATGAGCCGTCAGGACGGCGGAAATGCCGCTCCAGAACCTCGGCCGTCCGATCGATCCAGACCGCCGCGTCGCGCCGGTCCAGCGCGCGGCAATAGCGCCCGAGGCCGAACAGCGCGAAGGCATGGGCATAAAGGTCCTTGTCCGTGCCGCTCACCGCGCCGTCCAGGCCGACCTTCTCGATCCAGCCACCGGCTTCGTGATCCCAGAAATGACCGGTCATATAGGCGAAAATACGGTCCGCATGCGCCGTCAGATCGGCATCGCCGGTCCGTGCACCCCAGGCGGAAAAGACGTAGAGCTGGCGTGCATGCACCATCACCCGGCGGAACGGCGTGCCGGTATCGGCGCCCTCGGCGTCCACCCGCTCGATCAGTCCGTCCCGCTTCCAATCCCAGCCACGGTCGATCAGAAACGGCAGGGTCCCGCCCAGGAAGCGGTCCCTGAACCTGTGCCTGATGGTGCTGAGATCGTCTGCCATTGCCCTGGGTCACCCGAAAATCACCTGTCGAGGCCGGACGGTACGGTAGTCCTTGCGCGGCGGCAACGGCACGCGCATCTTGCGGTCCGGTCGGCAGCTGGCCACAAACAGGGAATCCGATCATGAGCAAAACCAGAATCGCACTCGCCGGTCTCGGCGTGATCGGGCGCAAGCACGCCGCGGCGCTGGCCGAAAGCTCGACCGTGGAACTGACCGCCGTCGTCGATGCCGACCATCGCACCTCGCAACTCGCCGCACAGTATGGCGCCGCTTTCCACGCCTCCCTCGAGGAAATGTTCGACGAGACCGAGGTTGACGGCGTGCTGCTTGCCACCCCGAACGCCTTGCACGCGTCCCAAGGCATCGCCTGTGTCGAGCGCGGCCTGCATGTGCTGGTCGAGAAGCCCTTCGCCACCACGGTTCCGGAAGCCCGAGCCCTGGTCGAGGCCGGGCGCAAGCACAATATCCCGATCCTCGCGGGCCACTATCGCCGCTTCAACACCCAGGTCGAGGCGGCGCGCGACCTGCTGCGATCCGGTACCATTGGCGAGCTGATCGGCGTCTCGGCGATCTGGGCCATGCGCAAGCACGACGAGTATTACGACATCCCCTGGCGGACCGAGCCGGGCGGCGGGCCGATCCTGACCAACCTTATCCACGATGTGGACTGCCTGCGCTGGATCTGCGGCGAAATCGTCTCGGTATCGGCGCAAACCTCAAGCAAGACCCGGGGTCATGCGGTGGAGGACACGGCGGCGATCAGCCTCGGCTTCGAGAACGGGGGCCTCGGAACGATCCTCCTCTCCGATGCCGCGCCCAGCCCCTGGGCCTTCGAGGCGACGACGACGGAGAACCCGGATTTTTACCACATGGACGACTGTTGCTACCGCTTTATGGGCTCGAAAGGCGCCTTCGACTTTCCGCTAATGCGGATCTGGACCTACCCGCACGGGATAACACCGCGCTGGGACAATCCCATGGCGAAGACCCACAAACCGTTGGGGCCCGGCACCCCTCTCGCCGCCCAGGTCGAGCATTTCGGGCGAGTCATCCGAGGCGAGGAGATGCCCCGCACCAGCGCTGCCGACGGCGCACGCACCCTTGCCGCCACCCTCGCGGTCATCGAAGCCGCCTGGACCAGCAGGACGGTCACGCCGGCGGATATCGAGGGCTGATCCAGCTTATTCCCTGCCCCTTCACCCGCGCCCATGCCTCGGGTTAGCATCGGAACGCGTCAACGAGACAACCCGCGAGGTTCCGTCATGACAGCCGATATCACGATCGAGGACCACGAGTATCTCCGCCACGGTGACCGAGCGATGATGCTGACTCTGTACCGGCCCGCCGGCGCAGGCCCCTTCCCCTTCGTCATCGACCTGCACGGCGGGGCCTGGAACAAGGGGGACCGCGGCGAATGCGCCGCCCGCTGCACGCTTCTGGCGCAACAGGGCATCGCGGCGGCAGCGCTGGATTTCCGGCATGCCGAGGACGGCTATCCAAGCTCTTCGGTCGACATCAACTATGCCGTGCGCTGGCTGAAGGCGAAAGCGTCATCCCTGGGTCTCGATCCGGCGCGGGCCGGGTTGATCGGCCAGTCCAGCGGAGGCCATCTCGCCATGCTGGCGGCGATGCGGCCGGACGATCCGCGCTACGCCGCCATTGCGCTGCCGGGTGATCTCGAGGCTCAGAATGCATCGGTGCAATGCGTGGTGATGACTTGGCCGGTGATCAACCCGCTATCGCGTTACCGGCACGCGCTTCGCGGCCGGGCGAGCGCCAATCCACCGTCCTGGATCGGCGATATTCCGGAGCGTCACGACATCTATTGGGGTTCAGAGGAGGCCATGGCCGAGGGCAATCCGACCTTGGCGCTGGAACGCGGCGAGGCGGTTCGGACGCCGCCCGCGCTCTGGATCCAGGGCCGCCCCGACCCGGTGCATGACTACAACGATCCGGATTCGGCATTCGACGGCAATGAGCCCGACCGTTTCGTCGCCGGCTACCGCGCCGCCGGAGGAAAGATCGATATCAGGGAGATCGATCAGGCCACCCGCGCGGGTGCGGCGACTCATCACATTGTCGCTGAATTCTGCCGAACCCATCTCATTGATGGAATGAAGGCCCGGACCGAGGCTTCCGCCGCCTGATTCCGTGCTAGACTGTTTCCAGTAACTGCAGGAGGACCGTCATGGGTTATTCACTGGAACAATTCGCGGCCGATTGCCGCGCTGCGCTGCTTAAGGATTCCGGCCCAGCGGGCCTGGAAGAAGTGCGCAAACACGTCGCCAAGGCGTGCGTCGACAAGGACTTCATCACCAAGCATTTCGGACCGGAGAACAAGGATCCGCGCAAGCTGATCTATGAAGATCCGGAACTGAAGTTCTGCATCTTCACCCACGTTCATGAAGGCGCGAAGACCAGCCCGCCGCACGACCACGGGCCGGCCTGGGCGATTTATGGCCAAGCCGCCGGCACCACCGAGATGACCGACTGGCGTTGCGTGACGCCGCCCTCGTCGGACACGCCCGGTATGGTCGAGAAGGTGCGGAGCTACGAGCTTACGCCCGGTATTGCCCACGCATATCCGGTCGGCGCCCTGCACTCTCCACACCGCGAGGGCGCGACCAAGCTGATCCGGATCGAGGGGATCAACATGGACGGCGTCCAGCGCGACGCCTACATGGTCGCGGCGGAATAGTCCGCGACAAGAGAGATTGACGGAACGGCCTTTCGGGTTCCCGGAAGGCCGTTCTTCGTTCCTGGCCGTGTGAAACGCCGCCACGATTGCGACGCCTGCGAAACATTCAGATGACGCCCCTGGAACAGCAGTCGGTGTCTTAGCGGCGTAGTCACTCCGGAAGATCCGTTTTCTGGGGTGCCGATCATGGTCGTTCTGGATATCGGCGCCGCCGCCGCCAGCGTTTCCGCCCCCCTCGGCCAAGCCCGGGGTCTGCCGAACGCCTGCTATACCGATCCGCACTATCACCGCCAGGAAGCCCGCGAGTTGTTCGCCCGGACCTGGACCTGTGTCGCCGTCGGCGCCGATATTCCCGAGGCCGGAGACATCATGCCGGTCACCGCCGCCGGTGCCCCGGTTGTCCTGGTCCGCGACAAGGCCGGCGTGGTCAACGCCTTCCACAACGTCTGCAGCCATCGCGGCGTGCAACTGGTCGACACACCGGAAAAGCGCAAGCCGGTGCTGCGCTGTCCCTATCACTCCTGGACTTATGGGCTCGACGGAACGCTCACCCATACGCCGATGATCAATGGACCGGATAGTCATGACTGCGCGATGATCGACAAGACAACGCTCGGCCTGAAGCCGGTGCGCGTCGGGCTTTGGAACGATCTGGTCTTCGTGAATCTTTCAGGCGACGCGCCGCCGCTTGCCGAGCACATGGCACCGCTCGACGGCCGATGGGCGGCCTATGACTTCGCGCATATGCGCCACGCGGCCGAGTGGGAGTTGACCCTGAACGCCAACTGGAAGCTGGCGATCGAGAATTTCCTCGAATCCTATCACCTGCCCTGGATCCATCCGAGTCTCAACGGACGTTCGCCGCTGGACAAGCACAAGCATGTCTTCGTCTCGGATAATCATTTCGGCCAGATCACCGAACAGTTCGCCGCCGACACCGTGGATGCCAGCCCATTCACGCCCTTTCCCGGGCTGAGCCGAAACCAGGAGATGTCGGGCGAATATCCCATCATCTTCCCGAACGTCATGCTCGGCATCCAGCGCGACCACTTCTACTGCATCATCACCGATCCGCTGGCCCATGACCGCACGCGAGAGCGGGTGCATCTCTATATGGTTGGCGACGTGCCCGAGCGGGCCGACTATCAGCCGGCGTTCGACGCCCTGGTGGAGACCTGGAAGGAGGTCTTTGCCGAGGATGTCTGGGTTGTCGAGCGGATGCAGATGGGCCGTGCCTCGGACGCCTTCGGCGGCGGCGTTCTGACCCCATTCCACGACGACCTCACCCAGCGTTTCATGCAGAGGGTGACGGAAAGCCTGTCCAGGTAGATCAGCCGCCGGCTTGCGGCCGTCGATGCCCCTGCCAGTTCCGGTCCTTCAGCAGGCGCTTGTACAGTTTGCCGTTCTCGCGCCGTGGCAGATCATCGTTGAAATCCACCGACTTTGGGCATTTCACCGGGCTCAGCGCCTCGCGGCAGAAAGCGATCAGTTCGGCTTCGAGGTCCGGGCCGGCGGCATTCATGTCGACCGGATGCACCACCGCCTTCACCTCCTCGCCGAACTCCGCGTTGGGCACGCCGAAGACCGCGACATCGACCACCTTGGGATGCGAGAGCAGACGGTTCTCGGCCTCCTGGGGATAGATGTTCACGCCTCCGGAGATGATCATGTTGGCCTTGCGGTCGGTGAGGTAGAGATAGCCCTCCTCGTCCACATAGCCGATATCGCCCAGGGTGCTCCAGCCGTGCCGGTTCCAGGCTTGCGCCGTCTTTTCCGGATCATTGTGGTACTCGAAAACCGGTCCATCGGAGAAATAAACGCCACCCTCCTCGCCGGCCGCCATCTCCTCGTCGTCGGGACCGCAGATCCGGATACGGCCGATCTTGGCGCGCCCGACCGACCCCGGATGGGTGAGCCATTCGCCGCAGTCGAGCCCGGTGAGGCCGTTGCCCTCGGACCCGCCGTAATATTCCCAGAGGATCGGGCCAAGCCAGTCGATCATCCGGCGCTTCACATCGATCGGACACGGCGCCGCCGCGTGGATCACGCAACGCAAGCTTGAAAGATCGAACGCCCGGCGCGTCTCCTCCGGCAGACGCAGCATCCGCACGAACATGGTCGGCACCCATTGGCTGTGAGTGACCCGATGCCGCTCGATCAATTGCAGTGCCGCCTCGGCATCGAACTTTCCCATCACCACCACGGTGCCGCCAAATCTCAAGGTCCGGATGCAGAACATCAGCGGCGCCGCGTGGTAGAGCGGTGCGGGCGACAGGTAGACCGTGTTTTCGTCCAGCCCGTAGAGTTTCGCGGCCAGCCAATAGCCCGGCGCCGGCATTCCGAAGGGCGCCTCGGGCAGCGGCTTCAGAATTCCTTTCGGCCTGCCGGTGGTGCCGGAGGAATAGAGCATTTCCACCCCTTCCGCCTGATCCGGGATCGGCTCCGGCGTCTCGGCATCCAGCGCCGTTTCAAGCGTGGCGAATCCGGCTTCCGCGCCGTCGAGCATGAACCGCCCATCGGCCGGCACGTCGGCCATCTCAGCCTTTAGCGCGGTCGCGGCCAGGGCCTTGGAGGTCACCAGCACGCGCGCGGCGGAATCCGAGAGAATGTAGTCGACCTCAGGCGCCGACAGGTGCGTCGCGATGGCGACCAGACGCGCGCCGCAGCGAAGCACACCCCAGGCGAGCGGCAGATACATCAGATGGTTCTCGAGAAACAGCGCGACCCGGTCGCCGCGCATGATGCCGGTCCGCCGCAACAGCCTGGCGAAGCGGTTGGAAATCGCCTCCAGTTCGGAAAACGACAGCCGCGTGCCACTCGCGCCGAATATCACCGCTGCCCGATCGGGCGTCTGTTCGGCATAAAGGCCGGGGTGGCGGAAATCCTGTTCTGGCTGGCTCATAAACATGATCCCGGCTACGTCGCGTCTGCGCGAGAGTTGATCCCGGCGCCTCTTACCGCGACTATCATTGCCGAGGCATACACGGCAAGCGCCGCGACGGCGGCACGGGGGATTGATCGGATATGGGCCCATTACAAGGCATCAGGATCGTCGAAATGGTCGGCATCGGCCCGGCGCCGCATTGCTGCATGCTGCTCTCGGACATGGGGGCGGAGATCATCCGGATCGACCGTCCCGGCGGCAACGTGGTGGGAGGCACCGACCGGACGGCGGTCCTGAACCGGGGCCGCAAGTCCGTCGCTCTGGATCTGAAAACGCCCGAAGGGGTGGAGACGACCCTGCGGCTGATTGATCAGGCCGATGGGCTTGTCGAGGGTTTCCGTCCCGGCGTCATGGAACGCCTCGGTCTCGGCCCCGAAATCTGCGCCGCACGGAACCCCAAGCTGGTCTATGGCAGAATGACCGGCTGGGGTCAGGACGGCCCGCTCGCCCATGTCGCCGGGCACGATATCAACTACATCTCGCTCGCCGGCGCGCTCGGCGCGATTGGCGAGCAAGGCGGCGGACCGGTGCCGCCGCTCAACCTGATCGGCGACTTCGGCGGCGGCGGCATGATGCTCGCTTTCGGCATGGTCTGCGGGTTGCTGGAGGCGAAGGGATCCGGCAAGGGCCAGGTGATCGACGCGTCCATGCTGGAAGGTTCGGCCTTGCTGATGGCCGGCATCTTCATGTCCAAGAACGCCGGCAATTGGCCCTATCCACGCGGCGAGAATTGGCTGGACGGCGGCGCGGCTTTCTACGGAACCTACCAATGCGCCGATGGAGAATGGATCGGCATCGGTTCGCTGGAGCCGCAGTTCTACGGACTGCTGCGCAAGACCCTCGGCCTTGATGATCCGATCTTCGATCGGCAATGGGATCACGACGCCTGGCCGGAGCAGAAGCGTATTCTGAGAGAGATCTTCGCCACCAAGAGCCGGGACGAATGGGACCGGATCCTCGGCAAGATCGATATCTGTTTCGCACCGATTCTCGGCCTCGACGAGGTCATGGATCATCCGCACAACAAGGCGCGCGGTGTCTATGTCGCGCCGGACGGGCAAGTCCAACCCGCGCCCGCCCCGCGCTTCAGCCGGACCAAGCCGGAAATCCAAGGACCGCCCGCAAGACCCGGTGAACATAACGACGAGGTCCTAGGCGCGTGGGGATTCACGCCGGAGGAAATCAAGGCCCTGCGGCAGGGATCGGTCCTTGCCGACCCCTAAATGCCTGCCTAAGTATTGACCACAAATTTGCATGCATCGGGAAAGATGCCATTCTGAAAAGTCATGTGGCCGGCTTGAAAGTTCGCGCGGCGGCGTGTTCAGGTGAAACGGTGATGTCCTTGTGTGAGGTGAACCGAAAGGCGGCGAGGTTTGAATAATTCCCAATCTCCTTTCGACGAGCGGGAGGCCGCCATCCGAGCCGAGCGCAGACGGCTGGAGAACTTCGCTCGGGTCTCCGGTGGCTGGTTCTGGCAAACGGACGCAAATCACCGCTTCATCTACATGTCGGAAAGCGTGCGCGAGGTAACCGGCCTCGCGCCTGAATGGCACTACGGCAAGACCCGCCAGGATCTCGGCATGCCGGCCGAGGTTACGGAGGCCGACTGGGCGGCCCATCTCGCGACACTGCGCAATCACGAGCCGTTTCAGGCCTTCATCTTTCAACGACCAGGCCCGGACGGGCTCAAATGGATGCAGACGTCCGGCACACCGGTCTTCGACGAGGGCGGCGCTTTTGTCGGCTACCAAGGCATCGCGACTGACATATCCGCGCAGGTCGAAGCGCAACGTGAAGCCCGGTTACTGAAAGACGCGATCGAGGAATTCAACGAATCCTTCGCGCTTTGGGACGCGGATCAGCGTCTGGTCATCTGCAACCGGCGATTCCGGGAAATCAACGCCGCGGTTCCGGAGGTTACCCAACCCGGCACCCTATTCCGCGACCACGTCACGGCCGTTGTCGACGCGGGGCTTGCGTCAAGCGGCGGTCAACCGAGGAAAGCGTGGATCGAAGACCGCGTTAAGCGTTTCAATAACCCTGGCGAGCCTTTCGAGGTGCGTCGGCACGACGGAACCTGGCTGTGGGACGTCGAACAGCGTATGGCCAACGGCGCCACCGTCACCACGTCGACCGATATCACGCTCGTCAAACAGGCCCAATCCGAAGCCGATTCCAGTTACCAGCAATTGCAGGATGCCATCGAGGCGCTGCCGGCGTCTTACATCGCCTACGACAAAGACGAACGCATCGTCATGACGAACTCCCGTTATCGACGGTCCTTCAACGTCAAGTCGCCCGACGATATCCACGGCCTTCCGCTTGAGGAGCTTCTGAGAACGAACCTGCGCCGGGGCAATCTGGATGTACCCGAGGACGAATGGGAATCCTGGATCGAAACCCGTCTCGCCCAGCACCGGACACCCGGGCACGTCATTGAGCAGCGCCTGAAAACCGGCGAATATTTTCGTTTTGTCGATTCCGTAACCTCTGACGGGGGAATCATCCGGTTCGGCCTCGACATCTCCGAACTCAAGCGCCAACAAGAGCAACTCGAAGAAGCGCGCAAGACCGCGGAGGAAGCCAACCAGGCGAAGTCCGAATTCCTGGCCACCATCAGCCATGAAATCCGCACGCCGTTGAACGGCATCCTCGGCATAGCCGACCTGATGCGCGATGGCGCGATGGATGCGGATCAGCGGGAGCGGTTGGAACACATCATCGCGTCCGGCAATGCGCTGCAAGCGATCATCAACGACGTCCTCGACATGAGCAAGATCGAGGCCGGCGCCATCGTGATCGAGCGCGCGCCCTTCGACATGGCCTCGCTTGTCGCCTCCGTCTCAAGTCTTTTTGGCGACATGGCGTCGGACAAGGGTCTCGACTTCAAGGTCGGGGTGCTGCCCGACGAAGCCCATTATTTGCTCGGAGACGCAACGCGGATACGCCAGATCCTTTGGAACCTGCTCAGTAACGAGGTGAAATTCACCGAATCCGGCGCCATAACTCTGGGGTTCGATTGGAAACACTTACCAGAAAACGCCGACGATAATCATTTCCTTCGCATCGAGATCCGCGACACCGGGATCGGGATCGAACAGGACCGCCTGAACCGCATTTTCGATCCCTTTGTTCAAGCAGACGCGTCAACCACCCGGCGGTTCGGTGGTACCGGTCTCGGCCTCGCGATCATTCGCCATTTGGTCGAAATCATGGGCGGTAGTATCCGGGTCGAAAGCGAATATGGTAAAGGCAGTACCTTCAACGTCACGATCCCCTTGGAACGGGCTGATCCGAGCGCGATCGAACGGCGCGGCGGCCAGACGCCACATGTGCTCCACATTGAGGGGCGGCCGTTAAGGATCCTTGTTGCCGAGGACCATCCACTGAACGCCTTGGTGACCACCGAGCTTCTTCAGCGCAACGGGCATGAGACCGTTCATGTGGAAAACGGACGGGATGCGGTCACCGCTGTGAACGATGGTGATTTTGATCTCGTCCTCATGGATTCCCACATGCCGGAAATGGATGGCAAGGAAGCCGCCCGCCTGATCCGTGAACACCCGACACACGGCGATTTGGTAATCATCGGGCTAACCGCGGACGCTTTCGTCGACCAGCACAACGCGCTGCGCGAGGCTGGAATGAACGCGGTCGTCGCCAAGCCTTTTACCGATGATGAGTTGATGTCCGCAATCTGGGCCCATCTAAAACCAGAAAAGCACCGATCCGAGCGCACGACCGATAAGCCAAGCGACATCGGTTGGAAAGCCGACGCCGAAGCCGCCTTCCGCGCTTTTGCCGATGCACGGGACCCGGATATGATCCGCAAACTTCTAGGCCTCGGGCGCGACAGCGCGGTCGACCGGCTAAAGGATTTGCGAGCCGCCGTCGATGCTGGCGACAGCGCGCAGATCCGCTTCCTGGCACGTACCCTCAAAGGATCGTCCGGGACTTTGTTTGCTCGACGGCTTTCGGAACTTGCCCGAGATATTGAACTGGTGAACGGAGATATCGGTGCGGTCCGGGCAAAAATGCCGGAATTCGAGGCCTGCATGACGGAAACCCTCGAATGGTGGAGCGAACTGGCTGAAAACCTTCAGCCTCCCCCTTCCACGTGATGGTTTGTGCCGCGCGGCGCTTGATGGTTTCGCCTAAGCCCGGTTTTGAATACCGTGACCTTCCCGCCGTCTCCTTCCAGGACAGTCATTCATGGCCCATCCTCTCGACCCGCTCATGCGGCCCAAATCCGTCGCCGTCATCGGCGCGTCAGACGAGCCTTCCAGGATTGGCGGCCGGCCAGTCTTCTCGATGCTGCAAGGCAAGTATCAGGGCAACCTCTATCCAGTGAACCCGGGCCGCGAGACCGTTCAGGGGTTGAAGGCCTATCCCAGCATCAAGGCGGTGCCGGAGACCGTGGACAGCGCCGTGATCTCGGTTCCGGCCGCTGTGGCATTGGACGTGATCCGCGACTGCGCCGAGGCCGGTGTCAAAAGCGCGGTGGTCTTCACGTCAGGCTTCGCCGAGATCGGCGCCGCCGGTCACGACGCCCAGGCCGAGATCGGCCGGATTGCCCGTGAAAGCGGCATGCGCATCGTCGGGCCCAATTGCCTCGGCGTCTTCACCCTCGATATCGGCTGGTTCGGCACCTTCGCCAACACGCTGGCCAGCCTCAAGGTGCCGCCGGGGCCCATCGGCATCGTGACGCAAAGCGGCGCCTATGGCGGGCACCTCTTCACGATTTCCCAGAACCGCGGCGTCGGCACCAACCACTGGGTGACCACCGGCAACGAAGTCGATGTGGATGTCGCCGAGGTGATCGAGTACTACGCTGAGGTCGACAGCATCCGGGTCATCGTCGCCTATGCCGAGGGCATCAAGGATGCCGACCGGATGTGCCGGGCGCTGGACAAGGCGCGCGCCGCCGAAAAGCCGGTGATCTTCATGAAGGTCGGCAGCACCGAGGCCGGTGCGCGCGCCGCCGCCTCGCACACCGCCTCACTGGCCGGCGCCGACGCCGTCTTCGACGGGCTGTTCCTGCAATACGGCGCCTACCGGGCAGAGACCACCGAGGAGATGGCGGATCTCGCCTATGCCTGTCAGTTCGGCCGCTATCCCAAGGGCCGCAAGATTGGGTTGCAGACGATTTCCGGCGGCATCGGCGTCCAGCTTGCCGACGCCTCTACCAAGCGCGGCTTCGATGTCGCGCCGCTGCCCAAGGCGACGCAAAAGAAGATCCTGGATCTCATTCCGTTCGCCGGCGTCAATAACCCGGTCGACTTCACCGGCCAGGTCCTGAACGAGCGCCGGTTCCTGGAAGACAGCATGCGTCACGTCATGAACGAGGGCGGCTACGACGCGCATATCCTCTATATGGCAAGCCTGCCGGTCTCGCAGTTCACCGGGGCACTGACGCTGGAGATCTTCACCGCCCTCAGAACCGAATATCCCGACGAGCTGCTGCTGATGAGCATGATCGCGACGCCCGAGGGCCGCAAGAAGTACGAGGATATCGGCTATCCCTGCTTCGAGGACCACTCGCTCGCGGTGCGGGCCATGGCGGGCCTGAGATACTTCGGCGAGGTCTTTGCCAGGGGCCGGCCCGACGCGCCGCCCGCCCTGCCCTCTGGCGCCCTGCCCGCGCCCAAGGAGGCAGTCGGCGAACATGAGGCAAAGCGGATCATCGCCTCGGCCGGCATTCCGGTGGCCCGCGAGACTCTTGCCAAGGACGCGGATGAAGCCGTCGCCGCCTGGAAGGATTTCGCCGGTCCGGTGGTCATGAAGATCGCCTCGCCGGACCTGCCCCACAAGACGGAGATCGGCGGCGTGCTGCTCAATATCGATGGCGAGGACGCGGTGCGCAATGGCTATGCCACGCTTCTGGAGCGCGCCAGCACCGCCAAGCCGGATGCCAGGATCGACGGGGTCATCGTCGCCGAAATGATCAAGGGCGGTGTCGAAACCGTGATGGGCGTGGTCCGCGACCCGGTTTTCGGCCCGGTGGTGATGTTCGGGATCGGCGGCGTTTTCGTCGAGGTGCTTAAGGATGTTACCTTCCGGGTCGCCCCCTTCGGCCCCGATGAGGCGCGGCGAATGATCGACGGAATCCGTGGCCGCGCCATGCTGGACGGTGTGCGCGGCGCGCCGCCCTCGGATATCGACGCGCTGGCCGACGCGCTCTCACGTCTGTCGGTCTTCGCCGCCGCCAATGCCGATGTTATCGACTCCATCGACGTCAACCCGTTCATCGTCCTGCCGAAGGGCGCGGCGGCGGTCGATGCGCTGATCGTACCCAGGGTCGCGGATTAAAGGCGCCGGCAAGCGGGATCAGCCTGCCGGCAACCGTCAGGCGGCGTCGCTGGTCGCAATACCGTCCGGTTTGGTCGGGGTCACCGGGGTACCTGAGCCGTTGGGCTTGGCGGGCACCGCGGTTTCGATGCGCCGTGGCGCCTTTTCCTCTTCGCCGGGGAAATGCCGGCAATTGCCTTCGAAGAAAGCGCCGGGCTCAATCGTCAAACGCTCCTGAATGACGTCGGCGATCACCTTGGCGCTCTTGTTCAGGGTGACGTGGCGCGCCTTGATCTGGCCGGTCACATTCCCGGCAATGACCACAGACTCGGCTTCAATGGAGCCGCGAACCACCGCGGTACCGCTGATCGTCAGCTTCTTGCTCCTGATATCACCTTCGACCGTGCCGTCGACCTGCATGTCACCGTCGCTTTCGAGATTACCGTTGACGACAAGGTCCGAGCTCAGCAGAGACGGAGCGGCATTCCGCGGCACGGTGGCCGCCGGCGTGGTCACTTCTTTTTTGCTATTGAACATTTTGCGTCGCCCTTAGGAACTTCCTGGGATTGAGTGCCTTACCCAAGTGCCGAATCTCGTAGTGAACATGCGGGCCGGTGCTGCGTCCGGAGCTGCCCAGAAGCCCGATGGTCTCGGCAAGATCGACCTTTTGCCCTCGCTTGACGTTAATCCTATACAGATGGGCGTACCGAGTCATGAGTCCATTTTCATGCTGGATATCAATGGTCCGCCCATAAAACGCGCGCCAGCCGGCAAATACCACCGTTCCGGGCGCCGTCGCGCGAACCGGCGTCTTGTATTGTCCGCCGAGATCCAACCCGCTATGCATCGCCCAACGCTTGGTTATCGGGTCCTTACGGCGACCAAACCTGCTGGAAACATAGCCATTTTCGACAGGCGATATCAGCGGCACCATGGCGACGACGTCGCGTAGCTGGATCCAGCGATCGATATTCGCCTGAATTTCCTCCTCTACGGAATCCGCGTCCTCGCTGGGCCGCATGTCCGGATGATAGGGCACGAAGGGACCGCCCTGTCCCATGATCGTCCCCTTGGGCAGCGGCGCGATTTCCTGCAGATCCAGACCTGTGCGCGACAGAACCGCCTCAAGCTTGTGAATATTCTCAAGCGCGCGTTTCGAAATCGCCTCAAGTTGCACGCGGTGCTGCTCGGCCTCCTCCGCCAGACTGGTTTCCAGATTGGCGACCTTGGCACGCAGATTGTCGTTCTCGACCGCCGCGGCCCCCTTGCCGATCATCGCGTTGCGCAGATCCGAGCGCAGCGATGCAATGGTCGCCTCGAGCTGCTCGGCACGCATGATCGAGCCTTGCAATTCGTTGCTCAGGCGCCAGAGCCGGTCGCCCATGGCCCGCCGCTCCGCGGCGATCTCGGCTTTTTCCGCCTCGACCGTCTCAAGATGGCCCCGCAGATTGCCGATATGACTCTCCAGCGCGTTGTTCTTGCTGGTCATCCGGCGCACTTCCTTGCCAAGCAGCTCGAACTGGTCCCGCAAGGCATGGCGCCCGGTGGTGATCCGGTCGCGCTCCACCTGGGTCAGTTTCAACTCGGTCTCGGTCGAATAGAGCGTGTGCTTCAGGGTCTCGTTCTGATCGAACAGCCGCCTCAGATGCGCCTGGGTCTCCTTCAGATCCCGTGTGATGCTGACAATCGAAAGCTGATAGTCGGAGACCTGGTCGAGAAGCTCACGATAGGAGGCCTGTGAACGCCAGATCGCCTGGTTCTTGGCTTCGATCAGGGAAAACTGCTTCAGATAGCCAACGGTCGCGAAACCGACCCATCCGGCCAGCAGAACCCATCCCACGACAAGCGACAATTGCAGGCGCCTTGTGAGGGTGAAATACCGGATTTGTCCTTCGGACCGCAGGATGATCTCTCGGTCGCGGAAAAAGTGGTTTACGGCATGACCGGCGCGACCGAACAATCCCAGTTCCGAATTTTCCATACGTCGCGAGCCCGAAGGCTCCCCCTCAAATTGCGCCGACCCGGATGCCGGAACACCGGTTCCGAGAGTCGTCCCGGCTTGCCGCCGGTTCGTTGCCGATCCTCACCGTTTAGTGCAGTCAATCCAAGGAAATTCGTCGCGCACGGTTATTGCGCACCGGCCACGCGATCCCACCTCCCTAAACCACCGAGAACACTATAACATAGCTTGCGGAGGATGCGTATGCCGGAAGCCTCGACGATGCACGATCAGATTCGCGGCATGGCGATGGCCCTGCGTCATTGGTTCGAGGTGACCGAAACCGAGCAACTCATGGTCCTAGCGGGACTGCGTGGCGCGAAGACTCAAGGCCTGTTTTCCCGAAAGGATCAGGACCGGCGCCTTCAAGCATTGACCGTCACCGCTCTGCCGCCGCAGGTCATCCGACTGAAACCAGAAGCCCCGATGACCACCTTGCACCTGCTCCAGGACGTCTATGACGATGGGGAATTGCGCGCCGATCCCTGGCGCTGGTGGTTCGCCTGGATCAGCATCGAGATGATCGCCCGTCTCGGCCCCGACGCGACGGGAACTCGCGTGAAGGAGTTCATCAAGGCCGACGAAAGCCTGGGCCCGATCCGGACCAATGCGGCCCGCTGGCTGGCGAGCAATCCAACCCGCATGAATATCCTGGAACGTGAATTCGCCACCCTGGTCGACCAGGTAATCGCCAATTCAGAAAAGGACGGCGACGGCTTGACCTTGGAAAACATCCTGCGTCGGCCGGTCCATACCATTGTGGAGGCCATGGCAAGCGAAGCTGGCCGGCTCTCGGCGGCCATCACCGCGATATTGGCGGATAAGACGAAGTAGGTGCCGGTTTTTTGAACCATGGCCCGAGCCTCCGGTCGAAGCCGCTTCCGTCACGTGCCTCCGGGCAGTTGAGGTCCCGTATCACCCAGATCCCGGCTCAGGTTGTCCGTATTGGGCTTTTTGCCCTGTTCACGCGATGCTACAAGCGCGGAGGGGCATTTCCGCGCCTTCAACGACCTAGAGCCTCGGGAATTCTCGGCTAATGGCAGAATATTCGGCATTCAGTCTGCTTCGCCATGCGCTGACCGGTCATCGGGATTGGCGGCGGGCCTGGCGTGATCCGGAACCGCGAAAAAGCTACGACGTGATCATCGTCGGGGCCGGCGGACACGGCATGGCCAGCGCCTTCTACCTGGCCAAGAACCACAATGTCGGGCGCATCGCGGTACTCGAGAAAGGGTATCTCGGCGGCGGCAATACCGGGCGTAACACCACCATCGTGCGCTCCAACTACATGCTTGAGGAGGACGCGCATTTCTACGAGAAGTCGCTGCAACTCTGGGAACAGCTGAGCCATGAGCTAAACTTCAACGTCATGTTCAGCCAGCGGGGCGTCACCAACCTCGCTCATTCCGATTCTCAGATGGACGCCTTCGCGCGGCGCGCGCGCAGTGCCATGCGGCTGAACGGCATTGATGCCGAACTGCTGGACCGTAAGCAGGTACAGCGCGAGATGCCGTATCTGGATTTCTCCGAGAACGCGCGTTTCCCGATCTATGGCGGGCTGAAGCAGCCGCGCGGTGGTACCGCCCGGCACGACGCGGTGGCCTGGGGCCGCGCGCGGTGCCGACCGGCTGGGCGTCGACATCATTCAGAACTGCGAGGTGACTGGCTTCAAACTCCAGGCAACCGCATCACCGCCGTCGAGACCACGCGGGGCGACATCGGCTGCGGCAAGGTCGGGTTCGCGGTCGCGGGCCGTACCGGAGCACCTTGCGGCCAAGCTCGGCATGAAGCTTCCGATCGAAAGCCATGTGCTGCAGGCCTTCGTCTCGGAGCCGCTGAAGCCGATGATCGATACCGTGGTCACCTTCGGGGCCGGGCATTTCTATGTCAGCCAGTCGGACAAGGGCGGCCTGGTCTTCGGCGGCGACATCGACATGTCAACTCCTACGCCCAGCGCGGAAACACGCCGATGATCGAGCATGTCATGAGCGCTGGCCTGGCGATGATCCCGAGCCTTTCCCGGCTCCGCGTGCTGCGCCATTGGGGCGGGATTATGGACATGTCCATGGACGGCAGCCCGATCATCGGCAAATCACCGATCGACAATCTCTACCTCAATTGCGGCTGGTGCTACGGCGGCTTCAAGGCGACGCCGGGCTCGGGCTGGGTCTTCGCCCACACCATCGCCAACGACGCGCCGCACGAATTGAACGCCGGGCTCAATCTTGAGCGATTCCGGCGCGGCTATCTGGTCGACGAGCGGGGCGCCGGCCCCTACCCGAACCGACACTAGGAGGGCGCGATGATCAGGCTCGATTGCCCGTATTGCGGTCTGCGCGACCATGAGGAGTTCAGCTATATCGGCGACGCCACCAAGGTGCGCCCGGCCCATGGGGGCGAGAGCGGCGCCGAGGAATGGTTCGACTACGTCTATATCCGCGACAACCCGCGCGGCCCGCACCAGGAGATCTGGCAGCATATCCAGGGTTGCCGCGCCTTCATCCGGGTACTGCGCAACACCCTGACCCATGAGGTGCTGGCGAGCGGCCTGCCGCATGAAGATCTGTCCGGCAAAGCGGGGAGCGGCTCATGATCTCCCCGCGCTCGCTCATCCCAAGCGTCCTGCTGCCGCGCCGGGTGGAACAGCCCTTCCGACTGGAGGAAGGTGGCGCGATCAACCGGTTGGCACCGCTTCCCTTCACCTTCGACGGCAAGTCCTACAACGGCTACCAGGGCGACACATTGGCCTCGGCACTACTTGCCAATGGGGTGCGCCTGGTCGGCCGCAGTTTCAAGTATCACCGCCCGCGCGGCATCTTTTCCGCCGGCCCCGAGGAACCCAACGCGCTGGTCGAACTCAGGACCGGTGGCCGGCATGAGCCGAATACCAGGGCGACGACGGTTGAGCTGTTCGCTGGCCTCGAGGCCAGAAGCCAGAACCGCTGGCCCGACCTTGTGCTCGACGTGATGCAGGTGAATTCCCTGCTCTCGCCCGTCTTCGTCGCCGGGTTCTACTACAAGACCTTCATGGGCCTGCCGGGCTGGCACTTTTACGAGCATTTCATCCGCAAGGCCGCCGGCATGGGGAGCGGCACGACGCTCGCCGACCCGGACAGCTACGACAAGATGCATGCCCACTCCGACGTGCTGGTGGTCGGCGGCGGTCCGGCGGGGATCGCGGCGGCCCTGTCGGCGGGCCGTTCCGGCGCCCGGGTGACCTTGCTGGAAGAGAGCGATGCCCTCGGCGGACGGCTGCGCTCGGACCGCGAGACCCTCGGCGGCGCGCCGGCAATGAATTGGGTGCGGGCGGCGACGGCGGAGCTCGACAGCCTTGCCAATGTCACCGTGATGACCCGGACCATGGGCTTCGGCTACTACGACGGCAATGTGATCGCGGCGGTGGAGCGGGTTTCCGACCATCTGGCGATCCCGCCCGCCTTCGCTGTGCGCCAGAGGCTCTGGCATTTCCGGGCGAAACGCGTGGTGCTCGCGACCGGCGCGACCGAGCGGCCTCTGGTTTTCGCCAACAACGACCGGCCCGGCGTCATGCTGGCCTCGGCGGCCCGCAGCTATGTCAACCGCTTTGCGGTTCAGCCGGGTAAGCGCGCGGTGGTCTTTGCCAATAACGATGACGGCTACGCGACCGCCATGGACCTCGCCCGCGCCGGCATTTCGGTGCATGCAGTGGTCGACAGCCGCCCCGGCGGAAACCCGGCGCTCAAGAGCCGGGCCGAAGCCGCGGGGATCGAATGCCTCACAGGATCGGCGGTCATCGGCACCCGGGGCTATCTCGCGCTCCACAGCGTCGACATCGCCCCGATCAGCGCCGACGGCCGTTCGGTTACCGGGAACAGCTTCAATCTCTCCTGCGATCTGCTGGCGGTCTCCGGCGGTTGGAGCCCGAACGTGCATCTGCACAGCCATTCCGGCGCCCGGCCGGTCTATGATCCAACCATCGCCGGCTTCGTGCCGGGCGAACCTAGACAGGCGGAACGATCCGCCGGCGCGGCGGCGGGTTCGTTTGCTCTCGCCGATTGCCTCCATGAAGGTGGAGCGGCCGGCGCTGAAGCGGCGTGCCTGCTCGGCTTCGAGGCAAAGCCAATCGAAACGCCGGCGGCGGAAAACCAAGAGACCAAGCCGCTTGTCGCGCTCTGGCAGGTGCCGGGACCGGGCAAGAAATTCGTCGACCTGCAGGACGACGTGACCGCAAGCGATGTCGAGCTGGCCCATCGCGAGGGCTATGTCTCGGTGGAGCATCTGAAGCGCTACACCACGCTGGGCATGGGAACAGATCAGGGCAAGACCTCGAACATGAACGGCCATGCCCTCATGGCCGAGGCGCGCGGCGAGCCGATCGAGGCGGTCGGCACCACCACCTTCCGCCCGCCCTACAGCCCCGTCGCCTTCGGACCGCTGGCCGGGCGCGACATCGGCAGGCATTTCGCTCCGACCCGCCGCTCCGCCATGCATGACTGGCACGCTGAGAACGGCGCCATCTTCGTCGAAGCTGGCCAGTGGCTGCGCCCGCAATACTATCTGCGCGACGGCGAGCAAAACGTGAAGGCCGACTTCGACCGCGCCATCGCCCGCGAGGTGACCGGCACCCGAGCCAGTGTCGGCATGGTCGACGTCTCCACCCTCGGCAAGATCGATGTCCAGGGCACTGATGCCGCCGAGTTCCTTAACCGGCTCTATATCAACGGCTGGAAGACCCTGGCGGTCGGGCGCGCGCGCTACGGCATCATGCTGCGCGACGACGGGCTGGTCTTCGATGACGGCACCACGTCCCGGATCGGCGAGAACCACTATTTCATGACCACAACCACCGCCAATGCCGGCGCGGTGATGAGCCATATGGAGGAGTATCTCCAGATCCACTGGCCGGAGCTTGACGTCAAGATCGTCTCTGTGACGGAGCAATGGGCGGCGATGGCGCTGGCCGGTCCGAAGAGCCGAGAGGTGCTGGCCGCGGCCGTCGAAGGGCTCGACGTTTCGAACGAGGCGCTGCCCTTCATGGGCGTGCGCGAGACCACCATCGCCGGCGCCTTCGCCCGGGTGTTCCGGATCAGCTTCTCCGGCGAACTTGCCTATGAGATCAACGTTCCCGCCGATTACGGGCGCCTGGTCTGGGAGCGGTTGATGGAAGCCGGAGCGGCGCACGGGATCCTTCCCTACGGCACCGAGGCGATGGCGATCATGCGCATCGAGAAAGGCCATGTGGCCGGCGGCGAACTCGATGGCCGAACCACCGCCGACGATCTCGGCCTCGGGCGCATGGCGAGCACCCGAAAGGACTATATCGGCCGGCACATGATGGGGCGCGAGGGGCTGACCGATGCCGCCCGTCCCAAATTCGTCGGCCTGGTGCCGGTGGACGGCAAAACCCGCGCGCGGGCCGGCTCGATCTTGGTCGCCGACCCGAGCGTGCCACCGCCGGTCCCCAAGCTCGGCCATGTCTCCTCCTCCGCCTATCTCAGTCCGACCCTGGGTCACCCGATCTCCCTCGGCCTCGTCGAAGGCGGCATGGCGCGCGCGGGCGAAACCGTCTGGGCCATGTATCCGTTGCGCGACGAGGCGGTCGAAGTGCGGATCGTTGATCCGGTCTTCTACGACAAGGAAGGGGAGCGGCTCCATGCCTGACGGCACGACCCCGGCGCTCCCCGCCCGCCGCTCCGCCCTCGCCGGCGCGCTACGCCCCGGCGACCACGGCGCCCGGGACTATCGCGGCCCCGGCCTCCTGATTGCCGAGCGCCAC